>NZ_JABCSC020000001.1 GCF_012972705.2 Uliginosibacterium aquaticum | reverse complement strand
CCGCCGGCAATGCCGGCACGGCAGGCACGGACTCCGTGCCGGTCGATACCGCCCCGCCCGTGCCGACCATCACCCTCGATGCCAACATCACGCCGGACGACATCATCAACGCCACCGAGGCCGGTCAGTCGATCGCCATCACTGGTGTGGTCGGTGGCGACGCCAAGGTGGGCGACACCGTCACGCTGACCGTCAATGGCAAGGACTTCAGCGGCGCCGTCGTCAGCACCGCAGGGGTGCTCGGCTTCAGCATCGCTGTGCCGGGGGCAGACTTGGTTGCCGACAGCAATGCCACCATCGACGCACGTGTGACCACGACGGACGCCGCGGGCAACAGCGCATCGGCTACCGATACCGAGAGTTATTCGGTCAATCATGTTCCCGTTGCTGTGGCTGACCTTGCTACTGTCAGCGAGGATGCAGTCAACATCACTGGAAATGTGACTCCCGGCACAAGCGGCCAGGACTCCGATCCAGATGCCAACACCACACTCACCGTAGTTGGTGTGGCGGCCGGCACACAGACCTCGGCATCCGGTAATGTTGGCAGCAGTGTTGCCGGCAGCTACGGCTCGGTGGTGATCAACGCCAACGGTAGCTACACCTATACGCCAGGTGCAGGTGCCCAAACGCTAGCAGCAGGCCAGACCACGACAGACACCTTCACCTACACCATCAGTGACGGCTTAGGCGGAACTGCCTCGACCACTCTCTCAGTGACAGTCCAAGGAGCCAATGACGCCCCGGTCAATACCGTGGCTGGCGCACAGACCGTTACCGAAGACACCGCCAAGGCCATCACCGGCGTGTCGGTGGCCGATGTGGATTCGTCCTCGCTGACCACCACCGTCTCGGTGCTCCACGGCACGCTCTCCGTCACCACCGGCGGTGGTGCAACGACCACCAACAACGGGACCGGCACGGTCACGCTGGTGGGAACGGCGGCCCAAATCAACGCAGCACTGGCGGGCCTGAGCTACACCAACACCGCTGACTACAACGGCACGGATACGGTCACCGTCGTCACTTCGGACGGCACGCTCTCCGATACCGACACCATTGCTGTCACCGTCAATGCCGTCGCGGATATTGCCAATGACACGGCGACGACCAACGAGGACACGCTGGTCAATATCAACGTCAATAGCAACGACAGCTTCGAGAACAGCGGCCACACCATCACCGCCATCAATGGCACGGCCATCGCGGTCGGTGGTTCGGTCGCCGTCACCAATGGTTCGGTGACCCTCAAGGCCGATGGCACGCTGGACTTCACGCCGACGGCCAACTACAACGGCGCGGCTTCCTTCACCTACACCGTCACCTCCGGCGGCGTGACCGAGACGGCCACCGTCAATGTCACGGTCTCCGCCGTCAATGACACGCCGGTCAATACCGTGGCTGGCGCACAGACCGTCACCGAAGACACGACCAAGGCCATCACCGGCGTGTCGGTGGCCGATGTGGATTCGTTCTCGCTGACCACCACCGTCTCGGTGCTGCACGGCACGCTCTCCGTCACCACCGGCGGCGGCGCGACCATCACCAACAACGGGACCGGCACGGTCACGCTGGTGGGGACCGCTGCCCAGATCAACGCAGCACTGGCGGGCCTCACCTACACCAACACCGCTGACTACAACGGCACGGATACGGTCACCGTCGTCACTTCGGACGGCACGCTCTCCGATACCGACAGCATTGCCATCACCGTCAATGCCGTCGCCGATATCGTGGCCGATGCGGTCACCACCGCTGAAGACACAGCAATCACCTTCAACGCAATCACCGGCACCAATGGCGCCAGCGCCGACTCCTTCGAGAACTCGGGCCGTGCGGTCACCGCCGTCACCCAGGGCACGAACGGCACGGTCAGCTTCGCGGCAGACGGAACGCTGGTCTATACGCCGAACGCCAACTTCAATGGCACGGACAGCTTCACCTACACCGTCACCTCCGGTGGCGTGACCGAGACGGCGACCGTCAATGTCACGGTCTCCGCCGTCAATGACACGCCGGTCAATACCGTAGCTGGCGCACAGACCGTCACCGAAGACTCCGCCAAGGCCATCACCGGCGTGTCGGTGGCCGATGTGGATTCGTCCTCGCTGACCACTACCGTCTCGGTGCTCCACGGCACGCTCTCCGTCACCACCGGCGGTGGTGCGACCATCACCAACAACGAGACCGGTACGGTCACCCTGGTGGGCACAGCGACTCAGATCAACGCTGCTCTGGCCGGCCTCACCTACACCAACACCGCTGACTACAACGGCACGGATACGGTCACCGTCGTCACTTCGGACGGCGCGCTCTCCGACACCGACACCATTGCGGTCACCGTCAATGCGGTCGCGGATATTGCCAATGACACGGCAACGACCAACGAGGACACGCCGGTCAATATCAACGTCAATAGCAACGACAGCTTCGAGAACAGCGGCCACACCATCACCGCCATCAATGGCACCGCCATCGCGGTCGGTGGCTCGGTCGCCGTCACCAATGGTTCGGTGACCCTCAAGGCCGATGGCACGCTGGACTTCACGCCGACGGCCAACTACAACGGCGCAGCTTCCTTCACCTACACCGTCACCTCCGGTGGCGTGACCGAAACGGCCACCGTCAATGTCACGGTTGCTGCAGTCAATGACACGCCGGTCAATACCGTGGCCGGTGCGCAGACCGTTGCCGAAGACAGCGCCAAGGCCATCACCGGCGTGTCGGTGGCCGATGTGGACTCGTCCTCGCTGACCACCACCGTCTCGGTGCTCCACGGCACACTCTCCGTCACCACCGGGGGTGGTGCGACCATCACCAACAACGGGACCGGTACGGTCACCCTGGTGGGCACAGCGACTCAGATCAACGCTGCTCTGGCCGGCCTCACCTACACCAACACCGCTGACTACAACGGCACGGATACGGTCACCGTTGTCACTTCGGACGGCGCGCTCTCCGACACCGACAGCATTGCCATCACCGTCAATGCGGTCGCGGATATTGCCAATGACACGGCAACGACCAACGAGGACACGCCGGTCAATATCAACGTCAATAGCAACGACAGCTTCGAGAACAGCGGCCACACCATCACCGCCATCAATGGCACCGCCATCGCGGTCGGTGGCTCGGTCGCCGTCACCAATGGTTCGGTGACCCTCAAGGCCGATGGCACGCTGGACTTCACGCCGACAGCCAACTACAACGGCGCGGCTTCCTTCACCTACACCGTCACCTCTGGCGGCGTGAGCGAGACGGCTACCGTCAATGTCACGGTTGCTGCGGTCAATGATGCGCCGGTGAACACGATGCCGGCCTCCTTCACTACGCTGGAAGACACAAGCAAAGCCCTGACCGGCCTCTCGATCAGCGATGTGGATGCCGGCACAGGCTCGCTAACAGTCACGCTAGTCGTGAATAACGGCGTCCTGAATGTCAGCGGCGGCAGCGCAAGCATTGCCGGCAGCGGCAGCAGCATCGTGACCCTCACCGGCACGGTGGCACAGATCAATGCAACCCTTGCTGCCAGCGTGAATTACGTGCCTAACAGCAATTTCAATGGCACAGACACACTCGCCATGAGCACGAGTGACGGCGGAAATACCGGCAGCGGCGGCACGCTCACGGACAGCGACTCAGTCATCATTACCGTTACGCCGGTCAATGACGCGCCGGTGAACAGCCTTGCCACCTCCTACAGCACCGTCGAAGACACGGCACTCAAGCTGAGTGGTCTATCTGTCGCGGACGTTGATGCGGCCTCGGGCAGCATGAGTGTGACCCTGAACGTCTCCAGCGGTAGCCTTGCGGCCACCTCCGGCTCCGGCGTCACCATCAGCGGCAGCGGCACTTCAGCACTCACGCTCACGGGCACTCTGAGCAGCCTGAACGCCTATCTGGCCACCAGCAGCTCCATGCCGGTCTTCACCCCGGCCACTAACGCCACGGCAGCGGTCACGCTGACCATGACCACCAATGACAATGGCAACACCGGTGGTGCAGCACTGACCGACGTCGACACACGAACCATCACGATCACGCCGGTCAACGATGCGGCAGTGCTGACGGCGGACAGCGCGACCACCAATGAAGACACGGCGGTCAGTGGCAATGTGCTGAGCAACGACACTGATGTAGACAGCGCCCTCACCGTCGGCAGCTTTACCTGGAACGGCACGACCTATTCAGCCGGCGCCACAGCCACGATCACTGGCGTAGGCAGCCTCAGGATCGGCAGCAACGGTGCTTACACCTTCACACCGGCAAGCAACTACAACGGCTCCGTTCCGACAGCTACCTATTCGGTACTGGAAGATGGCTCTACGTCGGCCTCCTCCACGCTTTCGCTCGGCATCACGCCGGTGAACGACGCGCCGGTGAACACGGTCAAGACTTTCTCGACCTCGGCACCGACCACGGGCACGACCTACATCTCACTGGGGGGAATGTCTGTCACCGACGTGGATGCGGGCACCTCGACGATCACGGTGACCTTCAAGGTCAGCACGGCCTATGGGACACTGGCCGCCACCGGCTCGACCGCCTCCGGCGTCACTTCCAGCACATCCACAACGGGCGGTGTCCAGACCCTGACGCTGACAGGAACCCTCACTGCCATCAACACCTACCTGGCGCTGACAACCGGCACGAACGCGGCCGGAAACGGCTTGAAGTTCAGCACCACGTCTGCCAGCACGACCGGCACTGCAGATCTGACCATGACCAGCAGCGACGGCTCGCTGACCGACACCGATGTCACGACAATCACGATCGCCGAGACCTCGACCACCGGCAATGCCGACCCTGACGCCGGCACGCTCACCGAGGATGCGACGACCTCATTGACCGGAAATGTGCTGACCAATGACCAGGGCAACACGAAGTCGGTCTCACTGGTGAGCTTCGAAGGGGTGACGCAAACCGTCGGTACGGCTTTCAGCACCAACTACGGCACGCTCACGATCACCTCGACCGGCGCCTACACCTACACCGTGAACAATTCGGCAGTGCAATACCTCGCCGCGGGCCAGAGCATTACCGAAACCATTGTCTACCGAGAGACCTACTCCACCGGCACGGACACCTCCACGCTCACCATCACCATCACGGGCGCCAACGATGCGCCGGTAATCAGTGCGACCAGCGTCGCGGTGACCGGCACCGAAGACACGTCCTATGTTTTCTCCTGGTCGCAGTTCGGCATCTCGGATGTGGATACGTCGAATACCCTGTATGTGCAGGTCAGCACCCTGCCTAGCGACGGCACGCTGCAGTACTACAACGGAAGCGCCTGGGTCTCGGTCACCGCCGGGCAGAACATCTCGAAGAGTGACATCGACTCCGGCTACTTCCGCTTCGTGCCGGACAGCAACGAATCGGGTGCGGATATCTACGGCGCCTCAGGCACCGGCAACATGAAGAACGATTACGCGTCCTTCACCTTCAAGGGCTACGACGGCACGACGACCAGCAGTGCGACCGGCACCGTCACCATCGACATCACCCCGGTTGCCGACGACGCCAAGCTCACGGTGGGCGGTGTATCCGTCATCGATGGCTCCACGCTGATCGTTACACCGCCGGCTAGCGATGGTCTGACCGTGCGCCAGTACACGAGCATCGGCAACATCTCCACCGCCACGGTGGACACGCTTGCCGAAGTGCAAAGCCTGCTGACCCTGCTCGACGCAAACACGGCGAGCTCGACCACGATCTCCACCACGCCTCAGAACTACACCGCCAACACCAACAGCGATCCGAGCGGCATCCCCACCGACGGCGCGACACGGATCACCGGTCTTATCTACCTGGAGGCGGGTCACACCTACACCTTCAGCTCCTACATGGATGACACCGCGCTGCTGGTGGTGGGGGGCACGGTGCTGATGGCCAAGCAATACAACAGCTGGGGCAACATCACCGCGACCAGTTACACCGTCACCGTCAGCGGTTACTACACCATCGACTGGGCGGTCTATAACGGCAACAGCATTGGCGCCTTCAAGCCCTACCTCTCGGTTGATGGCGGCACCGCACTGGAGCTCACCAGCAGCAACTTCCTCATCTACAGCTCACTGGCAGCGGTCGAGGCCGCGGGAGGCGTTCACGATGCGGTCGTCGGCAGCTCGACCGCCGGCTACTATCCGGTCAGCAACAGCGGCGTTGAAGACACGGCCATCTCCATCTCGCCGATCACGATCTCGCTTTCCGACAGCGATGGTTCGGAATCGATGGCCAGCCTGGTCGCCACCGACCTGCTTGTTGGCACCGTGCTGACCGATGGCACCAATACTTTCACCGCTACCAGCGGCAATACCTCGGTCAATATCACCAGTTGGAACCTCAGCACGCTCAAGATCACGCCGCCGCTCAATTTCTCTGGCAACTACAGTCTTGAGCTAACGCTGACCAGCAAGGAAAACGCCACCGGCGAACTGGCGACCAACTCCACCACCCTGACCATTCCGGTAGCCCCTGTTCAGGATGCGCCGGTCTCGGCTAACGACACCGCCAGCGTGGTCGAGGATTCGGGCAGCTATGTGGTGAGCGGCAATGTCATGAGCAATGACAGCGATCCGGACGGCGACGCCATCACCGTCACTGCTGTTAACCGGCAGTCAGTCCTGCTCGGCGCGGATGTCGCCAGCCTGTATGGCTACTTCCACATTAACGCGGATGGCAGCTACACCTACACGCTGAACAACGACGACGCACGCGTCAACGCCCTCAACACTAGCCAGACACTAACCGACTCCATCACTTACACCATCGCCGATACGGAAGGTCTCACCAGTACCAGCACGCTGACGATCACGATCAATGGAGCAAGCGACAGTTACTCGACGTCCTCAACGATCAGCGGCACCACAAGCGCAGACTCGCTGAGCGGTACCAGTGCGGCAGACCTGATTCAGAGTCTGGCAGGCAATGACTACATCGAGGCCGGCGCGGGTCACGATGTGGTCCGCACAGGAGACGCCAGCGGCACAGCGACTCAGACTGAGCTCGCTGCCTCTGCTTTCATGACGACGGCAGATGCCAGCATGACCGACAGCAACGGTCTGCTCACCGTCGCAGACGCCACCCACAAGGCCTATGGTGATCTTGCCAATGGTGGCACAGGCAACGACGCATTGATCGGCAGCGGCAGCGGCAGCGGCACACACCTACTCTACGGCGGCGCTGGCGACGACTACCTGCTGGGCGGAACCAGCACCGACGCCCTGCGTGGCGGCGCCGGCAACGACCGCATCGAAGGCGGCGCTGGCAACGACGTAATGCGCGGTGACTTGGGTGCCGACGTGTTCGCCTGGTCACTGAATGATCAGGCTAGCGCTTCCGGCACCACGGCTGCGCTTGCCGGCAATGTGTATGGCGTTGCGGCCGGCATCGGCCTCTCCAGCACCACGGATCTGGTCACCGACTTCAGCAAGACAGATGGTGATGTGCTCGATCTGCGTGATCTGCTCAGCGGCGAAAGCCACCTCGGCGTTGACCCAGGCAACCTGAGCAACTACCTGCACTTTGAGGTTTCGAATGGCAACACGGTGGTTCATATCAGCAGCACTGGCGGCTTTACAAGCGGCACTTACGATGCAACCAAGGAAGACCAGACCATCGTGCTTCAAGGCGTGAATCTGCTCAACGACGGCACAGCCAGCTTGCTCAGTGACAATGCCGTGATCCAGGACATGCTCAAGAACAACCGCCTGATCGTCGACTGAAGCGGCTGATCCGCCCCAAACGGGCGGATCACACAACTCTTTTAAAAGCGCCACCCGGCAAGGGAAGGCGCTTTTTTTTGCGCAGCAGGTGCACATCTATGTCGATTCGTAAGCGTCACTTGCATGTATTTCTCTGGTCAGAGCTATCTGCTTACACCACATCACCAACGCATCAGCAAAACACGCTGAGAGACTATTTTTGCGCTTCCTGTTGCAGCAGATTCCAGATCCGCTCGGCCATCTGGCTACCGTTGTCATTGGCACGATAGAGGCGCACTTCCAGCGGACAACTCCATTGCGGCGAACCAGCGACAGCCAGTTGTTTCTCGGCAAGCTCATGGGTCACACAGCTCTCCGGCAACCAGCCCAGGCCATGCCCTTCAACGATCATGGCCTTGAGCGCCTCGGCCATATGGGTATCGAAGTTGCGCTCCAGCGGGATGCGCTCCGGCGCGCCGAGCAGGATCATTTCGACCGCGTGAGCGAGATAGCTTCCTGGAGCATAAGCCAGGAAGGGAATAGCGCTGAGAGTGGCCTTGCTCAGCGAAAACAGGGGGCCACCATCTTCACGTGGGGCGGAGAAAGGCAGGAGGCGATCAGTTCCCAAGGGGAGATAGGAAAATCGCTTTGGATCCAGCAGGATCGGCAACTGAGGGTGATGGTAGATGATCAACAGATCACTGGCGCCTTCGATCAACGCAGCAACACCCTCAGGGATATTGACCGCGCCAACACGCGTGATCACATTACTGTCGAGCTTCTCCTTGACACTCCGCAGCCAGCGCGGGAAGTAGGTCAGAGAGAGTGTGTGAGCCACCGAAAAACGCACGGTATCGCCCTTGCTCGGCACCTGCCCACGCAGCACGGTACGCATTTCGTAGGTGCGCTTGAGCATGTCCGCCGCAAAGCCACGGAAGATCCGTCCGGCCGTCGTGAGCTGCACGCCGTGCTCGCGGCGGTCGATGAGTTGGACGCCGAGCCAGTCTTCCAGCGCCTGCACATGACGGCTCAGGGTCGGCTGCGAAACATTGCGATTTTCGGCCGCCTTGGAGAAAGCCCGCGCATCCGCCAGCGTCAGGAAGTCTTCAATCCATCGTATCTGCATTGCAGTTGCGGCGACGCGTCACGCATACCGCACTGCCGACGATCTGAGCAGACGGCAAGGCACGCTCGAAGCCTGCCGAAAAGTTGAACACGATACGGATTGTGCGCGCTTTCATGCGAGTTTTGCATTAAGTCACGCTAAGCGCCAACTTCCTGCCTAGGATTCCAATACCCCAATAGCAGGCAGAACAAGATGAACCCGATTCAAACCCGCAGTGAGCACGACCTGCTCGGCAATCGCGACGTTCCCGCAGACGCCTACTACGGCGTGCATACCCTGCGGGCGATCGAGAATTTCCCCATTACCGGCACACCGATCTCGGTCTATCCCGAACTGATTCACGCCCTGGCCGCCATCAAGCAGGCTGCAGCCCTTACCAACCACGACCTAGGCCTGCTCGACAAGCCTCGCGCCGACGCCATCATCAGCGCCTGCGAAGAGATCCGCGCGGGCGCCCTGCACAAGCAGTTCGTGGTGGACGTCATCCAGGGCGGCGCTGGCACTTCAACCAACATGAATGCCAACGAAGTGATCGCCAATCGCGCACTGGAGATCTGCGGCTTCAACAAGGGCGAGTACGGCCAGCTGCACCCCAACGAACACGTCAATATGGGCCAGAGCACCAATGACGTGTATCCCACGGCGCTCAAGCTGGCCGGCTACATGGGCGTGCAAAGCCTCATCGCAGCCATGCAGGTTCTGCGCGACGCCTTCGGTGACAAGGCCCGCGAGTTCGCCGACGTGCTCAAGATGGGCCGCACCCAGTTACAGGACGCAGTGCCGATGACTGTCGGCCAGGAGTTCTCCACGTATGAAGAGATGCTCGGCGAAGACATTGCCCGTCTGCGCGAAGCATCGCTGCTGATCTGCGAAATCAATCTGGGCGCCACAGCCATCGGCACCGGCATCAATGCCCACCCCGACTACGCCGCGCTGGTGCGCCAACGTCTGGCCGAAATCACCGGCATCCCGGTACTGACTGCACCGAACCTTGTCGAAGCCACACAGGACTGCGGTGCCTTCGTACAGCTCTCGGGCGTACTCAAGCGCGTCGCGGTGAAACTCTCAAAAGTCTGCAACGATCTGCGCCTGCTCTCCTCCGGCCCGCGTGCCGGTCTCGGCGAAATCAACCTGCCACCAATGCAGGCGGGCTCCTCGATCATGCCAGGCAAGGTCAATCCGGTGATTCCGGAAGTGGTGAACCAGATCGCCTTCGAGGTAATCGGCAACGATCTCACCATCAGCTTCGCGGCCGAAGCCGGGCAGCTGCAACTCAACGCCTTCGAGCCCATCATCGCTCACAGCCTCTTCAAGAGCGTGACGCACCTGCGCGCCGGCTGCCTGACCCTTGCCGAGCGCTGCGTGCGCGGCATCACCGTCAACCGCGAGGCACTGCGTCGCAGCGTTGAAAACTCAATCGGGCTAGTTACCGCACTGAACCCCTACATCGGCTACGAAAATGCGACCCGGATTGCTCAGGAAGCCCTGCTCACAGGTGGCAGCGTCTACGAGCTTGTGTTGCAGCATGGCCTGC
The DNA here is from genome assembly GCF_012972705.2 of Uliginosibacterium aquaticum. Taxonomy (GTDB): domain Bacteria; phylum Pseudomonadota; class Gammaproteobacteria; order Burkholderiales; family Rhodocyclaceae; genus Uliginosibacterium; species Uliginosibacterium aquaticum. The sequence continues at coordinate 1,654,712 of NZ_JABCSC020000001.1, read as the reverse complement.
TCAGCAAGAGCCAGCTCGACGAAATCCTCCAGCCCGATGTGCTGACCCGCCCGCGTCAGCCCATCAGCCTCAGCCGATGATGGCGGCCTGTCCTGCGGTGTTTTCCACTTTCTTCCTTCACGACAAAACAGCACTAGCACCCCATTCATCATGAGCGAAAACTTCAAGCAGGACGCACTCGACTATCACCGCCTCCCCCAGCCCGGCAAGATCTCGGTCACGCCGACCAAGCCCATGTTGACCCAGCGTGACCTGGCGCTGGCCTACTCGCCGGGCGTCGCAGAAGCCTGTAACGCTATTGTTGCCGACGCAACAGCCGCCGACACGCTGACCTCGCGCAGCAATCTGGTGGCGGTAATCACCAACGGCACGGCAGTGCTGGGCCTGGGCAACATCGGCCCACTGGCCGGCAAGCCGGTGATGGAAGGCAAGGCCTGCCTATTCAAGAAGTTCGCGGGCATCGATGTATTCGACATCGAGCTGGCCGAAAACGACCCGGATGCACTGATCGACACCATCGCCCGCATGGAGCCGACTTTTGGCGGCATCAATCTGGAAGACATCAAGGCGCCGGAGTGCTTCTACATCGAGCAGAAGCTGCGCGAGCGCATGAGCATTCCGGTGTTCCACGATGACCAGCATGGCACCGCCATCGTCGCTGCGGCCGCCATCCTCAATGGCCTGCGACTAGTAGGCAAGGATATTGGCCAGATCAAGATGGTCACCTGTGGCGCCGGTGCTGCAGCGCTGGCCTGTCTGGATCTGGCGGTGAGCCTGGGCATACGCCGTGAGAACGTTTGGATCACCGATCTGTATGGCGTTGTCCATGCGGGCCGCACACAGTGCATGGACGACAACAAGGCACGCTACGCGCAAGAGACCTCGGCACGCACGCTGTCCGAAATCATTGATGGCGCGGACATCTTTCTCGGCCTCTCGGCGGCCAACGTACTGACCCAGGACATGGTCAAACGCATGGCGGCCAATCCGCTGATCTTCGCCATGGCCAACCCTTCGCCCGAGATCCTGCCCGAACTAGCGCTTGAAGCACGACCGGACGCCATCGTCGGCACCGGGCGTTCGGACTACCCGAACCAGATCAACAACGTGCTGTGTTTCCCCTTCATTTTCCGGGGCGCGCTGGATGTAGGCGCCACGACCATCAACGAAGCCATGAAGCTCGCAGCAGTGCGCGCCCTGGCCGCACTGGCGCATGCCGAGATTCCTGATGTGGTGGCCAAGGCTTATGGTGCTCGCGGACTGCGTTTTGGTCGGGAGTATCTGATCCCCAAACCTTTCGATCCGCGCCTCATCGTGGCGGTGGCTCCCGCCGTCGCACAAGCCGCCATGGATAGTGGCGTGGCACGCCGTCCGCTCGCCGATATGGATGCTTATCGTGCCAGCCTGTCGCGCTTTGTCTATCACAGCAGCTCTGTCATGCAACCAGTATTCGATGCCGCACAGAAGCGTCCGCAACGCGTGGTCTACGCGGAAGGTGAGGACGAGCGCGTGCTGCGCGCACTGCAGATCGTGGTCGACGAAGGTCTGGCCCGCCCGATCCTGATTGGCCGCTCCAGCGTGATCGCGGAGCGCATCCAGAACTTCGGTCTGCGTCTGACAGCAGGCCGTGATTTCGAACTGGTTGACCCCGAGAATGACGCCCGTCTGCCCGCAATCGCCGACGCGTACTACGCGCTGGGCTGGCGCGAAGGCGTCAGCCGTGAGGCGGCTCAGCTGGCTGTACGCCAGAATGCCAGCGTACTGGCAGCCATGCTGGTCAAGCGTGGCGAAGCAGATGCCTTGCTATGCGGCACCACCGGCAGCTACCGCCGCCACCTCGACGTGGTGACTCGCGTGATCGGCCGCAGCCAGGGCGTAAACACACTGGCAGCACTAAATCTGTTGATGTTGCCCGAGCGCAACCTGTTCGTCTGCGACACCTACGTCAACCACGACCCCAGCGCCGAACAACTGGCCGAGATGACCCTGCTAGCCGCCCGCGAAATCCGCCGCTTCGGCCTCGCGCCGCACGCTGCGCTGCTATCACACTCCAACTTCGGCAGTGATGACTCACCCAGCGCGCACAAGATGCGCGAAGCCCTGGCCTTGTTGCGCGCCAGGGATCCTGACTTCGAAATCGAGGGCGAAATGCATGGCGACGCCGCGCTCTCGTATGAAATCCTCACGAGCAATCATCCGCAGGCGACGCTGACGCGCGAAGCCAATCTTCTGGTGATGCCCAACCTGGATGCCGCCAACATCACCTTCAATGTGCTGAAAGCCACCTCCGGCCACGGTCTCACTGTCGGCCCGATATTGCTGGGCACCGCACAGCCGGCACACGTACTGACCCCGGTCGCCACGGTGCGCCGCATCGTCAACATGAGTGCGCTGGCCTCACTGGAGGCCGCCAGCCGCCAGGACGCCCGGCAAGCCTGATCACACCAAGACCGTCAGACGGGCTGTATTCCACCACGGGATACAGTCCGTTTTCATTTGTCGCATCCGGCACAAATGCGGTGTCCACCGCATTGCGCTGCCGCACCGACGAGCTACTAGCCAATCTGGCGCGCTACGACTTCACCAACGCGACTCGCCAAACTCCGCCCCCCCGAATCGTCGGCTAGAGCGACTGCTTCGTACGCTCAGCCAACAATCTTCAGATGCAGCCTGAACCCAAGTACGGAAGGGAGGCCATTTCTGCCGTTCTGGCTTGGCTTTGCAGAGGCCTTTGCTTTGCAAACCTCGTGCGTTGAGCAGCAGCATCGGCGAGCAAGGACGTCCGATGCTAGGGACAAAAGGATAGAGCGCATGTTGTTCATAGGAATGACCGGTGTTGGACACCGCCAATGTATGCCCTCAACAACCTTGGACACCCTAAAACGTCGCCAGACGCCAAAAACTTCTTTCCTATATTTTCAACAACTTACCTAGAGAGCAAGCCCCCTGGACGTCCTTAAACCTGCATGTTCATGATGTCCTGATAGGCGGAAACGAGCTTGTTCCGTACCTGCACCATTTGCTGGAAGGAAAGGTTGGCTTTCTGCAGATTCACCATCACATCCTGCAGATTTACTTCACTGTTGCCGGCCGAAAAATCCTGCGCCATCTGCTGGGCCGATTGCTGGGCCTGGCTGACTTCGGCCATCGCGTTCTGCAGGGCTACGCTGAAGTCCGCTCCACCGGCAGCCGTGCTGGCGGATGCCTTGCCGCCAGCAACTTCGCTGGCAGCCTGCATCTGGCCGATCATCTGTTCGATTGCACGAGTGTCCATGTGAAGCTCCGTTCAGTTGAGCTGTTTAAGCAGTTTTTGTGCCCAAATGTTTCGCTGAGTCAAACCAGTCGCCCTCATTGCTCTACCCAGCCTTCATCCCGGTATTGCTGAAGCTTGTAACGCAAGGTCCGTTCCGAGATCCCCAGCTTCTCGACCGCTTTCTTTCGCGAGCCGCCCACCGCCCGCAGCACATCGAGAATATGTTGTTTTTCAAGGTCTTTCATATTGGTCGGGGTCGCCTCGGGAGCGCCTGCCTGCGGCATTGCCGGGGTCTGGAAGTACGGTGCCAGTGCCGCTGCCGGCGACGACGGCAGACCACTGAAGCCTTGCGGAGCATCCAGTGGCGAAGCCTTGCCCCAGTCCGGCAGACACAGTTTCACGTCATCAGCCACGATGGTGTCACCGGAGGCAAGAATCAGGGCTCTTTGAACGGTGTTTTCGAGCTCGCGCACGTTACCGGGCCAGCGCCAGGCGGCAAGAATTTCCGCCGCACTGCCGGCAATTCTTGCCGTTTTGCCGATCCGTTCGCCATGACGGGTGATGAAATGGCGGGCCAGCGGCAGGATGTCGGCCGGGCGATCGCGCAGACTGGGGATCTCCAACGGGAAAACATTCAGGCGGTAGTAGAGATCCTCGCGGAAGCGCCCGGCCTGCACCTCACGCAGCATGTCGCGGTTGCTCGTGGACAACACCCGGATATCCAGCGCCACCGGTTTCTTGCCACCCACACGCTCCACTTCTCGCTCCTGCAGCACACGCAGCATCTTGGCCTGCAGGCCCATAGGCATTTCGGAGATTTCATCAAGCAAGATGGTGCCAGCCTGGGCCTGCTCGAACTTGCCGGCCTGCGAACTCTGGGCGCCAGTAAAACTGCCCTTCTCGTAGCCAAAGAGCGTGGCTTCGAGCAGGTTTTCGGGAATCGCTGCGCAGTTGATCGCCACGAAAGGGCCGTTCTTGCGCCGCGAATGCTGGTGCAGGTAACGCGCAAAGACTTCCTTGCCGGTACCGGATTCGCCAGTGAGCAGTACCGAGGCGTCGGTTTCTGCCACGCGTGCTGCCATGGCCAGCACCATCCGGGTCCGCGGATCTTCAGCCACCATGTCGTCCTGGCTCGGCGTGACGGTAGCGTAGCGGCGCACGTTCTCCAGCAGCACGCTGGATTCGAACGGCTTCATTAGGAATTCGCAAGCCCCACCGCGCATGGCCGAGACGGCCTTGTCCACATCACCAAAAGCCGTCATCAGCAGCACCGGCAGTTGCGGATTCACGGCGCGGATGCGGGCCAGCAACTCAAGGCCATCCATCGGATCCATGCGCAAGTCCGAGATAACCAGATTGAAGCGCTCGCGCTCCAACGCACCCAAGGCTTCCGGTCCGCTGGCCGCCAGCACCACGCGGTGGCCGGCAGACTCCAGAATCAGGCTGATCGCATCGCGCAGACTGGGATCATCATCCACAACGAGGATGGAGAGGGTTTCGATCATGATGGCTGGGCTCCCGTGAGGGCGGATTCGCTGGATTCGGGGGGATTGGAGGGATTGGCAGGCTGGGCGAGCGGCAGGCGAAGGGTGAATTCACTGCCCGCGCCCAAAGTTGAGCGCAAAGCGATTTCACCGCCATGGGCTCGAGCCACACCCCGCGCGATGGCCAGCCCGAGGCCGGTGCCATCGGCACGGGTGGTATAGAAAGGCTCGAAGAGGCGCTCCTGCAGATCCGGCGGGATGCCACGGCCATTGTCTTCCACGCGGAACACCGCTCCGCTCTCTTCGACTTGTGCCGTAAAGCTCACCCTGCCGTCTGCCGTCACGGCTTGCAGGGCGTTTTCGAGCAGATTGATGAGCGCGCCGGAAATTTCCTTGCGGTTGCCAAAGAGCTGTTGCCGTCCGGCCCGGCAATCGGCCTCGAAGGCTATACCGCGGCGTGCGGCAACCGGTTCGATGGTGGCGGCAAGTTCGCCCACCAGCTCGCAGATGGTGAAGGATTCGCGTCCAAGCGCTTCGCCACGCGCGAAGATCAGCATGTCGTGAATCAGTTTTTCGAGATGGCGCAGGCGTTCCAGCGCACGATCAGCCACCTTGGCCCGTGCAGCAGAATCGAGCTCAGTGCTAGCCATATGACCGGTGTAGAGCAAAGCAGCTGCCAGCGGCGTGCGCAGCTGATGGGCCAAACTCGCCACCATCTCGCCCATTGCCGCGAGGCGTTCGCTGCGCGCGCTGTGCATGCGCATCTGCCAGGCTTCGGTCACATCGTGTAGCAGCACGATACGCCCGCCATGCATGTCCAGCGGGCTTTCCGAGAGCGCAATGCGCCGGACTTCACTGCCATGATTGAGAAAGTATTCGCCAGGCGTATCGGTGGGCTCGAAACGGGCGGCCAGCATGCTCCAGTGGGTGCCGGCAAACACCTGGCCAAGCATGTTCAGAGCCGCACGGTTGACCTGCTCCACTTCCGCCTTGGCATCAAGCAGCACTACGCCGGCCGGCAGGGCAGCCATCAGCTGGGTGAGGCGCTCAGTCAGCGCACTCACCTGCCCCTGCAGACCGTTGTAAGCCTGGGTCAGCTCGCCAGAAGCACGTGCGAAGGCCTGAAAGGCTTCGGCAAGACTGGCAGCGTCCATCGGTGGCGTAGTCGGATTCATGAGCAGTGACGCACTTGGCGGGATGCTCGCCACTGTAGGCCTTGCACAGCTTTGCAGAGCCCCGGATTAACCGGCAAAAACTGCCGTTTATTACCCGCTGCCGCTTGCCGGCCCCAGCGCAAAATGCGCTCGTGAAAAAGGCCGCTGACAAGTGGTCAATAAGGCTGCTGCAAAGTAGCCGTAACGGAGCGCGATACATGGCCGAAGAAGCATTGCCAAACCCGCCGACTACGCCGCTGCAGGCGATCATGGACAACTTTACCCGCCTCACGCCACGCCAGAAAATGGCTGGTGCGGCGGCGCTTGCGTTCTCGGTGGCACTGCTGGTGGGGGTCTGGCTGTGGAGCCAGGAGCCGCCCTACTCGGTCCTGTTCTCAGGCGTGGAAGAGAAGGATGGCGGCGCCATCATCACCGCGCTGCAGCAGCAGAACGTGCCCTATCGCGTCGAGAACGGCGGCGCCACGATCATGGTGCCGGGAGCCCGCGCCAATGAGCTGCGCCTCGCACTCGCCGCCCAGGGTTTGCCACGCGGTGGCTCAGTCGGTTTCGAATTGCTGGAAACCCAGAAGCTGGGGCTCTCCCAATTTCACGAACAGGTTAACTATCAGCGCGCTCTAGAAGGCGAGCTGGCCCGCACCATCCAGTCCATCGGCGCAGTGGCCGGGGCACGCGTGCATCTGGCAATCCCCAAGCAGACAGCCTTTCTGCGCAACGAACAGAAGCCCACGGCCTCGATCGTGGTGAATTTGCGCCCGGGCCGCCGCCTGGATGCGGCGCAGGTGGCCGGTATTGTGCACCTGGTGTCCTCCAGCGTGCCGGAGCTGGCCGCCAATCAGGTCAGCGTGATCGACCAGAACGGCAACCTGCTGGCCCGTCAACGCAAGCAGGATGGCGTAGCGCTCGACGACACTCAGCTCGAATACGTGCGCAACGTGGAAGAGAGCTACATCACGCGCATCCAGAAAATTCTCGATCCGGTACTGGGGGCGGGCAACTTCCGCGCTCAGGTGATGGCCGATGTGGATTTCGACGCCGCCGAGCAGACCTCTGAAACCTACAAGCCCAATCCCAGCCCCGATACGGCGGTACGCAGCCAGCAGACGGCCGAAAACATCTCCAATCAGCCAGGGCCGATCGGCGTTCCGGGCGCGCTCTCCAACCAGCCACCCGTGCCCGCCACCGCACCGATCACCACGCCGGCCGTGCCCGGACAGGCCGCACAGTCCGGTCCGCAGGCGGTGCCGCTGAACACCAACAAGACCGCCACCATCAATTACGAAGTGGACAAGACCGTTGCCCACGTGCGACGTGCGGTCGGTCAGGTACGTCGCCTGTCGGTGGCACTGGTGGTCAACAACAAGGCCGAGAAGGACGCCAAGGGCAATGTGAAGACGGCCCCGCTCAGTGAGGCCGAAGTCCGCAAAATCAATGATCTGGTGCGCGAAGCCGTCGGCTACGTCGAAAAACGGGGTGACACGATCAATGTCACCAACACCGCTTTCACCGATCCGGCACGGGAAGAGGTCACCGCACTGCCGATCTACCAGGATCCGCAGGCCATCAATCTTGCCAAGGAACTGGCGCGCTGGCTGGTGCTGCTGCTGGTGATCCTGCTGGTCTATAAAAAGGTCATCCAGCCGCTGATGCGCACCTTTGCGCCACCCGAACCGGAGCCAGCGATTGGCGCCGAGGCGGAGGGCGCGATTGCAGCCTACAACGCCCAAGCGGAAGGTGGCGAGGAAGGCTCCCTAGGCACGGACGATGACATTCCGCCGGAAGTGCTGGAACTGGAACTGGCCAAGATGAGTTTCGAGAAGAAGCTGGCGCGTGCACGCGAAGTCGCGGCCAAGGATCCGAAGATGGTCGCCCAGTTGATCAAGGAATGGATGGGAGGAGGCGCAAGTGGCGAAGGACGCTAACGACGGGCTGGAAAAGAGCGCCCTGCTGCTGCTCACGCTGGGCGGCGATGAGGCCGCGGAAATTCTCAAGCATCTGTCGCCGCGCGAGGTGCAGAAGCTCGGCGCCGGCATGGCCAAGATGACTCCTCAGCCGCGCGAACGCGTCGAGAAGCTGATCGAGGAATTGCAACTGCATGCAGCACGCGGCTCGCACATCGAGCCGGACGAGGAAGCGATCCGCGTCATGCTCACCAAGGCGCTTGGTGACGAACGCGCCGCCAATTTGATCTCGCGCGTGCTGCAGGGCTCGGACACTGCGGGCATCGAATCCCTCAAGTGGATGGATGCCGCCACCGCCGCCGATCTGATCAAGAACGAGCACTCGCAGATCATTGCCACCATCCTGGTGCACCTGGAGTACGACCACGCTGGTGAAATCCTGCGCCATTTCACCGAACGCCTGCGCAACGATGTGCTGTTGCGTATCGCCACTCTGGATGGCGTGCAGCCGGCTGCGCTGAAAGAGCTCAACGAAGCGCTTACCCGCGTGCTCTCAGGCTCTGGCACCAGCCTCAAGAAAGCCTCCATGGGCGGCACCCGCCATGCGGCGGACATTCTCAACTTCGTGGGCGCAGCGGCCGAAACCGCGATTCTCGACAACGTACGCGAATACGACCCGGATCTCGCCCAGCGCATCCTCGACGAAATGTTCGTATTCGAAAACCTGATGGATTGCGACGACCGCGGCATCCAGACCATCCTGCGCGAAGTGCAGGGCGACCAACTGGTCATCGCGCTCAAGGGCGCCAACCCCGAAATGCGCGAGAAGATATTCAAGAACATGTCCAGCCGCGCTGCCGAAATGCTTCGCGAAGATCTGGAATCGCGCGGGCCGGTGCGCCTGTCGGAAGTGGAAACGGCGCAGAAGGAAATCCTCAAGACCGCCAGACGCCTGTCCGAAGAAGGCCAGATCATGCTCGGCGGCAAGGGAGGCGACGATGCCTTCGTCTGAGCCCTCAAGCAAATGCCTCCCACAGGGGGCGCGATAGATGGCTGAAGTCATCCCGCGCAGCCAGGCTTCCAGCGCCTATCAGCGCCTGGCCTTCGATCAGTTCGACGCGCCACCGCCCGCACCAGAGCCGCCCCCTGTCTTGGAAGCGGCTGCGCCCGGTGGCCCCCTGGAAATTGCTCCGGGTGTGCAGCTGCCCACGCTGGAAGACATCGAGCGCATCGTGCAGGAAGCCCAGCGCGAGGGCTACGCTGCCGGTTATGAAGAAGGCAGTGCACGCGGGCGCATGGAGGCGGCCGAACTGCATCAGCTGGTGCAGTCTTTCGACGAAGCGCTGGGCCAGGTGGACCAGGAGGTCGCCGAAGAGCTCCAGGCGCTGGCCATTGAGATCGCCCGCCAGGTGGTGCGTGACAGCATTGCCGCCAAGCCCGAGAGCGTGCTCGAAGTGGTACGCGAAGCGATGCAGAACCTGCCCCAGCAAAGCGCCACGATCCGCGTCAATCCGGAAGACGTGCAACTGATGCGCCGCTACGTCGGCGAGCATTACGAAGACCTGGCCCACCGCGTCGCCGAGGACGATTCAGTCGCACGCGGCGGCTGCATCATCGAATCATCCGGCGGCCAGATCGATGCCCAGTTGCAGACCCGCTGGCGCCGCATCGTCGAGAACTTCAGCCGCAATGCCGCAGCGTTGGACGAGGAGTAAGGCCGCATGAGTTCGCGTGAGCATTTCGCTCCGGTCTGGAAAGGCTTTCTCGGCGACTGCCGCAAGCTCACCCGCGCCACCCCGCCCTTCCAGGTCCTCGGGCGGCTCACCCGCATCAACGGCATGGTGATGGAAGCCGCTGGCCTCAAACTGCCCCTGGGTTCGGGCTGCCGCGTGATGGTGCCGGGTGGTGGCACGGTGGAGGCAGAGGTCGTCGGCTTCAACGGTGACAAGCTCTACATGATGCCCACCGACGATGTGATCGGCCTCGCGCCTGGCGCACCGGTCATGCCCAACGAACCCGTACAGCCCACGCCGACGGCCAGCGAGCGGGTAGAGCCGCGCCGCCGCGCCTCAGACCGCGCAAAACACCTGCCGGTGGGAGACGAAATGCTCGGCCGGGTGGTGGATGGCGCCGGCCGGCCACTCGATTCACTGGGCCCCTTGCTGACCACCCAGACCCGCTCGCTGCAAAGCCGCCCGATCAACCCGCTGGCGCGCGCCTCCATCACCAACAGCCTGGATGTCGGCATTCGCGCCATCAATGCGCTCATGACGGTCGGCCGCGGCCAACGCGTGGGGCTCTTCGCCGGCTCGGGCGTAGGCAAGTCAGTGCTGATCGGGATGATGGCGCGCTACACCTCGGCCGACGTAGTCGTGGTCGGCCTGATCGGCGAGCGCGGCCGCGAGGTGAAAGAGTTCATCGAGCAGAACCTCGGCGCCTACGGCCTGGCGCGTTCGGTGGTGGTCGCAGCGCCCGCCGACACCAGTCCGCTGATGCGCCTGCAGGGCGCCGCCTACGCCACCACCATTGCCGAGCACTTCCGCGATCAGGGCAAGCAAGTGCTGCTGATCATGGATTCACTCACCCGCTACGCCATGGCCCAGCGCGAAATTGCCCTGGCCATCGGCGAGCCGCCGGTTACGCGTGGCTATCCACCCTCGGTCTTCGCACGCCTGCCGGCACTGGTCGAGCGTGCCGGCAACGGGCCCGATGGCGGCGGCTCGATCACTGCCTTCTACACCGTACTGGCCGAAGGCGACGACCAGCAAGATCCGATCGCCGACTCGGCACGCGCCATTCTGGACGGCCACTTTGTGCTCTCGCGCAACCTCGCCGATCAGGGCCACTACCCAGCACTGGATATCGAGCAATCCATCTCACGCGCCATGCATGGCCTGATCCGGCCCAGCCACTTCGATCTCGTGCGGCGTTTCAAGCAGCTATTCTCAAGATACCAGCGCTCACGCGATCTGATCGCGGTTGGCGCCTATCAACCCGGCGGCGACCCGCTGCTGGACGAAGCCGTACGCATGTACCCGGAGCTCGAACGCTTTCTGCAGCAGGCAATTGAAGAGCGCGCCGATTACGAGGTCAGCCTCGAACAACTGCACAGACTCTTTGGTTTGACGATGTAAGGCTGTACCCATGACGCACAAAAGCCCGCTCAAGACCTTGCAGGATCTGGCCCACACCCGGGTTGACGAAGCCACCCGCCGGCTCGGCGAGCTGATTTCCAGTGAGCAAGCCTGTGAAGCCAAGCTGGGCATGCTGCTGCAGTACCGCAGCGAGTACTACGCCAAGTTCGCCCAGATGTCGCGCAACGGCCTGGATCTCTCCGCCCTGCGCAACTTCAGCGCCTTCCTTGGCAAACTCGACGACGCCATCCGCGCCCAGCAGGCGATGGTCGACAACTCCCGCGATGCCACCGTCAAAGGGCAGGAAAAGTGGGCCTCCGAGCACTCCCGCGCGAAAGCTTTCGACACCCTCAGCCAGCGCCAGCACCTGCAGGAAATGCAGCGCCAGAACAAGCAGGAACAACGCCTCAGCGACGAGCACGCGATCAAGCACTACCGTCGCCAGCAGGACGAAGGCGGTAGCTGAAGAGCGCCATGCCTGCCGCCAAGGCCCTTAATCGACACTTGGCACAGCCCTTGCAAAGATGAGCGCACAGCACCGCACATCGAGGTAACAGGCCATGGCCGCCAACACCGTTTCCGCACTTGCCGCAATCGCCCCGGTCGCTCCGCGCAATGGCGCCCCACAGGGCAGTTCGGCACAAACCGGGCAGCCGGACCAACCGAGCTTTTCCCAGGTTCTCAAGTCACGCACCCAGGCTGCCGAGAAGGCCCCCAAGCCCACCGAAAGCAAACCCTCCAGCAAAGCAGAAGGCTTGCCGGACAAGGCTTCCGCCCAGGCTCCGGGCAAGCAGGAGGAGACCGCTGACGACAGCACCAGCCCCCTGCCCGGCGATGCAGCCAAGCTGGCGCTGCTGCTAGGAGACGCTCATGCAACGCAGGCCGAGTCCGACTCGGACGAGATCGGTACGGAGGACGAAACCCTGGCCACCGATCCGTCCCTGGCCCTGCTTAGCGATCAGCCTGCAGCGGCCATCCCCTTGCAGGATCCGGCAAGTGCAGCGGCAGCCCTTGCTGCGGCAGCGGCAAACCTTGCCGGCCAAGGCGCCGCCCAAAGCGGCTCAAATGGCTCGACGCTTGGCTCAGAAGAGAGCAGAAAAGGGCTCGCAGACACTACTGGTGTTACTGACACGCGGCGGGGTGCGGAAGGTAAGGACCTGCCCGCAGGCGCCGGCATCAGCGAACGAGCCAGCGCAGATAACGTGGAGTTCAATCCTGCGGCAACGGCTACCCGCGCTTCCGACCAGGGCAGCGACCGTAGCAACAGTTTCGCCAGCGAGCTGACGCTGGCTCAGAACCAGGCCTCTCAAGCCAGCCAGTCAAGCCAGACCCATCCAGGCCTGCAAGCAGCACGCCCGAACGAGGTAGTGCCGCGCCACGAAGTTAGCACCCCGGTCGCGACGCGCGGCTGGGCTGATGAAGTGGGCCAGAAGATCAGCTGGGTCGCTACCCAGGACAAGGGCCGCGCTGAGCTCGTGCTGAACCCGCCGCAGATGGGGCGTATCGAGGTTTCGATCAATCTCAATGGCGATCAGGCCAGTGCCAGCTTCGTAGCCGCCAGCCCTATCGCACGCGAAGCCCTTCAGGATGCCCTGCCCCGCCTGCGCGAAGTGCTCGCCGATGCCGGTATCCAGCTCGGCCAGGCCAACGTGAATGCCGGCAACAGCGGCCAGCAGACTCAGGGCGACACACCCAGCCAGCGCAGCGCTGGCGGAAGCTACGGCCAGCGCGATGCCGCCAGTCTGGAGCCGCTTGTGGCTGCCAGCCACGCGAACTGGGCCCGCAGTGGCAGCGGAATGATCGACACCTTCGCCTGAGGGAATCATGAGTTTTCTGGCAATACCCTTCATAAAGGGCCGCCAACGTCCGTTATTCAAGGCTTGAGGGCCTGACACCAGGCAGCACAATCTCAGAACAGGACGAGGACAAGCAATCATGGCAACCAGCAAGGAAGCCCCGAAGAAAGACGATGCCGCAGACGGTGAGGCTGCGCCCCCCAAGAAGAGCAAGAAACTGCTCATCCTGATCGTGGTGGCCGTACTGGTGCTCGGGTTGATTGGCGGCGGCGCATTCATGTTGCTGGGCAAGAAAAAGGCGGCGGCTGACGGCGAGGAAGAAACCACCGCAGAGAGCTCCCATGCCGAACACCAGTGGCCCGCTTACGACCCCAAGAAGCCCCCGGTCTTCATGCCGCTGGAGCCCTTTACGGTGAATCTGCAGCCCGAGAACGGCGAGCAGTTCCTGCAGGTCGTTGCCTCTGTGCGAGTCATCGATGCGCATGTGGGTGATACGGTCAAATCCTTCATGCCGCAGATCCGCCACGAAATCCTCTCGCTGCTCTCGGGCAAGAAAGCCTCCGAAATCACCACTCCGGATGGACGCGAAGAGCTGGCGCTGGAGATGAAGGACATCATGAACGAAGTGCTCGGCTGGGAGCCGCCGCCGAAAAAGAAGGGCAAAAAGAAGAAGGGGGCCGAAGAGGAAGAGGTTGGCCCGGTCGTATCCGTGTTCTTCACCCAATTCATCGTGCAGTAAAGATCCCGCAGAAAGCATAGAGGCGCCAGATGGGCCAGGACTTTCTCTCTCAGGAAGAGGTTGACGCGCTACTCAAGGGCGTCACCGGTGAAGTTGACGAGCCGGAGCACGGCGGCGAAGACGGCACCGGCATACGCTCGTACAACCTCGCCACCCAGGAGCGCATCGTGCGCGGGCGCATGCCCACGCTCGAGCTGATCCATGAACGCTACGCGCGCTACCTGCGCATCGGCATCTTCAATTACATGCACCGCAATGCGGAAGTCTCGGTAGGTCCGATCCGGGTGCAGAAGTACAGCGAGTTCGTCCGCAACCTTGTCGTCCCCACCAATCTGAACCTCGTGATGGCCAAGCCACTGCGCGGCACCGGCCTGGTGGTTTTCGATCCGAACCTGGTGTTCCTCGTCGTCGACAACATGTTCGGCGGCGACGGCCGCTTTCACTCCCGGGTCGAAGGGCGTGATTTCACCGCCACCGAACAGCGCATCATCCAGGGCTTGCTGCGCGTGGTATTTGCCGAGTACGAGCGTGCCTGGTCACCAGTATTCCAGATCCAGTTCGAATACATCCGCAGCGAAATGAATTCGCAGTTCGCCAACATCGCCACGCCCAGCGAAATCGTCGTGGCCACCACGTTCACACTGGAGTTCGGCGGCGCTCAGGCAGACATGCACATCTGCTTCCCGTATTCGATGATCGAGCCGATCCGCGACATCCTCTACAGCTCGATGCAGTCCGATCACATCACCCAGGACAAGCGCTGGGTCAGCCTCATGTCCAAGCAGATCAACGGGGTGGATGTGAAGCTCGTCGCCGATCTGGGCACCACCAAAGTGAGCCTGCGCGATCTCGTCAATTTCAAGGTGGGCGATATTGTTCCGCTGGAGATCCCGGAAAACATCGAGGCCCACGTCGATGGCGTCAAGGTACTCGAATGCAAATATGGCGTGCAGGGTGGCCACTACGCCCTGCGGGTGGAGAAATTCATCCGCCCGGAAGACACCGAAATCAACCTGATCGCCACAAAGCTGGGCGTGCAAGGAGAAGACAGCCATGGCTGAAGAAGATACCAATACCGCCGAAGAGCAGATCAGTGAAGACGACTGGGCTGCGGCCATGCAGGAGCAGGCCGATGTCGACGCCGTAGCTGCCTCCAAGGAGGCCGCAGCGCTGGCTCAGCCGGTCGCCTTTCAGAACTTCGATGGCGGCGCCAAGCCCGGCAGCATGAACGACTACGAGCTGATCCTGGACATTCCGGTGCAGCTCACCGTCGAACTCGGCCGTACCCGCATCTCGATCCGCAATCTCCTCCAACTGGCCCACGGCTCGGTGGTAGAGCTGGATGCGCTGGCCGGCGAGCCAATGGATGTGCTGGTCAATGGCACCCTCATCGCCCAAGGCGAAGTGGTGGTCGTGAATGACAAATTCGGCATTCGTCTCACCGACATCATCACACCATCGGAGCGCGTGCGAAAACTCCGCACCTGATGGCCCGCAGTCAGCGCTACCCATGAAAACGCCCCTATCCGGGGCGTTTTCATTGCTCCACCACACAGGCCAAAACGCCACTAACTGCGCGGCGACACGAAGCGCTTCACAACTTCCTGCAGATCGGCCGGCAACACGACCATCTTGGCGTTGTCAGACGCAGCCAGCTTTTCGATGGCGCTGATGTACTTCTCGCCGAGGATGAACATCATCGGCGTACTGTGCGTGCCGATTGCCTCGGTCACCCGGCGGATAGCCTCAGCCGAGGAGGTCGCCAACGCCACCTGCGCATTGGCATCGCGCTTGGACGACTCAAGGCGCGCCTCAGCTTCCAGGATCGCGGCCTGCTTGCTCCCCTCGGCACGCGTCACCACCGCCTTGCGCTCACGCTCGGCGGCAGCCTGCAACTCCATCGCACGCTGCATGGACTCAGAGGGTTTGATGTCCTGAATCTCCACCGTCTTGATGCTGATCCCCCAGTCCAGGGCCTCATCCGCGATGCTCTCGCGCAGACGAGCCTTGATCTTGTCGCGAGAGGACAGCGCCTCATCCAGCTCCATCTCGCCGATGATCGAGCGCAGGGTCGTCATCACCAGATTGCGGATCGCTTCCGAGAAGTTCGACACCCCATACACGGCACGCACCGGATCGGTGACCTTGATGAAAGCAATCGCATTGGTAAGGATCACCGCATTGTCACGCGTGATCACCTCCTGCTCCTGCACATCGAGAATGATGTCCTTGGTAGTGACCTTGTAGGCCACCGCATCCAGATAAGGAATCAGGATGCTGAGGCCGGGCTTGATGGTGGTCAGATACTTGCCCAAGCGCTCGACGATCCATTCATCGCCTTGCGGCACGATGCGCACACCCTTGGCGATCGTCACAATCACGAACACCAGCAGGGCTACAACAACAAACAAGCCTTCCATGCTCAGCTCCTACCCACGATAAAGAGGCCATCATAACGCGCTGCCACAATGGCATCGCCACCTGCCCTTGAAGGGGGCGTCCCCCCATCAGGAATTCAAGCATCTCCCTGCTGCGCCGGTAATCCTCCTACAGATGGCCGCATCAACAAGGGCCACAGGAGAAACGCATGAAAATCACACACAGCGACTTCCAGACGGAAGGAACAGCACTCGTCTGGCAGCGCACCCGCCAGGAGAGCAGCTTCACATTCAAGCTCGAGAGCCTCTCTAGCCGCCCGCCTCAGACCCAGGCAGAGCTCTCGTCGCAAGGACTGGCTGCGCAACAAGCCGAAGCGGCCTCCGAGGAGGGCGAGCCGTCCATGGATAGCCGCCTCAAGCTGCTCATCGCGGTCATTGAAGCCATCACCGGGCGCAAGATCGAACTCTTCGACCCGGGCAGCCTGGACGCAACGAGCAGCGACGCCTCGAGCTCGCCAGGCACGCCAGCCCCCGCTGCAACATCAGCCACAGAACCACAGTGGTCTGTACGCATCGAAGCCCGCCAGGTCCATGAAGAGTTTGAATTCGCGGCCTTCAGCGCCAGTGGAGAAGTGAGCACGGCGGACGGCCGCCGCATCAACTTTTCGCTCGACCTCGCGATGCAGCGCTATGAGCGCCAGGAAAGCACCCTGCTGATCGAAGCCGGCAACACGCCCAAAGCGACCGATCCGCTGGTCCTGAATCTGGCTACAGACCAGGTACGCCTGCAAGCTGGCGCCTGGTCCTTCGATCTCAATATGGATGGGGAAAAGGAAAAGCTGGCCGGACTCGGTGCTGGGAGCGCTTGGCTCGCGCTGGACCGCAACGGCAACGGGAAGATCGATGACGGCAGCGAGCTCTTCGGCCCAAGTTCAGGCAATGGCTTCAGCGAACTGGCCGAACTGGATGAGGATGGCAATGGCTGGATCGACGAAGCAGACTCAAGCTTCGCAGCCCTCAGCGTATGGCGCCCCGATACCGGCTCACAAAGTCTGGCAAAAGCAGGCGTCGGCGCTATAGCACTGGAACACCGCCAAACGCCCTTCAGTATCAAGGATCAGGGAGAAACACTGGGAATGGTGCGCAGCAGCGGCATCTTCCTCACCGAAGCAGGTGAAGCGCGCGGGATCCAGCAAGTAGATCTGGTGGTCTGAGAGGGCTATCGGCCCTCGCGCGGCAGCTCAGCAAGCACTGAACGACTCTCGCGCGCCCCCTGAACCGGATGCAGATCCACTGCGGGATCAGTCATCCACCAGTGTCAGCTCCATGCTGGAACTGGTGACATTAACAGCGCGCAGGGCCGGAGCGCCCTGCTCTGCCAGGCGCGCATCGGCCCGTGCCATACGCTGCACGACAGTGGTCATGAGACGCTCACGGAAGTGCTCAAGACACTCTTCGGAGGTCAAGGCCAGTGCGGCCGGAGTGATTTCGAGATAGCGCACGAAATTCTTGCTCACCACTGAGCACACCTGGCGGTGGTTGATACTGTCCAGATACGCCGTTTCACCAAAGCAATCGCCCGGGCCGATAACGGACACCACCCTGCCATTAATCGAAAGCTCCACCTCACCCTCGAGCAGAATGCCAAAACGCTGATCGGTAGTGCCTTCGCGCACAATCTGGGTCATCGGCTCCGCCACACGCCAGGCCGAAAACCGCACGATTTCCCAAATCTCTATGTCGTCAAACTCGGTAAAGAACGCCAGCCGACGAATCTGGGCGAAACGCGAGCCATCCGGAACGACATCGCTTTCATCGTAAATCTTGAACTGGATCCCGGAGAGATCCTTGGCGAACTCCGCACCATTCTTGTAGCGCGAGTACAGATCCTTCTCCAGTGACTTGCGGATCACCGTATCCATGGCTTCCGGCACATCCGGGTTGAGCGCGCTGGCCGAGGGTGGATCGGTATTGATGATCTTGTAGACCAGTTGCGCCGGGTTCTTGGCCCGGAATGGCAAGCGCCCGGTGAGCATGTGGAAGAGCACCACGCCCAGCGAGTAAAGGTCGGTCTTCTGATTGAGCGGGTAGTTCTTGATCTGCTCGGGTGACATGTAGGCCGGCGAGCCCACCCCCATGATGAAGGTCGAATCCTCGGCACTCTTCTTGTTCACGTTCATCGCCAGACCGAAATCGGTGATCTTCACGTTATCCGTGCTATCGACCAAGATGTTTGCCGGCTTGATGTCGCGGTGCACGATACCCTGGCGGTAGGCGTAATCGAGCGCCATGGCCACCTTGAAAATGATGCTGGTGGTGCGATGCACCGGCAGCATCTTTTCGTAGCTGCAGAAATCCTCCAGCGAACCGCCGGGGAAATACTCCATCACAACGTAGGCTTCATCCTTCTCGATCACCGCTTCGTAGATCTTGATGATGTTCGGATGATCCAGGCGCCGCGCCACCGAGCCCTCGGCACGCAAGAGCTTGAGCAGGCGCCGGTTCCACTTGGCTTCATCCTTGGCCTTGTCGCGGAAGGAGATGTATTTGAGGGCCACGGGCTCCGGGTAATACGGATTTTCGGCGAGGTAAACGACGGCCGTCGCCCCCCGCCCGATCTCGCGGATGATCTTGTATTTCCCGACGCGTTCCGGCATATCCGCCATGACTTACCCTGCCCCCTGCCGGTCACACTCCGGCCCAGATGGGAGTGTGACAAAGATCATAAAAAAAAAGAAGGAAAGCGCTTGAAAAACAGCGTCAATGCCCCATCTGAGCCTCTGGATTCAATTCAGGAGCACGTTTGATGTCGCAAAATCAGGATAGTCTCGAGCAGGATCTGGAACCGGCAAGCAGCCCTCAAGACCCCAAAAACGCTGACAACGGTCAGGTCCAGGCAAACATTGACACCTTGCCGAGTATCGAAGAGCAGTTGCGCCAGACCGAATTGCTGGCTGCTGAACACCATGATGCCTGGCTGCGCGCCAAGGCCGAAACCGAAAACGTGCGCCGCCGTGCTCAGGAAGACATCAGCAAAGCCGCAAAGTTCGCTATCGAGAAGTTCGCCAATGAACTGCTGGTGGTGAAAGACAGCCTGGAGCAGACGCTCGCCGTCGAAGGTGCCAGCCTGGAAGCCATCCGCGAAGGCGCCGATCTGACCCTCAAGAACCTCGCCAAGGCCTTCGAGAAGAGCGGCCTGCAGGACATCAATCCGCTCGGCGAGAAGTTCGATCCGCACAAACATCAGGCCATCTCCGCCGTCCCCTCGGATCAGCCGGCGAACACCGTCGTGCAAGTATTCCAGAAGGGGTACGCACTGGAAGGCCGTGTGCTGCGCCCGGCGCTGGTCGCTGTCGCCCAATCGGCTTGAAATCGAGGGGCATGCCCCCACTTCAGTAACAGGAATGAATGCGAAGCGCGCACCCGCGCTTCCCGGAAAGACATCAAGGAGCTTTGAACATGGCAAAAATCATCGGTATTGACCTCGGCACCACCAACAGCTGCGTGGCCATCATGGAAGGCGGCCAGCCCAAGGTGATCGAAAACTCGGAAGGTGCGCGCACCACGCCGTCCATCGTGGCTTACATGGAAGAAGGCGAAGTTCTGTGCGGCGCACCCGCCAAGCGTCAGGCCGTGACCAACGCCAAGAACACGCTCTATGCCGTCAAGCGCCTGATCGGCCGCCGCTTCGAAGAGAAGGAAGTGCAGAAGGACATCAATATGATGCCCTACGCCATCGTCAAGGCTGACAACGGCGACGCCTGGGTGGAAGTGCGCGGCAAGAAGATGGCCCCGCCGCAAATCTCCGCAGACGTTCTTCGCAAGATGAAAAAGACCGCCGAAGACTACCTCGGCGAAGAAGTGACCGAAGCCGTGATCACCGTTCCGGCTTACTTCAACGACAGCCAGCGTCAGGCCACCAAGGACGCCGGCCGCATCGCCGGTCTGGATGTGAAGCGCATCATCAACGAGCCGACCGCTGCTGCCCTCGCCTTCGGCCTCGACAAGGTTGGCAAGAAGGACCAGAAGATCGCCGTGTTCGACTTGGGCGGCGGTACGTTTGACATCTCGATCATCGAAATCGCCGACGTGGATGGCGATAAGCAATTCGAAGTGCTCGCCACCAACGGCGACACCTTCCTTGGTGGTGAAGACTTTGACCAGCGCCTGATCGATTTCATCGTGGCCGAGTTCAAGACCATCAACGGCATCGACCTCTCGAAGGACGCCATCGCCCTGCAACGCATCAAGGCCGCGGCCGAGCGCGCCAAGATCGAGCTGTCGTCGAGCCAGCAGACCGAAATCAACGAGCCCTACATCACCATGGCCAACGGCGCTCCGGCCCACCTGACCATGAAGATCACGCGCGCCAAGTTCGAATCGCTGGTCGAAGAGCTGGTGAACAACACGATCGAGCCCTGCCGCAAGGCACTCAAGGATGCCGGCCTGTCGATCTCCGACATCGATGACGTGATCCTCGTCGGCGGTCAGACCCGCATGCCCAAGGTGCAGGAGAAGGTCAAGGAGTTCTTCGGCAAGGAAGCCCGCAAGGACGTAAACCCGGACGAAGCCGTGGCTGTAGGTGCCGCGATCCAGGGTGGCGTGTTGAAGGGTGACGTGAAGGACGTGCTGCTGCTGGACGTGTCGCCACTGTCCCTGGGTATCGAAACCCTGGGTGGCGTGATGACCGCCATGATCAAGCGCAACACCACCATTCCGACCAAGCACGCACAGGTCTTCTCGACCGCTGACGACAACCAGCCGGCCGTGACCATCAAGGTCTATCAAGGTGAGCGCGAAATGGCCGCCGGCAACAAGCTGCTGGGAGAGTTCAACCTTGAAGGCATTGCCCCCGCCCCGCGCGGCATGCCGCAGATCGAAGTAACCTTCGACATCGACGCCAACGGCATCCTGCATGTGAAGGCTGCTGACAAGGCCACCGGCAAGGAAAACAAGATCACCATCAAGGCCAACTCTGGCCTGTCGGAAGACGAAATCCAGAAGATGGTGAACGATGCCGCAGCCCACGCTGAAGAAGACAAGCGTCAGCACGAACTGGTCGAGGCTCGCAACCAGTGCGACGGCCTGATCCACACAACCAAGAAGGCGCTCAGCGAGCACGGCGACAAGGTTTCTGCTGAAGAGAAGGGCAAGATCGAAGCGGCTCTGAAGGACGCGGAAGACGCCATCAAGAGCGACGACAAGGCCGAAATCGAAGCCAAGGCACAAGCCCTGGCAACGGTCAGCCAGAAGCTCGGCGAAGCCATGTACGCCCAGCAGCAAGCCGCTGAAGGTGCGGCCGCAGGCGGCGCTCAGGCTGAAGCCAAGCCGGCAGACGACAACGTAGTGGATGCGGAATTCACTGAAGTCAAAGACAAGAAGTAATTCCACTCACCGCAGAGGCGCCTGGAGCGCAAAGAGCCACGCCGCAGTGCAGACGCTCTTTGCGCTCTTGCCTTGAGGAAGACCCATGGCAAAAAGAGATTATTACGAAGTGCTGGGCGTTGCCCGCGACGCTTCGGACGACGACATCAAGAAGGCCTATCGCAAGCTGGCCATGAAACACCATCCGGACCGCAATCCGGATGACAAGGGCGCTGAAGAGAAATTCAAGGAGGCCAAAGAAGCCTACGAGATGCTCTCGGACAGCCAGAAACGCGGCGCTTACGATCGTTACGGCCATGCCGGCGTGGATCAGTCTGCCGGCCATGGCGGCTTCGGCGGCGCTGGGCAGGACTTTGGCGATGCCTTCGGTGGAATCTTCGACGAGATTTTCGGGGGTGGCCGCGGCGGTGGCGGTGGCGGCGCACGCGTCTATCGCGGCGGTGACCTGCGCTACAACCTTGAGGTATCGCTCGAAGAAGCTGCACGCGGTGTCGAAAAGACAATCCGCATTCCGGTTCAGGAAGAATGTGGCACCTGCAAGGGCTCCGGCGCCAAGCCCGGCACCCAGCCCAAGACCTGCGGCACCTGTGGCGGCGCAGGTCAGGTCCGCATGCAGCAAGGCTTCTTCTCGATCCAGCAGACCTGTCCGAAATGTCACGGCTCCGGCCGCGTCATCACCGACCCGTGCGGCGACTGCCACGGCGCGGGTCGCGTGAAGAAACAGAAGACCCTGGAAGTGAAGATCCCGGCCGGCATAGACTCCGGCATGCGTCTGCGCCACGCAGGCTTCGGCGAACCCGGCGTAAACGGGGGACCTCCGGGCGATCTGTTCGTCGAGATCCATATCAAGCAGCACGCAGTCTTCGAGCGTGACGGGGATGATCTGCACTGCGAGATGCCGATCAGCTTCGTGACCGCTGCGATTGGTGGCGAAATAGAAATCCCGACCCTCGATGGCGCTGCCGCGATCAAGATCCCGGCCGAGACCCAGACCGGCAAAGTCTTTCGCCTGCGCGGCAAGGGCATCAAGAATGTGCGCAGTGGCTACCATGGTGACTTGCACTGCCATGTGGTGATCGAGACGCCGGTCAAGCTCAACGAACGTCAAAAAGAACTGCTGCGCGAGTTCGAGTCCATCTGCAAAGATGGCGGAGACAGCCACAATCCGCGTGCCAAATCCTGGATGGACAAGGTCAAGGACTTCTTTGCCGACTGAAGAAGGCTGCAAACTCAGAAAGAACCCGCTCCGGCGGGTTTTTTCTTGTGCAGCGCCGTATCATTACAAGGCTTCGTTTCATTGCCGCACAAATGCCTGCCCTGCCCCCACACCTCCACCAGTTCTGCCGCACCCTGCTGCAGATCGGCCTGCTGATCCTGATCTGGCTCGCCGCCATCGAACTCTCAAGCACCTGGCTACACGGCCTGCCACCTACCGTTACCGGCATCGCACTGGCCCTGGTCCTGCTCGGACTGGGCCTCTTGCGTCGCGAATGGTTGGCCGATGGTGCAGGCTGGCTGCTGCGCGAGATGCTGCTGTTCTTCATTCCTGTCGTGATTGCCGTCTTGCAATACCGCGATGCGCTGGATGGCAAGTTGCTGACGATCTTGTTGGTGATTGTCGGCAGCACCGCCTGCGTAATGGTGGCGACAGCACTGGCAGTGGATCTAGCCTGGCGACTTGAGGCGCGCTGGCGCCGCGAAGGACTATCGACTGTGCCTGAGGACAAGCCATGACACTGCTTTCCGGCCTATTCTGGCTCGCGCTAACCGTGCTGCTCTACAGCATCATCCGAGGGCTGCATCGCCGCTATACGCACACCCTGCTCTCTCCCATCATTGCGGTGCCCGCCATCCTGATCGCCATCCTGCTTCTGGCGCGCGTGCCCTATGCTGTCTACAACGCCCAGAGCCACTGGCTCTCGGCCATGCTGGGCCCAGCCACTGTGGCTTTTGCCGTGCCCATCTTTGAATACCGTGCGGTCATCCGTCGTCACTGGTTCCCACTGGTCGTCGGCGTCTTGGTCGGGATGAGTGTCGCGGTCCTGAGCACGATCTGGTTGAGCCGCCTCGTCGGCCTGCCGGAGATGATCGAGCGCAGCCTGTCGGTCCGCTCGATCAGCACCCCTTTCGCCATCGCCGCGGCTCCGACCGTGGGTGGTCAGGCCGAATTGGCGGCCGTGTTCGTGGTCATCACAGGGCTGATCGGCATGGTGTTGGGTGAGTGGTTGCTGAGTTGGCTCCCCGTACGTTCAGCGCTGGCCAAAGGTGCACTGTTCGGGGCGGGGGCACATGCCGTCGGTACGGTCACAGCCCACAAGCGCGATACCGAAGAGGGCGTAATCTCAAGCCTGACCATGATCATCGCTGGCATCCTGATGGTGCTGCTGGCGCCCTGGCTAGCCCGCGTACTCTGACCCGGAAACGACAAAGGCTCCCAAGGGAGCCTTTGTCGTGCGAGCAACAGGAGGAATCAGGCCTGAGGCTTCAACACTTCGAGGCCACCCATGTAGGGCTTGAGTGCCTCAGGGATGACTACGGAGCCATCCGCCTGCTGGTAGTTCTCCAGAACAGCCACCAGCGTACGACCCACAGCCAGGCCGGAACCGTTCAGGGTGTGCACCAGCTCGTTCTTGCCAGTTTCAGCCTTGTAGCGAGCTTGCATGCGGCGGGCCTGGAAGGCTTCGCAGTTGGACACCGAAGAAATCTCGCGATAAGTGCCTTGCGCCGGCAGCCACACTTCAAGATCGTAAGTACGCGCAGCCGAGAAGCCCATGTCACCAGTACACAAAGCCACCACCCGATACGGCAGCTTCAGTTTCTGCAGCACCGCCTCCGCATTGCCCACCATTTCCTCCAGCGCTGCTGCGCTCTCTTCCGGACGGGTGACGCGAACCATCTCGACCTTGTCGAACTGGTGCTGGCGGATCATGCCCTTGGTGTCACGGCCATAGCTGCCGGCTTCCGAACGGAAGCACGGCGTATGCGCGGTAAGCTTGAGTGGCAGATCTTCAGCCTTGAGGATTGTGTCCTTGACGATATTGGTCAGCGAAATTTCGGAAGTCGAGATCAGGTACTGGGTCTGACCATCTTCACCGCCACGCTCCACGCGGAACATGTCATCCGCAAACTTGGGCAGCTGGCCGGTGCCGAACAACACGTCCGGATTCACGATGTACGGCGTGTAGCACTCGGTGTAGCCATGTTCGCCGGTCTGGGTATCCAGCATCAGCTGAGCAATCGCACGGTGCAGGCGCGCCATGCCGCCCTTAAGGAAGGAAAAACGCGCGCCTGAAAGCTTGGCGCCAGTGTCGAAGTCCAGCCCCAGCGGTTCGCCGAGGTCAGCGTGGTCCTTGACCTCGAAATCAAAAGCGCGCGGACTGCCCCAGCGGCGCACCTCTACGTTGCCCGACTCATCCTTGCCGACCGGCACATCTTCATTCGGCAGGTTCGGGATGCGCGCAAGAAAATCGTTCAGGCGGCTCTGCAAAGCACCCAACTGCTCTTCGCAGGCTTTCAGCTCATCACCCAGACCACCCACTTCAGCCATCACAGCCGAAGCATCTTCGCCCTTGCCCTTCAACATACCAATCTGCTTGGAAAGACTGTTGCGCCTGGACTGCAGTTCCTGAGTGCGGGTCTGCAGAGTCTTGCGCTCGTCTTCCATGGATTGGAAGGCGGCTACGTCGAGCACAAAATTACGCTTGGCCAGGCGCAGGGCAACGGCGTCGAGCTGGGAGCGGAGAAGCTGGATATCGAGCATGGTGATCTGGATGGCGGATTTCTTGGAAGCACGCAGTTTACACGAGGCGTCCGTTCAGCCCTTTGTGCAGCGCAAAGTTTTGTCGCATACCTGCCCGTATTGCGCCCTTCCAGCAAGGCTTTCGGGCTGACATTGGCAAATGCAATTGCACATAGGGAGCCGCATAGCCAATTGCAACTGGCTATCAAATCACTGTGCTCTAGCTTGGAATGTGTAGCGAATTCAAAAAGCCGCGCTTGGCGAGGCGAACAAGCAGCAG
Organism: Uliginosibacterium aquaticum; assembly: GCF_012972705.2. GTDB lineage: Bacteria > Pseudomonadota > Gammaproteobacteria > Burkholderiales > Rhodocyclaceae > Uliginosibacterium > Uliginosibacterium aquaticum. The sequence goes on along the minus strand of NZ_JABCSC020000001.1, from coordinate 1,629,451 downwards.
AGGAGCCCGAGATGTTAACGATGCAAGACTGCCTGGACTACTGTGACCTGACCGATGAAGAAGTTGAACTGTTTGCCGAACACGAACACATCCCGCAGGAAATCGCCGGCCCGATGGCCTGTAGTCTGGTGCAGACCGACGAAGGCGTGAAGATGATCTGCAGTTGCCTGTCAGACCTCGTATCTGACGCCATGACGCAAGGTGCTATCGACAAAGCCGAACACGTGCTTCATGTGTATGCCGAATTCCGTTCGGCACATCCGGTCTAGCGATCCTCTGCGTCTCGCGCCGCGCGATCCAGCCCCTTAAGGTGGGCGAGCTTCTGGGCAATCTTGCCCTCCAGGCCACGATCGGTTGGCTCATACCAGCTGATCGCAGGCATCCCCTCTGGCAGATAATCCTCACCCGCAGCATAAGCGCCAGGTTCATCGTGTGCGTAGCGGTATTCCTTGCCGTAGCCCAGCTCCTTCATGAGCTTGGTCGGCGCATTACGCAAATGAATCGGTACCGGACGGCTAACGTCCTGTTTCACGAAGCGGCGTGCCTCGTTGTAGGCCATGTAGGCCGCATTCGATTTGGCGGCCACCGCCAGATACAGCACCGCCTGAGCCAGTGCCAGTTCGCCCTCGGGTGAGCCGAGGCGCTCGTAAGTCTGGCAGGCTTCAAGCGACATCGTCAGCGCGCGTGGATCGGCCAAGCCGATATCCTCTACAGCCATACGCACGATGCGCCGTCCCAGATACAGCGGATCCGCACCACCATCAAGCATGCGCACGAACCAGTAGAGTGCTGCATCAGGGTTCGATCCACGCACTGATTTATGCAGCGCAGAAATCTGGTCGTAAAAAGCTTCGCCGCCCTTGTCGAAGCGGCGCAGATTCTGGGCCAGCGTCGATTCGGCGAACTCCCCGGTGATTTCCTTCACCCCGGCAGCACTGGATGCAGTTTCCAGGGTTTCCAGCACGTTCAGAAAACGCCGTGCATCCCCATCGGCCCAGCCGATCAGGCGATCGCGCGCTTCGTCAGTAAATCGGAGTGTCGGCAGAGCTTCACGGCTGGCGCGGGCAAAAAGTTGCTGCATATCCTCTGGTTTGAGGCTATCCAGCACATACACGGCGGCGCGTGAAAGCAGCGCCGAATTGACTTCAAACGACGGGTTTTCAGTGGTCGCGCCAATGAAAGTCAGCAAACCGGATTCAACGTAAGGCAGGAACGCGTCCTGCTGACTCTTGTTGAAGCGGTGCACTTCATCCACGAACAGGATGGTGCGGCGGCCGGTGGTGCCCTGCAGCATTTCGGCCTGAGCCACCGCCTCGCGAATATCCTTGACGCCTGCGAACACCGCCGACAAGGCCATGAACTCGGCATCGAAATGTCGTGCCATCAGGCGTGCCAGCGTCGTCTTGCCCACCCCTGGCGGCCCCCACAGAATCATCGAGTGTGGCTTGCCAGACTCCACCGCCAACCTCAAGGGTTTGCCCGGCCCGAGCAGATGGATCTGGCCAACCACATCGTCAAGCGTCTGCGGCCGCAAACGTTCAGCAAGTGGAACCTTGTCAGGCGCTGGCGGGCTTGAGAAAAGATCGGCCATTCAGTCTGGCCTACTCGCCCACCACATCCGCCCCCTTGGGCGGCGTGAAGCGGAAAGCATCGGCCGGCAGCGCCGGATTGCGTTCAAAAGCGGAAAACTGCAGCACGGTGAGCTGGCCGAAGTTGTCGCGCACTTCCATGGCCTGCGGCAGATTGCCTTTCATGCCGATACGCACCCGTTCGAAGCCAGCTTCGTTGCTGCGCGGCGTGGCTTCCACCCATTCCAGTCCGTCAGCAACACCATCCTCGCGCAGGGAGAAGTTCTTCTGGAAATCATTACTTCCCGCCAGCAAGGCTGCCGGGGTGGCGCCGAGCGCCTGGCTCATCGGCTTGATCACGACCTGATTGAGCTCTTTGTCGTAACTCCACAGCTTGCTGCCATCAGCAACGATCAGCTGGTTGTAAGGCTTGGTGTACTCCCAGCGAAACTTGCCGGGGCGCAGGAAGCTCATCGTGCCGGAGGCGTTCTGCCCGGCTCGGCCAGTTTTCGAGATGACTTTCTGGGTAAAGCTGGCGCGCGCCGTCTTGCTACCGTCCAAAAACTGCTGCAACTGTTCGATAGCGGCGGCAGAAGCAAGTGTCGGCGCCGCCAGACACAGCAGCGAAAGAAGCAGTTTTTTCATACAGGAAATTCCGGAAAAGAGTTATTGCTCGCGGGCAGGTGCCAACACTTCGCGGTTACCCGTGGCATTGGCCGACGACACCAAGCCAGCCTGCTCCATCTGTTCGATGAGGCGCGCCGCGCGGTTGTAGCCAATGCGCAGATGGCGTTGCACCAGCGAAATCGACGGGCGACGGGTCTGCAGCACCACCGCCACGGCCTTGTCGTAAAGCTCATCGGCTTCGCCACCGCCGTTGCCGGATTCGCCGAAGATGTCAGAGCTGAGCTCGCCGCCCTCTTCCGTGGCGCCCGACAGCATGCCTTCGATGTAATTGGGCTGACCAGTGCTTTTGAGATACTCGACCACCTTGTGGACTTCCTTGTCGTCCACGAAAGCGCCGTGCACCCGCGTCGGAAAACCGGTACCAGGGGCGAGATAGAGCATGTCCCCCATGCCCAGCAGGGACTCAGCCCCCATCTGATCGAGGATGGTGCGCGAATCAATCTTGCTGGAGACCTGGAAGGCCATGCGCGTCGGGATATTGGCCTTAATCAGGCCGGTAATCACATCCACTGATGGGCGCTGGGTGGCGAGCACAAGGTGAATACCCGCCGCGCGCGCTTTCTGCGCCAGACGCGCAATCAGCTCCTCGATCTTCTTGCCGACCACCATCATCAAGTCGGCCAGCTCGTCGATCACCACCACAATCAGCGGCATGTGTTCCAGTGGCTCGGGATTTTCGGGAGTCAGCGAGAAAGGATTCTTGATCGGTGAGCCGGCCTTCACCCCATCAGCGATCTGTTTGTTGAAGCCAGCCAGGTTACGCACGCCCATGGCGGACATCAGTTTGTAGCGGCGCTCCATCTCACCCACACACCAGTTGAGCGCATGCGCCGCGTGCTTCATGTCGGTCACAACCGGCGCCAGCAGATGCGGAATGCCTTCGTAAACAGACAGTTCCAGCATTTTCGGGTCTACCAGAATCAGACGCACCTTGTCCGCCTCGGCCTTGTAGAGCAGCGACAGGATCATCGCGTTGATGCCCACCGACTTGCCCGAACCGGTCGTGCCCGCCACCAGCAGGTGCGGCATCTTTGCAAGATCCGCCACCACCGGGTTGCCGCCGATATCCTTGCCCAGCGCCACGGTCAGCGGCGAATGCATGTCGTGATAGACCTTGGAGCCGATGATTTCCGAGAGACGCACGGTCTGGCGCTTCACGTTCGGAATTTCGAGGCCCATGCAGGCCTTGCCTGGGATCGTTTCGACCACCCGGATGCTCATCACCGACAAGGCGCGCGCTAGATCCTTGACCAGATTCATGATCTGGGCACCCTTCACACCGATGGCTGGCTCGATTTCGTAGCGCGTGATTACTGGGCCGGGATAAGCCGCCAGCACCTTCACCTCGACACCGAAGTCCGCCAGCTTCCGTTCAATCAGGCGCGAAGTGTATTCAAGGGTTTCGACAGACGGCGGCTCCACGTCGTTGCTCGGCGCATCCAGCAGGGTCAAACCGGGCAGGCCGGCGCCCGCAGGCGTTTCGCCAAACAGGCCAACCTGGCGCTCCTTGTCCGCTTTCGGGGCCTCAACGATCTTGAGCGGCTCGGCCTTCATGACCGGTTCGATATGGATCGCCACCGGCGGCGCATCCTCACGTTTCTTGCGCTCGCGCTTGACCTTTTCTTCGCGTTTGACAGCAATTTCCTTGCCCGCCTGACGATCACGCCAGGAATGCAGCTTGCGCAGGATGAAGGCCCACGAAAGCTCCAAGCCCAGCCCAAGCTTCTCCACTGCTTCGACCAGCGAGAAACCGCCAAACAGGCTCAAGCCACCCGCCCACGCTGCCAGCATGAGCAGCGTGCCGCCAGTAAAACCGAGATAGCGCACCACCAGTCGGCCAAACTCGGTACCGATCACGCCACCGGGCTGGCCCGGCAACAGGGCATGGCTGGTATGAAAGCGCACCGCTTCAATGCCGCAACTGGTCAGCAACAGGATTACAAAACCTGCCAGCACGATGAACAACGAGCGGCGGTCGGATTCAAGCTCGTTGCGGAAACGACGCCCGCCGAGGAAGAGCCCCCAGAACATCAGCACCACCAGCAACCAGGCCGAGCTACCGAAGAGCTGGAGCAGCATATCGGCAAACCAGGCGCCGAAGCGCCCGCCAGGATTGGCAATCTGGCCAACCTCAACGGCATGGGACCAGCTCGGGTCGGCCTTGCTGTAGCCCGCGAGGATCATCGTCAGATAAGCGCCCGCAGCCCCCAGAAGCAGCCAGCCGGCCTCGCGCAACAGGAGGCCGATCTTTTCTGGCAGGGGCTGACTTGCGGGACGCGAAGAGGCTCTGAACAACATGAGGTTGCCGGGGGCAGACAGGATGCGGCCGATTATACCGCGCGGGCTGGCTGCTCTCGCGGCCGCCCGCATCAGGCGTCGGCCACCTGTTCGATGATCACCAGACCATCCGGCGTTTCTTCAAGCAAGCCGCGTGCTTGCAGATCCTTCATAACGCGCGAAACCATCTCACGCGAAGCGCCGATCATGCGGGCAATGTCCTGCTTGGAAATTTTCTTGCGCACGACGCTACGACCGTCGACCGTCTCGGCCATATCCAGCAACAGACGGGCCACGCGCCCATACACATCCATCAAGGCAAGACTTTCAATCTTGCGATCAGCTGCACGCAGCCGACGCGCCATGTTGCACATCACGCGCAGGCAAACCTCGAAGTTGTGCGCCATGATCTGGCGGAAATCGGCTTGCGGGATCACGATCAGATCGGAAGCCGCCACTGCGGTCACCGTAGCGGAACGGGGCTCCTCATCCAGCACCCCCATTTCGCCAAAGACATCGCCCTGACCGATGATAGTCAGGATCACCTCACGGCCATCTTCATCGCTGACAAGTACTTTGAGACTGCCATTCAGTACGAAATAGACGTTATCGGTCAGCTCTCCGGCCTGAACCACCGTAGTCCCACGTGCTACCCGGCGCAGGGTTGCGCAGCGGGCTACTTCTTCGAGACGCTCGGCGTCCAGTCCCTGAAAGATCGGCACCGTTCGCAGCGCAGTTGCAGAAATCGTGTGCTTGATTGCCATTAACCCTCCGTGCCGGCCGCAGCCTGTGCGCGGGAAATCCTGATTGAAATGCCAACTTGTGCCACGAGTATATGTGACAAGCATCACGCTTGGAAACATCCTGCATTCACAATCACCGATAGCTGACAAGTAGTGCCCACCAATGCCTCCGATTGGCAGGGACAATCAGGGAGGGAGCCAAGCGCTCGGCTATAATCTGGCACAAGAAATTTTCCCGAAGGAGCCCATCATGAGTGGAACGACCCAGCATCATCCCCTGATCATCCTTGGCTCCGGCCCTGCCGGCTATACCGCGGCCGTTTACGCTGCGCGTGCCAATCTCAAGCCGGTGCTGATCACCGGCATGGCCCAGGGCGGCCAGCTGATGACGACGACCGAAGTCGATAACTGGCCGGCTGACGCCGACGGTGTGCAAGGCCCCGATCTGATGGCCCGCTTCGAAAAACACGCGCGCCGCTTCAACACCGAGATCATTTTTGATCACATCCACACGACTAAGCTGACCGAGCGCCCCTTCACGCTGGTGGGGGACGCCGGCACTTACACTTGCGATGCGCTGATCATCGCCACCGGCGCCACGGCTAAGTATCTGGGCCTGCCCTCGGAAGAGAAGTTCTCCGGTCGCGGCGTGTCGGCCTGTGCAACCTGTGACGGTTTTTTCTACAAGAATCAGGAAGTTGCCGTGATCGGCGGCGGCAACACCGCTGTGGAAGAGGCGCTGTATCTGGCCAACATTGCCAGCAAGGTGACGCTGGTGCATCGCCGCGACAAATTCCGCGCTGAAGCCATCATGGTCGACAAGCTCATGGAGCGTGTCCAGGAAGGCAAGATCGTACTGGAGCTGGATTCGACGCTGGATGAAGTCCTCGGCGACGCCAAGGGCGTGAACGGCATGCGCATCAAGAACCTCAAGACCGGTGCCGCCAAGGACATCGCGCTGCTAGGTGTGTTCATTGCCATCGGGCACGCACCGAACACCGATATCTTCAAGGGCCAACTGGACATGAACGAAGCTGGTTACCTGACAGTGCAGACTGGCCAGCATGGCAACGCCACCCAGACCACCATCAAGGGCGTGTTTGCTGCTGGAGATGTGGCCGACCACAACTACCGTCAGGCCATCACCTCGGCGGCCACCGGCTGCATGGCCGCACTGGATGCAGAGCGCTACCTCGGCGGACTCTAAGCTGCATGAGCAAGACCCGCTTGCCTGCGCTGGCCGAACTCAAGCGCAAGCTCAAAGCACAACCCGCCCCACGGCGGGTTGTTGCCGTTGACGCGCAGGATGAAGCCAGCCTGCTGCGCGAAGCCTTGTCCGGTGTAAAGGCCTTGCCGCCCGGCAACCATGCCGAGATCGAGCGCCCCAAGCCGGCGCCCATTCCGCGCACGCGCAGTGCCGAAGAGCTGGCGCCACCCACCGTCGTACAGACGAATCAGGACGAGTGGATTCCCGCAGCTTGGCTGGCCGAAGATGCCAAACCGCTGGCGGGCGAAACCAGCGATCTGGCTGCTGCTCTGCGCGGGGTAAAACCCATCCAGAACACACGCGTGGAGATCGAAGCGCCCAAACCCAAGCCGCTACCGCTCCAACTGGAGCGCGATGAGGCGGCGGCACTGGCCGAATCCATCTACGCACCCACCTCCCTGGATCTGCACCTGGAAGGCGGCGACGAGCTGTTTTATCTCGCCAACGGCGTGCCGCGCGCGATCATCCGCGACCTGCGCCGAGGCCGCTGGGTTGTTCACGATCAGGTCGACCTGCATGGCTGCAACCGCGATGAGGCACGCGATCTGCTGGCGGCCTGCATGGGGCGCTGGAAGAAGGAAGGCATCCGCTGCGTGCGCGTGGTGCACGGCAAAGGGCGAGGCTCCCCCGGCCGCGAACCGGTGCTGAAGAAACTCGTGGCGGGCTGGCTGATGAACTACGCAGACGTGATGGCTTACTGCCAGGCACGCCTGCCGGATGGCGGCGCCGGCGCCCTGATCGTGTTGCTCAAGGCTTCGCGGACAAGTTCATTGCTGTAGGAGCTGCAGCTCTACCATAGGGCCGACTTCTGTCGCACAGCAGACCTGCTTGGCCGACTGAAGTCAGCCCTGCAACTCAATCCTCGAGCTCTTCCTCAGCCGCATCCGGCTTGGCCCGGTCATCTGGCAGCGCCAACGCTTTGAGACGCTGATGCTCAGCGATCATCGCCAGTCGGGTTTCCGGCGTTTCCAGCGTGATACGCCCGAGACGCCCGTCGCGGTAATCCTGCAGCAGGGTCAGTGCGGCTTTTTCCAGATCCAGCCCACCGCCCTTGATGCGAAACCCACGCCGCTTGCCGATGGCTTCCACCACCGCCACGCCGTCCATGCCCTTCACGTCAAAACCATAGCGCTCGACAAGGTTCTGTGAATAGCGCGCCAGAAGCACGTCCGCCAGGAAACTTGCCACCTCCTCATCGATCACCGCATTGCGGCCGATCGCGTGGCTGGCAGCAAGCATGTAGCCATCACTGTCGAACTCGATCTTGGGCCACATCATGCCGGGCGTATCAACCAGGGTGTGACGGATATCGATATCGGCACGTACCTGATTCTTGGTCACTGCCGGCTCGTCGCCCACGGCCGAAAGCTTGCGCCCGAGCAGCGCGTTCATCAGGGTGGATTTTCCGACGTTCGGAATCCCCATGATCATCATGCGCAGCGGCTTCACGTTGTCGTTGCGGTGTGGTGCCAGCGGCCGGCACAAGCCGGGCACACGCGCCACGTCGGAGGCCTTCTTGCAGGACAAAGCGACCGCCTTGACGCCCGCTTGCTGGTTGAAATACTCCAGCCAGGCCGCCGTCACAACAGGATCCGCCAGATCCGCCTTGTTCAGGATCTTCAGGCAGGGGCGCTGACGATGCTGGCGCAACTGCGTGATCATGGGGTTGCAACTGGCCTGCGGCAGGCGTGCGTCGAGCACCTCGATGACCACATCGATGTTCTCCATGGCGTCGGCCGCTTTCTTGCGCGCCGAGGTCATGTGTCCGGGAAACCACTGGATAGCCATATGCCGCTTATTTGATGCAAAGGGTGGAATTGTCCCACGCCTGCCCTTAGGCTGTCGCGTAGAAACAGGAAGCCACCTCTTTTGCTGCCCTCCATGCAAACCTCATTTTTCGAACTCTGGCGCCAGTTCTGGGCGCATGACAAGACCAGCGACAGTGTGAAGGTAGCGCTGGCCCTGGGCGGCGTGGTCTGGCTGTGCCTGACACTTGACCGGCCGGAATGGCTGATCGGCCCGATCCTAGGCGTGATTGCTGCGGCACTGGCCGAGACCGAAGATCGCCCGCTGGGCCGCCTGCTGGCGGTACTCGTCACCCTCTCCTGCTTCGCCGCCACGGCTTTTTCGGTGCGCTTGCTGTTTGCCTGGCCCTGGTTCTTCGTGTGCGGGCTGCTGCTCTCTACTTTCGGCTTCGTGATGCTGGGCGCGATCAGCGAGCGCTACGCGCGGGTTGCCAGCGCTTCACTGATTTTGGGCATTTACGCCATGCTCAGCGCCAGCCGGCCCGGACAGGAGCTGGCGCCGATCTGGCATGAGCCGCTGCAACTGCTTGCCGGTGCAGCCTGGTATGAAGGGATTTCCCTGGTATGGGTACTGGCTTTCGCGGCGCGCCCAGCCCGCCAGATCCTCGCCTCAGTCTATCTGGGGCTGGCCAGTTACCTGGCCTTGAAAGCCAAACTGCTGGAGCCAATTCCAGGCCGTCACCCGGACGCCCTGCGCTTGGCGCTGGCCGAACACAACAGCCTGTTGGTGCAGCGCATGAACCGGGCCCGTCAGGTGCTATTGGGCTGGATGAAGGATGGCCAGCCGCGTCCGCGCAGTGCGCGATTTCTGAAGTGGTATTTCCTGGCGCAAGACATCCACGAGCGCGCCAGCTCCTCTCACCAGAGCTACACCGAACTTTCCCGGGTATTTGCACGCAGCGACATCCTCTTCCGCTGTGCCCACCTGATGAGCCTGCAGGGCGAAGCCTGCGCCAAGCTGGCCCGCGCCATCGCGCTGGACAAGTACTTCAACTACGGCCGCGACAGCCTGCCAGCCCTCGATGAGCTCGGCGCCGCCCTGAGCCATGTACAAGCCAGCACCGAGACCGACTGGCGCCGCAACGCCGATCCGGTGGCCGATCTCACCCGCAATCTGACCACCATCGACCGCCAGCTCTCCAACGCAGGCAATCCCGACGCTCTGCTGCAGACGGACGACACCACCCTGCGCGACAGCAATCCGGCCAGCCTGCGCGAAGCGCTACAGCGCATCCGAATGCAGTTCACCCCGAAGTCCGGCCGTTTCCGCCATGGCTTGCGCCTGAGCCTGGCGCTGGCCGCCGGTTACGGCCTGCTGCATCTCTTGAACCTGCCCCAGGGTTACTGGGTGATGCTGACCACGGTTTTCGTGCTGCAGCCGACTTACAGCGACACCTGGAAGCGCCTCGGCCAGCGTGTGAGCGGCACCCTGCTGGGCCTGCTCGGCGGCTGGGCCTTTCTGCATCTGTTCCCGCAGGATGAAGCCCAGCTCGGGCTGGCCGTCGCCTCCGGCGTGGCCTTCTTCTTCTGGCGTGCAGACCGCTACATGCTGGCCACCGCCAGCATCACGGTACTGGTGCTGCTGTGCTTCAACCAGCTGGGCAGCAGCTATGCGCTGATCTGGCCGCGCCTGCTCGACACCGTGCTCGGCGCGCTACTGGCCGGTGGCGCAGTCGCCCTGATCCTGCCGGACTGGCAAGGCCGGCGCCTTCATCTGGCGATGAGCAAGACCCTCTCACGCTCCAGTACTTATCTGAATGAAGTCCTCGCCCAGTACAACAACGGCAAGGACGATCACCTCGGCTACCGCATCGCCCGGCGCGATGCCCACAACGCCGATGCCGAACTCTCGCTGACCCTCTCAGCCATGCTCGGCGAGCCCGACCAGCACCGTCTCACCCCGGAGCAGGCTTTCCATTTCCTCACCGCCAGCCACACCCTGCTCGCTTACATCTCGGCGCTTGGGGCTCACCGCGAGAAGATCAGTCAATGGCAACACGGCCAACTCGTGGCAGAAGCCGGTCGCCAGGCTTGCGATTGCCTGGCAAAGCTGGCGACAGCCTTTGAGCAACGCCAGGTCGTGACGGCAGAAGCGCTGCCACTCCCTTCCCTGACGGCGCTGGACGAAATCCCGTCGGACACTCCGCCGCAGGAGCGGCGCATCATCCGCCAGCTGGCTCTGGTCAGCCATCTGCTGCCGGAACTGGCCGCCGTGTCGGCAAACATGTGGGGAGAGAGCGGCGCGAGCAGGTAAAATGGCGGTCTCCGTTTTACCCTCCTGAATAGTCATCAGGCCCCTGCCATGCTCCGTCTGCACGAAATCAGGCTGCCCCTCGATCACACTGAGGCCGCCCTGCCCGCCGCCATCCTTGAACGCCTGGGCATCCCTGCCAGCGATCTGCTCTCCTTCAAGGTCTACAAACGCAGCCCGGATGCGCGCAAGAAGAGCGCCATCCTGCTGAGCTATGCGGTGGACGTCGAGCTGCGCGATGACGCCGCTGTCCTCGCACGTTTTGCCGGCAAATCCCACATCGGACCAACGCCGGACATGGCCTACAGATTCGTGGCCCGTGCGCCGGAAAACCTCACGGAGCGCCCGGTCATCATCGGCTTCGGCCCCTGCGGCATCCTCGCCGCGCTGGTGCTGGCACAAATGGGTTTTCGCCCCATCGTGCTGGAGCGCGGCAAAGCGGTGCGCGAGCGCACCCAGGACACCTGGGGCCTGTGGCGCAAGCAGAAGCTCAATCCGGAATCCAATGTGCAATTTGGCGAAGGCGGCGCCGGTACTTTCTCCGACGGCAAGCTCTACAGCCAGATCAAGGACCCGCGTTTCCTGACCCGCAAGGTGCTGGACGAATTCGTGAAGGCCGGCGCGCCCGAAGAAATCCAGTGGATCAACCGCCCGCACATCGGCACCTTCCGCCTCGTCGGCATGGTCGAGAAGATGCGCGCCGAAATCATCGCGCTGGGCGGTGAGATCCGTTTCGAGAGCAAGGTTGAAGACATCGCCGTCGACAATGGACAGGTCACAGGTGTGACCGTAAACGGCGAGTTCATCCCCTCGCGCCATGTGGTGCTGGCAGTGGGCCACAGCGCCCGCGACACCTTCCAGATGGTGCATCAGCGCGGCATCTATGTCGAAGCCAAGCCCTTCGCCATCGGTTTCCGCATCGAGCATCCGCAAAGCCTGATCGACGCCTGCCGTTACGGCAGCTTCGCCGGCCACGAACTGCTTGGCGCAGCCGATTACAAACTGGTGCATCACGCAAAGAACGGCCGCGCCGTATATTCCTTCTGCATGTGTCCGGGCGGCACCGTGGTGGCCGCCACCTCGGAAGAAGGGCGTGTGGTTACCAACGGCATGAGCCAGTACTCTCGCAACGAGCGCAATGCCAATGCCGGCCTCGTAGTGAACGTGAATCCGGAAGACTTTGGCGCCACCCCTGAGAACCCGCTCGCCGGCATGGACTTCCAGCGCCACTGGGAATCGCGCGCCTTTGAGCTGGGCGGACGCAATTACTTCGCACCCGCGCAGCGGGTCGGCGATTTCCTGGCTCGCCGCCCGTCTACGCAACTCGGCAGTGTGGAGCCTTCTTACAAGCCGGGCGTCACGCCGACCGATCTTTCCACCGCCCTGCCGGATTACGTCATCGAAGCCATGCGCGAAGCGATCCCGGCCATGGCTCGCCAGATCCGTGGCTACGATTTGCCCGACGCGGTGCTTACCGGGGTGGAAACGCGCACCTCCTCGCCGATCCGCATCAAGCGCGGGCCGGACTACCAGAGCATCAACACCCGCGGCCTCTATCCGGGCGGCGAAGGCGCCGGTTACGCCGGCGGCATCATGTCTGCCGCGGTAGATGGCATCGAGCTGGCCGAGGCCGTGGCGCTGGATATCGTCGGCAAGGCCTGAAGCGCCTCTTCGGTACGCAGTGGCCCTACCCGAGGCAGGCGGATGATGAAAGTCGTCCCTGCTCCGGGCCGGGATTCGAGCGTGATGCTGCCGCCCAGTACTCCGCTCACGATGCCGTAGCAGATATACAGGCCCAACCCGTTGCCGCCCTGCCCCAGCCGAGTGGTAAAGAAGGGATCGAAGGCATGATGCTGCACATGCTCAGTCATGCCGCAGCCATCGTCACTGACCTTAAGCTCCACTGTATCGGCATCCAGCAGGCACGCTTCTACCCGCACGCCGCCTTCTTTTCGGCCGGTAAAGCCGTGCAAGACCGCATTACCCACCAGATTGCTGAGCACCTGGCCGAGCGGCCCCGGATAGCTGTCCAGGCTTATATCCTCCGGTACGTTCAGTTCCACCCGCACCGGGCTGTGCCGAAGCTGGGAGTGCAGGGTGGCCAGTATTTCGCGTGCTACCTCAGCCAGGCGGAACTTGCGCCGGCGCATGCTCTGCTGGTCAATCGCCACTTCCTTGAAGCTGGAGATCAGCTCTCCGCTCTTGACCAGCAGGCCCTCCAGCATGGCCGAGGCTTCACGCACGGTCTCCACATAATCGGCCAGCTGGGATTTGCGCAACTCGCCCGCATTGATGGCTCCATCAAGAAGCACGGACTTTTCCTTCAAGGTCGAAGCCACCACCAGCGCACTGCCGATCGGTGTATTCAGCTCGTGCGCCACGCCAGCCACCAGACTTCCCAGCGAAGCCATTTTCTCGGCCTGCACCAACTGCTCCATGGCCCGCTGCAGATCACGATTGGACTGCTCGAGCTCACCCGTGCGGCGCTGCACCCGCAACTCCAGCTCAAGATTCAGCGCACGCAGGGCTTCCTCGCTGCGAGCCAGCTCCTCGCTGATCTGCTGGGCATCCGTGACATCAAACACCAGTGCATCAATCCATTGCACCTGTCCATTTTCGTCATAGCTCGCCGCACCGCGCTCATGCACCCAGCGCACCACGCCATCAGCCCGACGGATACGATATTTGAGTTCGTAGTCCAGATGCAGATCCAGCGCCCGGGCCACCTCGCTGGCCACCCGCTCAACATCTTCCGCAACAATCAGGTCTGCATAGGCCTGATCGCGATTGCCGATCAGGGCCTCGGGTGGATAGCCGGTGATCGAGAGGCAACGCGCACTCATGAACTCCATGGTCCATTGCGGATCATTCGCGCAACGCAGCACCAGACATGGCAACTGGGCCAGCAGCGTGCGGTAGCGGGCTTCGCTGCGCGACAGTTCGGACAGGGTCAGCGCCCGTTCCGCCGCCAAGCGCGAATTGCGCTCACCCCAGCGCAAAGACATCACCAGCAAAAGCCCCAGCAGTATCAGACTCAGAACGCCCCCGCCCAACGTCAGGTCGGCCAGCGCGTATTGTGGCCCACCCAGAGCAAGGGGCAGGGCATCCCATTCAAATATCCACTCAGCCTGATAGGCCTGCAGACGCTGTTCGATCTTCAATGCAGGCGCGAGCCCCACGCCCGGCGTGGCGATGACAGGAAAGTCCTTGTCCTGATAGCCATCTGGCTGCACGGCCGGTTGCACCTGAAGACGCATGCGCAAGCCTTCATCCTCGGCATCCAGAATGCGGTGGCGCAGCACATTGCCCAGCGGAATTTCGTACAGCAAGGCTCGCCCTCCTCCCCGCTCATCGATGCGGGAGGCAAAGTAGAGCAGCCAGTCGTTGCCGACGCCTGCTTCAAGCACAACCTGCGGCCGACCGCTGCGCAGCACCTCTGTGAGGCTGCGCGCCATCGCGGAGTCTGCATCGAAACGACGTCCGACTCGCATGTAACTCCCTGCCCAGGCGTTGCCATCCTCAATCAGCCACGCCCCGCCACTTCGCGGCAGCACGAGGGCCACATAGGGGTTTTGCAGGGCGGCTTCCGGGCTATCGGTAATCCGCCGCAGAGCTTCTTCCAACTCAGCGCGAGTAACCAGCTCCGAACCTGCGTACAGCACTTCAATCGGCTTGAGCTGCAGCCAGGCTCGCTCCAGACTGCCCAGTAAGCCCTCGGAGTGATTCTCAACGCGCGCCTGCAGCAGGCTCTGCCAGTGCTGCAAGGCCTGCCCCCGCATCCCTTGCCAGGCCGCCAGAAGCAGGCCGAGCGCCACCACCAGCCCGAAAGCCAGAAGGAAGCGAAGGCGGTTGCGACGCTGGGACGACAGTTGCAAGATTCTCCCCTGAACACATGACAGCGAGCGGCAGCACAATTAACGGTTGTTCCGGCTGGCAGCTTGAGGACAGGCTAAAATCCGCCCTCCGCTGCCACCGCACCGCAGCGGCCCTCACTCGAAAGGCACTGCTTGACTCCCCTGCTGCACTGGTCCGAACTTGGCCAGCCCCGCACCTCTCGCTGGCAATCGGAAGCCGCCGCACCGCTTCCCACGGAACTGCGCCTGATTGACGACACCCTGCCCGCAGCCGAAGCCTGGCGCCTCGCGCAGGCCGGCGTGAGTCTGTTGTGGCGAGGCGACTGGCAGAACGCGCGCCATCTGCTGCAGGCCATGAGCCGCCGCGCGGACAAACAGCAAAGCCGCCCCGGCAAAGCGCCCGCCACAGCCCTCCAGGCCTTTCGCCAGCACCGCCAACAGCAGGCTACGCGTGCACAAACTCTGGCGCGCCTGCTGATCGAAGTCGACGCAACTCACTCTATTCAGGCCCGCCGTGCGCAGGATGTGACCCAAGCCTGCCTGGAGGCCTACGGCCCGGTCGACACCGGCTATGTGGTGTCGCTGCGCGAATTGCTCGGGGTGGTCAGTGCCCATGAGTGGCGCAAGAAAGGCGTGCAGGTAGCGGCACTGGGCGACACGATTCACGCCCACTACGGCGTGTTCTCGCCCCTGCGCGGCGAGTATCTGGATCTGATCGCCAAGGCGCCCCTGCCCGGCAAAAGCACCGCCTTCGACATCGGCACCGGCAGCGGCGTGATCGCCGCCCTGCTCGCCAAACGGGGTGTCGCGCAGATCGTTGCCACCGACATGGCCCCGCGCGCGCTGGCCTGCGCAGCGGACAATCTGCAACGCCTCGGGCTGACGAATCAGGTGGAGCTGCTGCAGGCCGACCTATTTCCGCCCGGCCAGGCCAAACTGATCGTGTGCAACCCACCCTGGCTGCCGGAAACGCCGACCTCGCCGGTGGAAGCGGCCGTGTACGACCCCGACAGCCGCATGCTGCGCGGTTTCCTCGCCGACCTGCCCGCGCATCTTGCGCCCGGCGGCGAGGCCTGGCTGATCATTTCGGACATTGCCGAGTTGCTCGAATTGCGCTCGCGCGAGGAGCTGCTCGGCTGGATCGACGCTGCTGGCCTGCACGTGATCAATCGTCTCGATACCCGCCCGCAACACCCAAAAGCCACGGATGCCAATGATCCGCTGCATGCGGCACGCTCGCGGGAAGTGACTTCGCTGTGGCGTCTGGCCAAGGCCGCATGATGAACTCGCCCGAAATT
Source organism: Uliginosibacterium aquaticum (assembly GCF_012972705.2). Lineage (GTDB taxonomy): Bacteria > Pseudomonadota > Gammaproteobacteria > Burkholderiales > Rhodocyclaceae > Uliginosibacterium > Uliginosibacterium aquaticum. The sequence goes on along the minus strand of NZ_JABCSC020000001.1, from coordinate 1,613,701 downwards.
CTAGACCCCGCGCTCCACACCCTGCGCCACACCTTCGGCTACCCTGCATTCCGCGGCGAGCAAGCGGCCATCGTCGGCCATGTGCAAGGCGGAGGCGACGCGCTGGTGCTGATGCCCACCGGCGGCGGCAAGTCGCTGTGTTACCAGATTCCCTCGCTGCTCCGTGAGGGCTGCGGCATCGTCGTCTCGCCGCTGATCGCGCTGATGCAGGACCAGGTTCAGGCCTTGTGCCAGCTGGGCGTGCGCGCCGCCTTCCTGAACTCCACGCTGGAAGCTGCCGAAGCCAGCGCCATCGAGCGCCGACTGCTGGCCGGCGAACTCGATCTCCTCTACGTCGCCCCCGAGCGCCTGCTCAATCCGCGCTGCCAGGGCCTCATCGAATCCTCGCGCATCGCCTTGTTTGCGATTGACGAGGCGCACTGCGTCTCGCAATGGGGCCACGATTTCCGCCCCGAGTATCGCCAGCTCACCATCCTGCACGAGCGCTTCCCGAACATTCCGCGCATTGCGCTGACCGCCACGGCGGACGCCGCCACCCGCGCCGAGATCATCGAGCGCCTGGCGCTGGAAGAGGCGCGCGTCTTCGTCTCCAGCTTCGACCGGCCCAACATCCGCTACACCGTGGTGGAGAAGGACAACCCACGCAAGCAACTACTGAAATTCATCCGCACCCACCACGAGGGCGACGCCGGCATCGTGTATTGCCTCTCGCGCAAGAAGGTGGAGGAAACTGCCACCTGGCTGCGCACCGAAGGCATCTCGGCCCTGCCCTATCACGCCGGGCTGGACGCCGCCGTGCGCGCCGATCACCAGACCCGCTTCGTGCGCGGCGACGGCATCGTCATGGTGGCCACCGTGGCCTTCGGCATGGGCATCGACAAGCCCGATGTGCGCTTCGTCGCGCATCTGGATTTGCCCAAGTCGCTTGAAGCCTACTATCAGGAAACCGGCCGGGCGGGCCGCGACGGCCTGCCCTCGAACGCGTGGATGGCCTATGGCCTGCAGGACATGGTGCTGCAGCGCGAGATGATCGAGCAGTCACAAGCGCCGGACGAAGTGAAGCGTGTTGAGCGCCGCAAACTCGAAGCCCTGCTCGGCTACTCGGAAGCCCCGGCCTGCCGCCGTGAAGTGTTGCTGCGTTACTTCGGCGAAGAATCCACGCCCTGCGGCAACTGCGACATGTGCATCACGCCGCCCGAGACTTTCGATGCATCCCTGCCCGCGCAGCAAGCCTTGTCCACCATCTACCGCAGCGGCCAGCGCTACGGCGCAGCGCACATCATCGACATCCTGATGGGCAAGTCTGTCGCCAAGATCACCGAGCGCGGCCACGACAAGCTCAGCACCTTCGGCATCGGCAAGGCACTACCCGAGGCGCAATGGAACTCGCTGCTCCGCCAGTTCGTCGCCCAGGGCCTGCTCGGCGTGAACGAGTTCGGTGGCCTGATGCTGCTGGACGCCTGCCGCCCGGTATTACGTGGCGAAGCCACCTTCATGGCCAAACGCGTGCGCGCCGCCGCGCCCAAGGCAGCTGCCAGCGTGCGCCGCGAAATGGAGTTCGAATCGGACGAAGCACGCACCCTGTGGGCCGCATTGAGACAGTGCCGACGCGATCTCGCCGAAGAGCAGAACGTGCCCGCTTACATGATCTTCGGCGACGCCACGCTCAAGCAGATGCTGGAGCACCGCCCGATGAGTCTGGAAGCCATGTACGAGCTCTCCGGCGTGGGCGATCGCAAGCTTGATGCTTACGGCATGCAGTTTCTGGAAGTGGTTCAGAACCACCAGCGCAAGCACGGCTGAATCAGAGCGTGACCAGCTTCCATTTTGTAGGGCCGACTTCCGTCGGCCACCATGCGGCTAAAGCCGCACCTACTTCATCTACACAATCCTCGCCAGCAAACGATCCAGCTGATTGGCAAAAGCCTGCCGGTCTGCCTGGCTGAAGGCGGCGGGGCCGCCGGTTTGCACGCCACTGCTGCGCAGGCTTTCCATAAAATCGCGCATCGACAGGCTCTCGCGGATATTGGCGGCGGTGTATAGCTCGCCACGCGGGTTGATGGCACTCGCGCCGCGCTCGATCACCTGCGCCGCCAGCGGGATATCCGCCGTCACCACCAGATCGCCCGGCAGCACCTGGGCGGCGATGTAGTTGTCGGCTACATCAAAGCCTGAAGGCACCTGCACGGCACGGATATGCAGTGATGGCGGCGTGCGCAACATCTGGTTGGCGACCAGAATGGTTTCGAGCTGTTTGCGGGTGGCGGCGCGGAAGATGATTTCCTTGATCACCACCGGGCAGGCATCGGCATCCACCCACAGGCGCGGCCGGGTCTTGCCGGTTTCGCTTATGCCCGCACTCATGGCAAATCCCAGATCGTCTTGAGCGAATCGCGCAAGCCCATTAGCAGTGGATCCCCCTCGCGCTCGGAGGGGTAGATGAACTGCAAAGGCGCGCGGCTGACGACTTCACCGCCACGCCACAATACAAACGCACCATCCGCCGCAAAGCGCCTGGCAGTGCGCTCGGCCAGCAATGCGAGGCCCAGCCCGTTCTTGATGAGTTCGGCCAGCGTCGCCTCATCATCGAACTCCCCCACCACCCTTGGATGGATGTTGTGCTGACGCCAGAGTTCGGCGGTCATGGTGGCGATCGTCGAGCGTGGCGAGACACCCAACCAAGGCGTATTGTTCATTTGCTGCCAGTCAGCATGAGCCAGGGCATCGGCCAACTCAGAGGGAATCGCCACGCAGAAGCCCAGTTCGGCCAGGGTGATCGCAGACATGCCGGAAAAACTGTCCCGGCCCAGAAAGAATCCGCAATCAAGGTTATTGCGGCGGATCTCGCCAAGCAGATCGCGCGACAGCCCAAGGCGCGTATGCACTTCCAGCAAAGGATGGCGCCGCTGTACATCTCGTAGCCACTGGCCAAGACGCAGGCGCGCCGGCACGATCAGGGTACCGATTCGGACCCTTCCGCGCAGCTCGCCTTCCATGCTTTTCGCGTGGTCAATCAGGGCGCGCGCATCGCTCAACACACGCTCGGCATCGACCAGCAAGCGGCTGCCGGCGTCGGTGAGTTGCACACCGCCGGCCACCCGGTCGAACAGGCTCACCCCAAGCTCTTCCTCCAGCGCCTTGATCTGTGCCGTGACGGCTGGCTGCGAGAGATGCAGCAGTTCGGCAGCCTGGGTCAGATGCCCCTGGCGGGCAACGACCTGGAAGCTGCGCAGCTGATAAAGTTCCATGACATTCCGATAATGGTTAACACCTAGCCGGGACTTTTGCCCGAATGGTCGGAGCCTCCTGAAAATCCTTGCTCTGCAAGCTTTTCAGATTGTGCATCGCTGTGAATGATATCGCCTATCAGGAATAGTCATTAGCCACGAAGACCATGACTTGAATAGAGTCTGAGCAACCCGACTGTTAGCCGGGCCCATCCTCGGAGGAGAGACATGACTTCACCCACGATCGAACGGATACAAAATAATCCGAAGTTCATTGCCATGGTTCACACCAAGCGTGTGTTCTCGTGGTCCCTGTCCATCATCATGCTGGCCATCTACTGCGCCTTCATCCTGATCATCGGTTTCAAGAAGGAACTCTTCGGCACGCCACTTGGCCCGGACACCGTCATCACCTGGGGCATCCCGGTCGGCGTCGGCGTGATCCTGTCGGCGTTTGTGCTGACCGGGATCTACGTGCGCCGAGCCAATACCGAGTTTGACCAGCTGACCCGCGAAGTGGTCGAGGAGGCACAGCAATGAAGCGTCTTTCCATCTTCCTCATGAGCCTGCTCTCAAGCCTGCCGGTATGGGCGGCCGATGCCATCGGTGGCGCGGTTGAAAAGCGCTCGCTGAACGTCTCGGCCATCGTGATGTTTTTCATCTTCGTCGGCGCCACGCTCTACATCACCTACTGGGCCGCCAAGCGCACCCGCTCGGCGAAGGACTTCTACGCCGCTGGCGGCGGCATTACCGGCTTCCAGAACGGTCTGGCGATTGCGGGCGATTACATGTCAGCCGCTTCCTTCCTCGGGATTTCGGCACTGGTATACGGCTCCGGCTATGACGGGCTGATCTACTCGATCGGCTTCCTGGTCGGCTGGCCAGTAATCACCTTTCTGGTGGCCGAGCGCCTGCGCAACCTGGGCAAGTACACCTTTGCCGATGTGGCCTCCTACCGACTGCAACAAGGCCCCGTGCGCTCCTTCTCGGCAGTGGGCACCCTGGTCACTGTAGCGCTTTACCTGATCGCCCAGATGGTGGGAGCGGGCAAGCTGATCCAGTTGCTGTTCGGCATGGATTACAGCTCGGCAGTCATTCTGGTCGGCATCCTGATGGTGATGTACGTGATGTTCGGCGGCATGCTCGCCACCACCTGGGTGCAGATCATCAAGGCCGTGCTGCTGCTCTCGGGCGCATCCTTCATGGCTTTCATGGTGCTGAAGATCTCCGGCTTCAGCATTGAAACCATGTTCAGCAAGGCCATCGAAGTACATCCCAAAGGCACCGCAATCATGTCGCCGGGGGGGCTCGTGTCCAACCCGATTGATGCGATCTCGCTGGGCATTGGCCTGATGTTCGGCACCGCTGGCCTGCCGCACATCCTGATGCGCTTCTTCACCGTGGCGGACGCCAAGGAAGCACGCAAGTCGGTGTTCTTCGCCACCGGCTTCATCGGCTACTTCTACATCCTGACCTTCATCATCGGCTTCGGCGCCATCATGCTGGTGCTGAACCAACCGCAATACACCGATGCCAAGGGTCTGATCGGCGGCAACAACATGGCGGCCATCCATCTGGCCAATGCCGTGGGGGGCGACCTCTTCCTCGGCTTCATCTCGGCCGTGGCTTTTGCCACCATCCTCGCCGTGGTATCGGGCCTGACGCTCTCCGGCGCCTCGGCCGTATCGCACGATCTGTATGCCAGCGTGTGGCGCCATGGCCGCAGCAGCGAAGCGCAGGAAATCCGCGTATCCAAGATCGCCACCGTATTCCTGGGCATCGTCGCGATCCTCCTGGGCATCGCCTTCGAGAAACAGAACATCGCCTACATGGTCGGTCTGGCTTTCTCGATTGCCGCTTCGGCCAACTTCCCGGTGCTATTCATGTCCATGTTCTGGAAAGGACTCACCACACGTGGCGCAGTGCTCGGCGGTGTGATCGGCTTGGTTTCGGCCGTCACCCTGATCGTGCTCGGCCCGACGGTATGGGTGGATGTACTCAAGAACAAGGAAGCCATCTTCGCCTACAAAAATCCGGCCCTGTTCTCGATGACAGCCGCCTTCTTCTTCACCTGGCTGTTCTCGGTGCTGGATAACAGCGAATCGGCCAACAAGGAGCGCGCAGCCTTTCTGCCCCAGTTCATCCGTTCAATGACCGGCGTGGGGGCCGAAGGCGCGACCAGCAAGCACTGATTTCCTCCCGCAGCAACTTGCCCCGGGCCTCGGCCCGGGGTTTTTCATTGTGCCGCACAACATCCGAAGGCGAACCTGAGTGACCACCCCATTCGACTTCAACCACGCTCCGTTTGACTGCCTCAGCCCCGCTGAGCGCCAGCGCCTCGGCGAGTGTGTCGATGTCGCCTATTTCCCGAAAAATGTCTGTCTGCACGAAGCCAACAGCCCGGTCGACACACTCTATGTGGTGATCAAGGGCCTGATTTCCGAACATGGCGAGGGTGAGATCCTCGGCTACTACGGTCCACAGGACATCTTCGATGCCCGCGCCATGCTCAGCGGCCGCGCCCAGCACCGCTTGATAGCGGTGGAAGACACCTTGGTGTTCTGCCTGCCACGCGAGCAGGTGCTCGATCTCACTCAGCGCAACCCGGTTTTTGGAGCCTTTTTCTACCAGGACGTGGCGGCACGCTTCGCAGTACTGGCCAATCGCCCTCTACAAGGACAGCTACAGTCCATGCTGATGAGCCGGGTGGACGCAGCCTACCTCTCCAAAGCCCTGTGGGTAGAGGCTCAAGAGCCGGTGCTGGCCGCAGCCAAACTGATGCAGAAGCACCACGCCACCTGCGTACTGGTGCAGGGCGAGAAAGAGGCGGGCATCTTCACACGCTCGGATCTGCGTGATTTCGTGATCAGCGAAGCCCCTGCTGCCAGTACCCCGGTCGGCCCGCTGGCGCGCAGCCCGCTGCTCACCATCGAAGCTGAGGCCTATCTGTATCACGCTCAGTTGCTGATGGCTACGCACACCATCCAGCGCCTGGTCGTCACCCGCAAGGGCGAGATCATCGGCATCCTTGAGCAGGTCGAGTTGCTATCCTTCCTCTCCAATCAGTCCCACATCGTGCTGGCCCAGATCGAGCGCGCCGAATCCATCGTCGAGCTGATGGCGGCTAATCGCGGCATGGAAGAGCTGGTTGCGCTGCTTCATCGCAACGGCGTGAAAGTCAGCCAGATCGCCGATCTTCTGAGCGAGTTGCGCCGCCACCTGCTCGGCCGTGTATTCACACTGCTGGCGCCGCCTGAAATGCTGGCACACACCTGTCTGCTGGTACTGGGCTCGGAAGGGCGCGGCGAGCAGATACTCAAGACCGATCAGGACAACGCACTGCTCATCGAGGACGGCTTCGAGCACCCCGATCTTGCCGCCATCTGCGAGCGCTTCACCCAGACCCTGCTGGCCTTCGGCTACCCACCTTGCCCTGGCGGCATCATGCTGAACCAGCCGGACTGGTGCTGCGGGGTCAGCGAGATGCGCAGCCGCCTACTCGGCTGGATTCGCAGCGCCAGCGCCGAGAATGTGATGCGTCTGGCCATCTGGGCCGATGCCCGTCCGATCGCCGGCAAGGCCAGCCTGCTGGGACCGGTACGCCTGCAGGCGCTGCCCGAGCTGGACGCCCCTTTCCTCGCCCGCTTCGCCCTGCCGGTGTTGCAGTTCGACGTGCCGCTGTCCCTCTTCTCACGCCTGGTACTCGATGCCGGCAGTGAACGCGACCGGCTGGACATCAAGAAGGGCGGCATTTTTCCTCTGGTGCACGGCCTGCGCAGCCTCGCCCTCGAAGCCAGCATCGAAGCAGCCAACAGCTATCAGCGCATCGATGCCTTGCTGGCCTGCGGTCAGTTGCCCACCGAGCTGGCGCAGGATCTGCGCGAAACGCTCAGCTTTCTGCATGGACTACGCTTGCAGCACGGTCTCAACGCCATCGCCCAGGGCCGCGCGCCGGACAATCTTATCGAGCCCGCAGCACTCTCCACCCTAGAACGCGATCTGCTCAAGGACGCGCTGGGGGTAGTCAAGCGTTTCCGCCAGCTTATCGAGCACCACTTCCAGTTGGCCCGCCTCGGATGAACCTGCTCAATCGCCTCAGCCGCTGGCGCGCCCGCCGCGCTCTGCGCGATCCGGCTTACGCCTTCCTCTTCGCCAGGCCGCCAGCCAATGAATGGATCAGCATCGACTGCGAGACCAGCAGCCTCGATCCGCAGCAGGCCGAGATCCTGAGCATTGCCGCAGTGCCGGTGCGTGCCAACCGCATCTACCGCTCCGAAGCCCTGCGCCTGATGCTCAAACCGGAGGGCAGCATCGCGCCTGGCAGCATTCCGATCCACCAGTTGCGTGCGCAGGATGTGGCAAACGGCCTCAGCGTGGACCAGGCATTACCCCTTCTACTCGATTTCATCGGTGCCCGCCCCCTGCTGGGGTATTACCTTGAATTCGATCTGGCCGTGCTCAACCGTCAGATCCAGCCGCGCCTGGGCATCCACTTGCCCAACCCGGCCATCGAAGTCTCCGGCCTTTATTACGACCGCAAGGTCACCGCTTACCGCCCTGAAGTGGACCTGCGTCTCTCCAGCATCCTGCAGGATCTGGATCTGCCGGATCTGCCACGCCACGATCCACTCAACGATGCGGTGCTCGCTGCGATGATTTTTCTCAAGCTCAGCCGCATGAATCCAGATCAAGATTCAGAATTCTGATCAAGCTCATCAGAAAATAAAATTCAGGATGGATGTCTGCAGTATTCCAGTCAACCAGTTGACTGCAAGATAACCCGGCAGCGCCTCGACCAGCCCGCCTGTGCCGGCGTACAGTAGCAACCCGCGCAGCACAGTCCGCCTCCATGCTTACCGAAGTCCTTTCCCCTGCCCAGCTCGTCGGCTATGTAGCTTTCATCCTCGGCGTTGCATCCTTCCTGCAGAAAAGTGATCGCCACTTCAAGCTCTACATGTTCGGAGAGTGCATCGCCTACGTGATCCATTTCTGGCTGCTCGGCAATCCCACCGCCATGGCTAGCTCAAGCATCTCGGCGATCCGTTCAGCGCTCTCGCTCTACACCCGTTCGATCTGGGTAGCGATCACGGTGGTGATCGTGAATCTGGCACTGGGCATCACCCTGGTCCAGCACTGGTGGAATTGGTTTCCGCTGATCGCGTCCTGCGTCGGCACTCTTGCCCTGTTCCTGCTTCACGGCGTGCGCATGCGCGTAGTGATGCTGCTGGGCACACTGCTATGGGTGGCCAACAACATCATCTCCGGTTCGATTGGCGGCACTGCGCTGGAAATAGTGATCCTGGCCGTGAACAGCCACACGATCTGGCGCATGCGACGCGATGCACGCCTTGCGCAGGCCTCCGAAGCGCATGCACACAAGGAAATCACGCCATGAGCAGCGCGTGGGGCTGCCCGCACGACGCGAACGGCCTCTGTCAGCGCGTTCAGGGCGCCATCTGTTCGCCAGGCATGCGCGGCTGCGAACTCGAAGGCAAGGTACGCTTCGCCAATCCGGAGCTGAATGCCCTGCGTAAGCCACAACGCGCCGAGCTCGGCCCCGCTCCCGATGCCCCCATCTCTCCTGCCAAAGGCCGACGGCGCCTGCCTTTCTGAGTTTTCCGTATGTGCAAGGCGTCCATTGCGACGATTCGTTCTGGCAAGCGGCGCGAGCCGGCGTATGCTGGTCGTCCCTCCTCCGAAGCCGCGAGTGCAAGTCACTCCTGCCATGATCGAAGCCCTCCTGCTCACAACCACCCGCATCGTCACTTACTACGGCGAGCAATCCCTGACCAACGCCAGCGGCTTCTTCTTCGCTCGCGGCGAGCGCCTGTTCCTGGTCACCAGCCGCCATGTGATGTTCGACGAACCCAGCAAGCACAGCCCGGATCGGCTGGTGATCGAGTTGCATACCGATCCGCACAACATGGCCAGTTCCACAGGTTTCTCGATTCCGCTCTACCGTCACGGCAAGAGTCTGTGGCGCCAAGGCAGCGACGGCTCCGGTGAAATCGATGTCGCCATTATCGAAATCGAACGCACCGCCTTACCTGCGGGCAGCGTCATTGCCACCTTCGGGCCGGAGAATCTGGTCACCCCGGCAGACCAGATCGAAGCCGGAGAATCGATTCTGATCCTGGGTTTTCCGCTGGGTTTTCACGACGACTTCCATCACCTGCCGGTCGTGCGCCAGGCGGGCATCGCCTCTTCTTTCGGCATGCGCTTTCAGGGCGAAGGCTACTTTCTCACTGATGCCCGCACCCATCGCGGCGGCAGCGGCGCACCGGTCGTCAAACGCCGGGCCGCAACGCTTTGCACGCAGGGGCAGCTGCCGTGGGTCCTGCTGGGCATCCATTCGGCCCGCCTCGATGTGGGCAGCCGTGATCTGAAGCTGGATGAAGCGCTGGGTCTTAACTGCGCCTGGTACGCCGATATCCTGCTGACCCTCACGGCCGACTGAACCGCGCCCCAGCCCTCCAACGTCCGCGCAAGAAAAAGGGCTGTGGCGTCTGAAGCCACAGCCCCCCAAGTCTGCTGCTGAAACGACTCAGGCCGAGTGCCTGAGTTGTTCCAGAATGGCGGGGTTTTCCAGGGTCGACACATCCTGGGTAATTTCCTCACCCTTGGCGAGAGCCCTGAGCAGGCGCCGCATGATCTTGCCGGAGCGGGTCTTGGGCAGGTTGTCACCGAAACGAATGTCTTTCGGCTTGGCGATCGGCCCGATTTCCTTGGCCACCCAGTCCTGCAAAGCCTTGGTCATGGCCTTCGCCGCATCGCCACTGGGCCGCGCCTGCTTTAGAACTACAAAGGCACAGATGGCTTCGCCGGTGAGCTCATCCGGGCGCCCGACCACAGCAGCTTCGGCCACCAGCGGGTTGGCCACCAGCGCCGACTCGATTTCCATGGTTCCCATCCGGTGGCCGGAAACGTTCAGCACATCGTCGATGCGGCCCATGATGGTGAAATTGCCAGTCTTGGCATCACGCATCGCACCGTCGCCTGCGAGATACAGGCGCCCGCCCAGATCATCCGGGTAGTAGCTCTTCTTGAAACGCTCCGGATCACCGTAAATGTTGCGGATCATCGACGGCCAGGGTTTCTTGACGACCAGAAAACCACCCTTGCCCCACTCCACGTCATGCCCGGTCTCATCCACGATGGCGGCCTGGATGCCCGGGAAGGGCAAGGTGCAGGAACCGGGCACCAGCGGCGTCACACCCGGCAAGGGGGTGATCATGTGGCCACCGGTTTCGGTCTGCCAGAAGGTATCCATGATCGGACAACGCGAACCGCCGATCTGCTCGTAGTACCACATCCAGGCTTCCGGGTTGATCGGCTCCCCCACCGAGCCCAGAAGACGCAGCGAATCGAGCTTGTAGTTGCGCGGCGCAACCTTCGGATCGACTTCGGAGGCCTTGATCAGCGCGCGGATCGCCGTCGGCGCAGTGTAGAAAACGCTGACCTTGTGCGCCTCGATGGTCTGCCAGAAGCGCCCGGCATCCGGATAAGTCGGCACGCCTTCGAACACGATCTGGGTTGCCCCGCAGGCCAGCGGCCCGTAAGCGATATAGGTGTGGCCGGTGACCCAGCCAATGTCGGCGGTGCACCAGAAGGTATCCTGCGGCTGGATGTCGAAAGTCCACTTCATGGTCAGGATGGCATGCAGCAGATAGCCGCCACTGGAGTGCTGCACGCCTTTCGGCTTGCCGGTGGAGCCGGAGGTGTAGAGCAGGAACAGCGGATGCTCGGCCCCCACCCACTCCGGCTCGCATTCAGCGGGCTGTTTGGCAATCAGTTCGTCCAGATAGATGTCACGCCCCTCCTGCATGGCAATCGCGGCGCCGGTACGGCGATACACAACCATGGTATGGATGCTCTCGCAGCCCCCCATGCCCAGCGCCTCATCCACCACGCTCTTGAGGCCCAGACTCTTGCCGCCACGGCACTGCTCGTCAGCCGTGATCACCGCCACCGCGCCGGCATCCGAGATACGCTCCTGCAGGCTCTTGGCCGAGAAGCCACCGAACACCACCGAGTGGGTTGCGCCGATGCGCGCGCAGGCCTGCATGGCGGCCACCCCTTCGACCGACATCGGCATATAGATCACCACCCGGTCACCCTTGCCAATGCCGCGTGCCTTGAGGCCGTTGGCAAATTTGCAGACCATCGCATGCAGCTCGCGATAGGTAGTCTTGCTGGCCTTGCCATCATCCGCCTCAAAGATGATCGCCACCTTGTCGGCATTGCCGTTCTCGAGGTTACGGTCCAGGCAGTTGTAGGAGACGTTCAGCGTGCCATCCGCAAACCAGTGATAGAAAGGCGCTTCAGACTCATCCAGGCTCTGCGTGAAGGGCTTTTTCCAGCTGACGTGCTCGCGCGCCAGACGCGCCCAGTAGCCGCTGTAATCAGCTTCGGCTTCCTTGCACAAGGCCTCGTAGGCGGCCATGCCGGAGATCGTGGCGCGCGCCACCGTCTCGGCAGAAGGCGGAAAAACCCGGGTTTCCTGCATTACTGAATTGATTGTGCTCATTTCTGTCTCTCTCCTGCGGTGGGAGCCGACATGCTATGACCATGTCAAGCAATTGATAATTATCAAAAGCCCTGATGCCCGAAGGTATTCAGTAGGGGCTTTCACGTACGCCGCTCCAGCCACATCCGGAGCCCTTTCTCACCCTCTACCAGCAACAGGAGCGTCAAGCCAAGCAGCAGGATGTAGCCCCAGCTGGCCACCGGCAGGGCAGCCGTGCCAAACAGCAGCTGCAGCGTGGGCAGATAGGTGAAAGCCAGTTGCAGGCTCATCACGACCGCAATTGCTAGCCACGCCGGACGATTGCGCAACAGACTGCCCAGCACGCAATGCTCCAGATCGCCACAATTGAGAAGATAGGCCGCCTCACCCACCACGATCATGTTCACGGCCGCCGTGCGTGCCTGGGCAATACTCGCCCCTGTGGTGAGCTCAAGCTGGAACACCAGCAGGCTTGCACCGGCCATCAGAAGGGAGACCAGCAGGAGACGCCAAAGCAGGAAGCCCGAGATCAGGGACTCGGCCGGATCCCGTGGCGGGCGCTGCATGCAGGCCGCAGCGGCGGGCAGAAAGGCCAGTGAGATCGACAGGGTGATCTCGGTGAACATGTTCACCCACAGGATCTGCACCGGCGTGATCGGCATTTGCCAGCCCAGCAGCATTGCCAGCACGATGCCCCCGACCTCACCACCGTTGGTAGGCAGGATGTAGAGGATGGCCTTGCGGATGTTTTCATAGACCGTGCGGCCCTCCTCCACGGCATGACCGATCGAAGCGAAGTTGTCATCGGTAAGCACCATGCCCGCTGCTTCGCGCGCCACCTCGGTGCCCTTCTGCCCCATCGCCACCCCCACGCTGGCACGCTTGAGGGCCGGCGCATCATTCACGCCATCTCCCGTCATCGCCACCACTGCACCGCCCGCCTGCAAAGCTTCGACCAGACGCAGCTTGTGCGCGGGGCTGGCCCGCGCGAAGACATCCACCTCATGCACCACCGCCCTGAGATCGGCATCGCTCATGGCCTCGATCTGGCTGCCGGTGAGCGTGCGTCCCGCATCACCGCCAATCCCGAGCTGGCTGGCAATGGCCCGCGCCGTAATGGCGTGATCCCCGGTAATCATCTTCACGCGAATGCCTGCGCCATGGCAGCGCGCCAGCGAGGCACGCACTTCCTCGCGCGGCGGATCGATGATGCCCACTAACCCGAGCAGCACGAAGTGGCCTCCGAGCGCGTCGAGGCTCAACTCGGCCTGCTCGGCATCCGGCACCCGCTGAGCGAGCGCCAGCACCCGTAAGCCCTCGGAAGCAAGGGCTGTTTCCTGCGCCAGCCAGTAAGCCTGGTCAAGCGGTATATCACCAGAATCGCCCCGCTGGCGGTCACAGCGCGCCAGCACGGCCTCCGGCGCGCCCTTCAGGTAAATGGCGGCCTCATGCAGAGTAGCCATGTAACGATGCTCGGCCGCAAACGGAATCACATCGTGACGCGGCGCCCGCGCAGCCTCCTCAGCATGTTCCAGCCCGAGCTTGAGCGCCAGAGTACACAGTGCGCCTTCGGTCGGATCGCCCTGTAGCTGCCAGCCATCCACGCCCTGACGAACCTGCGCGTCATTGCATAGCAAGCCCGCCAGTGCCAGTTCCCCCAGCACGGCGTAGTCACGTGGCTCGATACGCCGACCACCCACATGGATGCCCCCCTCCGGGCCATAGCCGGTGCCGTCCAGTTCAAACACCTGCTCGCCGGTCGCCACGCGCAGCACCGTCATCTCGTTGCGGGTCAGGGTGCCGGTTTTGTCGGTACAGATCACACTGACCGAACCGAGCGTTTCCACTGCAGGCAAGCGCCTCACAATGGCATTACGCTTGGCCATGCGCTGCACGCCGATAGCCAGAGTGATCGTCACGATGGCCGGCAGGCCCTCCGGGATCGCCGCCACCGCAATCCCCACGGCCACCATGAACATCTCGCTCCACGCATAGCCCGCGCCCCACACCCCCAGCGCAAACACCACCACCGCCAGCACGCCGATCGCCAGGGTAAGTTGCCGGCTAAAACTCGCCATACGCGTCAGCAAAGGCGTATCAATACGCTCCACGGCAGCCAGCATGGCGCTGATTTGGCCGATCTCGCTCGCCGCGCCCGTCGCCACAACCACCCCACGCCCTTGGCCGTGCACCACCAGCGTGCCGGAAAAGGCCATGCATAGCCGGTCACCGGGCACAGCCTCACTGTCAACCGGTGCTACGCTCTTCTCAACCGGCTCCGCCTCCCCTGTCAGCGCAGCTTCCTCGACGCGCAAGGCTTTGACCTCAAAAAGGCGCAGATCCGCCGGCACTTTGTCGCCTTCAGCCAGCAGCACGATATCTCCCGGCACCAGTCGAGCAGCGTCCACGGCGAGTTGCTGGCCGCCTCTCAGCACCCTCGCCGTGGGAGTCAGCATCTTGCCGATTGCGGCCAATGCCGCTTCGGCTCGCCCTTCCTGAACAAAGCCGATCAGGGCATTGACGATCGTCACGCCGATGATCACAGCGGCATCCAGCACATGCCCCAACAACAAGGTGAGCACGCCGGCAGCCAGTAGAACCAGCACCAGAAGGTTATTGAACTGATCCAGAAAACGCAGCCAGGCCGGCCGCACCTGAGCTACGGGCAGAAGATTGGGGCCATAACGCTGCAGACGGAGCTCGGCTTCGCTAGCCGACAAGCCCGCCCCGTCGGTATTCAGGACGGCCAGCACCTCGCTTGCCGCTCGGGCATGCCACGCTTCAGCGCGCGGCGCTTGCTGTGTCATCCTGCCTCCCAGACCAAAAACCCTGCTTTCTTTATAGGCTTTTACATTTGTTTGCGTTTTTGGCCCGGCCGCTCAAAAAGCTTCCCGAAGCCTGTCCCAGCCCGGTAATCTGCGCGCCCGATAAGGACAAACCCCTAACACTTTTGATCCAGACGAAATGTTTTGACCAGCTTCGCTGGCAAGATGCGCCGTCTTTCATTCCCTGATTACTCCGGAGCCTCCCTCATGGCCGACGCTAAGCTTCACGACACCACCGCCAATCCCGCCCCGCTGGGCCTGCTCGGCTTCGGCATGACGACTGTGCTGCTGAACCTGCACAACGCTGGTCTCTTCGAGATGAACTCGATGATCCTCGCCATGGGTATCTTCTACGGCGGTATCGCCCAGGTCATCGCCGGCCTGATGGAATGGAAGAAGGGCAACACCTTCGGTACCGTGGCCTTCACCTCCTATGGCTTCTTCTGGCTGACCCTGGTCGGTCTGGTCACCTTCCCGAAGACCGGCCTGATGGACGCCACCTCCACCGGCGGTCTGGTTGCCTTCCTCGTGATGTGGGGCATCTTTACCGCGGTCCTGTTCGTCGGCACCCTGAAGCTCTCGCGCATCACCCAGCTGGTGTTCGGCTCGCTGGTCGTGCTCTTCGCCCTGCTCGCCATCGGTGACGCCACCGGCAACGAAGCCATCAAGCATCTGGCCGGCTGGGAAGGCATTCTTTGCGGCGCCTTCGCGATCTACGACGCGGCCGCCCAGATCATCAATGAAATCTACGGCCGCGACGTGCTGCCGATGGGCAAGCCCAAGGCCAAGGCCGTAGCGCTGAAGAAAGCGGCCTGAGCGACTCCGCTCCCGCAAGAAGGCGCCCCTGCCCCGTGCAGCGGCGCCTTTTTTACGCCTGCAACGCACGTCTGTAACATTTGTTTTCACCCTTCTGCGGAAGATCCCGCATTGCGGCATCCGGCGCCTGCAGCTAGCGTCAAGGCATCTACAGCCGGAGATGTGCCATGCCCGACACCGCCATTTACTGCAAGACCCGCAAGGGCATTGAAGAAATCGCCCACCGCAGCCACCACCTGCCCGCGCGTCTGCGCAGCACCCTGATCCTCATCGATGGCCACACCCCTTGGCTTGAGCTGCAGCAGCGCCTGATGCTGGGCAATGAAGCACACGCCGCCATCGAAACCCTCGTCAATGAGGGCTACATCGCCGTACTGACGAACGAACCCGTCACCGAGATGGAGATGTAACACTCCCGAAAGGGTTATCCCGGGCGTCAGGCGCCCTGTCCATGCGGCATACTCAAGTCACTGCCCGGCCATCCGCCGGAGCCTGCACGCAGGAAGCCCCGTGGACGAAAAACACTACCTCTCGCCGCTGTTCGAGCCGCGCAGTGTGGCCATCATCGGCGCCACCGAGCGCGACAACGCACTCGGTGCGATTCTCGTGCGCAACATGCTAGGGGCGGGCTTCAAGGGTGCCCTGCATGCGGTCAACCCGAAATACGACAGCGTTCAGGGAGTGCCCTGCTTCGCGCATATCGGTGACGTACCGGGCAAGGTGGACCTGGCCGTCATCGCGACGCCGGCCGGCAGCGTGCCAGGACTGATCGATGAATGCGGGCGTGCTGGCGTCAAGATCGCCGCGGTACTCTCCGCTGGCTTCGGCGAGAGCGGTACCCTGGGCGCTCAGCTGGAGGAAGACACGGTACACATCGCCCGTCAGTACGGCATGCGCGTACTGGGGCCGAACAGCCTCGGCGTAGCACGCCCGCTGCTAGGCCTCAACGCCACCTTTGCCGGCAGCCAGCCGATTGCCGGCTCGATCGGCTTCGTTTCTCAATCCGGCGCCCTGTGCGCGGCAGTGCTCGATTACGCCCGGCCGAACCAGGTTGGCTTCTCGAATGTAATTTCACTAGGGGTTTCGGCCGAACTGGATTTCGGCGAGATCCTCGATTATCTGGTGTGGGATTTCCGCACCGAAGCCATCCTGGTCTACATCGAAGGCATTCGCGATGCACGCCGCTTTCTTAGCGCGATCCGCGCCGCCGCCCGGGCCAAACCAGTGATGGTGCTCAAAGTGGGTCGCCATCCGGTCGGCTCACGCGCAGCTCAGGCGCACACCGGCGCGGTCACGGGCGACGATGCCGTATTCGACGCCGCTCTGCGCCGCTCCGGGGTGATCCGCCTGAACACCCTGACCCAGCTTTTTTCCAGCCTCAAAGGGCTCTTCGTGCATTTCCGGCCGCGCGGCAACCGTCTCGCCATCATTACCAATGGCGGCGGCCCGGGCGTGATGGCCGCCGACCGCGCCGGTGACCTCGGCATCGAACTGGCGCGCCTGGCACCCGATACCATCGCCCATCTGGAAGAGCTGCTGCCTTCGCATTCGCGCGTCGACAACCCGATCGACCTGATCGGAGACTCCAGCCCCGAGCGCTATGCCAGCGCACTCCAGACCTTGCTGCAGGACGAGCATGTCGACGGTGTGCTGTGCCTGCTCTCACCACTCGCCATGAGTCAGCCCAGTGAAGTGGCGCGCCGCGTGGTGGAACTCGCCAAGGGCTCGGACAAGCCCATCCTCACTTGCTGGCTTGGAGATGATGCCTGCCTTGAAGCCCGCGAGATCTTCCGTCAGGCACGCATCCCCTCGCTGCGCACGCCAGAGAGCGCTGTCGACCTGTTCTCCCACATCAGCTCCTACTACCGCAACCAGCAATTGCTGACCCAAGTGCCGGCCCCCCTCGAATACGAAAAAGCACCGCTTCGCGAACTTGCCCGCAGCATGATCGAGAGTGCACTCAAGGCCCACCGCACTGTACTGCGCCGCCACGAAGCCATCGCCCTGCTTGCAGCCTTCCACATCCCGGTTACCGAGTTGCGCGTGGTGCACAGCCCTGCTGAAGGCATCGAAGCGGCAATGCATTTCGGCTTCCCGGTGGATATCAAACCGGATGCCGCGCTCGCGGGCACCCGCCTGCAGCACTTGGCCGGACGCCACAACCTGGCCAGTACCGTCGCCCTGCATCTGGCCTACGAAGAACTCACCAGCCAGCTCAAGCAGCAACTCCCCACAGAACTCGCCGCCGGCATGTGCATTGAGCCAAGCTGGCAGAGCCCTTACACCCGCGAACTGATGCTGCGCGTGTGGCGCGATCCAGTCTTCGGGCCCGTCATCGGGATTGGCGAGCGCAGCCTGGATCCGAACTATTGGCCGGACCGTGCGGTTGGCCTGCCGCCACTGAACGCCTTCCTCGTACGCGATCTCCTGCGCAGCACTCACGCCGAACGCATGCTCGGCGCACTCGACGGCATGCCTGCAGCCGATCTCGATGCGCTCGAACACACCCTGCTGCGAGTCTCCGACATCATCTGCGAAATGCCCTGGATCCGTTCGCTGGAGATCAACCCGCTGTGCGTGGACGATCGTGGCCTGCAGGTTGCCGACGCGCGCATCGAGATCGGCGAGATCCCGCGCAGCGCCGGCCGTTACGACCACATGGCGATTCACCCCTACCCGAGCAATCTGATCTATCCATGGCAACTCAAGGACGGCGCACCAATCACCATCCGCCCGATCAAACCGGAAGACGCGGAGATGAACCAGGCTTTCGTGCGAAAGCTCTCGCCCGAAACCAAGTACTTCCGGTTCATGAGCGCCCTGCGCGAACTCTCCCCGTCCCTGCTCGCCAAGCTCACCCAGATTGACTACGACCGCGAGCTGGCCTTCATTGCCACCCACCTCACCGAGGGCAACGAAATCCAGATCGGCGTATGCCGCTACACCACCAACCCGGATGGCTTCAGCTGCGAATTCGCCATCGTGGTGGACGACGCCTACCAGCACAGCGGCCTGGGCCGCAAGCTCATGGAGGTGCTCGTTACCACTGCCTGGCAGCGTGGCCTGCAAACCATGAAGGGCGAATTCCTCGCCAGCAATGAACGCATGCTGCGCTTTGTGGAACGCATCGGTTTCGTGCTGCGCAACGACCCGGAAGACAAAACCATCAAGCACGGCACGCTGGACCTTGCCAAAGCCAATAAGGCCGCCTGACAATCACCCCAGTTTCATGGACTCAAGCCTCATGCCTGCCAGCGCCATTCACGTCATTACCCTCGCCGAAGCCCTGCCCGAGCATTTCCCGGAAGTTGCCCGCACCCTCTCCGGAATGGCCGATCTGTGCCGTCAGGAAGAAGGCTGCCTGCGCTTTGACGTATATGCCGACAGCAAGCGTCCGTTTGCCCTCAACACCATCGAAACCTGGGAGAGCCTCGATGCGCACCAGCGCCATCTGGACTCGGCCCATGTCGCGCGCGGCGTCCTGAGCCTGCTTGGCAAGATGCGCGGATTGCCCGATATCCGCGTGCTACGCGCCATCAGCGAGCTGGACGAGTGAGCGCTGCCGACTGGCAGGATGGCCGCGCCCGCTGCGCCTGGCTTGGCACCTGGGCTGGCGCAGCCGATCCACTCTATCGTGACTACCACGATCAGGAATGGGGCATCCCCTGCCGCGACGAGCGCCATCTCTTCGAAATGCTCTGCCTCGAAGGCGCGCAGGCAGGCCTCGCCTGGATCACCATCCTCAAAAAACGCGAGGGCTACCGCCACGCCTTTCACGGCTTCGACATCGCTCGGATTGCTGCCATGACCGAGGCCGACATCGAAGCCCTGATGCAGGACGCCCGCATCGTCCGCAACCGCGCCAAGATCACCGCCACCATCGGCAATGCACGCGCCTGGCTGGCGCTGCGCGAGCGCGAAGGCGATGTAGTGGCCTGGCTGTGGCGCTTTGTCGGTGATCAGCCGCGCGTCAATCACTGGTCAGGCATGAGCGAAATTCCAGCTCGCACGCCTGAATCCGATGCTTTGTCAAAAGCGCTGCTCAAAGCCGGCTTCAAATTCGTTGGCAGCACCATTTGCTACGCCTTCATGCAGGCCACCGGCATGGTCAATGACCACACCACGACCTGCTTCTGCCATCCCGACCAGGCTCGTCCTGGCTGACCTGTTTCCCTTACGAAAGACCTGCCCATGCCCGCACCTCTTGCCCAGGACATCGATTATCACGGCCTGCCCGCCATCCACCTGCGCGCCCCCGATGGCGCCGAAGCCATCATCCTGCTGCACGGTGCACATCTCGTATCGTGGAAACCGGCCGGCGGCGAAGAGCGCCTGTACATGTCGGAAAAAGCCCTCTTCGAAGATGGCAAGCCGGTACGCGGTGGCGTGCCAATCTGCTTTCCGCAGTTCGGCAAAACCGGCCCCCTGCCCCAGCACGGCTTCGTGCGTGATCGCTCCTGGGAAAAGGTTTCCGCCCGCGCCGGCGACGACTTCGCCATGGCCGTGCTGCGCCTCACCGATTCGGAAGCCACCCGCGCCTTGTGGCCGCACGCCTTCAAGATCGAATTCAGCGTGGCAATCACGGCCAGCCGGCTCGACATGGAGCTTGAAGTCGAAAATACCGGCGAGGCACCGCTGCGCTTTACCGCCGCACTGCACACCTACATCCGCGTGAAAGAAGCCGAAGAGGCCCACCTCGAAGGGCTGCGCGGCCAGCAATACCGTGATCTGCTGACCGGCCAGATGCATTCTGACAGCGGCACCTTCGTGGCCATTGATCGCGAAACCACGCGCCAATATCTCGCCACCGAAAATCCGCTGCTGCTGCGCGACGATCGCCGCGCACTCGGCATCAATGCCGAAAACATGCCCGACACCGTCGTGTGGAACCCCTGGGAAGCCACCTGCGCCACGATCGCGGACCTGCCACCCAGTGCTTTCCGGCGCTTCCTGTGCGTGGAAGCCGGTGCCATCGAAAGCCCGGTCGAACTGCCCGCTGGAGAAGGCTGGTGGGGTCGCCAGAGCCTCGTCGCGATGTAATCGATCCCTCCTGCAAACGCGGGCTGGCAACCGGCACGGAGCCAGCCCAAGAGTGTGACAGGCGGAATCCGCTCTGGGTATACCCCTAATTTGTCGGATTCCTTCCATGAATCGACTTGACGGCTTAATTCCCGAGAGCTTTGATAGGGTATTTTCACCCTATAAATCAATGAATTGCGAGCCCATAATTATTGTTGCAGCGCACCTTCATAATCCTTTATGCCGGAATCCGAACATTCGATTCGGCTTATGACAGAACACCCACTAGCATTACGGTCAAAGAAGTCAAACAGAACAAAAAGCCCATTCCCGACAGCAAAGAATTGCGGCGAGCGAATCCTCTGAGAGCGGATACGTGCGCCAAGCCCTGAAAAGGGCCTCAACGGTTTCAATTCAACTCGGAGGCATCATGTCTGAACGCGACACTATCAATCTCGACTCAGCAGTAGCGCACGCCTGGCGCGGTTTCAAGGGCGGCGAATGGCAAAAACAAATCGAAGTCCGCGACTTCATCCAGAAGAACGTCAAATCCTATGAAGGTGATGACAGCTTCCTGGCCGGTGCCACCCCGCGTACCACCGCGATCTGGGCCAAGCTTTCCGAACTCTTCGTGCAGGAACGTGAAAAGGGCGTGCTGGATGTCTCCCAGATCCCGTCCTCGATCACCGCTCACGACGCTGGCTACATCGACAAAGACAACGAAGTCATCGTTGGTCTGCAAACCGAAGCCCCGCTCAAGCGCGCCATTTTCCCGAATGGCGGCTGGCGCATGGTTGAGAACAGCCTGAAGGCCTACAACTTCCCGGTCGACCCGAAAGTTGCCGAGATCTTCACCAAGTACCGCAAGACCCACAACGAAGGCGTGTTCGATGCCTACCCAGCTGACGTGCTGAAGGCCCGTCGCTCGCACATCGTGACCGGCCTGCCCGACGCCTACGGCCGTGGCCGCATCATCGGCGACTATCGCCGCGTGGCCCTGTATGGTGTGGACAAGCTGATCGAAGCCAAGAAGGCGGAAAAGCGTTCCATCGACGGCGCCCACTCCACCGACGCGATCATCCGCGACCGTGAAGAACTCTCCGAACAGCTCAAGGCCCTGACCGAACTGAAGGTCATGGCTGCCAAGTACGGTTTTGACCTCTCCAAACCCGCCGCAACCGCCAAGGAAGCCGTACAGTGGCTGTACTTCGGTTACCTCGCTGCGGTGAAGGAGCAGAACGGTGCCGCCATGTCGCTGGGCCGCACCTCCACCTTCCTCGACGCTTACTTCGAGCGTGATCTGGCCGAAGGCACCCTGACCGAATCCCAGTCGCAGGAAATCATCGACGACTTCGTGATCAAGCTGCGTATCGTCCGCTTCCTGCGCACCCCGGAATACGACGCCCTGTTCTCCGGCGACCCGACCTGGGTGACCGAGTCCCTTGGCGGCGTCTCTGAAGATGGCCGTCCGCTGGTCACCAAGACCTCTTTCCGCTACCTGAACACGCTCTACACCCTGGGCCCGGCACCGGAACCCAACATGACCGTGTTCTGGACGCCGAAACTGCCAGAAGGCTTCAAGAAGTTCTGTGCCAAGGTTTCGATCGACACTTCCTCGATCCAGTACGAATCGGACGAGCTGATGCGTCCGGCCTGGGGTGACGACACCGCCATCGCCTGCTGTGTGTCCGCCATGCGCGTGGGCAAGCAGATGCAGCTCTTCGGCGCTCGTGTGAACCTCGCCAAGTGCATGCTCTACGCCATCAACGGTGGCCGTGACGAAATGACGGGTGATCAGGTCATGCCGGCTTTCGAACCGGTCAAGGGTGATGTGCTGGACTTCGACGCCGTGATGAAGAACTACGACATCGCGATGGAATGGCTGGCCAAAACCTATGTGAATGCGATGAACTGCATCCACTACATGCACGACAAGTACGCCTACGAGCGTATCGAGATGGCGCTGCATGATTACAACCCGCTGCGTACCATGGCGTTCGGCATTGCCGGCCTGTCGGTGGTGGCTGACTCGCTGTCCGCCATCAAGAACGCCAAGGTCAAGGTGGTGCGTGATGAAACCGGTCTGGTGACCGACTACATCACCGAAGGCGACTTCCCGAAGTTCGGCAACAACGACGACGCAGTCGACCAGTACGCAACCTGGCTGGCCGAGACCTTCATGAACAAGCTGCGCAAGCACAGCACCTACCGTGATGCGCTGCACACCCAGTCGGTTCTGACCATCACCTCCAACGTGGTGTATGGCAAGAGCACGGGCAATACGCCGGATGGCCGCCGCCTTGGTGAACCGTTCGCACCGGGCGCAAACCCGATGCACGGCCGCGACAAGCTGGGCTTCGTGGCCTCGGCCATGTCGGTTGCCAAGATCCCGTACGAACACTGTCAGGACGGCATCTCGATGACCTCCTCGATCGTGCCGAGCGGTCTGGGCTCCACCCGTGCCGATCAGGTTGCCAACCTGGCCCGTTCGCTGGATGGCTTCTTCGGTGTCACTGGTTTCCACGTCAATATCAACGTGCTCAACCGCGACATGCTGGTCGACGCCATGGAACATCCGGAACAGTATCCGCAGCTGACCATCCGGGTTTCGGGTTACGCGGTGAACTTCATCAAGCTCACCAAGGAACAGCAGCTCGACGTGATCAACCGTACCTTCCACGGCGAAGTTTGATCAGCACATGACAGCGGGGTTTGATCGAACCCCGTAGGCGGAGTATCAAACTTCCGTCACAATCAAGTCTCGGCACTGCGGAAGCGGTGTCGGGACTTTTTTTTCCGGACTCCCGACTGATGAGTACTGAACACAAGATCGAACGCCCGCTCAAAGGCAGCCGTTTCGAGTTGCGCGCCCTCGACAGCAACATGGACGACGCCGATGCCGAGCGCCTTGCCCAGGAGGGGCGCTGGGGCTTCCTGCATTCAGAAGAAACCGGTTCGGCCGTGGACGGCCCTGGCATGCGCGTAGTGTTCTGGACCACTGGCTGCGAATTTCGCTGCACCTACTGCCACAACCCGGACACCTGGAAACTGAAGCACGGCCAGGTCGTCTGCGCTGATGACATTCTCGACGAGTTGAAGAAGTACAAGGACTACCTGCGCTTCTCGGGCGGCGGCCTCACCATCTCCGGCGGCGAACCTCTGGTCCAAGCGCCCTTCGTGATGAACATCATCCGCGGTGCTCGCGAAATGGGCATCCACACCTGCTTGGACACCAACGGCTACCTCGGTGATCGCCTCAGCGATGCCGACCTTTCCCAGATTGATCTCTTCCTGCTGGACCTCAAGAGCTGGGATCCGGAGACTCACCTCAAGGTCACCGCCAAGCAAGTCGAGCCGGTACTCAATTTTGCCCGCCGCCTCGCTGCACGCGGCCGCCCGATGTGGGTGCGCTTCGTCCTCGTGCCGGGCCACACCGATGCGCCGGACAACATCAAGGGCGTGGCCGCATTTGCCGCGTCGCTGGGCAATGTGGAGCGCGTGGACGTACTGCCCTTCCATCAGTTGGGCCGCTTCAAGTGGGAGCAGCTCGGCATGAAGTACGAGCTGACCGATACACCAACGCCCAAGCCCGAAGAAACCGAAGCCGCCAAGGCTATCTTCCGCGCCTACGGACTCAACTGTCCGAGCTGACCGATTTTCCTTTCTGCTTCATCTGCAATGTCTCACTCCGCTCAACAACTTCTCGATCTTGCTGCGCCGCACGCAGCCCGCTCGGTGCGCCTTGCCCGCCAGTATCTTGGCAAAGCCACCAGCATTGATGCCCAGGCCCTGCGCTGGCGTCGCATCTCCACCACGCTCGCCGCCATCGCGCCGATCCTGTTGCTGGCAGTGATCGCTGGCTCGCTGATCCAGACCAACTCGGCCCTGGTTGAAACCCTCTGGGAATTCACCGCAGGTGCCATGCTGCTAGCAGGGGTCGGCATTGCCATCGCCGATTCACGTGGTTTTTTCCTGCGCAGTATCAACACTGACGCCCCCCTTCTGCTTGAAGAGGTTCATCAAGTCGAAGAGGCTTCAGAACTTGCGCGCGCCTGGCACGCCGTGGTCACGCAGGAGCAACGCCCGCTACGCCAGTTTGATCTGGAAATCATGTGGGCGCTTTCTGCCCATGAGCGAGGCGACCAGGCACAGGACGCAGCCCCACATCACTGAGACGCGGCTCCGGCTGGCGCTATCTCAGCTCCTGCGCATCAGGGTGGATTTGCCGAACAGGCTTTCGATCAGATCCACCGCCAGATCCGCCGTCTTGTTGCGCACATCCAGCGCCGGGTTCAGCTCCACCACGTCCAGTGAAGCGAGCCGCCCGGTATCTGCGATCATTTCCATGCACAACTGAGCTTCGCGGTAAGTCGGCCCGCCCGGCACCAAGGTCCCCACACCCGGCGCAATTTCCGGGTCAAGGAAGTCCACATCGAAACTCACATGCAGATGGGTATTGTCGTCCAGGCCCAGCAGCGCCTGTTCCATGGTGTGGCGCATGCCGTTCTCGTCAATGAAGCGCATGTCGAACACATCCAGCCCCATCTCGTGCACGAAGCGCTTCTCCCCCTGATCCACCGAACGGATACCGATCTGGTAGATATTCCAGGGCTCGATGGCCGGCACCTGATCCGACATCGAAACCAGTTCAGCCGGGCCGTGGCCGCACAGGCAGGCCACCGGCATGCCGTGCAGATTGCCGCTCGGAGTGATGGTGGAGGTGTTGAAATCGGCATGCGCATCCAGCCACAGCACCCGCAGCTTCTTGCCAACCGCCCGGCAGTGGCGCGCCACTGCGCTGATCGAGCCGACCGCCAGCGAATGGTCACCGCCCAGCAGGATAGGCAATTGCCCAGCCTGCAGCGCCGCCAGCATCGCGTCGTGTACAGCACGATTCCACTCAATCACCTCAGCCAAATGCCGGTAGCCTGCCACCGGCGGTAGCCAAGGATTGGTCGGCCCGGCTAAATTGCCGTGATCTTCAACGCTCAATCCATGGCTTTCCAGGATCGGCTTGATGTCCGCCACACGCAGGGCTTCTGGCCCCATCGAGGCACCACGGGCTCCCGCACCGATATCGGTCGGCGCTCCGATCAGGACAATTCTCTGCGTCATTTGCGCAAGCCCTCCAGCAAACGGAAACAGTGCGCACCGACCCAGGCTCCCGCCAGCAAGCCCATGCCCATGCCCCCCACCACGAAAGCTGCCTTGAAACCACTGGCCAGTGTCGTCGATACCAGTGTCACCGGCGCATTCGCACCGGCAAATGAAATATCCATCGCCCCACCAATGGTCTGGAACATCAGCACCCCTGGCATCATCGGCACAGCACCGGCAAAGGCCACGGCCGCAAACGGAATGCGCATCGACGAGACCCAGCGGATCGCCATGAAGCCAATGGCCAGACAGGCAAACAGGGTCGCAATCTCGATCTGCATGCCCTGCTTGAGGCACAGGAAGCGCACCCCATGCCCCACCATGCCGCACAGGATGGAAGTCCACAACACGCGCCAGGGGGCATTGTAGAAAGCGCCGAAGCCGCAAGCGGCCACACCGGCAAGCAGCACGTCCTGCCACAGCGGAATGGGCGCCAGCACGATGCCTTTATAGATTGGCACGGTGGTCATTCCCAGGGTGATCCAGCCGCCGAGGAAAATACCCATCGCCGCAGCCACCAGAATGCCGGCCGCCAGGCCGAGGCGCGGAATGCCGGTCTGCATATTGTTCTCGATCATGTCGTAGAGGCCATTGATCAGATGCGGCCCCGGCACCAACATCAGTGCCGGCACGATCAGGCAGATGCCGGGGGTCTCGGTCCAGCCCAGCTGAATCACCAGCCCTCCCATCAAGGAGCCGATCAGCGCCGCCACGAACGGCAACGCAAAGAGCACCGGATGGTGCTTATGCATTTCCTGGCGCACCAGCATGCCCACCGCAGAAGACAGTGCAATCACCGCCATTCCGCCCCAGTCCGCCGACAGCAGCCAGGCCAGCGCGCCGGCGGCAAGGCCGAACATCACGGACAGTGTCCAGCGATCATGCCGCCCGGCGCTCTTCTCCACCTCATCAAGAATGCGGATCGCTTCGGGCAAACTCAGCTTGCCGGCACACACTTTATCGATGGTGAGATTCACCTGGGCACTCACCGCTACGTTGATGCGGAACTCCGGTGCCTGCGCATGTACGGTCACCCCATCAGGCGCAAACACCGTTACCGTGCGGTAGCCAATATGCACTTGCAGCGGCAGCCACAGGGCCATGCCGATTTCCTCGATACGCTCACGCAGGGAAGCGGTGCGCATGTTGTATTGCAGCAGCAGACGCGCCACACGCTGGATGAAGCGCAGTTCGTCCGATTCCAGGCCAGGTTTGGCCGCTGCTTCAGAAGCAGGGGTAATGAAAGAGTCGCTCATTGTTTTCGATGTTTTTGGGGGGTACTTCAAGCAGAAAGAAGCTGGCGGATTGAAATGGGGCGGCCAACGCGGCCCGATGCTAAAATCCGCACTCCTTCAAGCAATCTCCGGGCCGCAAGCCTGATTCCAGATGCGCCACCCAGCCAGTCGCGGCCCGATGCTACCCGTGTTTTGTATCAATCGGCACGCGGAGCTACGCTCTTGAAGACCTGGATCAAACGCATACTGGGTCTGACCATTAGCCTCGCCTTGCTGGCCTGGGTGCTGGCGGGTGCGCGCTGGCAGGATCTGGGCACCGCACTGGCGCAGATCAGGGGGCTGGACATTGCTTTGGCCGTTGTCGCTTTCGCAGCCAGCTATCTATTACGTGCAGCCCGCGTGCATGACGAGTTTGCGGAAGAAACCGGCGCACGTTTCGCCGCTATCCTGCGCCTCACACTCCTGCATAACGCCTCCATCAACATCCTGCCCTTCCGCAGCGGTGAGGCCACCTTCCCGATCCTGCTGTCCCGCTGGTTCGGCGTGCCGACCACCCGTGCCGTCGTAGCGCTGCTGTGGCTACGCATCCAGGACGCCTTCGTGGTGCTGGCACTGGCCGCCTTCATCTGGCCGGACCTGCACCCGGCGCTACGCGCACTGTGGATCGCCGCCGTCATCTTCGCCGCTTGGCTGATCCCGGCCTGGGCCGCACGCCACCCCGAAATCGAGGCCAAGGCAGGCAAGCTCGCCAGCACCGTGCATCGCGTGCGCACAGCACTGGCCGAGTCCACGCGCCATCACGGCCGCGGCTGGCTGTGGACCCTGGCCAACTGGTCCGTAAAGCTGGCCGCGCAAGCCTGGCTGCTCGCCGCGCTGGTGCAGGCCGGCCTGCTCACCGGGCTGGCCGGCGCGCTGGGCGTGGAGCTCGCCGCCATCCTGCCGATCCAGGGCGTAGCCGGCTTCGGCACCTACGAAGCCGGTGGTGCAGCCCTGCTCGCCCCGCATGGCATTCCCTTCGCCGCCGGCCTCAATGCCGCGCTGGTTCTGCACCTTTTCGTGATCGCCTGCTCGCTGGCAGCCGGCGCACTGGCTCTGGCCTTCCTGCCCGCTGCAACAACAGCCGCCGATCCTCAAACCGATTCAAAACCCGAGACCTCCGCACCATGAGCGAACCGATTTCCATCCCGGCCCACACCCTGTCCATCGTGATCCCGATGTACAACGAGGCCGACAACGTCGAGCCGATGATCACCCGCGTGCATGAAGGCCTTGCCGGCTATGCCCATCCCTGGGAGCTGATCCTGGTGGATGACGGCAGCTCGGACGCCACCCCCAACGAACTGCGCCGCGTCGGCGCCAAGTTCGGCCCGCATGTGCGCACCGTCGAACTGATGCGCAATTTCCGCCAGACCGCTGCCATGCAGGCCGGCATCGACGCCGCGCGCGGCTCGGTGATCGTCACCCTCGATGGCGACCTGCAGAACGATCCGGCGGATATCCCGCGCATGGTCGGCCGCCTCCTGAACGAAGATCTGGACATGGTTGCCGGCTGGCGCAAGAACCGCAAGGACGGCCTCTTCCTGCGCAAGATCCCCTCGCGCATTGCCAACCGCCTGATCGCCCGCATCACCGGCGTCACGCTGAATGACTACGGCTGCAGCCTCAAGGCCTTCCGCGCCGAGGTGCTGAAGCATGTGCGCCTCTACGGCGAAATGCACCGTTTCATCCCGGCCTGGCTGGCCACCGTCACCACGCCGCGCCGCATCGCCGAGGAAGTCGTCAATCACCACGCCCGTATCCACGGCGAATCCAAGTACGGCATCTCGCGCACCTTCCGCGTGATCCTCGACCTGATCTCGGTCTACTTCTTCATGCGTTTCCGCGCCCGCCCCGGCCACTTCTTCGGCGGCGCCGGTCTGATCCTCGGCGGCATCGGCAGCCTGATCCTCGCCTACATGGCTTTCCTCAAGTTCGTCGGCCACGAAAACATCGGCACCCGCCCGCTGCTGATGGTCGGCTTCTTCTCGATCATCATGGCCGTGCAGTTCATCCTCTCCGGCATCCTCGGTGAAACGCTCGCGCGCATCTACTTCGAGTCCGGCGCCGGCAAGCTCTATCAGGTGCGCAACCCGGACAATCTGACGGCCGACGAAGCCTGGCACAAGGGCTGAACCACGCGATGCAAGTTTCCGGCAATACCCCTGCGGGCTCGGCACGCTGGCTTCTGTTCCTGCTGCCCGCCGTCCTGTTCCTGATGAACCTGGGCGGCGCGCCGCTCTTCGACGTGGACGAAGGCGCCTTCTCGGAAGCCACGCGCGAGATGTTCGTGCGCCACGATTTCCTGTCGACCTGGCTCAATGGCGCGCCGCGCTTTGACAAGCCGATCCTGATCTACTGGTGTCAGGCCGTCTTCGTATGGCTGTTCGGTCCGAATGAGTGGAGCTTCCGTCTGCCCTCGGCGCTGGCCGCCTCGGCCTGGTGCTATGCGGTGGGCCTCTTCGCCTGGCAGCGCTTTGGTCGCGCCGCCGGCGTGCTGGCCTGCGGCATCGCCGCGACCAGCCTTGGTGTGCACGTGATCGGCCGTGCCGCCACTGCGGATGCGCTGCTGAACATGCTGCTTGCACTGGCCTTGCTGGATGGCTGGCGTCACCTCGAATCCGGCCAGCGTGCGCCGCTCCTGCGCAGCTACCTGTGGATCGGGCTGGGCGTGCTCACCAAGGGCCCGATCGCGCTGCTGGTGCCGGGCGCCACCACCCTGCTCTACTGTCTCAGCACCGGGCGCTTCCGTGACTGGCTGCGCAGCGTGTTCAACCCGGCCGGCTGGGCAATCCTGCTCGCCGTGACCGTGCCCTGGTATGCCGCCGCGCTCGCCATCCACGGTCAGGATTTCATCAACGGCTTCATCCTCAAGCACAACGTGGAGCGTTTCTCCGGCTCCATGGAAGGCCACTCCGGCAGCCTGTTCTACTACGTGCTGATGATTCCGGTGCTGCTGCTGCCCTGGCTGAGCTGGCTGATCGCCTCGGTGCGCCGCCTGCCCGAAGACTGGAAAGAACCGCTGCCGCGCTTCTTGTGGGTCTGGTTCATTTTCGTCACTGCTTTCTTCTCGCTCTCCGGCACAAAACTGCCGCACTACGCGCTGTATGGCTGCACGCCGCTCTTCGTGCTGCTGGCCCTGCATCGCGAACGGGTGAAATCGGTCTTCCTCGGCGCCCTGCCCCTGTTCGGCCTGATGCTGTTCTTCATCGCCCTGCCCAGCCTGCTTGCCCTGAGCGCCCAGGCCGGCTGGGTGCGCGACAGCTACTACCTGGCTCAGGTATCACGCATCGCCGAAGCGATCCCCGCCGCTTACTACCCGCTCACGGCCCTGGCCCTGCTGGGCAGCGCAGCCGCATTGCGCCTGCCCTTCGACCCGGCCCGGCGCGTGCTGGCCATAGCCTGCCTCAACACCTTGCTGCTGGCGCTGGCCATCGCTCCCTTCATGGGAGACGTGCTGCAGGGGCCGGTGAAGCGCGCAGGGCTCGCCGCGCGCCAGTACGACGAACCGACCGTGCTGTGGAATTTCCATGCGCCGAGTTTCTCGGTCTACAGCCAGCGCGTAACGCCTACGGTGCAGGCCCGGCCGGGCCAGATCGCGCTGACCCGCACGGACCGCCTGCCGGCAGGCACCCCGGTCGACGAGTTGTATCGCGAAGGTGGCGTGGTGCTGGTGCGGGTGAAGTAATGGAAGACTGGACCCGCATCCGCTTCGCCAGCGAAGAGGCCAAGCCCAGCACGCGTCTGGCCCAGGCCTGGCTGCTGCTGCTCCTGCTGGCGCTGCTGACGGCCTATCGCTTGTGGATCATCCCGCGTCTGGGCGTGACGCTCTACATCGACGAAGCACAGTACTGGACCTGGGCCCAGAACCTGGACTGGGGCTACTTCTCCAAGCCGCCTGTGGTGGCCTGGCTGATCGCGGCCAGCACCGCCGTGTTCGGCGATGGCCTGCTGGCGGTGAAACTGCCCTCGCTGCTGCTCTACCCCGCCACCGCCTGGTTGATGTTCCGTCTCGGCGAGCGCCTCTTCGACGCGCGCATCGGTTTTCGCACCGGTCTGGCCTTCGCGCTGATCCCGATCGTCTCGGCGCTGGGGCTGGCGGTCTCCACCGATGCGCCACTGCTGTTCTGCTGGGCAGCCGCCATGCTGTGCCTGCTGCACGCCATCGAGCGCGACCGCCTACGCGACTGGTTGCTGCTGGGCGCCGTAGTCGGCATCGGGATCATGGCCAAATACACCATGGCAGCCTTTGCGGCCTCAGCCACGCTGTATCTCTTGGGCGACGCCAAGCGGCGCCGCGTGTTCGCACACCCCGGCCTGTGGGCAGCGATCGTGCTGGCCAGCCTGATCGTGCTGCCCAACATCGTTTGGAACTGGGCCAACGACTTCCCCACCCTTCGCCATACGGCCGACATCACCCACGTGGCAGGCAACGACAAGAGCGGCAATCTGGGCGAATTCCTGCTGGCCCAGGTCGGCTCGCTCGGCCCCGGTTTTGCCTTCGCCTTCATCGGCGGCCTGCTGCTGGCCCTGCGCAAGTGGCGCGATGCGCGCTACCAGTTCGTGCTGGCCTTTTCGCTGCCGCTGCTGGGCATCGTTTTCCTGCAGGCCATGCGCTCGGAAGCCAACGGCAACTGGGCCGCCCCGGCCTTGCTGACGGCCCTGCTGCTCGGCGTGAAGTGGCTCGCGCGCCTGAAGAACCGCTGGTGGGTGGGGGCCATGGCGCTGAACGTCGTCCTGATGCTCGGTGCCTACCATCTGGGGGACTACTTCGCGCTGCGCGGCGAGGCTCAGCCCGCAAAGCTCGATCCGCTCAAACGCGCCAAGGGCTGGGACCAGCTGGCGACTGAAGTCCGCCCGCTGCTCGCCGCCCACCCCGGCGCGCTGCTGCTGGCGGAAGACCGCACGATGATGGCGCACATGCTGTATGAACTGCGCGACCTGAAACCCGAGCACGCGGCCTGGGCGCCGCTGCCGCACCCGGCGGACCACTACCAGCTGAGCGTGCCGCTACGCGACGAGCCGAGCAGCCGCCCGATGCTGCTGGTCACACGCAACGACAACTCGTCGGTGGCCAGCCGCTTTGCGCGCAGCGAACAGATTGCGCGCATCGTGGTGGAAGTAGAGCCAGGACTCAAACGCGAAGCCAGTGTGCTGCTGCTCGAAGGCTTTCGCGGCTACAAATAGCAGCCGGATAACGGACAAAGAAAAAGGGCCTTGCGGCCCTTTTTCTTTGTCCAGACGCTGCTGCCTCACTGACGCACGTAGGTGATTTCCTTCGTGCCGCCCTCGCAAGCGCCTACGACCTTAGCCTCGCCACCCTTGCCCTTTTCCACGATTTCCAGCGTAAAGCTCTTCACACCGTGGCTCTGAATCCTGGCTTCGATCTCGCCCTTGAGTTCTGCACAATCTTTCGCTGCAAAAGCCGGCAGCGCCAGCATAGTCAGCAGTACAGCAGCCATGACCTGTTTCATGCATTTCCCCTTGTTGATATGCACCTTGTGCACGCCGGCTCGAGTCTAAACAGCGACCTGCTCCAACGCAGCCGTACCAAGGGGTATGCCAGATACGCTCAGAACACGCCGGGCAGAATATCCACCGGAATCTTTGTCTGGATATTCACCAGCACCAGATCGATACCGATCACCAGCCATTCATGGCCGGGGTGCGCCGGCAGGCGCGCCAGCATCTGCGGATTGACCTGTTTCTTGGCAATCCCGGGCGGCAAGGGTTTGCCCTTGGCGAGCCGGTTGTGCATGCCCGGGGGCAGCGACTGATAGGTACCCGGTCG
Source organism: Uliginosibacterium aquaticum (assembly GCF_012972705.2). Lineage (GTDB taxonomy): Bacteria > Pseudomonadota > Gammaproteobacteria > Burkholderiales > Rhodocyclaceae > Uliginosibacterium > Uliginosibacterium aquaticum. The sequence goes on along the minus strand of NZ_JABCSC020000001.1, from coordinate 1,581,089 downwards.
GATGCCGACATCGCGGGCGATATCACGTGCACCTCCCACCGAGATGCCAGCCGAGATGCTGATGGAGACAGCATCACCACCGCCATCCTTGGATTTGCCCTCCTTGGCTGGTTTTCCGCCCTGACTGTAAGCATCATCCTGCGCATGAGGATTGCCGTGACCTTCCTTTTTGGCCGCAGCCGGCAAAGCCACTATCATCATTGAAGTCAGCACAAGAGCCAGCGCGGTTTTCATTGCTCTTCTCCTTCACTATAAATTTCAGTTTCACGCCCAAGCACCATGCAGATCCGCAACCTTCACAGCACGCCCGCCATCGAGAAACCCATCCATGAAGGCAAAGGCAAGGCGCTCAGCCGCAAGCTCTTCGGGACAGAGGATTTCGCCTCAGGCCTGCGCTACATCGCCTTTACTGAATTGCCGCCCGGCAGTTCAATCGGCGAACACGATCACCATGATGCACGCGAGGAAGTGTATGCAATCCAGTACGGTGAAGGCCTCTTGCGCATCGATGGTGAAACGCGCCGCGTGAAGGCTGGAGACGTAATCCTGACCAAGATCGGCCAGAGCCACGGATTGGAAAACGACAGCCAGGAAACCCTCGGCGTATTCGTGTTCTGGGCCCTGTAGGCTAGCCTCAGACGATGTAACCCTGCAGGCGCGCCTCGATCAGGCGGGGGTTGTCCCCATGCGCAATGCCGATCAGGCCGTCGATGATCATCTCGCGCACAGCCACCAGATCAGCCACGGTGGCCTGCAACTTCTTGGCCACCGGCAGGAAGATCAGGTTGGCCGAACCCACGCCGTAGATCGTTGCGACGAAAGCCACGGCAATCCCAGCGCCGAGTTTGGAAGGATCTGAGAGGTTCTCCATCACATGGATCAAGCCCATCACCGCACCGAGAATTCCAATGGTGGGGGCATAGCCACCAGCGGCTTCCCAGATCTTGGTGGAGCGCTTCAGATCCGCTTCCCAGGCAGAAATATCCACCTCCAGCACTGCACGGATGCGCTCGGGCTCGACGCCGTCGACCAACAATTGCAGGCCTTTGCGTACGAAGGGATCCGGGTGTGGATCGATGCGGGACTCAAGTGCCAGCAGGCCTTCCTTGCGCGCCACCCCGCTCCAGCTCACGACCTGGGCGATAATGTCCGGTAAATGCGGCAGCGGCGGTCTGAAAACCCATTTGACCATCCGCAAGCCAGTGCGGAAGGTTTTCCAGGGGCTCTGCAGCATCACGGCACCAAGGGTGCCGCCGATCACGATCAGGAAGGCGGTAGGCTGCACCAGTGAGCCGATATGCCCGCCCTCGAAGATCTGGCCCAGAACGATGGCCAGCACGCCCAGCAGGAGACCGGCAATGCTGACCAGATCCATGCTCGCTCAGCCTCCGCTCAGGCCGCAGCCGCGCGGCGCTGACGCCCACGGGAGGTTTCGCGCCCACCCGAGATACGCGAACGCAGACGGGCAATAGCCTGGCTGTGAAGCTGACACACACGGGATTCGGAGACGCCCAGCACCTCGCCGATTTCACGCAGGTTCATGTCTTCCTCGTAGTAGAGGCCCATAACCATCTTTTCGCGATCAGGTAGATCCTCGATGGCCTGGATGAGAATCTTGCGCATGTTGGCGTCCTCAAGCAGGTTAAGAGGATCAGCCCCTTCGCCAACGATATGGCGCTCGAGGAAATCATCCTCATCGTCGTCGCCGAAGTCCTCGAAATAGACCAACTGGTAGCCACGCGCTTCCTGCAGCATCTTCTGGTACTCGGGCAGCTGCATGTCGAGCAGTGCGGCGAGTTCGCCCTCGGTGGGCTGACGGCCATGCTGCTGTTCCAGGGTATGCACCGCACCCTCGATGCGGCGCATCTCGCGGCGCAGGCTGCGTGGCAACCAGTCGTTTTCACGCAGGCCATCGAGCATGGCACCCCGGATGCGCTGCACGGCATAAGTCTCAAATTGCGCGCCGAGCCCTTCCTCATAGCGCGTAATGGCATCCAGCAAGCCCATCATGCCGTTCTGGATGATGTCTTCCACCTGCACGCTGGCCGGCAGTTTGGCCATCAGATGGTAGGCAATCCGCTTGACCAGCGGCGCATAGCGCGTAATGAGCTGGTTCTTGTCCAGTGTTCCAGCTGCGTTGTACATGGCGACCTCTTTCCTTCGGTTCGATCCAGGCTCTGTGCCGCTCCCGGAGATTGCGGCGCCTGAAAGCTCTTTGTCACCATTGTGCAGACTTCTGCACGCCGTGACGGCTGGAAAAGCCCGGTGTGTTCCGCCTTATTCCATCTTCGCCGGCGCGGTTTCTAAGACTCACACGCGCCCCGGCCCCCTGCCATGCAAGCGGGTGGCACCGCTTGTAGTCTGGACCAGCCGCTCGATGAAAGCATCGGCACTTTCCCCAGTCTCTCGGGCACGCTCGCGCAAAGCCTCACCGAGACTCGAAACCGGCTGCAAGGGCAGCTCCAGCCTGTTCAGCGCCGTCTCGCAGAAGCTCGTCAGAAGCCCTTGCTCACGAGGCCCCGGGGGCTGCGTGAAACACACCGACACATGTCGCTCGCCACCAGCCTGACACAGGCGCTTGAGACTGGCATAAGCAGTGGTGATGGACATCGGCTGGGCATCCAGCAGCAAAAGCAGGCGCGGCGCGGCAAAAGCCAGCGCCGAGAGGCTGCGCAACTCGGCCGGCTGGGCCACGATCACCCACTCATCGTGCCCGGCACGCAGACCGCGCAGCTGTTCGATAGCCCGCTGATTGAAGATGCGCTCACTGCCAAGCTGCTCGACCAGCGCCGCCACCTGCGCGATCTCCAGCCCGGGCTGGGCTTCAACCAGGCAGCTGGAAGCCGGCATCAAGCCTTCCACCGCCATGCGCAGATCGAAGCGTGGATTACGCCCCAGGCAGTCCCCCATGTTGCCGGCGGCCAAGCGCTCTTCGAGCACCAACAGACGCAAGCCACTCTCAGCCCTCACCCGCAACTGCGCAGCCAGCCAGCGGCTGGCACCACCACCACAGGGCAGCACCGCCAGCACCTCGGGCGGCGCCGCATGCAGCAGGCGGCGCAGGCCGTCGGCCTGATCGACCTGGCGACTCACCCTGGCAGCACGCTGCATGATGTCATTCATCGAAAGCCTCCTCCTGCGTTGGCCCGCTGATGGCTGCTGCTTTCCGGCGTGGCGGCCATCAGCATGCAGGCGTCGAGCGACTCGAGCTTGTAAGGCGAATCAGCCTTCAACTCACGCAAGGCACGGTGCACAAGATAACCCCGGTTGGGCAGATGCAGATCCTCGGGCACCCGCTGACCATTGGCCACGTAATACACCTGCAGTTCGCGGCGCATCGCCACATCCAGCACCGGCGCCAGCGAAGCAGCTTCATCGACCTTGCTCAGGATGCATCCCGCAAGATCCGGGCCATCATAGGCGGCCACCACGTCATCCAGTGTGTCGCCGCGTGAAGTGGCATTCAGCACCAGCAGGCGTCGCACGACACCGGCAGAGGTCAGCATGGCCGCCTGCTCGACGACCATCTTGTCGCGCTGGCTCATACCAATGGTGTCGATCAGCACCATGTGCTTGTTGCGCAGATCCTGCAGGGTCTGGCGCAGATCGGCCGCATCGCGCACCACGTGCACGGCCACGCCAAGGATGCGGCCGTAGATGCGGAGCTGCTCATGAGCGCCGATCCGGTAGCCATCGGTGGTGATCAAGGCCAGCTTGTCGGCGCCGTGGCGCACCACGCAGCGTGCGGCGAGCTTGGCGGCGGTGGTGGTCTTGCCCACCCCGGTCGGGCCAACCAGGGCATACACGCCACCGCGCTCGATCAGGTCGGCATCGCTATCGACCAGCTTGAGACGGCGCGCAAGGCGATTGCGGATCTCGTTGCGAACCTCGCTCGTGCCGAGCTCGCCATTGACCCCCTCGGTCAGGTTGCGGGCCAGCTTGGCCGAAAAACCGGACTCGAGCAGCTCGCTCATCATCTGGGTGCGTGCCGGCGCCTGACGCGACAGCTCACTCCAGGCAAAGCCGGCCAACTGGCGCTCCAGCATGCCCTTGATCGAGCCAAGCTCCTCGGCCATGCGGGCGTTGGAAGCCTCCAGCGCATCGATATGAGCATCACGCTCTATCTGCCCGATCGATGCGCCCAAGCGGGGATTGGCAGGCCTGACTGCTGGCTGGGAACGGGGCTCTTCGCGGGCAGGGGCCGCAGCGGCCGGCTCGCTCCAGGGCTCACCATTAGGCTGCACACGAGGCGGCGTAAAAGGACGCACATCAAGCTGACGCCCGACCGGCTCATCGGCGCGCCGGGCGCCAAGATCGGCTTCAAAGCTCGCTTGCGGACGGCTGCGCGGAGGAAGGCTCTGGGCGGCGTTCTCACGCGAGAGACGGGCAATATGCTGACCGAGGGTGACCGTGAAATCGTCCTCTTCATCGGCTTCAACACGCTGCGTCGCTGCTCTAGCGGGCGATCGCGCTGCTGGCGCAGCCACCGGGCGCGGAGCCGGAGCGACGGGCTGCGGAGCGCGAGCCTGCTGCACGGTGGCGGAGAGTTCACCCATCTGCTCGGCCGGCAGGGCAACAATTTCCACCCCGCCTTCCACCGCACGATTGGACAACACCACGGCATCCGGTCCCAGATCCGCCTTCAGTGCCGCCAGCGCCTCACGCGCCGTTTTCCCCACATACCGTTTGACCTTCACCATGACGCCACCTCCGCTTGCCAGATCCATCCGGGAAACGCATGAACGCGGTTTCCACGGCTGGATTATTCGCCCTGCGGGAGGCCGGCAAGAAACGGAACAAAACGGTAAAAACGCGGCAATTCGGCGGGGTGAATCGGCAATTTCTGCCAGGGCGCAAAGCCTTGTAGGAAGCGGTCTTACACGGCTTCCGGGCTGACACCCGGAAGCCGGAAATCAGTCGCGCAGGATCTTGCGCAGATTACGCATATTGCTACGCGTCCAACCAAGATGGCGGTAGAACTCCAGCGCCGGGGCATTGTCTTCGTCAGCCAGCAGTTGCAGCCGGCTCATGCCACGCCGGCGCGCCCAGGCTTCAGCCCCATCAAGCAGGCGGCGGCCGATGCCGGCACCGCGCCAGCCTTCGCGTACCACCAGATCCTCGACCAATCCGGCCGGCCCGCCCTCGGCAGTAGAAATCAGGCTCTGCACAGAACAGAAGCCGACGACTTGGCTTTCATCAGCAATGCTCTCCTCGGCCACCCACAGAAGAATGTCCTCACGCGGCAGCATCAGCTTGAGGGCAGCCAGCTGGCGGCTGGCATCGGCAGCGAAATCCTTCTCGATGGCAAACAGCTGCGCCAGCAGGGCGGCGAGCTCAGGCAGGTCTGAAAGTTGGGCGGGGCGGAACTTGAGGCTCATGAAACGGAGGATGTTGAACTGCAAGGCGCGGAGGATAAGCCAGAGCGGCGCAGACGCAGCGTAACTATTTGGCAACAATGGGTGACTTTCCGCCGATCCGCGATGAGCGTCACTGCCTTGTCACTCCTCTGTATCCAGTTCAAAGCCAGGCCGGCGCGGCACCGTCAGCGGATCGCACACGATCGGGCGATAAATCTCGACCCGGTCACCGGCACGCAGCGGCGCATCCAGCTTCACCGCCTTGCCGAACACACCCACGCGCTGGCGGGCAAGATCAATCTGCGGATACTTCTGCAGAACGCCCGACACATCAATGGCTTCCTGTACCTTCGCGCCCTCCGGCAACTCGATATGCTGCCAGGACTGCACACCCGGCTCATGGTAGGCAACGGCTACTTTCATGACTCTCTCCTTTTGGCGTGAAAGTCGCAGCGCGACTTCTTGAAGCATCCCGCATCCGTCCAGGAAGCAGGCTCAGGACCAAGAAGCTGTTTCCGATCTTGCTGCGAGGCCGTGATCAGGGCTCATGCGCTGCTCGGAATCCTCATTGATCAACATAAACTCTGGTTCCAGCGCTACTTCTCACCCTGCTGACAGCCTCTCGCTACAGAACGTGAACAGCTTCTAAGAAACACACTCAGGCGCAATGCGCTGCGGGCGCCGGGCATGCGGGTTTGGCCACGCGCTGGTCGATCAGGCGCTTCACAGCCAGCAGCCCCCCGAGCACCAGGAAGCCGCCCGGCGGCAGGATCATCATCAGCACGCCACCATAGTCCGGGATCACCTTCACTTCGAGGAAGGAGAAAGCCGGCCCGAGCAGCAGGCTGGCCTGGGCGAAAAGCGTGCCGCTGCCAATCAGCTCACGCACAAGGCCCATTGTTGTCAGTGCCAGGGTGAAACCCAGGCCCATCGCCAGCCCATCCACCGCAGAAGCAATCACGCCATTCTTGAAAGCAAAAGCTTCGGCGCGGCCGAGAATCGCGCAGTTCACCACAATCAGTGCGATGAACAGGCCCAGCACCTTGTAAAGCTCGTGCAGCCAAGCGTTCAGCGACATATCGACCAAGGTCACCAGGGTCGCAATCACCACCACGAAGACCGGGATGCGTACCTGATCCGACACAAAATCGCGGATCGCGGAAATCAGCATGTTCGACACCACCAGCACCGCCGTGGTGGCCAGCCCCATGCCCAGCCCATTGGTACCGGACGTGGTCACCGCCATGGTCGGGCACATCGCGAGAAGTTGGGCGAAGACCACGTTCTGGTCCCACAGCCCGTCACGAAACAGCTTCGAGAAACTCTGTATCTGACCACTCATTTGGCTTCTCCCGAAATTTCCGCGCGGTGCGCGGCGTAGAACTGCAGACCTTCCTTGACCGCCTTCACCACCGCACGCGGGGTAATGGTGGCGCCGGCGAACTGATCGAACTCACCGCCATCCTTCTTCACCGCCCAGCGTGGCAGCGACAGGTTTTCCAGCGACTTCTTCTCGAAGCTGCGAATCCAGTCGGCCTTGGCAACCTCGATCTTGTCGCCCAGGCCCGGCGTTTCGGCGTGCTTGAGCACCCGCACGCCCATCACCGTGCCGGCCGCATCCACGCCAATCAGCACTTTGATTTCGCCAGCGTAGCCACGCGCGCTGTAGTCGAACACCGCCGCCGAAAAAGCCCCTGCCTTGCGACCGCGATAGACCGTACGGCTCACGCCCTGATCCACCACACTCAGCGTATCGGCGAGCAAGTCGTTATCGGCCAGCCCTTCCGGCAGCACCTGCAGCAGCGAAACCTTGAGGTCGTCACGCGCAGCCTGCTCGATGGCAGGCAGCGTCACGAGGTTGGCTCCGATCAGTGCGGCACTCGTCATCAAGGTAAAGAAGCCGAGCAAGGCACCGTGATAGGGAATCCGCTCGCGGAGGTTTTCCAGGGTGAGCTGCATGCTCATTTCTCCTTGTTCAGCTTGATGGGATTACCACGCCAGTCACGCCCATAGATGCGCGGCTGACACAGACGGTCGATCGCCGGCGCCAGGGCATTCATCAGCAGCACGGCAAAGGCCACGCCTTCCGGATAGCCGCCATAACTGCGGATCACCCAGGTGAGGAAGCCACAGCCAGCACCGAAAACCAGTTGCCCTGCACGCGAGGAAGGCGAAGTCACGTAATCGGTGGCAATGAAGAAAGCCCCGAGCACCGCCGCGCCGGAGAGCAAGTGAGCGCCTGCATCAAGATAGCGCGCCGGATTCACGGCATGGCCGATCAACGCCGGAATCGCGATGCCCAGCAACATGGCCAGCGGGATATGCCAGCTGATGATGCGCATCGCCAGCAAGGCGAGGCCGCCAGCCGCGAGCAGCACGATGCCGGTCTCGCCCATGCTGCCGGGACGCTGCCCGGAGAAGCTCACCGGCAATCCCTGGGCGAAGGTCTGCAGCAGCGTGACACCGCGCGAGAGCTCCGTCTTGGCCTGGCCCAGCAAGGTGGCGCTGGTATAAGCATCGGGGATGCTGCCACCGAAAGTAATCGACAAACTTTCGACCAACCCCGGCGAAGCACTTTGACCACTCGGGCCGACCCAGGCCGTCATCACCACCGGGAAGGACACCAGCAGCGCCACCCGCGCCACCATGGCCGGGTTGAACAGGTTGCAGCCGAGGCCCCCAAATGCCTGCTTGCCGACCACCGTCGCGAACAGGCCGCCGACCACGCCGATCCACCAGGGCGCCCAAGGTGGCAGGGACATCGCCAACAGCCAACCGGTAAGCAGCGCGGAGCCATCGAGCAGCGCGGGGCGCACCAGCTTCTTCATCAGCACAAGGCAAGCCGCTTCGCCGGCCAGGGCCGAGGCTACGGTGAGCAGCCACAGACTGATTGCGGGCCAGCCAAAGTACCAGAAGCCACACAGCGTGGCAGGCGCCAGCGCCAGCATGACCTTCAGCATCACGGTACTAACGCTGGAGAACTCCTTGGCATGCGGCGAGGCGGCAACGGATGGCAGGGCGGTGGAAATCGGACTATTCATGGACTTCTCCTTGTGTCATTCCGCTGCAGCAGCGGCTTGCGCAGCTTGCTGGGCAGCACGCTCGGCCTTGCGTCGGGCAGCCGCTTCGGCACGCTCGCGCGCCTCGCGTTCAAGGCGTGCAGTGCGGGCCTGGGCCAGGCCCTTGGTAAACTCGTTGCGCTTTTTCTGCTGGGCTCGTTTCCATAGCTCGCCCTTGGCGTGATAAAAGGCATGCACCAGAGGAAGATGCGATGGGCATACGTAGGCGCAGCAGCCGCACGCGAGGCAATCGTCGAGCTTCTGTGCATCGGCCCCGTCGTAATCCCCGGCCTTCACCCGGGCCGCAATTTCCAGCGGCAAAAGCCCCATCGGGCAGGCCGATACACAGCTGCCGCAACGAATGCAGGGCGAAGGCTCCGGCTTGGCGATCTCGGCAGCGCTGAGGGCAAGAATGCCGCCACAGCCCTTCACGGTCGGCACCAGAGCATGCGGCAGAGCGGCCCCCATCATGGGTCCGCCCATCACCAGGCGGGCCGGCGTTTCTTTCAGGCCAACGAAAGCCAGCAGGTCCTCAACCATCACACCGATCGGCGCGAGCACATTGCCCGGATCCATCACCGCGCCACCGTTGACGGTGACGATGCGCCGATACAAGGACTCGCCGTGGCGCAAGGCCCGGTGGATCGCCGCACAGGTGCTGACGTTATTGACCAACACACCCACCGTGGCGGTACGCGCGCCGGCCGGCACCTGCTTGCCGGTGAGCACTTCCACCAGTTGGCGGTCCGACCCCATCGGGTAGCGCGCTGGCACCGGACAGATGCGGATGGCATCGAATGACTTAGCGGCAGCGCGCATCGCGGCAATCGCTTCGGGCTTGTTATCTTCAATACCCACCAGCGCGCTGGCCGCTCCGGTGGCATGCATCAAAATGCGAATGCCATCAACAACCTCCACAGCCCGCGCCCGCATCACGCAATCATCGCTGGAAAGATAGGGCTCGCACTCGCCGCCATTGATGATCAGGGTCTCAACCGCATGCTTGCGCCCGAGCTGGGCCTTGGGCGCCGACGGGAAGGTGGCACCGCCGAGGCCGACAATACCGGCCGCTGCGATCTGGCGTGTCACTTCGTCCGGCGCCAGGCTCAGCGGATCGGGCATCTCGCTCGCGGGCAGCGCCTGATCTTCGCCATCGCAGGCTATCGTGATCGCATCGAAAGGCAGGCCGGAAGGATGCGGCGCAATCACCGGTCCGATGGCCGTCACCACACCGGAGGTCGGCGCATGCACCGGGGCCGATACGTTGCCTTGGGCGGAAGCAAGCAGCTGGCCGCGCAGCACCTTGTCTCCCACCGCGACAACCGGCTTGGCCGGCGCCCCCACGTGTTGCAGCAAGGGCACGCATAGCGTGGCAGGAATCGGCATCACACGCAGCGGCACATCTGCGGCCGGTCGCTTGTGATCGTCATGCGGATGCACGCCCCAGCTCACGCCGGTGATCTTGTCGAGAAAGCCCATGTTTCGGTCTCCGTTCAGGCAAAGGCGGGCTTAGCCCAGTTCCAATCTTTCAACTGCTGCGGCAACGGCCGCAGCACGATGGCGCCAGTCGGACATAGATCCATGCAACCGCCGCAGCCCGTGCAAGCCTCGTCGAGCACGCCGTGGATCTGCTTGGCCGCCCCCACGATGGCATCGGTCGCGCAGCCCTTCAGGCACTTGCCGCAACCGATGCAGATCTCTTCAGCCACTGTCGCCACCTGCGGACCTGGGTCCTCCAGCCCGTCAAGACTCAGGGCGATGCCCAGCTTGGCGGCAATGGCCTGAGCCAGCGCCACCCCGCCGCCAGGACAGACCGTGGCCGGCGCCTCACCGCGCACCAGCGCTTCGGCGGCTGCGGTGCAACCGGCGAGACCACACTGGCCGCAGTTGGTGCCGGGCATCATTTCGGCCAGCTCCACCGCCACGCTATCGGCTTCCACCGCAAACACCTTGGCGGCGTAGCCCAGCAACAGGCCCAGAAAGAGGCCAAGAAAACTAAGACTCAGGATTCCGATCATGTCTGTCTCCTCAGGCGAAATTCAGACCGGCAAAGCCCATGAAAGCCATGGCCAGCAAACCAGCGAGTACGAAGGTGATCGGCACGCCATCAAAGGTGTCAGGCACGCGCACCAGCGCCAGGCGCTCACGCAGACCGGCAAACATCACCATCACCAGCACGAAGCCCAGCGAGGAGCCGAAGGCATACACCAGCGTCTTCACGAAGCTGTTGCCCTCCTGCACATTCAGCAGCGCCAGTCCGAGCACCGCACAGTTGGTGGTGATCAACGGCAGATAAATGCCTAGCGCGCGATACAGCGCCGGCATGCTCTTCTTGATCACCGCTTCGATGAACTGCACGGTGGCGGCGATCACCACAATGAAGGTCAGGATGCGCAGGTACTGCAGGCCAAAGGGCGAGAGCAGGAAGTGATCAAGCACCCAGGCCGCGGCGGAGGCCACGGTAATCACGAAGGTGGTCGCCATGCCCATGCCAAGCGCGCTGTCGAGACTCTTCGATACGCCCATGAAGGGACACAAACCGAGGAACTTCATCATCACCACGTTGTTCACCAGCGCGGTCGTTACCAGCAGGATCAGGTATTCGCTCATGGAGCTGTTTCTCCCGGAATCAATGTCAGGCTGGCAAACACACGCTTGCGTTCAGCCCCTGGTCGCTGTGGTGCATGAGCTGTGCCAGGCCGGTGCGCGGAGCACCGCAACGGTGCCCGTCCCCCTTCTGGCAGGGGCTTTCAGGTCTCTCTACAGGTGCTCAGAACCGGGGTCGGACTCTGTCGGGGATACGACAAGGCGACAAACGGATGCAACAAAGCCTCTACACAAACACCCGACTTGAGCAGGCTCAAGGAATACGCAGCAGCCTCGCGTGCAGGGCATGAAATCTGCATCAAGAGGCATGAACGCAACGCAAAGGCCCGCCATGCCCCGCTCCAGGAAAACGCCCACCCCCTCCCCTGCCGCCGGCATCCCGGCGGATCTGTTGCAGGCCGCTGTCGAGCAGGCGGACATCGCCATCTCGATCACCGATCCGCATGCCACGATCCAGTATGTCAACCCGGCTTTCACCCGGCACACAGGCTTCGAGCTGGAGGACGCGGTAGGCGAGCCTCAGTCCATTCTCGCCAGCCACACCACGCCGCGCCCGGTGTATGCCGCGCTGTGGGAGCAGATCGCCAGCCGCCAGCCCTGGCGCGGCCGCCTCGTGAATCGCCGCAAGGATGGCAGCCAGTACATCGCCGATCTGACGATCTCGCCGCTGCTTGATGACAACGGCAACATCGTGCATTTCCTCGGCCTGCATCGCGACATCACCGAGATGCATCGCCTCGAGTGCGCGGTACGCAACCAGAAAGCCCTGATCGAATCCGTGGTGGACACCGCGCCAATGGTGCTGGCACTGCTCAACATGGAAGACCGGGTACTGCTCGACAATCACGCCTACAAGGCCCTCACCGCCGATCTGGGCATGACCGAAGCGGCCAGCGTGCTGCTCGAGGCCGTGCGCCACGAGATCGGCAGCGGCTTTGGCCCCTTCAAGCCAGGCGCCATGGCCTTCACGGACCAGCAGGTGCGCCTCGATCATCCGCAGTGGCGCAACCCGCGCTGGTACAACTGCTCGGGCACCTGGCTCACCGCCACTCCCGACAGCGCCGACGCCTTCTTCGATCCCAAACCCCTGCCCTGCCTGCTGCTGGTCGCCACCGATGTGAGCCGCCAGGTGATGGAACAGGAGAAGGCCCGCGTAGCAGCCCTGCACGCGTTGATGGCCGATGAAGAACGCGAGCAGAGTCTGCGCGAGAGCATGACGGCGGCGGTTTACCAGATGGAGGGGCCGCTGAACGTGCTCGAATCGGTGGTGAACCTGATGGGCCGGCGCGGTTGTGATCCCACCCAGGCTGCCCTGTCGGAAGCCCTGAAGGCCGGCCAGAGCGCCCTTGAAGCCTTGCGCAGCGCGGCGCCGGCGCCTACCAGTGCGGCCCTCAGCCGCGTCAATCTGAATGAAGCGGTGCGCGATGTACTGGATCTTTCGGCACAGAAATTCCTTGCCGCCGGCGTCAGCGTGAGCTGGGCACCACAGCTGGTGCTCCCCAGCCTGCAGGGCTCGCCAGCGCGCCTGCGCAGCCTGCTCAAGGCGCTCATCGACAATGCCATCGAAGCCATGAACAGCAAGGGCTGGCAGCTGCGCGAACTCTCCATCGCCTCCCATGCGGATGCCGAATGCATCGAGATCACAGTTGCCGACAGCGGCCCCGGCCTCGCGCCCGAGTTGTGCCTGAAAGCCTTCGAGCCTTTCTGGAGCACCAAGAAGGCTCATGGCAAGCACCTCGGCACCGGGCTCTCGTCGGCACAGCAGGTCGCCGTGGATCACGGCGGCGGTATCGAACTGAGCAGCGGGCCGCAGGGCGGTTGCGTCGCCAAACTGGTCTTGCCGATCAAAAGAGGTGGCGGGTACTGAGGACTGAGTGGGGCCGGCTCAATCCGGCCACGACACTGCAGGCGCGGAACGCTCTCGCACCTGCCGACTGAACAAGCAGCTGAAGGTAACGATATGGCCATGGACGCCGAAGGCGCACTGAAACATACGCTGATGGAAACGCTCTACAAGGTGAGCGTGATCCTGTCCCGCTCGCTCGATGTAAAGCTGGCACCGCAGGAGGTGCTGCGCGCACTTGAAGAGAATGCCGGCCTCACCCGCGGCATGATCAGTGTGCTCGATGCCAGCTCCGGCGAGCTGGTCGTGAATGCCGTGCAAGGCATAGAGGAGCAGGAGTTCGAGCCGGTGCGCTATCAGAGCGGCGAAGGCGTGCTGGGCCTGATCCTCGAAGAAGGCAAGACCGTGGCCCTGCCGCAGGTGTCGGCCAATCCGCGCTTCCTGAACCGGCTCGGCATCTACGAGCGGCGCCTGCCTTTCATCGCCGCGCCCATCCACGTCGGTGGAGCCTTGCAGGGTGTACTCGCCCTGCAGCCCAATCGGCTGGATGACGGACTGCTCGCGGTGCGCGCACGCTTCGTGGAGATGGTGGCCAACCTGATCGGCCAGAGCGTGAAGCTCTCTCTGGATGTAGCCGAGGAAAAGAAATCCATTGCAGAGGAGCGCGACACCCTGCGCCGCACCGTGCGCGCCCAGCACGGGTTCGACAACATCGTGGGTCACTCCTCCGGCATGCGCAAGATATTCGAGCAGATCCGCATGGTGTCCAAGTGGAATACCACCGTGCTGATCCGCGGCGAGACCGGCACCGGCAAGGAACTGATCGCCAATGCCATCCACTACAACTCGCCGCGTGCACGCGGCCCCTATGTGCGCCTGAACTGTGCCTCGCTACCCGAGAACCTGCTCGAGTCCGAACTCTTCGGCCACGAGAAAGGCGCTTTCACCGGCGCCATCGCCTCGCGCAAGGGGCGCTTCGAAATGGCCGATGGCGGCAGCATCTTCCTCGATGAGATCGGCGAAATCTCGCCCGCCTTCCAGGCCAAGCTATTGAGAGTCTTGCAGGAAGGCGAACTGGAGCGCGTCGGCGGTGGCCGCACCGTAAAGGTGGATGTGCGCGTGATCGCCGCCACGCACCGCGACCTCGAAGACGCTGTAGATGCCGGCAAGTTCCGCGAGGATCTGTACTTCCGCCTCAACGTGATGCCGATCCGCCTGCCTGCCCTGCGCGAGCGCCTCGAAGACGTTCCCGCCATCGCCCGCTTTCTGGTGGGACGCATCGGTCAGGCTCAGGGGCGTCCGCTGGAACTCTCCGACGCAGCCCTCGCCCGCCTCACCCAGTATTCATGGCCGGGCAATGTGCGCGAAATGGAAAACTGTCTTGAGCGCGCGGCCGTGATGTCGGAGAGCGGCCACATCGACGCCGATCTGATCCGCATCGACCGCCAGCGCGAGAGCCCGCTCAGCAGTGCGGTCAGCACTGCCCCGCGCATCGATTTCGACGACCCCAATGTGGACGAGCGCAGCAAGGTCATCGCCGCGCTCGAACAGGCCGGCTGGGTACAAGCCAAGGCTGCGCGCCTGCTCAACATGACGCCGCGCCAGATCGCCTACCGCATCCTGACCCTGGGCATCGAGGTCAAGCAGTTCTGAGAAGCTGTTCACGATCTGTAGCGAGAGGCCGTCAGCAGGGGCGAGGCAGGGTTGAGCAGAGCCTGCCCTGCGCTGCCGCAGCCGGTTTGCTGTGCAAAGCAATGCATGGGGCAGCGCAGCACAGGAAGCGGAGTTTATGTTGATAAATGAGGATTCCGAGCAGCGCATGAGCCCTCTCAGTTATCAATGAGCGGCCTCGCAGTCAGATCGTGAACAGCCTCTCAGAACCCGCGTGACGGAAGCCACCACAGTAGATGCCGCTCGCAGCAGGGAGAGCGCAGGACGCCATGACGGCGGACGCGTTCAGCGTCCCCCGCAGCGATCATTTCGCTACGCCAATGCCCAGCAGATTATTACGGGTGGTTTCGCGCACTTTCGGCCCCAGCCAGACTTTCATCATCAGCGGATAAAAACCCTCGCCAGGAATGGGATTCCCAATTTCCTGATCATTGATCTTGAAAACCGTATTCTGGCCTTGCGGAATCCAGTCAATTGTCACGACATCGCCTTTCAGCAGTTTGGCCCGCGTGCCAAATATCCGACCCAGCGCGCCTATCTGCGACATATTCGAAATAGTTTCTTCCGGTGTCGAATTATTCCGAATGCGATCCAGCAGCACGCTCGCCAGATCTTTTGACTGAATATCGCGCAGCGCCACCAGACGCATGCGCTTCGCCCCCTTCAAGGCCATGGCCGCCTCAGGGGTATTGCGCCGATCTGTCAGATACATGCCGACTGCCGTCGCCCTTGCCGACAGCATGGTGGAATCACTGGCGCCGTTCAGAATCAGGTTAGCACCTGCCACATTGGCACTCATTTCAAACAGCGTGCCGCCCACATCGAAAACGGGAACCGCAGCGGCAGAGGCGCTCTGTGCCGCAGCAGAAAGCTGGGCACCCGCCGGAAAAGACGCGAGAAAAACCACTCCCGCAAAAAGGATATTTAAAATCTGCTTGCTGTTCATTTTAAGTCTCTCTAATTAGGGCGAGCGGATTTTGTCCTCCGCTTCAGCGCTCGAGTATAAATACTTTGCCAACAAAACAGAAATCAAAGATTATTACTAAAGTAGTAGCAGTAAATTTTCCAACGAGAATCAGGTTCCTATATGAAGTTAATTAAGGCGACGAATATATTCACGGCAGTTGCACTGACGGCGGCATGTCTGCCGGCATCGGCCACCGAGCGCGGCCAGCTGCGCGCATTGCTGGGCATGCCCGGTCAGGACATGACGGCCCCCCTCATGCCCGGCTTCTATCTACAGACTTCGCTGCAGTCCTACAGCGCAGACAAGTACCGCGACAACGACGGCAACTCGCCGCCACAGGTCAGCGATCCGTCCCTGCCCGGTCTGAAGATCAAGCAAGACACTTCCGTGAGGGCCCAGGTGCTGGCCACGCGCGCCACCTGGCTGACTGAATCCCGTCTCGGCGAAGGTCGCCTGGGCGTGTCGGCCACCCTGCCGCTGGTGAACTACGAAGTGGAGACCGAACTGAGTGCTGACGATGTGCCAGCAGCCATGCAGGCGCGCGTCAATGCCGCCCTGGCCAGCGCCGGGCAAGCATCCTCTGGCCAGAAGTTCGGTCTCGGTGATATCGAAGTCTCGCCCTTCATTGACTGGCAAGGCGAGAGCAGCCGCACAGCACTGGCCTTTGGCATCGTTGCGCCTACCGGCGACTACGACAAGAACCGCATCGCCAACCCGGGCGCAGGCAAGTTCTGGACCTTCCGCCCGGTCGTCACCACCGGCCTGGTCACCGAATCGGGCTGGGAGCTGGGCCTGCGCAGCACCTACAATTTCAACACCCGCAACACCGCCACGGACTACCGCTCCGGCCAGTACTTCCATGCCGATGGCTCGGTGCTCTACAAGCTCGCCGAGAGCTGGCGCATGGGCCTGCAAGGCTACGCCATCATCCAGACCACAAATGACAGCGGTCCCGGCGCACCTTCCACCGGCAACAAGGCACGCGCCTTTGCTCTTGGCCCGGCCATCAACTGGCAGGACGAGAATGGCGAGCTGGGCCTTGAGTTCAAAGTTCTGCCTGAGTTTGGCGTCCGCAACCGGCCCGAAGGCATCACATCCTGGGCCCGCGTACTGGTCCGCCTGGACTGAGCGCCACCCCGGGCAGTCCGCTGCCCGTCTGAAACCGGGCCGGCCCTGCATCCGGCAGGCCCGGCCCGAGCCATCACTGCCAGCTCTGGCAGATGGTTTTTCCCGTGCCACAATGCTGGCATGGATCGCCTTCGCATCTTCCGTGCCCTCCTGCAGCTGCGCTGGTGGTTGCTGGCCGGCATCACCTTGGCACTGGGCGGCGCGCTGCTGATCGGGCAACAAGCGCTGGATTCCTTGCGCGCCGCCTTCGAGACCGACGCGCGCATCGTGCATCGCGTGCTGAGCCAGCGCGTGGTGCAGCACGAAGCGATTCTCGCCACGCTCTCGCTGCTCCAGCCGGAGCAGGGCGAGGATCGCCTCTCAGCCGTGTACTCCCAGATTCTCGCGGTGCGCCGTCGCGCCGACGGAGCAAGCTGGCCGGAAGCCCGCCTGAGCGCCGCCGAGGCCGCCTCGCGCCAGACTCAAAGAGTGGCGCTGGCCGGGCAGGATTTTGCCCGCGGCCGCTACACCCTGCTGCTGGCCGGACTGCCCGCCAGCCATGCGCTCGACATCGGCCTGCGCGAGATGCTGCCGCGCGAGGAATGGCCGGGGGATCCGCAGCAAAGTCCGATGCGCGTCGAGCTGCAGCATGCCGGCGAAGTCTTCCTGATCCAGCCGGGGCGTCTGCATGCCGGCGGCTGGCAGTTCGCGTTCGAGAAGCATCTGGCGGCCGCCAGCCAGCCCTTCAACGTGGTGGCCCGGCGCAGCATCGGCTGGCCCGAGCTGCCCTGGGGGCTCATGCTGGGCTGGACGCTGCTGGTCGCACTGGGGCTGGCGCTCGCCTGGCGGGTGCGGCAACAGCAGATCGCCCGCCAGCGCGCCGAGGAATTGCTGCGCATGGGTCAGGTGGCGCGCCTCAATTCGCTGGGTGAGCTGGCCGCCGGCATGGCCCACGAACTCAACCAGCCGCTCACTGCCGTGCTCGCCAATACCCAGGCCGCGTGCCGCCTGCTGGCCGACGAGCCGCCGGAACTCGACACCGCCCGCCAGGCCATGACGCAAGCGGTGGAGCAGGCCCGCCGCGCCAGCGAGGTGGTGGGCCGCCTGCGCCGCGTGGTGGAGCGCCCGGAAGCCGGCAGCGGCATCGTGTCGCTCGACCTGCTGGCCAGCCTGCGCAACGTGCTGCACCTGCTCGAACCGGAAACCCTGCGCCGGGGCATCGCACCGCAGTTGCCGACCGAAAGTGTCTGCTGGGCGCGCGCCGAACCGGTCGCGCTGGAGCAGATCCTGCACAACCTGCTCATGAATGCCTTCCAGGCGCTCGATCAGGTGCCCGCCGGGCAACGCAGCCTGCGCATCGACATCAAGCGCAGGGAAGGCTTCATCGAACTGCAGCTGCGCGACAGCGGCCCGGGCATCCCCGAGGAGGTGATGCAGCACCTCTTTGAACCCTTCTACACGACCCGCGCCGGCGGGCTGGGCCTCGGGCTCAGCCTGTGCGAGACCCTTGCGCTCAGCATGGGCGGCAGCTTGCGGGCCGAGGCCAATCCACCGCAAGGCGCCTGCTTCATCCTCACGCTTCCCGCTGCCGAGGCTGCATGACGACCCCACTCTCACCCCTGATCCATCTGATCGACGACGATGCCGCCGTGCGTGAAAGCCTCGCGCTGCTGATCTCCACCGTGGGCCTGCGCGTAGAGACCTGGGCCGAGCCGCAGGCTTTTCTCGCCGGCTTTGCGCGCGAAGGCATTGGCGCCATCCTGCTCGACGTGCGCATGCCCGGCATCAGCGGCCTGAGCGTGCTCGACCAGCTGATCGCCGAGGGCGTCGACCAGCCGGTGATCATGCTCACCGGCCATGGCACGGTCGATCTGTGTCGGCGCGCCTTCAAAGCTGGCGCCGCCGAGTTCCTCGAGAAACCAGTGGATGACGATCAGCTGCTGGAGACCCTGCAGAACGCGGTGCGCCAGCATGTGCAGTCACGCCAGCGCAACTCGGCCGATCGCGCGGCCCAGGAGCGCTACGCTCAGCTATCGGAGCGCGAGCGCGAGGTACTGGGCCTGATCGTGGCCGGCCTGACCAACAAGGAAATCGGTCGCGCGCTGGCGCTCTCGCCGCGCACCGTGGAAACCCACCGCGCCAACCTCTTCGCCAAGCTGCAGGCCGAATCCCTCGCCCAGCTGATCCGCCAGTATGCGAGCCTCGTGGAAGCGGCCGAGGGCGGCACTCCGTAGATCTACGGAGTGTTGCGCGTAGCCCTACGAATGGGCGCCGCGCCGCCGGATCCCTAAAGTTCCCTCCATGGCAGCCGCACTGGCGGCGCCCCAACCCGAGGAGAACCCCATGCGCAGGATCCACACCCTGAGCCTGATCGCCCTGCTCACCGCCTCATCCTTCGCCAGCGCCCAGAGCAGCCTCGTGCGCAGCGAGAAGAACATGTCGCTGGAACTCGCCAACCAGCTCGCCGGCGCCAGCGTCGCCGCCTGCGCCGCGAATGGCTATGCCGTCACCGCCACCGTGGTGGATCGCGCCGGCAGCACCCGCGCCGTGCAGCGCGCCGACAACGCCGGCCCGCATACGCTGGATGCCAGCCTGCAGAAAGCCTGGACTTCCGCTTCGGCCAAGAACACCACCCTCGCCATGATGGAAGGCGCGCAGAAGAACCCCGCCGCCGCCAATCTGGTGCACATCCCCGGCTACCTGCTGCTCGGCGGGGGCGTGCCGGTCAAGGTCGGCAATGAAGTGATCGGCGCCATCGGCGTGGGCGGCGCGCCGGGTGGCCACCTCGACGAGCAGTGCGCCCTCGCCGCGCTGGACAAGGTCAAGGACCAGCTCAAGTAAGAGACTACTAAGGCTGCTCAGAGCAGGAGGTAGCCGCGGTTTTAACCGCACCTGGCGGGCTGAAGCCCGCCCTACCCACCGCTCCGCAGAGATCGTGAACAGCCTCTGAGAACACCACCCGCCCCGCCAGGGGCGGGCCTGCTGCTGGCCGGAAGGAGTATCGCCATGTCTTCGCTCGTCACCCGCATCCACGCGCTGCTGCTTGCGCTCGGCTGCCTGCTGCTCGCAGCCCCCACCCAGGCACAAACACAGCCGACCCCGGCCGAGGTCGCGCGCTACACCGGCCTGCATGCCGCTGCCTACAAAGGTGACATCGCCAGCCTGAAGCAGCTGCTGCAGAACGGCGCCGCCGCCGATGCGCGTGATGCGCAGGGCCGCACCGCCCTGCATCTGGCCACCTTCGCCCGCCAGCGCGAAGCGCTCCGCATTCTGGCAGCCGCCGGAGCGAAGCTCGATCTGCTCGACCACGAGCGCTACGACGCGGTGACCATCGCCGCCGTGGCCAACGACGAAGACAGCCTGCGCCTGCTGCTCACACTCGGCGCCAGCGCCCGCCAGATCACCAGCCGTTACGACGGCACCGCCCTGATCGCCGCCGCCCACCTCGGCCATGCCGGCGTCGTGAAGCAGCTGATCGATGCCGGCGCGCCGCTGGACCATGTGAACAACCTGCACTGGACCGCCGTGATCGAAGCCATCGTGCTCGGCGACGGCGGCCCGCGTCATCAGGAAACCCTGCGCGCCCTGCTCACGGCCGGCGCCTCGACAAAGCTCACCGACCGCCAGGGCTTCACCCCGCTGGAGCTGGCGCGTGCCCGCGGCTATCAGGAAATGCTCACCCTGCTGGAAGCGACGGGCCCGGCCAAACCGACCAGGCCGGAGTAAGAGCAGCCCTCCTCCGCCGGCCCCGAAAAGGCTCGCAGGCAAGCTCAGATTGTCACCCGGCTGCCCATCTCCACCACCCGTGCCGTGGGCAGCTTGAAGAAGTTGGCCGCACTGGAAGCATTGCGGAACAGGAACTCGAACAGGCGCTCACGCCACAGCGCCATGCCGCGCACTTCCGATGAGGGCAAGATCGTGTCACGGTTCAGGAAATAAGAGACCTGCTGCGGCTCGAGTGGCAAACCCTGCTCGGCACAACGCGTAAGTGCCTCGGGCAAATCCGGCTCCTCCATGAACCCGAAACGCACCAGCACACGCGAGAAAGTGTTGCCAAGGCGCTGCACTTCGACACGATCCTCGATCGGCACCCGCGGCACCGACTCGATGATCACGCTGACGAACACGGTGCGCTCATGCAGCACCAGGTTGTGCTTGAGGTTATGCAGCAGCGCGCCGGGCATCTGCTCCGAGCGTGGATTGAGGAACACTGCGGTGTGCGGCACACGGTGGATTGGCTCGGCATCCAGCATGCGGGCAAAGGTTTCGAGTGGCACCGAATCACCCTTCTGCACTTCAGCCAGCAATTGCCGGCCGCGCCGCCAGGTGAACAGCAGCAGGCTCACACCGGCCCCGAAGACCAGCGGGAACCAGCCTCCATCGAGAATCTTCATGCCATTCGAGGCCAGGAAGACCAGTTCAAGCGCCACCAGCGGAGCGAACACCAGCAGCACAAGCAGCGGCGGCCAGCGCCAGTCGCGCAAAGCCACCGTGATGGCCAGTGCCGAAGTCACCAGCATGGTCAGGGTCACCGCGATGCCATAGGCCGCCGCGAGATTGCCCGAGGAGCGAAAGCCCAGCACGGTAGCCAGCACCAGCAGCAGCAAGGCCCAATTCACGAAAGGCAGATAGATCTGCCCGATCTGGGCGCCGGAGGTGTGCTTTACCGCCATGCGCGGAGCAAGGCCCAGTTGAATCAGCTGCAGGGTGACCGAATACGCCCCGGTGATCAGGGCCTGCGAGGCAATCACGGTCGCCAGCATGGCCAGACCCACCATCGGATACAGTGCCCAGCCGGGCACCGACAGATAGAAAGGATTAGCCGCAGCGGCCGGATCATTGATCAACAGCGCCCCCTGCCCCATGTAGTTCAGCACCAGTGCCGGCATCACCAGGCACAGCCAGCCATAGCGGATGGGCTTGGCGCCGAAGTGCCCCATGTCGGCATAGAGTGCTTCACCACCGGTCATGGTCAGGAACACGGCACCCATCGCGAAGAAGGCCAGTTTCGGGCTGTGCAGCGCGAACTCCAGCGCGTAGTGCGGTGACAGCGAAGCCAGCACCTCAGGATGGGCCAACACATTGTGCAGGCCAATCGCCCCGAGGCTCAGGAACCACAGCACCACGATCGGGCCGAAGAAGGTGCCGACCCTGGCGGTGCCATGGTGCTGCACAAGAAACAGCACGATCAGGATCAGCAGGGTCAGCGGCACGACGAAGGGTTTGAGCACCGGCGTCGCCACCTCAAGCCCCTCCACCGCCGAGAGCACCGAGATGGCCGGCGTGATGATGCCGTCTCCATAAAACAGGGCGGCCCCGAAGATCCCCAGAGACACCGCAATGGTCTTCTTGCGCGGCGTGTCCGCCGCTTTGGAAAGCACCCGCGCCATCAGCGCCACGACACCCCCTTCACCATGGTTGTCGGCACGCAGCACGATCAGCACGTACTTGCAGGTCACGATCACCAGCAGGCTCCACACGATCAGTGAGAGCACGCCATACACGTTCTCCAGCGTCACCGGCAGTGAGTGCGCTCCGCCGGGCAGAAAAGCTTCCTTCAAGGCATACAGGGGACTGGTGCCGATATCGCCGTAGACCACGCCCAGCGCGGCCAGCATCAGCTTGGGCATTGATTGCGCCGAAGCGCCATGGGAACTGCTCATGAAGAGAACTCCACGGAAAAAATCAGGGGAAACAGGATCAGAGAACGAAGCGGTAACCCGTACCGGTCTCCGTCAGAAAGTGGCGCGGCCGGGCCGGGTCGGCCTCCAGCTTGTGGCGCAAGTGGCCCAGATAGATGCGCAGGTAGTGGGCGCTGTCGACCAAGCTCGGCCCCCATACCTCGCGCAAAAGCTGGCGGTGGGTCAGCACCTTGCCCTGCCCGGCGATCAGCGCGCACAGCAGGCGGTATTCGATCGGCGTGAGATGTACCGCCTCACCTGCGCGCTGTACCTGGCGCAGAACGAAATCCACCTCGATCTCGCCGAAGGCCAGGCGCGGCGCCTCGCTGCGCCCGGCGCGGCGCAGCAGGGCACGCACCCGGGCCAGCAGCTCGCCGCGCGAGAAGGGCTTGATCAGGTAATCATCGGCACCGGCATCCAGCGCCTCAATTTTGTCGCGCTCCTGACTGCGCGCGGAGAGCACCAGCACCGGCATCGAGCTCCAGGCGCGCAGCTCACCGATGAAGGTCTTGCCATCGCCATCCGGCAGGCCCAGATCGAGCACCACGATCTGCGGCATTGCGCTCGCCAGCGCTTCGCGCGCAGCCTCCATCGAACCTGCCGCCACACAGCGCAGCGGCAAGCTGGCGAGCGCATCGCAGAGCAGGCTGCGGATCTGCGGCTCATCCTCCAGCACCAGGGCCAGCGGCGTTTCAAGCATCCGGAAGCTCCACTTCTTCCGCCAGCGGCGGCGGCTCACTGCGCGGCAGGGTGAAGGCGAAACAAGCCCCTCCCGCCTCGCGATTGGCCGCCGTCAGGCGTCCACCATGGGCCTCGACGATGACCCGGCAAATCGACAGACCCAGCCCCAGGCCGGCCACATGCGCCACGCCCTCGCCGCGCACGAAGGGCTCAAACAGGCGTGCCAGCTGCCCCGCCGGCAAGCCGGGGCCTTCATCTTCCACGCTGACCCGCACGGCATCGGCCTGCAACTCCGCGGCCATCCGGAGGGTGCAGCCCGCGGGACTAAACTTGGCTGCGTTCTCAAGCAGATTGCACAGCACGCGCTCGATCAATACGGCATCGAACTCCAGCAGCGGCAGTTGCGGCGGAAGCGCGATTTCCAGTCTGTGAGTGCTCAGACGATCACCGAGATGCGCAGTAGCTGCGCCGATGATTTCCTCCAGCGATTGCCAGTCGCGCCGCATCACCATGCCGCCGGACTGCAGGCGCGCCATATCGAGCAGATTGTTGACCAGCTCGCTCATGCGCATGGCCTGCTCGCGCAAGGCCAGCGCCAGCGCACGGGCAGGCGCCCCCTCGGCCTCGCACAGTGCATCCGCCTGCCCGACCATGATCGTGAGCGGCGTGCGTACATCGTGCGAAAGTGCCGAAAGAATGGTGCTGCGCAGACGCTCACGCTCCATGTCGAGGGTGGCGGCCTGGGCCACTTTCACGTAGTGCAGGCGCTCCAGCGCAATCGCCACCAGCACGGCCACCGCTTCCAGCATCTGGCGCTGCGGGCGCGCCAGACGCGTCTGCGGCAGCGACACCAGCAGCACGCCACGCCGGCGCATCGGCGCATCCAGCGGCAGCAGCACGAGGCGCCGCGCGGCATCGAAGAGGTCGGCCTGCTCATGCAGCTGGCCGTCGCGCAGCACGGTTTCCACCACCGCCCGTAGTACCTCAGGCGAGTTCGCACCGGCATTCAGACACACCAGGCGTTCATCGCTGCGCAACCACCACAACTCGGCGCGTGCCTGCAGCTCACGCGCCATGAAGGCCGCCACCAGCGGCGGCACCTGGGCCTGATCGATGCAGCCGGCCAGCTCACGTGCCAGCGCGTACTGACGCTGCGCGCTACGCTCGCCGGCCTCCGCCAACACCGCCTGCTCGCGCAGACGGGCCGTGAGGTGCGCCAGCAGCAGGCCCACCAGCAGCATCACGGCAAAGGTCAGCAGGTATTGCACATCCCCGACGGCGAGCGACAGACGCGGCGGGATATGGAAGAAATCGAAGGCCAGCACGCCGCTGATCGCACACCAGGCCGCCGGCCCCTGCGAAAAACGCAAGGCAATGCCAACAACCAGCAAGAGGTAGAGCATGACCAGATTGGTCGGCTCGATGGCCTGGCTCAACGGCAAGGTGATGGCCGTCAGCAGGATCACCCCGAGGCTGGCTACGGCATAGCCGGCAAACGGATGGGCAAACGAGGCGCGGATGTGGGTGAAACCAGACATGTCCGCAGCTTAGCGCCGCAGGTGTAAAAAAGATGAAAAAACCACTCTGCCGCGCCGATCCCGGCACACCTCCGCCAGAGACGGATTCAGCCCGGCAAAGTCTGCGCAGTGAGCTTCGAGCCCGCCTCGGAAACTGCAGCGCCAAACGGGCGACGTTCGTCACTCATCAGCGCACCGTGTTCCAAGTGAAGGATGCGCGCCATCCCGCGCAGCGAGCGCGTGCGGTGAGCAATGGCCAGCAGGCTGGCCTCGGCGGGCAGGCTGGCCAGGATGCCGCGCATCACCCGGTCTTCAGTCGCGTCATCCAGCGCAGAAGTGGCCTCATCCAGGATCAGGATGGCGGGTTGGCGATAAAGCGCCCGAGCTATCCCGACGCGCTGACGCTCGCCGCCAGACAGTGTGTGGCCCCGCTCACCAAGCGGCGTATCCCAGGCCTGCGGCAAGCGCGAGAGCAGGCCACCGAGATCCGCCGCTGCGCAGACCCGTGCCAGCAACGCTGGGTCCGGTTCGCGCAGCAGGGTGATGTTGTCACGCAGCGAAACGTTGAAGAGTTCAACATCCTGCAGCACCACGGCGACGTATTGTTCCAGCTCATCCTGACAGATTGCCGCCAGCGGCAATGCATCCAGTTCGATGCTGCCCGAGGCCGGCTCGTACAAGCCGAGGATAAGCTTGATAAGCGAAGACTTGCCGCTGCCAGAGGCGCCCGTGATACCGATGCGCTCTCCGCGCGCCAGGGTGAAGCTGATATCGCGCAGCGCCGGCTTGTCTCCCCAGCAATAGCTGAGCTGGCACACCTCAAGTTGCTGCCAGTCAGCCGGGAAAAGCGCCAGACGGGCGGGCTCCGCGCGCTGAGAAGCGAACAGGGGCATCAGTCGTGTCAGTTCGGCATAGCGTTCCAGCATGGCCTGGAAGCGATCGGTAAAGGCATTGGTGCTAGCACGCAGGCTGTTGAAATACTGGATGTAGGTCACGATGAACCCGATCGCGATCACCTCCCTGAGCGCGGCCCACGACAGGGCGGTAAGGAATACCCCGAAGGCCAGGCCGGTATGCACGTGAAAACTCATGGCCTTGCTCGCATTCAAGGCCACCCGCTGATGCCCCAGGCTTCTGGCGCGCGCCTCCTTGCCAGCCAGAACCTGATTCACCATATCGCCGGCGCCGCTCGCCTTGATGGTCAGCATGCTGCTTGCCCCCTCCACCAGGGCCGCACAGGCATGTTCATGCCCGCTGTTGATCTGGTGGCTGAGGCGGGCAATTTTTTTGTCATACACATGCTCAATCAGAAACATGCCGGCGACGAAATACGCGACGAAGAGAATGAAATACGGACTGATGAAGGCACACGCCACCACCACCCCCAGCATCGATGAGAGGGGCGCAGCGATTTCATTGTGAAAGTTTCCCCAGTCACGTACGGCGTCAGCCCCGGTGATCAAGCGCTGCACCTTGTTGCCAGACGATTCCTGGTGATGCCAGTGCATCGAGAAGCCCACCAGCCGCTCAAAACCCCAGACCCGCGCGCGGTAACGGCAGTTGAGGGCGAGCTGCCCCAGGATGCGCTTGCTGCGCAGCCGGAACCAGGCAATCACGCCGCGAGAAGAGGCCAGCGCGAGAATCAGCAAGCTCAGGGGAAGAAGACTCTCACCCGGCTGATGGGCCATCAGCCAGCTGATCAGTACACCATTTAGGAAGGGCTGCAGCAACTCGCCCGTTTCCGTCACCAGCACCAGCGGCATGTGAGTCAAGTAGCTCCGGCGATCCTCGGCAAGAAAAAACAACATCGAATCGGCGACAAAGCGGAAGGGATTCCGGCTCGGTATGGATGGCAGGTGGGTATCGATGGGCATGCCGAAAAAGTATCATCACTACGCCAGTCGTCTTTAACCGGAATTGCCCGGATCCAGTTCCCCCCAGGATGAAAAACGCATGGACATAGGCCCGCAACTACGCCAGATCTCACGTTTCGGAGCGCTGGCCCGTCACATCGATATGCATCTGGATGATGCACTGACACTTGCGGAACTCGCAGAGCTCGCCTGCATGAGCCGGCACCGGCTCGACAGCAGCTTTCAGGCCTATGCGCAGGAAACGCCGATGAGTCGCGTCTGGCGCCTGCGCCTGTTGCGGGCAAAGCAGCAGATCATGGCGCAGGCCCAGCGCCCCTTGCTGGACGTCGCCCTGGATGCCGGCTACGGATCGGCCCAGGCTTTTAGCCGGGCCTTCCAGCGTGTGCACGGGCAAGCCCCTTCGACCTGCCGCGACCTTCAACGCCCGACCCGGGCTCCCCTGCGCATTGAGGCCCTGCCCGCCATGCCGATCCAGTTCATTCCCTATGCCGGCGCAGCCGCCGAGTTGCAGCACGCCTCGAACGAATTACGCGCGCGGGCGATGCATACAGGCATCGCCCGGCACAAACGCTTTGGCTGGCTGGTCGATGTCGAGGCCAAGCTCTACGCCCCCCGCGAAAGCCACCGGGTAAATGTCCAGGCAAGCCTGCTGAGCAAACCGCTTGAAGCCCGCATCCCGGGGCTGGACAGCGGGAACCTGAGCGCAACGACATATGCCGTATTCAGTTTTCAGACCGGCATTCCGCTGCCCACCCGACAGGCGCTAGAGCAACGCATCGAACAGGAGACCGGCTGGATGCTGGCGGACGGAGCGTGGCTGCGCCGTTGCCGGAATGCACAGTACCTGCCTTCAGTACTGGAGAGCCGCTTCGAACTGTATCTGCCGGTTCACGACGCACATCGCAGCGCCCGACTCAGGCCCCTGCCCTTCATTCTCGAAAAATAGCTGCCAGCCCAGGCGGGCCACATCGCGCCAGTGCTGTCCAGCACATAGGCATGCCCCGTCTGACCCGGGTTAGGCGCTGCAAGCGCAGCGGTTCGGCAGCAGGTCGCAGGCGCAGAGAGCCCCTGACTCGCGGTCAGGTCGCAGTGCATTTCCCACCGCAACAAATATATTGAAATCACCCTGACTTCCCGACCGCGAGCTCACCTTGTCTCCGCACGACATCTGGTATGACTGGTCCGGCCTCAATACCCAGTGCTTCCTGCTCATCAACGGATACCACGCACCGGCACTGGACGCTCTGATGCTCGGGATCACAAATCTGGGCCACCCTGCCCTCTACCCCTTCTACCTCGCCGTCGCTCTCGTCTGGAGCCATGCGCGGCCTGCCTCACTACCGCTCAGAAACGTGGCGATATTCGCGCTCAGCTATGTCCTGGTCTCGATGCTTCTGGTCCCGGCACTGAAGAGCGGCTTCGACTTCCCACGTCCCGCCCAGGTCCTGGGGAATGCGGCGGTGAATCTGCTGGGCACACCGGACACGCAGCAATCCTTTCCATCCGGACACGCGGCCTTCGCCGTTCTGCTAGCAGTTGCGTTGATTCCCGGCATCACGCGCGCAGCCCAGGCAAGCCTGGTGACCTTCGCCCTGCTGGTATGTGTGTCCCGCATCTGGGTCGGTGCGCATTACCCGGCAGACGTTCTTGCCGGCAGCCTGCTTGCGATGACCGTGGTGACCCTCACGCGTCTCGTCATCCGGAAAGGCCCGAAGATATGACAGACACCGTGCCCCTGCGGGCTTTTGCGGTCATCGGTGCGTTGCATGCTGTCTTTTCACTTCTGACGCTGCTGCTGGCCAGCACAGCAGGCGCGCCATTCGTGCTCTGGTTCCCCGACACGCCCATACTGCTGTTCCTGCTACTGGTCATGCTGCTGCTCCTGGGCATCGTATGGGATGGTTCCCTGATCGCGCTCGGCCTGCTCGCGGAAGCTGTCTGGCGAATCACGGGCAGGCCCGGGGCCGCACCCGTCAGCGTGGAAGCTGTGCGCCCGAAGCGGTTTTTCAATTGCGGCTTGATCCCTGTCGGGTTGCTGCTCGCAACAGCGGTTGCGATCCTGGGCACCTCGAACGTCACCCTGCTCAATATGGAGTTGCTCGCGCAAAGCTCACACTGGCGCGATGCTTTTTTGTGGCAGCTCGAAGGTGGTGTACTTGAACGGATCACGGCCCTGCAGATCAATCCTGTTGCATGGGATCGGCTCTACCACAGTGCCTGGGGCATCGAAATCACTGCTGCTTTCGCGCTGATCGTGATCGCGCGCGGGCCGCGCATCATGCTGCATTACTGCGTCACGATGATCACACTGTTCTACATCGGACGCTTGCTGGGGGTCCTGAATCCGGTGATGGGGCCGGCCTTCTTCAAGCCCGGACTCTTCGGCTATCTTGCGGGCTCGGTGAGCGCCGAAGCCATGCGCTTGGTCTCGGGAATCATGGCCTTGCCGCCAGAGCAGGCCATGCACGCCGGCGGAGTCCTGCTCGGAGGGGTTTCCGCCATGCCAAGCCTGCATGTTGCTATGGTCTCGGTGACCGCCTGGTGGCTGGCCCGCGGCGCACGCTGGACGGCATGGATCACGATTCCTTGGGTAATCCTCGTCTGGTCATCGACGGTTGTACTGGGCTGGCACTACATTCTCGACGGGGCTGGCGGCATGGTCCTCGGTGCCGTATGTGTCTGGCTCACCCAGGCTCTTCTGCGCCGGCTCGGGATGGATCTGAAACCCTCCATACTCCCCCTCGACGCCCAGGCAGTAGACACCAGACGCCCGACGGAGCGGTACTGAACCCCGCCTGCCGCGATCAGTTCAGCGCGCGGCAAGTGGCACAGTCTTCCCAGGGCAGGCATTCGCACACACGCGGCCGCTCCACGTACTGGCTGCCCACATGCAGTTTGCCGCTGGTTTCCATCTGGGATTTTGCCGGCGCACGACTTTGCGGGGCGGTGGCACTCGCTGCATCGCGCGGGCTGGGCGACCACTTCGCGAAGGGCGCCATGTCTTCCTTGTCCATCACGTACCAGAGTTTGTTGGCCGCGTCCCAGCGGGCGCCCAGTTTCTTGGCAGCATCCTTTTCCGCAAAGGGAACCTTCAGGTCGAATCTCATGTTGGGGTCTGGCTCAAAGACAGCGGGCACGCATCATACGTGACAAGCCTGTCAGACCGGATGGTCTGCCGCGCAGGCAAGCGCGCGCCGGGCCGCTGTGCCCTTCCCCACAAACAGCTCTGTCACCAAGCCGACACAAAGCCTCCACCTCGCCGACAAGCCGTTGATCCGTAAAGGCTTCTGCTCATGGGCACGGCATTTGCTGAACTCTTCGCAAACAGCACATCGGGAGTCCAGCATGTCCGCCCCCAGCCTTTCCCAGATTCTCGGCACTCCGCTCAGCGCGCCGCCCGCCCATTCCGGTTGCAGCGCCGGCAGTTGTGGCAGCAAGCCCTCCCAGATGGCCGGCCTCACCGCCGACATCCATAAGAAGGTGCAGGATCACCCCTGCTACTCCGAGGAAGCCCATCATCACTTTGCCCGCATGCATGTGGCGGTGGCACCCGCCTGCAACATCCAGTGCAACTACTGCAATCGCAAGTACGACTGCAGCAATGAATCGCGCCCGGGAGTGGTATCCGAAGTGCTGAGCCCTGCTCAGGCAATCAAGAAAACCCTGGCTGTCGCCGCGGCGATCCCGCAGATGAGCGTGCTGGGCATCGCCGGGCCGGGCGACGCCCTGGCCAATCCGGCCAGAACCTTTGAAGTGTTCCGCGAGTTGCAGCAGCGCGCACCGGACATCAAGCTCTGCCTCTCCACCAACGGCCTGATGCTGCCGCAGTACGTGGATCAGATCGCTGCCGCCAATGTGGATCACGTCACCATCACGATCAACTGCATCGATCCGGACGTGGGCGCACAGATCTATCCGTGGATCTTCTGGGAGCATCGCCGCGTCACCGGCCGCGAGGCCGCCGAGATCCTCATCGCCCAGCAGCAGAAGGGCCTCGAGATGCTGGTGGCGCGCGGCATCCTGGTGAAGGTCAATTCGGTGATGATCCCCGGCATCAACGATGAGCATCTGAAGGAAGTCTCGCGTGTGGTGCGCGCCAAAGGTGCTTTCCTGCACAACGTGATGCCGCTGATCTCGGAGGCCGAGCACGGCACCCACTTCGGTCTCAGCGGCCAGCGCGGCCCGACCCCGGCCGAGCTGCAGGCCCTGCAGGACGCCTGCGCAGGCGACATGAACATGATGCGCCACTGCCGCCAGTGCCGCGCCGATGCGGTAGGCATGCTCGGCGAGGATCGCGGCGCTGAATTCACGCTCGACAAGATCGAGGCCATGGAGATCGATGAAGTGGCCGCAATGGCGCGCCGCGTGGCCCTGCGCGCTTCGATCAATGCCGAGCTGGAAGCGAAACGAGCCGCCCGCCAAGCTGCGCCGGTGGTGCAGATCAAGGCGCCGAGCCGCGGACGCCCGGTGCAGATGGCGGTTGCCAGCAGCGGGCAGGATCTGGTCAATCAGCACTTCGGCCATGCGCGCGAATTCCTGATCTACGAGGCCAGCAGTGCCGGCGTGCGCTTTCTGGGCTCGCGCCGCGCCGCGCAATACTGCGGCGGCGAGAGCGAGTGCGGCGAAGCCGAAAACACCTTGGCCCGCACCATCGCCACCCTGGCGGACTGCGAAGTGGTGCTGTGCTCGCGCATCGGCTTCGAGCCCTGGAGCAAGCTCGAAGCGGCAGGCATCCAGCCCAATGGCGAGCACGCCATGGAAGGGATCGAGGCTGCGGTGATGAGTGTCTGGCAGGAGATGCTGGCTGCGGGCAAGCTCGAGCGGGCTCCGTTCGCGGAACAGATGCGGGCATGAAACCTGCAATGAATGGCTTGAGCCAAGCCAGCAAGAGGTCCATGCATGGCACTCGAAATCGTTGAAGGTTGCGTCAATTGCTGGGCTTGCCTGCCCGTGTGCCCGAATGAGGCCATCCTTGAGGCCAGTCCGCATTTCCTGATCGATGGCGCTTTATGCACCGAATGTGTGGAGGCGTATGCCACACCGCAGTGCGCGGCAATCTGTCCGGTTGAAGGCGTGATCCTCGACGAGCTGGGGGTCGCACTGAATCCGCCCGGCTCGCTCACGGCTTGCATCGCTGCGCTGGCAGCACCCGAAATACGGAAAGGAGCATGAGATGGCCACCGTTCACTTCTGGGAGAAACCGGGCTGCCGCACCAATGCCCGGCAAAAGGTCGCGCTGCTGGCCGCCGGCCATGAGCTCATCGTCCACGACCTGCTGCGCGAACCCTGGAGTGCCCAGCGCCTGCTGGATTTCTTCATCGATCTGCCGGTACGCGACTGGTTCAACCACAACGCCCCACGCGTGAAATCTGGCGAAGTGATCCCGGGCATGTTTGATACCAGCTCGGCCCTGCGCGCAATGATCGCCGAGCCCCTGCTGATCCGCCGCCCGCTGCTTCAGATTGGCACGACCTGCGTCGCCGGTTTCGATACCGAGCGCCTTGATGCCCTGATCGGCCTGGGCGTAAAGGCTGTGGGCGAATCCTGCAGCGCCGTTGAAGCAACCTGCGGCGGCTGAGCCACGCCGCCATGCTCGCCACCCTGCCCCTGTTCCAGTCCATCGCGCTGAGCCTGCGTGGCATCAGCAGCCATCCGGAACGCCTGCGCCTGCGCAGCCACGCCCGTGGCGCCATGCTGGGCCTGGCGCTGGGTGATGCGCTCGGCGCCACGGTGGAGTTCATGACGCCACGCGAGATCCGCAGCCAGTATGGGCGCCACGATCGTATTCGCGGCGGCGGCTGGCTGCGCCTCGCACCGGGCCAGGTCACGGATGACACCACCATGGCCTTCGCCCTCGCTGAAGCCTGGCTCACCCATCATCACGCACCGTCTGCCGAGGACTACGCCCGCGCCTTCGATGCCTGGATGCGCGCCAAACCGGTGGACATCGGCCACACCGTGCGCCGCGGCATCGCCCGCTTCCGCAACACCGGTCTGGCCTGCACGCCGTATTCGGAGGACGCCGGTAATGGTGCCACCATGCGCTGCGCCCCCACGGCCATCGCGCTGCTCGGCGCGCCGGCCGATACGGTCGGCCGTGCCACCCTGGCCCAGGCCCGCGTCACCCATCACAACATCCTCACCGACGCTGCCACCCTGGCAGTGGTCAACATGGTGCAGGCCGGCATCGTCGGCAAGGCTGGCGGCGGTGGCCTGCGCGCCGTGATGGCCCAGGCCAATCTGCTAGTACGCGAATTCCCGCTCTTCCAGTTCCGCACCAAACCCGCCGAGAACCCCAGCGGCTACATTGTGGACAGCATGCGCGTGGTGCTGCGCGGAATCGCCTTCAACGACAACTTTGAGTCCGCCCTGGTGCACGTGGTCAATTGCGGCGGCGATGCCGACACCACCGGCGCGATAGCGGGCATGGTGATGGGCGCACTGGTGGGCGAGGCCGGCCTGCCGGAGCGCTGGCTGCGCGAGCTGGAGAGTTCAACGCTGCGCCGCTGCAACGACTATGCCGATGCGCTGATCGAGCGTTCACCTGCCTGGCAGGCATGCTGAGCAGCACTTCAGGCGCATTCGGCCCCGCAAAACCACACATGCAACAACGTTGCATGTAAATCAGCTTCCCCGTATCCTGCCGGCCATGCTGCGTCGCCCGCTCCGGCCCCTCCTGTCCCTGCTGCTCACCTGCGCCCTCCTGCTCTCGCTGCAGGGCAGCCTGCTGCATGCACTGGGGCATGCCGAAGAAGCACTCAGCACGGTGCAGCACCTGCCTCAAGGGGGGAAACACCCGGCTGGCGAACAAGCCTGCACCCTCTGCCTGGCCTTCGCCGTTTTCGACGCGGCTGCGCCCGGCCAGGCAAGCTTCGGGCTCCTCCAGCCCGTTACCCACATCAGCTTCATCGCTCCCGCTCAGCACCTCGCGCACAGCACGCTGCCGCACTATCGCTCGCGCGCACCCCCCGCCCTTCTCGCCTGATCCGCTTTGCCAGCCGAGCCCGCCTTTGCACGGTTCGGCCCCCCGCGTCCGATACCGGGCGCCACAGCGTATTTCACGAGGATTCCCCATGTTCCGCCGCAACTCGATTGCCCTGGCCGTGCTCGCCCTGAGCGCCGCCCCCGCCTATTCCGCCACGCCCACCAACGCCACCGATCTGAACCAGATCCGCCAGGAGATCGACGCCCTGCGCCAGGGCTACGAAGCGCGCATCCGCGAGCTTGAAGCCCGCCTCCAGAAGGTTCAGGGCACCGCCGAGCAAGCCAGCCAGAGTGCCCAGGCCAGCGCCGAAAAAGTCGCCGCCGCAGCCGCGACGCCCGCAACACCCGCCTCCGCCAATGCCTTCAACCCGGAAATCTCGCTGATCCTCTCCGGCACCTACGCCAATCTCTCGCGCGATCCGGCCAGCTGGCAGATGAGCAACTTCGTGCCTTCCGGTGACGAGACCGGTCCGGGCAAGAAAGGCTTCAGCCTGGGCGAGACCGAACTGGGTTTGCGCGCCAACATCGACCCCTACTTCTACGGCCAGGCCACCCTGGCACTCTCGGCAGACAATGAAGTCGGCGTGGAGGAAGCCTTCGTGCAGACCCGCGCGCTGCCCGCCGGCACCCAGCTCAAGGCCGGCCGCTTCTTCTCCGGCATCGGCTACCTGAACGGCCAGCATGCCCACACCTGGGATTTCGTTGATGCGCCGCTGGCCTACCAGGCCTTCCTCGGCGGCCAGTATGGCCAGGACGGTCTGCAGTTCCGCTGGCTGGCCCCCTCCAGCACTTACATCGAGTTCGGCGGCGAACTCGGCGCAGGCGAAAACTTCCCCGGCGCAGAGCGCAAGCAGAATGGCGCCGGCAGCACCAGTCTCTTCGCCAAACTGGGCGGCGATGTGGGCGACAGCCACAGCTGGCAGCTCGGCGCGGGCTGGCTGCGGGCGGCCCCGCGCGAGCGCAGCTATGACAGCAGCGATCTCACCGGCACCGAAGTCAGCAACAGCTTCTCCGGCCGCAGCCAGCTATGGGTGCTGGACGGCGTCTGGAAGTGGGCGCCGGCCGGCAACGCCGAGCGCATGAACCTGAAGCTGCAGGGCGAGTACTTCCGTCGCCGCGAAACGGGCGAGCTCGCTTACGACACAGCCAACCAGAATCTCAGCGACGCCTACCGCTCGGCACAATCGGGCTGGTATGCGCAAAGCGTATTCCAGTTCATGCCGCGCTGGCGTGTGGGCCTGCGTTACGACCAGCTCGATTCGGGCACAGTCGATTACGCCAGCAACAATGCCTTCCTCGCCAACAGCGATTACAAGCCCAAGCGCACCAGCACCATGCTGGACTGGTCCCCCACCGAGTTCTCGCGCATCCGCTTGCAGTACGCGCTGGACAAATCCCGCGAAGGCGTGAAGGACGATCAGTTCTTCCTCCAGTACCAGATGAGCCTCGGCGCCCACGGCGCCCACAGCTACTGAGGAGGCCCACATGAAACGACTCAAACTCCTTGCCCTCGTAGCCGGCCTGCTGGCCGCCAACCTGGCCCATGCCAGCCTCAAGGTGGTGGCCTGCGAACCTGAATGGGGCGCACTGGTCCAGGAACTGGCCGGCCCCCGCACCAGCCTCTACACCGCCACCACCGCGCTGCAGGACGTACACCACATCCAGGCCCGCCCGAGCCTGATTGCCGCCGTGCGTACGGCAGACCTGCTGGTATGCACCGGTGCCGAGCTGGAAACCGGCTGGCTGCCGGTATTGCAGCGCCAGTCCGGCAATGCCGCGGTACAGGTGGGCCAGCCCGGCTACTTCGAGGCCGCCAGTGCGGTGCGCATGCTCGAAGTGCCGACAAAGGCCGACCGTGCCGATGGCGATGTGCATGCCGCCGGCAATCCGCACATCCAGACCGATCCGCGCAATATCGCCCGCGTGGCCACAGCGCTGAGCCAGCGCCTGAGCCAGCTGGACCCGGCCGGCAGCCCGGACTATGCCCGTCGCCTGGCGGACTTCAGTGCCCGCTGGCAAGCCGCGATCCAGCGCTGGGAAGCCGCAGCCGCACCGCTGCGCGGCCTGCCCATCGTCGTTCAGCACAAGGCCTTCCCCTACCTGCAGGACTGGCTGGGCCTGCGTGAAGTCGCCACACTCGAGCCCAAGCCGGGGATCGAGCCGGGCAGCGGCCATCTCGCCACCCTGCTGGAGCGCCAGCAGCAGAACCCGGCCCGCATGGTACTGCGCGCGGCCTATAACGATGGCCGGGCCGCCGAGTGGTTTGCCAGCCGCGCGAAAATTCCGGTCGTGGTACTGCCTTTCACGGTGGGTGGCAATGAGCGCGCCAAGGATCTCTTCAGCCTCTTCGACGAGACCCTCGCGCAGCTCCTGAAAGCTGCACGATGAACAGCGCCGGGCTCGAACTCAGCATCCTCGGCCCGGCCTTCGTGGCCGGGCTGCTGGTGCTCGCCACCCATGTGCCGCTCGGCCAGCGAGTGCTGGCGCGCGGCATCGTGTTCATTGATCTGGCCATCGCGCAGATTGCCGGGCTCGGCGTGATCATCGCCGGCAGCCTGGGCTTAGCCGACTCGACGCTCGCGGTGCAGTTTGCCGCCCTCGTAGCGGCCGGCCTCGGCGCCCTGCTGCTGACCTGGAGCGAAGCGCGCTGGCCGGAGATCCAGGAAGCCCTGATCGGCGTGCTCTTCGTGCTCGCCTCCTGTATCGCGCTGCTACTGCTAGCTGGCAACCCGCAAGGTGGTGAGCATCTGAAGGACATGCTGGTCGGCCAGATCCTGTGGGTCGATACCCCCCAGCTGGTCATCACCGGCGCACTGAGCTTTGCCGTGCTGTGCGCCTGGTTTGCCAGTGGCGAGCACCTCGGGCGCGTCGGCTTCTACCTGCTCTTCGCCCTGGCCGTGACGGCCTCAGTGCAACTGGTCGGCGTGTATCTGGTATTCGCCAGCCTGATCATCCCGGCACTGGCCACCCGCCACTGGGGCCAGCGAGCCTTGGCCGTGGCCTGGGGCATGGGCGCACTGGCCTATGGGCTGGGCCTGACCCTCTCGGCCTTGTTCGATCTGCCCAGCGGGCCACTGATCGTACTGGCCATGGCTGCGCTGGCCATCCCGGCGGCAATCCTGGCTCCCGCCATCAAGCCCGGGCAGACCTGAAAACCGGCGTTGCAGACCGGAGCGCCTGCCCATTGAGGCAGGCGCCGGTGGGCCGAGGCGGGAGGGGTGGCGGAAGTTGACCTGAATCAATCCAACTATAGGTAGTGCGTAATATCGTCAGCGCCACTATATGTAGTCCATCGGCCAATCCTCCGGGCCTCACCACCTCTTACTTTCCTGGATATCTCCATGCTGCGAGTTCTCAAGCGGGACGGCACCTCTGCGCCTTTCGACATCATGAAGATTGCCGTGGCCTGCCAGAAGGCCGCCATGGCAGCCGAATTGCCCAACCCGAATGCGGTGGCACTGACGGTGGCTTCCGCGGTGGAAGCCCAGTGCCGCGAGCACCCGGCCGGCTCGCTCGATATCCCGACCATCCAGCAGTATGTGGAAGACGCGTTGATGCAGTCGCATCCGGAAGTTGCGCGCCTCTACATCGAATACCGCCATGATCGCGACAGCATCCGCGTGCGCGGCTCCCGGCTGCATGCGCAACTGATGGGCCTGGTGGACAAAACCGATCAGGATGCGGTGACCGAGAATGCCAACAAGGATGCCAACGTCTTCCCGGTGATGCGCGATCTGATGGCCGGCATCGTCTCCAAGCAGTTCGCCGGCAATTTTCTCGCCAAGGATGTGATGCAGGCCCACAACAGTGGCGACCTGCATTACCACGACCTCGACTACTCCCCCTTCCTGCCCTTCACCAACTGCTGCCTGGTGGATCTGCAAGGCATGCTGGCCAACGGTTTTCACCTTGGCAATGCCGGCATCGAGAGCCCCAAGTCGGTCGGCGTAGCCTGCGCGGTCACCGCCCAGATCATTGCCCAGGTCGCCAGCCATCAGTACGGCGGCACGACCATTCCGAACATTGACGAGACCCTCGCACCCTACGTCCAGAAGAGCTACGAAAAGAACCTGGAAGTGGCGCGCCAGTACGCCATTGCCGAGCCGGAACGCTATGCCCGCGAGCGCACCGAGAAGGAAACCTACGACGGCATCCAGGCCTGCGAGTACGAAATCAACACGCTGTTTTCCTCCAACGGCCAGCAGCCCTTTGTGACCTTCTCCTTCGGCATGGGCCGCGGCTGGCAGGAGCGCGCCGTGCAACGCGCCATCCTGCAGGTACGCATCAAGGGCATGGGCAAGGAAGGCATCACGCCGGTATTCCCCAAGCTGGTGTTCTTCATCGAGGAAGGGCTCAACCTCAAGCCGCAAGATCCGAACTACGACATCAAGCAGCTCGCCCTCGAGTGCGCCTCCAAGCGCATGTACCCGGACATCATTTCCGCCAGACTCAATCGCGAGCTCACCGGCTCCAGCGTGCCGGTTTCGCCGATGGGCTGCCGCAGCTTCCTGTCTGTGTGGCGCAATGAGAACGGGCAAGAGGTTCTGGCCGGTCGCAACAACCTCGGCGTGGTCAGCATCAATCTGCCGCGCATCGCCATCGAAGCGCAGCAGAACCAGACGCGCTTCTTCGAGATTCTCGACGAACGCCTGGCCCTGGCGCACAAGGCCTTGATGACACGCATCGATCGCCTCGAAGGCGTGAAGGCCAACATTGCGCCGATCCTCTACACCGAAGGCGCTTTCGGCATGCGCCTGAAACCGGATGAGGAAATCCTGCCGATGTTCAAGAATGGCCGTGCCTCGATCTCGCTGGGCTACATCGGCCTGCACGAAGTTGCACTACTGATGTCGGGCGGCGAACACCCCTTCGACAATGAAGCCCTGCAAGCCTTCCTGCGCCGGGTGGTGGCCTATCTGGGTGACACCGTGCAACGCTGGAAAGCCGATTCCGGCTGGGGCTTTTCGCTCTACTCAACGCCCAGCGAATCCCTCTGCCACCGCTTCTGCAAGCTGGATGTGGCGCGCTACGGCGAGCTGCCTGGCGTGACTGACAAGGGCTATTACACCAACTCCTTCCACCTCGACGTGGCGCGCAAGGTCTCACCCTTCGAGAAGATCCAGTACGAAAAGGGCTTCGCCGACTCCGCCTCGGGCGGCCACATCACCTATGTGGAGTTGCCCAACATGCGCCACAACCTGAAGGCCCTGGAGCGCATCTGGGATCACGCGGTGGAAAGCGTGCCCTACTTCGGCACCAATACCCCGGTGGACTCCTGCGGCAAGTGCGGCTTCATGGGCGAAGCACTGGCCACCGCCGAGGGCTTCACCTGCCCCGAATGCGGCAACCACGATGGCGCCAGTCTCTCGGTCACGCGCCGCGTCTGCGGCTACCTCGGCAGCCCGAACGCACGCCCCTTCAATGCCGGCAAGCAGAAAGAGGTGATGCGCCGCGTCAAGCATCTGGCCACCCAGACACCGGAAGCCATGCCGGTTCAAGCCGCGCAGAGCGAAGCCCTGATGGCATGAATTACGAGCGCTATTACGCCTGTGACGTGGTCAATGGTGAAGGCCTGCGCCTGACCCTGTTCGTCACCGGCTGCGCGCATGCCTGCCCCGGCTGCTACAACCGCAGCACCTGGAACCGGCTCTCAGGCCAGCCCTTCACGGCTGAAGTCCGCGAGCGGATTCTGGAGTTGTGCGCCGATCACGATGGCCTGAGCCTCTCCGGCGGCGACCCGCTGCTGCCGGCCAACCGCGAAGCCATCGCTGCGCTGTGCCGCGCCTTCAAGCAGCGCTATCCACACAAGGACATCTGGCTGTGGACCGGCTACCTGTATGAAGACATTCAGCATCTGGCACTGCTGCAGGATGTCGATGTGCTGATCGACGGACCCTATCTGCAGGACCAGCCCACCACCCTGCCCTGGCGCGGCTCGGCCAATCAGCGCCTGATCCGGCTGGCCGAACTGCGTCGGGCCGAAGCCGGCAATCGCCAGTTGCAGAGCGCCTGAACAAGCCCAAGCCCCGCCGGCTGAAGCCGGCCCGACCAAACCAAGCCTGCCCAATACGGCTCCCGCTCAGAGCCCCAGTAGTGCCAGCCAGGAAGACGCACGGCTCGACGCCTGTGCGGGCGGCGCCCAGGCAGCCAATTGCGGCGGCTGATCGTCCTCCGGCAGGCTCGCTACCAGCGGACGCACATCCTTGCCGAGCACGATGCGCAGATGCACCGCACGCTTGCTCAGCAAATCGTCTCCCGCTGCGGTCTCGGCACCGATGCGCCGGGCCAGCTGCTCAGCCTCGGCCTGATAGCCGCGGGCATAGTGCACAAGGGTCTGTTGCTGGGTAAAGGGACGCTGGTCATTGAGCCTGGCGACGGGAACCCCCTCACGCATGAGCAAGGCCTTCACCCGGCGCGCGGCCCCACGCATGCCCATGGCATTGGATATCTCAAGCCGGTAAGCAGGCGCGTGCGCCACACCCGCCACACTGAACAACATCGGTGACAGGGCAAGGCGCCAATCAGCCAGATCATTCGCCGCTATCGTGCTGTCAGGCGCGGCGACGAGAGTGAAGGCCTCCATTGCAAGAGCTGGCGCAGGCGAGATGGGTGATATGGCCGGCGTCACCATCGCCTCGGCCAAGGGCGTTGCCGCGGCTGCCGGCTGACTGGCAAAGCGCATCTCGATGCGCTGCGGACCAGACTCATTCAACACGAGACTCGGCGCACTGCGCAGATCCGCCACCGGCTGCGCAGACGCCACTTGCGGCTGTGCCGGCAGCGCCGCGAGCTGCAGATTGTAGGCCGCCCGCGGATTACCCGGCTCCAGACGCAAGGCCTCACGGAACTGGGCATTCGCCGGCCCGAGCTGCCCGGCGAGAAACTGCGCGTAGCCCAGATTGTTGCGCAGGCCGGCCTTGTTGGGCGCCAGCTGCACCGCACGATCGAGCAGGATCAGGGCCTCTTCGAGGCGCTCGCTGCGAGCCAGCAGCACCCCCAGCGCATCATGCGCCTCGGCATGCAGCGGATCCGCCGCAATCGCCTTGCGGTAGTAACTCTCCGCGACAGCCACACGTGCCTGCAGATCCTGATAGCGACCCAGGCGATAGAGACTCTCGCCATAGCGCAGCGCGTCGGGCGAGTTGCCGGCCCGCATCACCGGCTCGATCTTCCAGGTCGGGCCGGACGCCTTGGTTTTGGGGGACGGCGTGAAACAGCCTGGCAGCGCCAGCATCAGGGCGATCAGGAGCAGCTTTGGCGCTGCGCATTTCAGGGCATCGGTTTTCATTGACCACCTCCCAGCGTCGGCAGGAGCACGCGGTAGATCTGGATCAGGGCCGGCCCGAGCAGGACCAGCATCAGCGAGGGGAAGATGCAGAAGATCAGCGGGAAGAGCAGTTTCAGGGCGATCTTGGCCGCGGCTTCCTCGGCGCGCTGGCGGCGCTTCACCCGCAGCATGTCGGACTGGATGCGCAGCGTAGCGGCGATGCTGGTACCGAAGCGGTCCGCCTGCACCAGCATCGAAACCCAGCCATCCACCTCTTCCACGCCGGTGCGCGCGGCCAGATTGCGCAGGGCCCGCTCGCGATCGCTGCCGGCCCGCAACTCCAGGCCTACCAGGCGCAACTCTTCGCTGAGCACCTCGCTCTTGGTTTCGATATCGGCCGCTACGCGCCCCAGCGCGGCATCCACGCCCAGCCCGGCTTCCACGCACACCGTCATGAGATCCAGCGCATCCGGGAAGTTCTCGAAGATGTCCAGCTTCCGTTTCGCCACCAGATGGGCCAGCACCAGATTGGGCAGGTAGTAGCCGAAGCTCGCGGTCAGCAGCAGGATCAGCAACACGCCATTGAGCTGCATGCGGCTGGAACTGAGCGAGAGGCCGATATAGGCAATCAGCGGAAAGCTCAGGGCGAGCAGCGTCTTGGCGCTGAAGTAGAGCGTGGGGGCAGAAGAGGAGCGGATACCAGCGTTGAGAAAACGCGTGCGAATGCCGGATTTTTCCCAACCCTCTTCGGGCAGAGAAAGCCGCTCCAGCGGATGGACCAGGCTCGCCATGCGCGAGAACCAGTCCGCCCCGCCGCCCCGGGCTTCACTGGGGGCGCTGGCCGGGCCCAGGGTCCGCAGGCGATCACGCACCGCACTGGGCAGCAAGCCACTGAGCATGAAGGCTACCAGGCCACTCACGGCGAGGAAGATCAGGGCAAGAAAGGCTATCTGGACGAGGGTCATGATCGTGCCTCCTAGACCCGGATGCGGATGATCCGGCGCATCCACCAGGCGCCGAAGAGCATCATGCATGCGGCACCATAGACAAGCTTGAGGCCGAAGGGATCGGTCCACAGCACGCTCAGGAAACTCGGGTTCGAGATCTGGATCGCCAGCCCCACGGCAAACGGCAGCATGCCCAGAATCCATGCCGACATGCGTCCCTCGGCCGAGAGGGTGCGGACTTCGCCCATTAGCTTGAGACGCTCGCGTACGATGGCGCTGATGCTGTCGAGCAGTTCGGCCAGATTACCGCCGGTTTCGCGCTGGATCAGCACCGCCACCACGAAGTAGCGCAGATCGGTGCTGGGCACCCGCGAGAGCAGATTGAGCAGCGCATCGCGCAGATCCACGCCGTAATTGATCTCATCGAAGAGCACCCGGAATTCGGCCCCCACCGGTTCGCTCATCTCATCTCCCACCATCTGCAGCGCAGTCGGAAAGGCATGCCCGGCGCGCATCGCACGGGCCATCAGATCGATGGCATCGGGCAGTTGCGCCTCGATCTTTACCAGGCGCTTGGCACGCAACTGGATCACATGCAGGGAGGGCAATACGGCACATACCACGGCCAGCAGCAGTGCCAGCGGGAAGTTACGTGCCAGCAGCAGGGTTCCGAAGAAACCGAGCGCAGCCATCAGCGCGGTAAGGCCCACGAAATCGGCCACCGAGAGCGTGGCGCCCGATTGCAGCAAGGTGCGGTCCAGCTGGTGCACCCGCGGCAGCAACAGCAGCATGCGCTCCAGCCCGCTGGACTCGCTCAAGGCGCGTTGTTTCAGGATGGTGAGCTGGCTCTGGTTATGCGCACCGGCCGAAGCTGCGCGCAAGCGGCGCTCGATGCGCTTGGCCTCAGGGCCACGGGTGGTGTTCCACCAGATGAAGCCGCTTTCGAGACCCAGCACGACAGCCACGAATACCGCGATGCCGAAGAACAGAAACAGGGTGTCCATGATTCTTCCTTCCTCTGCCCGCGCCTCAATCGAAGCGCTTGCCCGGATCAAACAGCGAATCGGCCAAGGTGATGCCGTAGGCGCGCAAGCGCTCGCTGAACTTGGGACGCACGCCACTGGCCGAGAAAAAGCCCTGCACTTCGCCAGCTTCCGTCATGCCGGTCTGGCGGAAGCTGAAGATCTCCTGCATGGTGATGACATCCCCTTCCATGCCGGTCACTTCCTGCAGGCTGATGAGTTTGCGTTTGCCATCGCGCAGGCGCTGCACCTGCACCACCACGTTGATCGCCGAAGCAATCTGGCTGCGCATCACGCGCGGCTGGGAACTCACGCCGGCCATGCCAAGCATGTTCTCCAGACGCATCAGAGCGTCCCGCGGTGAGTTCGCATGCACCGTGCTCATCGAGCCTTCATGGCCGGTGTTCATGGCCTGCAACATGTCGAAGGCCTCGGCCCCGCGTACCTCACCGAGGATGATTCGATCCGGGCGCATGCGCAAGGCATTGCGTACCAGCGCGCGCTGGGTGACTTCACCGCGCCCCTCGATATTGGCCGGGCGGGTTTCCAGGCGCACCACGTGTGGCTGCTGCAGCTGAAGCTCGGCCGCATCCTCGATGGTGATGATGCGTTCATCACCCGGGATGTAGCTGGAGAGGATGTTCAGCAGCGTCGTCTTGCCGCTGCCGGTACCCCCCGAGATCAGCACATTCAACTTGGCACGGATCAGGCCGGCGAGCAGTTCGGCCATTTCCGGCACCAGGGTGTGCAAGCTGATCAGCCTGTCCATGGTCAGCGGAATGGCTGCGAAACGACGGATCGACAGCACCGGCCCATCGAGCGACAGTGGCGGCACGATGGCATTCACGCGCGAGCCATCGGGCAGGCGTGCATCCACCATCGGGCTCGATTCATCGATACGGCGCCCGACGCGTGACACGATCTTGTCGATGATTTTCATCAGATGCGCGTCATTGACGAAGCTCACCTCGCTCTGCTCGATACGCCCGCTACGCTCCACGTACA
Organism: Uliginosibacterium aquaticum; assembly: GCF_012972705.2. Classification (GTDB taxonomy): domain Bacteria; phylum Pseudomonadota; class Gammaproteobacteria; order Burkholderiales; family Rhodocyclaceae; genus Uliginosibacterium; species Uliginosibacterium aquaticum. The sequence continues at coordinate 1,537,500 of NZ_JABCSC020000001.1, read as the reverse complement.
CCTGGCTGGCGTTATTGACCAGGATGTCGGAAATCGTCGGGTCTGCCAGCAGCGGCTCCAATGGCCCCAGCCCCACCATCTCGTACTGAACATCACGCACCAGGCTGCGACGCTCCTGATCATTGATGACGATGTTCTCTTCCTGCAGAAGCCCTTCGACCATGGTGCGCAACTCGACCTGCAAGCGATCCGGCGTCAGGCTCTCCATCGCCTCCAGATCAAGCCGCTCCAGCATCACCTTGTGGAGGTGACTCTTGAGCTCCTGGTAGGCCTGGCTGCTGCGCCCGGAAGTTCCGCGCGGCGTAGCCTGCTCCGCAGGCAGGGCACTGACGGTGCTCGTGCTGACTGCTTCAAGACGTTCTCTCAGCGACACGTTTCTCTCCTCGCAGCCTCACGCCCGGCCCTGCGGCGCGACGCCCTCAATGCTTCCGATTGCCGAATACCTTGCTCAACCAGCCTGTGCTATGCGCGGCCTGCCCCATCTCCGGCGCCAGATCGGCGGCCATCGCGCGCAGCTCACGACTGATCGCGTCGCTGGGCTGCCCCTGCACGATGGGCACGCCAAGATTCACCGAAGACGCGGCAGCCATGTAGCTGTTCGGCACGCTCCAATACACCCGCTGCCCGGCAGCCCGCTCCACATCGGCCACCGTAATTTCACCGCCCTTGCTGAAACGATTCACGATCATGCGAATGCGCTCGGCGGGATAGTCGAGCGAGCGGAAGGCATCCGCCAGGCGCTTGCTGTCCCTCACGAAAGGCAGGGTCAGTTGCACTACCGGGAAAATCAGGTCCGCCATGTCCAGTGCCTGCAGGGTCAGCACATCCAGGCTGCGCGCCACATCCACCACCACAAAATCGTAGTTGCGGCGGGCCAGGCGCAGGATCGCCTCGACATGCTCGCGCCGCACATCCGGTGCATGAGCCGGATCCTCCGGTGAGGCCAGAACATGGAAATTCGGCCTCACCTCGAGCATCGCCGCAGACAGCAGCGATGCATCCAGGCGATGGATCTCGCGCGCCACCTCGGCCAGATTGCTCGGTGGCCGCTGATCGCTGACGAACATCACCGCATCACCGAACTGCAGATTCAGATCGATCAGCGCCACGCGGCTACCACGTTCGCTAGTCAGGGCATAAGCCAGATTCGAGGCCAGGAAAGTCGCGCCAGCCCCCCCCTTGCAGGAGATGAAGGCCAGCACCTTGCCATCACCGCGCCGGCCGGCGAGCTGGTTGCGCTTGAGCAGAATGCGCCCCAGCACATTCTTCAGTGCCGCATCATCGGCCGGTGCCGGCAGCACTTCGCGCACACCGGCACGCATCGCCTGCATCAGGAACTGCGCCGACGTATCCTGGCTCACCAGCAGAATCTCGATATCGGGCCGGCGCTGGGTCAGGGTCTCGATCGGGTGCAAGGAATCGGACGTAGCCGGATCCACGATCAACACATCAGGGCCGACGCCATCGATGAAGGTGGGCAAATCCTCGACGCGCCATACCCCACCCGACACCTCGGCTTCCGGATCCTTGTCGATCGCGGCGCGGCGGATCTCATTGAAACGGGCAGCTTCGCGGCAGAGCACCTTGATTTGCATGGCGGGCATCCATGATTGTGTTTCAGGGGGCTGCGCACACCGGATTGGCACCGCCCTGCACGCCCGGCAGCGAACTGGCCAGGCTCTCACGCGGCAGAGTGGTACGAAATTCAGGCAGGGTCAGCCCCAGTGGTACGAAGGGGATATAGGTATTGATCGTCAGGCCGGCTTCCACCCTGACCGTCACTTCGGTGCAGTTCGCGGCCGTGCAGCCGGACGGCGTGTATTCGAGCAGAACCTTGTTGGCAGGGATCAGGGGATAGAACGCGGCAATCTGCTGGGCAACGACCGGCTCACCGACATTGCACACGGCGGCCATGCGGGCGCCCATGCGGGTCAGCTCGGTGGCCGTGTTCCAGTAAAACATCACCCGGCCCATTTCCATGGTCCCCAGCAAAAGCATAGCGAACACCCCGAACAGGATCGCCATCTCGACAGCAGCGGCGCCCGTCTGGAAAGAAGAAAGATGGCGTTTCATGATCCCTGCCTCATGCTGGCGTGAATCGGGCCGAAAGTGATATCCGGCACCATGGCCGGCACGATGGCATCGAAGACATAGCCAGTAATCGTGACCGTCACGAGATTGAGGGAGCCCGACCCGGTCGCCTGCCCAAGATGCGTCCCGGCGCAGTTGCTGGCGTCGCACACCGCCACATTGGCCACCGTCAGCCCCGGCAGCAGGGGCTGCTGTCCGGAACAGTCGCGCTGCCCGCAGACGGCCAGGTTGCGAGCTATGTCAATCGCCGTGGCATTCCCTGCCGCATGCTGGCTCAGATAGCGCGCCGCACTACGTGCCGATTTGGTCAGGGTGTCGTACTGATACACCGCCCGTCCATACTCCATGATGCCGACTGCCAGCAACACCATCACCGGCAACAGGATCGCGAACTCGACCACCATGGCGCCACCTTGAACGCGTCTGCTCATCATGGCCTCCTACTGCACCAGCACCGGCACCAGCGGGCCGAAACCCCCAGGCGTGCCTGAGGTCGTGCATGGGCTGTCAGCATCAGTCGCCAGCCCCCTGTACTCGAGATACAAGGTTCCGCTCGCGCCATTGGACATCGGATTGAGCATCAAGACGCAAGCCCAGGCATCGATCGTCACGTCTCGGCCCCCAGCACAATTAATCATCGGGACCGTCACCAGACGGCGGGATCTATTTCCCAGACTGAGTACAGAACTATCTTGTGGGTTACCAGAAATATTGCCACCCGGCCCGCTAACGCCATACTCACCGGGAATAAATGGATCATTTCTTCCAGCCCGTGTCACAAAATCGGCATAGGCCGAAGTATCGATAGCAATGATCGTCGTGGCTGGCGACTTGTTCGGATAGGCATAACCCGTGTCAGCCGGCTGCACATAGTTCGGGGAGGCAGGATCTGGCGAATAGGCGTTCGCGCCATTCGGATAAATGCCGAAGTGCGTGTTGTAGGCACTCTTGGCTCCTTGCTGCTGCCCCGGCTGCTGCACCGGGCTGCCAATCTGCAGATCACAGACCTGATTGACACCGGCCAGCTGATCGCGGATTTCGCTATTGCCGCCGGCATTCGGCGTGAAATCCACCCAGCGGAAACTGCCGTCCAGATCATCGTTATTACCCGCAGAGGTGAAATTTGAATGCAGCCACGCTCCGACCGTGTAGCCCCCGGACTTGCTGCACACGCCCAATGGAATGACTTCGCAGGAATTCTGGGACGGAGACTGCGTGGCAACAGCGGTCGCCGTCAGTGAAGCAGGACCGATATTCGCGTTCAGTGCCCGCATGAAGCGCGGCACGATGCCATCCGCCCTGGCGATACACATCACAAATTTCGATGCGGGATTTGCCGTCGCCCGGGTGAGATAGGCACCGTTGGGCACGAAGTTCATCGAAAATCGAACGTCGGCCGTGGTCACCACAGCAGCCGTAGCCTGGAAGTCCCGGTTATTGCGCGCCGCAGCCAGCACGCCGGCATTCTCGGCATCGAGCAGAATGCCCGCGGTGCAAGCTCCAGCCAGGGCCGGATCGCACACCAGCTCGGCCGCCGCCGCCAGCGCGCAGGCATCGGCAGAAGTCTGCAACTCGCTCCGGTTCACATACAGCCGCCCCAGATCCAGCACCAGGCCGGCAAAGCCCACCAACACTGCGAGCGAAAGCGCGACCATGATCGCGATCCCGCCGCCTTGTGGCTTGGTGATGTTCGCGCGCATGTTCAGTCACCTACTTCGTGGTGCTGCCACCGCTGCTGCCAGTCCCACCGGAAGATGGCGTCTGCATACCGGTTGGCGCTGGCTGACGGAAGCTCTCGTTGTAGTTGCGCATGGCCTCGCCTGCGGCCTTGCCATCGACACCGCGCACCGGATCGGAGTCCAGTGAAGCGGCCGGGTTGCTCGTCTGCATGGCCTTGAGCGAATTGAGTGAAGTGCCGAATTGCTCGTCGGTGCGTGGCGTGGTGCTGGCCACACAGGCTGCGAGCAGCGGCAGCAACAGAACAACGCTGGATGATTTCAGGGTGCGCATGATTCGTCCTCCCTCACTTCACTTCAAAGCCGCCTTGGGCGGGCGCCGGATTGGCTGCTGCCGGCGGTGCAGGCGGTACGGAAGGCTGCCGCCCTTCGAGCTTGCCATCCATGATCATGTCGTAACGTGTCGGTTCGCTGTAAGCGTCCGTAGGCAGCACATAGTCGGCCGGCAGCGGTTTCACCAGACGCGGAGTGATCACGAAGACCAGCTCGGTGCGGTCGTTCTGGAAACTGGTGCTGCGGAACAAGGCGCCGATGATCGGCAGCTCTCCCAGGAAGGGGAAAGCGGTGATGCTGGACGAGACGTTGTTCTTGATCAGGCCACCGATCGCGAAGCTCTGCCCGTCCCTTAGCTGTACGGTGGTAATGGCCTTGCGGGTGGTGAAGGAGGGCAGGATCGTATTGCCGCCGATACCGCCGGAAGAAATCGTGACCCCACGCGAAGAAAGCTCGGAGACCTCCGGATTCACCTTCAGATTGATGCGCCCGCCGGCGAGCACGGTGGGCGTGAACTTGAGGCTCACACCGAACTCCTTCTCCTCCAGCGCGATGGCGGTACCACCGCCTCCGTTATTGGTCTGCACCGGGATGAAGATCCGGCCCCCCGCGAGGAAGGAGCCTTCCTGGCCTGAGATGGCCATCACCGTCGGTTCGGCCAGGATCTTCACCAGGCCATCCTGCTTCTGCATGTCGGCATTGATGACGGTGGTGTTCTGCCCCGCCACCATCGGCACGGTCACCGAGCTGCCACCGATACTCGCGCTGCCAGTCGGGGCGGTAGTTGCCGTGGTGGTTCCACCATTCGTAAAGGAACCCACCATGCCGCTTCCCACCGTAGCGCCAGTCGCGCCGGCCACCTGCCCGTAGAGCAGGCCAGAGCCACCAAACAGGCCAGTCATGAAACGCATCATGGAACCGTCGGCCGAAACCAGCGCCCGCGTGAAATTGATGCCGTACTGATCCAGCAAAGCTTTGGAGATCTCGGCCACCTTCACCTCCAGCATCACCTGCTGGGGCGCGGCCACTTCGAGCATGTTGATGATGCGCTCATTGCTGCCCGGGCGAGCCGTGCCACCACCGCTTGAGCTGCGCACAAAAGCGCCTGCGATATCGAGCACGCGATCCACCACCGCCGCATCGCTCACCATTCCGGAGAGCACCAGCGAATCCCCCGCCGAGCTCACTTTCAGGCCGCTCTCAGCAGGCAGGAACTCACGAAAACTGGCGTTCAGTGCCGTAGTGTCCATGCCCACCACCACATCGAACATGGTGCACATCCCATCCCTGCCCTGCAGCACGAGATTGGTGCTGCCCACCGTCTTGCCGAGCAGGAACAGTTCGGTCGGGCTCAGCAGCAGCACATCCACATCGGCCACGCTGCTGCGGGCCGCGTTGCGGGCGGCGCTGAGGTTCTTGTCTTCCTCATCCTTGCTCTTTTCTGCCGGTCGCCCCGCCTGGGTATTCTGCGGATTGCCCAGCAGGAGGCGCACCACCGGTGCCGGCGGTTTGAGCAGGGTGGACTTGCCCAGCGGCAGACGCACGACCGGCCCGATTTCCACCCGGCTGCAAGGTGAGCTGCCCTGCGCGGCTTTCGCCGGAGCGGCCTGCACGGCGCTGGTCATGGAAGCAAGGGCCAGCAAGGTGGCCAGTTCAAGCAAACGGAATGAATTGGATCTCATGGCTGAACCTCCTGCCGTGGGTGCTCAGAAGCACTCGACGGATTTGCTGGTACCACGGATGACTTCCACGCAATCACCTTGCCTTGCCGGTGCCTTGGCAACCGGGGCTGCGGCAGGCTTGCGCACGGGGGAGCGCGCCACCGGTTTGGCTGGGGGAGCGACGACTGGGGCACTCGCCGTCGGTGTGGCCACCGGCGCCGAAGTTTCCATGCTGGCCAGCAGGATTTCCTTGGTTACCCCGCGCGTAGCGCTCGGTGTCTGGTCAATCGGGTTACGCAAGACCAGCGACAGATTGCCAACGGAACGCGCCAGATCGATCTTCTCGGCCTGCTCCGGCGTGACCTCCAGCGTCACCGCATTCACCACCCGCGGTTTGGTTTCATCGCGCCCCGCTTCCTGGCCCACCGCCAGCACCAGGATCTGTTCCAGCACGATCTTGGAGATCGATAGATCCTTGTCGTTGGTGCGCTGGGAGCCCTGTGCCTCCTGGGTGTTGACCATGATGTCCACATAGTTGCCGGGCAAGGCATAACCGGCCACACCCACCACATCATTGACCCGCACGGTGATTGCACGCTTGCCTGCGCTCAGCACTGCAGAGAGGCCGCCTTGGGTGCCCTCGGGCGCCAGCTTGCCTTCAAGAATCGGCTCGCCACGCGTGAGGCTGGTACGCACCACCCGCCCTGCCAGCTTGCCCGGATCCTTGTGCGCGCCGGAGGGCATGGTGCCCATCGGCCAATCGATCATCATGATCATTTCGGGAGTGATGCGCGAGCCGAGCTGCACATCCATCATGGCCACTGCGACACGATCCGCGCTCACGCGGCTCTGTTCGCGAATCCATCGTGCGGCGATCAGTACGGCGGCCAGACCTGCCAGTACCGCCACGACCAGCATCACGATGCTGCGAGTATTTTTCATGAACAGGCCCTCCTTGAAATGATCCTGGAGAGCGGCGAGGCGTCTGGATAAAAGCTGACGCGGCGTCGCATGGCGGAGCCATTTTCTGCGGCGCCGCAAATGTGTTTCTTGCACCTGATTGTGGTTCGCGAATTTTGCTTCGCCAGTACCCCACCCTTTTTGTCAGCAACTATTCCACAGTCGCCAGACGATTCCACACAAAGCCACAATTGAAACAAAAACTCTGGCCAAAAAACGCCAATGGCATTAACTAAAATCAGGCTAGCGGCCAGCTTGTAAAACGCGCGAGCAGAATCTGGGCGAGCGTGCCGCAGGCAATTGCCAGGGCATAAGGCAAACGCCCGGTGGTAGGTAAATCCGAAATTTTCAAACCACTGCCCCGGCCTGCCACCGTACACAGCAACATCAGGCGCAGGTTATCCATCACTTGCGGCAAGGCGCGCGTGAACAGCGCCACGACAAGCGCCAGCACCCCGCCGGCAACCAGGCTCAGAAGCACGGCGCCGCTCACCTGGAGCGGGCCGAGAAAAGCCCCGAGGGCGGCCATGAGTTTGACGTCGCCCGCCCCCATCACCCGGAAAGCATAAAGCGGCAGCAGCAGCACCCCGCCGATCACGACCCCCAGCCCAGCTGAAAGAATGCCGAGGCTGCCTGCAGAGGCCATGAAGAGCCCGCCACCCGCCGGCAGGAGGAGCTGCAGGGCAAGACCTGCAATCAAACCAGCCAGCACAACCCGGTTGGGGATGCGCCGGCTGGCGATGTCATGCCATAACGAGAGCCCCAGCAACAGGGCTACGGCAGGCAAGCTAAGAAGCCCAATGCTCATACGAGCAAGCGTCGTAACTCATGCTCGCAAACCGGCGAAGAATCTTCTCCCACCGGCTTACGCTTCAATAGCATGACCATTACGGGGCGACGGCAGCACCAACCGCGTCAAACGTCGCATCCAGATTCGTGCCGATCAAACGAACGGCAGCGATAATCACCACCGCAATCAAGGCAGCCATCAGACCGTATTCAATTGCGGTCGCGCCTTCTTCGTCTTGCCAGAATGTACGCAGGGTTTTCATGATTCACTCCTCTTTCAGGTTTCCACCTCGCGGTGGTCAATCGTCCAGACCTGGCACTCCTGCCTGACCTGAAGCTCTCCTGCCGGCAGAAGCCGACATTCCTTGATTCCATTCAAAGCGCCCAGCTACATCACTTCATCGAGCTTTTCAGCCACCATTTCCCACATCGCCAGTACCGATCCGCTCAGGACGACTACGCTGGCTGAAATGACAACTGCAATCAGCGAAGCCATCAGCGCGTATTCGATTGCGGTCGCGGCGCTTTCATCCGCCAGGAGTTCTGCCCACGAACTACTGCTTCCAGTGGGCGAATCCTTGCAGAGCGATGAAGCAGATGGAGTAGCGGATTTCATGATGTGAACGCCCCTTCCTTGTGCTCACTATAGGCAGCTGAAAGCCCCTTCCCATGGATGTTTTCCCGCAATCAAGGGGTGACAAGACGCCCGCTGCGGACATGACATTTGTCATCCCGGAAGACGAAGATTCAAGCAAGGGAAACTATGCCCTGCACGGCGAAAGAAAGCCGGCACCACACGCTGCAGCGAGGCATTCCGAGGCTTACGAAGAACAGACAGAACCAATACGAATGAGTATGTTCGAATGAGCGATTAGTGAACTGCTTCACGGAACAGGTGCCGCCGCAGGCTGGCGAGTTGCGCCAGTAGGCTCCGTTACATCTTGTGTCAGGGAAAGAACGCCTCACGGCTGCTCGCCGCCCTCACCAAGGCCATGTTCACTGGCGAAGGCAAAGAGATCGATGCGGTTGCGCACCCCCAGCTTTTCGTAGAGGGCGCTCAGTTGATTGCGCAGAGTGTGCTCACCAACCTGCAGTAGGGCGGCGATGTCGGCCGTACGCGCGCCAGGGCTGGCCAGCAGGGTGCGGATGATGCTGCGCTCGCGCGCCGTCAGGGCGGCAATCCGGCGTTCGCTGTCGTCCATGACCGGCGCCTCCATGTTCGGCGCGATCAGGCTCAGCATGCCGTCCATGAGCCGCTGATCCAGCCACAACCCACCTGCATGAACATGCTCGATGGCCTGCAGGACGACCTCCGCCGGCTCATCCTTGAGCACGACACCGCGCGCGCCGGCACTGATGGCGGCGCGGTGCGAAGCGGGATGACGATCCCCGGTGAGGATCAGCACGCGCGCCTCACAAAGCTGGCGCAGATAGGGCAGGCTCGCCAGGCTGCTCTCGCCGTTGAGATCTAGATCCAGAAGCACCACATGTGGCCGGGCGCGTTTGGCCCCGGCCAGCAACTCATTGCTGCTAGCGGCTGTAGCCACCACCTCCATGGCCGGAGCTGCACTCTCGACAAGACGCTGCAAGCCCCACAGGATGGCCTTGTGGTCATCAACGAGCATTACGCGGATCGGAGCAGCGGTCTCATTCATGCTCACTCCAGCGGAATCGAAACGATCACGGTGCTGCCAAGCGCATCGGCCTCCACCCGGGTACTTCCGCCCAAGGCCGCCGCCCGCTCCGAGATCGATCGTGGCACGAAGCTGCGAACTTCACCGGCCTCCTCACGTTGGTCACGCACGCGCAGGATCAGCACGCCCTCCTCGCTGCTCAGCGAAATACTGGCACGGCGCGCCTGGGCATGGCGACGCAGATTGGCCAGCCCTTCGGCCACGAGATGAAACAGCTCGCCGGCAACACGCCGGTCTACCGGCAACTTGCCATCGATGGCCACTTCGACCGCGATCCCGAAGAGCTGCGAGAAACGCTCGGCCTGGCGTTGCACCGCCCCCGCCAGCAACGCCCCCGCCTGGCCCGGAGCGCCGCGCAGGCCACTCACTACCTGACGCATGCTGGCCAGCTCCCCGGTAACCATCTCCTGCAGCCGTAGCAGGCTGTCATGAACGGGATTCTCTGGCCCGGCCTCGCGGACCAGGGCCTCTACGGCAAACTTCAAACCGATGTAGGGCTGCACCGCACTATCGTGCAGATCGCGACCAATGCGCGCCCGCTCGCCATCGGCCGCTTCGCTCGAGAGGCGTTCAAGCAGCAGGGCATTCTCGAGTGAGGGCGCCAGCTGGTCGGCAAGATGCACCAGCATCCGCAGGCTGCTCACGGGCAGGTTGCCGCACGTCCCCGTCAGCACCAGGCGCAGGCTACCGATGCCGCGAAAGACCAGTGGCACGCAGAGGATGGCAGGCTCCCCGAGCAAGGCTGCCAGCTGGCGGATCTGTGGCTGCAGTTCCGCCGGCGCGGCCTCAAGCTCTCCAGCCAGCGCCAGCATGGCACTCCGCTCGCCTCGCCACCAGTGACGACGGCCCTGCCAGGCAAAAGCCAGATCCGACGGCAGTGTGGCGAGCTGCTCGACCAGCGGGCCACCGACCGCGGCCGGCAACTCGTCGCAGCCCTCAGCCGCCTCCCAGCACAGCACCCGCGCCTCGTCCTCGAAGCTGCGCATCACCAGCAAGGCCCCGCCGGCCTTGTACTCCAGCGCGATCCGTTCGATCAGCGTCGGCAACAGGGATCTCAAGCCGGGGCGCGGGTCAATGCTGTCGACGAGATAGGCCGCGAACTCATAGGCCCGCCTCACGCCGGCCTCGGCACGGGCCAGCACGGCCACCAGGGGCCCGGTCACCATGAGCGCCACAGGCAGGGCCAGCAAGACCGGCAAGGGCAGCCCCGGCAAACGCAACAGCAAGACCACCATCGCCGCACAGCTGCCGAAAGCGGCCAGCAGCACGCTCTCGCCCAGGCCTTGGCGCCAGGATGCAAACAGCACCGGAAAGAACAGGAACAGGAAGTAGTGCACGCCGGCTTCGCCAGCCAGAGCCATCAGCGCAATGAACCACAGCGCGTCCAGCCAGGGCATATGCGCCTCCCAGCGCGAACCCTTCTGGCCGGCCCCCCAGAGCAGGACTCCAGCATAAATGCTGAAGCTCATGACGCCGGCAGTGAGCGGCAATCGCACGTTCTCCGGGCTATCCAGCAGGAGCAGGCCGGCTACGATGGCCAGTACCGCGCGCACCACTTCGGCAACATGGTGGTCATGCTCCAGCAGACGCGCAGCGCGTGCCTGCGCCACCCTGGCACCCGCCGCTTCGCCTCGCTCTCGCCATGAATGCATGACGTCCCCTAGCTGAGAACCCCGGCTTTCAGTGTAGTCGTCGATCCGCGCGAATGAGCCTGCTCTCGAACAGCGCTTGCCCACAAGGGGTGGCCGGTCAGCAAAGCCTGCTTCCTGCGAGGGACCATGAGTCAGCTTCGCGGCTGGCGCTCACAAACGCCTGACTTCATAGACTCCGCCCACCACCAGCGCTTCGCCCTCCCCCTGCAGCTTGCCCGGCATCACTTGCGCACAGCAGATGATCTTGGTCAGAGGAACCTCGGTGGCAATCACGTGATCGCCGAACTCGCCGGCCCGCTCGAAGTCGGTGGAAAAGGAGTTCACGTTATTGAGCAGCAGGATGGATTCGCGCTTTCCTCCCGAAACCCGCTCGCCCAGGATTTCGTGCGCTTCCCAGCGATTCACGCCGCGATAGAGACGAAAGTGCTGCGTTTCCGGATAGCGGCGGGCCAGCTCGATCTGGGTAAAGGTGTAGACCAGATCAAGCTGGGATTCGAGGGCATTGGTGTTGTAGAGCCCGGTGGCCCGCTGCTCGAGATAGAGGCGGTAGGGCTCGCTGGAGAAATCACGGATCGGGGCGCGGTGATGGCGCGGCAGCAGGCCGAAGCGGGATTCCACCCAGGCTTTCAGCACCGCGCCTTCAACACTGTCGGAGTTGAAATGCCAGCCACGGATGAGTTTCAGGTAATTGAGCTTGCCGCGGTTCTTCGCCATACCCGGCGCGAAACCAGCGTCCTCCAGCGACTCCAGCCGGAAACACATCGTCATGTAGTCGTGAAAAAGCTGCACGCGCTCTTCTGCCGTTTCGCGGGTATTGAGCATGCGGAAGAAATCGCGGTGCAGCTCATGCACCCCGTCAAGCATCAGCGGCGCAGGCGTGTGCTGATAGGTCAGGCTGCCCAGAATCACCGCCGGCAGGTTGCAACGATTGATCGGCAAGCGGGCCCAGCTCGGCAAAGTGGGATTGTCGTGAGCAGTGCCCCCATTTGTGCCTTCGGCATCAAGCCGGCCCGTGCGGGGGCTGGAAAGGTCCTGGGGCTGCCCGGCGATATCCCCTCCAACCTTGTCGCCATCCCTACACAGTACCGGGGCTTTGTCGCAAGCCGCACTGCCTGAGGAATCATTCATTTCGGGCTTTCTCCTTGCCACACAAGGCTTTGGGTGGATTTTCAGGCATCTGGCACGAGCGTTGCGACTTGTAGTGCGAGCCGTCAGGCCAGTGTCGCAGGAAATCACGCAACACACATGCCTGACCCCCGACTCACTGTTCCACAAGGAGAAGCACCATGGCAAAACTGCGTCAATGCGCAATTTACGGCAAGGGTGGTATCGGAAAATCCACCACTACCCAGAACCTCGTGGCCGCACTGGCCGAGGCGGGCAAGAAGGTCATGATCGTTGGTTGCGATCCGAAGGCCGACTCTACCCGTCTGATCCTGCACGCAAAAATGCAGAACACCGTCATGCAGCTAGCCGCTGACGCCGGTTCCGTGGAAGACCTGGAACTGGAAGACGTGCTGCAGGTGGGTTTCAAGGGCGTGAAATGCGCCGAATCCGGTGGCCCGGAGCCGGGCGTGGGTTGCGCCGGCCGCGGCGTGATTACCGCCATCAACTTCCTTGAAGAAGAAGGCGCTTACGAGGAAGACTTGGACTTCGTGTTCTACGACGTGCTGGGTGACGTGGTGTGTGGCGGTTTCGCCATGCCGATCCGTGAAGGCAAGGCACAGGAAATCTACATCGTCGTGTCCGGCGAAATGATGGCCATGTACGCCGCCAACAACATCTCCAAGGGCATCGTGAAGTATGCCAACTCGGGTGGTGTGCGCCTCGCAGGCCTGATCTGCAACAGCCGCAACACCGACCGCGAAGATGAACTGATCGAAGCGCTGGCCGCCAAGATCGGCACCCAGATGATCCACTTCGTGCCGCGTCACAACGTGGTGCAGCACGCCGAGATCCGCCGCATGACGGTGATCGAGTATGACCCGACCCACGGCCAGGCCGACCAGTACCGCGAACTGGCTCGCAAGATCGTGGAAAACAAGAAGTTCATCATCCCCAACCCGCTCGAAATGGAAGAGCTGGAAGAGCTGCTGATGGAGTTCGGGATCATGGAAGTGGAAGACGAAAAGATCGTCGGCAAGACCGCCGCCGAACTGGCTGCCTGACCACAAGCAAAGCATCAAACAAGACGTCATTCCGGCCTGTGCCGGGGTGACGCCAGAGTGAATATTCAACGCTTGTGCCCCGTGGCGCGCTATAGCCCGGTGCAAAGGAGAATCAAATGTCTGAGCTCACCCGCGAGCAAGCCCAGGCCCTCATTGAAGAGGTGCTGGAGGTTTATCCCGAGAAGGCCAAGAAGGACCGTGCCAAGCACCTGATGGTGAATGACAAGTCCATCGAGCAATCCAAGAAGTGCATCACCTCCAACCGCAAGTCGCTGCCGGGCGTGATGACCCAGCGCGGCTGCGCCTACGCAGGCTCCAAAGGCGTGGTGTGGGGTCCGATCAAGGACATCATCGACATTTCGCACGGCCCCGTTGGCTGTGGCGCTTACTCGCGTGGTGGCCGACGCAACTACTTCTCCGGCACCTCAGGTGTGGATTCCTTCTGCGACATCAACTTCACCTCTGACTTCCAGGAAAAGGACATCGTGTTCGGCGGCGACAAGAAGCTCGCCAAGCTGATCGATGAACTGGAAGGCCTGTTCCCGCTCTCCAAGGGCATCTCGGTGCAATCCGAATGTCCGGTCGGCCTGATAGGTGACGATATCGAAGCCGTCTCCAAGAAAAAAGCGGTTGAAATCGGCAAGACCATCATCCCGGTGCGCTGCGAAGGCTTCCGCGGCGTGTCGCAATCGCTCGGTCACCATATCGCTAACGATGCGGTGCGCGACTTCATCATTTCCAACCGCGACGAACAAGCCTTCGAAGGCACGCCGTATGACGTAGCCATCCTCGGTGACTACAACATCGGCGGCGACGCCTGGGCCTCGCGCATCCTGCTCGAAGAGATGGGCCTGCGCGTGGTGGCCCAGTGGTCCGGCGACGGCACCCTCACCGAAATGGAAAACACCCCCAAGGTGAAGCTGAACCTCCTCCACTGCTACCGCTCGATGAACTACATCGCGCGCCACATGGAAGAGAAGTACAACATTCCCTGGCTGGAATACAACTTCTTCGGCCCGACCAAGATCAAGGAGAGCCTGCGCGAAATTGCTTCGCACTTCGACGAAAAGATCCAGGAAGGTGCCGAGCGCGTCATCGCCAAGTACACCCCGGCCATGGACGCGATCATTGCCAAGTTCAAGCCGCGCCTCGAGGGCAAGAAGGTCATGCTCTACGTGGGTGGCCTGCGGCCGCGCCACACCGTGGGTGCTTACGAAGATCTGGGCATGGAAGTGATCGGTGCCGGTTACGAGTTCGCGCACAATGATGACTACGACCGCACCATGAAGGAAATGAAGGACGCCACCCTGATCTATGACGATGTCACTGGCTACGAGTTTGAAGAATTCGTGCGTCAGTTGAAGCCCGATCTGATCGGCTCCGGCATCAAGGAAAAGTACGCCTTCCACAAGATGGGCGTGCCCTTCCGCCAGCTCCACTCCTGGGATTACTCCGGCCCGTATCACGGCTTCGATGGTTTCGCCATCTTCGCCCGCGACATGGACATGACCGTGAATAACCCGTGCTGGAACATGCTCAAGGCGCCCTGGCTCAAGGATGAGGCCGAAGGCGAACTGAAGGCAGCCTAAGCCGGACCGTAGGGTGCGCGGTGCGCACCCTACCTATGAGCCGCGGCATGTATGCGCCGCGATCAATCAAGCTTCGCCCGCGTCCACAGCTAGTTGGCCGGGCAAGGAGATACAAGATGCAAACCGTCGAAGATACCAAGACCTGTTTCCCGCTCTTCAACGAACCGGAATACCAGGACCTGCTCGCCAAGAAGCGCGAGCTGTGGGAAGAAATGCCCTCCAAGGACAAGGTCGCCGAAACCTTCGCCTGGACGACCACTCTGGAATATCAGGACCTGAACTTCAAGCGCGAAGCGCTGACGATCAACCCGGCCAAGGTCTGCCAGCCGCTTGGCGGCGCCCTGTGCGGCATGGGCTTCGAGAAGACCATGGTGTACATCCACGGTTCGCAAGGCTGCGTGGCTTACTTCCGCACCTACTTCAACCGTCACTTCAAGGAGCCGATCGCCTACATCGCCGACTCGATGACGGAAGACGCTGCGGTGTTCGGCGGTCAGAAGAACGTGCATGAAGGCCTGCAGAACGCCACCAAGCTCTACGGCGCGAAGATGATCGCGGTGTGCACCACGTGTATCGCCGAAGTGATCGGTGACGACCTGGGCGCCTTCATCGGCAACGCCCGCAAGGAAGGCTATGTGGATAAGGATTTCCCGATCCCCTACGCCAACACTCCGTCCTTCGTCGGCTCCCACATCACTGGCTGGGACAACATGTTCGAAGGCATCGTGAGCTACTTCACGGCAGGCGTGGATGAAGCCACTGGCCAGGCCACCACGAAAGTGCCGGCCACCCCAGGCAGCAACGGCAAGATCAACATCGTGCCGGGCTTCGAAACCTACCTGGGCAACTACCGCGTGATCAAGCGCTACATGCGCGAGATGGGCGTGGGCTACAGCTTCCTGTGCGACCCGGAAGAGGTGCTCGACACCCCGGCCAACGGCGAATACGAAATGTATGCCGGCGGCACGACCATTGAAGAAGTGGTGGATGCTCCGAACGCCATCACCACCTTCATGCTCCAGCCCACCAGCCTGGAAAAGAGCCGCAAGTTCGTGGAAGGCACCTGGAGCCACGAAGTACCGAAGATCAACATCCCGATGGGGGTGGAGTGGACCGACGAGTTCCTGATGAAGGTCTCGGAAGTCACCGGCAAGCCGATCCCGGAATCGCTGCTGAAGGAACGTGGCCGCCTGGTCGACATGATGACCGACTCCCACGCCTGGCTGCATGGCAAGAAGATGGCCGTGTTCGGTGACCCGGACTTCCTGCTGGGCCTCGTCAAGGTGATGCTGGAACTGGGTATCGAGCCGACCCACATCCTCTGCAACAACAGCAACAAACGCTGGGAAAAGCGGATGAAGGCCCTGCTCGAATCTTCGCCCTACGGCGTGCATGGCAAGGTGTATGCGGGTTACGACTTGTGGCACATGCGCAGCCTGTGCTTCACCGACAAGCCTGATTTCATCGTCGGCAGCACCTACGGCAAGACCATCCAGCGCGACACCCTGCACAAGGGGCCGGAATTCGAAGTGCCGCTGATCCGTATCGGCTTCCCGATCTTCGATCGTCACCACCTGCACCGCATGACCACGCTGGGTTACGAGGGCGGCATGTACCTCGTCACCACGCTGACCAACGCAGTGCTGGAGCAACTCGACGAGAAGACCAAGTTCATGGCCGACACGGACTACAACTTCGACATCGTTCGCTAACCCAAGCTTAGGGCGCGCACTGCGCACCACCGTACCCGCGCATACGGTGCGCGGTGCGCACCCTACAACGCCTAACCCAGCACCCGGTACTTCCCCATGGCCAACATCATGGTTCGTAAAAGCGCAGACGGCGGTCTCTCGTTCTACCTGCCCAAACGCGACATCGAGGACAGCATCACCTCCATCGAATTCGACTCCCCGGAAAAATGGGGCGGCGAAATCAAGCTGGGGAACGGGGGCGTCTATTACATCGATCCGATCCCCGCGCCACGCCTGCCCATTTCCGTACGGGCCAGGCGTGTAGATGGCGTGGAATGAACCTGAGACCAAGGAGCACATCATGGCAATGAAAATCCTCGTCGCCGAATGCAGCAGCTGTGGCGACTGCATCCCGGTCTGCCCGACCAATTCGATCTTCGACAAGGGCGGCATCGTCAAGATCAAGGCCGATACCTGCAACGAATGCGAAGACGGTGACGATGGCCCCAAGTGCCAGGCCACCTGTGCTTCGGGTGATGCCTGCATTGTTTACATGTAATCGGCCTACCGTAGGGTGCGCACCGCGCACCATTTGAGCGGCTCACGCACGGTACGCAATGCGCACCTACGCCCTACCCAGGAGCACCATCATGAGCACCAATTCGTCCATCACCCGCGAAGCCGCACTGCGCATTGGTCTGGCGGCGCTCGAACTGAAGGTCACGCCACGTGAGCTGACCCTTGCGATCGCCGAGAAGATCGACCTGCCCCTCACCGAAACCAAGCTCGCCACCTGCTCGGTCGAGTTGCTGCGCGAAGCCATGGATGGCGATGGTGGCATCTGCCAGATGGAGAAGGAAGATCTCAAGCGCGCCGTGCGCCTGCTATGGGGTGAAGGCGTATCCGGCAGTGACCTGCCGGCGCTGGATGCCTACCTCGAAGGCGACATGCCCGGTTCGATCCGTCTCGCCTGCGCATCGAATACCGGCGAAATCCTGGATGGGCACTTCGGCAGCTGCGAACGTTTCCTGATCTATCAGGTTTCGGCCAGTGAATCCCGCCTGATCGGCATCCGCCCGACCCTCGACACCGAAACTGCCGAGGACAAAAACGTCGCCCGCGCAAATCTGATCGCCGATTGCGATGTGCTCTACGTGCAATCCATCGGTGGTCCGGCCGCCGCCAAGGTCATCCGCGCCAGCGTGCATCCGGTGAAGATCCCGCAGACCGGCCCGGCCCGTGCCAGTGTCGCCCGTCTGCAGGCAAGCCTTGCCAGCCCGCCGCCCTGGCTGGCCCGGGTGATGGGCATGGAGCCCCCCTCACTGGCCCAGTTTGCCAGCATGATCGATGAGGCCGAGGAGGAGGAAGCATGAGCCTCACACCGGAGTTTCTCGACACCGTGTGCCACGCACTTGCCAACGGCAATGCCCGCCGCCCGGGCGTGGACGCCGAGCTGCGCGAGGCCTTTCCCGGCCTCGTCTTCAAGGTCTGCGACGACAATGACATCCCTTCGCGCCTCAAACCGGTAGCCGAAGGAGAAGGCTTTGCGCTGTATGCCATCAACACCGGCGAGCACTGCGCCGCCCTCACCGCCCAGCTTGAAGGCGCAGGCGGCCTTGCGATCGGACTGCTCAACGATGAGGAATGACGTCCCCTGCCCCTGCCTGCAGGAGGCCGCCGATGAAAGCGGCGAGGCGCGTGATCGCTACGTGAGTTTCGTCGGCCTCGATTGCAACGGCCAGGCCCGCAAGCTGGTGGGCATGCTGCGCCCCTACATGGAGCAGCCTGAGTACAGCAATCCATTCTGGACACTGTTTGCGAAGAAGCTCTCTCCCATCAGCGGGCCGCGCCATGACGAGCTGTTCCTGATCCATGCGCACATCAACATCCTGCGCGACCAGCTGGAAACCTTGAACGATGTCGAAGCCCTGCAGCTGCTCGACAAGATCGAAATGGAATGCTGCTGAAGCCTCTGGAGAAACCCTCATGTGCCAAGGAAAGCCCGCAGGCGAAGCCCAGAACCTGCACGAGAAATTCTGTGCTGCTACCCATGGCGTGCCCTGCAAGGCCGCGCATGCCATCGGCTCGCTGTTCAATCTGATCCTCGGGCGCACGCCGAAAAATGATTGCTGCAGCGGCCCCGGTCAGCAAACCGGCTGCGATTGCAAGCCGGGTCAATCCTGAATCACGCCCTCAGCGCAGACCACGCCATTACCCACTCCCGAAGGATTTGAAAATGTTGCTGAAGAAATACGAAGAAGCCGGCCATCTGTTCAACGCCAACCTGTTCGAAGCCTGCAGCGATGGCAAACTCGAAGCCTATCGTGGCGAACTGATCCTGCTGGAAGGTGCCATGCTCGATACCTCCGGCCGCCGCAAGCCGCCCCTGAAAGTGCTGCAGCAGGCTGCCATGCTGGCCGACGACAGTCAGCTCAAGTTTTTCACCGGCATGCTCGACGACGTGGCCGATGTGCCCACACTGCTCGAACGCTATGGCAAGGACATGGCTGCCGACACCCTGAGCGTGATCTTCGTGGTGAACATCAACAAGCCGGCCATCTTCGATCACTACACCAGCACCGTGTACCTGATCCCGATGGACGATGGCCTGCCCTGGTCCGAGCTGATGCAACTGGCCGGACTCGAGAAGGCTGACGTGAAGAGCCTCTCCTCGCCGGACAAGATTCAGGCCGTATATCGCGAGCTGACCAGCTTCCGCCCGCGCAATGCCGTCAGCGTGGCACTGGCCGACGTGCCAGCGCTCTCGAACGGCAAGCAGCGCGAGATGCGCGGCGCGGTGTAGCACCACCACTGCGGCTCAGAAGCTGTTCACGATCTGTAGCGAGAGACCGTCAGCAGGGTGAAAAGCAGCCCGGGAACCGGAGTTTATGTTGATAAATGAGGATTCCGAGCAGCGCATGAACCCTGATCACGACCTCGCAGTAAGATCGTAAACAGCTTCTCAGGCCGCGCACACCCCTGGATGGCCGACTCAAACCGGCCCTACAAAACCGGCAAGTCCTGGCCGCGAATGAGTGTCCCACGGACTCCTTCAGCCCAAGCACACCATGAAAATCCTGATTGTTCTCGCTCACCCCCAACCCGGCAGCTTCAATCATGCACTTGCAGACACGGTGCGCAGCACCCTCGAGGCAGCCGGCCATCAGGTTTCCCTGCGCGACCTCTACGCTGAAGGCTTTGACCCGTTGTTCACCCCGGAGGAGCTCACGCGCGGTCATCAGCCAGGCGCTCAGGTGCGTGAGCACATCGACCTGCTGCTCAACGCCGACAGCATCGTAGTGATTCACCCCAACTGGTGGGCACAAGCACCGGCCATCCTCAAAGGCTGGCTGGACCGCGTACTGAGAGCCGGCGAAGCCTATCGATTCGGCACCAATGAAAAAGGTGAAGGCGTGATCATCGGCTTGCTCAAAGCCAAGGCTGCGCTGGTATTTACAACCTCGAACACCCCGCGCGAAGCCGAGTTGCGCCTCTACGGCGATCCGCTGGATAACTTCTGGAAAGCCTGCGTATGGGGCTTCTGCGGCGTACCACTCGTAAGCCGGCGCAACTTCGAATCCATCATCGTCAGCACACCGGAGCAGCGCGCCGGCTGGCTGGCCGAGGCGGCAGCGCTCACGCGATCAGTACTGCTGGCGGACTGAAGCTGCCGCATCACCGCCTCATCGGCCCCGGATCCAGGGGCAAAACATACGCAACGGTATCCATACTTCATTTCTGCGCCGAGCCGCTTCAGCCAAGGCATCCCACCCTTCTGATGCCATCTGCCTGTATGACGGTGATCCCCCGTCTGAACGTTTTTTAACAAATTCCACCACACACCGCTGCTAGCTTGGATTAGCGGGCGTTGTGCAAGCCGCAGCCCGCCTAAAAGAACAAGGAGGGCTGTTCGGTGACGCTCAGGATTGCGGTCGTCGGATTGGGATATGTGGGTCTGCCGCTGGCGGTTGAATTCGGCAAACGCTATCCCGTCGTGGGTTTCGACATCTCGGCACGGCTCATACGTGACTATGCCAACGGGATCGATCCGCACGGCAACCTCACCCCGGACGCACTTGCCGGTGCCACGCGGCTCAGCTTCAGTTGCGCGCCGCAAGCGCTGCGTGAAGCGGACGTTTACATCATCGCAGTCCCCACTCCGGTCAACATCGCCCATCAACCGGATTTCGGTCCGCTGATTGCCGCCAGCCAAACGGTCGGCTCGGTGCTCAGACGTGGCGCCATCGTCGTGTACGAATCGACTGTCTATCCGGGGGCCACCGAAGAAGTCTGTGTTCCCGAACTTGAACGCGCCTCCGGCCTGAGCTGGCCTGAGGACTTTCATGTGGGCTACTCCCCCGAGCGGATCAACCCGGGCGACGCGGTGCACGCCCTCACCGAAGTCATCAAGATCGTCTCCGGCGACAGCCCTGAGACCCTTGCGCGCATTGCCGCCCTCTACGAATCCATCCTGCCCAAGGGTGTCTATCGCGCCTCTTCGATCAAGGTTGCCGAAGCCGCCAAGGTCATCGAGAACACCCAGCGTGATCTGAACATCGCACTCATGAACGAGCTGGCCATCATCTTCCACCAGGCCAGCATCGATACCGCAGAAGTCCTGGATGCCGCCGGCACCAAGTGGAACTTCCTGCCCTTCCGCCCGGGCCTGGTGGGCGGGCACTGTATCGGTGTCGATCCCTATTACCTCACCTACAAGGCCGAAACGCTCGGCTACTTCCCGGAGGTGATCCTGGCCGGGCGGCGCATCAACGATCACATGGGCAAGTTCGTGGCTGAGCAGACCGTCAAGAACATCATCCAGGCCGGCTTTCCTGTACATGACGCAGTAGTCAGCGTCCTCGGCCTGAGCTTCAAGGAGAACTGCCCGGACCTGCGCAACACACGGGTGCTGGACATCATCAAGGAGTTGCGCAGCTATGGCATCCGCGTTCAGGTGCATGACCCCGTCGCCTGCGCCGAAGAGGCTCTGGACGAATACGGCGTGGAGCTCGTGCCCTGGCAATCCCTGCGCGCTTCGCAAGGCTTGATCCTTGCCGTGGCGCACAGTGCCCTGCTCGATCGCCCGCTCGCGGATTACCGCACCAAGCTCGTGCCCGGCGGCGTCTTCGTCGATGTGAAAAGCAGTTTCAATGCAGCCACCCTGCGCAGCCTCGGCTATCGCGTCTGGCGCCTCTAGGCGGGAGAGAGAGAGCATGCATGTACTGGTCACAGGCGGCGCAGGCTTCATCGGCTCTCATCTCGTGGAGCGCCACATGCAGCAGGGCGATTCGGTACATGTGGTGGATAACCTCAGTACCGGCCAGCGCACCAACATCCAGCCCTGGGTCGGCAGTCCCAAGTTCCAGTTTGACGAAGCCGACATCCTCACCTGGGGCGGGCTCGAAAAAGCCAGCGCCTGGGCCGATCGCATCTACCACCTGGCTGCCGTGGTCGGCGTGTTCCGCGTGCTGGAAGATCCGGTGCGGGTACTCGCCACCAACATCGCCGGCACCGAACGCCTGCTGCGCTTCGCCTCGGCCGGGCACTGGAAACCCCAGATCATCATCGCCTCCTCTTCCGAGGTGTATGGCCCGACCAGCGCCCCACTACTGGAGGAAGAGGCAATGCTCTATGTGCACTCGGGCGGCAAGTCTCGCTGGAGCTATGCCATCAGCAAGCTCAGCAACGAAACCCAGGGCCTCGCCTATGCCCGTCAGCACGAGCTACCGATCTGCATCGTGCGCCTCTTCAACACGATCGGCCTGCGCCAGCGCGGGCAATATGGCATGGTGGTGCCGCGCTTCGTGCAGCAAGTGCTCCGCGGCGGGCCGCTCACGATCTATGGCGATGGCCAGCAGACGCGCTCTTTCTGCGATGCACGCGACACCGCTGCCGCTCTTGATGCCCTGGCCGGCCTGCCCGGCGCTGCAGGCGAGATCGTAAACGTGGGCAATGACCGCGAGATTTCGATCCGCGCACTGGCTGACCTGGTGTGCGAACGGGCGCAGCGCCCTGTCGAAAAAAAATTCCTCAGCTATGTTGAAGCCTACGGCGAGCAGTACGACGACATCCAGCGCCGCCGCCCCTCACTGGCCAAGCTGCAAAGGCTGACCGGGTTCAGGCATCGATGGACGCTGGAGAGCACTCTGGACGAACTCATCGCGCAACACCGCGACGGAAGCGAGGCATGAGATGGCGTCAATCTCAACATTCTTCCTCAGCCCGAACACCATTCTGAGCATTCTCGGTCTGGTGCACGGCCCAGACAAAACCACCCCGACCCCGGCCGAAGACTGGCGCGCGGCACGGGTGAACGTGGTCATCCCGGCCCTGAACGAAGAGGCCAACATCGTGCTGTGCCTAGCCTCGGTCGCGCGCCAGAGCAAGCGACCGGAAAAGATCATCCTGGTCGACGATGGCAGCAAGGATCGCACCATCGAATTCGCACAGCGCTTTGCCCAGCTCAAGGGCATGGAGGTGATGATCATTCCGCGTGCTCACCCTATCGGCAAGACGCCCACGATCAAGCGCCAGGCCCGTGAGTTCGATGCCGATGTGGAGTTCATCCTTGATGGCGACACCGTACTGGAGTCCGACAATTACATCGAGCGCGCCGTAGAGGAGCTCTACCAGGGCAAGGGCATCGCCTCGGCCTGCGGCACCATCCTGCCTCTGCGCGATCGTGATCGCCAGAAACAGCTCGCCCACAGCCCGGCACTGCAGAAATTCGTCGAGGCCGTACCCGATTCGATGGTGTTCCCCAAAGTGAGCTGGCTACACCATCTGCAGCGTGGCATCAGCAATCTGTACCGCGAAGTGCTCTACATGCTGCTGCAGCGTTTCATCTACCGTGGCCAGCTGGTTTTCTTCGGCAGCATCCTGAATCCGGTGGGCTGCGCCGTGGCCTACCGCCGCCAGTACGTGAAGGATGTGTTCGATCAGTACGAGCCCCTCCTCGGGGATGACCTCACCAACTCCGAAGACATCTTCATCGGCTTCGCCATGCTCAACCACGGCTACCGCAACATCCAGCTCACCGATGTAGTGGCCCGCTCACTCGAACCCGAGGTTTCCCGCCTGCCGCGTCAGCTCTACCTGTGGTCCTCCTCCTTCCTGCAAACCTGCTATTACTTTGACGGACTCATGCGCAGCCCCTTCAAATCCTTCAAGCGCTGGAACAAGGAGCGCAGCACCCCGAAGGACATCCTCAACAAGCGCAAAATCTTCGAGCAATACCGCCAGCCTTTCGGCGACGACTACACCCGCCAGTACGGCCGGCCGATAGGCTGGGTAATGTTCATGTCAGCCGTGGAGAAGATCTTCTTCCCCGTCAGCATGATCATCATGCTGTTGCTGCAGATGTGGGAGGCGCTCCTCATCACCATCGCCTTCGAAAGCTTCGTGGCGCTGTTCGCGCTGGTCGCCGCAGCCAAGGGCAACCGCCTCGAGTTCCTGCTCAAGGGCATCCTGCTGACGCCCGTGCGCTACTTCGTGATCCTGTTCGACTTCATCACCATGCTGCGCTTTGCGGGCGACATCTGGATCTTCAAGGACAAACGGTGGCGCAAATGAAGAAACTCTTCCTGATCTGCCTGCTCGCCTCAGCCCAGCCTTTCGCTGCACTGTCTGCTGCCGTACCGGATGACGGCCTGAAAGCCGAAATGGCCGGCAACTGGGAGGGCGCAATCCTCATCTATCGCCGCGCGCTCGCCACCGAACCCGGCCAGAGCGAGCTGTGGCTGCGCCTGGCCGACATCCATGGCCATCTCAAGCAGTACGAGCAGGCCAGTGCAGCACTCGAGCAAGCCTGCCGTCTGCAGCCGGATGAGCCGACGCTGTGGCACAAGCTCTCGCAGAGCCAGTCGATGGCGGGCAATCGCGATGGCGCACTCGCTTCGATCAACAAGGCAGTGGAGCTCGCGCCCGAAAATCTCGACTATCTGCGCGCCAAGGCCGAGCTTGCCAAGTGGGCCGGTGATCGGCCCGCTGCGATAGATGCCTACCAGCGTATTGCTCAACGCACGGGCAGCGATACCGAGACCATTCTCGGCGTGGCCCGCCTCGATGCCTGGGGCGGCCAGCTCGACAAAGCCGTCAGCGGCTACAAACGCTATCTCGAAATCGAACCAGCACAGAAAGAAGTGTGGCTCGAGCTGATCCGCACCGAAGGCTGGCGCGGTAACTACCCTGACGCGCTCGACGAGCTTGAGGACTATCGCGTGCATTTCGATGCAGACCGCGCCTACGACGAGCTGCGCGCCCGCTCACTGGCCTGGCTCGGCAAGAGCAAACCAGCGCTGGAAATCACCGACCGCCTGCTCAGCGCAACACCACATGACGCAGACATTCTGGCCATCCGTGCCATTGCCCTGCAGGCCGCCAACCGCCCGCGTGAAGCCCTCGAAACCCTGAGGCAGATCGAAACCCTGCTCCCCGACACGCGCGACACTGCCGATCTCGCCCTCTATCTGCGTACCCCGCAGCGCTCCTCGGTCACCGCCTATGCCGACTATGGCAAGGATTCGGATCAGGTGCACACCGGCCGCTGGGGCCTGGTCGGCGAATACGTAATGAGCCCGGAGACCCGCTTCCTGGCGGGTGGCGACTGGCAGAAGCTGAAGGCTGACAGCGGCAGCGGCCTCGACAACATCAATGGCGCACGCGACGCTGACTACCAGGGCGCCTGGATCGGTGCGCGCCACAGCTTCTCACCCGAGCTGAGCGGTGACCTGCGCCTGGGCGGTGCGGCCAGCGGTGACGCAGATGCCAGCCAGACTTACCGCGCCGGTCTCGATATCCGCGCCTCGGACGACTGGTGGCTGCGCCCCGAGATCGGGCAGGACTACTACGCCGTGTCACCACGCGCCCTCTCGCTGGGCATCGAGCGTCGCAATGCCCGCCTGCTCACGCGCTGGACGCCGGGCACCCGCTACACGGTGGAGAGTGAACTCGCCTACGACGATCTCTCCGACGGTAACCGCCGCTGGGAAGTATCCCTCGCGCCGCGCCGTGCCATGTGGCGCACCCAGTCCTTCAACATCGATCTGGGTGTGGCTGCGCGCTGGTTTGGCTTCAGCGACGATCTGGATCATGGCTACTACGATCCGCAGCACTATCAACGCTACGCGCTGACCGGCATGGGCTACTGGAAGCTCAACGACAACAATGCCATCGGCCTGTCACTCTCCTACGGGACCTACAAGGACAACACCCAGGACAGCTTCAAGCTCGGCGGTGATGCGGTGATACAGGGCTACTTCGGGATCTGGAGTAACTGGTATCTGCGCATGTACGCTTCGGTCATGAACAATGTGCGCCAGGCCAGTGGCGCCTATCAGGGTGGTAGCTTCGGCATGGCGCTGACACGGCGCTTCTGAGCGCCGCGCATGAAAAAAGGGGCTCCGTCACGGAGCCTCCGTTCGCTACGGCACAGCGCTGCGGATCTGTTTCAGCGATCCGAGCGGATCGGTCCGAACTCCACCGGCACCCAGGCATAGCCTTGGGCATCCTTGCGGATGCGCCCCAGGCCCGGGAAAGGCAGATGCGCACCGGCAATCCCCCACCCGGCCTTGGCCGCCTGCGCAAACAAGGCCTTGCGCGTAGCAATGGCCTTCTTCTGATCGGTATCGAACTCCAGCGAAACTTCCGGATGCATGAACTGCACCGCGTGGTTATGCACGATATCGCCCCACACCAGGAGCTTCTGAGTGCCGGAAGTGAGCAGATAGGAGCTGTGGCCAGGCGTGTGCCCATGCGTAGGCAGCACGCTCACACCCGCCACGATAGCCTCCCCCGCCTTGAAGGTGCGGAAGGTGCCGGCGGCCTGATAAGGCGCCACCGCCTCGCGTGCCATCCGGAAGAAAGGCTGGTTGCCTTCAGGTGCCGCAGCAGCGATTTTCTCGCTGAGCCAGAAGTCGGCATCTTCCTGCGCAGCCCACACCGTGGCCCGGGTAAAGGCCGGCTTGCCATCGGCGCCCAGAAGCCCGCACATGTGGTCCGGGTGCATATGCGTCAGGAGTACGGTATCGACGGCTTCCGGCGCATAGCCCGCGGCCCGTACATTCTCCAGCACGCGCCCGAGGGTCGGGCCGAAACAGCTGGCCGAACCGGCATCCACCAGGATCAGGCGTTCGCCGGTATGCACCAGATAGGCATTCACCGCGGTCTGCACACCCTTGCTGTCCTGCATGAACATGCGCGCCATCAGGCTCTGAATCTGCTGGGCACGCATGCCCTTGAGCAGCTTGCTGTCGAGATCGACATAACCGTCATACAGTGCGGTGACCTCAAAATCACCCACCGCGTAGCGATAGAAGCCGGGGACCTGGGTCTTGAGCTGGGCAGGCGGCGCGGCCAGCGCCGGAGCGGCACTCATGCCGGCGCCAAGGCTGGCCAGGGCCAGCGCGACACTCAAGAGCTGGCGGGAAAATGCGGGGCGGATAGTCATCTTTGTGTTCCTCTCCATGGCAGATACAGCAGGATTGATCACCCGGTAAGTCGGGTGGATGCAGCCAGTGTAGGGCCCTCGCCTGTCGCGAAACGCTCAAAAACACGCGCCAAGCGTTCAAGCCGGAGGCTTCAGGCGTTGCCGATCCGCGAGGGCTCCATCCCGTAACGTTCGGTAAAGCGCTTGCTGAAGCTGGACACCGATGCGTAGCCCACGCGCTGAGCCACCGTCTTGACCGGCAGGCGCGTCGAATAAAGCAGTTGCAGGGCATATGAGAGGCGGGCATTGGCGATCAGCTCGCGCAGGCTCGTGCCCTCCGCCGCAAGATGACGTCGCAGGGTAGCGCCGCTCATGGCCAGCGCCTCCTCGATCTCACCCGAACTCCACTCACGCTCAGGCCTCTGCGTCACCATGCTGCGAATCTGTGCCGCCAGGCTTGGCGGCGGACGATTGAGCAGGCCCTGATGGCCCAGCCGGCACAGATGCAGCACCACCCCGAGCATGGCATGGGCCGCAAGCGCTTCATCGCCGTGCCGCAAAGCCTCGCACCAGTCCTCCAGCGCGCCCAGCATGGGCAGCAGCGACACGGCAGCCACCGGACCTGGCTCCACTTGCGGCATTGCCGGCAGCAGCTGGCGGGCAGCTTCGAGCACGTTCTCGCACAGCACAATGCACATGGCGAGGTATTCACCGCTGTGCGGATCGGGGATGTTCTCCACGTCCACGCTGCGTGCGCCAGGCACCAGAAACAACTCACCGGTGTCGACACTGAGCCACTCCCCACCCTGCAGGGCGCGCTTGCGCCCCTGCAGGAGGAAGCCGATCGAAGGCCCCGGCACATCGAAGGCCTTGACCAGATGGGCACGGGAAGCCCGCACGCGCAAACAGGGCAAGGGCGTCTCGCTGCGCGCAAGATCAAGCAGGCGGCTGAGCACTTCATCCTGGCGCGAAATGGCGGCAGTCACGCGGCAAACTCCTCTGGAAAGCGGGCAGACGGCCCGGCAGCAGTTCTCAAGATAGCACGCGGCTCCGCTGCAATCCCTGCCCTCTGCCGGCCGCACGCTTGCTCAATCCAGCAGCGCCACCGCTTTCACCTGCGCCCACACTTTCTGCCCCACCAGCAGTCCGAGTTGCTCGGCCGAACGCCGCGTGATGCGGGCCAGCAGCGGCACGCCGGCAGCATCCAGGCCGACCAGGCATTGCGCCGGATCTTCAGCCGGGGCTATTCCGCTGAGCGTGCACGGGAAGCGATTCTGGATGCTGGAGGCATTATCACCACTCAATGCGATGCTGATGTCGCGCGCCACGATGCGCACCCGCACCGGGCTGCCTGCTGCCAGCGGGCGCTGCGAGACAAACAGCTCACCGCCAGCAAAGCCCAGGCGT
Organism: Uliginosibacterium aquaticum; assembly: GCF_012972705.2. Taxonomy (GTDB): domain Bacteria; phylum Pseudomonadota; class Gammaproteobacteria; order Burkholderiales; family Rhodocyclaceae; genus Uliginosibacterium; species Uliginosibacterium aquaticum. Next base: position 1,509,363 of record NZ_JABCSC020000001.1, on the reverse strand, counting down.
GTTAGTTGCCAGGCCGGCTCGTGATCGAGCACCTGCGCCTCGATCACCACCCCGGCATCGTGATCGCGTGCCAGCGGGAGATCGAGCCGGGCCAACGTCTCGCCCAGCGGGCCACTGGCCAGCACCCGCCCCTGTTCCATCAGCACCAGATGATCGGCAAGGCGCGCAGCCTCTTCGATCTGATGGGTCACATACAGCACGGGGATATCCAGCTCATCGTGCAGGCTCTCAAGGTAAGGCAGGATCTCCTGCTTGCGTGCAGCATCGAGTGCCGACAGCGGCTCATCCATCAGCAGCAGGCGCGGGCGCGTCAATAAGGCCCGGGCAATCGCCACACGCTGGCGCTCGCCGCCAGAGAGGCCATCCGGCTTGCGCGCCAGCAAGTGCTCGATGCCAAAGCGTGCAGCCATCGCCCGGATCTCGTCCTCGTGTACGGCCCCTGTCGCACGCCTCATGCCGAAGGCCAGGTTGCCACGCACATCGAGGTGCGGAAACAGGCTGGCTTCCTGGAAAACGTAACCCAGCGAGCGCTGCCAGGTCGGCACGAAACGCCCGGCTTCGTCCTGCCAGCACTCGCCCTGCAGCGCGATGTGCGCCTGCTCCGCACGCTCAAGCCCGGCCACGCAGCGCAACAAGGTGGTCTTGCCGGAACCGGAGTGACCAAACAGCACCGTCACGCCACGCCCCGGCAATTGCAGATCGACATCCAGGGTAAAACCCGTGAAGGCATGCCGAACCCGGATCTTCATCGATTCGCTCATACGCCCCTCCTGCGCGAATCCGGATTCAGACTGTAGAGCAACAGCAGCACCAGGAAGGAGAAGGCCACCATGCCGGCCGACAACCAGTGCGCCTGCGCATATTCCAGCGCCTCGACATGATCGAAGATCTGCACCGAGACCACTCGCGTCTGCCCCGGAATGTTGCCACCGATCATCAGCACCACCCCGAATTCGCCCACCGTATGCGCAAAGCCCAGCACCGCGGCAGTCAGAAAACCGGGCCGCGCCAGGGGCAGAATCACCGACCAGAAACTGTCCCAGGGAGATGCGCGCAAGGTGGCGGCCACTTCGCGCGGACGGGCGCCGATGGCTTCGATGGCGTTCTGGATCGGCTGGACCACGAAGGGCAAGGAATAGAAGGTCGAGGCCAGCACCAGACCGCCAAAGGTGAAAGGCAGCAGGCCCAGCCCGAGGGACTGGGTCAGCTGGCCGAGGGGGCCGTTAGGCCCCATCAGCAAGAGCAGGTAGAAACCCAGCACGGTCGGTGGCAGCACCAACGGCATCGACACCAGGGCACTCGCCGCCCCACGCAGGCGCGATCGCGTATTGGCCAGCCACCAGGCCAGCGGCGTGCCAAGTAGCAGCAAGAGCGCCGTAACCGTGGTGGCCAGTTTCAGGGTGAGCCAGATGGCCGACCAGTCCTGGGTTTGCAGCATGCTTTTCCTCAGATGTCGTAACCGTAGGATTTGATCACGGCGAGCGCCTTGTCGCCCTTCAGATACTTCAGCAGCGCCTCAGCGGCGGGCTTGCCCGCGCCCTTGCCAAGCAGGATCGCATCCTGACGGATTGGCGTGTACTCGGAGGCGGGCACGATCCAGGCCGAGCCACTCTTCAGGGCGCCATCCTGCCAGACCTGCGACAGTGCCACGAAGCCCAGTTCGGCATTGCCGGTGCTGACAAACTGGAAGGCCTGCGAAATATTTTCCCCCTGCACGATCTTCGCCTGCAGGCTATCGAACACGCCTTGCTTCTTCATCAGCTCGATGGCCGCTGCCCCGTAAGGCGCAGTCTTCGGATTGGCCAGTGCCAGCTTAGCGAAATCCCCCTTCTTGAGCACCGCCCCCTTGTCATCGACCACGCCAGCCTTGGCGCTCCACAGCACCAGCTTGCCAATCGCATACGTGAAACGACTGCCTTTAAGCCCTGCGCCTTCGGCCTCCAGTTTTGCCGGGGTTTCGTCATCGGCGGACAGGAAGACCTCGAAGGGCGCACCGTTTTTTATCTGAGCATAGAAAGCGCCCGTCGCACCCGTGGACACCACGGCTCTATGGCCGGTGTCCTTCTCGAATTCGGCGGCTATCTTCTGCATCGGAGCCGTGAAATTGGCCGCCACGGCCACCTTCACTTCATCGGCCAGAACGGGTGAAACAAGGCCGATGGCGGCCAGCAGGGAAATCAGGACCTTCATGACGATGACCTTTCTTGACTACAGCAGGAGGAAACTCAATCAAAAGAACACAGCATCACGCTGGAAGCCTTGAACACCGCGCAGGCGCGCAAGCCTTCCTTCAAGCCAAGCTCATGCAGGGATTCGCGTGTGATCAGGGCGCTCACCGTGCGGCCGGCCGGCAGGCCCAGCACCACATCCACCGACACCGGTCCTTCGTGAATGCGCAGCACCTCACCCCACAACTGGTTGCGTGCCGAGATACGCAAGCTTTCATCTGTCATCAGGATCACCGCCGACGAATTGACCCAGGCATGCAGTTCCCGACCGATGGTCAGCTGCAACTGTTCGGCACCTTCGCGCGACACCTGGGCTACCACCTCGTTCATACCGTCAAAGCGGATGCCCACCTCGAAGGTCACTTCTCCGGCGCGCAAAGTAGTGACCGGGCCCACAAACTGGTTGCGGGCGCTGGGTGTCACGCCCACGCTGCGCATCAGGCGCCGCAGGGCTTGCGGATCTTCGCCGGCCGGATCGCTGAGGCTGGCGGTCACCCGGTCCAGCGCCAGCTGATATTCCGCTTCCATCGCCCGGTAAAGGCTCACCACACGCTTGCCATAAGCGGTCAGCAAGGTTCCGCCGCCATGCTTGCCACCGGCTGAGCGCTCCACCAGCGGCTCCTCGGCCAGATTGTTCATGGCATCCACGGCATCCCATGCGGCCTTGTAGGAAAGCGGCACCTCGCGCGCCGCCTGCGAAATAGAGCCGCACTGCTCGATGGCCTCCAGCAGGCGGATGCGGGTATCGCCGAGAAAACTGCCGGCGGCCAGATCGACACCGAAACGGCCAATCATGCGTGGGACTTTTTTCATGCCAGAAATGTCCGGTTTGTTCATATCGTTATATTCTCACCAATACAGCGAGTTGACTTGAATTGTGCTTATTCCAGATTCCGAATCCAGCCCCGTTATGGTTGAGCTGTCGCAGAGGCACCCGATACAGTCTGCCCATCCCTCCACGCAAGCTCTCAGGAAAGGCAAGAAGATGAAAATCAGCGCGCGCAACAGTTTTGAAGGCACGATCAGCGCCCTCAGCAGTGGGCCGGTGAGTGCCGAAGTTGAAATCAGTACGGCGGGCGGCGACAAGCTCGTCGCCACCATCACCCAGGGCAGCGTACAAACGCTGGGGCTGGCCGTTGGCAAGCCGGTAGTGGCCCTCGTCAAGGCATCGAACGTCATGGTCATGACCGATGGCAGCGGGGTGAAACTCTCGGCTCGCAACTGCCTCACCGGCACTGTGAAGAAGCTGGCACAGGGCCCGGTCAGCGCCGAAGTGATCATCGCCCTGCCCGGCGGCGCCGAGATCTTCGCCAGCATCACGCGTGATGCCACGACCGAGCTGGGCATCAAGGAAGGCGTAGCCGCCACGGCGGTGATCAAGGCCTCTTCGGTGATCATCGGCGTGAAAAACTGAACAGGCAGAATGAGCAGGCGCGCGCATGACCGCCTCCGCTCAGCGCGGCATGTCATCCGCGAAGGAGAAAAAGGCCTGTGACTGGCAAGCCTCGCCATGTGTGATGCGGCGATGGATGAGCCAGCGGCCATCCTTCATCTGCCAAGCCACCAGGTGCTCGCCGTAACTCGGTGCAAGGTAGTAGTTCTCGTCGTCATCCGAGCGAAGATCCGTCAGCACGAAGTAATGCTCGCAATAACAAGGCGACTCATCGCCCTCGCAGAGATAGCCCAGCACACGCTCGGAGAGGATTTCGTAGTCGCGGAAACGCTCGAAAGCGCGCGGCGCCAGCACGCTGCTCGCCCATTGCTTGGGCAATACGGCACGCCAATCCGGCTGCGCTTCACGGCGCTGGCAGCGCCCAGCTTGAGGCAGGCCACTGGCCTGCGCAGATAGATTCAGGGCATTCATGATTTTCTCTCCCTTCCGGATCGGCATCCGCATTCGTTATGTACGTTTGTATATAGCGAATTGCGTGCCAGAAACGGAAGCGGCGAAAAGCTTCAGCGCGCGGAGAAGGTGACCTTGACGTCTTTCGGGGCGGCGAAATACGGCGCGGAGCTGACGAGAAAAACCGCCCCAGCCCGGGCATAGGCCAGTGCGTTGCCAAGTGTTACGCCCCCCGCCGGGGCCAGCAGCACATGGCTGCCCTGAGCAACCAGAGCAGCTCGGCATTCGGCCAACGCATCCGGACTGAAGCGCTCCAGCTGCAAGATATCTGCACCACTTTGCGCCAACCACAGGGCCTCAGCCAGATCACCCGCCTCAGCCACCAGTTTTTTCTCCGGATGCTGCTGCCGCATCCGTGCAAACAGTTGCGGCAAGGTGACATTGTCGACAAAGACACGATGATCCGGAAAAACCAGCAAGGTTTCCGACAAACTCAGACGGTGCGCCACCGCGCCGCCCGCCCGCACTGCCTTGGAGGCGAGCGGGCGATTGCCGGGAAAATTCTTGCGTGTGCAGGCCAGCGGCAGATCAAAGCCGGCCGCATGCAGCAGGTCAAGGATTTCGGCGGCAGCCGAAGCCATGCCCGAGAGGTACTCAATCAGGGTCTGGGCAGTTTTCCAGGCCAGATGGAGGGCGGCGACCGGGCCTTCGGCCTGCAGGATCACGTCCCCTGCACTCAAGGCACTCCCCGAAGGCACGCACGCCAGCAGCTCGCCACCAGCCAGCTCGATCAGGCGGGCAGCCTCCTCGCTTCCGGCCAGGCGCATTGCAGTGCGCGCGCGAAAGTTCATGCCAGCAGCCTGCGCACCGATGCCCAGCGCGCGAGTCGTCAGGTCACCAAAGGGCGCGTCCTCCGCCAGCATGGCTTCCAGCACCCTATCCGGCACGCAGCGTTCCATGCGCTCAGACCTCCGGGCCAAAGCAGACGGGATGATCCACGCAGACCCCGCAACTTGGCGACTTGCAAATCGGCACGCCGGCACGCTCGCACAGTTGGCGATAGAAGAATTTCTTCCACTTCATGTCGCCCACATTGAGCGCTGCCAGCGAGGGGAAGCGCTGGCGCAGGAGGGCGTTGAGCTCACGCCGCGAAGGCAGGCCCATGTCCTGCCACAGGTGATTGTCGCGCTGGGCGGCCGTGGCAATCGCGGCGGCCAGCCAGATGCTCATCGGGTCCAGCGGCGCAGCGTAGTCCAGCAACAGCTCGAACAGCTCTTCGAACTCGTCAAAGCGCGCGGCCGGCTGATCCGCATTGTCCAGCTCGACACCGGGCAGGCAGGTCTCACGCAGCAGGGCGAAGGAAGCCGGTCCGATGCCGCGGATCAGCGGGCGCTCACCTGCGCGCTGCGATTCAGCCAGCACGCAGCGCAGTACCAGCACTTCGAGCGAGGGGCTCTGGTCGATCAGGCGGATCAGATCTGTAGCGACTGCGTTCATGGCGATGTCCTCCGCAAGACATGCAGCAAGGATTGCGCCAGCCATCCTGCAAGGCAGGGCGCCGGAAGAGGCTGCAGGCCTCCAGCGACTGCGCGAGCGGATGCGTTCGGCGCTCCACCCCCGCCCTCCCGGTACCAATCCCTACATTTTGTAAGCTTCACCACAGCCTGACACAGCGCACAAACCCCGCTAAATCAAGGCTTTCCGGCCAGGCACAGGCTTTGCGAAGCTAAGTCCGCCGGTCGTGGCCCATCCTCTTCCGGCCCTCTCCTCCGCCTCTTTACCTCAGGGTGGGAGAGGGGAGTTTGCAGCGCTGCGGCGCGAGTTGCATCCCTCATCACCGGACTGCCGCCATGAAAGCCTCCGACATTGCTGCGCTGAAAGACGAGCCGGCCTGCGCCCATAACAAGGCGGAGGAGAAATCCGGCTGCGCCCGCCCCAAGCCCGGCGCGACTGCCGGCGGCTGCGTGTTCGACGGCGCCCAGATCGCGCTGCTGCCGATTGCCGACGTCGCCCACATCGTGCACGGCCCGATCGGCTGCTCCGGCAACTCCTGGGACAACCGTGGCACCCGCTCTTCCGGCCCGACTCTGTACAGCATCGGCATGACCACCGATCTGACCGAGCAGGACGTGATCATGGGCCGCGGCGAGAAGCGCCTGTTCCACGCCATCAAGCAGGCCATCGACGAATATTCGCCGGCCGCCGTTTTCGTCTACACCACCTGCGTGACCGCCGTGATCGGCGATGACGTGGCCGCCGTGTGCAAGGCCGCCGAAGCGCGCTGGGGTGTCCCGGTGGTACCGGTGGATTCGGCCGGCTTCTATGGCAGCAAGAACCTCGGCAACCGCATCGCCGGTGAAACCATGCTCAAGCATGTAATCGGCACCCGCGAGCCGGAGCCAGCGCCCTACGTGCCGGGCATGCCCGATGTAAAAATCCATGATGTGAGCCTGATCGGCGAATACAACATCGCCGGCGAATTCTGGAACGTAGCTCCGCTCTTCGACGAACTGGGCCTGCGCATCCTCGGCACGCTCTCGGGCGATGCGCGCTACCACGAAGTGCAGACCCTGCACCGGGCCGAAGCCAGCATGGTGGTGTGTGCCAAGGCCCTGCTGAACGTGGCGCGTAAGCTGCAGGAGCGCTGGCAGGTGCCCTTCTTCGAGGGCAGCTTCTACGGCGTAGCCGACACCTCTCAAGCCCTGCGCGAATTCGCCCGCCTGCTGCGCGATGCGGACCTCACAGCCCGCACCGAAGCGCTGATCGTGCGCGAAGAAGCCTCGATCAACGCGGCCCTCCAACCCTGGCGCGAGCGCCTCGCCGGCAAGCGCGTATTGCTCTACACCGGCGGCGTGAAGTCCTGGTCCATCGTCTCGGCGCTGCAGGACCTGGGCATGACGGTAGTCGCCAGCGGCACCAAGAAATCCACCGAGGAAGACAAAGCCCGCATCAAGGACTTGATGGGCGAAGACGCGGTAATGATCGACGAAGGCAGCCCGAAGGCCTTGCTGAATGCCTACAAGGATTTGCGCGCCGACATCCTGATCGCCGGTGGCCGCAACCTCTACACCGCGCTGAAGGCCCGCATCCCCTTCCTTGACATCAATCAGGAGCGCGAATTCGGCTACGCCGGCTATCGCGGCATGCTGGAGCTGGCGAAACAGCTCGCGCTGACAATCGAAAGCCCTGTGTGGGCTGCCGTGCGCAAGCCCGCGCCGTGGGCCAGGAGCAAGGCAGCCGGCACGCCTCTAGGGCTGCGTAGCCCGGATGCAGCGCAGTGGAGTCCGGGAACACCGCTCACGCCCGAAACCCCGGATTCCGGCCTGCGACCTTCATCCGGGCTACACGAGCAAGATTCACTTGAGGTCGCACCATGAGCGAAATCATCAAACGCAGCAAGCCGCTGTCGGTCAATCCGCTCAAGGCCAGCTCCACGCTGGGCGCTTCGCTGGCTTTCCTGGGCCTGCGCCGGGCGATCCCGATGATGCACGGCTCGCAGGGCTGCACCGCCTTCGGCAAAGTGTTCTTCGTGCGCCACTTCCGCGAGCCGATCCCGCTGCAGACCACGGCCATGGATCACATCGCCACGGTGATGAACTCCGATGAAAACGTGATCGAAGGCCTGCGCACCCTGTGTGAGAAGAACAACCCGGATGTCATTGGTCTGCCGACAACAGGGCTTGCGGAGACTCAGGGCAGCGATGTGCAGCGTCTGGTACGCCAGTTCCGCCAGCTGTATCCGCAGTACGAGCACATCGCCATCGTTCCGGTGAATACCCCGGACTATGCCGGCAGCCTGGAGAGCGGTTTCGCCCAGGCCGTGGAGGCGATCATCGACGCACTGGTGCCCGTTTCGAGCAGTGTCGGACGGCGCCGGCGCCAGGTGAATGTACTGGCCGGCGCCGCCCTCACGCCGGGCGACATCGAAGTGATCCGCGACTGGGTCGAGGCCTTCGGCCTGCGCGCGGTGATCCTGCCGGATCTGGGCGACTCGCTCGACGGCCACCTGATCGAAGCCGAGACCACGCCATTAACGCTGGGCGGCACGCCGCGCGACGAGATCGCCAGCATGGGCGAATCCATCGCTACCCTGGTCATCGGCAGTTCCCTGAACAAGGCCGCCGACCTCCTGCGCAGCCGCAGCGGCGTGCCGGACTATCGTTTCGATCATCTGATGGGGCTGGATAGTTGCGATCTGTTCACCGAAGCCCTTGCCGAACTCTCAGGCCAGGCAGTGCCGCCGCGTTTTGAGCGCCAACGCGCGCAACTGCAGGATGCGATGGTCGACTCCCACTTCATGACGGGCTTTCTGCGGGTCGCCGTGGCCGCCGAGCCAGATCTGCTCGCTGGCCTGCACGCCTTGCTGGCCGGCGCGGGCGCCGAAGTCGTCGCGGCCGTATGCCCGGTGAATGCCGAGATCCTCAAGCGTCTGCCGCTGGCCCAAGTCCATCTGGGCGATCTGCAGGATCTGGAACGCGAAGCGCGCGCCCATCACGCCCAACTCGTGATCGGCAGTGCGCACGCGGTACAGAGCGCCCAGCGCCTCGCCCTGCCACTGCTGCGCGCCGGCTTTCCCGTGTATGACCGGCTGGGCGAATTCGCCCGCCCCTGGGTGGGCTACCGCGCCACGCGTCAGGCCCTCTTCGATATCGCCAATCTCGTCCTGGAGCACCACCATGACACTCCCGCCTATCGCTCCGTGTTCTGGTCTGGCGGACCCCGCGAGCGCGAAGTCTCCCTCCCCTCTTCGCAAGCTCACCCTGGCCTGGTCCGCCACTGACCCCGAGCCGGGCACGCTGCGCATCGCGTTCGCGAGCCGCGACCGCCTGCATGTCGACCAGCACTTCGGTGCTGCCGAGGGCTTTGTCCTCTACACGGTCGATGCCGAGCGTGCCCGGCTGGCGGGCGTCATGGAGTTCGCGGCCGAAGCCATGGATGGCAACGAAAACAAGCTGGCCGAGAAGATCGACGCGCTCTCCGGCTGCGCCGCCATGTACTGCCTCGCCGTGGGTGGCTCGGCGGTGCGCCAGTTGCTCGCCGCCGGCATCCAGCCGATGAAGCTCGACGAAGCCGTGCCCATCGATGGCCTGCTGCTGGCACTCTCGGAAGCCATTCGTGATGGCGGCGTGCCCTGGATTGCCAAGGCCTTGCGGCAGGATGGCGACGCCAGCCGCTTCGAACGCATGGCCGAGGAGGGATGGCAGGAATGATCCAGCGCCCCGCCCGCGTCATCGCGATTCATGCCGATCACATGCAGGTGGCTTTTGACCCGGCCTCGGCCTGTGGCAGCTGTGGCAGCAAGAAGGCCTGCCATGGAGGGAATCCAGAACACAGCCTGCAACTGCCTGTGCAAGCCGGATTCTCTGCTGGAGACGAAATTCTGCTTGGCATCGAAAGCCGCACGCTGACGCTCGCCGCCCTGCTTGCCTGGCTGATGCCGGCGCTCGCCCTGCTGCTCGGCGCAATGCTTGGCCAAGCCATGTTCGGCAGCGATCTGGCCGCCATTCTCGCCGCGCTCGGGGGGCTCGCCGGCGGCCTGCTGATCGCCCGCCAGCTTGCCCGACGCTACGCCGACGATCAGATGCAACCCTGCATCCAACCCTGTTTCCAGACCCCCACCGGGAGCACTTCATGAGCACCACCGACCCCATCTTTGAAACCGACTTCATGCGCGAAATGCTGCGCCAGGTCCGCGCGCTCGATAGCTATGGCGTGCATGACGGCAAGAGCGTCGAACAACTTCTCGCCCCCTTTGTACTGAGCAAGGAAGCCCGCAGCGCGATTCCCATCCTGGGCGATCCGGATCCGGTCACGCTCTCCCGCGTACGCGCCTTCTACAACGCGATTGCAGTACTGATCGAGAAGGAATGCGGGCAGATGGCGGTGCCGCTGGTGCACCTGTCGCACGAAGGTTTCGGCCGCGTGATCATCACGGTGGGCAAACTGCTGGTGCTGGACCGCGCCCTGCGCGACGCCCACCGCTTCGGCTTCGAGAGCTTCTCGAAGATGAAGACCGAGGCCGACAAGCAGCTCTCCGTGGCCCTCGAACTGGCCGGCCGCTTCCCCGAAGTCGCGGGATTCTGAGGAGCCGGTCATGGACGACACCGCGCTGCGCGAACTGGACAAGGAAGTACGCCGCCTCAAGCGCATCGCTTCTGAATGGGCCGGTCAGCTCCACGATCTGGTCGAAGATCGCCTGCCCGCCGCCTATGCCGAGATTCCCGGCATCTCAAACAGCACCTACGAAGCCTGCCAGGCCTGGGCAGACGCCAACGCGCGCCTGCTTGCGGCCCAACAGGACGCACGACCAACCGAGACACCCTGAATCAGCCATTTTCATACCACCAGCCTAGGAGTTTCACCATGGACCCCATCACCGGTATCACCCGCGGCGGCAAGCCCTGGACCCCCGAGTTCGCCACGGCGCTGAACGCCAAGACCTGTATCGGCTGCGGCCGCTGCTACAAGGTGTGCACCCGCGACGTGCTCGAATTGATCGACCGCAGCGAGGACGACATCTCTGAGGACGACGAAGACGATAGCGAAAGCATCTCCTCGATCATGTCGCTGGCCAATCCGGATGACTGCACCGGCTGCGGCGCCTGCTCACGCGTGTGTCCGAAAGCCTGCTTCACCAACACGCCGATGCCGCTGGCAGCCTGAGTGTGAGCACCGTAGCCCGGATGCAGCGCAGCAGAATCCGGGGAGTGTCGCACTCCCGGATTCCTGCCTGCAGTCCTCATCCGGGCTACGCCTAATCATGCCCCCCCTCAGCAATGCCAGCCCGGCCCCCTTCCTTATCCTCTACCACAGCCAGGCCACCAGCGCCCGCCTGCGCTTCCTGTGCCTGGCGGAGGGCGTTCTCGCCTTCGGCCCCCTGCCTCACCCGCTGACCCTACGTGACAACGCTCACACGCCCCACACGGTGCGCCCGATGCCGGCCGCCTGGAGTGCCGAGGCCTGCCGACGTCTGGAGCTACCGCACGACGCCCTCGAGGCCGATCACGACTTCCTCGAAGAAGTGCTGCACGAGGGCAGTGCATATCCGGTGCTGCTGGCACGTTTCACCAGCATTGATCCACCTTTTGCTCTGGCAGAAACCCTACACGCCCGTTTCATCAGCCTGCTCGAAGCGCGCAGGCGCCCCGCGCTGGAACGCGAACTGCTGCGACGGGCCTATACCCACATCCTCGGCTAGCCAGATCGCATAGCCACGCCAAGTTCGGCACTTCCGGCTGTTGCAAACCCGACAGCCAAAGCCGACAAAAACCACCTCAAAACACCCCGAAACCCGCATGGCACGGGTGTTGCAAAAGCATAGGCATGCCTCAATCGCACGACCAACGGAGATCAAGCCATGTGGGATTACACCGAGAAAGTCAAAGAACACTTCTTCAACCCGCGCAACGCCGGCCCGCTCGAAGGCGCGAACGCCAGCGGTGATGTCGGTTCGATCCAGTGCGGCGATGCCCTGCGCCTGATGCTCAAGGTGGAGCCGGAAACCGAAATCATCCTCGACGCCAGCTTCCAGACCTTCGGCTGCGGCTCCGCAATAGCCTCCAGCTCGGCGCTGACCGAAATCATCAAGGGCATGACGCTAGATGAGGCGCTCAAGGTCAGCAACCAGAACATCGCCGATTTTCTCGACGGCCTGCCGCCCGAGAAAATGCACTGCTCAGTGATGGGCCGCGAAGCCCTGCAAGCCGCGATTGCCAACTATCGCGGTGAAGAATGGGTCGATGACCATGAGGAAGGCGAGCTGATCTGCAAGTGCTACGCCATTGATTCCGCCCTCATTGAATCCGTGGTGCGCGAAAACAAGCTCACCACGCTTGAGCAGGTCACGCACTACACCAAGGCCGGGGGTGCCTGCGCCTCCTGTCACGAGAAGATCGAAGGCGTACTGGAAAAGATCCTGGCCAGCCAGTGTGAAGCACCCGCCATCAGCAAGCCCGCCGAAGAGGCCGTAGCACCGCTCGCCGCAGGCGAGAAGCCCAAGCTCACCAACATCCAGCGCATGCGCAAGATCGAAGAAATCATCGAATCCGTGCGCCCGATGCTGCAGCGCGACCACGGCGACATCGAGATCGTCGACATCGTCGGCAAGAACATCTACGTCAATCTCAAGGGCGCCTGCATGGGCTGCGCACTGGAAGCCGCCACGCTTGGTTCGATCCAGCAGAAGCTGTTTGAAGAACTAGGCGAATACGTGCGCCTCCTGCCTGCCTCGCAACTCGAAATGGCCCGCTGATCTGAATGTAGGTGCGACTTCAGTCGCACGACAACGGTCAAAAGGCCGACTGAAGTCAGCCCTACGATGCGCGCGTCGCCGCCCCGCCCTGCACCTCCAGAGAGGATCCAATCATGAACCCGATCTATTTCGACAACAACGCCACCACCGCCTGCGATCCCGCCGTGGTGGAAGCCATGCTGCCCTTCTTCACCGAGCAGTTCGGCAATGCCTCCTCGATTCACAGCTTCGGCAATCAGGTCGGCCTCGCGATCAAGGCCGCCCGCAGCCAGATCCAGCAGCTGCTGGGCGCCGAGCATGACAGCGAGATCATCTTCACTGCCGGCGGCACCGAGTCCGACAACACCGCCATCCTCTCCGCACTGAAAGCCCAACCCGAGCGTAACCAGATCATCACCACGGTGGTCGAACACCACGCCATCCTGACGCTGTGTGAGCAGCTCGAAAAGGATGGCTACGTGGTGCACAAGCTGCGCGTCGACAAACGCGGGCGCATCGACATGGACGAGTACAAGGCCCTGCTCTCGGATCGCGTCGCCATTGTTTCCGCCATGTGGGCCAACAACGAATCGGGCACCATCTTCCCGGTCGAGGAAATGGCCGAGTATGCAAATGCCATGGGTGTGCAATTCCACACCGATGCGGTGCAGGCCGTCGGCAAGATCCCGATTGATCTGAAACGCACGAAGATCGACATGCTCTCCGTCTCGGGTCACAAGCTGCATGCGCCCAAGGGCATCGGCGTGCTGTATCTGCGCCGTGGCACACGCTACCGCCCGCTGATGCGCGGCGGCCAGCAGGAGCGCGGCCGCCGCCCCGGCACCGAGAATGCCCCGGCGATCATCGGCCTGGGCAAGGCATCGGAACTGGCGCTGGCACATATCGACATCGAGAACAGCGATGTGCGCTACCTGCGCGACAAGCTTGAGCGCGGCATCCTCGCGCAGGTACCGAATGCCTTCCCCACTGGCGATCTTTCCTGCCGCCTGCCCAACACCAGCAGCATCGCCTTCGAGTACGTGGAAGGCGAAGCCATCCTGCTGCTGTTGAACAAACTGGGCATTGCCGCGTCTTCCGGCTCGGCCTGCACTTCGGGCTCGCTGGAGCCTTCGCATGTGATGCGCGCGATGGGCATTCCTTACACCGCTGCCCACGGCACGATCCGCTTCTCGCTCTCACGCTACAACACGCTGGAAGAAGTCGAGCGCGTCATCACCGCAGTGCCACCGATCATCGCCCAGCTGCGCCAGATTTCACCCTACTGGAATCCGGTCAAGAACTGCCCGGCCGACCAGGCTTTCGCGCCGGCTTACGCGTAATTCGCTGCCATGCAAAAGCCCCGCTGGCGATTGTCGGCGGGGCTTTTTTCATGCTTTCGGGATTTGTAGGGTGCGCATTGCGCACCGTTTCAAGCGTCGATCCATTGCCAAGAAAGGGCCCGCGTGCGCGATGCGCACCCTACTTGGCTGCCCGGCCGACCAGGCTTTCGCGCCGGCGTACGCCTGAGCAACGCATGAAGAAGCCCCGCCTGCATCACCGCAGGCGGGGCTTTTCATTTCATGCTGCAGTGGGTCGCTGGTAGAGCGGAGTGCCAACTCCGCCTCCTCGATCAACACATGCGGTGGAGTTTCACTCCACCCTTACTACTGCACCGTACGAGGTGGGTGTGGGTGCTATTACGGACGCCCAAACAGCTCGTCGCACGCAATCGGCCCACGCACAGCTTTGACCGACGATGAACCGGTGCGCACAATGAAGCCATCGAACGCCTGCCTATCTGTTCCTCAGCGCCCGAAGCTCGGTCACAGCCGCCATTCGAACCAGGAACAGCCTCAGTCATGTTCTTGTGCCGATAGTTTCGGCACGGCAGCGCCGATCAATTCCACTGTCGTGAAGGAACGAACACCCATGCAGCAGCACAAGAAAGGATTTGCGGCACGCTACCTGAACCCGGGCGAGCGCCTGAACGAACTGCTGTTTGCCCTGATCATGGCGCTGTCGATTACCTTGGGGGTTGGTCTGGCAAGCAGTCTGGACAGCAGCAGAAGCCAGATTATGTGGGCGATCCTGGGCTGTAATCTTGCCTGGGGCTTGATCGACGCTAGCAACCATGTGTTGTCGAAGCTTTTCAGCCGTAGCGCCAAGGCACGCCTTGTTCAGGCCCTGCGGACAAGTCATGGCGAGGGCGAGCAGATCGAGGCGGTAGGGAGCGTACTGAATGAGCATCTGTCCGCGGTCGCCACCGAAGACGAGAGGCGGGTGTTGTATCTGGAGATTTCGCGCCGGCTTCAGGGGGTGGGCCTGCCGCCAACCCGGGTGTTGGCTGAAGACATCTATGGTGGGCTGGCGATCGTATGGTTGATGGTGTTGGCGTCCGTGCCGGCGATTCTGCCGTTTCTGATCATCGGCGACCGCTTCCTGGCCGCCAGGGTTTCAAATGGCCTTGTCCTGCTCTCGATGTTTGCAGCTGGATACGGATTTGCTCTTTCAGCCCATACCAACCCATGGCGGCTGGGTTTTCTCTCTGCTGTGTTTGGGCTGACCATGGTGGTCATCGTGGTCCTGTTGGGTGGCTAACACGATGAGGTGAGCCCGGAAGAATCCCTTGGGTTCAAGCTTGGGTTCCATACAATCAAGGCTCAGCAGGGTGCAACCGCACGGAATCCGTGAGCCTGTCGTGGCGGCGAAGAAAAGCCCCTCCGACAATCGCCGACGGGGCTTTCCGTTTCGTACTTGCACTGGGTAGGGCGGAGAGCCAACTCCGCCATCCAGATCAATGCACGCCATCGCGCGTGGGGAAAAATCCGGTGCGGTTTGCACCGCACCCTTGTACAAAACCCGTTCGCGATTCAGAAAAAGTAGCCAGATGCAGTTCGTAGGGTGCGCATTGCGCACCATTGCCAAAAATTCTTCTCCGCGGCAAGTTCCGCGTGCACGGTGCGCACCCTACTTGGCTTGAAGAATCGGATCTCAACCATGTTCGAATTGCCTGCGATACTTCACAAAGCCCTTTTTGACAGCCCCTGCGAATCCTGTTTTCTCAAAGAAATGGTGCGCATCGGTGCGCTCCAACGAGCTGAGCAACATTATTTTTGAACAGTTTCCCTCAAGGCAATAGCGCTCAATCTCTCGCATAAGTGACGCTCCAACGCCAAATCCTCTGCAAGGGCCGGTAACAATGATGTTTTCGACGACTGCAAAGGGTTGGTTCTGGAACATTACATCCGAGCACAGAGAGACAAGGGCTGTACCTACCGCACTACCTTCAACCTCAGCTATCAAAAGCACTGTTCGAGGATCTTTAGATACTGTCGCCACCCGCTCTTGGGAAACAGAAACTTCTGGGTTATCAACCAGCTCTTTGTAAAGGGAGTGGATAGAAGGAGCGTCAGCCCCTTCTG
This sequence comes from Uliginosibacterium aquaticum, assembly GCF_012972705.2. Classification (GTDB taxonomy): domain Bacteria; phylum Pseudomonadota; class Gammaproteobacteria; order Burkholderiales; family Rhodocyclaceae; genus Uliginosibacterium; species Uliginosibacterium aquaticum. The sequence continues at coordinate 1,493,640 of NZ_JABCSC020000001.1, read as the reverse complement.
CCCTTCTTATGACTACCTTGGTCATTACAGTTGCGATCTAACGAATTGACGTGAGGAGCGACCGGAGCCGCAGGCGGAGGGGACTTTTTGTTTCGTGCGCGCATTGAGGAAAATCCGGGGCGGCTGGCACCGCACACACCCTGCAAAGCCCGTGCGCGTTGAGGACACTCCCCCCGTTTGCGGACGGTCAAAAAACCACCGCGTACGGCGCACTCGGAATATTCCGGCACGACGCGTAGGGCGTCAATGAGCGAAGCGAATTGCGCCGAATGCGGCGAGAATCAATCCGGCACAATTCGCTTCGCTCATTGCTCCCTGCGGCGCCCTACGAATGCCAGCTTTCGGCGTATCTTCAAGACCGTCCGTTGTGATCACGGAAGGAACGTAAAGGCAGGGTGGGTTCGCAAAGCACCCCACCAAGAGCTTATCAATGTGCAACGGTGGGTTGTCGCGCAGCAAAGCCCCCCGCACTCAAGCTGCCGCCGCAACCAACCGGCGATAAAGCTCCAGATAGCTGCGCGCCGCCACATCCCAGGAAAATTCCTGACGCATCGCGCGACGCATCGCTTGCTGCCACTGTTCCGGCTGGTGGTAGAGATCAAGGACGCGCTGCATGGCCAGCCCGAGACCGTGCGGGCTGGCCTCGCCGAAGCTGAAACCGGTGGCCTGATCTGCCTTGAGCGCACGCTCGCTGGCATCCACAACGGTATCGGCCAGCCCTCCCACATGGTGCACCAGCGGCAGACAGCCATAGCGCAAGGCATACAGCTGGGTCAGGCCACAGGGCTCGAAGCGCGAGGGCATGAACAGGCTATCGGCACCACTGATCACGCGGTGCGCCAGGGCTTCGTCATACACCGTACGCACGGCTACCTGCTGAGGATGGCTGCGGGCGGCCTCGAGGAAGGCGGCTTCCAGCGCCCGGTCGCCACTGCCCTGCACCACCAGTTGCGCCCCCGCTGCGAGCAGGCCTGGCAACACGGCCAGTACCAGGTCTAGCCCCTTCTGCGCGGTGAGGCGGCTCACCACACCGAAGAGCGGCGCATCCGGCGCCGGCGCCAGGCCCATTTCGGCTTGCAGGCCGGCCTTGCACAACGCTTTGCCCGCGAGCTGCTCGGCACTGTAAGGCGCCACGATGCCGACGTCCTTCTCCGGGTTCCAGACCGCGTAGTCGACTCCGTTGAGCACCCCGAAGACGTTGCCGGCTCGGCTCTGGATCACCCCTTCGAGACCGCAGCCAAACTCCGGTGTGGCGATCTCACGGGCATAGCTGCCACTCACCGTGGTGACGGCATCGGCAAACTTGAGGCCGGCCTTCATGAAGGAGAGCTGGCCGTGATACTCCAGCGCACTGGGCACGGCGAAACGGCTGGGCAAGCCCAGCAGATGAAAATCCGCCAGCGAAAACAGGCCCTGGTAAGCCAGATTGTGCACGGTGAATACGGTTGCAGCCTGGGTCGGCAGATGCTGCACGATGTAGGCACAGGCCATCGCGGCATGCCAGTCATGCGCATGCACCACATCCGGCAGCCAGTCTGCATCCAGCTCGCCGGCCGCCAGTTGCGCCGCTACCCAGCCCAGCAGTGCGAAACGTTGCAGGTTGTCCGGCCATTCAAGGCCGGCACTGTTCTGATAAGGGCCGCCATCGCGGCGATAGAAATACGGCGCATCCACCACATACACCGGCACCCTGCTGAAGGGCATCAGCCCGCGCAGCAGGCGCACCCGCGCTGCTCCAAACACGGCGCCGATCTCGCACACGGTCTCGGGGGCGAGCACGGCATCAATGATCTGCGGCAGGCCCGGCAGCAGCAGGCGTACATCCGCGCCCTGGCCAATCAGGGCCTGGGGCAAGGCGCCGAGCACATCGGCGAGCCCGCCGGTTTTCACCAGCGGGAAGATTTCAGCAGCTACATGCAGCACCCTCATGACTGCAGGGCCGCCAGCATGTCGCGCGTCACCAGAGTCACCCCACCTTCGGTGCGATAGAAGCGTTTGGCATCCAGCTCAGGATCCTCGCCAATCACCATGCCATCAGGAATCACGCAGTCGCGGTCCACCACGGTTTTGTTCAGGCGCACATGGCGCCCGACCTGTACCCCGGGCAGCAATACCGACCAGCGCACATGGGCATGCGAGTGCACCCGCACGTTGTTGAAGAGCATGGTGCGCACGACTTCACCGGAAATGATGCAACCGCCGGACACGACCGATTCGATGGCCGCTCCGCGCCGACCCGGCTCGTTATGCACGAACTTGGCAGGCGGCAGCTGGGCCTGATAGCTCCAGATCGGCCAGCGGGTGTCGTACAGATTCAGTTGCGGCTCGGTGGCAGTGAGATCGATGTTGGCATCCCAATACGCATCAATGGTGCCCACGTCGCGCCAATATGGTGCTTCGCCGGAACGATTGCGCACACAACTGAGTGCAAACGGATGGGCCGCAGCCTGGGCATTGCGCACCGCACGCGGGATGATGTCCTTGCCGAAATCATGGCTGGAAGTGGGATCGGCCAGATCGCGCTCCAACTCCTTGTAGAGATAGCGCGCGTTAAACACATAGATGCCCATGCTGGCCAGCGACATCTCCGGGTTGCCCGGCATCGCCGGCGGATCGGCCGGTTTCTCGACGAACTCGATGATGTTGTCGCTTTCATCGACCGCCATCACTCCGAAATCACAGGCTTCCTTGCGCGGCACAGCGATGCAGCCCACCGTGCATTCGCGGCCTTTCGCTACGTGATCGGCGATCATCAGCGCGTAGTTCTGCTTGTAGATATGGTCGCCCGCGAGCACCAGGATATAGTCGGCGCGGTAAGCCGCAATGATGTCCTGGTTCTGGTACACCGCGTCGGCCGTACCCTGATACCAGCGCTCATCTTCAGTGCGCTGCTGAGCCGGCAGGAGATCAATGAACTCGTTCATCTCCGGCTTGAGAAAAGCCCAGCCCCGCTGCAGGTGGCGCAAGAGGCTGTGGGACTTGTACTGGGTGATCACACCGATACGGCGGATACCGGAATTGAGGCAGTTGGAGAGCGCGAAATCCACGATGCGAAATTTGCCACCGAAATACACCGCAGGCTTGGCGCGGCGGTCAGTCAGGTTCTTCAGGCGACTGCCGCGCCCACCCGCAAGAACCAGCGCTACGGTACGTTTCGGCAGATCCAGGCTCTGCGCCAGATCGGGGGAGACCATGTATTCATCCTCATCCAGTTATTCGGAAAAACAGGCTGAAACCACCACCACTTGCAATACCTAAACCCAAACCGCGCTATAAATGCCACTGACGGAAGCGCTACGAGCGCTACGCAATGCAACAAGGCCCGCTACTTGCGTGGTGATGAGTCTATTGCGCTCGATGCACCGAAACAAGGCAGACATACGAGGACGTGGCACGAATCATTCCAGCCTGTCTGCCGCGCAAGACAATAAACCCGACCCCAGCCAGATCGATACAAGGAGATGCCGTGAATTCACCGACCCCAGACTCCATTCCGGCCCTGAACGCGGCCATCGATGAACAGCTTCTGCGCACCGTGGGCGTAGCCCGCCAGGACGCCACCAGCACCGATCTGATGAAGGCCCTGTCGCAAGTGGCTCGCGAAGAGCTCTCGCTGCGCTGGGTTGAAACCCAGGCAGCGGACCGCGGCGGCAAGGCGCGCCGCGTGTACTACCTGTCGATGGAGTTTCTGATCGGTCGTACGCTCTCCAACGCGCTCGGCGCGCTGCGCCTGAGCAATGCCGGCGCCCAGGGCATGCTGGACCACGCCCATACCCTTGAAGAAATCGCCGATCAGGAGCCGGATGCGGCGCTGGGCAATGGCGGCCTGGGGCGTCTCGCCGCCTGTTTTCTCGACTCGATGGCCAACCTGGGCCTGCCTTCCTTCGGCTATGGCATCCGTTACGAATACGGCATGTTCAAGCAGAAGATCGTCGGCGGTGCGCAGACCGAGTTGCCCGATCCCTGGCTGGCCGATGGCACACCCTGGGAATTTCCGCGTGCCGACATCAGCTTCCCGGTGCGCTTCGGTGGCTGGGTTGAGCACATCGGCGATCGCGCGGTATGGCGCCACGCCGGCGAGGTGGTGGCGAAGGCTTATGACATGGTGATTCCCGGTTACGGCACCCGCAAAGTCAGCACCCTCCGATTGTGGAAAGCCGTTGCCCCGGCCGACCTCGATCTTCAGGCCTTCAACACCGGCGACTATGGCCGCGCCGCCCAGGTGAAGAACGAGTACGAGAACATTTCCTGGGTGCTGTATCCGAACGACAGCACGCCGGCTGGCCGCGAACTGCGCCTGCGCCAGGAGTACTTCTTCGTTGCCGCTTCGGTACGCGACATCCTGCTGCGCCACATGATGGAACATGGCACGCTCGATAACCTGCATGAGCAGGTTGCCATGCATCTGAATGACACCCACCCGGCCATCGCGGTCGCCGAGCTGATGCATGTGCTCTGTGACGAGCACAGCATGCCCTGGGCCAAGGCCTGGAGCATCTGCCAGAAGACCTTCTCCTACACCAACCACACCTTGATGCCGGAAGCACTGGAAACCTGGCCGGTGGCCCTGATGCAGCATGTGCTGCCACGCCATCTGGAAATCATCTTCCGCATTAATGCCGAATTCCTCGCTGAAGCCGCCAAGCATCGGCCGGGAGACAACGGTTTCCTCGCCCGCCTGTCTCTGATCGACGAAACCGGCGAACGCCGCGTACGCATGGCCAACCTGTCGGTGGTAGGCAGCCACATGATCAATGGGGTGTCGGCCCTGCACTCGGATCTGCTGGTCAAAACCCTGTTCGCAGACTTCGCCAGCCTGTGGCCGGAGCGCTTCACCAACATGACCAACGGCATCACGCCCCGGCGCTGGCTCTCTCAGGCCAATCCAGGGCTCGCCGCCCTGATTGACAAGAACATCGGGCCCGACTGGCGCAACCATCTGGACCAGCTCAAGCAGCTCGAAGCCCTCAAAGACGATGCCGCGTTCCGTGCCGATTTCATGGCCGTCAAGCGCCAGAACAAGGCCCGCCTCGCCGCCCTGATCGCCCGCAGCACCGGCATCAAGGTCAATCCGGACAGCCTCTTCGATGTGCAGATCAAGCGTATCCACGAGTACAAGCGCCAGTTGCTCAACGTACTGCACGTAATCTGGCGCTACCAGGCCATCCTCGCCAACCCGGCGGCAGACTGGACACCGCGCGTCACGATCTTCGCCGGCAAGGCTGCCTCCAGCTACACCGCCGCCAAATCGATCATTCATCTGATCCACGATGTGGGCAACGTCATCAACAACGACCCGCGCATCGGCGATAAGTTGAAACTCGTGTTCATCCCCAACTACGGCGTATCGGTTGCCGAGGTGATCATGCCCGGCGCCGATCTCTCCGAGCAGATCTCCACCGCCGGCACCGAAGCCTCGGGCACCGGCAACATGAAGCTCGCTCTGAATGGCGCGCTGACCATCGGCACGGATGATGGCGCCAACATCGAAATCCGCGAAAACGTGGGCGACGACAACATCTTCATCTTCGGCCTGCGCACCCCCGAGGTACTGGCCATGAAGCAAGGCGGCTATCAGCCGATGCGCATCTACGAGAGCAGCCCGGGCCTCAAGGCGGTGCTCGATGCGATTGCCGGTGGCCAGTTCTCGCCCAACGAACCGGGCCGCTATCGCGGGCTGGTCGATGCGCTGCTTTGGGGGGGAGACCACTACATGTTGCTGGCGGACTACCAGTCCTACATCGACACCCAGGCCAGAGTGGATGCGCTCTACGCGAAGCCGGACGAGTGGGCCAGCAAGGCCATCATCAACATGGCCAACATGGGCACATTCTCGTCAGACCGCACCATCGCCCAGTACGCGAAGGAGATCTGGAATATCCCGGTAGCGCCCTGAACAGCAAGAACGAGCCCTGCAGGTGCGCCCGCAGGTGCGGCTTCAGCCGCACTTAGCGCCTGGCAGGCCGGCTGAAGCCGGCCCTACACCTGCATGGCCTGCAACATACAGGTTGCACCTGCCGAGCTGCCCCCACCCTGCAACAGGAATTGGATTACTCTGGCCGTATGCTGAACGAATCCGACATCCAGGCTTTCTGCGAGGCTCGCCACGGCGATCCGTTTTCCATCATGGGCCTGCATGCCACTGCGGACGACGGCTTCTGGCTGCGCTGCTTTGTGCCCGGCGCCGCCAGCGTCGACGTAGTGGACCGGGCCCGCAAACGCCGCGGCACGCTCAGCCAGCGCCACCCGGCCGGGTTCTTCGAAGGCCTGATCGACACAAAAAAGGCTTTTCATTACCGCCTGCGCGTCACTTGGCAGGATGGCAGCGTCCTTACCCTCGAAGACCCCTATCGCTTTCCGCCGGTGCTCGGCGAGCAGGACGTGTGGTGGCTCGGCGAAGGCACCCATCTGCGTCCCTATGAAATCCTCGGTGCACGCCATCGCGAGATGGATGGCATGGCCGGCACCAGCTTCGCGGTATGGGCACCGAATGCCTCGCGCGTCGCCGTGCTCGGGGACTTCAACGACTGGGACAATCGCCGTCACCCGATGCGCCTGCGGCGCGAATGCGGCGTGTGGGAAATCTTCCTGCCGGATGTGCCAGAAGGTGCCTGCTACAAGTACGAAGTGCGCGCCAGCAACGGCCACACCCTGCCGCTGAAGGCCGACCCCTACGCGCTGCAATGCGAGCTGCGCCCCTCCACCGCCAGCGTGGTCAGCCATCTGCCGCCAGCTGTTGCCCCCTCCCCTGAGCGCCAGCGTGCCAACGCGCTGGATCAGCCAGTGAGCATCTACGAAGTCCATCTGGCTTCATGGCGGAAGAAAAACGACGGACAGGACTGGCTCAACTGGGATGAACTCGCCGAGCAACTGCTGCCCTACGCCCAATGGATGGGCTTCACCCATCTGGAGCTGATGCCGATCAGCGAGCACCCCTTCGATGGCTCCTGGGGTTATCAGAGCATCGGCCTGTATTCGCCCACTGCGCGCTTTGGGGATACCGCCGGCTTCACCCGTTTTGTCGAACGCGCTCATGCCGCAGGCATCGGCGTGCTGCTCGACTGGGTGCCGGCACACTTCCCGACCGATGCGCACGGGCTGGCGAACTTCGACGGCACACATCTGTATGAGTACGCTGATCCGCGCGAAGGCTTCCATCAGGACTGGAACACCCTGATCTACAACTTTGGCCGCACCGAGGTGCGCAACTTCCTAATCGCCAATGCCTTGTACTGGCTGGAGCGCTACAACGTCGACGGCCTGCGCGTGGACGCCGTGGCCTCCATGCTCTACCGCGACTACTCGCGCAAGGAAGGCGAGTGGATTCCGAATGCGCAGGGCGGGCGTGAAAACCTCGAAGCCATTGATTTCCTCAAGCGCATGAACGAGATCGTCGGCGCAGAGCGCCCACAGGCCATCACGCTGGCCGAGGAATCCACCTCCTACCCGGCCGTTTCGCGCCCAACTTTCGCAGGCGGACTGGGCTTTCACTACAAGTGGAACATGGGCTGGATGCACGACACCCTGCAGTACATGGCGCGCGACCCGATCCACCGCAAGCATCATCACAACGAGATGAGCTTCGGGCTGGTGTATGCCTTCAGCGAAAACTTCGTGCTGCCGCTCTCGCACGACGAAGTGGTGCATGGCAAGGGCTCGCTGCTCGGCAAGATGCCGGGCGACCGCTGGCAGAAATTCGCCAATTTGCGCGCCTACTACGGCTTCATGTGGGCTCACCCGGGCAAGAAACTGCTCTTCATGGGTGGCGAGTTCGCGCAGGAGCGCGAGTGGAATCACGACCAGAGTCTGGACTGGCACCTCACCGATGACGCCCTGCACGCCGGTGTTCAGCATCTGGTGCGGGATCTGAACCACGTCTATCGCGATTGCCCTGCCCTGCACCAGCGCGATGTGGAAGGCGGAGGCTTCGAATGGATCGCCCACAGCGATGCCGAGCATTCAATCTACAGCTTCGTCCGCTACGGCCACGGCGAGACACCGCCGGTGGTGGTGATCTGCAACTTCACGCCTACCGTGCATCACGCCTGGCGCCTGGGCGTGCCACGTGAGGGCCATTACATCGAACGCCTCAACACCGATTCCGGATTCTATGGCGGCAGCAATGTCGGCACGCCCTCAGCACGCACCCAGGGGCTCGCCTGGCAAGACAAACCGGACTCGATCCAGATCGACCTGCCGCCACTGGCGACCGTGATTTTCGAGTGGCAAACCTGAGAGAGACCTGATGGAACTGCACACCCTGCTCCCCGGCAAGCCCTGGCCGCTCGGCGCCCATGCTGACTCAGGCGGGGTGAATTTCGCGGTCTTCTCGGCCAACGCCACGGCCGTCTTCCTGTGCCTGTTCGACTCCGACGGCCAGACCGAGCTGGCGCGCCTGCCGCTACTCGGCCACACCCTGGACGTGTGGCATGGTTATTTGCCCGAAGCGCTGCCAGGCCTGATCTATGGCCTGCGCTGCGAAGGCCCGTGGGCCCCGCAGGAAGGGCATTACTTCAATCCGGAAAAGCTCCTGCTCGACCCCTACGCGCGCGAGATCGTTGGCCAGTTCAACTGGAACGACGCCCACTTCTGCGCGATCCCTGAGAGTCACGAACAGCCCTGCCCCGAAGACAACGGCCGCTACGCCCTCAAGGCACGCGTGCCCGCCCCGGATGGCTTTGACTGGGGCGACGACGCCCCGCCCGAGATCAGCCCTGCCGACACGGTGATCTACGAACTGCACGTGAAGGGCTTCTCGAAATCAAATCCGGCCATTCCGGAGGGCTTGCGTGGCACCTACGCCGGCCTCGCCCACCCCGCCTCCCTCGCTCATCTGAAACGACTGGGCGTCACCGCCCTGAGCATCCTGCCGGTGCATTACCACCTTGACGAGTTACGCCTCACGCAGATGGGCCTCGTTAATTACTGGGGCTACAACAGCATCAATTTCTTCACGCCGGACCCACGCTACGCCAGCGGCGCGGATGGCCTTTCGGTACGCGACGAGTTCCGCAGCATGGTCCGTGCGCTACATGCGGCAGGCATCAAGGTATTGCTCGACGTGGTCTACAACCACACCGCAGAAGGCGACGCCACCGGCCCCTCCATCAGCTTCCGCGGGCTGGACAACGCCAGCTATTACCGCCTGGACGCCAACAACAAGCGCATCTTCATCAACGACACCGGCTGCGGCAACACACTGGATATCCGTCAGCCCAATGTCTTGCGACTGGTGCTGGATAGCCTGCGCTACTGGGTCAGCGAAATGCATGTCGATGGTTTCCGCTTTGACCTGGCGCCCATCCTCGGACGGGACGACAGCGGCTTCAACCCGCGTGCGGCCTTCTTCGCAGCCGTGGCGCAAGATCCGGTGCTCTCGCGCGTGACGATGATCGCCGAGCCCTGGGATATCGGCCCTGGCGGCTACCAGCTGGGCGGTTTCCCGCGCGGCTGGCAGGAGTGGAACGACCGCTTCCGCGACACCCTGCGTGCCTTCTGGCTGGGTCACCCGTGCACGCGCGGCGATTTCGCGATGCGCCTGTGCGGCTCCTCTGATCTGTTCCAGGCCAACCGGCGCGAGCCACTGGCCTCAGTCAATTACATCGTCTCGCACGATGGCTACACCTTGCGTGATCTGGTGAGCTATGTCGCCCGCCGCAACCAGGCCAACGGTGAAGACAATCGCGACGGTCACAATCACAACCTCTCCAGTAACTGCGGCGAAGAAGGGCCCAGCACCGACCCGGTTGTACTCGCCTTGCGCACCCGTATGCAGCGCGTGTTGCTGGCCAGTGCCCTGTTCTCACAGGGCACACCGATGCTGTCTGCCGGTGATGAGTTGGGGCATTCGCAGGGCGGCAACAACAACCCCTATTGTCAGGACAATCCGGGCACCTGGATTGCCTGGGCCAAAGCTGATCAGGATCTGATTGCCTTCACTGCCAGGCTGCTGTCACTGCGCCGCCAGGCCATGCTTTTCGCCACGCACTGGTACCGGCGCGGGCCAAGCGACCTCGTGTGGCTACGCAAGGATGGTGAAGCTCTGCACAGCCACGAATGGCGCGATGCTGGCGCCCGCACGCTGGGCTGCCTGATCAATCACCCCGGCCGCGCCAGCGTACCCCTGCTGTTGCTCGTGAATGCCGAACCCACCGACTGCCACTTCGCCCTGCCTGCCGGTGAATGGCGCTGCTGGTTCGACACCACGGCCAGCACCGGCGAACGCGACTGGCACGGGTCCAGCACCACGCCCTTCGCCCTCGGCGCGCACAGCATGGTGCTGCTCGCGGCGGGAGCAGCGAAACTGAATCTGTAGGGCCGACTTCAGTCGGCGTCCTCGCTTGGCATGCGGCTGAAGCCGCACCTACACAAAACGCGACCAGAGGCCGCAGCTTGCAACACCCGTAGCCCGGATGCAGCGCAGCGGAATCCGGGAAGCAGCCCCCGGATTCGGGACTTCGGCCTCCATCCGGGCTACAAATATCTTCTGTATCTGCAGCAAAAAGGACTCACCCCATGCGCTTCCCCCGAGCCAGCGGCATCCTCCTCCACCCCACCTCGCTCCCCGGCCCGCATGGTTCTGGCGATCTGGGCATCGAAGCGCGCCACTTCGTCGATTGGCTCGCCGCCAGCGGCCAGTCGCTGTGGCAGATCCTGCCACTAGGCGGCATTGGCCCCGGCAACTCGCCCTATATGAGCAGCTCGGCCTTTGCCGGCAATGTGCTGCTGATCGATCTGGCCGAGTTGCAGGCGCAAGGCTGGTTGCCCGCCACGCTCACGCCCGATCCGGCGTTCAGCGGCACGGCCATCCACTTCTCCGCTGTCGTCCCCTGGCGCATGGCCCGCCTGCAGGAAGCCGCCACTTGTTTCTTCCTCTCTGCCAGCAGCCAGGCCCGCCAGAACTACGCCAATTTCTGTGCCGCGCAGGCCGGATGGCTGGACGACTACGCTCTGTTCATGGCGCTCGCCGACCACTATGGCTGGCAGGACTGGTGCGACTGGCCTGCGCCGCTGGCCCGGCGTGAGCCCGCCGCGCTGAATGAAGCACGCCAGCAGCATGCCGAGCGCATCAACTTCTGGAAATTCTGTCAGTGCGCCTTCTTCCGCCAGTGGCATTCACTCAAAACCTATGCTCATTCAAAAGGCATCCAGATCATTGGCGACGCACCGATCTTCATCGCCTATCAGAGCGCCGAAGTGTGGGCTCGGCCTGATCTGTTCGAACTTGATACGGATGGCAAGCCGCAGGTAGTGGCCGGCGTGCCACCGGATGCTTTCACCGCAGAGGGCCAGCGCTGGGGCAATCCGCTGTATCGCTGGAGCGCCCACGCCGCCGAGCACTACGCCTGGTGGATCACCCGCATCCGTCGCACTTTCGAGCTGGTCGACATCGTGCGCATCGATCACTTTCGTGGCTTCGTCGACTACTGGGAGATTCCGGCTAGCGAGCCCAATGCGATCAAGGGACGCTGGCTGGCCGGCCCGGGCGCTGCGCTGTTCGAGGCCATCAGCGCAGCGCTGGGCCCGCTCCCGATCATCGCCGAGGACCTGGGCATCCTGACCCCGGCGGTCGACGCCCTGCGCCAGCAACTGGGCCTGCCCGGCATGCGCATCCTGCATTTCGCCTTTGGCAGTCAGGGGGAGGAACGCAGCGCAAACGCCTACCTGCCGCACAACTACAGCCCGGACACCGTGGTCTACACCGGCACCCACGACAACGACACCACGCGCGGCTGGTGGGCCGAAATCAGCGAGGCCGAACGCCAGCATGTGCGTGACTACCTCGCCATCGACGGCGCTGACATCCACTGGAGCCTGATCCGCGCTGCCTGCGCCAGCGTAGCCGACACCGCCATCCATCCGCTGCAGGATGTGCTCGGCCTCGGCACCGAAGCGCGCATGAACTTCCCCGGCAAGGCCGAGGGCTACTGGCAGTGGCGCTTCGAATGGGCGCAGTTGCAGCCGCGCCATGGCGAACTGCTCGCCAGCCTGTGCCGGCTTTACCGGCGCTGAGTCCGAAAAAAAAGGCCGTTCCCCGCCAAAGCGGGAGAACGGCCAGGACTCAAGAGCTTGAATTACTGGTAGTACTTGTCGTAGAGCGGAGCCGTACCGCTCACCCCTTCAAGCAGGTGGACGCGGTAGTCATACTTGGCCTTGCGCGTAGCCTCGCCGCTGTAGAGGTAATCCGTGCTGGTGGCGATGCCGACCACGACGCCGTTCTTCGGCGTCTTGCTCAGATCCAGACACGACTCACCGCTTTCCACAGGCTGGCTATAGACCGCCGTGCCATCGGCTGCACGATAGGCCAGCTGGAAGCGCATGTTGTTGCCCAGCGGCTGGAAGTTGACCCGCACCTTGTTACCACTGACCTTCAACGGGATCTGGTTGGCACCACTCCAGCCCGGCAAGGTATCGGTCGCCGGGATCAGGGTCGTGCTGCTCTGGGTGGTGGCCGCGTAGAAACTCAGCTTGTGGCTGGTCTGCTTGTAGTAGCCGCCAGCCGACCCCTCGGAGACGATGGTGCGTGCCCAGTTGTCATTGATGGGCACCTTGAAACCATCCGTCCAGACACCGAAGTCGACCATGGCCTGGCGGGCACGGTATTCAGTGATCAGGCGGCGGGTCTGCGCATCACCCAGACCTTCGGAAAGAGAAGCCAGGATGTTGTTCTGCGTACCTTTCTTCCAGATCCAGGCGTTCGAACCCTGCGACAGATAAAGCGCGATGAAGTGGGAGAAGGCAGCGTTGTACTGGTTGCCGCCGAGGTATTCCCGCCAGGTGCCGATCTGCTGTCCGCTCGCAGTTTCCATGTGCACGCCTTCAGCGTTCGGGCCGCCGAAAGTGCCGTCCTGCAGCCAGCCGCTGTAGTTCTCGACCGGCATGTGCGGAGCCAGGAAAGGTGCGCCATCCAGGAAGCCCACGCCACGCGAGCCAGTGCGATTGCCCGTCATGGTCATCTGCAGCCAGGTGTTGGAGCCTTCGTTGAACCAGGCAGCCTTGTTGCCCATGCTGGCCATGATGGCGTGGATGTATTCATGCGTGACGCCGTTGTACTCGCTAGCGGTCACCACCGGGTAGTAGGACAGCAACACCATCGGATAGCCATTGATACCGCTCTGCCAGCCCCCCTTCTCGGTATTGCTGGCGCTGTCGGTGCACAGACCCGAGCCAAAGAGATAGATGTTGCTGAAGTAGCCTTGCTGCTGCAGCTTATCGACCGGCCAGCCCATCACGTTGTGGATGTAGTCGGCGTCCTTGTTCATGTGTGCGAGCAAGGCATCGATGTGGGCATCGGTAATAGCCGGGTTGCGGTTCTTGCCCCAGATGAAGGCAAAGCGCCCGGAGGTCTTGTAGCCGGCCACGAGGCTGGCGTTGCAACCCAGATAGAGCTTGAAGTTGGCCGGATTCACCGTGGCATTGGTGCTATCGGTCTTCATGTCGTAGTTCAGATCGGGCGTGTACTTCGGCCAGGTATAGGCGCTGCATTGCGCGGCCGAACTGCTGCTGGACGAAGCTGCCGAGGAAGCCACGGAAGAAGCTGCGGCACTCGAAACCGCCACCGACGATGCGGCCCGCGAGGAAGTCACGCTGCTGGAGACAGAGCTGGTAGCAGAGGATTTCGCAACCGAAGAACTCGCGGCACTCGAACTGCTCAGCGCGCTCGACGAAGCACGCGACGACGCGGTTGACGAACTGCTGCTCGATCCTGCCAGCGGCACCGAACATTCATTCACACCCCCGGGAATTCGCGCACCGAAGGTAGCCTGGCTACAGGTAAAGGCACCTGTAAGTTGCCGGTAGAAGAACTTGTCAGCGCGACCAAAAGCGACTTTGGTCGAACTCGCCACGTTGCAGGCAGCCCCTTCCTTGCAGATGGTTGTATAGCCTGACGGCCGGTTGGCGGCCTGGGCCCCACTCGCCAGCAATGCCGCGAGCAGCCCGACAAACAGAGGGTTCAGCTTCATCTATTTCTCCAATAATGTTGCGGATCCCTGCGCTCCCTGTGGGCGCTCTCCCTTGCTCTGCGGCATGTCAATTGGATCCGGTAGGCGGAGCTTGAGGATTGTTCAATACTGCAATCAAGTCTTTTCCTCCAGAGTGCAGATAGCTCCGTCGAACGGAAACCCATGCCTGCAGACGGGGCCGAAAATCACCGCGCAGCATCGGCCGCGCCCGGACGCCTTATAATCCGCTCCTGTCAGCGCTTGGCCAGCTAGCACGGCCGGCGCACCAGAACCTGCCCCGCCACACCGGCCGCGCAGCCCGCAAGGGCTTTTGCGCGGCGTTTTCCATTGCTGCACACCACGATGAGCTCCCCAGCCCTGCCCCCGCTCCAGCCCCTCGCCGCCTTTAGCCTGCCCAAGCCCGGCCAGCGTTTCGACCTGCCGCGCCTGCACGGTTCGGCCGATGCCGCCGCACTCGCCCAGCTCGCGGCCAGCGGGCAGAAGCTGATCGTCATCACCGCCAATCCGCTTGATGCGCAGCGCCTCGTCGAAGAGATCGCCTGGTTCGCCCAGGGCTTGCGCGTGCATTTGCTGCCGGACTGGGAAACCCTGCCCTATGACAACTTCTCGCCGCACCAGGATCTGATCTCCGAGCGCCTCGCCACGCTCTACGCGATCCACAAGGGCGAGTCGGACATCACTCTGCTGCCGGCCACGACCGCCTTGTACCGCATGGCGCCGCCCCAGTATCTCGCCGGCCACACCTTCTTCATGAAGGCCAAGCAGGTGCTGGATGTGGAGGCCTTCAAGCTGCAGATGGCGCTGGCCGGTTACGAGCATGTGACCCAGGTGGTGCGCCCCGGCGAATTCTCGGTGCGCGGCGGCCTGATCGACCTGTTTCCGATGGGTGTGAAGCTGCCTTACCGGATCGATCTTTTCGATGACGAGATCGACACCATCCGCACCTTCGATCCGGACACCCAGCGCACCGTCTACCCGGTGCCGGAAATCCGCCTCCTGCCGGCGCGCGAATTCCCGATGGACGACAAGGGGCGCAGTCATTTCCGTGCCGCCTTCCGTGAAGCCTTTGAGGGTGATCCGACCAAGAGCCCGATCTACAAGGATGTCTCCAACGGCGTCGCCTCCGCCGGCATCGAGTACTACCTGCCATTGTTCTTCGATGCCACCGCCAGCCTTTTCGACTATCTGCCGAAGAATGTGCTGCTGGTCACCCATCAAGATGTGCCTGCCGCCATCGAAGCCTTCTGGGTCGAGGCCAACAGCCGCTACCGCCTGATGGCCGGTGACCGCGCGCGGCCCCTGCTGCCCCCCGAGCAACTCTTCCTGCCGGCAGAGGCTTTCTGGCTTGCCGCCAAAGCGCTGCCACGCGTCGCCATGGGCGAGAAGAATGAGGGCCACGCGCTCAGCTCGGCGCTGCCGGATCTTGGCGTAGAGCGCAAAGCCAGCGACCCGCTGCACAAACTCAAGCACTACCTCGCCAACTTCCCGTGGCGGGTGTTGGTGCTGGCCGAGTCAGCCGGCCGTGCCCAGACCATCACCGAGTATTTTCACGAATACGATCTGAAACCCGCCGCCAGTGCCGATCTGGCCGGCTTCCTCGCCACCGACGCCCGCCTCGGGCTGGCCAGTGGACCGCTCTCGGCGGGCTTCGTGCTGCCCGGCGCCAACATCGCGATCCTCACCGAAAACGAGCTCTACGCGGCCCAGGCCCGCCCGCGCGGACGCGGCCGGGATGCCCGCAAGAGCACGGTGGAAGGCTGGCTCAAGGATCTGTCGGAACTCAAGATCGGCGACCCGGTGGTGCACCAGAGTCACGGCATCGGCCGCTATCTGGGCCTTGTTCACATGGACATGGGCGAAGGCGACACCGAATTCCTGCATCTGGAATACGCGGAGGACACCAAGCTCTACGTGCCGGTGTCCCAGCTGCATGTGATCACCCGCTACGCTGGAGCCGACCCCGAGAACATCGCGCTGCACAAGCTCGGCTCAGGGCAGTGGGAAAAAGCCAAACGCAAAGCTGCCCAACAAGTTCGCGACACCGCCGCCGAGCTGCTGGTGCTCTATGCCAAGCGCGCCGCGCGCCCAGGTCACAAGTTCGATTTCAAGCAGCACGACCTGGAAGCTTTCGCCGAGGGCTTCGGCTTTGAGGAAACGCCGGATCAACTCAACGCCATCAACGCCGTGGTGGACGACATGCGCTCGGGCCGCCCGATGGACAGGCTGGTGTGTGGCGACGTGGGCTTCGGCAAGACCGAAGTTGCCTTGCGCGCCGCCTTCATCGCGGTGGCCGACGGCAAGCAGGTCGCCGTGCTCTGCCCCACTACGCTGCTGGCCGAACAGCACTACCAGACCTTCGCCGACCGCTTCGCCGACTGGCCGATCAAAGTCGCCGAGATTTCGCGCTTCAAGACCGCCAAGGAGCAAGCCGAAGCCATCGAGATGCTGGCGCAGGGCAAGGTAGATATCCTGATCGGCACCCATCGCCTGCTGCAGAAAGACGTTGAATTCAAACGCCTGGGCCTCGTGATCATCGACGAAGAGCACCGTTTCGGCGTACGCCAGAAAGAGGCCCTGAAGAACCTGCGCAGCGAGGTCGACATCCTCACCCTCACCGCCACGCCGATCCCGCGCACCCTGGGCATGGCGATGGAAGGCCTGCGCGAGTTCTCGGTGATCGCTACCGCGCCGCAGAAGCGCCTCGCCATCAAGACCTTCGTGCAGGGCTGGAGCAAGGGCATCGTGCGCGAGGCCGTGCTGCGCGAGTTCAAGCGCGGCGGGCAGGTGTACTTCCTGCACAACGAAGTCGACACCATCGAGAACATGCGCCACACGCTCACCGAGCTGCTGCCCGAGGCGCGCATCGTGGTCGGCCACGGCCAGATGAACGAGCGCGAGCTGGAACGCGTGATGAAGGACTTCACCGCCCAGCGCGCCAACCTGTTGCTGTGCACCACCATCATCGAAACCGGCATCAACATTCCCACCGCCAACACCATCGTCATCAACCGCGCGGACCGCTTCGGCCTCGCGCAGCTGCACCAGCTGCGCGGCCGCGTCGGGCGCTCGCACCACCAGGCCTATGCCTATCTCCTGACCGATGCCAACGCCAAGCCCAGCGCCAACGCCCAGAAGCGCCTGGAAGCCATCACCATGATGGAAGACTTGGGCTCCGGCTTCTTCCTCGCCATGCACGACCTGGAAATCCGCGGCGCCGGCGAGGTGCTGGGCGACAACCAGTCCGGCGAGATCCAGCAGGTCGGCTTCGCGATGTATTCGCAGATGCTCAACCGCGCGGTGAAGGCGCTGCAAAACGGCAAGGAAGTCGATCTGGCCCAGCCGCTGGACGTGACTTCCGAAATCAATCTGCATGCCCCGGCGCTGCTGCCCAACGCCTATTGCCCGGATGTGCAAGAACGCCTCACGCTTTACAAGCGCATGGCCAACTGCGAGGACGTGGACGAACTGCAAGCCATCCAGGAAGAGCTCATTGACCGCTTCGGCGAGCTGCCCGCGCAAGGTCAGGCCCTGCTCGAAACCCACCGCCTGCGCATCGCCGCAAAGCCCCTGGGCATCATCAAGATCGATGCCTCTGAAGGCCGTATCCATCTGCACTTTGAGCCCAACCCGCCGATCGAGCCGATCAAGATCATCAAGCTGATCCAGAACAACCGGAACTGGAAACTCGCCGGGCAGGACAAGCTCACCATCAGCATCACCGCCGAGAGTTTTGCCGAACGCGTCAACAAAGTACGAAATACCTTGAAGCAACTGGCAGCCTGAAGGGCTGCTCGCTGGCAATCGCAGGGGATGCGGCAACAGACTAGCCGCATACCCTTGAACCGTGAGGAAAAGCCAGCATGCGCCCACTCCTGAAAACCATCCGCAGCACCCCACTCCTGTGGCTACTGGTCTTCGTGCCCATTCTGTTCCTCACAGAACACCTCCGTGCGGCAAGCGGCACGCTGCTCTTCGTCCTCTCGGTGCTGGCCATCATTCCGTTAGCAGGCCTGCTCAGCACAGCCACCGAATCGGTCGCCGAGCGTACCGGTGACACCATCGGTGGCCTGCTCAACGCAACTCTGGGCAATCTCACCGAACTGGTGATTGCCTTCGCCGCCCTGAGTGCCGGTGAATACATGCTGGTCAAAGCCTCCATCGCAGGCGCTATCGTTACCAACATCCTGTTCATGCTGGGCGCATCCTTCCTGCTTGGCGGTCTCAAGCACCACACCCAGAATTTCAATGCCGCCAGTGCCCGCCTGCAGGCGGGCCTGCTTTTTCTTGCCACCACAGCCCTGCTGGTACCAACGGCTGTGGCCCATGGCGTAGCCGCTGATGCTCCGGTGCTGCAGGACCTGAGCCTCGCACTGGCCCTGCTGATGATCGCCATCTACGCTCTGGGCCTCTATTTCTCACTGGTGACCCATCGCGAATTCTTCGGCTCTGCCACCCATGAAGAGGAGGCTCAAGCTGAAGCGCACGAACAATGGTCGCTCCCCCTGGCACTGGGTACGCTGGCCGGCGTCACGGTGCTGGTCGCACTGGTCTCGGAGATCTTCGTCGCCTCAGTGCAGGAAGCGGCCCTGTCATTCGGCATGAACAGCGCTTTTGTCGGCTTTGTGGTGGTAGCTCTGGTTGGCGCTGCAGCCGAAATGGCTTCGGCATTTTCCGGCGCGCGCAAGAATCGTCTGGACCTCAGTGTCGGAATCGCCTTAGGCAGCGCCACCCAGATCGCCTTGTTCGTGGCTCCGGTACTGGTGATCGTCAGCCACTTCGTCGGCCCGGCTCCGATGAGTCTGGTGTTGTGGCCGGGCGCCGTGCTGATGATCCTGTTTGCCACCCTCACTGCAGCGCTGATTTCCAACAGCGGCCGCAGTGCCTGGTTCATCGGGGTACTCACACTGGGCGTCTATTTCACCTTCGCGGTCGCCCTCTACCTGCTGCCTCCGCGATAAAACACACGCCCGGCAGGCGCCACCTTGCCTTGACGCTGAACAGCCGGGGTTTACCGGGGCATTCCCGACTGTCATGCCAAGCCTGCCGCAACTATGCTGGACAAGCGGTACTCTCACCGTATGACAAGACTGGCTACGCCATGACCGAGAAGAAAGCACTTGCCGTTTTCGGCACCGAAGATGTCCTGATCCGCCTGTGCAACGCCGTCAGCGGAGTACTCAAGGCGGCCAGCCACAGCCAGATCCGCTACTCCGGCATGGTGCAGCGGATCACCAAAACCTGCCTGAAGCCGGACATCGGCTGCTTCGTACTGTTTGACGGGGGCTTCTCCGGGCTGGTGGTGCTGAACTTCTCGGCCCCGGCCGCCATGGAGTTGTATGAGCAATACATGCTCAACATGGGCATGAGCAAGGCCGATCTCGCCACTGCCCACACTTCGGACGACGTCAGCAACGTCATGGGTGAGTTGATGAACCAGATCGTGGGCGAGTTCGTGGCCACCATGGCGAACGAACTGCAGACGCACATCACCCAGAGCCAGCCCAAGATGCTGGTCATCAACAAGCAGGTGATGCTGAGCGTGGATACCAATATCGATACGCCGGAAGCCCGCCGGGTAACCTTCCACACCGGCCGCAATAACATCTTCTATCTGGAAATGGCGATCGACCGGACCGAGTTCATCCAGCTCTACGACTTCGAGCCTCAGGCCGCCCAGGATCCGGATGAGCTGCTCTCCCGCACCCAGTCCGATGCACAAACAGAAGTGGAAACTCGCCCCAGCGGAGAAGGCCGGCACGACAAGCTGCTGGATGATCTGGGCATGTAAGACCACCGGGCCAGGAGAGAGCTACAAAGGCAGCCAGTCCAGCCCTCAGTCCACCACCACTTCCCCGCCCTCAGTGAAGACCAGCAAGGCCTTCACTGGTTTGCCCACAAAAACCGACGTCAGCAGCGCGCGATAGCCTGCAATCTGCAGCCGGTAATCCGCCAGCAGCGCATCCGCTGGCGCATGGCCGCTCTTGTAGTCGAGCACCCAGATCGCATCCTCGCATTCCACCCAGCGGTCGATGCGGCCGGGCTTGCCGTCATGCCCGACAAAACTCGTCTCGTTACCAGCGCGCCGGTATTGCGCGGGATCGAAGAAGCGCGTCAGCGTCGGGCGGCCCAGCAACTTGCGCGCAGCCTGCTCCACCGCCGCCTCCGCCTTCGGCAGCGGCCAGCCCGCGCAGTACGCCTCCAGCCAGGCATGCAGTGCGCTGCCAAAAGCCATGCCCTGTGCATTCGCATCCAGAACTGTCTGCGGCGCACGGCTCCGCTGTTCGCCCACTTTCGGCACCGCCGGCTGCTGCACAGCCGCCGCATCGCCCCGCTCGGTCTGCCCGAAGAAATCTGCCGGACGCTGCACGGCGGGCAATTCACCCTTTGTGCCCAGCTCCGCGCCCATCTTCAGCATCGCTTCGCTGATGCGGCTGTAGGCCGTCGGCACGCTGGATTTGCGCGCCTGCGCGATGCCGGAAACGATCAGCACCTGCTCGGCGCGGGTGATCGCCACGTAGAGCAGGTTCAGCTCCTCGCGCTCGGCCGCCAGCTTCTCGGCCTCCAGAAAGGCGCGGCGCGCCGGGCCGACTTCGCTGACGCGGCCAAGCAAGGAAAAGTGCTGCGGCAGATCTGCCTCCGCCGGCCAGTCCATCACCACGCCATAGCCTTCGGCGTTGCGCGGCGTGGCGTTGGCGTCGATCAGCCACACAATCGGCGCTTCCAGGCCTTTGGAGCCGTGGATGGTCATGATGCGCACGCGGCCCAGGCCTTCTCCCGCCGAGGCCACGAGGCCTTCATCCGGCGCCTCCTCATCAGCCGCCGACAGGCGCGCCAGCTCATCGACAAAGCGCGTCAGGCTCGGGTAGCGCCCGGCATCCACGTTCAAGGCCAGTTCCAGCAGCGCTTCAAGATTGGCATGCACGCCGGGCCACAGCGCGGCCGGCAGGGCGGCGCGGGTGCGCGCGAACCAGTCCGCCTCGTGGAAGATGCGGTCGATCAGGTCATGCGCCGGCAGGTGGGCCGAAGCTTCCAGCCAACCGGAGAGCAAGCGGACAGCGCGCTGGAAAGGCGTCTCACCCCGCACACCACCGTCGTCCCCGCGAAGGCGGGGACCCAGTGACTGCCTCTCTGTGTCATTCAACGTCTCTGGATTCCCGCTCGGGCAAAGCCCGGCCTGTCCTGAGCTTGTCGAAGGGCGGGAATGACGGGATTCGGTTGCATCGGTATCTTCCTTCCCCAGCCGCCGCAACACCGGCCACCACGGCCCACGCTCGGCCGAGAGGGCCAGCAGGTCTTCGTCCGTGAAGCCGAAGGCCGGCGTGCGCAGGCTGTGCGCGAGGCGCAGATTGTCCGCCGGGTCAGCCAGAAAACGCAGCACGGCGAGCAGATCCTGCGCTTCGAGTGTGGCCAGAAGCCCGCCCTGCCCCGGGCTCACGAAGGGAATTCCTGCCTCGCGCAGCGCCGCCTCGTAAGTGGCAAGCCGCGTCTTGGCGCGCGTCAGGATCAGCACGTCGGCATAGCGAGCGGGGCGCGCCTTGTCGCCCTCTCCGATCTGCCAGCAGCCCACCATTTCATTGATGCGGCAGGCGATGAGCGCGGCCTCCTCGGCGCGGCGCAAGTCTTCCGCCTCCACGCGCGGCGCCTCCAGCGGCAGGCGCCAGCCCTCGCCGGCTTCTTCTTCCGCCGCCTCCAGCACTGGAATCAGCGGCAGCAATTCGACGCGCGCCGGCAGCGTCGCCTGCTCGGTGGTCTGCGCCGAGAAGCCCGGCACGCCGTCGAAGGCCGCATTCACCAGCGCGACGACGCCAGCCGCATTGCGGAAGGTGTGGGCGTTGTTCACGTATTCCGCGCCGAACTCGCGCTGGAAGTATTCCCCCGCCGCCGCAAAGAGCTTCGGCTCCGCGCGGCGGAAGCGGTAGATCGACTGCTTCGGGTCGCCCACCAGAAACACGCCGGGCTTGGCCACGCCCGTTCCTGCATAGCCGTCCAGCCAGGCGCGCAGGATGCGCCACTGCAACGGGTTGGTGTCCTGAAACTCGTCGAGCAGGATGTGGCGGTAGCGCGCATCCAGCCGCGCCTGCAGCCAAGCCGCAGTGCCCTCGGCGTGCAGTAAGCGATCGATCTCGGCTTCCAGATCGCCGAAATCCATCACGCGGCGTGAGCGCTTGAGTTCCTCCAGCTTCGCCAGCAGGGCTTCGCCCACCACCAGCGCCTGCCGGTTGAACGCGGCGTTACGTTGATCCTGCTGCGCCTCGATGGCCGCGATCAGGCGCGCGCTCCAGGCCTCGTGCAGGGTCAGGAAAGTATCTTCCCCGGCGCCGAGGCGCTTGGCCTGTGCCGCGCTGGGTTTGCGCGCGCGTGCGCTGCCGGTGGCGGTGAGGAAGGCAGCGCGGATTGCCGTGAATGCGGGGCCCGCATCATCCTGTAGGTGCGGCTTCAGCCGCACATCGCCGGCTGAAGCCGGCCCTACATCCTTGTCGAAGGCTTCACGCAGATCCACCACTGCCTGTGCCAGCGCATTGCCCAGCGCCTGATCGCCGGCCGTGTTCAGCCCGAGCAGGCGCGCGAAGTCTTCCAGCTCCGCCAGCCGCGCCGGCGTGAAGCAATCGGCGAACGGATCGCCACCCGCGCCGAAAGCCGCATCGAGCGCGGCCAGCGCCGCATCCACACCGCCCTGCGCCTCCAGCCACACGCGCCACTCGGCGCGCCGATCCACGAAGGCGCGCAGCAGCTTCTCGCTCATCGCGCGGCCCACCTCGGCATACAGCCACAGCAGCGCGTACGCCACCGGCCCATCCGGCGCGCGCGCGCAATCGGCCGCGAGCTGCGCCCAGGCCTCGTCGAGCAGGCTGCCAGCGGCCTCATCCAGCGTGCACCCGGCCACCCCGCTCTGCAGTGGCGCACCGCCCAAGAGGCGCGCAAACCAGCCGTGGAAGGTAGTGATCGTGATCGGCGGCTCGGCCGCCAGCACCGCCTCGAACAGCCCGCGCGCACGCGGCAGCGCCGCCGTGGCCGCCGCCGCCGACAGGCCACGCTCGCTCAGGATTTTCAGCGCAGCGTCGTCATCGGCCCGCGCCAGCTCGGCGAGCAGGCCGCGCAGGCGCGCCTCGATCTCGCGCGCCGCCTTGCGCGTGTAGGTGATGGCGAGGATCTCGCCGGGTTTGACGCCGGCCAGTAGCAGGCGCAGCAGACGGCCAGAGAGCAGCCAGGTCTTGCCGCTGCCGGCACAGGCCTCGACCACCACGCTGCGAGCGGGATCGAGGGCGAGGAAGCGTTGGGTTTGACGGTGTTCGGGGGTCATGTTCATTCAGGATTTGGGTAGGGAGCGCAACGCGCACCATTACCAGGAGCAGCGAACCGATTCCGCGTGCGCGGTGCGCACCCTGCTCGGCTGCAGATTGACGTATTTGTAGGCTGTGGTGATGTCGTAAGTGGCCATGATTATTTGTCCTTGCGAGGCAGGAGTACTTGATCAACAAATTTTCGTGTGGCGGCGTCCGCCCCAACTGCATGCCCCGGGCACTTGTAGGCGCTTAGCCAGGGCGACGGGTCAGCTGAGTTCGGTTTGGCCGGCGTCCAGGCATAACGCGTAAATTCGCCCAGCACTTCATTGGTCTTGAGGTCCAGCACCTTCACCGTGCTGCTCGCCAGTCCTAGGGCCCGCTCTTCGGGAATCACGTGATCCTCATACGTCACCCCATAGCGCGGCCCTTCCGCCGGCGCCGGCTCACGCTTCAGTTTCCAGAATGAATATGGGTTCTTCGATGAGTAACGGTCCGGATCACGTTCCCACGGCCGGTCGTAGTAACCCGAATACCTCCACTTCACCCCCGTACCTTCCTCCACCACATCCACGTAGCGGTAGCCGGGATACGCAGATGGTCGTGAGCTCACATAGCCACGGTCACTGGGCGTAATCGAGCCGGGAGTGCCGTCACCATTGCCTGCTGCGTTTTCGTACAAAAGAAATGAGCTGATGTACTCATCTGCCCATCGCTCCAGCGCAAACGCCGCCCCTGGCCACATCGGGTCAGCCCAGCCACTCGTTGGGCGTGGCCTCACCTTCAGCAGCACAATCCCCTCCACCTCCGCGACCGTCTTGTAGATCTTGATGCCGGCCACGTTCTTGCAGCGGTCTTCAAACAGGGCGTGGCCCGTGTCGGCACGTTGCCGCTGTGAGGGCGTGGGGCCGCTGGCGCAGGCGGCAAGCAGCGGCAGGGCTAGCGCAGCGAGCACTAAGCTGCGCAGGGGCAGGAAATGAGGACGGGCGTTCATGCACGGAACTCCTTGAGCAGGTAATCGTTGAGAGCGCAGTCGTAGGGCGCGGTGCTAACCGCGCCGCATGGCAAACACAAGCCGGCGCAACTCGGCGCAACTCGGCGCAGTTTCACTGCGCCCTACGCCTTGTCCCACGGATTCACCAAGCCCACGCCCATTTGCGCGAAGTCCGCGACATTGCGCGTCACGACCTGCATGCCATGCACCAGCGCGCTGGCGGCGATGAGGGCGTCACGCTCGCTGCGCGGGTCGGGCACATGCAGGCGAGCGCAGCGCTGGGCCACGGCAGCATCAATCGGCAGGATGCGCCCGGCAAAAGCCGGCAACACATGCTGGGTGAGCCAGGTGCGCAGCAAGGCGCCCTGCGCGGCGTCGCGCCGCTCGACCTGCAGGATGCCCAGTTCAAGTTCCAGCACGGTGATCGCAGAGATGTAGAGGCCGGCAGGCTGCTGCGCGGCGGCCCAGGCGATCACCTTCGCGTCGGCCTTGCCGCTTTTGGCCTTGCGCAGTTCGGAGACGACGTTGGTATCCAGAACGAACATCACTCGAACTCCGCCGGGCGGGCGATGCCCTCGGCACGCGGCGGGGTGAGGTCCACATCTTCCACGCCGGGCATGGCGAGCAGATCGATGATGCTGGGCTGGCCGGCGCTGAGGCGCTGGTATTCCTCGAAACTGAGCAGCACATGCGAGGGGCGGCCTCGGTCGGTGATGATCACCGGCCCGCTGGCGGCGGCATGCTTGGCACGGCTGGTGTCCTGATTGAACTGGCGGCTGGAAAAGGTGGCGAGGCTCATGATGAAGCTCCTGCGGAAACACTTGTAGTAACGTTACTACTTCAAATCAGGCAAAGCAAGCTTGGGTTTGTTTCGCCTGTAGATTCGGCCCTCAGATTGAAAGCAGCCGCGTAAACCTTCGTGACTTCGTGGCTTCGTGTGGGGTGCTTTTACTCTCACGAAGACACGAAGACACGAAGAAGTCGTGAGCCGCCACCTCGTAAGGCGCAATCATCGTAGGGCGCCAATCGCCCGCAGGGCATTGCGCCGGATGTTTCCACCTGCGCCACCACATACGGTGCAATGCGCGCCTGCGGCGCTTCGATTGCACCCTACATAAATCCCGCTCACGCGACCCATTCTTTCCGGCACAGCCCCCGCATCTCGCAATACTGGCAGGCTCCCGCCGTACCCTGCGCAGGCATGCGCGCGCCATCGAGCATGGCGTTGAAGCTGACGTCGATCAGGTCCTGCAGGCTGCCGGCGCGCTCTTCGGGCTCGGCCAGCGGCGCGGCAGCAAGTTCGTCACCGTCGAGCGCAACGTAGGCGGCCTCAGCCACGCACTGACCGGTGAGCAGCGCGTAGAAGGCGAGCTGGACGTCGTCCGGGTCCTGCACCTGATCGCGCAGGGGTTTGATGGCGCGGGACTTGTAGTCGAGCAGCGCCTGCTGGCCCACGGCATTGACATCGACGCGGTCGATGCGGCCTTGCAGCGTGAGGCTGCGGCCGGGGCCGATCTCGTGTTCGCGGCGCTCTTCCACTTCACCGCCCTGCCAGCGCCAGCCCTCTTTCTCGCGGTCACGCTGCCAGGCGATGTAGTCAGCCAGTCGCCCGCGCCAGCGCAGGCGCCAGGCGTGGTCCTGAAAGTTGCGCGCTACCACGCCAGCGAAGGCGGCCTCGGTGAAGCCTTCGAGCGCGGCGAGCAGCGCTTCGTCGCTATGGCCGGCGAGTGTGCGGTGCTGCGCGTGGAAGTCGCGCAGGATGCGGTGGAGCAGCTCGCCGAAGTCTTTCTTCTCCATGCCTTCGCTGAGTTCGTCGAGTTCCGCAAGGCGCAGCACATAGCGCGCGAAGTAGCGGTAGGGGCAATTGATCAGGGTCTGCAGGCTGCTCGCCGAGACGCGCGTCGGCACCCGCGCGGTCGGCGCGCTGGGCGCAGCGGCGGCGGTGAGCGCCACATCCGGGCTGGCCGGACAGGCGCGCGGGGCGGCCTTGTCGACAAGACTCTCCCCGCTCGCCAGGCGCAGCGCAGCTTCCAGCACGGCCACCTCAGCAGCCGGCATCAGCGCTTCGTCGCGGCGCAGGCTCTGCCAGGCGATCACTACGGCGTCGCTGGCGAGCACGAGGCCGGCAAGATCTTCGCGCAGCTGGGCACGGTCCAGATCCAGCCCCGGCAGGCCCAGTTCGTGGCGCACGCCGGCATGGGTCAGCCAGCCGGGCGCGGCGGGCGGTGCGAGGTGTTCGGCGTCCGCGCCGATGACGATGGCGGCGTCGAACGGGCGCAGGCGCGTGGCGGCGAGGTGGGTCATGATCACCGGGCTGGCAATGCTCTCGTCGCGGTAGAGCTCGGCGTCCATCTGGCGGTTGAACCAGGTGCGCCAGGCGGCGAAGCGGAAACTGCGCTCGCGCGGCACTTCATCGCCTGCCGGTTCGGTGAGCTCCGCCGCGCGGGTCTCCAGCCATTCGAGCCAGTGCAGGCCGGCCTGATCCTCATTGAAGTGCGGCAAGGCGCCGAGCAGGTCGAGACTCTTGTGCAGGCGGCGCAACCAGTCCGCCAGGGTGCCAGCGGCATTGGGGCGCAGCGCGGCGCGCGCCTCAATCAGGCGATCCAGCAGTGGCAAGGCTTCGGACATCTGGCGCTCGACGGCCTCGGCGCGCAGGCGATCCAGCCCGCTGGCGATGCTGCTCTCGCGGATCAGGCGCTCCACTGCATCCGCGCCCTGCCCGCGCGTGAGCGGGTCGAGGTCGGCGAAGATCAGCGGCGCACGCAGCAGATCGATCAGCGCGCGGTGCCAGGCATCCGAGGCAATCACTTCCAGCCAGGCATCGACGACCGCCGCGACGCGCGTGGTGACGAGCTTCCAGCCGGTTTCGTCCTGCACCAGCACGCCCTCGCGCTCCAGCAGCGCGCGGGCGCGGCGCGCAGCGAGGCGGTCGCAGGCGATCATGGCGATCTCGCGGCGACCCTCAATGAGCCAGTCGATCACCTGTTGAGCGACGGCCGCGCCGAGGTCTTCAAGGCTCTCGGCTTCGACGAGGCGCAGCCGTTCGCGTGCAGCTTTGAGTTGATCGGCTGAGAAGCCTTCCATGCGCGCGCGCAGCGGCGGGGCATCGCTCTTCGCCGGCCAGACGCGCGCCAGCAGCTCGGCCAACTCGCCTTCGGCCACGGCCCGGGTTGGTTCCAGTACCAGCACCGGCACGCGGGCGGCAGCCTGCTCGATCAGCGCCTGCATGGGCTGACTGGGCGGCGCTTCGAGCATCACGATCAGCGGGCCTGTCAGGCTATCGACCCAGCTCGCCGCCGCAAGCAGACGCGCGGCGGCACACGAATGCTCGCCCTCGGCCTCGGCCCGCCACAGGGTGTTCACCAAGCGCGCTTCGAAGTTCAGCGGCTGGCTGTCTTTCAGCTCGAAGCCGCGTTCGAGCTTCTCAAGCAATTCGGCTTCGTTCGCTGGCAGTTTGACCGCGTATTCGGTGAGGGTGTCGAAGAGCTGGGTCAGCTCAGCGACCACGTCCCACAACATGGCTTCATCCAGCCAGTTCTGGCGGCGCAGGAGGCTGTGCAGGATCAACTGGCGGCGCGCGTCCGGCATCACCGGGTGCTGCGTGAGCCAGGGTTCGACGAGGCTGGACAGTGTGCCGATGCGCGGCAGGAGCAGCGGCCCGCCTGCGACAGCGCGCAGGGCATCATTCAGGGCTGGCGCGAGCTTGAGATTGGGCAACAGCAGGCTTGCCGTCGAGAGGTCCGCCGGGCCGCCCGCAGGCGTCAGAAAAGCGAGGATCTGCGCCGCACAACGCGGGAGGAAGTGCGCATCGGGCGCGATGGAATGCCGGGTGCAAGTCATCCCGCAATGCTGCCAGAAGCGCAAAGAAAAAGGCGCAGGCCTTTGCGGCACTGCGCCTTGTCTTGTCGCATCTGTTTTGGGTAGGAGTGGCCTCTGGCCGCGAGCTCGCGGCCAGAGGCCACTCCTACAGAAAAATCACTTTTCCAGATGCTGGAGCTTGTCAGCGAC
The DNA here is from genome assembly GCF_012972705.2 of Uliginosibacterium aquaticum. Taxonomy (GTDB): domain Bacteria; phylum Pseudomonadota; class Gammaproteobacteria; order Burkholderiales; family Rhodocyclaceae; genus Uliginosibacterium; species Uliginosibacterium aquaticum. The sequence goes on along the minus strand of NZ_JABCSC020000001.1, from coordinate 1,465,393 downwards.
CTTGTTCCACTCGTCAGCATCCGGCAGCGGATCCTTGCGCTCGACAATGGCGGGCCAGACCTTGGCCAGCGTGGCGTTCAGCTCGGTGAAGTGCTCCTGATCGGCCGGCAGATCATCCTCGGCGAAGATGGCCTCAGCGGGACATTCGGCGACGCACAGGGTGCAGTCGATGCACTCATCCGGATCGATTACGAGGAAGTTCGGCCCTTCGCGGAAGCAATCAACCGGGCAAACGTCCACGCAATCGGTGTATTTGCACTTGATGCAATTTTCGGTCACTACGTAGGTCATGGCGAACTCTCTTCAATCGTGGGAAACAGCGCGGGGCGGATAATACAGCGCGGGGCCGAATATAGCGGATTGTAGCCATGCCGTGCCCCTCACGCCGGGAATACCTGCATAACAAAACGCCCCGGCAAGCGGGGCGCGGGTAAAGCGTGGCAAGGCCGAAGACTAGATCTTGCCCTTCTTCTCGCTTGCCGCTGGCTGAGCAGCAGCTGTTTCAGCCTTGGCCGGCTTGGCTGTCGTTTTATCTGCTTTTTTATCGCCCTTGACCGGCTGGGGTTCAATCTTTGTCTCACCAGTCAGGCTCAGCTGGGGCTTGATCTTGTCAAAAGTCTTGTCACCAATACCCTTGACCTGCTTGATCTCTTCGAGCGTCTTGAAGCCGCCATTAGTCTTGCGGTAATCAACGATGGCGCGGGCCTTGGTCGGACCGATCTCGGCCAGGCTTTCAAGTTGCTCGACAGTTGCCGTATTGATATTCACGGCAGCCATAGCGAAACCGATGGATGCAACCCAAGCCAGCACGGCGACAAACAGCTTTTTCAACATAGAGGACTCTCCCTTGTGATGAATGAAGGAGAGCCCCAGGACTTACTGGCTCTCCAGAAGCTTGCTGCAGTATTTCCCGACGCCAGCTGCGACGTCATGGAAGGCGGCAGTGTAGCCAGCAGCCCGCAGCTTGGAGATGTCCGCTTGGGTAAAGCTCTGGTACTTGCCCTTGAGTATGTCCGGGAAGGGTACGTACTCAATCAGCCCCTGCGCCACCATCTCCGCCAAGCTGAGGACCGGCTTGCCTTCATGGGCACGAACCCCATTGATGACGCCAAGAGCAACGTCGTTGAAGCTCTGAGCCTGTCCGGTACCGAGATTGAAGATGCCGGACTGCTCAGGATGCTCAAGGAAATGCAGATTGGCCGCCACGACGTCTTGAACGTAAATGAAATCACGCAGTTGCCCGCCATCCGGATAGCCATCACACCCCACAAAGAGCTTGACGCGGCCTTCCTTGCGGAACTGGTGGAAGGCGTTGAAGGCCACCGACGAACCCGCTCCTGCCTTGTGCGCTTCGCGCGGGCCATACACGTTGAAATAACGGAAGCCCACCACCTGGGCGGTCAGCTCGCTCCAGCGGCTCCGCAGCACGCGATCAAACAGCACCTTGGAGTAGCCATACACGTTCAGCGGGCCTTCAAACTCCGGCTCTTCACGGAAAGTGCTGCTCGCACCATAGGTCGCAGCCGAGGAGGCGTAGAGCAAGGGAGTTTTCTGCGCAATGCAGAAATCCAGCACATCCACCGTGTAACGGTAGTTGTTATCCATCATGTACTGGCCGTTGTGCTCCATGGTGTTGGAGCAGGCGCCCTGATGCAGGATGGCTTCGACCTTGCCGTCAAACTGGCCGGCCAGCAGCGCATCGCGGAAATCGTGCTTGTCGAAGTAGTCCGCCACTTCGAGATCGACCAGATTGCGGAACTTGTCACCCTTGGTCATGTTGTCGACCGCGATGATGTTCCGGATGCCACGAGCATTGAGGCCCGCAATGATGTTGGAGCCGATCATGCCGGCTGCGCCGGTAACGATGTAATAACGGGACATTGCTTACTCCGCGAGCATTTCTTCGAGGGTGACGGTAGCCGTACCCAGCTTGGCCACCACAATACCGGCAGCATGATTGGAGAGGCGCATGGCATCGACCAGATCGCAACCGGCTCCGAGCATCACAGCCAGCGTGGCAATCACCGTGTCACCGGCGCCGGAAACGTCGAACACTTCCTGCGCGCGGGTGCCTTCATGCACCATGCCGTCCGCGCGGAACAGGCTCATGCCCTCTTCCGAACGCGTAACCAGCAGCGCATCCAGATCCAGCGACTGACGAAGCTCTTGCGCCTTGTGCACCAGATCTTCCTCACTGCGCCATTGGCCGACCACCTGACGCAACTCGGAGCGGTTCGGCGTGAGCAGGCTAGCGCCGCTGTACTTGCTGTAGTCGTCACCCTTCGGATCGACTAGTACGGTCTTGCCGGCCGCACGTGCCATCGCGATCATCTCGGCAATATGCGCCAAACCGCCCTTGCCATAGTCGGACAAGACAATCACGTCATGTTCGGGCAGCAGTGTCGCAAAATCAGCCAGCTTGTTGCGCAGGATTTCATGCGTCGGCAGATTCTCGAAATCAATGCGCAGCAATTGCTGCTGGCGTCCCAGCACGCGCAGCTTGATGGTCGTAGACAAGGCGGGGTCGCGATGCAGACGGGTATGCACGCCATCCGTGGCAAGCAGCTTCTCCAGCGCCTGCGCCGGCTCGTCGTTACCGACCACGGATAACAGCGATACTTTCGCGCCGAGCGCTGCTGCGTTGCGAGCCACATTGGCAGCCCCGCCCGGGCGCTCTTCAGAACGCTGCACATGCACCACCGGCACCGGCGCCTCCGGGGAGATGCGATTGACCTCACCGAACCAGTAACGGTCCAGCATCACATCCCCCACCACCAGCACGCGCGCGGCAGAGGTGGCAGGAATCACAGGCAGGGGCTTGGCAGTGCTCATTTGCGTCCAATCGCCTCATAGTCCAGACCTGCCGCACGCGGCAGAGCCGGGTCGTACATGTTGCGCCCGTCGAAAATCGCCGGGCTCTTCAGGATTGCCTTGATGGCCTCAAAATCAGGACTGCGGAACTCCTTCCACTCAGTCACAATCACCAGTGCATCTGCCCCTTGCAAAGCCTGCATCGGGCGGCTGGCATAGCTCAGACGAGAGTCATCGCCAAAAATCCGCCGCGTCTCATCCATCGCTACCGGATCGTAAGCGGTCACGGTAGCGCCACGTTTGAACAATTCATGAATGATCACGCGGCTTGGCGCTTCGCGCATGTCATCGGTATTCGGTTTGAAGGCCAACCCCCACAAAGCAAAATGCTTGCCGGTCAGATCCTCGCCAAAGCGACGCACGATCTTGTCGACCAGTACCAGCTTCTGTGCGTCATTGGCGTCTTCCACGGCTTGCAGGACTTTCAAACCCTGCCCAGCCCCTGCCGCCGTCTGAATCAATGCCTTCACATCCTTGGGAAAGCACGAGCCGCCATAGCCACAGCCGGCGTACAGGAAGTGCCAGCCGATACGCGGGTCCGAGCCGATCCCCTGGCGCACCTGTTCGATATCCGCACCAAGCTTCTCGGCCAGCACAGCCAGCTCGTTCATGAAGGAGATGCGCGTGGCGAGCATGGCATTGGCTGCATATTTGGTCAGCTCGGCCGAACGCACGTCCATGATCACCAGCTTCTCGTGATTGCGCTGAAACGGTGCGTACAGTGCACGCATCAGGTTGATCGCCTGATCATCCTCAGCCCCCACGACGATGCGATCGGGGCGCATGAAGTCGTCCACCGCCGCTCCCTCTTTGAGGAACTCGGGGTTGGAGACGACGCTATAAGGCACAACCACGCCGCGCTTCCGCAGTTCTTCAGCAATCGCAGCACGCACCTTGTCGGCAGTACCAACAGGCACAGTGCTCTTGTCGATCACAACCTTATAGTCATTCATCAGACGACCAATATTGCGCGCAGCCGCCAACACGTATTGCAGGTCGGCTGAGCCATCTTCATCGGGCGGCGTCCCCACGGCAATGAACTGAATGGTGCCAAAACGCACAGCCTCTTCAATATCGGTCGTGAAATGCAGACGACCTGCAGCCACATTGCGTGCCACAACCTGATCCAGACCCGGCTCATGAATAGGGATGCCGCCTTCCTTGAGGACGCGGATCTTCTCCGGATTGACGTCCAGGCAAAGCACGTCATTACCTACCTCGGCCAGGCATGCGCCCGACACCAGACCTACATAACCGGTACCGACTACGGTGATTTTCATCGTTCAGGACTTCCTGAAAAAGAAGTTGGGAGCTGGCTCAGATGGCCAGATCGAATTCTTCGGTGCGCTTGGGCGGATAGGTTTCCCATCCACCACACGCAGGGCAGCGCCAGTAAAACTGACGCGCCTTGAAGCCACAATCCTTGCAGCAATAACGCGCTACGCGGCGGGTATGGCTATGGATCAATGACTTGACCATATCCAAGTCACCCTTGCGCTCTGGTGCAATGGTGTGCTCGGCCGCCTCAAGTAGTTTTTCCAGACCCAACAGGGTCGGGTTGCGCTTGATTTCGTCGCGCACCAGGGTATAGGCCGCATCGACGCCCTTACGCTCGATTTCCCACTTGAAGACGGTTTCCAGCAGGTCCAGCGAAGGCGTTTGGCCGAGGTGAGTCTTGAGAAACTGAGCGCCTTTCTCTTCATGGCCGAGGCGGCGATGTGCATCCATCAGACGCTCGGCAATCAAAGAGAGATACATCGGATCCTGATGGGCAATCTCCTGCCAGGCCTCAACCGCAGAGACATCATCCCCCTGAGCTGAAAGGACCTCGCCAAGCAACAAGTTGGCACGTACGCATTTCCGATTGCTCTCAAGCGCCAGACGCAACTGAACACGAGCAGCCTCGAAATCCGAGCGCGCCATGGCCGTCGCCGCAATTTCACAATAGAAATTGGCGATGTCGACTTCCCAGCGGTGGCTGCCACGGCGCGGCATGTCACGTGCGATATCGATCGCGCGCTGCCAGTTCTTTTCCTGCTGGTAGATCTGCAGCAGCGAATCATTGGCCACTTCGTTCCGGCTAGTGCTGCGCAACTGCAGATAGACCGCCTCGGCGCGGTCAAGAAGCCCCGCCTTGAGGTAATCCTCCCCCAGTTCCTGCAGGGCCTGCTCACGGTGCTCCTCGCTGATGACCTCGCGATCCACCAGACTCTGATGGATGCGAATGGCACGATCCAGCTCACCACGCTTGCGGAACAGATTGCCCAAAGCGAAATGCAACTCAACCGTTTGCGGATCAAGTTGAACTGCTTCAAGAAAGGAGTCGATCGCCTTATCCGGCTGCTCATTGAGCAAAAAATTCAGGCCAGAGAGGGTCGAACGCGGCAAGGCACGTGACTCGTTGACCAGATGACGAATATCGATCCGCGCCGCCAGCCAGCCAGCGCCAAAAAACAGCGGCCAGCTAAGCAACCACCAGAGTTCAAAATCCATGTATTGAGCGAAAGGTCAGGCGTCCGCGTCGTCAGACTGCACGGGCGAACGGGTTGAAGAGGACGGCAGCAATTTACGCAGGCGTTCAAGCTCGCGTCGTGGCCCAAGACTGCTGGCAAGCATGGCCAGCACACCCGCCAGCATTCCGAGCGCGAACATCGCCAGGATCAGCAAGACCAGGGGCATCTGCCAGCTCGTATCAAAATAGGCACGCACCGTGACCAGACCATCGTTCTTGATGGCAAAGCCCAGCAGGAGCAGAAAGACAAACGCTCGAAGCAGCAGGGAGAAGATCTTCATAAGGCGTAATTATCCTTCAGACCAGCGCAAAAAAGAAGGCGACCCTAGGGCCGCCTTCTTTTTTGTTACAGCGAACAGTAGCAAATCACTCGATGCGATCCACGCGCTCGCGCAGTTCCTTGCCTGCCTTGAAATGCGGGACATACTTTTCCGGCACCAGCACCTTGTCACCCGACTTGGGGTTGCGCCCCACGCGTGGCGGCCGGTAATTGATCCCGAAGCTGCCGAAGCCGCGGATCTCGATGCGATGACCGCGCGCCAGGCTGGCGGCCATCTCGTCGAGAATCATCTTCACCGCGACATCAGCGTCCTTCGCACCAAGCTGCGGAAAGCGCGCCGTCAAGCGCTCGATCAGTTCAGACTTGGTCATGTTATCAGGCACGGCAATGCTTACTGCTGAGCGCTATTGAGCTTCGCCTTGAGCAATGCACCAAGGTTGGTCGTACCTGCAGAGCCGGTATCAGCAGAGAACTTCTGCATCACTTCGTTCTGCTCGGCTTGATCCTTGGCCTTGATCGACAGGTTGATCGAACGGGTCTTGCGATCCACGTTGATAATCATGGCTTCGAGCTCATCGCCCACCTTCACCACGGTCGTCAGATCTTCCACGCGCTCACGGGAGAACTCGGAAACGCGCAGGTAACCCTCTTGATCACCGCCCAGATCCACCACGGCACCGCGGGCATCCACTGACTTCACAACGCCCTTGATCAGGGTGTTCTTGTCGTGGGTGGCCACGTAGGAGGTGAAGGGATCCCCATCCAGCTGCTTCACGCCCAGCGAGATACGCTCCTTCTCGATGTCGATGGCCAGCACGACAGCTTCCAGCTCGTCACCCTTCTTGAAGTTGCGGATGGCCTCTTCGCCAGTCTGGCTCCAGGAGAGGTCGGACAGGTGCACCAGGCCGTCGATGCCGCCCGGCAAGCCGATGAACACGCCGAAGTCGGTGATCGACTTGATGGCGCCGCGCACACGGTCACCCTTCTTGTGGTTTTCGCCGAACTCGTCCCACGGGTTCGCCTGGCACTGCTTCATGCCCAGCGAGATGCGGCGACGCTCTTCGTCGATTTCCAGGATCATCACTTCGACTTCGTCGCCCAGCTGGACAACCTTCGTCGGGTGGATGTTCTTGTTGGTCCAGTCCATCTCGGATACGTGAACCAGGCCTTCGATGCCCTGCTCGACTTCAACGAATGCGCCGTAGTCAGTAATGTTGGTAACTTTACCGAACAGACGGGTGCTCTGCGGGTAACGACGCGAGATGCCGACCCACGGATCTTCGCCCAGTTGCTTCATGCCCAGCGAAACGCGGTTCTTTTCTTGGTCGAACTTCAGGACCTTGGCGGTCACTTCGTCGCCCACAGCCAGCACTTCGGACGGGTGACGGACACGGCGCCAGGCCAGATCGGTAATGTGCAGCAGACCATCGATGCCGCCCAGGTCGACGAATGCGCCGTAGTCGGTGATGTTCTTGACCACACCCTTAACCACGGTGCCTTCGGCCAGGGTTTCGAGCAGCTTCTGGCGCTCTTCACCCATGGTCACTTCAAGCACGGCGCGACGCGACACAACCACGTTGTTGCGCTTGCGATCGAGCTTGATGACCTTGAATTCGAATTCCTTGCCTTCGTAAGGAGTGGTGTCCTTGACGGGGCGCATATCGACCAGGGAACCCGGCAGGAAAGCGCGGATGCCGTTGGTCATGACGGTCAGGCCGCCCTTGACCTTGCCAGTCACAACGCCCTTGACCAGAGCGCCATCGTTCAGAGCCTTGTCGAGGAAGTTCCAAGCGGCAATGCGCTTGGCCTTGTCACGCGACAGGCGGGTTTCGCCGTAGCCGTCTTCCAGGGTCTCGATGGCAACCTGGACGTAATCGCCCGGGGTGGCTTCCAGCTCACCGCGATCGTTGCGGAATTCATCCAGGGGAATGTAGCTCTCGGATTTCAGGCCGGCGTTAACAACCACGAAGTTCTGGTCGATACGTACAACCTCAGCCGTGATAACTTCGCCAGCGCGCATTTCCTGGCGGTTCAGGCTTTCCTCGAAGAGGTCGGCAAAACTTTCAATGTTGGACATAAAGGGACTCGGTACCGTGCAAGCACGGCGGAAAAAAGAAGTAAAAAACCCGGGGGACCTACAGAATCAGGCCGGAGAAAACCGGGCCTGTCTGCAAACCGCCGGAACTCAAGCGGCTTGCCCTGCTCCGCGCTGCATGGCGAGATTCAGCACAAAGTGCACTGCCTCATCAATGGAAAGCGTTGTGGTGTCGAGCAAAACCGCGTCCTCACACGGCCTCAGAGGAGCGACCAACCGTGAGGTATCACGGGCGTCACGCTCCCTAAGGTCGCGCAGAAGATCGTCGATACTAGCAGTCGAACCCTTTGCGATCAACTGCTTATAACGTCTCTCGGCGCGCGACTCAACGCTCGCCGTCAGGAAAATTTTGAGAAAGGCCCCGGGAAAAACCACCGACCCCATGTCACGCCCGTCAGCCACCAAGCCCGGCGCCACCCGGAAAGCCTGCTGGCGCTCCAGTAGCGCAGTACGCACCGCCGGCAGGGCTGCGATCTTGGAAGCCGAATTACCGGTTTCCTCACGCCGGGCCTGCAACGACACATCCTCACCCTCAAGCAAAATCGCGCCACGTTCAAAGGCAACGTCCAGCGCGCTGGCCTGTGCAGCCAACGCGGCTTCATCCGTCAGACCCACTCCACGTTTGATTGCGGCAAGAGCCAGCACGCGGTAAATGGCGCCAGAGTCCAGAAAATGCCAGCCCAGCCTCTCAGCCACCAGCCCAGCCACCGTACCTTTGCCTGAAGCAGTCGGCCCGTCGATCGCAAGCACCGGAACCATCACATCGCCTCCAATACACCAATTCCCAGCAGGCCAAGACCCGTCTTGAGCGTATCTGCGGTCAGGCGACACAGACGCAGGCGACTATCACGCAGCGCGCCCTCACTCTTGAGCACAGGACACGCTTCGTAGAAACGCATGAACTGACCAGACAGCTCATACAGATAGGCGCACAGGAAGTGGGGCATGGTTTCGCGCGCCACAGAATGCAACGCCTCCGAGAAGCGGACCAGAGCCAAGGCCAGCTGACGCTCGGCTTCCTCCTCCAGCACGATGGGCGCTGCTGCGTCGAAGTGCTCAACCCGACGGAACACTCCAGCAATTCGGGTATAGGCATACTGCAGATAGGGCGCAGTATTGCCCTCGAAAGCCAGCATGCTGTCCCAGCTGAACACATAATCACTGTTACGGTTCTTCGAGAGATCGGCATACTTCACGGCACCGATGCCCACCGCAGCCGCTATTGCCCGGCGTTCGGATTCGGGCATGTTCGCGTTCTTCTCACTGACCAGAGCAAAAGCGCGGTGCTCAGCCTCTTCAAGCAACTCAGCCAGCTTGACCGTGCCGCCCGTACGAGTCTTGAAGGGTTTGCCGTCCTCCCCCAGCATCACGCCGAAACCGACGTGCTCCAGCTGCATGCCCTGCGGCGCGTAGCCCGCCTTGCGGCTGACGGTAAACATCTGCTGAAAGTGGAGGCCCTGCCGAGCATCCACCACATAGAGGGCGCGGTCTGCCTTGAGCGTGGCCGCGCGATAGCGCACGGCAGCCAGGTCGGTCGTGGCATACAGATAACCGCCGTCCTGCTTCTGCACGATATAGGCCTGTGCTTCGCCCTCCTTGTTGCTGAACTCTTCGAGAAAGACCACCTGAGCGCCTTCGCTCTCGACTGCCAGTCCCTTGGCCTTAAGGTCAGCCACCACCACCGGCAGATCATCGTTGTAGGCGCTCTCGCCGCGCACGTCGGCACGCGTCAGCCCCACGCCCAGCTTCTCATAGACCGCTTCGCAGTGATGCAGGGACACGTCGAGGAACTTTTGCCACAAGGCGTTGACCTGCGCATCCCCGCCCTGCAGCTTTACCACGTATTCGCGCGAGTGGGTCGCAAAAGCCTCATCCGCGTCAAAACGCTGCTTGGCACGGCGATAAAAGTCTTCCAGGTCGTTCAACGCAAGTGTGGCTTCGCCGCCTTGCTCGGCCTCGATCAGATAGGCCGTCAGCATGCCGAACTGGGTACCCCAGTCGCCCACATGGTTCTGCGCAATCACCTCGTGGCCGAGGAAACGCAGCACCCGCGCCAAGGCGTCACCAATGATGGTCGAACGCAGATGGCCAACGTGCATTTCCTTGGCCAGATTCGGCGAGGAGTAATCCACCACCACCCGCTGCGATACCGGCTGCGGCACGCCCAGCTTCGCATCGGCCATCGCTTCGTGCGCCAGAGCAGCCAGAAATTCCGGCGCCAGCGTGATGTTGATGAAACCCGGGCCGGCAATTTCAACCTTGCTAGCAATGCCTGCCAGATCGAGCTTTTCAAGCACTTCGCTGGCGAGCTGGCGCGGATTCATCTTGCGCGCCTTGGCGGCCCCCATCACACCATTGGCCTGGTAATCGCCGAATTCAGGGCGGCCGGCCGGCGCAATCACTGCCGGAGCGCCTTCGCAACCGACGGCAGCCAGCGCGGCGGAAACTCGCGCATCAAGAAGTTCAATCAGAGTCTGTTGCATAGTCTTACTTCGTTACCGAGGCGAACACCTCGAAATATTCAGGAAAAGTCTTGGCCGTGCATCTGGGGTCGTTGATCCGTACCGGCACACCACCCAGTGCCACCAGCGAGAAACACATGGCCATGCGATGATCATCATAGGTGTCGACGGCGGCTTGTGCCGTAAGCGCAGCAGGCGCCGTCACGCGCAGCCAGTCCTCACCTTCCTCCACCGTGGCGCCAACCTTGCGCAGCTCGGTCGCCATCGCCGCAATGCGGTCGGTTTCCTTGACGCGCCAGCTGCCGATATTGGTCAGGCGGCACGGGCCATCACAAAAGAGCGCCGCCACGGCAAGAGTCATCGCCGCATCCGGAATGTGGTTGAAATCCATGTCAAAAGCGCGCAGCTTGCCGCTTGCCGGCGCGCGGGCTTCGATCCAGTTCTCGCCCATTTCGATCTGCGCACCAATCGCTTCCAGCGCCTGGGCGAAGGCAACATCACCCTGGATGCTGTTGCGCCCCACACCTTCAACCCGCACCGGACCACCACCAATGGCACCTGCGGCAAGGAAGTAGGAGGCCGACGAGGCATCACCTTCAACGTACACCGTGCCCGGAGAAACATAGCGCTGGCCGCCGGGGATCACGAAACGCTGCCAGCCCTCACGCTCGACCTTCACGCCGAATTGCGCCATCAGACGCAGGGTGATCTCGATATAGGGCTTGGAGATCAGCTCACCGATCACCTCAACGGTCGTCTCGACACCAGTGGTCGGCAGAGCCATCAATAAGGCAGTCAGGAACTGGCTGGAGACGTTTCCACGAATCCGCACCACGCCGCCAGCCTTGATGTCGGCGGGGCGGATCTGCAGCGGCGGAAAACCTTCGCTGCCGAGGTACTCGACATCCGCACCAATCTGACGCAAGCCCTCAACCAGATCCCCGATAGGCCGCTCATGCATGCGCGGCACGCCGTGAAGCTTGTAAGAGCCCCCCGCGAGCGCCAGCGCTGCCGTGAGCGGACGGAATGCAGTGCCCGCATTGCCAAGAAACAGGTCAGCATCCTTATTGGCAAAGCCTACGGGCGCCCCCGCGACGCGATAATCCTTGTCACCCGTTTTTGTGACTGCCACGCCGAGGGTCTGCAAGGCTTCAAGCATGCGGTCGGTATCGTCCGAACCCAGCAAATCGCGGATATCGGTCACCCCTTCCGAAAGAGCGGCCAACAGCAGCGTGCGATTGGAAATGCTCTTCGAGCCAGGCAAGCGCACGACACCCTGAGCATGCGTCAGGGGTTTGAGGTCAAGGAATTCCATCTGTATCCACTTCTCCGGGAATGCAGCAACTTCGTTTCAGCCTTGAAAGCCAGTTCGAAGCGCGGGCAGTTCCTCAATATCAAGCCTACGGCTTATTTCAAATACTTCTCTGCCCAAGCATTGCGCGCAGCAGAGGCCTCGGCAAACAGGGATTCAAGTCCGGCCCCGTCACCCTGCATCAGCAAGGCACGCAGATAGGCCAGCTCAGTCAGGTAGGCATCCAGTTCAGCCAGCAGGGCGTGCCGGTTGGCCACACAGATATCGCGCCACATTTCCGGGTGACTGCCAGCGATCCGCGTGAAGTCGCGGAAGCCTGATGCGGCAAAGCCGAACAACTGCTCGGCATTACCACGCCCCTGAATCTGGTGCACCAGTCCGAAAGCCAGCAAATGCGGCAGATGGCTCACCGCTGCAAACACACGGTCATGATCCTGCGGGCTCATCTGGCTGACCACCGCACCGCAGGCAGCCCAAGCTGCCCGCACACGCTCGATCGACTCTGGAGCATTTTCGGGCAAAGGTGTGAGCACCACACGCTTGCCACGATAAAGCTCTGCAAAGGCTGCTGAAGGGCCGCTTTTCTCAGCTCCAGCAATCGGATGGGCCGGCACCACGTTGGCCAGACAATGATTCAGATGGCTATAGACAGCTTCAAACACATCAGCCTTGGTGCTACCACCATCGGTCACCAGGGTCTGCGGCTCAAGATGTGGCGCGGCAGCTGCCATAACGGCAGACATCTGCCCCACCGGCATGGCCAGCAGGAGCAGATCTGCGCCCTTCAGGGCCACCGCCCAGTCCGTGGCGATTTCATCAATCAGCCCCAGTTGCTGCGCCTCTTCCAGCGTTTCACGACGGCGCCCCACTCCAACCAGCGTTTCCACAAGCCCAGCCTGACGCAAGGCCAGCGCAAAAGATCCGCCGATCAGACCCACGCCACAGATCACCACACGCTTGAACATCTCAGCCCTTCAATGCTTCAGCCAAGGCCTCAAGGAAGCGCTCGTTCTCGACCGGCAAGCCGATGGTCACGCGCAGCCACTCAGGCATGCCATAGTTGCCAACCGGACGCACGATCACCCCACGCTGCAGAAGGCGCCGATTCACCCCCGCGCCATCCCCCACCCGGAAGGTCAGGAAGTTGGCCACCGAGGGGATGTGCTGCAGATTCAAGGCATCGAACCCCCTGATCAGTTGAGCCATACCCGCACGATTGGTCTCAAAGCTGCGCTCTAGGAACTCATCATCACTCAGCGCGCCCTCAGCCGCTGCAAGCGCCAGGCTGTTGGCGTTAAAAGGCTGGCGCACGCGATTTATCAGATCCGCCACGGTCGGATGAGCCACCGCATATCCCATACGCAGACCGGCCAAACCGTAAATCTTGGAGAATGTGCGCGAAATCAGCAGGTTCGGAAAACGCTTGATCCAGCTGACGCTGTCGTAACGCAGCTCGGGCGGCAGGTATTCGTTATAGGCCTCATCCAGCAAGACCAGTACATCAGTAGGCACACGGGCGAGAAAGTCCTCGATGACCGGCCCCGGCAGGAAAGTGCCAGTCGGATTATTCGGATTCGCTATGAATACGATCCGCGTATCAACGTCGATGGCGTCCGCCATGGCGGCCAGATCGTGCCCAAAAAAACGCGCCGGTACTTCAACGCAACGGCCGCCCACCCCCTGAACAGCCAATGGGTAGACCGCAAACGCATGCTGAGCAAACACTGCACTGGCTCCGGCCGGAATAAAGGCTCGGGCAGCAAGCTCAAGCACATCATTGGAGCCATTTCCCAACACCAGGCTATCCGTACTCACACCAAGCTTTGCCGCCAGAGCATGCTTCAATGCAAACCCATTGCCATCCGGATACAACGCTAGGCCATCCAATGCCGCCTCCATCGCAGCGCGGGCCTTCGGGCTCATGCCGAGAGGGTTTTCATTGGACGCCAGTTTGACAATTTTCGCTTCGTCCAGCCCCATCTCTCGCGCCAGCTCGCCGATGGGTTTGCCCGGGACGTAAGGGGAGATGGCGCGAATATGTTCGGGAGCGCGTTGTGCAACAGTCATTCCGGACTCCAGCAGTTCAGATAGCGGCAACCGGGTAGGAGCCAAGCACTTTCACGAAAGCGGCACGATCAACCAGTGCATTGAGCGCCTCAGCCACAGCAGGGCTCTCGCGATGGCCTTCGATATCGACATAGAACACGTATTCCCACAAACCGGTGCGCGACGGGCGCGACTCCAGCTTGGTCATGCTCACACCTTTGTCAGCGAAGGGCTGAAGCAGCCCGAAAACTGCGCCAGGGCGGTTCGGTGCCGAGCAGATCAGCGAGGTTTTGTCCTTACCGGAAACTCCTGCGTCATGCTGACCGATGATCAAAAAACGCGTGGTGTTATTCGGATCATCTTCAATGTTTGCAAAGAGAACCGGCAACGCATAGAGCTGCGCAGCACGCTCACCGGCGATCGCCGCGGCCTCCGGATCCTCGGAAGCCAGACGCGCCGCCTCGGCATTGCTCGACACCGGCAAGCGCTCGATGCCCTGAGCATGATTGGCCAACCAGTCTGCACACTGCCCCAGCGACTGGGAATGTGAATAGATCCGCTTGACCCCGGCCATGCTGCCGGCGCGCGTCATGAGATTCTGGCGGATGCGCAGACTCACCTCTCCACACACGGAGACATTACCCGACAACAGCAGATCCAGCGAACGACTCACAGCACCTTCAGTGGAGTTCTCCACCGGCACCACGCCGTATTGCACCGCACCGGCCTCGACGGCGTGGAAGACTTCATCAATAGTCGCCATCGGCTGTAAGGCCGGAGAGCCCCCAAAATGCTTGCCGGCGGCCTCCTCGGTAAAGGTGCCGCGCGGCCCAAGGTGCGCCACGCGCAAAGGCTGCTCTAGCCCCAGACACCAGGACATGATCTCGCGGAAGATCCGCTGCACCGCTTCATCGGACAGCGGCCCCGGATTACGCGCGGCAATATTGCGCAGCACCTGCGCCTCGCGCTCAGGGCGATACAGCGGGCCACGCTTCACTTCGCCAACACGCTGCGCACAACGAGCACGCGCAGCTAGACGCTCAAGAATTTCAGCATCGAGGCGATCGATTTCGCCGCGCAGCTTCAGCAGTTCATCGGCCATCGCATCACTCATTCCGTTGCGCCCTCTGCGCCATCAGCACCGTCCACATCACCTTCGAGGTTTTCATCATCTGTCTCAACGATTTTTTCGATCGAAGAGAGACGCGCGCCATCATCCAGGTTGATCAGGGTTACACCCTGAGTCGAGCGGCCCAGCTCACGGATATCCTTCACCGGCGTACGGATCAACACGCCGTTATCGGCAATCAGCATCACGTGATCGGTCGGATCGACCAGCACAGCAGCCACCAGCTTGCCGTTACGCTCCGAAGACTGAATTGCGATCATGCCCTTGGTACCACGGCCATGCAGGGTGTATTCACCGATATTGGTGCGCTTGCCGTAACCGTTTTCGGTCGCAGTCAGCACACTCTGCGTTTCGCCATGCGCCACCAGCATGGACAGCACGCTCTGACCATCTTCAATCATCATGCCGCGCACGCCACGAGCAGTACGACCCATCGGGCGCACGTCCTTCTCATCAAAACGCACAGCCTTGCCAGCATCCGAGAAGAGCATCACATTGCAATCGCCATCAGTGATCGCTACGCCAATCAGATAGTCACCATCATCGAGGCCCACAGCGATGATGCCGGCCTTGCGCGGATTGGAAAAATCAGTCAGCGGCGTTTTCTTCACCGTACCCTGCGCGGTTGCCATGAAGACGAAATGACCCTCATCGAACTCTTTGACCGGCAACACGGCAGTGATCTTTTCGCCTTCAACCAGCGGGAACAGATTGACGATGGGTTTGCCGCGCGCATTGCGCTGCCCCTCCGGCACCTCATACACCTTCAGCCAATACAAGCGCCCTCGATTCGAGAAGCACAGGATGTAATCATGGGTATTCGCCACGAAGAGCTGATCGATCCAGTCATCTTCCTTGGTTGCCGCTGCCTGCTTGCCACGCCCGCCGCGCTTCTGCGAACGATAGTCGGCCAGCGGCTGGCGCTTGAAGTAGCCCGTATGCGATAGCGTTACCACCATGTCTTCCTGGGCGATCAGATCTTCGATATTGATATCTGCCGTATTCAGCACCAGTTCGGACTTGCGGGGATCACCAAACTGCTCGCGGATGGCGCGCAACTCGGTATCGATGATCGCGGTAATACGCGCCGGCTTGGCCAGGATGTCCAACAGATCGGCAATCTCAGCCATCACATCACGATACTCGCCGACGATCTTGTCCTGCTCCATATTGGTCAGGCGCTGCAGCTGCATTTCCAGAATGCGTTGCGACTGAGTTTCGGAGAGACGATAGCCCTGCGCCGACAAACCGAAATCAGGCGCCAGCCCCTCGGGGCGATAGCTGTCAGACATGGCTCGAGACAGCATTTCCTCCACCAGCGGAGAACGCCACATGCGCTCCATCAACTCCCGCTTGGCATCCGCTGGAGTCGGCGCGGCCTTGATCAGGGCGATGATTTCATCAACATTGGACAAAGCAACGGCCAGACCTTCAAGGATGTGCCCTCGCTCACGCGCCTTGCGCAACTCGAACACGGTACGCCGTGTCACCACCTCACGGCGGTGCGCAAGGAAACACTCCAACATTTGCTGCAGGTTCAGCAAACGTGGCTTGCCATCGACCAGCGCCACCATGTTCATGCCAAAGGTATCCTGCAACTGGGTCTGCTTGAACAGATTGTTCAGCACAACCTCAGCCACTTCGCCACGCTTGAGTTCGATCACGATACGCATGCCGGACTTGTCGGACTCGTCACGCAGATCGGAGATACCTTCAATACGCTTCTCATTGACCAGCTCGGCGATTTTTTCGAGCAGGGTCTTCTTGTTCACCTGGTAAGGAATCTCGTCAACGATGATTGCCTGACGATTGCCCTTTTCCATATCTTCGAAATGGGTGCGCGCACGCATCACCACTCGTCCGCGGCCGGTGCGATAGCCCTCATGCACGCCATGCAGACCGTAGATGAGACCTGCCGTGGGGAAGTCAGGCGCCTGCACGATACGGATCAACTCTTCGATATCCGTTTCCGGATTCGCCAGCAGCGTCAGACAAGCCTCGATGACTTCCGAAAGATTGTGCGGCGGGATGTTCGTCGCCATACCCACCGCAATCCCGGCCGAACCATTGATCAGCAGGTTGGGGATACGGGTTGGCAGAACCGTAGGCTCAAGTTCCTTGCCATCGTAGTTAGGCTGAAAATCGACCGTTTCCTTATCGATATCAGCCAGCAGATCGGCAGCAACCTTCTCGAGACGGCACTCGGTATAACGCATGGCCGCTGCAGCATCGCCATCGATGGAGCCAAAGTTGCCCTGCCCGTCCACCAGCGTGTAGCGCAGAGAGAAGTCCTGCGCCATGCGCACCAGCGTGTCGTAAATAGCCGAGTCGCCGTGGGGGTGGAACTTACCCATCACATCCCCAACCACGCGAGCACACTTCACGTAGGGGCGATTCCAGGCGTTATTCGCCTCGTGCATCGCATACAGAACCCGACGGTGTACCGGCTTCAAGCCATCGCGCACATCCGGTAGCGCACGCCCCACAATCACGCTCATTGCGTAATCTAGGTAGGAGTGGCGCATTTCTTCCTCTAGACTGATCGGCAGCGTTTCCTTGGCAAATGAGTTCATAGGCGCTAAAAGGAGGTCCGGTTGAAGGCGCTAAAAGCTGGCGATTGTAACATGCGGCCCTTCCCGCCTCGGCTGCTTCCACTTTCAGCAAATCAACCGCCCTGCTTGCAGAGCTGAACTCCAAAGCGCGCCGACACCCTCCCGCCTAAGCAGCTAACACCACGCAAGAAGAGCTAGCATGGCGGCGCATGAAGTCTAGGCACAAACAGCAGGACGCTCACCACATTAACCGCTGCTATGCGGTGACGCGATGTGAATGAGAGGGCAAATGCGCCACCAGCAAGGGCCGATTCGACCCGACTCAAAAAACTGCATTAGTCAGCTTGACGGGCAAAAAAATCCAGAAAACATGCCAGAACATCAAGTTCTACACACTGCGACCTTCAGAGCAAAGCCTTTCAAAGAGGCTGCGCACCCCAGACCTTTGTGCAATTCCAATTGGACTCAATCAGGTTCCCACTGGCATGACATTGCTACACACTTCGTACATGTCGTGAGACGGCCGGCAGACACAGACGTTTGGGCAGATGGCAATTCGCGCATCGAAGCCGGAAATCTGTTGCACGTCAGCAACAATGAATTGCTGCGTGTTTCCAGCCTGTGGCAGAATGCCGCGAAGCGCTGATAGGCACTCGCCGTCAAGCTCAATGCGCAGAGTAAAAAGTCTGCGCATTAAGGAAGCAAAGTTTTGAGAAGTGTAATTCGGGGGCATCGGCAAGCCGCTCTGTCCAGTAATTGAGTTCGCAACCAGCCTTGCAACGAGGAGAATATGAAAAAATCGCAACTGTTCATTCTGGCCGCCATCGCAGGTTTTACCGCCGGTGCCCAAGCCCAGATCGTGGTGAAGTCCGCTCCGGTTCAACCGTACATCATCGGCTCCGGCAATATCGTTGAGAAGGATGGTCTCGGTAACTGCCTGCGTTCCAGCAACTACTCCACTGACCTCATCAAGAGCGTTCTGACCGAGAAGGGTGTCCCGGTCGGCGTCGAATGCGGTGAAATCAAGGAAGAGCCGAAGGCTGCTGCTCCGGTTGCGGCAGCTCCGGTTGCTCCAGTTGCTCCCGCCGCCGCCGCTCCTGCTGCTCAGAAAGTCAGCTTGCCGGCCGATGCAGTGTTCGCCTATGACAAGGCAGACCTGACCGATCAAGGCAAGAGCGGCCTGGCCAAGTTTGCGGCAGACGCCAAGACTCTGACCCAGCTGGAAGTGGTGATCGCTGTAGGTCACGCTGACCGCATCGGTTCCCCGGCTTACAACCAGAAACTGTCTGAAAAGCGCGCCGCCGCAGTGAAGGACTTCTTGGTTAGCCAGGGCATCCCCGCTAACAAGGTCTACACCGAAGGCAAGGGCGAAACCCAACCGGTGACCGGCAAGACCTGCGAAAAACTGGGCGCAGAAAACGGCAAGAACAAGAAGCTGGTTGATTGCCTGGCCGCTGATCGTCGCGTTGAACTGGAAGCTGTCGGCAGCAAGTAATTTGCCGAACGCCTGAAAAAGCCCAGCTAAAGCTGGGCTTTTTTATTTTCAGCATCCATGTCATAAAAGCCAAACATCTCACCCCCTTCTTTCTTAAAATAGAAAATAAGCACATCTCACTGACGTTCTCGTTACTATCCTTTAATGCCCAAAGTACAGACCATGAGCCCTAACGCCGACGAAAAAGAACTCGCCAAATTCAGCGAGCTCGCCCATCGCTGGTGGGATCCGAACTCCGAATTTCGCCCGCTGCACGAAATAAACCCCCTGCGCCTGGAATGGATAGACCAACACTCTTCGCTCAAGGGGAAGAGCGTACTGGACATTGGTTGTGGCGGCGGGATTTTGGCCGAAAGCATGGCTGGACGCGGCGCCAAAGTTGTCGGCATTGATCTTTCAGACAAGGCTCTGTCAGTAGCTCGCTTACATCTGTTCGAGAGCGGACAGCAGGTCGATTACCATAAAGTGTCAGCCGAAGCACTGGCAACCGAGCAGCCAGACAGTTTCGATATAGTCACCTGCATGGAAATGCTGGAGCATGTCCCAGATCCTGCCAGTATCGTGCGAGCTTGCGCTAAACTGGTCAAACCAGGAGGGCACGTCTTTCTGTCAACACTGAACAGAAATTTCAAGGCCTACCTGTTCGCTGTAATCGGCGCAGAATACGTTCTAAACATGCTGCCACGCGGCACACACGATTACGCAAAGTTCATCAAACCGTCAGAGCTGTCCGAGCATCTTCGCACTGCCGGGCTTGACGCACAGGAACTGATAGGGATGACCTACAACCCTTTCAGCAAGATATATTCGCTAGGCAGAGATACGGATGTAAATTATCTGATGCGTGCGCAACGCCCAATCTAAGATTGAAACGCCCCAACTCTTAATCGTTTTTTCAATCTAAACCCCAAAATCAGTCTTCCTCTCCTGGCTTAAACGCAGCCATCAGTTGTTGCTGCACGGCTGGTGGTGCCGTTTCATAATCGGACATGGCCAGCGTGTAACTCCCCTGGCCGCCTGTGAGAGCCTTTAGCCGCCCCTGAAAATCTGACAACTCAGAAAGTGGTGCTCGCGCGTTGATGGCGACCATTCCAGCACGAGCGTTTCCTGTATTGGTCACCTGTCCGCGCCTTGCGGAAATCTCTCCAGAAATATCCCCATAGGTATAATCCGGCGCGAGAATCTCCAGATTAACCAAGGGCTCAAGCACAACCGGGCGTGCATTTTTCATTGCATCCAGAAAAGCCTTCCGCCCGGCAGTCACGAAGGCTATTTCCTTCCCATCCACTGGGTGGGTTTTTCCGTCATAAACGGTGACTTCAATATCTTGAACCGGAAATCCAGCAATGGCCCCTGACTCCAACACGGCACGCACCCCCTTCTCTACAGCTGGAATGAAAGCCCCAGGAATCGCCCCCCCCTTAACCTCATCTTTAAAACGAAATCCTTCACCACGACCTAGCGGCAGGACTCTCAGAAACACCTCGCCAAACTGACCAGCACCGCCACTTTGTTTTTTGTGTCGATGATGCCCCTCGGCACCATGGGTTATCGTTTCTCGATACGGAATAGTCGGGGGATGAGACTCCACCTCAAGTTTGTATTGCGAATTCATACGCTCAAGCACCCTCCCAAGATGCAATTCGCCTAGCCCGCGAATAACAACTTCATGTGTTGTAGGATCACTCTCGACTTGCAAGCCAGGGTCCTCAACAGCAAGGCGATGCAGAACCTCCGCCAGTTTTTGTTCCTCCCCTCGCCGTTTCACACGCACAGCAAGTCCATACACAGCATGAGGTAAAGGCAAGGGCTTGAAATGAATCAATGCGTCTTCAGGCGCATCATGCAAAACCGCACCAAAGAACAACTCATCCAGCTTGGTAATGGCACAGATTTCTCCCGGCCCTGCCTCTGCTATAGAAAGCAGTTGCTTGCCCTGCACCCGATGTAGATGAGTCACCTTGAAAGGCTTTCGTCCATCTCCGACATACAGCAGGCTCTCCGGTGTAATCGTCCCCTGGAGAATGCGCAGACAGGCTATTTTGCCCATGTAAGGATCGACTTCGACTTTGAAAACATGTGCAATTACATGTTCAACTGGCGAGTGGGACGCACGCAAAGGCTGGGCAAGCTCCGAATTTCCATTAGGCCATCTCTCAAAAAGGGGAGGATTCCCTTCAAACGGACTGGGAGCCAAACGCACAACAAAATCCAGAAATGCTTTTAACCCTGCTCCGCTACGCGCAGAGGTGAACAGGACAGGAATCAAATGTGCATCTCTCAATGCTTGTTCGAATGCATCATGTAGAATTTCAGGGGCTATTTCTTCGCCATTCAGGTAACGCTCAGTCAAGCCTTCGTCAACCTCCACTATCTGCTCGATGATCGCTTGATGTGCTTCGCTGACACTTGAGAAATCGGTTACGTCTCCAGCGAAACTGAAAAAACAATCAACAACCCTGCGACCACCATCAGCCGGTAAATTGATCGGCAAACACTCACGACCAAATGCTGACTGCAGGTCTTCTATCAAGCCAGGCAAATCAAGACGTTCAGTATCAATACGATTGACTACGACAACTCGACACAATTTGCGCGTCTGGGCCCATAGCATGGCGCGCGAGGCGCTGATCTCGATGCCGTTCTGAGGATTAATGACGGTCACGACTGTTTCTGTGGCGTCCAGTGCAGCCATCGCCTGACCAGCAAAATCAGGAAAACCCGGCGTATCGAGCAACTGAACCCTCACCTCGCCTTGATCGAGCTGCGCAAGAGCAAGCTTGGCTGTGTGTTGATGCTCTTTTTCTAGCGGGTCGTAATCGCAGACAGTCGTCCCCTTTTCAACGCTTCCCGCTTGGGGGATGGCCCCAGCCAGCGTCAAGAGTTGCTCGATAAGGGTAGTTTTACCGGATCCTGAATGCCCGAGGAGAGCCAAAGTGCGAATGTCCTGTGTATCTGGCATGTCCGTGTCCCTCGTACCGGAGTGATGACAAGCCACCCTACACCCTGTGAAAGAGTGATTCAATCAGTTGAATCCGCACACTGCCTGTTTGTCCATCAGGGCTAAAGAAGGCGTCGGGCCCAGAAGAGGCAGGTAATTGTTTTTGCGTCCGTGATACGGCCGTCTAGCACGGCCTGTTCAGCTTCATCCAGAGACATTTCAAATACCTCAACAAACTCACCTTCATCAAGCTCCGGCTTACCCGGTAACAACTCACGAGCCAGAAAAATCTCTATTTTTTCATTCGAGTAGCCAATGCAGTTATGCATTCGCCCTACATGCTGCCAACTACTAGCGCTATAACCCGTTTCCTCCAGTAATTCGCGTTGCGCGCACCCTAGCAAAGAGTCTGTCTGATCAATCTTGCCTGCGGGCATTTCAATAAAAACCTGCCCCACGGGATAACGAAACTGCCGCTCAAAAATCAGAACCCCCGGCCGGACTTCCGCTATGACCACGCAAGCACCAGGATGCTGCACATATTCACGCAGAGCCTCTCCCCCATCAGGTAATGCAACCCGGTCCCTACGCACCTCAAGTAGCTTCCCCTCAAAGACCCGCCCACCCTCAATCAATCGTTCCGTCAAATCCATTCTCAGTGCTCCAAACGACCAAAAAAGAAAAAGCCAGCGAAAAGCTGGCTTTTTGACTTGAGCCTCAGTGATCAGAGCGAGGCCTGCATCACCACCACGCAAATTTGCATCAGCAAGCTGGGAAAGAGCCCCAAGGCAGCAAGCATCAAAACATTACCTGACAGTACGATGCGGGTAAAACGAGTCGCCGGCAAAGCGTCCGTAATCGTAGGCTCGTCAAAGAACATGATCTTAACAACGCGCAAATAGTAGTAAGCACCGATCAAAGACATTAGCACAGCCACGACTGCCAGCACGGCGTAGCCGGCCTGCCAGAAAGCCTGAAGCACGAAGAATTTGGCAAAGAAACCCACAAAAAAAGGAATGCCTGCCATCGAGAACATCACGACCGCCATCATGGCCGCCCACCAACTACTTCGCTTATTGAGACCTCGCAGATCTTCGAGATTTTCAGATTCAAAACCTGCCCGAGACATCAGATTGATGATGCCGAAAGCCGCAAGCGTAGTCAGTGCATAGGTCAAAACATAGAACAGTGAAGAAGCGTAAGCATGATGAGGGTTGGCTGTAGTCGACGAGACGAACCCCAACAACATGAAGCCCATATGAGAAATGCCTGAATAAGCCAGCATGCGCTTGATGTTGGTCTGTGCAATCGCGGCGATGTTACCCAACACGATCGAAGCAATGCCCACAATCAAAAGCATCTGTTTCCAATGGTCCATCAGGTCCCATAAACCAAAAGCGAACAAACGGCATGCCATTGCAAAGGCCGCGATTTTTGAGGCGGTTGCGATGAACTGGGTGACCGGCGTGGGCGCCCCCTCATAAACGTCAGGCATCCACATATGGAAAGGGACCACACCGAGTTTGAAGGAGACGCCTGCAACCAGAAACACTAAGCCAAACAGCAAAATAGTGCGATTTGCAGCTTGCTGCTCGAACAGTGCTCGACCAATTTCGATCAAACCCAGCGACTGAGTGGCGCCGTACACCATGGACATCCCATACAGGAGCAAACCGGAAGCCAAAGCACCAAGAACAAAGTACTTCATCGCGGCCTCGGTGGAACGCACCGAGTCCCGATTCACGGCCACCAACGCATACGAACTCAAAGAGAGCATTTCAAGACCAACATACACAGTCAGCAGGCTGCCCGCAGAGATCAAAACCATCACGCCAAGTGTGGCAAATAGAACCAGCAGATAATATTCGCCAGATTCGATCTTGCGATCTTGCATGTAGCGACGGCCGTAAAGCAGACCAAGTCCCACGGCAACACAGGTAGCCAGCTTAAGCAAATCCCCCAGAGGCGAGTAGAGATACATCTGGCCAAAAGTGACATCCAGTTCAGAACTCACCATCACGACACCAGCCATGGCTGAGATCAAGGAAGCCTGGGTCAGATAGTAGGCAATCGTGTTCGCATAGCAGCGAGAAAAAGCAACTGCCAGCAGGATGACCAAACCCATCCCGGCCAAGATGAGTTCAGGAATGAGTGGTACGAAATTCGGAATTTGAAAGTCCATCATGCGCCTGTGCGAATTCGCCTAATCCAGTTTGCTCACAGTTTTCCAGCGGCAACGTGCTTTAGCAGGTCTGCCACGGAAACATGCATGATCTCCGTGACCGGGAAGGGATAAAGGCCCATCACCAGTACGCAGATCGCCAGCACGGCGAGCATTAGGCCCTCGCGCTTGTTAATGTCTGTAAGTTCGGCCACATGGGGGTTGCCCACCGCACCGAATACGACACGCTTATACATCCAGAGGGTATAGGCCGCACCAAGAATCAGCGTGCTAGCTGCCGCGAAACCCACCCAGAAATTGAATTTCACAGCACCAAGAATCACCATGAACTCGCCCACAAAACCGCTGGTTGCAGGCAAGCCCGCATTCGCCATGGAGAACAGCATGAAGAGCGCAGAAAATTTGGGCATGGAGTTCACGACGCCGCCATAATCAGCGATCTCACGACTGTGCATGCGGTCATACAGCACACCGATGCAAAGGAACATGGCTGCCGAAACAAACCCGTGCGAAATCATCTGCACTAATGCGCCTTCCATGCCAAGCGGATTGAACATGAAGAAACCTAGTGTCACG
The DNA here is from genome assembly GCF_012972705.2 of Uliginosibacterium aquaticum. Classification (GTDB taxonomy): domain Bacteria; phylum Pseudomonadota; class Gammaproteobacteria; order Burkholderiales; family Rhodocyclaceae; genus Uliginosibacterium; species Uliginosibacterium aquaticum. Next base: position 1,440,940 of record NZ_JABCSC020000001.1, on the reverse strand, counting down.
AAACCCATATGAGAGATCGAGGAGTAGGCAACCAGTTTCTTCATATCCGCCTGCACGATTGCTACAAAGCCGATATAAATCACAGCGATCAGCGACAGAGTAATGATTAGCGGGGCCATCACCTGCGATGCATCTGGCACGATCGGCAAGGAAAAACGCAGGAAACCATAAGCACCAAGCTTCAGCGCAATGGCAGCCAGCACTACGGAACCACCGGTAGGCGCCTCTACGTGTGCATCAGGTAGCCAGGTATGTACAGGCCACATCGGCACTTTCACTGCAAAAGAAGCGAGGAAAGCCCAGAAAATCCAAGATTGAGCCTGCATTCCAAGCTTAAGGGCGTGCCAGTCAGCCAGTTCAAAACTACCACGAGACTCCATAAATAGATAAATGAAGGCCAGCAGCATCAACAAGGAGCCAAGCAGCGTGTAGAGAAAGAACTTGATGGCTGCATATACGCGATTGGGACCACCCCAGATGCCGATCGCCAGATACAAAGGAATCAGCGACGCTTCGAAGAAGACGTAAAACAACAAGCCATCCTGAGCAGCAAAGATGCCATTCATAAGGCCGGACATGATCAGGAAAGCAGCGATGTACTGCGCCACCTTGACCTGGACCACCTCCCAACAGGCTATCACCACGATCACAGTGATGAAGCTGTTGAGCACGATGAAGGGCATTGAGATGCCGTCCACACCCAACGAATAGTGCGCATTGAAATAAACAATCCAGTTGCGAAATTCAACGAACTGCATCGCGCTACTGGACGCATCAAACCCCGCATATAACGGCAAGGTTACGAAGAAACCGGCCAATGCAAAGATCAAGCCCATGGCACGTGCTACCGGAGCATTGCGATCCGCTCCGGCAAACAGGGTCAACAGTCCGCCAAAGATCGGAATCCAGATCGAGAGGCTGAGATAAGGAATGGTCATCAGATATATCCGTGGATTCTTTTAAGCGTCAGGCTTTCACGACTCGGGGCGCAAGATGGGCCACCACAGGACAAGCAGGGTCACTACGCCAATGATTACCCAGAAAGCATACTGATAAACCAGACCGCTCTGAATCACGCGCGAGAGGCGCGAAACCCAGCCGACACAAGCCGCAGAACCATTGACCAGTACACCATCAATCAACATCTGGTCGCCCCCTTTCCAGAGACTGCGCCCTAACAAGCGCGCACCACCTGCAAAGACGATCTCGTTGAAGCGATCAAAGTAGTACTTGTTCTCCAGCACACGATGCACAAAGGATAGTCGCCTCTGAATCAGCGCTGGCATGTGCGGAAATTTCAGATACAAAAGCCAAGCAGTAAACACCCCTCCCGTAGCCAACCAGAACGGGGCAGTCTTCAGCCCATGCAGGGCCATGCCAAAGCCGCCATGGAAGGACTCGCGCAACTCAGCAAGCGTGTCATGCGCCGGAGCAATGTGGATAACGCCCTTGAACCAGTCGCCGAAAAGCATTGGTTCAATGGTCCCAAAACCAATCAGGACAGAAGGAATGGCCAGCATAATCAGCGGCAGCGTAACCACCCAGGGTGACTCATGCGGCTTTTGACCCGGGGCCAGCCCATGGTGATGATCGTCTGCCAGTTCTTCGTCTGCGTGATCGCCGTGATGATTATGGACATGACCAAAACGCTCTTCGCCATGAAAGACCAGGAAATACATCCGGAAGGAATAGAAGGCAGTCACGAAGACGCCTGCCAGTACGCAAAAAGTCGCGTAACCAGCGCCTGGAATGCTGGAATGATGGACCGCGTCGATGATTGCATCCTTCGAATAAAACCCGGAGAACAGCGGCATGCCAATCAGCGCCAAAGATCCCAGCAGCGAAGTCAGCCATGTAATCGGCATGTACTTGCGCAGCCCGCCCATGTTTCGCATGTCCTGATCATGGTGCATGCCAATAATCACGGAGCCGGCCCCCAGGAACAGCAGGGCCTTGAAGAACGCATGGGTCATCAGATGGAACACCGCCGCCGAATAAGCCGAGGCGCCGAGCGCAACAGTCATGTAACCCAGTTGTGAGAGCGTGGAATAGGCCACCACGCGCTTGATGTCGTTCTGGACAATGCCCAGAAAGCCCATGAACAAGGCCGTGGTCGCGCCGATCACCATCACGAATGAGAGTGCGGTTTCGGACAGCTCGAACAACGGCGACATGCGGGCCACCATGAAGATGCCAGCGGTCACCATCGTTGCCGCGTGAATCAGGGCAGAAATCGGCGTCGGGCCTTCCATTGAATCCGGCAACCAGACATGCAGCGGAACCTGAGCCGACTTGCCCATGGCACCGATGAAGAGACAGATGCAGATAGCGGTCAGCATCGGCCAGCCGGTATTCGGCACGGTTAGTTGCAGCAGATCCTGAGCCTTGGCGAACACTTCGGCGTAATTCAGGGTGCCGGCAAAGGCTGCGATCAGGCCGATTCCCAGCAGGAAACCGAAGTCCCCCACACGGTTCACCAGAAAGGCCTTGAGGTTGGCGTAAATTGCAGTCGGGCGGGTGTACCAAAAACCAATCAGCAGATAGGAAACGAGCCCCACGGCTTCCCAGCCGAAAAACAGCTGCAGGAAGTTGTTGCTCATCACCAGCATCAACATAGCGAAGGTAAACAGCGAGATGTAGCTGAAGAAACGCTGATAACCGGGATCCTCGCTCATGTAGCCGATCGTGTAGATGTGCACCATCAACGACACGAAGGTCACCACCAGCATCATCATCACGGTCAGGCTGTCAATCAAGAAACCAACCTCGAACTTGATGCCACCACTAGTAGCCCAAGTATACAGCGCGCCTTCGAAAGTATTGCCAGCCTGGACATCCTGAAAAATGAAGAACGACGCAATCAAAGCAGTCGCCACACCCAGAATGGTCACCACATGCGAAGCAGTGCGGCCGATCATCCGGCCGAACAATCCCGCAAGAATCGCCCCTGCCAGCGGAGCCAGAGGAACAAGAAGATAGAGTTTCTGCATGGAGCTCATCTGGTGCTCAACCCTTCAGGCTGTCGAGGTCATCCACATGGATCGAGCGCAGGTTGCGGAACAACACAACCAGGATCGCCAGCCCGATAGCCGATTCAGCAGCAGCCACGGTCAGGATGAAGAAAACGAAGATCTGCCCGGCGGCGTCGCCGTAATAGCTGGAAAAAGCCACGAAATTCATATTCACAGCCAACAGCATCAACTCGATGGCCATCAGCAGCACGATGAGATTCTTTCGATTGAGGAAGATCCCCACCACGCTGATCGCAAACAGGATTGCCCCGAGGATGAGGACGTGAGAAAGCGGCGCCATCATTTGTCGGAATCTCCAGAACCAAGGTTTACTTCTTCCTTCTCGGCGGCGATCGAGTGGATCACCAGTCGGTCGCGGGCCTTCACGGCAATCTGCCTGGCGGGATCCAGATGACGTGTGCTCTCGCGGCGACGATAGGTCAGCATCACCGCTGCAATCATAGCGACCAGCAGCACCAGCGAAGCAAGCTCGAAGGGGTAAGCGTAATCAGTGAAGATCAGACGGGCGAGTTCCTGCGTATTGCTGACTCCAGCGTCAAGCTCCGCCGGCGCGGGAATGACCTCGGTGCTGAAGTAGCGGCCATTAAGCACCATCGCCATTTCGGCAACCATGATGCCTGCCACCACCAGCCCTACCGGAAGGTAGCGCCAGAAACCCTCGCGCATCTTGTCGATGTTGATGTCCAGCATCATCACGACAAACAGGAAGAGCACCATCACCGCGCCAACGTAGATCAGCACGATGGCAATCGCCAGGAACTCGGCCTGCATCAGCATCCAGATCATGCCCGAAGTGAAAAAGGCAAGCACCAGGTGCAGCACGGCATGCACCGGGTTGCGCGCAGTGATGACCCGCAACCCGGCGAAGACCAGAATCGCCGAGAAGAGGTAAAAACAGATTGTCGGGAAGGAAAGATCCATGAATTCCTCGATTAAGCCTGTGGCACTTTCGCCTTAGCGATATTGGGCATCGGCAGCACGATCTTCGGCGATCTGCTTCTCGAAGCGATCCCCCACAGCCAGCAGCATCTGCTTGGTGTAATACAGGTCACCCCGTTTTTCACCGTGGTATTCCAGCACCCGGGTTTCAACAATCGCATCAACCGGACAAGCCTCTTCACAGAAACCGCAGAAAATGCACTTGGTCAGATCGATGTCGTAACGGGTCGTACGGCGCGATCCATCCTCACGCTGCGCCGACTCGATGGTGATTGCCATCGCCGGACAGACAGCCTCACACAGCTTGCAGGCGATGCAGCGCTCTTCCCCGTTGGGGTAGCGGCGCAAAGCATGCAAACCACGGAAACGCGGACTCTGCGGCGTTTTCTCTTCGGGATACTGCACCGTGATCTTGCGCGCAAAAAGATGGCGCCCGGTCAGGGCCATACCCTTGAAGAGCTCAAGCAGAACAACGCTGCCGAAAAAATCTTTGACTGCACCCATGGCTTACTTCCAGATCGACAGCGGCGACATGATCCAGATGCCCAGAACCAGCACCCAGAGCAGACACAGGGGAATGAACACCTTCCAGCCCAGACGCATGATCTGGTCGTAACGGAAGCGCGGGAACGTGGCACGGATCCAAAGGAAAACAAACAACAACAGCGACGCCTTGGCCAGCAGCCACCAGATGCCATCGGGCAAGAAGCTCACCGGCGAGAGCCAGCCGCCGAGGAAGAACACCGCCGTCAGCACCGCCACCAGGATCATGTTGGCGTACTCTGCAAGGAAGAACAGCGAAAACGCCATGCCGGAATACTCGATCATGTGGCCGGCCACGATCTCCGACTCACCTTCCACTACATCGAAAGGCGCACGGTTGGTTTCCGCCACACCCGAGACGAAGTAGACGAAGAACATCGGCAACAAGGGCAGCCAGTTCCAGCTCAGGAAACCGAGCCCCATCTCAGCAAATCGCCCGACGCCCTGCCCTGCCACAATTTCGGAAATGTTCAGCGAACCCGAAATCATCAGTACGCATACCAGCGAAAACCCCATCGCCAGTTCGTAGGACACCATCTGCGCGGCGGAACGCATGGCTCCCAGCAGAGCGTACTTGGAGTTGGAAGCCCAGCCCGCGATGATCACGCCATACACCCCAAGCGAGGTGATAGCCATCAGGAACAGCAGGCCGGCATTCACATCCGCCAGCACCAGACCATCGGCAAAAGGCACCACCGCCCAGGCAGCAAAGGCAGGCGCGATCGCCATGATCGGGCCGAGGAAGAACAGACCCGTGCTGGCCTTGGCTGGCGAAATGATTTCCTTGAACAGCAGCTTGAGACCATCCGCCACCGGCTGCAGCAAACCGAGCGGCCCGACCCGATTGGGGCCGATACGCACCTGGATCCAGCCGATCACCTTGCGCTCGGCCAGCGTCATGTAAGCCACAGCACCCATCAGCGGCGCAACGATGAGAACGATCTTCAGCATCGTCCACACCACGACCCACAGCGGACCGAAGAAGGAAGCAAAGGGTTGCAGGAGTTGGTCCATCATGCGCGCTCCACCTTCAGTTCGCCGGACATGGCGCCCAACGCGATGGTCGCGGCGCAAGCTGCAGAAACCCTGACGCCCCCGTGCGGGACGGCTTCATCGCTGAGCACGCGCAAAGTAACCCTCCCTGTAGAAGAGGCCACTGCCACCTCAGCACCGGACTCAAGACCAAGAGACTGCAAAGTCTCTGGATGAATGCGTGCCTGAGGTTTGGCTGCATCCCGCGTTTTCTGCAGAGGAGCCGCACGGCGCACCAGAGCGTCGGAGGCATAAATCGGCACGTCCGCAATGCGCTGCAAACCGGCAGCAGGGGCATCCAGCTTCGGAACGACACCTGCCACAGCGTTGTTCAAGAGCCCGCTGATGTCTCCAGCCAGCACTTCGTCACGCACGACTTCAGAAGAATCCTGCTCAAAACCGGACAAACCAAACAGATTGCCCAGCACGCGCAGCAGCTTCCACGCTGGGCGCGTTTCGCCCAAGGGCTTGACCACGGCATTAAAGGACTGAACACGCCCTTCGGCATTCACAAAGCTGCCGGAGGTCTCCGTGAAAGGCGCCACCGGCAGCATCACGTCGGCGTATTCGGCGGCCTTACCGGCGAAGCTGCCCATGTAGATCACGCTGGCAGCCTGATCGAGCGCTGCGCGAGCAGCCACACCATCGGCGCAATCCAGCTCGGGCTCCACACCCAGCAGCACATAGGCCTTGCGAGGTGAAGCCAGCATCGCCGCCGCATTCAGGCCGGATTGCGGCACGGCCTTGGTCAGATAGGCACCCACAGTGCCCGCAGATTCGCCCAGGAAGCCGAAGCTCGCGCCTGAAATGCGTGCAATCTCGGCGGCCAGCAATTCCAGCGAAGCCGCATTCGGATGCTGTACTGCCAGATTGCCCAGCAGCACGGCGCGCTTCTCACCCGTCAGCAAAGCATCCGCAACGGCTTGTGCAGCTGCATCAACCTTGGCCTTGCCTGCCAGGTCAGCATACCCGGCGGCAAGCGCAATGCCTGCCTTGCTGGATACGGCGGCCAGCACCGCAGCCAGCGAAGCTGCCAACTTATCCGGCGCAGCAATGACTTCAGCCGCCAGAGGAATCAGCCAGTCGTCGCCACAGGCATTGACGCGCGCAATCTTGCCGCCGCGACGCTGCGCCTGGCGCAGACGCTGAGCCATCAGCGGATGATCCTTGCGCAGGAAGCTGCCGATCACCAATGCGGAATCGAGCGCCGAAAGGCCCGCCACCGGCATGCCCAGCCAAGGCGCACCGGCTCGCTTGCCATCAAGCGAGAAATCGCACTGACGCAGACGACTGTCGATATTGTCCGAACCCAGCCCGCGCAACAGCTTCTGCGCGAGATACATCTCCTCCACCGTGCTCTGCGGTGAAACCAAGGCTGCAATCTGCTCGGCACCGTGGGTGGCCTTGATGTCGCTCAGGGTGCGCAGAACATAATCAAGCGCGGTCTGCCAATCGACCTTGTACCATTCGCCACCATGCTTGATCTGCGGAACGGTGAGACGATCCTCTGCATCCAGGCCCTCATACGAGAAACGATCGCGATCAGAGATCCAGCACTCATTCACCTCTTCGTTTTCGAGCGGCAGCACGCGCATCACCTTGTCGTGCTTAACCTGCACCTGCAGATTGGCGCCCAGCGAATCATGCGGGCTCACCGACTTGCGCCGTTCCATCTCCCAGGTACGTGCACCGAAGCGGAAGGGTTTGGAGGTCAGCGCACCGACCGGGCAGAGGTCAATGGCATTGCCGGAAAGCTCGGAATCCAGCGAACGGTCGACAAAGGTCATCACCTCCGAGTGTTCGCCACGATTGGCAATCCCGAGTTCCATGACACCCGAGATCTCCTGGCCGAAGCGCACACAACGCGAGCAATGAATGCAGCGCGTCATGTCGGTATTCACCAGCGGCCCGAGATTCTTGTTGAAAACGACCCGCTTCTCTTCCTGATAACGCGAACCCGAAGCACCATAGCCGACCGCCAGATCCTGCAACTGACACTCGCCGCCCTGATCACAGATCGGGCAATCCAGCGGGTGATTGATCAGCAGGAATTCCATGACGGACTTCTGCGCCTTCACCGCCTTCTCGGAAGTGGTGCTGACCTTCATGTCGGCCGTCACCGGCGTGGCACAGGCCGGCACCGCCTTGGGCATTTTCTCCACCTCCACCAGACACATCCGGCAGTTGGCGGCAATTGAAAGCTTCTTGTGATAGCAGAAATGCGGAATGTGCTTGCCAATCTTGCGCGCAGCTTCCATCACGGTGCTGCCCGGAGCCGCTTCCACCTTCTGGCCGTCGATTTCGATCTCTAGCATGCTCAATCCTGGCGCACGTAAATCCGGCTGCCTTCCCGTTGCAATTCAACGGGAACCAGGCAACGCTTGTGTTCGATGTGATAGGCGAATTCGTCGCGATAGTGCTTGAGGAAGCCACGCACCGGCATGGCTGCCGCATCGCCCAGCGCACAGATCGTCCGGCCCATGATGTTCTCCGCCACGTTATCCAGCAAGGCTAGATCTTCTGCCCTGCCCTCGCCGTTCTCAATGCGATGCATCATCTTGTACATCCAGCCCGTGCCTTCACGGCAAGGCGTGCATTGACCGCAGGATTCCTCGAAATAGAAGTAGGACAGACGCTCCAGCGCCTTGACCATACAGGTCGTTTCATCCATGACGATCACCGCACCGGAACCGAGCATGGACCCCGCCTTGGAGATGGCGTCGTAATCCATGGTGAGATCCATCATGATCTCGCCCGGAATCACCGGCGCCGACGAGCCGCCAGGAATCACCGCCTTGATCTTGCGTCCACCGCGCATGCCACCGGCCATTTCCAGTAGTTCTGCGAACGGCGTACCAAGACGCACCTCGTAGTTGCCCGGTCGATTCACATGCCCGGATACCGAAAAGATTTTGGTACCGCCATTGTTGGGCTTGCCCAGATTCAGGAAAGCCTCACCGCCCATGCGCAGGATGAAAGGCACCGAAGCAAAGGTTTCGGTGTTGTTGATCGTGGTGGGCTTGCCGTACAGGCCGAAACTTGCGGGGAAAGGCGGCTTGAAGCGCGGCTGACCTTTCTTGCCTTCCAGCGACTCCAGCAAGCCGGTCTCCTCACCACAAACATAGGCACCGTAACCATGGTGGGCAAACAGATCAAAGCTGAAATCCGAGCCAAGAATATTGCTACCCAGCAAACCGGCAGCGCGCGCTTCAGCCAGCGCCTCTTCGAATCGCTCATAGACGTCGAAGATCTCACCGTGAATATAGTTGTAGCCCGCCACACAGCCCATGGTGTAGCCGGCAATGATCATGCCTTCAATCACCGCATGCGGGTTGTAACGCAGGATGTCGCGATCCTTGAAGGTGCCAGGCTCGCCCTCATCCGAGTTGCAGACTACATACTTCGGGCCAACGTAGGCCTTGGGCATGAAGCTCCACTTCAAACCGGTCGGAAAGCCGGCGCCGCCACGACCACGAAGATTGGAGGCCTTCAGTACGCCGATGATGTCATCCGGCGCGGTTTTCTCGGCAACGATCTTCTTCAGCGCCTCGTAGCCACCGCGCTGGATGTAATCGGCCAGGCGCCAGGTACGGTCACCATTCAGATCGGCAAGGATCAAGCGGGTCTCGCTCATTTGGAGAGCTCCTCGATCATGCTGTCGATCTGCTCACGCGTCATGCGGCAACACATCTTGTGATTGTTGTGCAACAGGACCGGCGCATCGCCGCACGCCCCCATGCATTCACCCTCCTTCAGGGTGAACTTGCCATCGGCCGTGGTTTCGTTGAAACCCACTCCCAGCTTTTCCTGCAGATATTCCGCAGCCTCAACGCCGCCGGAAAGCGCACAGGGCAGATTGGTACACACCGTGATCTTGTGCGCGCCGACCGGCTTAAGGTCGTACATATTGTAGAAACTCGCCACCTCATAAGCAGCCATCGCGGGCATGCCAAGGTAACTGGCGACAAACTCGATTGTTTCCGGAGCAAGCCAACGCTTTTCGGTCTGGGCAATCCGCAAGGCTCCCATGACCGCCGACTGCTTCTGGTCAGCCGGATACTTGGCCACTTCTCGGTCAATCAACTGCAGTGATTCTGCGCTCAGCATGCTCATCTCTTATCGATCAATCTCACCGAACACGATATCCATCGTGCCGATGATGGCGACAACGTCGGCAATCATGTGACCCTTGGCCATTTCATCCATCGCAGCGAGGTGCGCAAATCCAGGGGCGCGCAGCTTCAGTCGCCAGGGTTTGTTTGCGCCATCGGAAACGGCATACACGCCGAACTCGCCCTTGGGATGCTCGACGCCCGCATAGACCTGGCCTTCCGGCACATGCATGCCTTCGGTGAAGAGCTTGAAATGGTGGATCAACTCCTCCATGTTGCTCTTCATCTTTTCGCGGGACGGCGGCGCAACCTTGTGGTTACTCGTAATGACAGGCCCCGGATTCTTGCGCAACCAGTCAATACACTGCTTGATGATCCGGTTGCTCTGACGCATCTCTTCCATGCGTACCAGATAACGGTCGTAACAATCGCCGTTGGTGCCAACCGGAATATCAAAGTCCATACGGTCATAGACTTCGTAAGGCTGCTTCTTGCGCAGATCCCACACGATGCCGGAGCCACGCAGCATCGGACCAGTAAAGCCCAGTGCCAGAGCGCGCTCAGGCGACACCACACCAACACCAACCGTCCGCTGCTTCCAGATACGGTTGTCCGTCAGCAGGGTTTCGTACTCATCGATATAGGTAGGGAAACGATTGGTAAAGTCCTCAAGGAAGTCCAGCAAGGAGCCTTCGCGCGCGGCATTGAGCTTCTTGACCGTCGCGGCATCCTTGAACTTGTTGACCTGATACTTCGGCATCTGGTCCGGCAGGTCACGATAAACGCCGCCCGGTCGGTAGTAAGCCGCATGCATGCGCGCGCCGGAAACGGCCTCATACGCATCCATGAGATCTTCGCGCTCGCGGAAGGTGTACAGCACCATGGTCATGGCGCCGACATCCAGCGCATGCGTGCCAATATTGAGCAGATGGTTCAGCACACGCGTGATTTCATCGAACATCACACGGATGTACTGAGCGCGCAGCGGCACATCAACACCCAGCAACTTCTCGATCGCCATGCAGTAAGCATGCTCGTTGCACATCATGGAGACGTAATCGAGACGATCCATGTAGGGCACAGACTGAATCCAGGTGCGCGTTTCAGCAAGCTTCTCGGTACCGCGATGGAGCAGCCCGATATGCGGGTCGGCGCGCTCGACCACTTCGCCGGAAAGCTCGAGAATCAGACGCAAAACACCGTGTGCGGCCGGATGCTGCGGGCCGAAGTTGATCGTGTAATTCTTGATTTCAGCCACGACCGCCTCCATAGGCCTCTTCGCGCACAATGCGCGGCGTATTTTCTCTCGGCTCGATACTCACCGGCTGATAGACCACCCGCCCCTGCTCCTTGTCATAGGTCATTTCCATGAAACCCGAGACAGGGAAATCCTTGCGGAAGGGATGGCCGACAAAACCGTAATCCGTGAGGATACGGCGCAGATCCGGATGACCTTCGAACATGATGCCGAACATATCGAAGGCTTCGCGCTCAAACCAGCTCACGGCCGGCCAGATTTCACACAGTGAGTGCACTAGGGGAAATTCGTCACCCTCGGCATACACACGCAGACGCAAGCGCCAGTTATTGGCCACCGACAAAAGATGGGAAACCGCGGCAAAACGCTGAGGCTGCTGCAGCCTGCCGCAATAGCCCGAATAATCAACTCCGGCCAGATCGATCAACTGCTCAAAACCGAGTTCGGAGTGATCGCGCAACATGCGAGCCACCTCGAAATAGTCCGCAGCCTTGACGTCCAGGGTCAGCTCACCGAGATCGGATTCGAGCGCGAGTATCCGGCCAGCAAGAATCTGATGCAGCGCCTGTGACAGGCGTTCAAGCTTGCTCATCAGGCAGCCACTCCTTCACGCGCAATGGTATTGGTGCGACGAATCTTATTCTGCAATTGCAGAATGCCGTAAATCAGTGCTTCTGCAGTAGGCGGACAGCCCGGCACATAGACGTCTACCGGCACGATTCGGTCGCAACCACGCACCACGGAATAGGAATAGTGGTAATAACCGCCGCCGTTGGCACAGGAGCCCATGGAGATCACCCAGCGCGGTTCAGCCATCTGATCGTAAACGCGGCGCAAGGCAGGCGCCATCTTGTTACACAGCGTGCCAGCAACGATCATCAGATCAGACTGACGCGGACTCGGGCGAAATACAACGCCGAATCTATCCAGGTCGTAACGGGAACAGCCGGCATGGATCATTTCCACAGCACAGCAAGCAAGACCAAAAGTCATCGGCCACAAGGAACCGGTGCGCGTCCAGTTGATGACGGCATCCAGCGACGTCGTGACGAAGCCTTCGCGAAATACACCTTCGATGCTCACAGAGCGCCCCTCAAAGAGTAAGGCGTCCGGAATGCGTGTCGAGCGGGATTATTCCCAGTCGAGCGCGCCTTTCTTCCAGACGTACACGTAACCGATCACGAGAATGCCCAAAAACACGAACATTTCGTAAAAACCGAACAAGCGAACAGCCTCGTTGCCAGCCAGCTCTTTCACGATGGAAGCCCAAGGCAGCAGAAAAGCCACCTCAAGGTCAAACAAAATGAAGAGAATTGCGATCAGATAGTAGCGTACGTCGAAGCGCATACGCGCTTCTTCGAAGGGCTCGAATCCGCACTCATAGGGCGTGAGCTTTTGCGGATCAGGTCTATGGGGACCAAGCAGACGGCCCAACATCATTGGTGCAACACCAACAGCAAGACCAACTGCGATAAAGAGCAGAACCGGAAAATAATTATTCAGCATCATGCTTCCTCTGGGGTGGGAAGACTGCTCATTGCAAAACGCCCGCATCAAAGCGGGCGTTTCATTCTCTCTGGTGCCGACGATGAGACTCGAACTCATACGGCTTGCGCCACCACCCCCTCAAGATGGCGTGTCTACCAATTTCACCACGTCGGCACTACTAAACTGCTGTGGATTATAGGTGGATATACACCACCCTAACCACCTTATTCTATTTTTTTACAGACTTACTTTGGTACATCCTGCCCTGAGGCAGCCGGCGCTGACGCAGCCGGAACCACCACACCCTGCATCAGGCTCTGCGACGCAGGCTGACGAGCAGCCGAAGCGAAATAACTCAAAGCAAGACTGGTAATAAAAAACACCGTCGCCAGGATTGCAGTCGTGCGACTGAGGAAGTTCGCAGACCCGGATGATCCAAAGAGACTACCAGAAGCACCACTACCGAAAGCAGCACCCATATCAGCACCCTTGCCGTGCTGCAGAAGCACAAAGCCAATCACCGCACACCCAACAAGAATGTGAAGCACCAGCAGGAGACTGAACCAGAAGCTGCCCATAAGAGGAAGCGATACGCCGTTTGAGGAAAGACAGGATTATAGCTAGCTCAAGATGACCGGTCAACGGAGAATGGCGTAAACCTTAGCCAAAGCGCCCAGTGATGTAATCTTCAGTCTGTTTTTTCTGCGGCTTGATGAACATCTGGTCCGTCACCCCGAACTCAACCATCTCACCCAGATACATGTAGGCGGTGTAATCGGATACTCGTGCAGCCTGCTGCATGTTATGCGTCACGATCAGGATCGTGACCTTGTTCTTGAGTTCCGTTACAAGCTCTTCGATGCTGGCTGTAGCAATAGGATCAAGAGCGGAAGTAGGCTCATCAAACAGAATGATTTCGGGATCGGTTGCCAATGCACGCGCAATGCATAAGCGTTGCTGCTGACCACCGGAGAGGTTTGCCCCCAAGCTGTTGAGCCTGTCCTTGACCTCATCCCACAGCGCGGCCCCACGCAACGCCTGCTCGACCTTCTCGTCAATCACCGCGCGACTGCGTTCGCCACGTACGCGCAGGCCGTAGGCGACGTTTTCATAAATCGATTTCGGGAAGGGGTTAGGCTTCTGGAACACCATAGAGATGCGCATGCGCACCTCGATCGGATCAACCGCCTGATCAAGCAGATTGGTGTTGTCCGGATGCAAACGAATCTCGCCTTGGTAGCGATTACCCGGATACAGATCGTGCATGCGATTAAATGACCGCAACAGGGTGGACTTGCCGCAACCGGAGGGGCCGATCAGCGCGGTGACCTTGCGCTCGTGAATCGGCATGTTGATGTTCTTGAGTGCGTGAAAGGCTCCGTAGTGGAAATTAAAGCCTTTGACTTCAGCCTTGATACGTTCAGGGGAGGTGTTCAGCGTCATGATCATTCTCTCGAGGGAGTTCGGGCTGGGTATCCAGAAGGACTTACCACTTGATGTTCTTGCGCAGGCGATAGCGCAACCAGATTGCGACAGCATTCATCGCGAGGGTCATGCCGACCAACACCAAGCCTGCTGCAGCTGCATTGGCATGAAACGCCACATCGGGGCGGGAGGTCCAGTTGAACATCTGGATCGGCAACACGGTAAAAGCGGCCTGAGCCCAGTCGAACAAACCGGCGGCTGGATCTCCGGACAACGGTGCGGGCGGAAGATAGGCAATGAAAGTCACAGCGCCTACGACGATCAGTGGCGCAGTCTCACCAATGGCGCGCGCCATGCCGATGATCACACCAGTCAGAATGCCGGGACTGGAATACGGGACGATGTGATCACGCACGGTCTGCCAGGTCGTAGCGCCACAGGCATACGCCCCTTCGCGAATCATCTGAGGAATCGCACGGATCGCTTCACGGGTTGCCACGATCACCACAGGCAGGATCAGTAGAGCCAGCGTCAAGCCAGCTGTCAGGATGCTGCGTCCGAGACCGAAGGTGTAGACAAACATCCCAAGCCCCAGCAGGCCATAGACGATGGACGGAACCCCTGCCAAGTTGGAAACATTGATCTCGATGATGTCGGTTAGCCAGTTCTTGGGGGCATATTCTTCGAGGTAAACCCCGGCAGCAACGCCCAGGGGGATGGCCACCGCTGCCGTCACCAGCATCACCAGCAGGGATCCCACCCAAGCCGCGAGGATGCCGGCCTGCCCTGCCCGACGAGAGGGGAAATTGGTCAGAAAATCCGGATGGAGTCGCTCAGCCCCGGTCATCCACATATCAACAAACAGGGATGTCAAGGTCAGCACGCCCAGCATCAGACAGGCGATACCAAAGACTGCAAACAACCAGTCCAGTCTCTTGTGGCGCGCAATCAGGCTACGAATAGCCTGCAGATCGTTCTCTTGCATCTCAATACACCTCGCGATACTTCTTGCGCATCCAGTGACCCACAATATTCAACAGCAGGGTGAGGACGAACAGGGTCAGGCCGGCAGCAAAAATCGTCTGGTAGCCAATGGAATCGTGCGGCAGATCCCCTTGCGACACGCCTGCAATATAGGAAGCCAACGTCATTGCCGACTCTGCAGGGTTGAAGGTCAGATTCGGCTGGCTGCCGGAGGCCACGGTCACGATCATGGTCTCGCCGACAGCGCGCGAAATGGCAAGCACGTAAGCAGAGGCCACACCAGAGAAAGCCGCCGGAAAAACCACACGCAACGCTGTCTGCAATCGCGTCGAACCCATGGCATAGGCGCCCTCGCGCAAACTCATTGGCACTGCGCGCATGGCATCTTCGGACAGCGAACTGACGTAAGGAATGATCATCACACCCATGACCAAACCAGCAGAAAGGATGTTGAAACCGGGTAAATCGGGATAAATCTTCTGCAACAGTGGCGTCACCGTAATCAGGGCGAAGTAACCAAACACAATCGTTGGCACCCCCCCCAGCAACTCCAGCACCGGCTTGGCCATCTCGCGCACGCGGAAGGTAGCAAATTCGGAAAGATAGATAGCAATCACCGTTCCGATCGGCAGGGCTACTGCCAACGCCACGACCGAACTGGTCAGTGTGCCTGAAATCAGCACCATGATGCCGTAGTGAGCATCATCGAAGAGCGGCGTCCACTGGCGGTCAGTCAGGAAATCCAGCAGGGAAACATGCCGGAAGAACGCCAGCGATTCGCTGACGAGGATATAAACAATCCCGAGGGTGACGAATACGGAGATGAAGGCAGCCAGAAACAGGAGGGCTTCGACCCCGGTTTCCTTGAGATTGCGCACCCTGCTGCGCTTGAGTCGATCACTCACCCCACCCATGCTGTTCTCACTCTCTGCTACGGCCGTCTGAATCATTCGAGTGTACCAAGCCAGAACCATCAATTCATCAAAAAGCCCCGGAAGACCTGCACAAGCAGATCCACCGGGGCTTGATCACAGAGCGTTTATTCCTTCGGATCGCGCTTGAGCAGATCGGAAATCTTCACACCGATCTCGTTATGCCCGCCGAAAGCAGTACCTGTACGGCCCTTGCCAAAGTTATCCAGCGCGTGCTTATAGTCGGCATCAGACAGCGGCACGTACTTAACCTCGCGAGAGAACTTGCCAGCATTCTTCAGATAGAACTCAACAAACTCCTTCACATCCGGACGCTTGGCGGCTTCGGCATTCACATAGACGAAGATCGGACGGGACAGGGGCACGTAGCTACCGTCAATCACAGACTTCTCGGAAGGCAGCACGCCCGGCTTGCCGCCGGCAGACACAGCAACAGCCTTGAGCTTGTCAGTGTTCTCAGCGTAATAGGCGTAACCAAAGTACCCCAACCCACCTTGGTCACGGGACACGCCCTGCACCAGCACGTTATCGTCTTCCGAAGCGGTGTAGTCACCACGCGAGGACTTGGCCTTGCCAACGGTGGCTTCGGTGAAATATTCGAAGGTACCGGAGTCGGTGCCCGGACCGTAGAGCTTGAGGGCTCGGTCAGGGAAGGACGCATTCACCTGCTTCCAGTTGGTCACTTTCCCTTGAGCGGCCGGCTCCCAGATTTTCTTCAGCTCTTCAACAGTAATACTGGAAATCGGGCTGTTCTTGGCAACCACCACGGTCAGCGCATCGAAAGCGATCGGCAGTTCGATGTACTTGACACCAGAAGCCTTGCAGGCCGCCATCTCGGCGGCCGTGATCGGACGCGAAGCATTGGAAACATCGGTACGCAGGGAGGCTTCGCCTGCACAGAATTTCTTGAAACCACCACCAGTACCGGACATCCCCACGGTCACCTTCACAGCGCCCTTCTTGAGCTTCTGGAAGTCCTCAGCAGCGGCCTCGGAAATCGGGAAAACGGTCGAGGAGCCGTCGATCTTGATCACGTTCTGAGCGTAAGCGCCCAGCGAATTGAAGCCTGCAGCCAAGACCACGGCCATCGCGGCCAGTTTGAAACCATTCATCGCAATCTCCTGATTGAGTTGGACCAGAACCAACCCGCGCAGTATATGAATGGTTTGTTACAACTGTGCTACAGGCAACAAAAGCTTATTCAACGGCCTCGCGCACCGCTTCAGCAATCAGCCTGGCCAGGCGTTCGACCTTTTCGCCATCAGCTCCCTCGACCAGCACACGCAGCAGTGGCTCTGTACCTGAGGGGCGCAGCAACACCCTGCCCTCACTTCCCAACTCTGCCTCGGCCGCCTTCTGCGCGGCTGCAATGCCTTGATCGACCTTCCAGTCAAAGCCAGCTTTCATGCGCACATTGATCAGTCGCTGAGGATAGAAAACCAGATCCGAGCATGCCTGTGGCAGGGTTTCATCAGCGAGACGCAAAGCCGCCAGCACCTGCAGCGCCGAGATGATGCCGTCGCCCGTCGTGTGGCGATCAAGGCAGATGACATGGCCAGAGTTCTCGCCACCCAGCTTGTAACCATGCTCGAGCAACTGCTCCAGGACATAGCGATCCCCCACCTTGGCACGCACGAAACCGGCGCCCAGGCGAGCAACAGCATGTTCGAAGCCAAGGTTGCTCATAAGCGTACCGACGACGCCCTCCAGCCGACCTTCACGCTTCTGTGCACGAGCAATCACATACAGCAACTTGTCGCCATCGTAGAGTTCGCCGGAGTGATCACACATCAGTACGCGATCACCATCACCATCCAGTGCAACACCAAGATCTGCGCCACTCTTCAGTACAGCCTCGCGCAAACTGGCAGGCGCCGTAGCCCCGACACCTTCGTTGATATTCAGGCCGTTCGGGCTGACCCCGACGCTGATCACATCTGCGCCCAACTCGTGAAAAACCTTCGGCGCGATATGATAGGCAGCGCCGTTGGCACAATCCAACGCGATTTTCAGACCACGCAAGTCCAGATCATTTGGAAAAGTGCTCTTGCAGAACTCGATGTAGCGGCCAGCCGCATCATCGATGCGGCGAGCACGCCCCAATTCGGCCGACTCGGCGCATCCCATCGGCTCATCAAGATGAGCCTCGATTTCTTCCTCGAGCGCATCGGGCAACTTGGTGCCGGAGGCAGAGAAGAACTTGATGCCGTTATCGTAGTAAGGATTGTGGGAAGCGGAAATCACCACCCCGGCCTGGAGACGCAATGCACGCGTCAGATAGGCCACGGCCGGTGTAGGAATCGGTCCAGCCAGAATCACGTGCACGCCCGCAGCCGCAAAACCGGCCTCCAACGCCGCCTCCAGCATGTAACCGGAAATCCGGGTGTCCTTACCGATCAGCACGGCAGGCTGCTCCCCTGGCGGCAATTTGCCACGCGCGGCCAGGGTTTTGCCGGCGGCGTAACCCAGACGCATGACGAAATCCGGGGTGATGGGGCTGCACCCTACTTGACCACGCACCCCGTCGGTGCCGAAATATTTGCGTGCCATGCCTGTCTCCTTGTCCGTGGGCCGGGATTGTGCCTGCCCGGCCATTGCTGCTCAATAGGCCGAAAGGCGATCTGCGTCAATTGCAGCCCACATGGCGAGAGCATCGCGCGTAGCCGCCACATCATGCACCCGCAGAATGGCCGCACCGCGCTGCGCTGCCAGCGCAGCCGCCGTAATTGCGGCAGGCACCCGCTGATCAACAGCCCGACCTGTAATCTCGCCCAGCATGCGCTTGCGTGACACTCCGACCAGCAACGGCAAACCATGAGCGGCCAGGCGCGGCAGGCTGCGGAACAGCTCCAGATTATGGGCAAGCGTCTTGCCAAAACCGAAGCCAGGGTCTAGCGAGATACGCGCAGCAGCAACTCCTGCTGCCTCAAGCACTGCAAGGCGTTGCAAAAGAAAAGCCTCTACCTCATCCACAACCTCGGTATAGGCAGGCGCCTCCTGCATGCTGCGTGGCTCGCCCTGCATATGCATCAG
Organism: Uliginosibacterium aquaticum; assembly: GCF_012972705.2. GTDB lineage: Bacteria > Pseudomonadota > Gammaproteobacteria > Burkholderiales > Rhodocyclaceae > Uliginosibacterium > Uliginosibacterium aquaticum. The sequence goes on along the minus strand of NZ_JABCSC020000001.1, from coordinate 1,422,162 downwards.
GCACACGCCAGCCGAACTGGCTGCCACGGTCTCCACAGCACCTGGTGCGCGTAGCGCATTGATGTCATTTACGATGGCCACCCCGGCGGCAATCGCCGCGCGCATCACCGCGGGCTTGAGCGTATCAACCGAAACCGGCACATCCAGGGCGACCAGAGCCTCAAGGACGGGAATCACCCTGTCCAGTTCCTCCTGCTCACCAACTGCCTCGGCCCCGGGCCGGGTGGATTCACCCCCCACATCCAGAATACCAGCGCCATCCCGCAGGGCTTTCTCAGCCTGGCGCAAAGCTGCGCCGACGGAACCCGACAGACCGTCACCGGAAAAGGAGTCAGGCGTCATGTTGATGATCGCCATGATCATCGGCAGATCAAGATTGAGGCGGAACTTTCCGCACTGCCAAGTGCGAGAGACAGCGTCCATCTGTTGGCTTCCTTCAGAAAGAAAAAGCCCCGCCGCAGCGGGGCTTGGTAGAACGTGGGCCAGGCTCAAGCTGCAGGGGCCGCAGCATTAGGCTCCGCACCCGGGCCTTCATCCTGCCGGGGAGGCTGCAAACCCGCCGGCGGCTTAGGAGCACGCGGAGGGCGTCCCGCCATGATGTCCTTGATCTGCTCGGCATCAATGGTTTCCCATTCCAGCAGCGCAGCCGTCATGGCTTCCACCTTGTCGCTGTGCTCGCGCAGCAGACGCTCAGCCAACGCGTACTGCTCGTCGATGATGCGACGGATTTCCTTGTCCACCTTCTGCAGGGTCGCCTCGGAGACGTTCTTGTGCGTGGTCACCGAACGGCCGAGGAACACTTCGCCGTCATTCTCGGCATACACCATCGGTCCCAGTTCGTCGGACATGCCGTAGCGGGTCACCATGTCACGCGCAATCGAAGTCGCACGCTCGAAATCGTTCGAAGCCCCGGTCGACACCTTGCCGACAAACAGATCCTCTGCAACACGACCACCAAACAGCATGCTGATCTGGGCCAGCATCTGGTCCTGATACAAGCTGTTGCGGTCTTTTTCCGGCAAAGACCAGGTAACGCCAAGCGCGCGACCGCGCGGAATCACCGTCACTTTGTGTACCGGATCGCATCCCGGCAGCAAGGATCCGATGATCGCATGCCCCGACTCGTGATAAGCCGTGGCCTTCTTTTCTTCCGGCGAGATCACCATGGATTTGCGCTCGGCGCCCATGAAGATCTTGTCCTTGGCGCGCTCAAAATCATCCATATCCACCAGACGCTTATTGCTGCGTGCGGCAAAAAGCGCTGCTTCGTTCACCAGATTGGCCAGATCGGCACCGGCCATACCGGGCGTACCACGCGCAAGAACCATCGGATCCACGTCAGGTGCCACCGGCACCTTGCGCATGTGCACCTTGAGAATCTGCTCGCGACCACGAATGTCCGGCAGCGGCACGGTGACCTGACGGTCAAAGCGACCCGGACGCAACAGCGCCGGATCCAGCACATCCGGGCGGTTGGTGGCGGCAATCACGATCACACCGGAATTGCCTTCAAAACCATCCATCTCGACCAGCATCTGGTTCAGGGTCTGCTCACGCTCATCATTGCCGCCACCAAGACCTGCACCGCGCTGACGACCCACAGCGTCGATTTCATCAATGAAGATGATGCAGGGAGCTGCTTTCTTGGCATTTTCAAACATGTCGCGCACGCGGGCCGCACCGACACCGACGAACATTTCGACGAAGTCCGAACCCGAAATACTGAAGAAAGGCACCTTGGCCTCACCTGCAATAGCCTTGGCCAGCAGGGTCTTACCAGTACCCGGCGAGCCCACCATCAGCACGCCCTTCGGAATCCGCCCGCCCAGCTTCTGGAATTTGGAAGGGTCGCGCAGGAACTCAACGAGCTCCGCCACTTCTTCCTTGGCCTCATCACAACCGGCCACATCGGCAAAGGTGATCGAATTGGCTGACTCATCCAGCATGCGGGCCTTGCTCTTGCCAAACGAGAACGCGCCGCCCTTGCCACCGCCTTGCATCTGGCGCATGAAGAAGATCCATACGCCGACCATCAGCAGCACCGGCAACATGTTGAACAGCATGCTCAACAACCAGGACTGTTCTTCTTCCTGCTTGGCCGAGACCTGCACGCCGTACTTCATTAGATCGGAAACCATCCAGGGATCCTGGATGCCCGGAGTGGAAATCGTGACCTGACGACCTTCCTGAGTCACGGCCTTGACCGTACGGCCATCAACCTGGGCCTTGGTGACCCGACCTGCTTTGGCCTCCTCCATGAATACCGAATATTCCATGGAATTCTGCTGAGCCTGGCGACCGCTGAACTGGTTGAAAACGGTGAGCAGCACGACGCCGACCACCAACCAGATCGCGAGATTCTTGAAGACGCTGTTATTCAAGGCAACTCCTGAAAAGCCCTGTGGGGAAGGCAGGGCATACGTTACTCTGGACCCATTCTATGGCCGAACGTTCCCTCCGGCAAACAATGGCGCCCATAGATCAGGGCTTTTTATCCAGCCCCAGCAGATACACCTCGGCACTACGATCACGCGAGGCTTCGGGCTTGCGCGAAACCACGCTACGGAAAGTTTTCTGCATCTCCGCACGATATTCCGTGAAACCAGCCCCCTGAAACACCTTGATCAGCATGTTGCCACCGGGGCGCAGATGATCACGAGAGAATTCGAGCGCCAGTTCGGCGAGATACATCATGCGCCCGTCGTCACTGACCGCATTACCGGACATATTGGGGGCCATATCGGACAAAACAAGGTCCACAGCCCGCCCGGCCAGCAGTTTTTCAAACTCGGCCAGCACCGACTCCTCTCGGAAGTCGCCTTGCAGGAAGGTAACGTCCGGCAGTGCCTCCATCGGCAGGATATCGAGCGCGAAGAGTTCGCCTCCCGGCTTCACCTTGGGGCCCGCGATCTGGGACCACGATCCGGGGGCCGAACCGAGGTCAACGACCACCATGCCGGGCTTGAGCAGACGATCTTTCTTGTCGACCTCCAGCAACTTGAAAGCGGCACGCGCACGATAACCGGCGGCCTTGGCCTTCTGCACCCAAGGGTCATTCACGTGTTCCTGCATCCAGGACTTGCTGGTCTTGCTGGGCTTCATGGCACTACAATTCAACTTTAGTGAGGATTATTCAATAGCATGCAAGAACTTAGCCCTGCCGTGCGCCGCGATCTGCGTGCCCGTGCCCACCACCTGGACCCCGTCGTCAGCATTGCCGGCAACGGCCTGACAGCCAACGTCCTGAAAGAAATCGACGTAGCCCTCAAGGCCCACGAACTGATCAAGATCCGCGTCTATGGCGACGACCGCGAAGCCCGCGCCGCCTATCTGCTGGAGATCTGCAGCAAGCTCGACTGCGCAGCCGTGCAAAACATCGGCAAGCTGCTGGTTGTTTTCCGCCTGAACCCGGAACTCCATGTTGTGAAGCCTGTGGCCCTGCCCAAGCGCCCTTCGCGCAGCAAGAAAGCCAGCCAGGAAGTGGCTTTCGACAAGCGCCCCGGTCGCCCAACCACCAGCAATGCACCGCGCAAATCGATGGCTGGCGCACCGGAAACGCGTTACCGCAAGCCTTCTGCCGGCAGCAGCCGTACCCGCAAAAGCGCGCGTTGAGTCACTTTGTAACACACGCACAAAGGCCGGCAATGCCGGCCTTTTTCATTTGCGCACGACCTGAGTCACCAATGCCACACCCAGCACACTCTGGATCATCCAGAGCAGGCTGGCGATCCCATGCCAAGTCGCAAACCGGCTGCGCACCACACTTTCAACAACCTCGCGGGCAGGATCAAGACGCAGTTTTTCAACCACTGGCGTCACACCAAAATGGCCGGCCAACGTCAGCAGCAGCATCAGCAGAACCAGCCACAACAGCACGCCCTTGAACGCCTTCAGGCCTTCACGGAACAGCAGATAGGCTATCAGGTAGAGACCGCAACCGATGCCGAGCCAAGCCACAATGGCAAACTGTTTGCCAGCAAGCGATCCGGCAAAACCTGTGTCTGCAACGGAAGCGAACAGCACCGGGGCCGAGATGTAACCGATTGCCCACAGCGCCCCCACCCACAGGGTGATCGCAAGCGCAAAGAGGGATTCAGCCAGACGCGACATGAGGCTCAGATGTAACGGACTTCGATGATTTCGTATTCGCGCACACCGCCCGGGGCCTGAACTTCGGCCACGTCACCGGCGAACTTGCCAACCAGCGCACGTGCAATCGGCGAGTTGATCGAAATCTTGCCCGCTTTCAGATCGGCTTCGTCTTCACCCACGATCTGGTAGATCACGCGCTTGTTCGTATCGAGATCTTCCAGATCGATGGTGGCACCAAACACGCAGCGGCCGTCAGCATCCAGCAGCTTCGGATCAATAATCTGCGCGGTAGACAGCTTGCTTTCGACTTCAGCAATACGGCCTTCAACGAAGCCTTGGCGTTCCTTGGCTGCATCGTATTCAGCGTTTTCAGACAGATCGCCATGCGAACGCGCTTCGGCAATCGCAGCGATCACACTGGGGCGCTCCACCGTTTTCAGGCGATGGAGTTCGGTGCGCAGCAATTCCGCGCCATTCAGGGTCAGAGGAGTCTTGATCATCGCAATCAGCCCAGCTGCGCGTGCAGTTCCTGCAGCGAATAGGGTTCGAGGTCATTGATGTGGCGGATACCGATACAAGCGGCGCGCGCACCTTCAATCGTGGTAAATACCGTCACCTTGGCAGCCAGCGCCGAAGTGCGGATCGAGCGCGAGTCGGCGATCGCCTGGCGCTTCTCTTCCACCGTATTGATGATCAGCGCAATCTCGTTGTTCTTGATCATGTCCACGATGTGCGGGCGGCCTTCGCCAACCTTGTTCACGGCAGTAACAGCACTAACACCAGCGTCATGCAGGTAGCCAGCCGTACCCTTGGTCGCCACCACCTTGAAGCCCAGATCAACCAGCTCGCGCGCCACCTCGACGGCTTTGGCTCGGTCAGTCTGCTTGACGCTGATGAAAGCCGTGCCCGAGGACGGCAAACGGGTACCCGCCGCCAGTTGGCTCTTCACGAAGGCTTCAGCAAAGGTTTTGCCAACCCCCATGACTTCGCCTGTCGACTTCATTTCCGGCCCGAGAATGGTGTCCACGCCCGGGAACTTGTTGAACGGGAAGACCGCCTCCTTCACCGAGTAATACGGCGGCACGATTTCGCGCGTCACGCCTTGTGAAGCGAGGCTCTGGCCGGCCATGCAGCGCGCGGCAATCTTGGCCAGCGGCAACGAGCAGGCTTTGGAAACGAAGGGCACCGTACGCGAGGCGCGCGGATTCACTTCCAGTACATACACCACCGCATTGTCACCCTGACCCTGGATCGCGAACTGCACGTTCATCAAGCCACATACGCTGAGGCCACGCGCCATCAGTTCGGTCTGACGACGCAACTCGTCCTGCAGCTCGGCCGACAGGGTGTAGGGCGGCAGCGAGCAGGCGGAGTCGCCCGAGTGCACGCCGGCCTGTTCAATATGCTGCATGATGCCGCCGATGATCACCTGAGTGCCGTCGGACAGAGCATCCACATCGATTTCGGTCGCGTCGTTCAGGAAGCGGTCCAGCAGCACCGGTGAATCGTTCGAAACCTTGATGGCATCGCGCATGTAGCGCTCGAGATCCTTCTGCTCGTGCACGATTTCCATGGCGCGACCACCCAGCACATAGCTCGGACGCACCACCAGCGGGTAGCCGATCTCGGCCGCGAGACGGATCGCATCTGCTTCATTGCGTGCCGTACGGTTGGGCGGCTGACGCAGACCCAGATCGTGCAGCAGCTTCTGGAAGCGCTCACGGTCTTCGGCCGCATCGATCATGTCCGGCGAGGTGCCAATGATCGGCACACCATTGGCTTCCAGCTCACGCGCCAATTTCAGCGGGGTCTGGCCGCCAAACTGTACGATCACGCCGACCGGTTTCTCAAGCGCCACGACTTCCAGCACGTCTTCCAGGGTCAGAGGCTCGAAGTACAGGCGGTCCGAAGTGTCGTAGTCGGTCGACACGGTCTCCGGATTGCAATTGACCATGATGGTCTCGTAGCCGTCTTCGCGCATGGCCAGCGCGGCATGTACGCAGCAGTAGTCAAACTCGATGCCCTGACCGATACGGTTCGGGCCACCGCCCAGCACCATGATCTTCTTCTTGTCGGAAGGCTGCGATTCGCACTCTTCGTCGTAGCAGGAGTACATGTAGGCAGTGCTCGACGCGAACTCGGCCGCGCAGGTATCGACACGCTTGTAGACCGGACGCACGCCCTGGGCATGACGGTAGAGACGCACAGCCGTCTCATCCGCGCCAAGCAGCTTGGCCAGACGACGATCGGAGAAGCCTTTGCGCTTGAGCACGCGCAGGGAGGCCGCATCAAGGCTCTTCAGCGAGCGGCCGGCCAGGCTCTTTTCGGTCAATACGATGTCTTCGATCTGAGCCAGGAACCACGGATCGATCTTGGTCAGGCTGTGCAGTTCGTCGCGGCTCATGCCTTCGCGGAAGCCCTGCCCCACATACCAGATGCGCTCGGCGCCAGGACTGGCGAGCTCGTGCTCCAGCTCTTCGCGATCACATTCGACTTCATCGAGGCCATAGGCGCCAACCTCCAGACCACGCAGGGCCTTCTGGAAGGACTCCTGGAAGGTACGGCCCATGGCCATCACTTCACCCACCGACTTCATCTGGGTCGTCAGGCGATCCGGTGCCTGCGGGAACTTCTCGAAAGCAAAACGCGGAATCTTGGTAACGATGTAGTCGATCGACGGCTCGAACGAGGCCGGTGTCGCACCGCCGGTAATATCGTTCTTGAGCTCGTCCAGCGTGAAGCCCACAGCCAACTTGGCTGCCACCTTGGCGATCGGGAAACCAGTCGCCTTCGAAGCGAGTGCCGAGGAACGCGACACGCGGGGATTCATCTCGATCACGATCAGGCGACCATCCGCCGGATTAACCGAGAACTGTACGTTCGAGCCGCCGGTATCCACACCGATCTCGCGCAGCACCGCCACCGAGGCGTTACGCATGATCTGGTATTCACGGTCGGTCAGGGTCTGGGCCGGGGCGATGGTGATCGAATCACCGGTATGCACACCCATCGGATCAAGGTTTTCGATCGAACAGACGATGATGCAGTTGTCGTGTTTGTCGCGCACGACCTCCATCTCGAATTCCTTCCAGCCCAGCAGCGACTCTTCAATCAGCAGTTCGCGGGTCGGCGAGAGATCCAGACCGCGAGTGCAGATTTCGTTGAACTCTTCGATGTTGTAGGCAATGCCACCGCCCGTGCCACCCATCGTGAAGGAGGGACGGATGATGGCCGGGAAGCCAACCTGCGCCTGCACGGCCAGAGCCTCCTCCATGCTGTGGGCAATGCCCGAGCGAGCGGACTCAAGGCCGATCTTTTCCATGGCCAGCTTGAACTTCTGGCGGTCTTCAGCCTTGTCGATGGCTTCCGGCGTAGCGCCGATCAGCTCGACCTTGTACTTGTCGAGCACACCATTGCGCCACAGATCCAGCGCCGCATTCAGCGCAGTCTGGCCCCCCATGGTCGGCAGCACGGCATCCGGACGTTCCTTCTCAATGATGCGCTCAAGCACCTGCCAGGTGATCGGCTCGATGTAGGTCACGTCGGCCATGTTCGGATCGGTCATGATCGTGGCCGGATTCGAGTTGACCAGGATGACCTTGTAACCTTCGTCACGCAGGGCCTTGCAGGCCTGGGCACCGGAATAATCGAACTCACAGGCCTGACCGATGATGATCGGGCCGGCACCAATGATGAGGATGGATTGAATGTCTGTCCGCTTGGGCATATCAACACCTGAATTTCGTTACGTTTGGAGTGCAGCCTGCTGGTTGCACCCGACATGGATTCCGTTTTACTTGCCGGCAGCCGCCATCAGATCGATAAAGCGATCAAAGAGATAGGCCACATCGTGCGGGCCGGGGCTGGCCTCCGGGTGGCCCTGGAAGCACAGCGCCGGGCGGTCGGTCCAGGCCATGCCCTGCAGGCTGCCGTCGAACAGCGACACATGAGAGACGCGCACATTGGCCGGCAGGGTCTTCTCATCCACCGCGAAGCCGTGGTTCTGGCTGGTGATCAGCACACGACCGGAATCCAGATCCTTGACCGGATGGTTGGCGCCATGGTGGCCGAACTTCATCTTCAGGGTCTTCGCACCGGCAGCCAGGCCCATGATCTGGTGACCCAGACAGATGCCGAAGGTCGGCAGCTTGCGCTCAAGGAACTCGCGGGCAGCAGCAATAGCATAGTCGCAGGGTTCAGGATCGCCTGGGCCATTCGAGAAGAAGACGCCGTCCGGATCCAGCTTGAGCACTTCGGCCGCAGAGGTCTGCGCCGGCACCACGGTGAGCTTGCAGCCGCGCTCAGCCAGCATGTGCAGGATGTTGCGCTTGACGCCGAAGTCGTAAGCCACCACATGGTACTTCGCTTCACTTTGCTCAACGAAACCCTGCCCCAGCTTCCACTCACCGGAAGTCCAGGGATAAGACCGCTCGGTCGTCACGACCTTGGCCAGGTCCATGCCGGCCAAGCCCGGGAAGGCACGTGCAGCAGCAATGGCCGCTTCGGCGTTGAGTTCTTTCTGGCTCGACGCGGTGATCAGGCAACCCGCCTGGGCGCCCTTCTCGCGCAGGATGCGCGTCAGCTTGCGGGTATCGATCCCGGCAATGCCGACCACATTTTCAGCCTTCATGTAGGCATCCAGGGTCTGCTCGGAGCGGAAGTTCGATACCAGCAAAGGCAGATCGCGGATCACCAGACCCGCGGCGTACACCTTGCCTGCTTCACAGTCTTCCTTGTTTACGCCCACGTTGCCGATGTGAGGATGGGTCAGCGTGACAATCTGGCGGGTGTAGGAGGGGTCGGTGAGGATTTCCTGATAGCCGGTGATGGCGGTGTTGAACACCACCTCGCCGACGCTTTTGCCCACGGCGCCAATGCCCTGCCCTTGAAACACGGTGCCGTCGGCAAGGGCAAGAAGGGCGTAAAGGGTTTCCGTCATCGATTACTCCTGGATTCCTGTGAAATCGGACCCTCGGTCCGGCCGCCTGTTCACCGCGGGGTGAGGGGCCTGGTCGATGGGTCCGACGTGAAAAACGGGACCCGTCTTTCCAGACGAGTCCCGCTTGCAAATTTTGCCAATTGTAGCCTGAAATCAGGCCTTTCCGCAACGCAAAAGTAGCTACGGAGGCGTTTTCAGGCGCCCGGATCCGGCAGTTGGCTACGCAGATAGGCCGCCACACGGGAGAGCTCCGTCAAGAGTTCCGGCAAGGCCTGCAGCGCTTTTTCCAGGTCACCGCGACGCCCCGCCTGCTCCACCCTTTGCGCCGCGTCTGCCGCGATCACTGCACCAAAAACGCCGACCGAGGACTTCAAAGAATGCGCCACGGTATACAGCGTTTTGGCATCGCTGCGTGCAGCCGCTTCCTCTAGCTTGCTGCAGTTGCGCGAGTAATCGCCCAGAAAAATCTCGATCAGGCTGTGCACCGAAGCCTCATCGCCATCAAGCAGTGCCCGGGTCTGTCCCAGATCGGCAACGCCTCCCTCCGGATCGATAGGGCTGCTGGGTTCATCGAGCGCATTCAGATTGCCTTCAAAATCGGTGGACTCGAAACGCCGAGTCACTCGCTCTATGGCAGCAAACAGTTCGGAGGGCTGAATAGGCTTGGACACATAATCGTCCATACCAGCTTCGAGGCAGCGCTCACGATCGCCTTGCATCACGTGTGCCGTCATGGCGATGATCGGCGTTACTTCCCAACGCCCGGACATCGCCCAACTGCGCCGCGCCTCGCGCGCCCGGATTGCCTTGGTCGCCTCGATCCCCCCCAGCACCGGCATCTGCACATCCATCAGAATCAGATCGAAGCGACGCTTTTCGAACCAGTCCAGCGCCTCCTGCCCATCACCCGCTGGCACGACTTCGTAGCCGGCGCGCTGCAGAATTTTGGTGGCAACCGTCTGATTGACAGGGTTATCCTCCACCAGCAGCACCGCTTTGCTCCTGGGTGCCTGCGGGCTAGCCTTGAGGAGGCTTTCGTCGATCTGGAACTCAGCCAGCTCCAGAGCGGATTCAGGCTGCTCCTGGGTCAGCACGAGGCGCAGGGCATCCAGCAGATCGAAGGAGGACACGGGCTTAACGATATTGGCCTTGATGCCGAACTGGCGGCAGCGCGCTGAATCATTGCGCTGGCTATCGGAGGTGAGCAGCATGACGATACGCTCGCAGCTCGCCCCCTCACCGTGAAAATAAGCGGGCAAAGCAAAGCCGGCCGGATCCGGCATATTGGCGTCGACCAGCATCACATCGAAGGGGAAGCCGCTCTTGGCCGCTTGCTGGAGCAAGGCCTCGGCTTCCTCACCACTCCTGGCAAGATCCACGCTAAAGCCCCAGCGCTGCAGGTTGGCCGTCATCTCTCGGGCGGCCGACGGATTGTCTTCCACCACCAGCGCGTTCATGCGTGCATAACGCGGATCCACCCGCTCGGCCTGCACGGCTTCTCGTACCGCCCCCACCTCGATGGTGAAAGAGAAGGTGCTACCCCGCGCCGGCTCACTCTGCAGCCAGATGCGGCCACGCATCAGTTCGACCAGGCGCTTGCAGATCGCCAGACCAAGGCCGGTGCCGCCGTAGCGGCGCGTGGTGGAGGTATCAGCCTGCGAGAAGGCACCGAACACCTCGCCCTGCTTGGCCTGGGCAATACCGATGCCGGTATCACGCACATCGAACTGCAGGCGCACATGCGCTCCCTCGCGCAGCACGCAGCGCACCGAAACCTCGACTTCGCCCTGCTCGGTAAATTTGATCGCATTGCCAAGCAGATTCATCAGGATCTGGCGCAGGCGATTCGGATCGCCACGCAGCACATGCGGGGTATCCGGCTGAATGCCGAACACCAGTTCAAGGCCTTTCTGGTGACCGCGCAGGGCCAGCGCCTTGAAGGTATCCGAGATCACGGCCGGCAATGAGAACTCGATGTCCTCAAGCTCCAGCTTGCCGGCTTCGATCTTGGAGAAGTCCAGGATGTCGTTGATGATGGCCAGCAGCGAATCGGCGGAGTTTTTCACCGTCTGCAGATAGCCACGTTGCTCCGCGTCGAGCTGGGTATCAAGCGCCAGATCCGTCATGCCGATGATGCCGTTCATCGGGGTGCGGATTTCGTGGCTCATGTTGGCAAGAAAGTCGCCCTTGGCGCGGCTGGCGGATTCGGCGGCCTCCTTGGCGCGCAGCATCTCGAGCTCCCAACCCTTGCGCTCGGTCACGTTGCGGTGGATACCCACCACACGCACCGCCTGACCATCCGCACTGCGCGACACGACCCTGCCGTGGGTGGAAATCCAGCGCCAGTCACCGTCGCGGGCTCGCAAGCGATATTCGGCCTCAAAATCTTCGCTGCCGCCCACCAGATGCAGATCGATACGCTCACGCACCTGCGGCGCATCCTCGGGATGGATCAGCGCCTCCCAATCCTCACGGCGATTACCGAATTCGCCGTCGACATAACCCAGCCCATGCTTCCAGAGTTCGCTCAGGAAACACTGGCCACTACGCAAGTCCCAGTCCCACAGACCATCGTGACGGTTATCTAGGGCCAGCGAAAGGCGGTCCTTCTCGCGCAGTTGCTGATCCATCAGGCGCACCAGGCGCCAGATCAGGCGCACCGGATCATTGGCTGGATCCTCGAAGCCATCGCTGATGCCGGCACGCGCGGCCAATGCCCGCAAAGCGTCACGCAGGCTGCTCAGATCTGGGCTGACACTATTGGCGATATCGCGCGAAGAAGGCATGGGTCCAGAAAGAATTCAGGAGAGGTGCAAGGGGTGAACGGCAAAAAGCGGGCGGAACTTGCGTTCCGCCACACTCTGCATCAACTCACCGGCAAAGCATCAGCGCCCGGCCATCTGGGCGCAGGTCAGATCGAGGCGATCCAGCCCCTCATCCAGCTCCGCGTCCGAGATAATTAGCGAGCTAGCCAGACGCACCACGTTCGGCCCGGCCACAATATGTAGCACGCCATTGCTGGCCGCCGCCGCCATGAAGGCGCCGGCCTGACCGGCGAACTTTGGCGTCAGCTCGCAGCCCAGCCACAGGCCCGATTCACGCACCTCCGAAAAACAGGCGTACTTCTCACCCATTGCGCGCAAACGCCCGGCAGCATGTGCGGCTTTGCGCTTCACCCCCGCCAGTACTTCTGGCGTGTTGATGACGTCGAACACCGCCTCGGCGACCGCACAGGCCAGCGGGTTACCGCCAAAGGTGCTGCCATGTACGCCGGGCGTGAAGTGCTTGTCCGCCACCGCAGCCGTAGTGAGCATCATGCCAATCGGAAAGCCACCGCCGATGCCCTTGGCCGTAGTCAGGATGTCCGGCACGACGCCGCTGTTCATATAGGCGTAGAGCGCCCCGGTGCGACCGTTGCCGGACTGCACTTCATCGAAGATCAGGCTGGCATCGAACTCGCTCGCCAGCTCGCGCATCAGCTTCAGAAATTCCGGCTTCACCGGCACCACGCCGCTCTCGCCGACCACCGGCTCAACGATGATGGCGCAGGTGTTCTTGCCCACCACGCGGCGCAGCGCGGCTTCGTCGTGCAGGTCGATGTGCACGATGCCGGCCGGGTTCGGGCCCATGCCCGAGGAGTACTTGGCCTGGCCACCCACCGACACGGTGAAGAAGGTGCGGCCGTGGAAGCTGCCGTTAAAGGCGATGATGTCGATCTTCTCGGGGCCGTACTTGTCCACCGCGCGCTTGCGGGCCAGTTTCAGCGCAGCTTCATTGGCTTCGGCGCCGGAATTGCAGAAGAACACACGCTCGGCAAAGGTATGGTCGCAAAGCTTCTTCGCGAGACGCAGGGCCGGCTCATTAGTGTAGTAGTTCGACACATGCCAGAGCTTGGCAGCCTGCTCGGTGAGCGCCTTGAGCTGGGCCGGATGGGCGTGGCCAAGCGAAGTCACGGCCACGCCGGCCCCGAAATCGATGTAATCGCGACCCTGCTGGTCCCACAGGCGCGAACCCTCACCTCGCACGAAGATCATGTCGAGCGGGGAAAACACGGGAACCATGTAGCGATCGAAATCGGCGCGGGAGACGGCGGCAGTCACTGAAATATCCTTTTTGCGAGAGAAGCACACTCACCCGGCAGGACGCCGGACAAGGAGAGTCATTTTAAGGGCAAAGCTCGCCGCGCTGCTGCTCCTGCCCAAGGATGTCACGCAATCCGGGCAGCCAACCTCACTGACTCACCCGCTCCAGCAATACGATGCGATCGCCATAGGCGATCAGATTGCCGCTCTTCGGATCAGGCAGCAGGGCCTTGATGCGGGACTCGGTATTGGACGCAATGCCTTGCCAGGTCTCGCCGCCGTCGGTTGAGCGCAGGATCACGCCATCCCGCCCGGCCAGCAGCAAAGCCTCGCTGCCGGGCTCGATGGCAAAAGCACGGACCAGTGCTTCCGTACCTGTGCGCGCAGACTGCCAGTGCTTGCCATCATCGGTCGAACGCAGGACAGTGCCCTGAGCCCCGGCCACCAACAAGGTTCCGCTTTTCAGATCGCGCAGCATCGCCCCCAACATGGCCACTGAGCCGCTCTCCACCGGCAGCCAGCTGCGTCCACCATCCTCGGAACGCAAGATCAGGCCCTTGCTGCCAGAGAGCAGAAAGAGGCCACGGGCGCTATCGAAGATGCCGCCATACAGCGTGGCATCCGTGCCGGTTGCGATCAGGCTCCAGCTGCGACCATCGTCGTCCGAGCGCGCGAGCGCGCCCTGGGCGCCATACACCCACAGGCTGCCGGTCTGGGCATCCACTTCTCCCCGAAACCAGGCGGCATCCACCAGTTGCGGCAGCGGCTCGCTCTTGACGGCCCCGGCCGGCAGGCGCGCCAGCACGCCTGAGTCGCCAAAGAAAATCACCGTCCCGGTCTTCGGATGACTCACGAAACCCTGATATACCGGCCCCTCCGCGCTTTCGTGCTGCCAGCTGGCGCCTGCATCCGGCGTGCGCAACCAGGAGCGCTTGCCACCGGCAAACAGCATGCTTTTGCTGACCGGCTCATACGCCACCTTGAAGAGATAGGCCGGCTCGACCAGCTGCCCCATGATCTGGCTGCTCCAGGTACGCCCGCCATCCTTCGAGCGCGACACCGTGCGATTGATGCCCGCGGCCAGCAGTTCGCCGCTTTCCGGCCACTGGGCAATTGCATGCACATACTCGGCGATGCCCAGCGAACGGGTCTGCCAACTCCGACCGCCATCGGTCGAGCGGATGATCCATCCCCCAGCCCCCACCGCCACCAGGCTGCCACTCCTGGCATCGAAGGCGACCGAATTGAGCGGACGATCCTCGCCCGCCGCCTGTGCCGTCCAGCTCTTGCCCAGATCGTCGGAGGCCAATGTGCTGCCATGATCGCCCACTGCCACGATGCGTTTTCCGGCCAGCGCCCCGCGCAGCAAGGCGCCCTGCATCGGCACCGCCACCACCTGCCAGTGCTTTCCGCCATCCTCCGAGCGGGCGATATGGCTGTCGGCCCCGAGTGCAATCAGCACGCCACTGGCCGGCTCTTGGAGGATCTGGGTGATGTAACTCAGGCCCGTGGCCTGCCTGCTCCAGCGCGTGCCCGCATCGCTTGAACGCAGTACATGACCGTTGCCAGCTCCGATCAACACATCGCCACTACGCTGTTCGACCAGCGCCTCGGTCAGCCCTTCGTGCACACCCGCATCGATGCCCGCCCAGGAACGTCCGCGATCAGATGAGCGCAGGATCGCCCCTGCCCCACCCACCGCAAGCAAATCCCCCTTCCTGGGCTCCTGCACGATCCGGCCGATCGCTGCCGGCCCGGGCAGCGCAATCTGTTCCCAGCTCAAGCCGCCATCTTCGGAGCGCAGCATTGCCCCCTCCAGACCAGCCGCCAGCGCGAGGCGCCCGTCAGCCTCGACAAACAAGGCCTGTAGCGCCGAACTCACCCCAGAGGCTATCGGCAGCCAGCTACGTCCGCCATCCTCACTGCGCTGCAGCGCCCCATTGGCACCCAGCGCCAGCAGCCGCGTGCTGCCCGGCACTTCGGCCAGACGTGCAAGCGATGCGATCCGCCCCGGCACGCCCGGCAGCCAGCTCTGACCACCATCCTCACTGCGCCAGACGGCTCCATCGGAGCCTGCAGCAAGAAAGCCACTGCCGGTCGACTCCACGACATACAGCGCAGGATTGATCACCACGCCCCGATAGGTCGGCGGAGTCTTGCTCAGGGTCGCCCCCCCCACCCCAGCGGCCTCACGCTGACAGGCACTCAACACCAGGGCACAGCCCAGCGCGGCAAGGGCGCAACACAGTTTCTGCTTGCTCATCACGAATCCAGTCTCCTTTGGATTGCCAGGTGGTGGGCCACCTTGTTTGGCTTGTATTCCGCTAACTGCGGAAGGGCGATCCTAGCGCAGGGCATGGAAATGCGGGAAATCCTGCGGTCGGCCCGCGGGGCCCTGCTGCTTCTGACGCAGGAGAACAACAACAGGACGGCGATCTTGCTCCGGGACACTGAACTGCTGCACAAGGCCGCATGGCAGAATCCGTGCTCGCAGAGCCCCGCAGAGCGGCTCGGACCACAGGACGAGACAGATGAAGCAGACATTCCACCTGGCCATGCCCACCGCCCTGGCGTTGTGCCTGCACGCCGCCTTTGCGCAGGGCGCGATGCCTTCGAATGGCCGTTATTTCAGCACCAGTAACGCCAATCTCTTTGTCGCCGCCAGCGACCCGGCCTGCCCGGCCACCCTGTTGAGCGGCAGCGATGCCGCCTTGCTGCTCAGCCAGGATGGCGGGCGCCACTGGCAAAGTCTCCCCAGCCCGGCGCGTGCCACCTTCTCAGCCCTGCTCTTCGATGCCGGGCGTCACCAGTTCATTGCTGCCGGCAGCGAAGGCACGATCCTGCGCAGTAGCCAATGCGGCCAGCAATGGGAGCGGCTTGAAGGTATTCCCCCGCTCGCGCTGCGCAGCCTTTTGCTCGCCGACGAGAAGACCGGCCTGCTGCTTGCTGCCGGTGAAGGCGGCAGCCTACTGCGCTCCGCCGACGGCGGTAAGGACTGGCAAGCCGTGAGCATGCCAACACGTGCCTATATCGCCCACCTGCTACGCCACACATCTAGCTCAATCCTTCTGGCGGGCGGCGAAAAAGGTCTGCTGATGCGCTCCACCGACACAGGCAAACGCTGGCAACGCATCGCGGTTCAGCCCAACGGAGACGTCAGCCGCCTCGCCGAACTCGCCAGTGGGAGCCTGCTGGCGGCCTTCAGCACAGGCGAAATCCTGCGCTCGACCGACGCCGGCCGGCGCTGGCAGAACACCCGCCTGCCAAGCGGTGCTACGGGCGCCCTTATCAATGCCATCGCCCAGGCCCGCACAGGACAGATCGCCGCCGTGACTCAGGACGGGCGTGTACTCCACTCGCTAGACGACGGCCTGAGCTGGTCGCTTGCCCAGACCGGCACCCGCCACTTTCTCTCCTCCGTACTCGCCACCCAGGATGGCGAGTTCATCGCCGCCGGCGCACAAGGCAGCATCTTCCGCAGCAGCGAGGGCGGCAGACTCTGGCAGTCAGTGCTGCAAGCTGGCATGGAGGAATTTGAAACCCTCGGCCGACTGCCTGAGGGCGCGCTGCTGGCTGCCGGAGGCGGTGGCCTCATCGCGCGCAGCGAGGACGATGGCCGCAATTGGCAGATAGTGCGGCATGGCCTGAGCCCATACACTCATGCCATCGCCAGTGCGCCCCCAGAAGGTCTGCTACTGGCGGCCGGCGTCAATGGCAGCCTGGCCTTGTCGCGCGACGACGGCCAAAGCTGGCAGCGCGTCACCGCGCCCGATAACGTCTATTTCTTCACGGCCCTGTTTCACCCAGCCAGCCACAGCCTGCTGGTGACCGGCTCCAACGGAACCCTGATGCGCAGCAGCGATGGCGGCCGGAGCTGGCAAACACACCAGATCGCGGGCGACGCCACCCTCTCGCAACTGCGCCTGCTGACTTCTGGGCGCATCCTCGCCCTGAGCAACGCCAGGGGCATCCTGTGGTCTGACGATGGGGGCCAGAGCTGGCAAGCCAGCGACGCCGACCGCGACACGATCTGGCTAAGCATGGATCAGGAGCCTCACAGCGGCGTGCTGGTGGCCGCCGGCCGGGAAGATCGTCTTGCCCGCAGCGATGATGGCGGAGCGCACTGGGAGAACCTGCCAGCAGGGCTGGCCAAGGGGATCTCGCGCCTGCGCCAGATCGGCGGAATCTTTCTCGCCGCCGGTAACGAGGGCAGCATCCTGCGCTCGGCCGACCTCGGGCGCAGCTTCGAGAAAATCATGCTGCCGGAATTCACCAGCCTGTCGGACTTCGCACCAATCCCGGGCCTGCCCGGCGGCATCCTGGCCGCAGGCAGCAAGGGCTACATCCTGCGCTCAACCGACCTGGGCCAGAGCTGGCAGAACATCCCCTCCGGCAGCTCCGATCTGCTGCGGCTAATCGCCCACGACCCCGTCGGTCAGCGCCTGCTGGTGGCTGGCCGTGGCGGTGCCATCCTGCAATCAACCGATCTGGGCCTGAGCTGGCGCGAAGCCAGCCCGCCAGAGCCCACACGCTACGCCGGCAGCCTGCTCAATCCGGCCAGTGGCAGCCTGTTCTTCTGGGGCGATCGAATCCTGCGCCTGGGGCAGTAAAAGGAATCCCTCTGCCTGGCCCCTTGGCAGGGCAGGCGCCTGGGCATCCACTTGAGTTCAGCACTTGCTGCCGAGCCGGCTACCGTGGAAAACAAAACGGGCGCCGCAGCACCCGTTTCATCTTGCAGAACTTAGCGATCGCAGATCAGTAGGCAGTCACGTCAGAGGTGCTGACGTCGCAAACAGAGGTGTTCCACTTCTCGCCAATCTTCGGCGATTCAGCGCTACCGTTCTTCTCAATACCCTTGTATTCGACGCAAACGCTCGGGCTGCCGGACTTGTAACCCTTGATCTGCAGTTTGCGGATCTTCACCACGTCACCGTAGTTGCCGTTGGCACCCGCGATGGAACCAGCCTTGCCGACCTTCACATTGTCTAGGGTGAGTTTGCGCGGGCCGCCGTTGTTGGTACAGTTACCGCAGGAGCGCCACACCTTGCCGGTATCAGCGATATAGGAATCCTGCAGCACGGTCAGGCTGTTCTTGCTGTTGTGCTGAAGGGCCTTGTCGGTCGCACCGGCGATGATGACGTTCTTGACGGTCATGGTCGAGCCCGCGCCAAGGTTGGAGGCTGCGTCTTCGCAGGTATCTTCCCAATACACGTTCTGGATCGTGCAGGAGCCCTTGCAATGCACACCGTCGGAGCCATTCACGCCACCGGCAATGATCACATCCTTCAGGGTTGCGCCCTCTTCAAGGATGAAGACCGGGATCTGACCTTCACTGGTGCAGTTGCCCACGGAGTTCTTCACGCCGATACGCTGGTTGCCGTAGCTCTTGGTGCTGCCTGCCGGGATGGTGGTCGTACCAGAATTGGTCACAGTCGCCGTAGCGGCCGGGATCGTCATGTTGATGCTGCCGGCGGCGGTGCTGCTGGCGGCTGCGGACGAAGCAGCCGCCGAGGAAGCGGCCTTGCTCGAAGCTGCTGCGGACGAAGCGACGCTGGAAGCCGCTGCACTCGAAGTAGCTGCGGAGGAACTGCTGGCGCTCGTCGTTGCGCCGTAGGAACACCAAGCCGAAGTGGTGTAGGAATTGGTCGGGAAAGCCGAACCGATACAGGCGAAGCTGCCAGTCTTGACGGCATAAACGAAGCTGCCAGATTTACCCAGCGCAACGTTGCGGGTGCCGCTCATGCTACAGGTGGCGCCAGTGTTCTGGACGCACTTGGTGTAACCGTCAGGATAATCAGTCGCGGCAAAAGCAGTGCCGGCGAAAGCGAGGGCCGCGAGGCCCATCAGGATCTTGCTACGCATAGTCTTGTCTCCTGCCAATGTTTTAGTGAGGCCCTGCAAGGGTTTGGCCGCCGATGCCGGGCTACTACGACTGAAGTAATAAGTTCAGTGGTGCGCACTATCTTGCAGGATGATTCGCGGGTCAAGCCATGGAGACAAGCGCAGCATAAGCGCGACCAATGGACACAAATAAGCGTTTACCCTTGTATCAAACCCGCCTACAAACACATACCTCTCCGTCAGCGCTCATGACGCTGCGGCGCAACATCGGTGCATGCCGAAGACAAGGCGGCATCTCACTGTTGCCTGACAGATCTGCAAAGTAATTCGCAAGCTCACCCATCGGTGCAGGCTGCAGTCCCCTGAGAAGCAGAAAACTCCATGCCTATCAGTGAATTTCATAAACCAGAGAGCCCAGAAAGCACGGCCTGGTTGTAGCGCGCAACACCCGTCCGGATCAATCCAGGCTATGTCTGAGAGCGCTGCGGCATGCGGCAAACTCCGGCAGTGCAACAAGGTGCGGGGGCCTGCCAGAGAGAAAGTCTTTTGCGCAACTAAATAGAAAATTTCAATGGATTTATAGACAAACCTTGCAAAACAGTTCAGGCCAGCACTAGCGGATCGAGGCAATAGATAGCGAAGCCTGTGCGACGCGCAATCGCCTGGCGAGTTCAGCGCCAGGCACTACCAACCTGAATGTAGACCGCCGTATCCTCCGGACCGCGCGCCACATCCAGCCCGGCCAGCAGCCCCAGCCTGCGCGCAATCAGATAACGGAAGCCAGCACCAATGGTCGTGACCTGCTCGGCCTCCGAAAAATCATGGCGCCGGCAATAGGCCTTGCCCACACCGCCAAACCCGATTGCCGACCAGCGGTCATCGATGGCATAGCGCAACTCCAGTTCTCCGGCGGCAGTCTCCCTGTCCTGGTAACGCGCAGCGGGGATACCCCGCAGCTTGACATAGGGCTGCGCCCAGAACGGCGCGTCGCCCTGCGCGCGCTGCCAGTCTGCCCGCAGGCCGAGCACAAGACTGCGCCCCAGCGGCTGCCAGTGGTAGCCGCGCACGCCCAGCAGATCGAAACTGCTGGTGCTGCCGAATTCCGGCCGCATGAAATTCGCTTCCCCCTCCACATAGCTGCCGGAGTTAGGGGAGAGAAAATTGTCGCGCGTGTCGTAATCAATCACTACCCCGCCGACCCCAAGCGTCTCCGACACGGACTGATTCACCAGATCCAGCGGCCGTTCGCGCTCGAAGTGCATTTCGGTATCGAAATACGCATAGCGCAGGCCCATTAACCAGGGACTGTCGCCCGCGCGCAGCAGCACTTGCTGCACGAAACCCGCCCCGTCAATGGTGTAACGCTGGGCCTGGTCGCCCAGCCCGTAGTAATCCAGGTTGATGCCCATCTTGACCACGCCACTGATGGAGCGGATGCGGTCGCCGTTCCATCCATGCATATGCCCGGCGAATCCCCCCTGGGTGCCATTCTCGGTCTTGAAACCGCCAAAGGCGGAAACGTTCGGCGGCGCCCGGCGCCCGGTTTCGGCCAGGCTCTTATTCGACGCGTCGGCGATGGACTCATCGAAATACAGCGCTGCGAGGCCAACTCCAAAGCCTACGGCCGGCTCAGTCACAATGATCGGCACCGGCAGCATGCCCTGATAGGTCAGCAGGTGCTCGCTCATGTCAAAACGACCGTCCTCCGGATCGGAGAAACGGCCGTTTTCGGCATGAACTTGCGATGCTGCCAGCACCAGGCTAGCGAGCATCATCAGGCGTGGAATCAGCCCAGCCACACCCTTGCGTTGCGGAACATGCGCATCCACGGCGAATCCTCTCCCAGTGAGGCCGGCGCCCAGCTCATCTGCACCGTGCGGCGGCAGCGTTCCGGGTGCGGCATCATGATGGTGAAGCGCCCGTCCGGGGTGGTCAGGCCGGTGATGCCAGCGGGCGAGCCGTTCGGATTGGCGGGGTAAGCGCTCGCCACCTCGCCCTTGTTGTCGATGAAGCGCAACGAGACCAGCGCCTTGTCTTGTGCGCCATGCTGGCTGAAGTCGGCACGGCCTTCGCCGTGGCTGACCACGATGGGCATGCGACTACCGGCCATGCCGGCGAGCAGGATGCTCGGCGACTCCAGCACTTCGACCAACGCGGTGCGGGCTTCGAACTGCTCGCTGCGGTTGCGCTGGAAACGCGGCCAGGCATCGGCGCCGGGGATGATTTCGGCGAGGTTGCTCATCATCTGGCAACCGTTGCACACGCCCAGCGCGAAGGTGTCGCTGCGGCCGAAGAAGGCCGAGAACTGTTCGCGCAGCTTGTCATTGAACAGGATGGACTTGGCCCAGCCCTGCCCCGCGCCCAGCACGTCGCCATAGGAGAAACCGCCGCAAGCGGCCAGACCGTGGAAGTCCGCCAGATTCACGCGCCCCGCCATCAGGTCGGACATGTGCACGTCAAACGGAGCGAAACCGGCCGCCTCGAAAGCCGAGGCCATTTCGTTCTGCGAATTCACGCCCTGCTCGCGCAGGATCACGACCTTGGGACGTGCGCTCAATTTGGCAATATACGGCGCAGCCACATCTTCGGCCGCATTGAAACTCAGCGCGACGGACAGGCCCGGATCGGCCTTGTCGGCCAGAGCATTGAATTCCTGATCGGCGCTCATCGCGTCGTCGCGGATGCGGGCGATCTCATGGCTGACCTCGCTCCACACCTGCAGCAGCTCGTGCACATCGGCTTCGAACACGGTCTTGGCATTGCGGCGGATACGCAGGGCGCCACGATCATTCGGGAAGCCGATGAAGTGGGTTTCCGCGCCCAGCCCGGCTTCGCGCAGCATGACTTGCACACGCTCGCGGTCGCTGCGGCGGATCTGTACGACGGCACCGAGTTCCTCGGCAAACAACGCGCCGAAGACGCGATCATTGAAGCGGCCCTTGAGCATATCCGGGCGCTTTTCGGCGCCATCGATGTCATTGACCATGTCGTCGTAGCACACCGAATCCAGCTCGATCGAGATGCCGCTGCGGGCGGCGAAGGCCATTTCGGCCAGCGTCGTGAACAAGCCGCCATCGGAGCGGTCGTGGTAGGCCAGCAGCAGGTCGGCTTGCTTCAGCGCGGTGATGCCCTTGAAGAAAGCCTTCATGGTCACGGCGTCGATATCCGGCGCATGTTCGCCGACCGAGTTGTAGGCCTGCGCGAGGATCGAGCCGCCGAGGCGATGCTTGCCCTTGCCCAGATCGATCAACACCAGTTCGGTCTCGACGCCCTCTTCGATCTTCAGTTGCGGCGTCAGGGTCTTGCGGATGTCCTGCACCGGCGCGAAAGCGGTAGCGATCATGGACAGCGGCGAGGTCACGGACTTTGCCTCTTCACCCTCTTTCCAGGTGGTGCGCATCGACAGCGAATCCTTGCCGACCGGAATCGACAGATCGGCGCCGATACAGAATTCGGACACGGCCTTGACCGTATCGAACAGGCGCACATCTTCGCCGCGCTGACCGCAGGCGGCCATCCAGTTGGCGGAGAGTTTCACGTCGCCGATGTCGGCAATGTCCGCTGCCAGCAGATTGGTGATGGATTCGCCCACCGCCATGCGGCCCGAAGCCGCCGGATTCACGCAGGCCAGCGGCGTGCGCTCGCCCATCGCGAAGGCGTCGCCGGTGTAACCGTGGAAGCTCATGGCAGTGACGGCCACATCGGCCACCGGAGTCTGCCAGGGGCCGACCATCTGGTCGCGCGCGGTCAGGCCGCCCACCGAGCGGTCGCCGATGGTGATCAGGAAGGATTTGCTGGACACGGCCGGCATGCGCAGCACGCGCAGCGCGGCTTCCGACACATCGATTTCCGACACATCGAAGGGCGGCAGGTAGATCGGGCGCGTGCTCACGTCGCGGGTCATCTTCGGCGGCTTGCCGAGCAGCACCTGCATGTCCATGTCGACCGCGTGATTGCCGAAGTGGCTGTCGGTCACCTGCAGTCGGCCGTCACCGGTCGCCGTGCCGACCACCGCAAACGGGCAACGCTCGCGGGCGCAGAAGGATTCAAACAGCGGCAGCGATTCCGGCGCAATTGCCAGCACGTAACGCTCTTGCGATTCGTTCGACCAGATTTCGCGCGGGCTCATGCCCGGCTCTTCGATCTGAATATTGCGCAGCTCAAAGTGCGCGCCGAGTTCGGCGAAATCCGCCAGCTCCGGCATGGCGTTGGACAAGCCACCCGCGCCCACGTCGTGCATGGCCAGAATCGGGTTCTTCTCGCCGAGCTGCCAGCAGGCGTCGATGACTTCCTGCGCGCGGCGTTCCATTTCCGGGTTGCCGCGTTGCACCGAGGCAAAGTCCAGATCAGCGGTGTTGCTGCCGGTCGCCATCGAGGACGCGGCGCCACCGCCCAGACCAATCAGCATGCCGGGACCGCCAAGCTGGATCAGCAAGGTGCCGGGGGCAAACTTGGTCTTGAAGGATTGCTCGGCCTGAATGGAGCCGAGACCGCCGGCGATCATGATCGGCTTGTGATAGCCGCGCACTTCGCCTTCGACTTCCTGCTCGAAAGTGCGGAAATAGCCGGTCAGGTTCGGGCGGCCGAATTCGTTGTTGAAGGCAGCCGCGCCGAGCGGGCCTTCGATCATGATGTCCAGCGCGGAGGCGATGCGCTCAGGCTTGCCGTAGGCCTTTTCCCAGGGCTGAGTCGCGCCGGGAATGTTCAGATTCGACACGGTGAAGCCTGCCAGACCGGCCTTCGGACGCGAGCCACGACCGGTTGCGCCTTCGTCACGAATCTCGCCGCCCGCACCAGTCGAAGCGCCGGGGAAAGGCGAAATCGCGGTCGGGTGGTTGTGGGTTTCCACCTTCGCAAGGATGTGGGTCAGCTCCTTGCGGTAAGCCCACTGACCATCGGCATCCGGGTAGAAGCGATCCACCTCGAAGCCTTCGATGATCGAGGCATTATCCGCGTAGGCCACGATGGTGCCCTCAGGGTGCGCCTTGTGGGTGTCCTTGATCATGCCGAAGAGGGATTTCTCTTCCTTGCGGCCGTCGATGATCCAGTCGGCGTTGAAGATCTTGTGGCGGCAGTGCTCGGAATTGGCCTGCGCGAACATCATCAGCTCGACGTCGGTCGGGTTGCGATTCACCTTGGTGAAGTTCTCGACCAGATAGTCGATCTCGTCTTCCGACAGCGCCAGGCCCAGTTCGGTATTGGCGACGACCAGCGCGGCGCGTCCGCCGGTGAGGGTGTCGACGCTGGTCAGCGGCTGCGGAGCATAGTGGGCAAAGAGACCGGCAGCGGCGTCCACCGAGTCCAGCACCGATTCGGTCATGCGGTCATGCAGCAGCGGCAGCACGGTATCGCGGGCGAACGTGCCATCCAGCGAGAACTGGATGCCGCGCTCGATGCGCACGATCTTGGCAAAACCGCAGTTGTGGGCGATGTCGGTGGCCTTCGAGGACCAGGGCGAGATCGTGCCCAGACGCGGCGTCACCAGCAGATTCGTGCCGGCCGGCGCAGCGGAGGTAGCCGGGCGGGCATCGAGCAAATCGACCAGACGCTCCAACTCCTGCGCCGACAGTGCTTCTTCGATCTCAACGAAGTACCAGAATTCAGCAGCCAGCGCGCGCAATTTCACGCCAGCGCTGCTCAAGGATTCGGATAGGCGAGAGAGACGCGAAGCCGAAAAGGCCGGTGCGCCGCGAAGGCTGAGGATGTCGGACATGGGAGGCACTCTGGATTGAAACCGGCCGGGCCGGTCTGAGGGAGGCCGGATTATAGCGGAAGCGCCCCTCCAAAACTGGGCAAAAATGCCGTAAGGTCTTGAAGACAAGCCAATTCACAATCACAGAGAGCCCCCACCATGCCCCGCCCCATCGAGAAGACCGACGCAGAATGGCGTGAAGTATTGAGCCCCGAGGAATACCGCGTCACCCGCCAGGCCGGCACCGAGCGCCCCTTTAGCGGGGAATACTGGAACGAATGGTCAAACGGCGACTACCGCTGTCGCTGCTGTGGTGCCGAGCTCTTCCAGTCGGACACGAAATTCGATGCCGGCTGCGGCTGGCCCAGCTTCCACAGCGCCGCTGCGCCGGAAAACGTCGAGCAGCGCGAAGACTTTTCCCACGGCATGTACCGCACCGAAGTGCTGTGCCAGCAGTGCGGCGCGCACCTGGGCCATGTTTTCGATGACGGCCCTGCCCCGACCGGCCTGCGCTACTGCATCAACTCGGCCTCGATCAAGTTGGACAAGACTTGAAACGCACGGGCTGTCGCAGACTGCATCGCCCTTTGCAGCACTTTGGAATGCCAGGTATTTGCAGCAAGTCGCCTGGCGACTTGTCTGCAGCATGCTTCCCGACCCAGGTATGCTAAGAAGCTGTTCACGATCTGCAGCGACAGGCCGTCAGCAGGGGCTGAGGCTGGGTAAGCACAGAGCCTGCTCTGCGCTGCCGCAGCCGGTTTTCTGTGCGAAGCAAACCGTGGGGAAGCGCAGCACAGGAACCGGAGTTTATGTTGATAAATGAGGATTCCGAGCAGCGCATGAGCCCTGATCACGGCCTCGCCGTAAGATCGTAAACAGCTTCTAAGGCCGCTCGGGGCCCTTGTGGACACTGGGCTTCGCGGAAGGAAACAACCACGGCTTGAGTAGCCGGGTTAGCTGTGGCGCAACGCCCCAGGTCATGATGATCACCACCAGCATCGTCAGGAGAAAGATCCGGGGCAAAAGTGGCCAGGGCGCCAAAACCTCTCCCAACTCCAGGAAGAGGAGATATACCGTTGGGAAAATACCCAGCCATGTGACCAGGGCCACCTTCCAGCGGGGAGGCTGAGTCTGCTTGACGCCAGCTGGAGCCTGAAACCAGTGCGCAAGCCCGGAAATGCCGCGCATCACTGCTGGGCCTTCCAAATAGGGTTCTATGCTGGCCAGCCCTGCGGAGCGCTCAGCCGACTTTTGCCAGACATCCAGACTTTGGGCGTCTTTGAACGCCATCAAAGCATGGTAGAGGGTGTCCTCAACATCCTCCTCATCTCCAGGATGGACCAACTGAGCGCCTAGACATCCGGGGAAGGCCTCGGCAGCATGGATGAACTCGGCCATCAGCCATTCAAATTCAGCCTCATGCCCGGCTTTGGCGCGACGGCTTACGAGCAGCAATACGGGGTGGGCGGATGCATCACTCATTGTCCAAGCATTCGGTGTTTTCATCAGGGACGGGGACGCCGCAGATCAACCTCTTGATTACAAGGGGCGGCTGGGCTGTTAGGTGCATTGATCTTAGCAGTCAAGAAGGGCCGATCCCCCGAGCGTTTCAATTGAGCTTTAAAGCGCAGCGCAAAGCCTGCATCTGGGCTGCAACAGCCTCGATGACAGCGGGATCGGTCAGGTTCCCTTCCTCATCAAAGCCGCCTGCATAAGCGTTCACGAAAACCTCCGGCTTGTTCAGGACTCGCAAATCGAGAAACACACAGATCTGCCGCAAATGGTATTGAGCGCGTGCCGTACCGATCCCCGTTCCCATCGGCCCACCTGCGCCCAGCATGGCAGCAGGCTTGCCACACAGAAGCGCGTTGCCAGGCACTCTTGAGGCCCAGTCCAGAATGTTCTTCAACGCCGGGGCAACAGAGTAGTTGTACTCGGTAGCAGCCAGAACAAAACCATCCGCCTCTGCCATCTGATCGAACACTCTTCTCACCGAGGGAGGAGGATCAGGAAAGTCCGGATTGAATAGCGGAACCTGTAACAGGTCCGCAACCTCCATCGTGACATCGTCAGGCAGCGAGGCTTTCGCAGCCCTAAGCAGCCCCTTGTTAGTCGAATGCCTGCGAAGGCTTCCGGCTATTCCTAGCAGCTTGAACTTACTCATGTTGATTTCACCCATTCATTTACGCAAGGAAGAAGGGTCGCTAGGCATTGACTCATGCCATCCCTTACCTTGACGGCAAGCGGAAGGCATTCCTTTACTGCGAAATCTCCCGACACTCTCCGTAAGAACCGGAACCGTTCAGGCCTCAAGCTCAGCGATCCGCTCGATGCGGATCTCGCGCATGAGCTTGTCGCCAATACTCGCAACGAGTCCGGCGAAGTGCGCGGAGGCGTGATGGGCCGCCAGCGCCGCATCGTCGGTATAGGTTTCGAGCAAGTGGAAGATGCCGGGAGCATCTCGCGAGGCGAACAGCTCGTAGCTGAGGCAACCAGGTTCGGCACGTGTCGGCTCGAGCATTGCGCGCAATGCGGTTTCGACTGCAGTCACGGCATCTGCCTTGGCTTCGACGCTTGCGAATATCGTGATACTCATGGGAATCCTTCAGGTCGGCGCGCTGCTGTCAGTCGCCGGATGAATCAATGGATGAAGCGGTGCGCTGCCACAAGCGCACCGCCGGGGATGGTCGGCAGGTATCAGCCGCCGTAGAGCTTGCCCTCACCGGCCCAGTCAGAGGGCTTCACGTCTTCGAAGATGACGTAGATGTACTTCGCATCGGTGCCGGTATTGCGCACGATGCTTTCGGTGATTTCGGCTGCAACAGCCTGTTTGGTGGGGGTGTCTTTACCTTCGAACCAGCTGACGCGTACGACGGGCATGGGTTTCTCCTTGAATGGAATGAGGTGTAGGTTGGGGAGGTTTGCCGGCCGAAGCCGGCGCGGACTCAATGTTCGAGAAAATCGCGCAGATCCTGAGTGAATCTGAACGGGTTCTTGAACATGAGAAAGTGGTCTCCCTGCTCAGCCTCGGTATAGGCATAGAGCCGGGCATGCGGAATCACCGAGGCCATCCAGCGCTGACTGGGCAGGTTGTGGCTGTACTCGCCCGAGAAGATCGCGGTGGGCACGGTGATCTTGTGGCGGATCACGTCGCGCCAGTCATTGGTCGCGTGATCGAACAGCACCTTGGCGGTAAAGGCAGGGTCGGTCTTGATGAACGCGTTGGCGAAAGCTAGCGAGTTCACGTAATAGGGCGAATCTGTGGCTATCGCACGCTCGATGACCTTCATGTCGACCACGAGCTGGTTGGTCGGCGCGCCGGCCGTGAAACTGGCGACCATGCGCTCGACTGAGGAGGTCATGCCGCCGGCTTCCAGGCGCTCCTGCTCCGACCAGTCCGCATGTGAATAGATCGACACCGGCTCATCCACGAAGACAGCCTTACGCATGCCTTGCGTACCGAAGAGGTCGATGTAACCCCATAGCACGGACGCCCCCATTGACCAGCCGATGTAATCGGCTGATTTCAGACCGAGGTGTGTCGAGAACTCTTTCAGGTCCACAGAAAAACGGGCGATGCGCGTGCCGTAATCGACGCGTTGCGACAGGCCCTGATTGCGCGGGTCCAGCACATAGACGTGGTAATTCTTGCTGAGCAGGTACATCACATTGATGTACTCAGCGCCGTTGGCCGACCAGCCCGGGATGAACACCAGCGGCTTGCCGGAACCCGCCTCCCAGTAGCTGAGCCTCACACCGTCACTCGTGGTGAAGCTGTTGATCTGCAGGCCCTTGAAGTCTGAGAGCTTCGCAGGAAGCCCCTCCAGCTTGTTGGGAAAGCGGAAGTCGTGGCCCAGCACTTCGATGGCCGGGGCGGCCAGTGCGAGGCTGGTGCTGACCAGCAAGGCGAGAGCGCCCAGCGCTGTGCGAATACGGAAGTCCATGATGATCCTTGAAGGCAATCCAGAGGCCCGCTGACGCAGGCCGCTTAGTGAGGGCAACCGGTTTAAATCTGCACCCAGGCCGGCGCGACGCTCGGGCCCTTGCCGAGGAAGTAGCCGAAATGAATGTTCATCTCGCCGATAGGCTCGATGAAGCGGCTGTTGGAAAGGGGGCCAGCTTCCACGGCCTCGAAGCCGATGGACTGCGCCAGCCCGGATACGGTGGCCTTGGCTGTTGCGTCATCGCCCGCCACGAACACTTGCAGGGTTTTGCCGCTGCGGGATTCGGGCGCCATCAATTGCGCAAAGATCGTGTTGAAGGCCTTCACCACGCGGGCCTGCGGGGCGAGCTTCTGGATCTCTTCGGCAGCCGAAGTGGTGTGACCGATGGTGAGTTCCTTGTAGTCCGCGCTGATCGGGTTGGAGATGTCGATCAGCAGCTTGCCGGCCAGGTCCCCGGCCAGCTTGATGGCCTCGGCCGCAGCACCAAACGGCAGAGCCAGAATCACCACGTCGGCAAGCTTGGCTACGGCGGCAATCCCGCCACCCACTGTGCCGTGACCGATCTTCTCTGCCAGAGCAGCGGCCTTGGTCAGATCGCGTGCGCCGACGCTGATTTCGTGTCCTGCAGCAGCCAGTGCCGAGGCCAGACCTGCGCCCATGTTGCCGGTTCCGATGATGGCGATTTTCATGTTCTTGCTCCTTGTTGGTTGGAGCACACACTTTAAGACTTGAAACCACTGCGGATAAATGACCGATAATTACCATTACTTGAAACGGAGCGTTTGCAATGGATCGTCTCTTGAGCATGAGCGTGTTTGCCAAGGCCGTGGAGTCCGGCTCCTTCTCGGCTGCAGGGGAAGCCTTGCGCATGTCCTCCCAGCTGGTCGGCAAGCATGTGCAGACCCTGGAGCAGCATCTGGGCGTGCGCCTGATCAACCGCACCACGCGGCGCCAGCACCTCACCGAAGCGGGCTTTGCCTTCTATGAGCGAGTGAAGATCATCCTTGCCGAGGTGGAGGCCGCTGAAGGCATGGCCGCCATGAGCGGCGGCACCCCGCGCGGGCGCTTGCGCATCAATGCCCCGGTGTCATTCGGCGTGCATGCGCTCTCCAAGCGTCTGCCTGAATACCTGGCCGCGTATCCCGAAGTGTCGGTCGACATGTCGCTCGCCAACCGCTTCGTTGACCTGATCGATGAAGGTTTTGACGTGGCCTTCCGGGTTGGCGAGCTTTCAGACAGCGGGCTGATCGCGCGCCGGCTTGCACCCTATCGCCTGCGCTTGTGCGCGGCACCCGCCTATCTCGCCAGCCACGCGCCAATCACCCATCCCGCCGATCTTGAGTTGCATGAGTGCCTCGGCTTTTCCTACACCGAGTTGCGAACCCGCTGGAGTTTCGAGGGGCCGGAGGGGCCGATCAGCGTCGCGGTCTCCGGCAAGCTGATGGTCGATAGTGGTGAGGCGCTGCTGATGGCCGCGCGCGCCGGCATGGGCATCCTGCTGCAGCCCTGCGAGCTGGTGCGCGAAGACATTTCTGCAGGCAGGCTCGTCGAATTACTACCGGACTTTCCGGTACCGACCCGCCCCTTCCATCTCGTGTATGCGCCGGACCGCCGCATGACGCCCAAGCTGCGCAGCTTCGTCGACTTTGCGCTGGCCGCCTTCGGTACAGATGCCCAACCTGATCTGGAGGCATGATTCATCGGCATTCAGTTGCCTGATGTCGACGCAGAAGAGCCCGGCGGCTTCTTGCCGTCGGGCTCTGGCAAAGGCTGACCTTGCTTACTTCACGATGCCGAAAGGATCCTGCACCGGGCGCTTGGCCGGGTCGGCATTGTTCCAGTAGTTCTGCAGTACCCAGCCGTACTCCGGCAGGCCGTTGATGAAGGGCGGCAGCATGTCGTTTGCGCTCGGATTTTTCCAGTCCGCCTGCAGTTCGGCGCCCAGTGCAAACACCGATTCCAGTTCGGCACCGGCGGCAGTCATGCGCTGCATGGCGGCCTCGGCTTCATAGCGGCTCCAGGCACCGGAGGCATCCACGACCGGATAAACCTGGTAGCCATCATTGAGCATCGACAGGGTCGGCAGGGTCACACAGGTGCCCAAGGTGACGCCGGAAATGATGATGTGGCGACGGCCGGTTTTTGCGACCAGATCTTCCAGCGCCTTGCGGAAAGTGGGGTCTTCATAGGCGTTGATGATGCCGGTGCGGCGATAGATCGGCTGATCCTTGAACAGCTCCTTGAGCTCCGGCAGCGTGTCACCGTTCTGCCACTGGGCGTTCGAGGAGGTCACCAGCACCGGAATGCCGAGCGCTTTGGCCATCTGGGCGAGCGACACCACATTCGACTTGTAGCCGGAGGCTTGCTGAAAATCGCGCACGCTCGCCATCAGACCAACCTGATGATCAATGAAAAGCATGATGCTGTTCTCGGGCGTGGGCTTGTCGTAAGCCACGCGGCCAGCTTTGCGGGCGTCGGCCGGGCGGACCCGGTTGGCCATGACTTTGTCGCTGATCGGGCTGACGATGTCGGCAGCCATGCTGAGGCTGGAAACGCCTGCCAGCAGCAGGGCGGCGGCGATGTGGGAAAGACGCTGTTTCATGGGAATTCCTTTTCAATTGTCGGGGTGGAGGCGGCCGCGATGTGTGCCGAGGAGCAACCGCCCGGGGTAAAACTCAGTCGCGGCGGATCCAGTTCGGAGCGATCTGGGTGCCGTGACCAGCGCCGTAAGCAAAGTAGATGTTCAATCCGGCAACCGGCTCCAGATAGCGGGCGTTCTTGAGGCCACCGGCATCCACCGGAGTAAAGCCGATGCCGGCAATCAGCTCACGCACCACAGCTTTGGCCGCATCGTCGTCCGCTGCATAGAAAACCGGAGCACGGCTGGTGCCGAAGACTGGCCCTTGCGCCAGCACCTGAGCCAGGATGGTGTTGAAGGCCTTGACCACGCGGGCGCCCGGCACTGCGGCGGCGATCTGCTCAGCGGCCGAGGTATCGAAGCCCAAGGTGAGGCCCATGTAGTCGGCGGTGAGCGGGTTGGTGATGTCGATCACGACACGACCTTCGAGCGAGCCAAGTGACTTGAGTGCATTGACGGCTTCGCCGAAAGGCGTGGCGACGATAACCACCTGCGAGTCGCCCAGCGCCAGAGCAGCGGGCAGCGCTTCAACACCTGCGTGGGCTGCGGCGAGCGCCTGCGCCTTGTCCAGATTCTGTGCGGTGACGCGGATCTTGTGGCCCGCAGCGGAGAGCTGCTTGACGAAACCCGAGCCCATGTTGCCTGCGCCGATGATGGTGATGTTCATGATGCTTTCCTTTGCTATTGGGGGAGCAGCCGGTTCATCCGTCTGCCAGGGCACCGTGTGGTGCCGCCGTGGAATGAACTTTACGAGTACCGACATTCGGAACAAACTAGGCCAAACAAGACAAACTGTTCCGGATTTCGAAACATGGATCTCTTTCAAGGCATGAAGACTTTTGTCGCGGTTGTGGAGGCCGGTAGCTTTGTGGGTGCTATGGACAGCACGGGGCTCTCGAAACCTGCAATCTCACGTCACGTGAACGAACTGGAACAACATCTGGGTGTGCGCCTGCTCCAGCGCACTACACGCCGGCTCTCACTGACGAGCGAAGGAGAGACTTACCTGCAGCGTTGCCGTGACATCCTGCTCGCGGTAGATGAGGCGGAGTCAGAACTGAGTGACAGCAGTGGCGAGATCAGGGGGCGGTTACGCATTGGCGCCCCACAGACCTTCGGCGCCATGCACCTCGCGGCACTCTGGGGACGTTTCGTGACCGAGAACCCCCATCTCACACTGGACATCGTGCTGGCCGACCGTGTGGTTGATCTGGTCGAGGAAGGTTTTGACCTTGCAGTGCGGATTGGCCGATTGCCCGATTCAGGGCTAGTCAGCCGCAAACTCGCCGATACCCGGATGGTGCTGTGCGCCTCACCGGAATACGTCGCTCGCCACGGCCAGCTCACACACCCGCAAGATCTCGCAGCGCACGCCGCGATTTCGTACAGCTATTGGTCCGGGGGCGACACCTGGAGCTTCAAGGGACCTGAAAACGAAGAAATCTCGGTGCGTATCCGCTCAAGGCTGCACGCCAACAACGGCGACACCTGCAGAGCAGCCGCGCTGGCACACCAAGGCATCATCCTGCAGCCGGACTTTCTCATCCATGAGGATTTACGCAGCGGGGCCCTGATTGAATTGATGCCGGATTGGCGCGCCGCCACGATCCCGATCCATGCCGTCTACCCCACCCGCAAACACTTGCCCCTGAAAGTGCGCCGCCTGCTGGACTTTCTGGTGGAAGCTTTGCGCGAGCCCGCATGGCGATCATGAATCAAGAACAGCTTTGAAACACCCCGCTCGCTCACGGGCGGATTTGCGAAAAACGAGGCTGCCAGCGCCTGGCCATTGGCTGGCACAAGCGGCCTTACTCCGCCTTGATCTCATCCACCTCACGCAGTGCCCGGAGCACCAGTGAATCAAACTCGCGCCGGGCTTGAACGTAAACCACCACAGTGGTCGCGATGATGAAAAGCCAAGGCGAGAGCATCCAGCCCAGCACGGCGAGGCCGAAGTAATAGGCGCGCAGGCCGCGGTTGAAGTCATCCCCGGCGCAGGTATTCACGGCGGCGTGCTTCTGGGCGAAACGCTCCAGCACTTCCGGGGCGGACTCCCTGGGCGGCACCGCGCCGGTAGTGATCGAGAGCACATTGAACTGACGCAACGCCCAAGTGAATTTGAAGTAAGCCACCACGAAGATGGTGATCAGCAGGATCAGCTTGAGCTCCATGGCCTCACGCGAGATGCTGCGCGAGAACTGCAGCTCGGCAGCGGTGTCGATGAAGCGGTCCAGTGCCCCGAGGGTCGCGAAGAGGCCGGCAATGATGTAGATCGAGGTGTTGGCGTAGAAATTCACGCTACTGACAAGATTGCTGACCAGCGCGCAATCGACGATGCGGTTCTCGCGCGTAAGCATCTGCTGCGCCCATTGCACGCGCAGGCGATGGCCTTCGACAAGCAGGGTCGAATGCCCCTTCCAGCCTTTCTCCACAAGGCGCTCATAGCCGAACCAGCAGATCAGGAACCAGACCAGCCCCAACCAGTCGGCCCAGAAGAACTGCTTGAAGAAAGCCAGGAAATCCATGGTGCGCAGCTCCGCATGACAGGCGGGCAAGGATGCCCGAGGCCCTGCCCGCACGCAAGCGCATGCCTAGGGTTGACGCAGCGGGCATGGAAGTGCCCGCTGCGCGCCTCTGGCGCGGCTAATCAGTGAAAAAATACTGCTGCGGCAGTGATGGGTTGGGCGTGGGCCAGATCCAGGCGCCGGGCATCTGATCAGGTACGCCCTGCAGACGGCGGGCGCGAATGCCGGTCTGGGCCGGCGAGCTGACGGTGCCAAGCACTTCCAGTTCCTCTGCCGCGATAGCGAGAATCCGCTGGAACAGCCGGTCGGCCTCGGCAGCGGAGCGGGCGGCCTTCCACTCATCCCACCATTGCAGGCGCTGGCGCATCGCCGGCGGCGGCTCCAAGCCTTCGGTGCCGTGACTGTCGTACCAGCGCACCCAGGGCAGGCCCTGGCGCGAATCGGCCGGATGCTGGGCGAGATAGGCGCGTGGGTTGTAGGTCGGGTCGATACCACCGGAGACGACATCCACACTGATGTCGTAATCATTGGCGCGCGCCCGGCTGCTTGCCACCGCACGATCCAGGGCCTCGATCACCAGCTCGATACCGGCCTGCGCCCAGTCCTGTCGCACCATCTCGAGCGTGGCGATCATCTGTTCAGCGTTGCTGTTGACGATGGCGCGCAGGCTCAGGCGAGCGCCATCGGGCAGCAGGCGGAAACCCTGGGCATCGCGTGCCGTGAGACCCAACGCATCGAGACTGTGATTGGCAGCGGCGAGATCGAAGCGGGTGAACTGACTGGCCAGTTTCTCGTTGTAAAAGCGGTGGCCACGCGGCGGCCCAACCTGCCAGGGCGTGACTTCACCGCGGAACACGCCGCGCGCGATGGCATCGCGATCAAATGCTTGCGACAGCGCCGCCTTGAAGCGCACGTCGGCATACAGGCGGCGCAGCGCGTCACGCACAGTGGTGTGGTTGAGATAAAGCCCGACTGCCGACGCATTCACGTCCGGCAAACTCATCTGCACATGGCTGCCGCTGGCCACCAGCGCTGCCAGCCGCTCACGCGCAGCTACCCCGCTGACATGACGGATCTGCAGGTCCAGCCGCCCCTCCATGGCCGCGGCAAGAATGGCCGTGGGGTCGCGAAAGAGCTCGAAACGGATTGCATCGAGATAAGGCAGCTGGCGCCCGCGCTGGTCAACCTGCCAGAAGTAGGGATTACGCTGCAGGACGACCGGCGTCAGACCGCGCCCCAAGCCTGCACTGATCACCCAGGGATCAAGGGTGGGTTTGTCCGGGTTAGACCAGCGCCCCGCGAAGGCCGGGCACTGACGGTTAAAGAGCGCCATCCAGCCACTCAGACCAGCCTGTTTGGCCTCGGCATCAGCCTGCGGGTTGTAGGCCGCATGAAAGCGCGTGCAGTAGTGCCGGGGATAAAGCACCGGGTGATGGCCATAGGGACCGGCCAGTTCCTCGGGTAACAGGCGATTGCCCGCAGCAAAACGGATGCGCACCTGCCAGGTATCGATTTTCTCCGCCCGCATGGTCTCCCCGGCAGCCTGATAGCGATCGGCCGGCGGGCCGGAGAGGCGGCGGTCGGCAATCACTTCATTGACGGCAAACACCACGTCATCTGCCGTGAAAGGCACACCATCGGACC
Organism: Uliginosibacterium aquaticum; assembly: GCF_012972705.2. Classification (GTDB taxonomy): domain Bacteria; phylum Pseudomonadota; class Gammaproteobacteria; order Burkholderiales; family Rhodocyclaceae; genus Uliginosibacterium; species Uliginosibacterium aquaticum. Next base: position 1,386,765 of record NZ_JABCSC020000001.1, on the reverse strand, counting down.
AGCGCAGGCCGTGGCGCAAACTGAATACATACTCGGTCGCATCGCGATTCACCGTCCAGCGCTCCGCGATGTTGGGCTGGATGTGCTCGAAGCGCGTATCCCAACGCGTGAGCCCTTGGGCCACAAAGCGCAGCACGCCGTTTTCATCACCACTGGCCAGCAAGGCGCTGCGCAGGCTGCCCCCGTAGCGCGCACCGGGGAGTGCGTGAATCACTTCGGGTGAATCTGGCAGGCGACGCTGTACCGGAGCCAGCTCACCTGCCGCTACCCGCGCTGAAAGTTCCGGGGCCTCGCTGAAAGCCTGACTGCTCATACAGGCCAGAGCGGCCCAGACAGCCAGCCCGCTACGCCAAAACCGGCTCAGGAAAAATAGATATCGCTGCATGCTTGTCCTCATCAGGGCAAATGCCGGCCGTTTGCCGACGGACTCAGCATGCCGCGCAGGCCATCGCGTCCTTGATCAGGATCGGCGTTTGAGTGCGACAACCGGCAGGTAAAGCGCAAAGCGGCGCTCCTGCGGCGCGGTGTAGCCGCTGACCGTAATCTCGCGCAGTAACACGCGCGCCTCCTGCCGCCATACGCAGCCAAATCTGGCGCGGACTTCCTCGACTACCCCAGGCAAGCTGGCCGCACGCGGGAAAGCCAGGGTGTGCCAGACCGCATACAGCCCGGCGGGATGGACGACGCGATCCACCTGCGCGACCTGCTGGCTCAACCCTAGGGCCGGCACGAAGTGCTGCACTGCAACCCTCCGCTCCAACCCGCCGCCAAGCGGACAATCGCGATCCAGCGCCAGCCAGTTGCGCCAGTGCGCCACCCCGGCCACGGCCAGATTGCCCACCAGCGGGGCGGCGCCGGTGTGTTGCTCGCGCGCCTGACCGCGATAGTTCATCTGCCAGACGGGCCGCTCGGGCAGGTATTCAAGGCTCAAGGGCGGCAGGGGCCGGCCGCGCGGCGAATGCGCGCCGACCTGCGAGGGAGCGAAGCCGAAACGGCGCACGAAAGCATGGCAGAAAGCCGCCGCAGAACCATAGCCAGCCGCAAGACCGATATCCTGCAATGCGCCCTGACCGTTGCGGATCTGCTCCAGTGCACGCGACAAGCGCAGGCGGCGCAGCGTGACCAGCGGCGTCTCCCCCACCTTGCTGCGATACAGGCGCTCCAGCTGGGAGGGAGAGAGGCAGGCCAGATCGGCCAGATGCGTCAGCGGAATATCCTCATCCAGATGCGTGCCGACATACTCGATCACGCTACGCACGCGGCGGCTCTGCAGGGCGAAGAGTTCAACGGTCATGCGCATGGCTTGAGCGGGCTCCGACAGAACGAGGGGGACGGAACCGCGAGCATACGCCTGCACCACTCCGGCCAATTGATCGCAAAGCGCATTTCAGCCCACCAGAAATTCCCGCACGATCCCGATCTGTGCCGGATCCATCAGCATCGGCGCATGACCGGTCGCGGCAATCTCGACATGGCGGGCGCATGGCCCGCGCCGACTCATGGCCTCTGCGGTGGCATGGCTCAGCAGATCCGAATCCACCCCGCGCAACACCAGGGTCGGTGCCGTGATGGCGTCATACATCGGCCACAGCAGCATATCGGTCTTGAGCGGCTGGGCACGCATGGCATCACCGATGGCCGGGTCATAGTGCATGCGCCAGCCATTGCCCTCCGGGCGCAGGCTGCTCAGGGTCAGCTGACGCCACTGTGCGTCGCTGAGCGGGCCGAAACCGGGGCAGACGCCACGCAGGTAGCGCTCAGCCTCTTCCAGCGCCACAAAGTGCGGAGCCCGTCCGACGTAGTCACCGATGCGGCTCAAGGCGGCAGCTGAAAGCACCGGCCCAACATCATTGAGGATCAGGCGCCGGATCGGGTTGCCGGGCATGGCCGCGAGCGCCATGCCGATCAGGCCGCCCATCGAGGTGCCGAGCCAGTCGACCCGCTCCACATCCAGCCGCGCAATCAGGCTCAGCAGATGCGGCACATAGCTGGGCACGGCATAGGCGCTCTTGTCCGCCAGCCAGTCACTGTCGCCGCGGCCGGCAATGTCAGGGCAGATCACCCGATAGTCGCCACTGAGCGCAGCGGCGAGGACATCGAAATCCCGTCCGTTGCGCGACAAGCCGTGCACACAGATCAGCACGCGCGGATTGTCCGGCCGCCCCCATTCGGTGTAGGCCATGCGGTGCAACTGGCCCGAAGTGAGGCATTGCACGCTGCCACGGCGCATCTCGGGCATCGCACCCAAGCAGCGGAAAAATCGCGACAAGTAAGCCAATGCCATGACATGAACCCTCAGTAAGTACGATCGTGCCAATAGCGGGCATGCGTCTGGCGGAAGGGATCGACTTCGATGCCGCCGGCGCGCAGGCGAAACAGCAGTGCGCCGTCAGCGTCCGAGCGATGGATGCTTGCTCCGGCTTGCACATAACGGGCCAGCACGTCTGGCGCAGGATGGCCGTAGCGATTGCGATAGCCGGCTGTGAAAACAGCATGGCGAGCGGCTGTCGCGCGGATAAATTCCGGCGTGGAGGAGCTGCGGCTGCCGTGATGCGGCACGATCAGGATCTCGCTGGCAAGTGCCTCTGCCTGCTCCTGCAGCAGACGGCTTTCAACAGCGGCCGGAATATCTCCGGTGAGTAAAACACTTCCCTGAGCGGACCTCACACGCAGCACGCAGGAGCGCTCATTGTCCTTGCCACTGAAGCCCTCGGCGGGGTGCAGGAATTCGAAATGCACGCCATCCCACTCCCATGCCTCGCCCTGCCGGCAGGCTTGATGCGGGCTGAAGAAGCCCAGCAAGGCATGGCCGGGCGCAAGGCTGCTGCGCCACTCCGCCGGCGACGCGGCTGCCAGCACGCTATCGGCGCCCCCCGAGTGATCCGCATCGTCATGCGACACCACCAGCAGATCCAGCTTGCGCGCCCCCACAGCGCGTAGCCAGGGCAGCACGATGCGCTCGCCGGCATCCACCTCGGGCCCGTACTGCGGCCCGGCGTCGAAAAGCACGTCATGCTGCGCGGTGCGCAAATGCACCGCCAGGCCCTGCCCCACGTCCAGCACGTTCACATCCAGCTCACCGGGCGCCGGACGCAAGGGTGCCCACAGAAGCAAGGGTGCAAAGCTCAACAACCCCACCGCACGCCCCGGCACTCCGCGCGGCAGCAAGGCCCATAAAGCAGCTAATGCGCAAACCGCCACCAGCCACAGCGGCGGCGCAGCCTGTTGCCACAAGGCCAGCGGGCTCGCCGCACACCAGGCCAGAAAAGCCAGCAGGCCCTCCAGTAGCCAGTGTGCGAACTCCGCCAGTGATGGCAGGGGCAGCACGGCAAAGCTGAGCGCCAGGGGCGTGATCAGCATGCTGATCAAGGGAATCGCTAGCGCATTGGTCAGCGGTGAGATCAGCGAAAACTGCTGGAACAAACCCAGCAGCAGGGGCAGGCTCAGCACGCTCACCGCCCACTGGGCACGCAGCCAGTCCGGAACGAGGCGTCGCCAGCTCGCACGCCCTGCCGCGCTCTGCTGGCACGCCACCAGCAACAAGGCGGCCACCGCTCCGAAAGAAAGCCAGAAACCGGCCGACAGCACGGCCCAGGGATCAATCAGCAACACCAGCAGCAGGGCCGCTGCCATCACCCGGCTGGCCCCCGCCGCACGCTTGCTCCACAGGGCCAATGCCGCTACTGCCAGCATGTAGAAGGTACGCTGGGCCGGCACGCCACAACCGGCCAGCAACACATAGGTGCCTGCAGCAAGCGCCGCCACCAGAATGGCCAGTTTCTGCGCCGGCAAACACAGCATCAGCCGCGGCGAACGCCGCCACAACCAGCTCGCCAGCCATCCAGCCAGCGCTCCGATCAGCGTAACATGCAACCCGGAAATGCTTACCGCATGGGTCAGACCTGTCATCCGGAACAGCTCCCACTGCGCAGACGGAATGCCGGCCTGATCACCCACCGCCAGCGCCACCAGCACACCGCGCCCGGCAGCGTCGGGCAGCGCTCGTTCAAAGCGGCTGCGGATCTGCTCACGCCAGCGATCCACACGGGCCATCAGGCCGCCTCCGCTGTCCTCGAGGCGCTGATTGCCCGGCCCGCTGCGCACATAACCGGTCGCGCCAATGCCTTGCTCGAACAGCCAGCCCTCGTAATCAAAGCCATGCGGGTTGAGACTGGCGTGAGGCTGGCGCAAGCGCAGCGTGAACTGCCAGGTTTCGCCTGCATGCACTGCTGGTGGCATCTGTCGCAGCTCGCCCTTTCCCTGCGCATACCAGCTCAGCATCAAGGTGGCAGGGACTCCAGCGGGAGCCTGCTGGGTTTCCAGGCGAAACCGCAGACCGCGCTCGAAAACCTGAGGCAAGCCCACGATGCGCCCGCGCAGCTGCAGGTCCTGCCCCTCCAGATGTTCGGCAAGTCGATCCGCCAGACGCAACTCGGCACGCCAGTTAGCGTAAGCAAACCCGAACAAGGCCATCGCCAGCCACAGGGTCGCCACGCGCAGGGGCTTGCGCGGCAGGACCATTGCCACGCCCACCAGTGCGGCGGCGCTACCCAAGCAGAACAGCCAGGGCTGCAGATTTGCCTGCAACTGGCAAGATGCGATTCCCAGGGCGAAGAACACGATCAAGAGACGCATGCTGGGGATTATTACCAGCCCCCGCCAGGCCTCCGGCTGAACTACCCGCATTGCCAGCGGTCAATCCCCCCATCGGCTCCACCATAATGACTCCATGCGCAAATTCATCCGCCATCGCCTGCCCCATCCCGACAGCCTGCGCGAACATCGCATCTTCGGTCTGCTCGGCAATACCCTGCTCCATCCCCGTCTGTGGCACCTGAACCGCCGCTCTGCGGCCGGCGGGATTGCCGTAGGCCTCTTCTGCGGAATGATTCCCGGCCCGCTGCAAATGCTGGGCGCTGGCATCCTGTGCGTGTTTTTCCGGGTGAACCTGCCGCTGGCGCTGGTCGGCACCTTCTTCTCCAATCCACTCACCATCGTGCCGCTGTATCTGGCGGCCTTCATGATCGGCCGCTTCGTGACCGGCAGTCATGCCCATTTCACGCACCCACCGGAGGTGGACTGGAACAGCCTCGCGGAAATGATGTCTGCCTGGGCGCAATGGATCATGCAACTGGGCGAGCCCCTGCTCGTCGGCCTGCCCTTGCTCGCCCTGCTGCTGGCGGCTGCAGGCTACTTCTCGGTGAAATACGGCTGGGAAATCTGGCTGCGCCACAGCTGGCATAAACGCTGCAAGACGCGCCGCTGCAGCTCCAAAGCGCAATTGGGTGCTGATTGACAATAATTAATAACAACTCTCATTCAATGACTATCCTGATGACATCCCCCATCCTAACGGAGATGCCATCTTGCACCGCCCGCTCTGCCGCCTTGCCCTTCTGCTGCTCGCCCTGAGCAGCCTTCCAGCCCATGCCGGACGCCCCCTGGGCACCGACGATGCCGCGACCGTTGGGGACAAGCAATGCCAGCTCGAAGCCTGGTATGAAAAAACGCAGGACACGCGCGGCTGGGTCGCTTCACCGGCTTGCGGGCTGGGTGAATTCGAGTTGGGGCTGGAAGCCTCGGAAACAAAACTGCCTGAGGCACAGAAGGAAAGCGCACAGAGCCTGGCCCTGAAGTGGGCGCCAGATGTGCTGAAATTCGGCCCTGTCGGCTTCGGGGCCAAGCTGTGGACTGGCCGCGCCCGCGTCTACCCGGCCGCCGAAGAAGCATGGGAAGGCTATCGTCCGGTCGAAAATGGCGCCCTGCTGCTGGCAAGCTGGGAGATCACGAACGGTCTCAACCTGCATGCCAACCTCGGCAGCGCGCGGGATCGCGTCGAACAACAGAACGCTCGCCTGGCCAACATCGCGCTGGCGTGGGACGCGCATGAGCGCGTGATGCTGTTTGCCGAAGCGCAGTACCAGCAACGCGCCGGAACGACCCAGGCTGGTGGCCTGCGCGTATGGGCCGTTCCGGACAAATTCGGCATCGATTTCACTGCTGCCCGGGTAGCTGGCGTGAAGGATTCCACGACCTTCAGCTTCGGCTTTGGCTGGTACGGCCTGTTCGGCGACTGAGCGACTCACAGCGAATAATCTGATTGGTAATCGGCTTGAGAAAGAGCTAGAAACAATTCTCATTCCCTGACTTTGGGCACGAGAAGAATGTATGGAGACGCTGCCCTAAGATTGCGCGTGAAGTCAGTGCAATCCCTTGGCTCTACCCGCTTTCGCGCCAGGGCTGTCGCGCCTGTCGGCCTTAAGCTCCGGCACAGCCCTGGCACTCCACGGCGGACAGCCCGGCCCGGGCAGCCTTCTTCATCAGGGAAGCGGTGATGAATAACGCCGCTCTCCCCCTTCCCGGTGACGAGTCTTTCCGGCGGGCCGTCGAGTGGGCGCCCACCGCCATGGTCATGGTGAATGAAGAAGGCCAGATAGTGCTGGCCAATGCCCAGGCCGAGCGGGTATTCGGCTACAGCCGCGACGAACTGCTGGGCCAGCCGATCGAAATGCTGGTGCCGGCGCGCTTTGCGGGCCAGCACCCGGGCTTTCGCCAGGCCTTCTCCAGCAATCCCCATCCACGCCCAATGGGCAGTGGCCGCGAGCTTTTCGCACGGCGCCACGATGGCAGCGAATTCCCGGTCGAGATCGGCCTTACTCCGATAGACGCCGGCAACGGTTTCATGGTGCTGGCGGCGATCGTCGACATTACCGAACGTAAACGCCTGGAAGAGCGTTTTCGCCGCGTCGTGGAATATGCGCCCAGCGCCATGGTGATGGTGGATCGCAAGGGTTGCATCGTTCTGGTGAATGCCCAGACCGAGCAGCTCTTCGGTTTTCCACGCAGCGCCGTGATCGGCCAGCCCATCGAGATGCTGGTCCCCGAGCGCCTGCGTGGCGAGCACGTGGGTTACCGCAACGGTTTTCTCAAGGAATCCCAGCCCCGCCCGATGGGCGTCGGCCGCGACCTCTTCGCGCGGCGGGCCGACGGCACGGAGTTTCCAGTTGAGATCGGCCTCAACCCGATCGAAACCGAAGAAGGGCGGATGGTTCTGGCTTCCATCGTGGACATCACCGAACGCCGCCGGGTACAGCAAACCCTGGAAAAGGCGCTGGAAGAAAAAACCGTGCTGCTCAACGAGGTACACCACCGCGTCAAGAACAACCTGCAAGTCATCGCCAGCCTGCTCAACCTGCAGGCCACCCACACCCAGGAACCACGACTGCGCGCCATTCTCAGCGAGAGCCAGAGCCGCGTACGGGCGATGGCGCTGACCCATCAGCTGCTCTATGAACGCAAGGATTACTCGCGCGTGGATCTGGGCGAATACCTTGAACGCCTCGCCCAATTGTTGCTCAGCAGCTACCGCGAAGAGAGTGCGCACATCAGCCTGCGCCGGGCCCTGCCCTCGGGGCCGCAATTTCTCGACCTCGACCGCGCCATTCCCTGCGGCCTGATCGTCAACGAACTGGTGACCAATGCCTTCAAACACGCCTTTCCGGAGGGGCGTTCCGGCGAAATCGGCCTCGAACTGCATCTGAACGCCAAGGAGCTGGAACTGATTGTGACCGACAACGGTGTCGGTTTTCCGCCCGACTTTGATCTGAACAGCATCCAGTCACTGGGGCTGCAACTGGTGCCCCTGCTGGTCGAACAGCTCAAGGGCCGCTGCAGCTTCGGGACCGGACCGGGGGCACGCTTCAGCCTACGCTTCCCTCTCGATCCGCTCGATTCCGTCATGGAGACTTCGCCATGAACAGCCAAACACCCATCAACCTGATGCTGGTCGAGGATGAACGCATCGTCGCCTTCGACCTCAAGAACCAGCTCCAGTCCTTCGGTTACCGGGTAGGCGCCATGGTCGGCAGCGGCGAGCAAGCGCTGGCCTGCATCGCCAAAATCGCCCCCGATCTGGTGTTGATGGACATCCACCTCGAAGGCGCCATGGATGGCGTAATGGCAGCCACCGAAATCCAGCAGCGCCATCAGATCCCGGTGATCTATCTAACAGCCTTTGCCGAGGACGACACGCTGCAGCGCGCACTGGCCAGCCGGCCCTTCGGCTATCTCGTCAAACCCTGGGATGTGCGCGAGCTACATGCCTCCATTCAGATGGCACTGGCCCGGCGTGAGGTGGAGCTCGCGGTGGAAAACAGCGAACTGCGCCTCAGGCTGGCACTGGATGCAGCCTCGCTGGGCGTCTTTGAATGGCTGCCGCAGAGCAACCGCCTGCATGGTGACGGCCATCTAGGCGCGCTCTTCGGCGATACCCGGATGCCACTCGACGAATCCTGGGAAGCCTTCACCGCCCGGGTGCACGATGACGATCGCGAACGGGTCACAGAAGCCTTGGGCCAGGCCCGCTGCTGCGGCGAAACTGTGCACATCGAATTCCGTACCCTGCGCACCAACGGTGGTCCGCATGTCCTGGAGGCCAACGTCAGGGCCTATTCCGGCCTCGGCAGCGAAGGCCGGGTAGTAGGCATCCTGCAGGATGTCACTCAGCGCCGCCAGTCGGAAGACAGTCTGCGTCGTTCCAGCGTTGTCTTTCATACCGCCGCCGAAGCCATCGTCATCGCCAGTACCGAGCGCCAAGTGGTCGCGGTCAACGCGGCCTTCACGCGCATCACCGGCTACAGCGAGGCCGAAGCGCTGGGTTTCGACACCGACCTGCTGCTCGGCGTGCAACGCGGCGGGCACGACAGTGCTGCCTTCTTCGCCACCCTGGCCGCCAGCCCGGACAGCTACTGGCAGGGTGAGGTGCTGTGTCAGCGGCGCAGCGGCGAGCGCTTCCCAGCCTGGCAAAGCCTGAGCGTGGTGCGCAACCCGCTCAATCAGATCAGCAACTTCGTCATTGCCTTCTCCGATGTCAGCGAAATCCATGTCGTCGAGGAGCGTCTCAATCATCTCGCTCACCATGACCCTCTGACCGGCCTGCCCAACCGCCTGCTCTTCGACGATCGCCTGGGTCAGGCAATCGAACTGGCTCGCCGTCAGAAACACTCCTGCCTGCTGCTGTTCCTGGATCTAGACAGTTTCAAGGTCGTCAACGACACCCTGGGCCACAGCGTCGGTGACGAATTGCTGCGTGTCATCGCCGGACGGTTGCGCGACACCCTGCGCGGCACCGACACCGTGGCCCGCCTCGGAGGCGACGAATTCGTGATTCTGGCCAGCGGTGCCAATGAAAAATACGCGGCAGAGCTGGCCCGCAAGATCCTCAACACGGTGCGCCTGCCGGTCAGCCTGAGCGGCCAGAAAATCACTGTCTCCGCCAGCATCGGTATCGCCGTATACCCCGCGAACGGCAACAACCAACACCTGCTCATGCGTGCGGCCGACATCGCGATGTACTCGGCCAAATCGGCAGGGCGCAACCGCTACTGTTTCTACTCACAGGAGATGGCGGCACACACCAACGAGCGCCTGCTGCTGGAACAGGGCCTGCGCTACGCCATCGAGGAAAAGCAGCTCAGCGTGCTCTACCAGCCCCAGGTCGAGCTGGCCAACGGGCAGATTTTCGGCGTTGAGGCCTTGTTGCGCTGGCAGCACCCGGAACTGGGCATGGTGCCGCCGGATCGCTTCATTCCCATCGCGGAGGAAAGCGGCGTGATTGACAGCCTCGGGCGCTGGGTCCTGGAGCGCGCCTGTCGTGATATCGCGGGGCTCAGGAATGCAGCGGGCGAGCAGTTACGCCTGGCCGTCAACGTATCGGCACGCGAGTTTCGCCGCGAAGACTTCATCCAGACCCTGAGCGAGACCCTGGCCCAGACGGGTTTCCCCGCCGGGGCGCTGGAGATCGAGATCACCGAGAGTACGCTGCAGGTCATCGAGCGCAGCATCGAGATTCTCGGCGCGCTCAAACGCCTGGGTATTGCCGTCAGCATTGATGACTTCGGCACCGGCTACTCGTCGCTGAGCATCCTGCGCGACTTGCCAATCGACCGCATCAAGATCGACCGCTCCTTCATCACCCACCTGCCGGAAAAGAAGGATGGCGTTGCCATCGTCAAGGCCATGGTGGCACTCGCCGGCTCGCTGCATATGGCAATCATTGCCGAAGGCATCGAAAGCCCTGAACAGGCCGCCATTCTCCGGCAACTCGGCTGCGACGGCGGCCAGGGCTATCTGTTCAGTCGCCCGGTGGCACATCCGGCACTGACTCTGCTGCTCGCCGACACCCCCGACCCACATTGAGCCGGGCGCGCGCCATCAGCCCTCCAGCACTCCGTCACGCAGGTTCAATACCCTGCCAGCACGCCTGGCCAGTTCCGGATCGTGGGTCACGATCACCAGGGCGGTGCCCAAACGTTCGTTCAGGTCCAGCATCAGGTCGAAGACCGTCGCGGCGGTCTGCCGATCGAGGTTGCCAGTGGGTTCATCGGCCAGCAGCACGCGCGGCTCGGTGACCAGCGCACGGGCAATCGCGGCACGCTGGCGCTCCCCCCCAGAGAGTTCTCCCGGCGTATGCGTGAGGCGGTGACCGAGGCCGACGGACTCCAGCATCTTCGCCGCCCGGCCATGCGCCACCGGCATGGGTAGGCCACGAATCACCAGCGGCATGGCCACGTTCTCCAGCGCAGTGAATTCCGGCAGCAGGTGGTGAAACTGGTACACGAAGCCCATCGCCTGATTGCGCATGCGGCCACGCTCGGCCTCGTTCATCGAGGTCAGCGGACGGCCCAGCAGCTCCACCGAGCCGGCGCTGGGGGTATCCAGCCCGCCCAGGAGATGCAGCAGCGTGCTCTTGCCCGAACCCGAGGCGCCGATGATGGACAGGGTTTCACCCTTGCCCACGGTGAGGCTCACGCCACTCAGCACATGCACGGCCGCATCACCACTGCCATAAGCCTTGGACAGGCCACGGGCCTGTAACACACATTCGTTCATCGCAACTTCACTCATAGCGCAGCGCCTCCGCCGGATTGATGCGCGAAGCTCGCCAGCTCGGATAGAGCGTGGCCACCACGGTCAGCACGAAGGCCACCCCGAGCACGCCGACCACGTCACCCCACAGCAATTGCGAGGGCAGATCCGAGATGTAGTACACGTCCTTGGCGAGGAACTGCATGTGGAAGGTGCGTTCGATCCACGGCACGATGGTGCTGATGTTCTTCGCGAGCAACACACCGCCAAGGGTGCCGACCCCCAGACCGATCAGGCCCATGGTGGCGCCCTGGATCACGAAGATCGTCATCACCTCGGCCGGGCTGGCGCCCAGGGTGCGCAAAATCGCAATATCGGCCTTCTTGTCCTGCACTGCCATGACCAGCGCGGAAACGATGTTGAAAGCGGCCACCGCCACGATCAGCGACAGGATGATGAACATCACCGTTTTTTCCATCTGCACGGCACGGAAGAAATTCGCATGGCTCTGGGTCCAGTCGCTCACGAAGGCATCCTGCGGCAGTTGCCCGCCCAGCTCGCTCGCCACCTGACGCGCCTTGAACAGATCGGCCAGGCGCAGGCGTACGCCGCTCACCGCGTCACCCATCTGGTAGAGCGTCTGCGCATCCTTCATGTGGATCAGGGCCAGACCCGAGTCGTACTCATACATGCCGGCCTCGAACACGCCCACCACGCGGAACTGCTTCACGCGCGGCAGCACGGCGGCCGGCGTCACCAGCCCCTGTGGAGCGATCAGGGTCACCTTGTCGCCCTGCCGTACCCCCAGCGCAAGCGACAACTCACGCCCCAGAATCACGCCGAACTCGCCTGGCTTCAGGTCGCCCAGCTCGCCCGAGCGCATGAAGCGGGCGAAGTCGGCCACGGTGTCCTCCAGTGCCGGATCGATGCCACGAATCACGCTACCGCGCACGGCCTGATCCATCGAGAACATCGCCTGCTGCTGCACAAAGGGCGCGGCCGCGAGTACATCCTTGCGCTCAAGCGCCTTGGCACTGTAGGCGCGCCAGTTCTGCAGACTGCCATCGAAGGACAGGATCTGCGCATGCGCCGCTACGCCGAGAATGCGGTTGCGCAGCTCTTCCTGAAAGCCGTTCATGACCGATAGCACCACGATCAGGGCCATCACGCCCAGCGCAATGCCTGCCATCGAGGCAAAGGAAATGAAGGAAATGAAGCCGCCGCCCGAGGCATTGCGACGCTTGGCGCGCACATAGCGCAGCCCGACAAGGAGAGGAAATTTCATGGCGCGGCAATGCTACACTGCCCCGGCCTCTGGCGCACCCCGCGCCCTTTTTTGCGCCTTTCTTTAGCGCCCTATTCGGCCTTGAAAATCCTGTGAGTTTTCATCCCAGCATGGGCACCCGCCCCAAGCACAGCGAGCCCATCCGCGTCACGCTTGTTCTGCCCGGCCTCGTCTGGCCCGGCAGCGGCATCACGGCCTCCCTCCAGCAACTTGATCTGCCTGCGCTGGCCACCCTGCTCGGGCGCGGCGACACCCGCGAGCAGGCGGCGGAGCCCTGGTCACAGTGGCTTCCTGCTCAGTTCGGCGCCAGCGAACTGCCCTGGGCAGCGTTGCGTCTGGCTGGCGAAGACACGCAGCCCACGACCGCCGCAACGCACGTCTTGTGCGCCGACCCGGTCTCGCTCAGCTTCGCCTCCGACGCCCTGCTCCTGCGCGGCCCGCGCGAACTGGCCTTGCCGCCGGACGAAGTCAGCGCCCTGATCACCGCCCTGAACACCGAGTTTGGCGACATGGGCCAATGGCTTGCCACCAGCCCGGAGCGCTTCTACCTACTGGCCAAAGAGCCTATCCACGCCCGCTTCCACCCGCTGGCCGAAGTGCTGGGCCGGCCGGTGGCCTTCTTCCCTCCGGAAGGCGAGGACGCCCGGCGCTGGAACCGGTTGGCCAACGAAATCCAGGTCACCCTGCATAATCACCCGGTGAGCCAGGCCCGCAGCGAACGCGGCCAGCTCGCGCCGAATGCCCTGTGGTTCTGGGGGGAGACTCCCCTCGCCCCGGAGGGGAGAGGGGCCGGGGGAGAGGGGCTGCAAGCGCCCACCACCCACCTGTGCAGCCCGGACCCACTGCTGCGCGGCCTCGCCCGCCGGGCCGGTTGCCAGCTCATCGACAGCCCCGCGCGCCTCATCGCCGGCCTGCCCGGCCACAGCTGGCTGCACGACGGCCGCTTGCAGGAAGCCGCGCAGATGGGCGACTTCAACGCCTGGCTGGGTGGCCTGCAGGCCCTCGACAAGGAACTGCTGCAGCCACTGCTCGCGGCCTGGCAGGCCGGGCGCGTTCACAACATTACGCTGCACGCGCCATCCGACAAACGCCTGCTCAGCGCACGGCTGCCGCGCCACGCCCGCTGGGCCTTCTGGCGCAAGCCGCTGAGCACTGCCGCAGTAGCCAGACAGCTGCAGGCCCCTACCGAGAATCGCCCCGCATGACCCGCCTGATCCAGCGCCAAGCCGATTCACGCACCGCCCGGCAGTTGCAGGACGCCGGCCTGCACCCGCTGCTGGCCCGCCTCTACGCCGCACGCGGTATCCACTCTGCCAGCGAACTCAAGACCGAGCTCGCGGGCCTGCTGCCACCCGAAGGCCTCAAGGGCGTTGCCGACGCAGCCCGCCTGCTCGCCGACGCGATCGAAGCGCAGGCGCGCATGGTGATCGTGGCGGACTACGACTGCGACGGCGCCACCGCCTGCGCGGTCGGCATCCGGGCGCTGCGCCTGCTGGGCGCGCGTGACGTGCATTACTTCGTGCCGGACCGCGTGGTGCACGGCTACGGCCTCTCGCCCAGCGTCGTCGCCGATGTAGCGCGCCTCGAAGCAGACATCCTGATCACCGTGGACAACGGCATCGCCAGCGTGGATGGCGTTGCCGCGGCTCAGGCCCTGGGCATGACCGTGCTGGTCACCGACCACCACCTGCCCGGCGACACCCTGCCCGGCGCAGAAGTGATCGTGAATCCGAACCAGCCCGGCTGCACATTCGAGAGCAAGAATCTGGCGGGCGTGGGCGTGATGTTCTACACCGCGCTGGCCCTGCGCGCCGAACTGCGTACGCGCGGCATCTACAACGAGGCTAACCCGGCGCCCAACCTCGCCAGCCTGCTGGATCTGGTGGCGCTCGGCACGGTAGCCGACGTCGTCAAGCTCGACCCCAACAACCGCCTGCTGGTGCGCCAGGGCATCGCCCGCATGCGCTCGGATCGCATGTGCGCCGGCATCCGCGCGCTCTTCGCCGTGGCCGGGCGCAACCCGGCGCGCGCCACGCCCTTTGACATGGGCTTTGCACTGGGCCCGCGCCTGAATGCCGCCGGGCGCTTGTCCGACATGAGCCTCGGCATCGAATGCCTGATCACCGACGACTATGCCCGCGCCTTCACCATCGCTCAGGAATTGCAGAATCTGAACGTCGAGCGGCGCGAGATCGAGGCCGAGATGCGCGACGCCGCGCTTGCCACGCTGGATGCCACGCGCATCGACGAAGGACCGGCCATCGCGCTGTTTGAACCCGAATGGCATCAGGGCGTGATCGGCATCGTCGCCGGCCGCATCAAGGATCAGGCTCACCGCCCGACCATTGCCTTCGCCCGCGCCAGCGAGCGCGACGATGATGGCGGCGAGATCAAGGGTTCGGGCCGCAGCATCCCGGCCCTGCACCTACGCGATGCGCTGGATCTGATCACCAAGCGCCATCCGGACCTGATCCTGAAATTCGGCGGCCACGCGATGGCGGCCGGCCTGACGATCCGCGAGCGCGATTTCGCGCGCTTCCGCCAGATCTTTGCCGACACCGTAGCCGAGCTGGTGCCACCCAACGAGCTGCAGCGCACGCTGGAGACCGACGGCGCACTGGAGACCGGCTACATGAGTCTGGAAACCGCGCGCCTGCTCGATGACGAAATCTGGGGTCAGGGCTTCGCAGCGCCGCTCTTCGAGGATGTGTTCGAGGTCAGGCGCCAGCGCCTGATGAAGGATCGTCACCTCAAGCTTGAACTGGCCAAGCCCGGCGCCGTGTTCGAAGCCGTGCGCTTTAACTGTGCCGAGAACGTGCCCGCCCGCATCCGCGCCGCCTACCGCCTCTCCAGTAACGAATGGCAGGGCGTGCAGAGCCTGCAGCTGATGCTGGAATATTTCGAGCCAGCGTGACCCTCGATCTGTTCGCAGGCCGCGTTATGACGATAAAGTAGTTGCCATTCACTTAAGCAGTCTCTCTGAAGCGTGATGATCAGCTACCGCCAGGCATCCATTGCAGACATTCCTTCCATTTGCGCACTGGGCAACGAGGTCAACGAGATCCACCACCGCGTCTGGCCACAGATCTTTGCCCCCGCAGGCGAAGCAGCGCGCGACCAAGCCTTCTGGGCAAAGGGGATCGGCGCGCCGGAGGCCGAGACATTCGTCGCAGAGCGCGATGACCAGGTCATCGGCTTTGTCTCCGTCAGCCTGTTCCAGGAGTCCGGCTCACTCATGCAGCCCATGTGCTACGGACGCATCGGCTCGGTCAGCGTAGCCAGTGAACATCGTGGCAAGGGGGTTGGCCGCGCACTGATGGCACGCGCGGAAGAATGGGCAGCAAAGCATGGCGCCATCGATATGCGCCTGCACGCATGGGCCTTCAATGAGCGGGCGATCGCGCTGTACGAAGAACTGGGTTATGCAATACGCTCGCATTTCCTCGGAAAGCCGTTGTGATCCAGACTTTCATCCTCACCCTGAAACCTAACTCCCGATGAGCATCTACGCCCTCAAGCCGAAGTTCCAGAACCTGCTGCGCCCGCTCACCCGCGCCCTCTTCAATGCCGGCGTCACGGCCAATCAGGTCACGCTGGCCGCCTGCGTGATCTCAGTGGCGCTGGGCCTGTGGTTGTTCATCGACCCGCGCCCGACGCTGTTCGGCCTGATCCCGCTGTGGATGTTCCTGCGCATGGCTTTTAATGCCATCGATGGCATGCTGGCGCGCGAGTTCGGCCAAAAGTCGAAACTCGGCGCCTATCTCAACGAGCTCACCGACGTGATCTCGGACGCCTGCCTCTACCTGCCCTTCGCCGCCCTGCTGCATTTCCCGGCGCTGTGGGTAGGCGTATTCATCGCGCTCTCGATCGTGGTCGAGATGAGTGGAGTGATCGGCCTCATGGTGGGCGCCTCACGCCGCTATGACGGCCCCTTTGGCAAGAGCGACCGGGCCTTCGTGATCGGCGCGCTGGCACTGGCCGTCTGGCTAGGGTTGCCGGTGCAGGGCTGGCAGGCGCTGGTCTTCCCAGTCATGAGCCTGCTGTGCGCGCTGACCATCGTACAGCGCGTGCGCAGGGGGCTGGCTGAAGCCAGCGCAGAATGAAAAACGGCCCGACACTGTCGGGCCGTCAGATTCAAACCTGCTGGCTCAGAATTTGAAGCTTGCGCCGAAAGCCGGGCCGCTGAAGCTCAGGTTCTGCACCAGCTTGTCGGATGGCTGATCGTAGGCGATGTGACGATAGGCAAAGTTGGCGCTGCCCCACTTGAAGCGGTAGCCCAGCCCCAACATGGCCTGCCAGGATTGCGCATCCGGCCCCACGCCGAAATCCAGGTAATAAGGCACATGCCAGTTGCTTGCGCCGAGTTGGACATCGCCGCGCACGCCGAAAATGGCATTCCACAGATCGACACGCTCGGAAATGCTGCCATTGGCCGGGAAACTGGTCGTGCCTGCTGGGCCGCTGACCGAAGCATTCAGCGCCCAGTCTGCCGTTGCCTTGAGGCCAAAGTAGCGCACACCACCCAGCACTTCGAAAGTATCGGCCCTGTTGCGCGCCACAACCTTGCTGCCGGCCAGTGTCCATTCGAGCCCCTTGAATGTCGTATTGCTGCCGGCATCCAGGCTGCTCGAATAGCGGTTGCGGGCGCCGTCGGCATTGAAGTCGATGCTCTTCACCTGGCTCTTCTCGCCGGCAAAACTCAGATAGACCACATCGGAAATGATGGACCAGTCACCCTTGCGGGCCTCGCCATTGAGCATCACCAGCATCTGCAGATTGCTGAGCCAGTCGTTCGGGCCGACCTCACTCTCCGGTGCACCGCCACCTGCCGGCGGCGAGAAGCGGAACGTGCTGTTGATGGTCGGCAGCCACAGGTAAGGCTGCACGGCATACTGCCACTCCTCTGCCTGGGCTGCACCACTCATGCCGCCGGCAAGACAAAGAACTGAAACAGCTGTCAGACGCCGCAAGGCCGATGTACACATGTCGTCATCCTTTTCACGAGAAAACCAGTTCGATCATCGGGCGAGCTCCAGCGCTGCGCAAGCCGGCATTGCGGGCACGCAAGCCCCTGGATTACGCCCCTGTACCGACGAGAAAATGGTGAGACAGAAAATCCACTCAGGACGAGTGGGTATTGCGGAAAACCACTAGAAATTTATTCCGCATAGAATGACTCTCAGCCCTATCAGGTTTTCTCACTCCCTACGGAGCACACATGAGTCGTCAGGTCATTGAAAGCAGCTTCACCACCAGCGACGGATCCTCGCTCTTTTATCGTCACTGGCCCGCACAGAGCGCCACACCACGTGGCGTGATCGTGCTGTTCCACCGCGGGCATGAGCATTCGGGCCGCATGGCCCATGTCGTGGATGAACTGCAGCTGCCGGACTTTGCCTTCTATGCCTGGGATGCCCGTGGCCATGGCCGCAACGCAGGCCCGCGCGGCTTCTCGCCGAGCTTCGGCCGTTCGGTTCGTGATGTGGATGAGTTCGTGCGCTTTGCCGCGGCACAGCACGGCCTGCCGCTATCAGATGTCGGCGTCATTGCGCAGAGTGTGGGCGCCGTCACGGTCAGCGCCTGGGTGCATGATCACGCGCCGCAGATCCGCTGCATGTCGCTCGCCTCACCGGCATTCAAGGTCAAGCTCTATGTCCCCTTCGCGCGCGCCGGCCTCGCGCTGATGCACAAGCTGTTCGGCAACTTCTACGTCAATTCCTATGTCAAGGCACATTACCTGACGCACGATCCGGCGCGCATCAGCTCCTTCAACTCCGACCCGCTGATCACCCGGCCGATTTCGGTCAACATCCTGCTCGCGCTCTACGAAGCGGCCGAGCGCGTCGTGCAGGATGCCGGCGCGATCCAGGTGCCGACTCAGCTACTGATCTCCGGCGCAGACTGGGTGGTTCATCACGCCCCCCAGCACGAATTCTTCGAACGCCTGGGCAGCCCAGTGAAAGAGAAACACGTCCTTGAGGGCTTCTATCACGACACGCTCGGCGAAGTGGATCGCCACCTAGCCATCGCCAAGCTACGCAGCTTCCTGCTTGAGCGCTTCGAGGCCGAAGCACTCAAGCCGCAACTGCTCGATGCCCACCAGCGCGGCTACAGCTTTGACGAATACACCCAACTCGCGCGGCCACTGCCCCTGCTGAGTCCGAAGCGCTGGGCCTTTGCGCTCTCGCGCCTGTCGATGAGCAGCATCGGCCGCCTCTCCTCCGGCGTGCGCCTGGGCTTTGCCACCGGCTTCGATTCGGGCAGCACGCTGGACTACGTTTATCGCAATGAAGCACGCGGCCAGGGCCTGGTTGGGCGCCTGATCGACCGCAACTATCTGGACGCAATCGGCTGGCGCGGCATCCGCCAGCGCAAACTGCACGTCGAGCAACTGCTACAGCTAGCCATCTCGAAGCTGCGCGCAGAAGGCCGCCCGGTACAGGTGCTGGACATCGCCGCCGGCCACGGACGCTACATCCTCGAAGGCATCGAAAAGCTGACCCAGAAGCCGGATGGCATCCTGCTGCGCGACTTTTCCGAGTTGAACGTCGAGAAGGGCAACAAGCTCATCGTCGAGAAGGGCTTGCAGGCCATTGCCCGCTTCGTGCAGGGCGATGCCTTCAACCGCGCTTCGCTCGCCGCCGTATCGCCCCGCCCCACGATCGGCGTGGTCTCGGGCCTCTACGAACTCTTCCCGGACAACGCACTGCTGCGCGAATCACTTGCCGGTATGGCGGATGCCGTAGAGCCCGGTGGCTACCTGATCTACACCGGCCAGCCCTGGCACCCGCAGCTGGAGTTCATTGCCCGCGTGCTGTCCAGCCATCGCGATGGTAAGCCCTGGGTGATGCGCCGCCGCGTACAGGCCGAGATGGATCAGCTTGTAGAGGCCGCCGGCTTCACCAAGCTGCACACGCTGGCCGATGAGTGGGGGATCTTCACGGTGTCGATTGCGCGGCGCAATCTGGCCTAGGTTCGGCTTCAGCCGCACACCCAACCCGCAGGGCCGACAGAAGTCGGCCTTGCGGTTCATCCCTAAGCCCCCTGCGCAAGACTCAAAATGTCTGAAAACCTCGTCATAAAACCCAGACGCCCCTGGCCTCAGGCCCTTGCCTGGGGTGTCTTTCTCGGCGTGCTGTTCTTTGGCAGCTACAGCGCAGCCAATCACTTCACCGCCCAGCGCAGCGACGTAGGTCTCTACGTCTTCGGCTGGGAGCACCACATCCCCTTCATTGCCTGGACCATCCTGCCCTACTGGAGCATCGATTTTCTGTACGGCATTGCGTTGTTTGCCGCACGCAGCCGCGACGAACTTTTTCGTCTGGCCAAACGCCTGCTGGCTGCGCAAGTCCTCTGCATTACCGGCTTCCTGCTATGGCCGCTGCATTTCTCGTTCAGCCGCCCTGAAACCCATGGTTGGGCCGGTGTAATGTTCGATGCACTCACCGGCTTCGACCTGCCCTACAACCAGGCGCCTTCACTGCATATCTGCCTGCTCGTCGTGCTGTGGCGCTTCTATGCCGACCTCTCAGGACATCGCCCGATCCGCTGGCTGCTCCACTTCTGGTTCGCACTGATTGGCGTGTCGGTTCTCACCACCTGGCAGCACCATTTCATTGATGTACTGACCGGGTTCTGGGCCGGTGCGCTGTGCCTGCTGCTGGTGCCGGACAGCGACGCACCATGGCGTTGGCGCGGGCTGGAAGCAAAGCGCTCACGCCTTGCGCTGTACTACGGGGCCGGTGCGCTGACAGCCGCCGGCCTGGGCGCCCTGCTCTTCCCCGCCGCCCTCGCCTGGCTGCTCTACTGGACGGCTGCGGCCCTTGCCGGTGTCGCTGCGATCTATCTGTTTGGCGAAGGCGCTCACTTCGGCAAGCAGGGCACGCGCATGCCCTGGCGCAGCTGGATGTTCTTCGCCCCTTACCTGCTGGGCGCGCGACTCAATGTATGGCTATGGACACGCAAACTGCCGGCCGGAGCTGAAGTCGTCGATGGCGTCTTCCTCGGCCGCCAGCCGGACGCCGCCACACTCACCCGCTACGGCATCGATCAGATCATCGACCTCGCCGCCGAGCTGCCACTGCCCGCACCAGGATCGGCTGCACACAGCCTCCCGCTGCTTGACCTCCTGCCGCCCAGCGGCACGCAGCTGACCTCGGCAGCCGACGCCATTGAACATGCTCGCCAGCAGCGGCAGCGCGTGTGGGTCTGCTGTGCGCTGGGTTTCTCGCGCAGTGCCGCCAGCGTGGCGGCCTGGCTGGTGCGCCATCGCGCGCACACGCCGGAAGAGGCAGTGATGGCAATCCGGCATGCACGACCCCATGTGCGCCTGCAGGCGCAGAGCATTGCGGCAGGCCTCTCGTCTGCAACGCGTCCTTGATCACATAACAGCCCGACACGCATGACTCCGGACCGCACTCTCGCCACCCTCAGCGCCGCCTTTCTGCGCAGCACCCAGCCGCTGCAAGTCTTCGGCGGCATCCTGTGTGCAGTCGCGGCTGGCGGCCTGCTGCTCGCAACACGGCAGGCTGCAGCACCTGCACTGTGGCTGTTCGGCGCGACCCTGTTGCTGGGTCTGGCACTGGCCTGGTACGCCTTGCGCATCCGTTTCGACGCAGCCGCCTTCGAGCTGATCGCCACGCATGAGCAGGAGGCCAGGGCCCTGCCGGATTTCGACGCCGCGCTGAGCCAGCTGGGCTTGCGCCAGGGCACGGATGTCCGCGATCTGGCCCAGCGCGCAGCGGCCACGCGGAAACTGGTCGTACGACTGGCTGCGGTAGTATGCGCACAACTCATTCTCGTGCTGGCCGCCAGCGGCTTCCTGTATGTGGCTTGATCGTTTCGCCGGACTTTTCCTGATCGCGCTGGCCCGCCTGCTTACCGGCGCCTATGCCAATTGGCTGGGCTGTAGACCCGAAGCGCAACAGCGCCTGTACTTCGCCAATCATTCCAGCCATCTTGATTTCCTGCTGCTGTGGGCGATGCTGCCACCGGCCATCCGCTACCGCACGAGGCCGGTGGCCGGCGCCGACTACTGGGGCGCCTCCGCACTGCGGCGCTACCTGATCCATCGCGTATTCCGCGGCGTGCTGGTGGAACGCAAACCCAAGCCCGGCGTGAGCCCGCTGGCGCCGCTGCAGGCAGCGCTGGATGCAGGCGACTCACTGATCTTTTTCCCCGAGGGCACCCGCTCGCTCGATGGCGAGATGCAGGCCTTCAAGGGCGGCCTGTATCACCTGGCGCGTGACAATCCACAGGTCGAGCTGGTGCCGGTGCGCATGGAGAATCTGAATCGCGTAATGCCCAAGGGCAATCTGCTGCCAGTGCCGCTGGTGTGCGTGCTGAGTTTCGGTACGCCGCTGGCACTAGGTGCGGAAGAGGCCAAGGCGGATTTTCTCTTGCGGGCGCGCGAAGCCGTGCTGGCGATGATGCCGCAACATTGATCCGGGGGCAGGAGCGGCCAGAGGCCGCTCCTGCATGAACCTTCACGGCCGATGGCCGCTCTCACCAAAACCAATCATGAGCCTGACCACTTCCCTGCAAAGCATACCTAACCAGGTTCCCGAAGCCGCGCGCGAAGCCACCCTGCATCTGTTCATGGGCATCGGTGCGGTGCTGCTCCTCGCCAGCCTCATCGGCTGGCTACTGCGCTGGAAGCTGGGTCGCGACAACGGCGTGGTTGCCAATTTGGTGGCACGCACCAATGCCTGGTGGGTGATGGTGGCCGTGATCGGCATCGCGCTGCTCGGCGGGCAGACCGGGGTGGTCGTGCTCTTCGGGCTGATTTCCTTCTTCGCCCTACGCGAGTTCATCACCCTCACGAACACCCGGCGCGGCGACCACTACGCGCTGCTGGCCTGCTTCTTCGTGTTCCTGCCGCTGCAGTATGTGTTTGTGTGGCAGAACTGGTACGGCATGTTCTCGATCCTGATCCCGGTTTATGCCTTCCTGCTGATGCCTTGCCTGGCCTGCCTCGGGCAGGACACCACGAACTTCCTCGCGCGTGCGACCCAGACCCAATGGGGACTGATGATCTGCGTGTATGCGATCTCGCATGTGCCGGCCCTGCTCGCGCTGAACATCGCCGGTTACGAGGAACGCAACCTGTTGCTGGTGGTGTTCCTGATCATCGTCGTGCAGTCCTCCGACGTGCTGCAGTACGTGTGGGGCAAGCTCTTCGGCCGGCGCAAGATCGCGCCGAACCTCTCGCCCTCCAAGACCATCGCCGGCTTCCTCGGCGGGCTGGGCAGCGCCACGGCACTGGGCGCCGCGCTGTTCTGGATCACCCCCTTCACGCCCTGGCAGGCTGCCGGCATGGCGCTGGCGATCACGCTGATGGGCTTCTTCGGCGGGCTGGTGATGAGCGCCATCAAGCGCGACCGCGGCGTGAAAGACTGGGGGCACATGATCGAAGGCCACGGCGGGATGCTCGACCGGCTGGACTCTGTGTGCTTCTCCGCGCCGGTCTTCTTCCATCTGGTGCGCTACTTTTTCACATAGTCACTCCTCAGGCCTGAAGGCATTCCTGCCGTTAAGGCAGGAATGGAGCGCTTCGCAAGATTTTCCGCCGACACCCTGACCCTGGCCGAGCTGATGGCCGCGCTGAGCCATGCGCTGGACATCACCGAAGGCCAACCGCGCGGCCATTGCGTGCGCGTGTGCTGGATCGGCATGCACATCGGCCATGCGCTGCGGCTGGACAATGCCCAGCTGCGCTCGCTCTACTACACTCTGCTGCTCAAGGACCTGGGCTGCAGCAGCAACGCGGCACGGATCTGCGCGCTCTACCTCACCGACGATCTCGCCTTCAAGCGCGACTTCAAGCTGGCGGGCACCCGCAGCACCCAGATCATCGGCTTCGTGCTGCGCCACACCGGCCTCCACGCCTCCCTCAGCGAGCGCTTCCGCTCCCTCTTTCATCTGTTTCAGAACGGCGAGGAAATCGGCCGCGAGCTATTCGAAACCCGCTGTCAGCGTGGTGCCGAAATCGCCCGCAAGCTGCGCTTCGATGAAACCGTGGCCGACGGCATCCTGCACCTCGATGAGCACTGGAACGGCGGCGGCAAGCCGCTAGGCATCGCCGGTCCTGCGATCTCGCTGCTGGCTCGCATCGCCTTGCTGGCCCAGGTCGCCGACGTGTTCTTCACGGCCAACGGACCCGCGGCCGCGCAGCAGGAGGTGCGCACGCGCAGCGGCAGCTGGTTCGATCCGCAACTTGTGCAGGCTTTCGAGTCCGTCGCCCAGTCGCCTGAGTTCTGGCAGACACTGGCATCGGAAACCATCGACCAGGCCGTGTTTGCGCTGGAGCCGGCAAGGGATTCGGTCGTGCTCGATGACGACTATCTCGACGACATCGCCGCCGGCTTCGGTCAGGTAGTCGACTCGAAGAGCCCCTACACCGCCGGCCACAGCGAGCGCGTAGCGCTCTACACCGACATGCTTGCCGAGCGGATGGGGCTCACACCCGAGCGCCGCCGCTGGCTCAAACGCGCCGCCCTGCTGCATGATCTGGGCAAGCTGGGCGTCTCCAACAGCGTGCTCGACAAGCCCGGCAAGCTCGATGAAGCCGAATGGCGCGCAGTGCAGATGCACGCTGCCTACACCGAGCAGATCCTCAGCCGCATCGGCGCCTTCCGCGAACTGGCCAGCGTGGCCGGCGCCCACCATGAGCGGCTCGATGGCAAGGGCTATCCGCATGGCCTCACGGCGGAGCGGATCACGCTGGAGACCCGCATCATCACCACCGCCGACATCTTCGACGCAATCACCGCCGAACGCCCGTATCGCGGCGCCATTCCGATCGACAAGACCCTCGAGATGATGGCCGAGAGCGTCGGCACGGCGCTCGATCCGGACTGCTTTGCCGCCCTGCGCAGCGCTCACCCGCACCGCCTCGTAAACACAGCGAAGACCGGCTTGGCGGCTACTCAGCCCGCAAAGTGGCGGAAATACCAGCCGTAAAAACCCAGCCAGCCTGCCGCCCACAGCCCCATCCGCCCTCCTTGCGACAGGCGCGGCAAAGCCCGGCAGATCAGCCGCACCATTCCGGCCACGACCAGAAAACGCAGCAGACGCGCCGCAATGCTGATCGCAAAGAAAAGCAGTGGATTGAGCGCCAGTGCGCCAGCCATCGCTGCATAGATCTTGTAAGGCGTGCCGGTGAGCGGGCCGATGAAGAGCGCGAGGAGCCCGTCTTCACGCAACTGCCGCGTCACCTCTTCGCACATCGCGAGATCAATGGCCGGAATTTCGCGCAGCACACCCAGCGCAGTCATCGGCGAAAAACGGCCCCAAAAATACATCAGCACCCCACCGAGCAAGGCGCCGGCCAGCGCCCACACGCACGCATGCACCACCCGACGCATCGGCTGCTTGAGGGCCAGGCCGGAGAGCAACACATCCGGCACGATGAAAAACAGCGTGGCCTCCGCCAATCCCCAGGCAAAGGCCGCCAAGCTGACTCGCTCAGGCTGCAGGCGCACGCCGGCCTCCCAGATTGATCACCGCGACCGCGCCCAGAATCAGCAATACGGCCAAGGCTTCAGCCCAGCCGGGTTGCTCACCGAGAAACAGCGCGCCGGATGTCACACCCACCAGCGGCGTCAGCAACGAGGAAAGCGAGGACACCGCCACTGGCACCATCAACACCAACCGATTCCAGGCCCAGTAACACAGCATGAAAGTCACCAGCGCGCTGAAAGCCAGCGCAGCCAGTGCCCCCGCACCGGGTAGCTGTGGCGGAATGCCATCCACCCAGACCGCTGCCGGCAGCATCGGCAGGCTGCCCAAGAGCAGTTGCCAGCCGGTCAGCGGCATGGTTTCGAGCGGCAGGGCCCAACGCTTCATCAGCACCATGCCGCACGCCCAGCACAGCGCCGCACTCACCATCAGGATCGCCCCCAGCGGCGCCTGCATCAGCTCCAGCACATCCTGCCCCATCAACACCGCCACGCCGGCCCCGCCCAGCAGCAAGGCCACGCAGCGCCGAGGATCGAGGCGCTCGTTCAGCAGCCAGACAGAGAGCGGTACGCACCACAGCGGCATGGTGTAGGCCAGCAGCGCCGCCCGGCCCGAGGGCAGGTAGAGCACACCATAGGTAGACAGCACGTTCCAGCTCAGCACGTTGAAAAAGGCCAGCATGCCCAGCTTGGGCCAATGCGCACGCGCCACCGCCACCGAAGCACCACTGGCGCGGACCAGCAGCAAGGTCAGCATGCCGGCCGCGAAAGCCGACACGCCACGGAAAGACAGCGGCGGAATTTCGGCCAGGGCGTACTTGATCACGGTCCAGGAAAAACCCCAGCCGAAGATGCAGATCAGCAGCATCAACCAGGCATTGCGGGAAAGCCGGATAGGCGAAGACATGCAGGAGCGGAGACGGAAAGGCGGCCAGGGCAGCGGGAAGCCGACCTTACCGGAATTCCGGCATGCCCGGCAGGCGGCCTCTGTATAATCCGCGCCTTGATTGAAAGCCGCACGCCATGACCGAACTCCAGCAAGAACTCGCCCGCCGCCGCACTTTTGCGATCATTTCCCACCCTGACGCGGGTAAAACCACGCTGACCGAAAAACTGCTGTGGTTCGGCGGCGCGATCCAGGTCGCCGGCGAAGTGCGCGCCCGCAAGGCCGCCCGCCATGCCACCTCCGACTGGATGGAGCTCGAAAAGCAGCGCGGCATCTCGGTCACCTCCTCGGTGATGCAGTTCCCGTATCGCGATGCGATCATCAACCTGCTCGACACCCCGGGCCACGAAGACTTCTCGGAAGACACCTACCGCACGCTCACCGCCGTGGACTCGGCCGTGATGGTGATCGACTCGGTGAACGGTGTGGAATCGCAGACCATCAAGCTGCTCAACGTGTGCCGCCTGCGCGACACCCCGATCCTCACCTTCATCAACAAGCTCGACCGCGAAGGCCGTGAGCCGATCGAGCTGCTCGATGAAATCGAATCCGTGCTGGGCATGCAGTGCGCGCCGATGACCTGGCCGATCGGCATGGGCAAGCGCTTCCGCGGCGTGTATCACCTCTATAACGACAGCATCGCCTTCTTCGACCCGCATGCCGAAAAAGGCACCTCCGAAATCATCCAGGGCCTGGACAACCCGCGTCTGGACGAAGTGATCGGCGATCAGGCCGACGAGTTGCGCATTGAAGTGGAACTGGTGCGTGGCGCCTCCCACACTTTCGATCGCGAAGCCTACTTGGCCGGCAAACAGACGCCGGTCTTCTTCGGCTCCGGCGTCAACAACTTCGGCGTGCAATCGGTGCTGGACGCTATTGTCGATCTTTCGCCGCGCCCGCTCGCCCGTGCCACCGAACACCGCGTCGTGGCGCCGGACGAAGCCAAGTTCTCGGGCTTCGTGTTCAAGATCCAGGCCAACATGGACCCCAAGCACCGCGACCGCATCGCCTTCCTGCGCGTCTGCTCGGGCCGCTTCGAGCGCGGCATGAAGATCAAGCAGGTCTCGCAAGGCAAGAGCATGGCGATCAACAACGCCATCACCTTCATGGCGCAGGATCGCAACACCACCGACGTGGCCTATTCGGGTGACATCATCGGCATCCCCAACCACGGCACGATCCGCCTCGGCGACACCTTCACCGAGGGGGAAGACCTCAAATTCACCGGCATCCCCTCCTTCGCGCCGGATCTCTTCCGCCGCGCCCAGATCAAGAATCCGCTGAAGATGAAGCAGTTGCAGAAAGGCCTGCAGCAACTCGCCGAAGAAGGCCAGACCCAGCTCTTCAAGCCGCTCGCCTCCAACGACCTGATCCTGGGCGCGGTCGGCATGCTGCAGTTCGAGGTAGTGGCGCACCGTCTGGAACACGAATACGGCGTGGAGTGCGTGTTCGAAGGCTGCAACTGGGCCACCGCCCGCTGGCTGCGCGGCAAGGACGACGACATCAAGGCCCTGCTCGACAAGGCGCCGGCCAACATGGCGCTAGATGGTGCGGGCGACTATGTGTATCTGGCGCCGAACCGCGTCAACCTGCAGATGGCACAGGAGCGACACCCGAATGTGAAGTTCCTGGAAACCCGCGAAATCTATTGATCTCTGCAGGAGCGATCGCTGGCCGCTCCTGCAAAACACGACATTGGCGCTGCCCCCTGAGTCCGGCTGCGTCCTTCAAATACTTCAAGGAAGCGCTCATGACAAACCGACTGGGAATCGCCTCCGATCACGCGGGTCTGGAGTTGAAAAAGGTCCTCGTGGCAGAGCTCGAGAAACGCAACCTGTCCGTCCGCGAGTTTGGCACCACCACAAATGACTCCTGTGACTATCCCGACTTCGCCCACGCGGTAGGGAAAGCCATTGAAAACGGCGAGATCGACCAGGCCATCCTGGTCTGCGGTACGGGCGTCGGGATGTCCATCGCGGCCAACCGCCACCCGGCCGTCCGCGCGGTGGTGTGCAGTGAGCCCCTGAGTGCGCG
The DNA here is from genome assembly GCF_012972705.2 of Uliginosibacterium aquaticum. Lineage (GTDB taxonomy): Bacteria > Pseudomonadota > Gammaproteobacteria > Burkholderiales > Rhodocyclaceae > Uliginosibacterium > Uliginosibacterium aquaticum. The sequence continues at coordinate 1,359,176 of NZ_JABCSC020000001.1, read as the reverse complement.
CATGTCACGCCAGCACAACGACGCCAACATCCTGTGTCTCGGCGCACGAGTCATCGGCGCAGGCACAGCGATTGATATCCTTGAAGCATTTCTCGAGGCCGCCTTCGAAGGCGGGCGGCACGCAAGCCGTGTTGCAAAAATCAACCTTGCCTGACTGTGCAACGTGGAAGCGGCCGAGCCTGTCCATCCGGGCGATCTGAACGCCCGTTTTCTGCGCGATGTGCTGAGCAACCGCCACAACCGCGCAATTCTCGACCGATGGAATACGCTGGCCCTGCCCGATGCCTGGCTCGTAGCCGGCTGTCTTTTCCAGACGGTGTGGAACCTGCAGGCCGGACACGTACCGGAGTCCAACATCAAGGACTACGACCTTTTCTACTTCGACCCCTCAGACCTCAGCGAAGCAGGCGAACTTAGGGTTCAGGCCCATGCGGACGAAGTGCTGGGCGTGCTGGGCATCACGATCGAAGTCGCCAACCAGGCACGCGTCCACCTCTGGTACGAATCCCACTTCGGCCAGCCCTATGCCCCGTTGCGCAGTTCGCGCGAAGGCATCGACCGTTTCCTGATTCCCGCCACCTGCGTCGGCATCCGGCCCGGGGAAGTCTACGCGCCCAACGGCCTGCGACGCCTCTACGATGGCATCCTCAGTCCCAATCCGCTAACTCCCTACCATGAGCTATTCGAGCGTAAAGCAGCCTCCTATCGCTCACGCTGGCCAGGGCTTCGCATCCGCCATCATTCAGCACCCTGCTAAACAAACCTTGGACCTCAAATCATCATGCCCTGGTTCATCCTGATCATTGCCGGCCTCATGGAAGTAGGTTGGGCTGTCGGCCTCAAGTACACCGAGGGCTTCAGCCGCCTGTGGCCCTCGGTCGGCACCGTCGCCGCCATGCTCGGTAGCGTGGTGCTGCTGGGCGTGGCCATGCGCTCGCTTCCACTGGGCACGGCCTACGCGGTATGGACTGGCATCGGCGCCATCGGCACTGCGCTCTTCGGCATCTTCGTGCTCGGAGAGTCGGCGGCCACGCTGCGTCTGGTGAGCCTTGCGCTGATCTTTGCCGGCATCGTCGGGCTCAAGCTCGCCCACTGATTCTCGCCCTGAAGTCTGCCCGTCATCTTCGCCTCACACGGGCTGACTACCCTTGGCCAACCCACAGTCAGGCAGGAACATGAGAGATGAGCCACACCATAGACGACGCCGTTGAGTTGCTGAAGCGCAGCCATGCCGGCCGTGATCCCGAGCGGCTGGCACTCAAGTACGCGCTGCTGCGCCGCGACCCGTTTGCCTTCCTGCGCGGCACAAGCGCCCTCTTCCATGCCCGCATGCCCAACGACAAGCTGCTCTACAAGGCTCCACTGGCCTGGACTTGTGGCGATCTGCATCTGGAGAACTTCGGCAGCTACAAGGGCGACAACCGGCTGGTGTATTTCGATCTGAATGATTTCGATGAAGCCACCCTGGCCCCGGCCAGCTGGGCCCTGACGCGCTTCGTGAGCAGCGTGCTGGTGGCAGCCCCGGCACTGGATTTTGACCGGGACGAAGCCCTGGCCCACGCCGGCGCCTTTATCGAAGCCTACGCCAGCGCTCTCAGCGCCGGCCGCGCGCGCTGGCTGGAACGCGATACTGCCGATGGACTGATCCGCGATCATCTGGAAGCGCTTCGCTGCCGCAGCCGCAAGGATCTGCTCGATAGCCGCAGCACCCGCCGTGGCAAGCGCCGCAGCCTGAAGATCGATGGCAAGAAAGCCCTCCCTGCGAGCGACAAGCAACAGCACAAAGTGCGCGAACTGATGACCAGCTTTGCCAGCGAACAGGCCGAGCCGGAGTTCTTCGAGGTGCTGGATGTGGCCCGCCGGATCAGCGGCAACGCCAGTCTCGGGCTGGAGCGCTACGTGATCCTGGTTCGCGGCAAGGGCGGGCCGGACGATCACTATCTGCTGGATCTGAAGGAAGCACAGCCCTCCACGCTCACGCCCCATTTGCGCACTGCGGAGCCGCGCTGGGCCTCGGAAGCGCACCGGGTGATCGGTGTGCAGCAGATGATGCAGGCCATCCCGGTGGCTTTCCTGCACCCGCTGGAACTGGGCCGCCGCAGCGGCGTGCTGCGCGAATTGCAGCCGGCCCAGGATCGCATCGATCTGCGCGAAGCTGCCGGCAAGAACCGCAGCTTCCGCGAGATGCTGGGCCAGATGGGCGAGCTTGTGGCCTGGGCGCAGCTACGCAGCAGCGGCCGCAAAGGCTCGGCAATAGCCGACGAGCTGATCGAGTTCGGCACCAAGCACAAATGGCGCAGCCGCCTGCTGGCGCTGGCCGAACACTGCGCCGAGCAGGTCGAAGCGGATTGGCAGCGTTACTGCGTGGCGTATGACGACGGCGCTTTCAAGCCCTGATCTAGACGGATCAACGAAAAACCCGCTGCAGCATCACCACCAGCCCGACCGGCAGGATGGCCAGCAAGGTCAAGCCAAACACCTGCTGGCTCGCCTGCAACATTGGCGTGCCTGCGGCCTGGTCGACGAACACGCCAGCCAGCGTCTGCAACAGCCCGGAAGACGCTGGCGAATGCTCCAGCCGGTGCAGCAGCAGGGTCGTCAGCGCGATGCTCGATGACAGGCCCAGCTGGCGCACGATGTTTTTCACCTGATAGCCATGCGAGAACACCTTCGCCTCCAGCCCAGAGAATGTGCCGAAGGCCACTGGCCCGAGGAACCAGGGAATGGCCAGATAAATGGCCAGGGTGGCCGGCAATAGCTCGACCCAGCCTCGCGGCAGCTCCATCATCGCCAGCAGCAGGCAACCCGTGGCATACAACGCAAGGCCGCCGAGCATGTAGCAACGATGCCAGGGCCAGCGCCGCGCCAGGGCAACATGGGTCAGCGCCATGGCAACCGTGCCGGCCAGCCCGCAGCTGGAGACCAGCGCCGTGGCCAGCAACGAGAGCCCCAGCACGCCGTGCAGCAGGATCGGCAGCATCAGCCCGGCCACTCCGATCAGGAAGTAACCGAAAAAATACATCGCCAGCCCGAACAGATAACGCAGTTGAAAGAGGCCGCGGTAGTTGATCAGCGGTCGATCCTTGCGCCACTGGCGCCAGGCAAACACGCTCAGCATCGCGATCGATACCAGCGCCGTCACCAGCACGCGGGTCAGCGGGCTGCCTGCGAGGCTCAGCGACTGGATCGCATATTGCAGGCAGAACACACCCAGGCACAGCCACAACAACCAGCCCCAGTGCTCCTCTGAACGCAGCTCGGGCGGCGTCACCGTGCGCGCCAACTGCCCCCGTGCCAGCCAGGCCACGATGAGCACCTGCGGCAGTCCGAAGGCAAAAATCGCGCGCCAGCCGCCCAGTGCCATCAGGCTGGCCGAGAGCAAGGGGGCCAGCGCCGAGCCGCCGAGCAGGCTGGCGATGAAGACCAGCAAGCCGGCAAAGCGCGATTCTGCAGGCATCTCATTGATGGCCAGGCGCCCGGCTGTGAAGAAAGTCGCCCCACCGAGGCCTTGCAACAGTCGCCCGGCGGCAAACAGACTCAGGCCGGAGGCACTGGCGCACAGCAGTGAGCCGGCGCCGAAGACGGCCAGTGACAACATCACGAAACGCTCATAGCCCAGCCGCTCGACCATCCACTGATGCTTGTAGAGCATGAAGATCGCCGCCATGCCATAGAGCGTGTAGGCGAAGGCAAAATCAGCCGCCGAAAACTGCAGGCCAGCCATGATCTGGCTGGCCGAAAACATCACCATGCCGTTTTCGATGAATTCGACGCTGGTGACCGCCGCCAGTGCCAGAAGGCGTGGGCGCAGAGACGACGGACCGGATGCGGCAGAAGCTGGCATGAAGTGAAAATCCAGGTAAAAAACCAGTTTAAACATCACCATACAATCGTAAAAATTGATTGGTCTGATCTACAGTATCGACATGAACGATATTGACCACAGCCTCTTCCGGCGTCTGGACCTCAACCTGCTCGTCGCCTTCGATGCGTTGGTGAGCGAAGCCAGCGTCACCCGCGCCGCCGCCCGGCTGTGTATCGGCCAGCCAGCCATGAGTCATGCCCTGGCCCGTCTGCGTGAGCTTTTCAACGATGACATCCTCTACCGCGAAGGCAGCGCCATGCTGCCAACCGGTCGTGCCCGCAGCCTGGCGCCGGCGGTGCGCGAACTCCTGCTTTCGGCCCGCAGCCTGGCGCTGGGAGAGGCCAGCTTCGATCCAGCCCGGATCAACGAGCAGTTCCAGATCGCCCTCAACGATCCCCTCGAAGCTCTGCTGCTGCCGGCGCTGATGGCACGGCTGCGCGCCCGAGCACCCGGCCTGCAGCTCTCGGTGCGGCCGATTCCCGCTTCACGTCAGCTCGAAGAACTCGATGCCGGTACCATCCGCCTGGCGGTCGGCCACTTTCCCCGCGTGCGCGCCGTGCATGAGCAGACGGCGCTGTATGAAGCCGGTTTCTGCTGCGTCTTCAACCCGGCCCTGATCACGCTGAAGGATCAGCCCAGCCTCGCCGATCTCACCGGCCTGCCCCACATCCACACCAGCTATACCGGCGACGGCCCCGGCATGATCGACCGAGCCCTGCACCGGCGCGGCCTGCGCCGCCAGGTGGTAGCACACGCCGCCACCCCGCTGTCGATCCCGTTCGTGGTCAAGCAGAGCCCGCTGGTGGCGGTGCTGCCCGAGCTGGTCACACGCCTTTTCACGACCCATCGCGATCTGACCATCCTGCCGCTGCACGAAGAAGACCTGCGCCTGCCGATCTCGGTGGTAATTCACCGCCGTGACACCTCCGACCCGCTGACCGGCTTCATGCGCGAGACCCTGCTGGAAATCGCCCACAGCGTCCTCACGCCAGCCAGCTGAGTGGCGCGCTCAACCGGCTCCAGCCCTTCCGGACAGAATGGGGCAACCAGCCCTGGCGGCTAAGCTCGCGGCATCGCCCGGGAGCCTTTCAATGCGCCATCTGCCCTGCCTACTGCTCAGCCTGCTACTGAGCCTTTTCTCGCTCCACACGCTTGCCGCGCCGGAAATCCTGCTGGCCGAGCTCTATCGGGACGGCATTGACCCCGGCGCTTATCTGGTCAGCGAAAAGCTCGATGGCGTTCGCGCCATCTGGGATGGCCAGCGCCTGAGCTTTCGCAGCGGCCATCCGGTGAATGCGCCGGACTGGTTCATCCAGGCGCTGCCCGCCACCCCGCTCGATGGCGAACTGTGGGCCGGCCGCGGCACATTCGAGCGCCTCTCGGGCATCGTGCGCAAGGCGCAGCCGGTGGATGCCGAATGGCGCGAGCTGCGCTACATGATTTTTGAACTACCGGGCGCCCCAGGCGATTTCAGCGCCCGCGCCGACGCCATCCGGCGCCTGACTGCTGCGGCAGGCATTCCCTGGCTGCAAGCCGTCGAGCAATTCCGCGCGGCGGATGCCGCCGCACTCAGGCAACGCATGGCGGCCGTTCTCAAGGCGGGTGGCGAGGGCCTGATGCTGCACCGGGCCGACGCGCCCTATGTCACTGGGCGCAGTGATGTGCTGTTGAAGCTCAAGCCCTGGCAGGATGCCGAAGCCAGAGTCGTCGGACATGTACCGGGCCGGGGCAAGCACCGCGGGCGTCTCGGTGCCCTGCTGGTGGAAGCGCCGGATGGCCGGCGTTTCAGCCTCGGCAGCGGCTTCAGTGATGCCCAACGGGAGGCGCCCCCCGCGCCGGGCGCCCTGGTTACTTATCGCTATCAGAGCCTGACGGTTCAGGGCCAGCCCCGTCACCCGGTATTCCTTCGTCAGCGCGCGGCTGCTGGGGAATCCGCAGAGTAAATAGCGAGCCTCGACCTGGCTCGGACGCCAGGCTCACCCGGCCCCCCAGCAGGCCGGCCAGTTTGCGCACCAGCGACAAGCCCAGGCCGCTGCCGCCCTTGTCGCGCTGCACCTTGCTGCCTACCCCACCAAAACGATCGAAGATCGCCTCCTGATCCTCGGCCGCGATACCGCAGCCGGTGTCCCGCACCTGAAAGACCAGGTCTGTACCTTCCGCCTCCAGTTGCACGCTGACCTGACCATGGTCGGTGTACTTGATGGCGTTGTTGATCAGGTTGTTGAGGATCTGGCGCAGGCGCAGCGCATCCGATTCGAGTACCGGCAACGGCCCCTGACGCGCCATCTCAAGCAGGAGTTCAAGGCCCTTGCCTGCGGCATGGGCACGATGGCCGCGCACCACGTCAGCCACGAAGGCCGGCAGATCGATCGGCTCGGCATGTACCGTCATCTTGCCCGATTCGATCTTGGCCAGATCAAGCAGATCATTCACCACGCCCAGCAGATGCTTGCCGGAGTTGCGAATGGTGAGCGCCTGCTCGCGCTGCTCCACATCCTTCAGATCCATCGCCAGCAGATCGGCGAAACCGAGGATGCCATTGAGCGGAGTGCGCAATTCGTGCGACACGCTGGCGAGAAAATCACTCTTCATCCGGCTGGCGTCTTCCGCACGCTGGCGCGCCTCCTCCGAGCGCAGGAAGGAATCATCCACCGTCTCGGCCATACTGTTGAGGGCACGGGCCAGATCCCCCATCTCATCTCGCGAGCGCACATCGAAGCGCTGCTTGCGATCCCCCGAAGCAAAGCGGCGGATGCCTTCCACCAGCGCACCGATGTGGCCGGCCAGGAAACTCGCCATCCAGAAGGCAATGCCGATCACCAGCACCACCATCACGAAGGTGGAGCCAGCCAGCTCCACCGTCATGCGCTGCATGCTGTTCTCCACCATCTGCAGCATGTCCTGCCGCTCCTGGCGGAAGGCCTCGTTCTTCTGCTCGATGGTGAGGCCGATCTGGCGCGCCGAATCGGTCGCGGCGCGGTGGAAGTCGTCCACATTGGCGCCGATGGTGATGAAACCGAAGCCGCGCGCTGAATCGCCGTACTGACCGGTGTAATAGGGAATCGCCGCCGCCGTGGTGAGCTTCTGCAAGCCGGTGAAGAAGATCTCAAAGGAGCCCGAGCCGCCCTGCGCGGTAAGCTGGTTCCAGCCGGCGCATTGCGGCGAGAAATTCAGATAGCGGCAGTCCAGCCCGAGGGTGCCGGCCGCCAGCAGGGCTGCGGCCGGTTTGCGCTTGAGGCTCTGGTCCCGGAAAGGCGGAATGTCCGCCGAAAACTCCGCCCAAGATTTGCCTGAGCCCTTCCACTCCACGTAGAGCTCTTCGTCCATCCACGGCGGCACCTGCTCACCGCTGGCCGGATCGTAGCCAACGATCATGTAGTCACGCGGGTGAGCAATGGCGCGGCTCTTGTGATCCCACATGAAAGCATAGTTGCCACCGATGGCATCGATGATCGGGGTATAGCGCGCCTCGGTCGGCAGGATGCGTTCGGTAAACTGGCGCAGGTGATCGTGATCGAGCGCCAGGCTCACATAGCCCGTGATGCGGCCACTGCGCACGACCGGCATGGCCCAGCGCACGATGCCGCGAAAACGCTGGCCAAGCGGGTTCTCGGTACCGGCATAGGCCGATTTCTGCGGTTCGAAGGCGATCCCGGCCTTCTCTGCGGCCTGCGGCGTGTAGGGCCCGATCACATGGCTGCCAACATAGGCGCCGATCACTTCGGAAACATAGATCTCGCCCGGACGCAGGCGGCGCAACTCGGGCCAGAAGGTTTCGGCACGCACAAAGGTGTTTTCACGCCGGCTCACATTGCGCAGGCCCGGCCGCATCACTTCACCATCCACGATGCGCAGCTTCTCCTGCCCATCCAGCCCGATGAAGCTCATTTCAAGGTAGAGCGGCCGTTCGCTGCGCTCGCCCCGGTACTCGGGCGGACGCGCGTGGAAGGATTTGGCATTGTCCGGCAGGGCCTCGCCAGCCCGGGCGATGCTGGCCGGGTCCGGCGAATGTGGCACAGCCGGCTCCCAGCCACTGCCATCGGCTTTCAGCCTCCACTCGCCATGGCGGTAATAGTCGCGCGTGCGATGCCTGAGAAAATTCCGGTAGCCGGCCTCATTCGGCTCCAGCAGGGCAGCAGCCTGCAGATCCCGGTCGCGCTCGTGCAGGAAGGCGGCCACGGCCAGGGCCGTGTCAGTGGTGAGGCGCTCGATAGCCTCACGTGAGCGGTCGTCCAGCGCCACGATGGCATCCTGGGTGGCCTTATCGCCCACTTCGCGGATCGAGCCGGCCATATTGTCAGCCATCACGGCGGCGCGCTGCCCCAGCGCGTGCCCCAGGCGATGCGCAGCCGACCAGGCCAGGGCAGCCAGCAGCACCAGCGGCAGCACCTTGATCGCCACAAAGATCAGCACCAGCTTGGCACGCAGGCGCAGGGCAGGAATCTTGATCATTTCCAGAGGCCTCCGGCCGCCCATACGGACGTGGGGCCCAGCATAGCGCGAGCGGCCGGGCAAACGCAGGCAAAGGGGTATAATCCGCGCCCTCAACGAATGCAATTGTCACGGAAAGCCAACAATGGAAGCAGAACGCCTCAACGCCGTCGCCAACAAGATGTCCGAGCTCAAGAGCCGGGCAGATGAGCTGCGGAGGTATCTTTGACTACGACAACAAGTCGGAAAAACTGATCGAAGTCAGCAAGCAGCTCGAAGATCCGGCGATCTGGAACGATCCCAAGCGCGCCCAGGACCTTGGCCGCGAGAAAAAAGAACTCGAAGGCGTGGTGATGGTGCTCGACGGCGTGGCCGCGAGCCTCGTCGACTGTGCCGATCTGTATGAACTAGCCGTGGGCGAGGACGACGAAGACACCTTCGTGGCCGTTGAAGCCGACGTGGCCGACGTGGAAAAACGCGTCTCCGGCCTCGAATTCCGCCGCATGTTCAACAACCCGATGGACCCGAACCCGGCCTTCATCGAAATCCAGTCTGGCGCCGGTGGCACCGAGTCGCAGGACTGGGCCCAGATGCTCGAGCGCATGTACCTGCGCTATTGCGAGCGCAAGGGTTTCAATGTTGAGCTGATGGAAGAATCCGAAGGCGAAGTGGCCGGCATCAAGAGCGCCACCATCAAGATCACGGGCGAATACGCCTACGGCCTGCTGCGCACCGAAACCGGCGTGCATCGCCTGGTGCGCAAGAGCCCGTTTGACTCGAACGCGCGTCGCCACACCAGCTTCGTGTCGGTTTTCGTCTACCCGGAAGTGGATGATTCGATCGAGATCGAGATCAACCCCGCCGACGTGCGTACCGATACCTACCGCGCCTCGGGCGCCGGTGGTCAGCACATCAACAAGACCGACTCCGCTGTGCGTCTGACCCACGTGCCGACGAATACCGTTGTGCAATGCCAGAACGACCGTTCCCAGCACAAGAACAAGGACGAAGCCTGGAAGATGCTGCGCGCCCGCCTGTATGAGCTGGAACTGCGCAAGCGCCAGGCCGAGCAGCAGAAACTGGAAGACACCAAGAGCGACATCGGCTGGGGCCATCAGATCCGCTCGTATGTGCTGGACCAGTCCCGCATCAAGGATCTGCGCACCAACTACGAAGTGGGCAACACCCAGGGCGTGCTCGATGGCGACCTGGATGGCTTCATCGAAGCCAGCCTCAAGCAGGGCGTGTAAGGCCTGCTGCGCTCAACCCCGGAAGCCGGCCGGCCGGCTTCCGTCTCTCCGGCCCACGCATGATCGAACAGTCCGCCCCGATTCCAGACTTCGACCTCGCCGGCTTCCTCACCCCTGGCGTCGAGCCCGACGACGTCCCGGCGTTGTGGTCGCTGGTGCGCTCGCGCGAGCTGATCAACACCTTCATCACGCTGTTCCGTGGCGGCGAGGAAGAGGTGTTCGTCCGCCTGCATGTGCTGCGCGAGATCAGCGCCCGCGCCGATCACCCGCGCTGGGAGCCAGACGAGCTGCGCCGGCACTTCGCCTACATCGATCCGATCAAGCTCGAAACCGTGCTCGGCCGCCTGCGTGGCAACGGTCTGCTGGTGTACGGCGAAGACGGCAGCTACCAGTTCTCCGACAGTGGCCGAAACGCCGTGGCTGCGATGGCCATGCTGCTCAGATTCGGCGACAACGAAGATTCCGAGCTGGGCTTCCTCACCACCCAGCTCGCCGGCATGCAGGCCACCGGCACGATCACGCCGGAAGTGCTGCAGCATCTGCTGGCCAAGCTCAATGCGCTGACCGCTTCCTTTGAAGACGCCATCGCCTCAGGCTCCGAATTCCGCATTCTCGACGCCCGCTCGCGCCTCACCGGCAATGTGCGCTGGCTGGAAAAAGGCACCACCATCCTGCGTGGTCTGCTCGCGGAAGACGAAATCAGCCCCGAGACCAGCCGTGTCGCGCACGCCATCGGCCTGGCCCAAAGCCGCCTGGCACGGGTCGACGCGGCCTTCCAGCGCGCCCTCAACAAGATCGAATCACAGCGCGTCACGCTCGGCGCCTCCGGCGTGTCGTCCTCGGACGCCGCTGCCTGGCTGCGTAGCCTGGATGTGCGCCGCATCGCCGCGCTGGCCGATGGCGCGCTAGGCGCCGGGCCACAGATGCAGTTCATTGCCGGCGGCCATGAGCTGCTCGACCGCGCGGAAAGCTCGCTCTCCGAAGAAGTGCGCCAGATGGAAGCCGATGCCACCCTGCCACCGGCCGAAGATGCGCCGCAGGACGAAGTCGCCCCGTCCGAAGACCTTGGCCTGCTGATCAAGCTCTCCGACAAACTCGCCGGCATCCCGACGGCTGTGCCGGCCAGCAAGCTCATTCTGGGCGGCGGCTTTGGCCCGGCCAGCTATCGCCTCTCGCTGCTCTCGCTGCTGGGCAACGAGGAAGCCGGTGCCTCCGGCCCGGTGGCCGACCTCACCCAGATGCCCTACGACCTGCAGCTTGAAGACTGGCTGGTCGAAGTCATGGAAGACGAAATCTCGCACATGTCCGCCGGTAATGTCGTGCGGCGTGACGCCACTGTCGTGGAACCCAAGCCATGAACATCGAAATCACCGAACTCACCGCCCGCCTGCTGGCCCACCGCTGGCTACCACGCGCAGATACCCAGGTGCGCCGCGCTCTGGTCGATGAAGCCTTCCGTCTCGAGCTGGAAACCAACCTCGCGGCAGTGGGCTTGCAACTGCTCGACAACCCCTTCGCCGAACATGTTGCCGTAGGTCTCAAGGATGAAGTCATGGACGCCGTATTTGGCGGCCGCGATTATCAAGCCAGCACCATGGGCCTCACGCGCGACGAGATCGCGCTGCTAATCGTGATCTGGGCGCTGATCATCCTGCCCAAGCGCGAGCGCCAACTCGGCCGCCGCCAACTCGGTGACGACGGTCAGAACGACATGTTTGGCCAGGAAAAACCCATCGAGCATGGCGACACCGTCTCCGGCGCGATCTCTGAAGCCTCACTGCTGGCCGACTTTGGCGCCCAGCTCGGCGGCCGTACCAAGATCCGCAACTTCGCACTGGGCAAGCTCGCCCGCCTCGGTTTCATCGTACGCAGCAACGGCTATCTGCATGAAGGTCCGCTGCTCGACGTACTGCTGGACTACCGCGTGCTGGCCGACCGCATCATCAACGGCACCCTCGCCGACGTGCTCGCCGCCGCCGGCCGCGCACTGCCCGCCGGGATGGGCGAAGACGAAGAAGAACTGTTCGACGAGCTTGACGACGAAGTCGAAGCCCGCCGCTAATCCCTTACAGGACACCCGATGTTCCACATCCGCGATATCGAACTCGTTCACTGGGATTTCTGGCGCCGTTTCACGCTGCCGCTGGATGCCCACATCATCACCATCGTCGGCCCGAATGGCTCCGGCAAGACCACCCTGCTCGACGCCATGCGCACCCTCTTCGCGCTCAAGTGCTCGGGCAAGCGCGATTTCCGCCGCTATGTGCGCCGCTCGAACCACGGCTTCGCGTGGATCCGCGCCACGGTGTCGAATCAACCCGGCAACACCGGCAAGCGCCCCTTCTTCCCCTGCCTCAAGGATCAGGTCACCCTGGCCTGCCGCGTCAAGCGCGCCGGTGGCGACTGGAGCCGTGAGTACTGCATCGAGGATGGCAATGTCACGGTCGAGCAGCTGGAGGAAACAGCCCAGTTCGTGGGCCTGCGCGATTACCAGTCGCGCCTGGCTTACGCCGGTCTGACACCGGCCATCGCCAAAGTGCTGTCGCTCGAGCAGGGCGACACCGACAAGCTTTGCGAATACTCGCCGCGGGCGCTCCTCGATCTGGTCTTCGACGTGTTCGGCGACAAGGAAGTACTGGACAACTATCAAGCCGCTCGCGAAGAGCAGAAGACCGCCCAGCGCGAGCTGGAAGCGCTGGCGCTGGACCTGGAAAAGCTCAAGGCGCAAGCCGAAGCCCGCCGCATCGAGGCGGATCGCTTCCTCGAAGGCCGTGAATTGCAAGCCGAGGCCACCGCACTGGAGGCCGAGGCCATTCCACGTCTGGAAATCGCCGAATTGCAGAGCGAAATCGCCAGCTGGCGCGACAAGCTCAAGCGCGCCCGCCATGAAGTGATTACCGCCATCGAAACCCGTGCCGCCTCGGAAGAACGCGTCGCCGCGCTGGCCGGTGAAAAGGCCCAGGCCGAAGCCTGGCTCACAGAAGCCAGCAAACGCCAGAAAGAGATCGACAGCCAGTGGCTCACCGCCCGTGACGCCCTGCGCGACGTAGAGAAAAAGCTCGCCGAGCGGGATGCCTTGCGCGAACGCGTGGCCAAGGAGCATGGTGCTGCTGCACTGGATTCCGAAGACGCCGCCGCCAATGCCTACAACGAGTGGCAGGCTGTGCGCACGAAGGTGCGCGAACTTACCGCCCGCTTCGAGGACGTCACCGCCCGCCTGCGTGAAGCACAGGGCAAGGGTGGCACGCCACACGACAGCGAAGTGCAGCGTTTCCGCAGTGCGCTCAATGATGCCGGCATAGAGCACAAGCTGCTCGCCGAGATCACCGAAGTCACGGATGTGAGCTGGCAAGGCGCCATCGAGGCCATCCTGCGCCCCTACCGCTCGCTGATCCTGCTTGAAAACGAAGGCGATCGCCATGACGCCTGGGCGCTGGGCGAGCGCGAGCGCTTCCGCCACTTTGTGGTGTCAGACCGCGCCCCGTGCCCCGACGCCCATCCCGGCAGCCTGCTCGAAGTGGTGCGTTTTGCCGGCGAGCCTCCGAAGTGGCTCTCCGAACTCCTGAACCGTATCCGCCGCGTCGACAACGCTCAGGCCGCTTCAAAACTGCCGCGCGAGCAAGACTGGATCACCCGCGAGGGCTATCACCGCGAGCGCCGTGGCGCCCGTCATCTGGGCGTGCCGCACGATTTCTGGTTCGGCGAACTGGCCCGCACCGCCCGCCTCGAAGCCCTGCAGCAGGAAGTTGGTGAGCTCGACAAGCAACTCGCCTGGGCCCGCAAGAAGCAGGACGAGAGCGAGGCTGCAATGCAGACCGCACGCCAGAAGCTCCTCGGCATGCAGGCCGCCGAACTGATGCTGGCCCGCGCCGCCGAATTCGAAGCCGCCGAGCAGGACAAGGCCAGTTTGCAGGCCGCCCAGCAGCAGGCCGAAGCCACGCTCAACGAGGCCCGTAGCAAGGTCGACCAGTGCAAGGAGCGCCTCTCCGGCATTGCCATCGAAACCGACCGCCGCTCGCGTGATCTGGCTGCTGCCCGCGAGGTGCTCGCGCGCATGGCCACCGAATCACGGCCGCAGCGCCTGGAGCAGGCCGCCCGACTCCTGAAATTGCGCAGTAAGCGTCGCGGCATGCCGGCCGACTGGCTCTCACCCGCCGCTCAGGAAGAGCTTGCTGAGCACTACGGCGGTCTTTCGGGCGCACGCAACGAACTCTCGCGCCTCAAGCGCCGCATCGTCGACGGCGAATGGCCTACCGACGAGAACGTGCTGGTCATCAAGGAAAAACTCGGGCTGGAGCTCCATCAGCGCGAGGGCGACTACGGCCAGCGCATGGCCTACTCCGAGCGCACCAAGCAGATGGTGGACGAAGCCCGCGCCGCCTACATCGCCCGCCTGCGCGCCACCGTGCGCCAGTACGGCAAGAACCTGCGCGCGCTCGGTGAGCTCGCCGGCATCAACGTCGAATGCCCAGTACCAGTACTGGATAACGACGACAGCACGCTCGCCGCCGCCGGCCTCGAAGTAGCTTTCGACTTCGACCAGAAAGGCGCCCAGACGCTCAACGACGGCGAGGCCTCAGGCGGCCAGCAGGTCATGAAATCCCTGATCCTGCTGATTGGCCTCCTGATGGACGATGCCCGCCCCGGCGGCTTCGTGTTCATCGACGAGCCCTTCGCCCACCTCGACGTCGCCAATATCGACCGTGTCGGGGCGTTTTTGCGCGCCACCCGCGCGCAATACCTGATCACTACCCCGGTCACCCACAACGCCAACGTCTTCCAGCCGGCCCAGCTCACCCTGGTCACCCGCAAGAAGAAACCAGCGGACGCCTGGGCCCCGCCAATCGGGGTTTTGCGCCGCCAGATCGACTGAAACAGTTTTTTTGCGATCTACCCGGGGGTACAGGATCAAGCCCGGGGCCTTCGCGTCGTAAATGACACGAAGCCCTGCCCGTTTCCGGACCCCCGCTGATGCGAACCGAAGTTGCCCTCCTGCGTCTGCTGAAGAAGCTCCAGTCCCTCGAAGCCTCGCGGGATCGCCTTGCCATTGCCGAATCACTGGTGGTGGCTACGCTGGAGATCCTCGATGCACGCTTCGCCCTGCTCCACGTTTTCCGTGCCACGCCCAGCGGCTATCTCACGGCACCGCTGGCCTGGGCAGTCGCCGGCGGTGAATCAGCCACGACCAACTTCGATCACCTCGACGTTGACGAAACCCACCTCGCAGCCGAACCCCTGCTCGAAGAATGTGCGCTCGCCCCCTCGGGCGTCACGACCCATAAGGAAGAAGGCGGCTTCGTGCTGGGTTTTGCTGTCGGCCCGCAAGGCTGCCCGGTCGCCGTGGCAGAAGTCCATTGCAATGAGCGCCCGGTCGACGAATTGTGTGCCTGTGTGCATGAATTACTGGCGATCTACGCCGAACACGTCGGCCTGCTTGACTACGCCGAGCTCGACACCCTCACCCGCCTGAACAATCGCAAGACCTTCGACGAGAATTTCGATCGTTTCATAGACCTTGCCCAGCAAGCCGCCCATCGCCGCGAAGAGCACCAAACCAGTGAGCATGAGGAAGACCGTCACTGCTGGCTGGCCGTCGTGGATATCGACAAGTTCAAGCGTATCAACGACAGTTTTGGCCACCTTTTTGGCGATGAAGTGCTGATCCGCGTGGCCGATCTGCTACGCAAGAGCTTTCGCGGCAGTGACAAGCTGTTTCGCTTCGGCGGCGAAGAATTCGTGATCCTGCTGCGCCATGTTTCGGCGACCAACACAGCCCACATCCTCGAACGCTTCCGCGAAACCGTGGAAAAGCATGAATTCCCGCAGGTTGGCCAGGTCACCTGTTCGGTAGGCTACGCACGCATTGACCCCACCCTCTCGCCGGCCGAAATCCTTGGCCACGCCGACGACGCGCTGTACTACGGCAAGGAAAATGGGCGCAATCAGGTGCAGCAGTTCGAAGAGTTGCTCAAGCTCGGCGCACTCAAACAAGCCCCTGCCCCCATGCTGGATCTGCAGGCGGATATCGACGAGCTATTCAAATAGCCGTCTCCAAGGCTGCACGCGACTGGCGAGGTGCCCCCCGATCGGTCAAAATAGCGGACTTTCGCCAGCACGCTGCCGGCATCACCTTGCCCAAGACACCGATCATGTCCGAACAGACCACCCCGCCCGTCGAACAACCCGCGCAGGACGAGAACCACATCATCGCCGAGCGCCGCGCCAAACTTGCTGCCTGGCGCGAAACGGGCAAAGCCTATCCGAACGACTTCCGTCGCGAAAACCTCGCCGACAAGCTGCATGCCGGCTACAGCGAGAAGAGCCCGGAAGAGCTCGAGGCCACCCCGGTATCGGTCACGGTCGCTGGCCGCATCATGCTCAAGCGCGTGATGGGCAAGGCCAGCTTCATCACCATTCAGGACATGTCCGGCCGCATCCAGCTCTACGTCACCCGTGATGGCGTGGGCGAAGAAGTCTATGCCGCCTTCAAGGCCTGGGACATCGGCGACATCGTCGGCACCACCGGCAGCCTGTTCAAGACAAAGACCGGCGAGCTCTCGGTCAAGTCCGAAACCATCCGCCTGCTCTCCAAGTGTCTGCGCCCGCTGCCGGACAAGTTCCACGGCATGTCGAATCTGGAAATGCGCTACCGTCAGCGCCATCTTGATCTCATCACCAACGACGATTCGCGCGCCACCTTCATCGCCCGCAGCAAGCTGATCTCCGCGATCCGCCGCTACATGGACAATCACGGCTTCCTCGAAGTTGAGACCCCGATGATGCACCCGATCCCCGGCGGTGCTTCGGCCAAACCCTTCATTACGCATCACAACGCGCTGGATCAGCAGATGTTCCTGCGTATCGCACCGGAGCTCTACCTGAAGCGTCTGGTCGTCGGCGGCATGGAAAAGGTCTACGAGATCAACCGCAACTTCCGCAATGAAGGCCTCAGCCCGCGCCACAATCCTGAATTCACGATGATCGAGTTCTACGAAGCGTATGCGGACTACCGCACGCTGATGGACTTCGTCGAAGGCCTGCTGCGCCATGCCGCGCGCGAAGCACTGGGCACCGAGCAGTTCCAGTATCAGGGCCGCGACCTCGATCTGGGCAAGCCCTTCGACCGCCTCACCGTGATTCAGGCCGTGATGAAGTACTGCCCGGAATTCACCGAAGCCCAACTCACCGACGAAGCCTGGCTGCGTGCCGAGTTGGCCCAGCGCAAGGCGCTGCCCAAGGGCGAAGTCGGCATCGGTGCACTGCAACTCGCGTTCTTCGAAGAAACCGCCGAATCGCTGCTGTGGAACCCCACCTTCATCATCGACTACCCGGTAGAAGTCAGCCCGCTGGCCCGCGCCTCGGATGCCAACCCCGGCATCACCGAGCGTTTCGAACTCTTCATCGTCGGCCGCGAGATCGCCAACGCCTTCTCCGAGCTGAACGACCCGGAAGACCAGGCCGAGCGTTTCCTTTCGCAAGCCAAGGCCAAGGACGCCGGTGACGAAGAAGCCATGTACTACGACGCCGACTACATCCGCACGCTCGAATCCGGTCTGCCGCCCACCGGCGGCTGCGGCATCGGCATCGACCGTCTGGTCATGCTGCTGACCGACAGCCCGGCGATCCGGGATGTCATCCTCTTCCCGCAGATGCGTCCGGAGTAAGCCCACGCACACTCAGCAGACAAACCGGGCTCGCGGCAACACGAGCCCGGTTTGTCCATTTAGCGCCCAAATCCTCATCCAAACGTACGCCACCATGACCATCTCATTGAACAGCCCGATGCCAGAACTCGCTGACCGTATCGAACGCGAAGGCATTGTTCAGGGCAACGAAATTCTCAAGATCGACCACTTTCTGAATCACCGCATCGAGCCAGGCTTCATGCAGCGCATGGCCCGTGAGATCGCCGCCCGCCTGCGTCAGTTCAAGCCGGACATGATCCTCACCGCCGAAGCCAGCGGCATCGCCCCAGGCCTGATGGTGGCATTGGAACTCGATATCCCGATGGTTTATGGCAAAAAATACCATCCGGATGTCGAGATCCCCTCCATTTCGCGTGTTATCCCTTCACCCACCAAGGGCGGACAGGTCAAGATGGTCGTCAGCCAGAAATACCTCACGCCGGGACTGCGCGTTGCCATCGTCGACGACTTCCTCTCCAACGGCCGTACCGCCACCGCCCTGGTCGAAATCGCCAAGGAAGCCAACTGCACCCCCGTCGCAGCAGCCTTCCTCGTCGCCAAGAGTTTCAAGCAAGGCCATAAGATGCTCGAAGCCGCCGGAGTCCCCGTAGTCACCCTGGCTCAGGTCGACGCACTGGTCGACGGCAAGGCGATTCTCCACAAAGGCTGAAAGCCGACGTAAAAGCTGGACAAACCCGCCAAGCCCTATATAATGCGCGGCTCGCGGAGAGGTGGCAGAGTGGTCGAATGTACCTGACTCGAAATCAGGCGTAGGTGTAAGCCTACCGTGGGTTCGAATCCCACCCTCTCCGCCAATTTGCTCTAACTTGTTGATTTCATAGAAACTCGTTGCTGTCTCAGGTGGTTTTGAGGCCGATTTCTACACAACAGGTAGACACATTGGCAGCGAAGAAATTCATGAAGTTCCTGGCTTCCTATACTCGGTTCCAGGACTTTACGAACGATGCCAATGCTTCCCACCGGCCTTCAGCGCCATCCCAAATCCGGCAGCTACTACCTTCGCCGGCGCATCCCTACCGACATCCTCGCTTGCTACCCTGGCAAGAAGGAAATCACGTTTTCCCTGCGCACCAAGGACTACCGAACCGCCGTTGAGCGTCATCGGGAAGAAGAAGCGCGCCTGACCGCTGAGTGGAGCGCGAAACGACAAGCGCAGGCCAGCCGCCTTGCCCGCCAGCACCTCCAGGTCATCACGCGCATTGATGCACTGACGCCTGAGACCATCGACGCCATCTGCCTGCATGCCGAGGCCGCCAGCCTCGCCGGCGACGAAGCCCGGCGAGAAAGCGGCACCTACACCCTCGAAGAAATCGAGGACTACCAGTCTGGCTACGCTGAAGCCAATCGCGTCCTCAAGAGCGCGGTGGCCATCGGGGACTACGAACTGCTTCGCCGACCCCTCGAGCAATTTCTGCAGCTCTACCGCTACCAGCTCAAAGCCTCTGACGCAGAAATGCGGCGCCTGTCTCTGGCCTACGGACGGATGGCGATCCGCACCAACGACAAGCTGCTCAGCCGGTACGAAGGCAAGGACGAGCCCACGCCTCAACTGGCACGGCGTCTGGATACGCCCATGCTCTCCGAGGTGACCCAGAACTATCTGGAGTACTACAAAAAGCTCGGCAAGACGGCCATGCTGCGCAAAGTCAGCGCCGTCATGCCGCTGCTGGTCGACATCGTGGGCGACAAGCCCATCGGCTCGCTTACGCAGACAGACCTCGAAGCCTACTTCGAGGCGGTGCAAACCCTGCCGCCCCGCTGGAAAGATATCTGCCGACAGGAAAAACTGAGCCCGCGCGAACTGGCAACCCAGGGGCGCGGCGAAATGAGCAAAGGCACTTTCGACGGCACCTACCTGGCGGTGATGACCCCCTTCATCCGCTATTGCCGGCGCAAGTGGCAGGACCATGGCTGGCCCATGACCCTGACCTCGGAAGGCGTTCAGTACATCGGCAAGCGGCGCGACGCCGAAGGCGGACAACGTGCCTTCGCGCCCGAAGAGCTCAAGCGGCTATTTGAGGGCAAGGAAATGGCCGCATTCGCGCGCGACCCTGCTTCGGCCCACCAGTACTGGCTGCCGCATCTGGGATTGTTTACGGGCGCCCGGGTCAATGAACTGTGCCAGTTGAACCCCCAAATCGACATCCTGCAAGACGCCCGTACCGGCACGTGGTATCTGGATATCACCCCCGAATCCGAAGGGCACGCCAATATCGACAAGTCCGTCAAAACCGCAGGGTCCAAACGGAAACTGCCTCTTCACCCCAAACTGATAGAACTGGGCTTTCTGGACTATGTGGCGGCCGCCAAGGCGCGGGGCGACACCTTGCTCTTCCAGGCCTTCCCTGCTTCGGCCGGCAGAGCCTCGCCAAAAGCCGCAGATTGGTTCCGCAAGTTCCTGGGCGAGATCGACCTGCGCGATGAAACCCCGAACGCCCGCATCGTCGGCATGCACGCCTTCCGCTCCACCTTGTTGAACCGCGCCATGGTGCTGGGCGTGGTCAACGCCGAAGCCATCACCGGCCACGTCAGCAACGTCACCAGCCTTGAAAAGGTGCAGGACGGACAGGTCGAGCGGGATGCCTCAGCGGTGGTCAAGAAGTACCGCGGCGAATTGCCGGTCGACAAGAAGCTGGAGATTCTCACGCGCATCACCTTCCCCGAGGTGAGCTTCATCCGCCCGTCCAAGCCGTAAAGGCTCGGCCGCCAAGAACGCTGGGAGGCCCGAATGTGAGCGCGCATCCCGGCCGAAGCTCGCACGTTCAACCGTAGAACGCTTAAATGAGAACGCGCTCGCCCTGTGACACCTTCGAGACGAAATACAGAAACGGCAGCTCCTCCGCATAGCCGTTCTGGCGCGCGAACTGGCACAAACGCCAGCTCTGTTCCCGCACGCCCGCAAAGCCGGGTTGGCGGGCGATCCGCTGCAAGCTCAGCGCCACTTCGTCGCTGCGGCGGCGCTTGAGTTGCGCTTCAAGCAGCGCAAACCAATCAGCCATCTCTTCGTGCGTCCGGCGGAATGTCCAGGCTGCTCGCTCGCGCACCGAGTGGCGCACCAGTTCGTAGCCCTTGGATACCAGGCCAATGACGCGCGAGAGCGCCGCCGACTTCGAGCGAGAGAGTGGGAGTGATGGTGGATTTGCATTTGTCATGACGTGATACATCTGTAGTGGAGACACAGATGTATAGGCCGATGAGTGCGGCATGACGGCGAGCAAGGCTTGTGTTTGTCATGTGATTCGGTGCGGAAGCACCGAATGTAATGATGTTCCGTGCGAAGCACGGCCGTCCTGGACCTATACACAAACAGGACAGTCACCAAACGAGGAGATGGACCCGGCGAAAGCCGGGGTGACTTGCATGTGCGGCAGCCTGCCTGGTGAGCCTTCGGGCTACGCCAGAGGACTCAGCGGGCAGGCTGCCAACTGCAAAAACACACATGTCGAAAGACACGCGAGAGGTCGCCAACCTCTCGCACACCGCCTTAGCTGCATGCCGGGTAATACTGGCTGGTGCGGCTGAAACGGGCGCTAGCGGGCGACAGCCTGCTTTCGACCCAATCCACGATCCGGATAGTCCGGATCGTGAAGTTGGGCGACACGGACACGGGACGCGCGGCAACGCGCACAAACCCTGTTCACTACGAAACGGTGAAAATCCGTCCCGGGGGGCGTTCGAAAAACGAATGGCGCAACCCGGGCTTGGCAGGTGGGCTGATGAGGTAGTCGCGAACTGACGCGAACCGCGCAAGCGGGGAGAAATCCTACAGGGGCACGAGGGGAAACCTGGACTGCCCGGCACCACGCGGAAATGCGTGGGTCTCTGGATAGCTTAAGCCTGTAACTGGGGGTGTGAGTCCCCCATCCGAGTAAAAACCCTTGGAGATGCGCCTACGGGCGTGATGAGTCGGTGAGAGGTCGGGCGGGTAAGCCGATGCTCTGGAACATCGTAGGCCGAAAGTGGCGCAAGCCATGAAGCGTATGCGATGCCTTGACCTTGAGACTCCATCTCTCAAATCGTGGGTTTGACGTAGTGGGCTAACGTGGGAATCTCTGACGGCCGATTGACCGGGGTGGCACCCGGAATGGCACAAGAGAGGGAGAGGCGGAGAGTAGAGTCTGACTGAATGGCGAGAATTCATCACTCAAGCCAGACGGAACGCACGACAGTGCACTCGAAAACTGCCAGCGGTGGAAACTGTGTGTATCCCCTGACGGGGAAGGGCTTGGCAGCCCATTGCAGTGAAGTGCCGTGCTTCTCGCTTGGCAGCGGGGAACACGAATTCTGACCTTGGCCGGTCGGATAGCGAGAAAGGAAGTAGACGTTGAGGTGCACACGGAGGATCGCTCTCCGTGCGCGTTGTTTCTTCTCTGGCCACCCCGTTCTACGGGGTGGTCTTTGGGCGGGCGCCACTGTGCTATCGATAGCCTTGCCGACATGCCTTCAATGCTGAGAGGCCCAACGCGAAAGCAGAGCCGACACCTGCCTGGCTGACGCAATGAGGTTCCGAGTTGGCAAACCCAGTTCGCTGCCGCATTTGTGCCAGAGTGGAACCAGCGCTTCATTCAGAAAAGCAATGCCGTACTCTGCCGCTTCACGGTCAGGCTTAGGGTAATCCAGTCGTTGGTTTCGCGTTTCCACACCATTCAGCAGAAGCATCAAGCCGAGGGCAAATTCAAGGTATTGGCGATCGATTTCTTCAAGCGAACTTTCGCCCAGCGTGAAGCAGATTGCCGCGCGCCAAGGCTGAGCGTGGCCGCAGCGGCCTGGCTCTTGGCGTCGGTGGCAGCGTCCCCTGTGCCGGTGATGTCGACCTGGCCCTGGATGAAGGCGAGGGTCTGGCTGCTTTCACTGCCGTTCCGTTTGCCAGCGGCCAGCAGGCTGCTGGCGTTGCCCAAAGCGTTGCTCTGGGCATTGCTGGCGAGCGTGGAGGCGAGGCTGTTACCTGAGCCGTAGCTGGCACTGACCGAGACGGAGCTGCTCTTGGTGCTCTGGACGTTGCTGAGGTCTTCATAGGTGAGGCTGGCCGTCTTGAGGCGGCTCTCGCTGGGGTTCCCCGTGGTGGCCAGCGCCCCACCCTTGAGCAGGGTGTTGCCCGAGACGATCAGGTTGAAGCCACTATCGCCCGCGAAGATGCCGCTCTGCCCAACCGCGCTCTGGTAGTTGTGGTTGATGCTGTCCCGTGCGTACTGGACGCTGCCACTGACGACCTGGCCGTAGCAGATCGGCGGAATGCACAGGCTGATGCTGAAACCGCCGCTGGTTTGCTTGCTGTCGTATTTCGAGCTGTCTTGCAGGGTGACGACCTTGAGGTCGCCACCGATGTTGCCGCTCACTTCCTTGGCCTTGAGCTGGGCGCCGGAGAGCGTGGTGTCTCCCCCGCTCTTGAGGGTGAGGCGGTTGCTCGCTTCGATCAGGCTGTTGTCATAGGTCGTTTCGCTGCCGCTCGCCATGCCGCGGCTCTGGCTGGCCGAGATCTGGAAGCTGATGCCGTTTTGAGAGCCGAGCCCCACGGTGACGCCCAGGCCGTAGTTGGCACCGCTGTTGGTGTTGTCCAGCGTAGAGGTGTTGCTGGCCGCTTCGAGCAGGATGTTGCGGCTCGCTTCCAGGCTCACGTCCGTGGCTCGGACATGCCCCCCAACGTCGGAAGGCGCCTACGGCTTTTCCGACCTACTCCGGGTTACGGGTTCGATAGCCTTAATCGCGTCAGCCCCCTTATCCGAATTCTGAAGATTATTGATTACCTTATCGATTCACTCACCCGACCGCTGCACTTCACCTCCGGCCCTTTGCTTAGCTTGGTCGTGAATTTATTGGTGACGGCCTGCGTCCTGACAGATTTACTCCAGCTTGCCCAGCGATGCGTTGGCCTGATCACCCGAAATCACTTCATCGGTTTCCTCGTAGTCTTCCGGCTTGTTGTAGTCATATTCGATGTTGAACTTGCCGTCCGGGTAGAGCGTAAAGGTCAGGCCCCAGATGCGCTGACCAGTGGTGGCGAGAAGGTTATCGCGGAGATAAAGGGCAGCAGCCGAAGCCTTCATTCCCACATCGAATGCCGAAAATTTCTCATTGACATACGAGGACTCCCCATTTTTTCGCTCTATATCCGTCTGAGTCATTCGAGAAAAAATCTTGACACTTGATCGTGCGAAATCCCATTGTTCCCCAGAGACGCACTCTAAAATCTCATTCGCCAATGATTGATAGGCTTCTTCCACAGTCATTTTTTCCTCACTGATTAAAGCGGTATGGTGCAAGTGCTTTTCCATCGACCGTTACAGAAACCTGGAATGCATTCGGCCTCACCCCACCCCCGGGAGGATACCCAACCTCGATTTTAATTGACACCGTCTTTCCTCTATTGAGCTCAGCCCTAAACTCATTTTCCATTGCCTTCCAGTCCCCGCGATTCAGCGTTGAGGCTTGAGGAACGATATTGATCCTATCTCCCGCTCCACCCAGCGAGCTGGCGATCAGATGCCCACCATCATCGCCAGGATTACCGCACTTGCCTGTGGCACATTGCTGGTAGGTATTGCGGTCCATCTTGTTCAGGTCCAACTGCCCTTCGACGGCCTTGACCCGCCCAGACGCGTCTGTGACATAGACGTGACCGTTGTCGAGTTTATAGGCTGTGCTTGCATCAAGCTTGCCATTGATGGCTTTGTCCCAATCCCCCTTCGATCCTGCTTTGACTTCAACAACAGGTAAGCCATCCGCACGCGTCAGCTTCGTACTGTCTGCAGCTGCGTCTGCAGTTCTTTCTGCCGTATGTACCGACCCTCCTGCATCCGTGGCTTTGTCCACGGTCTTCTCAATATTGGCAACGTCATGCAGCGCATCGGCGGCCTTTCCACCCGTGCGCAGTGCCTTGGCCGTATCGCCCAGAGGTCCGCCAAGCGCACCCACGACGGCCCAGCCATAATCACCAAACGTTTCTGCATCGCTAAAGCTCTTAATGTCGCCGATGATCGGAATCATTCCAATCGTCAGATCTTCCAGAAGCTGCCGGTTCGCCTGGAATTTTGCACTGCATTGGTCCGTACTCAAGCCTCTGCAGGTCTGCGCTATGAGCGATTTGACGCCGGCAGCATGCTCCTCTCTTGCTGCCTGTGCCTGCTCAGACTTTTTCACGCTTTGTGCCGTGTTCTGTTGCAGCGCGAGCAAGGTACCACTTCCACTAACAGCCTTGATGGCATCGTAGGCTTCCTTCATTTCCATCGTACTGGCGACATCAGACAACAAGCGCTCACGGCACGTGTCATCTTTGCAATTCGCCAACTCAATGTTGTTCTTCCCAGAAATCGACTCGTATTCAGCGAGAATTTTGTCTCGTTCGGAAGCACTGCATTGCTGCTGCTTACAGGCTTGCAGCTTGTCTCGTAATGCCTTGGCTTCTGTGTGCTTGAGATAGTTATTCTCCGTCGCCGTCAGCGCCACCGAGCCGCCCAGCGCGGTGTTCTGCGCATCCCCGCCGCTGGCAATCGCCCCTACTGCCAACCCGGCCAGGGCACTGCCCGCTTTCATCAGGGCTTTGAAGTTCTCGGGGTCACTGCGTTCGGTGATCTTGTACTCACTTGCAAGGAAAGCCTCCATCATCGGGATCAACTGCTCGTTGGCCATGCCGGCCAGGGCGCCGACCTCGATCTTGCCGCCCGCAATCGCGGCTTCGATCGCGCCTGCCATGCCGTGCAGGGCGGTTTTCTGCCAGCTGCCTTCGGCCCATTTGTCTTTGGAGACGTCACCGATACTGTTGGTCATGACCTGCCCCACCAACTGCGCAGCACGGGCGTTTTCGCGTTCGGTCTGGAGTTCTTGCTGGAGCTTGCCGGCCTCTTGCAGGCTGAGGCTGTTGGCTAGCGCGCCGTTGGCCGTTGCCGCGTCACGACTGGTGAGCGTGGCCGCAGCGGCCTGGCTCTTGGCGTCGGTGGCAGCGTCCCCTGTGCCGGTGATGTCGACCTGGCCCTGGATGAAGGCGAGGGTCTGGCTGCTTTCACTGCCGTTCCGTTTGCCAGCGGCCAGCAGGCTGCTGGCGTTGCCCAAAGCGTTGCTCTGGGCATTGCTGGCGAGCGTGGAGGCGAGGCTGTTACCTGAGCCGTAGCTGGCACTGACCGAGACGGAGCTGCTCTTGGTGCTCTGGACGTTGCTGAGGTCTTCATAGGTGAGGCTGGCCGTCTTGAGGCGGCTCTCGCTGGGGTTCCCCGTGGTGGCCAGCGCCCCACCCTTGAGCAGGGTGTTGCCCGAGACGATCAGGTTGAAGCCACTATCGCCCGCGAAGATGCCGCTCTGCCCAACCGCGCTCTGGTAGTTGTGGTTGATGCTGTCCCGTGCGTACTGGACGCTGCCACTGACGACCTGGCCGTAGCAGATCGGCGGAATGCACAGGCTGATGCTGAAACCGCCGCTGGTTTGCTTGCTGTCGTATTTCGAGCTGTCTTGCAGGGTGACGACCTTGAGGTCGCCACCGATGTTGCCGCTCACTTCCTTGGCCTTGAGCTGGGCGCCGGAGAGCGTGGTGTCTCCCCCGCTCTTGAGGGTGAGGCGGTTGCTCGCTTCGATCAGGCTGTTGTCATAGGTCGTTTCGCTGCCGCTCGCCATGCCGCGGCTCTGGCTGGCCGAGATCTGGAAGCTGATGCCGTTTTGAGAGCCGAGCCCCACGGTGACGCCCAGGCCGTAGTTGGCACCGCTGTTGGTGTTGTCCAGCGTAGAGGTGTTGCTGGCCGCTTCGAGCAGGATGTTGCGGCTCGCTTCCAGGCTCACGTCCGTGCCCTGGATCTTCACGCCCTTGGCGTGCAGATCGCCATCACTGGCGGTGATGCTGATCTTGTCGCCCTGGATGTTGGTGCCCCGGGCGGTGCTGCTGTTGTTGATGCTGTCGCTCTTGCTGCTGCCCGAGGTGAGGTTCACGCTCACCCCGAAAGCAGAGCCGCTGCTGGAATCGGCCTTGCCATTATTGACGTCGGCCTTGGTCAAAGTGCCATCGCCACCTTCAACCATCTTGTCAGTCACCACGGCAGCCGAACCTAGCTTGCCATCCGCTGCGGATTGGCCGAGCTTGGCGATGTCATAGACGGACTTGAGCACCAGAGCGCCTTTGAGGCGATCGTTATCAGTCTTGCGAGCGGCCTGGGCATTGTCATAGGCGGCGGTAATGATGCTGCCAACGGAGCCAGCCAGTTGTGCGCCGAGCGTCATGCTGCTGCTCTGGGTGTGGTAGCTGCTCTGGCTGGTGGTGTTCACTTCTTCCAGGCTCACGCTGCGGCCGGAGATATCGACATTGCCTTGCGCCTGGATGTTGGCGCCCTGGGTGAGCACACGGCCGGCCTCAGCCGCGGACTGGCCATCGGTCGCGTTCTTGTCGAGCCCTGCGCGAATGCTCAGGTTGCCGGCATTGGCCGAGAGGATGCTGGTGACGCCATTGGTGTCGTACTGGGTGCCGTTGTCCGCCGCGCGGTTGGTGCCGATGAAGGTCTGGCGAGGTGCCATGCCGGCATAGACGTTGAGCCCGAAACCGGAGCTTTGGGTGGCCGTCTGGGTGCGGGAGGTTTCGACGGCGGCGAGGATGTCGACATTGCGCCCGGCCTCGACGGCCAGATTACGGTCGGCCAGCACGTTGCTGGCGGTGATGGTGGCATCGCGCCCGGCACTCAGGCTGACATTGTCACCACTGACCGAGCTGCCGGTCTGACGTGTGGTGAGGTTGCTGAAATTCTCGGAGAGTTTGCGGGTGTTGTAGTTGGCGCCAGTGGCGACGTCGTAGTCGACACCCCGCTTGCTGGACTGGCTCGTTTGCGCGCTGCTCTGGTTGTAGGCCTGGGCACCGAGGCTGAGATCACGACCGGCGTACAGCGTTGCATCGCCCTGGGCGGCGAGGTTGCTGGCGGTGATGTTGAGGTCACGCCCAGCGCTAAGCGCCAGTGCACCGCCGGCCTGGAAATCGCTTCCCAGGGCGGTACTCTCCAGCGTCTGACTCTGGCGCGCGAGCGTGCTGGAGCTGATGAGGCCTTTTGAAGTGCGCACGGTAGCGTCATCCACTGCGCGCGTGGCTTCGCCAGCCTGGATGCGAATGTCGTTACCGGCAACCACGGTCAGCGCCTCGCCTGCGCTGACGGTTGCTGCACGTGCGGCGAGATCATTGCCGGCCTGCAACTGCACACTGCCTGCACTCTGGATCACCGTGCCCTGCTCGGTGCGGCTGGATTCGTAGTGATGATTGCCGCCACTGCCCAGGCGCTCATCACGGCTGGTGGTGAGCGTATCGAGGGTGAGGTTGCGCCCGGCCGCGATCAGGGTGCTGCCGCCAGTGCCCAGATCGATGAGAGTGGCGGCGGTGAGCGCTACATCCTGGCGCCCGGAAATGATCAGCTGGCCGCCCTCCTGCCCTGCCACGCCGACCTGGATGCCCGAGAGACGATTGATATAGGTGTTACTGACTTCACCCGAGGCGCTGCTGCGCGAGGTGGAAGCTATCACCACATTGCGGCCGGCATCGAGCACAACCGACTGGGTGCCCGAGATCAAGCCACCGGTCTGCTGGATGTCATTGGCGGCGTGCAGCTCAAGCGTGTTGGCGCTCATGCGGCCGCCTGTCTGGCTGATGCTGTCTGCGGTGATCGCGAGGGATTTGCTGGCGGCCAGGGTGCCGTTGTTTGCCAGCGCACCACTCAGCTTGATCTGCACTTCCCGCGCCGCAATCAGCGCTCCGCTGCCGTCGATATCGCCACTCTGCGCACGGGCATAGACCTGCGGCACCAGCACCTGGGTGGTCGAACCATCCGGCAGCGTGACGCTTTGCTCGACCAGCCAGACGATGTCACTGGTCAGGAGCGCCATCTGCTCGGCGCTGAGTGCAACACCGGGGATCAGCTGATATTGCTTCGCGAAGGAGACGCCCTTATCCATCAGCGCCTGGTACTGGGCTTCGTCACTGGCGTAGCCCTCGAGAAAGCGCTGCCCCGTAAGCTCGGAGATCTGTTCGCGGACCAGTTTCTGCTCGTAGAAGCCATCGCCCAGGCGTTTCTGGGTGAGTGCCGGATCCAGGCCCAGGGCACTGATCATGGCGTCGGAGCTGAGCCAGGTTTTGTAGCTGGCAAAGCGCGGATCTGTTTCGATCAGGTAATTGGCCTGTGCTGCAGGGATGAGCCTGAAGAGGCTGTTGTCCGGCAAGCGGATATTGGGAGCGGTGGTGCGAATGACCGCTCCGGTACTTCCCGTGCTGACTTCATAGATCTGATGCGGCACGGTGCCGCGCCCCGGCGCCTGGGTGGCTCCGCCCACAACACCCGCCCCCTCTACGGTGGAAGCGTCGGCCCCCTGGGCCGAGCCAGAGCCATCACGCCCAAGGGCAAGATCGCCCGGTGCGGCAATGCTGCCGGTGAGGGAAATCACTTCCCGCGCGGCAAGGCTGGTACCGCTGCCGCCCTGGCTGCTGCCTGCTTCAACGATCACCGCGCCGAGATCCATGTCTGCGCTGAGGTTTTCGTTGTACGCGTACTGTGAGGCGCCGCCATTGCGGTACTGAACAAATGTGCCGGAGCGGAGGGTGGTGCGCTGCCCAACACCGCCGTCATTCGTGATCACATCGACGCTGCCGGTGAGCGCGCCTCCAGCCAGCAGCTTGCTCTGGGCATTGGTGATGCTGCCGGACGCCAGGGCAATCGAGCCTCCGGCACGAATCACGGCAGGATCGGTCGAGGTGACGCGGGTTTCAGTCACCGTTTCGGTATACATGCGCCGATCGAATTCGGTGCTCAGACGCTGGCCATTGGCATACAGGTTGTCGCGGCCATTGACGCTCCCGACATAGGCACCGTTATCCTTCGCGGTGTAGGTGCCGCCGCCCAAAAGGAAGAGATCGAAGTAATCGCTGCTGACCTGGACCTGCTCGGTGGCGAAGTGGTCGTTCCTGTTGGTGATCTGCTGCACGGAGAGCGACATGTCGCCCAGCGCTTCGATCGTGGCACTGTGGTTGTTGAGGTTGCCGGCCTGCCCCACCGCTTGCTGGCTGGCATTCAGATCGCCGCCGATGGCAAGATTGCCCGCGCTGAACAGCAGGGCATGATTTCCGTTGTCCAGGCTCCCGGCGCCGATCTGCAGGGACGAACGCGCAGCAATCACTGCGGCACGGGTCTGTCCGTCACCACCGGTTTCGGCGTCATTGCTCAGGCCTCCCGTTCTGATGGATACCTGATCGCCATAGATCCGGCCACTGCCCAGATTGTTCAGTTGCGCCTGCTCAAGCCAGGTCAGACCACCATCAATCAGGCCCCGATTGTTGAGCGTGCCCGCGCTGTAAAGGTGTGTGGTTGCGCCGTTGAATTCCCCGCTCTGGGTGTTGTCGATTGCCCCGGCACGAACGCTCAGAGTCTGCCCGGCCTCCAGCAAGGATTGATTGCTGAGCAGGTTCTGCACCGAGATCGTGACGTTCCCCAAGCCCTGAATGATGCCGGTATGGGTGTAATCGCCCTGCACCGAGAAGCTCAGGTCGCCATAGCTGGCGAGCGTGCCGCCGCCACTGTAACTGCCACTCTCCAGCGTAAGGCGCTGACTGGCGAGAATGTTGCCGCCGACGTTGCTGATGGCGAGCGTTCTGCCCGCTTGCGCATCCGTGAGAGTGGCTTGCCCGGAGGACTGGATCACTCCGCCCGCATTCTGTAGCGTGCCGCTGCTGGTGAAGCTCAGCAGCTGCGCGGCCCGGATCGCGCCAGCGCTGTTATCGAGCGAGCCGGTGTTCAGGATGAGCGTTGATCCGGCAAGCCCCCGCTCCTGGGATTGAGTATTACGGTTAGTCAGGACTGTGGTGGTGATGTCCAGGGTGTTGTTCGAGCGCAATAGCCCGTCATCGTTGTTCAGGCTGCTGGCCCGGACGCTGATGTTACCCAGCGCATTCACCTGCCCACCCGTGGTGTTGGTCAGTACGCCCGTTGAAAGGTCAATGTTGCGCTGGGCATTGATCGTGCCGCGGGTGTTGTCCAGCCCTGTCAGTGTCAGGCTCGCATCGAGATTGCCGCCGATGAAGCCGGAGCGATTATCCAGCGCCCCCGCTTTCAAGCTCAAAGCTCCGCCAGAGAGGATGCCGTTTTGGGAGCCCGAATCGCGGTTGATCAGCTCGGCGCCCCGGGTATCAATATCAGTGTTGCCCGCCGCCTGGAGCGTGCCGCGCGTGTTATCAAGCCTGGCAGATACAAGGCTGAGCGACGAGGCTGAGACAAGGCGGCCGTCGACGTTATCGAACGAGGCGCCTTGGGTATCGATTGTCACCTCGTGTGCGCTGATCACCCCGGCGTTGTTATTCACGCCGCCCCCCAGAAGTTGCAAGCGGCCACTGGCTGAGAGGGTTCCGGAGGCATTGGAAAGCGCTGAGGAACGGGCGCTCAGCCCGCCCGTGGCACTGCTGATCTCACCGGATTGGTTGTCGAGCTGCGTCGCTTCGAGTGCGAGATCGGAGCTTGCAAGAATCTTTCCCGAACGGTTCTGAAGAAGATCCGCCTGAACCAGCTGGAGCGTGCCGCTTGCGCTGAGCAGGCCGCTGTCATTCACCACCGAGCTGAACTGAAGCGACAGATCGCCTCCCAGCCTGATGAAGCCGCCAGCATTGTTCAGCGTACTGCCGGAGAGCCTGCTCTGCGCTGCATTGCTTGCGAGCGTGCCGCGGGTATTGATGAAGCCCTGCGAGGCAGAAACCACCATAGGGCCAAGGCCCGTCTGGGTGATCTGTCCATCCGTATTGTTGAGCCCTCCGCTGCTGTTCAGTGCCAGCGCGCCCTGGGCGTTGATCCTGCCACGGCTGTTATCGAGCCCGGCGACTGCGATATCGGTATCGCCATTGCCCGCGATCTCACCCTCGGTGTTATCCAGCGCGCCCGAGGCATGCGTGCTCAGATTGCCAGAGCCCGAGTTGAGGATGCTGCCTCGCTGGTTCTGGATCGAAGCGCTCTCCAGCGTGAGCGAGGTGCCCGCCAGCAACTTTCCGCTGTTGTTCAGCAGCGTCGCTTGCGTCTCCACACGCAGGGATTGATCAGACTGGATGCGTCCGCCTGAGTTATCCAGCGTGTGCACGGTGATCGCTGATGCGCCGCCTGCACTCAGTTCGCCAGATTCAGTGTTGGTCAGTTTCAGTGCCTGAATTACCAGCCCGCCATTTGCCGAAACTTGCCCGCCAACGTTCGAGAAATCGCCTGCGGTGTTGAGGGTGAGTGGAGCGCTCCCTGCCGAGAGAATGCTGCCCCGGTCATTATTGAGCGCCCCGGCACTCATCACCGTCAGAGAAGCTCCCGCATACAAGGTGCCGGAGGTATTGCTCAGCGCGCCCGTACGCAGATCAAACGCACCGGCCGTGGCGATGACCCCTCGGGTGTTATTGAGCGCCCCTGCGAGGTTCAACGAGAAGGCATCATTTCCGTTCTGGATGAGTTGGCCGCCAGTGTTGTCGAGGCTTGCTGCCGCCAGCGCGAGGCGCTGGGCCTGGAGATTCGCAGCACGCGTCGTCAGGCTGTCACGGGCCGTAATGCGAACGCTGCCCTGGCTAGTGAGCACAGCCGAGTCAAGATTGGCAGCGTCTGCCGTGAGCGCAAAATCCTTTGTCAGGATCGAGCTTCCCTGCAAGGACAGCACCCGCCCCTGCCAGGACTGTGAAGCCCCGGCAGCGAGCTGTCCGGCCATCTGAACGGTGTCCGCGCTGACCGCTAGCTCACCGTTCGAGCCCAGACTCATCTCTGCAGCAAGGCCTGCTGCCAACGTTGCGGTGTTGCTCTGAGTGAAGCTGCCCGCCTGCCCGGCCACGTCACTACGCGCCGTGATCGAAACATTGTTGGCAGCGCCTATCAGGCCAGCGTTGTCGTTGCTGCCGGCCAATTGCAGATCTGCGCTGTGGCCGGCGTAGAGGGTGCCACTATTGCTCAGCCCGCCTGCAGCGACGAGCTCCATATCCTCGCTCGCCTGAATCGACCCGGAATTGGTCAGACGTCCCTGGCTATCGACAGATACATTGCCAGCCGTTGCGCCGATTTTGCCAGCGTTACGAACCCCCAGACCGGCTTCTGTTCCGACCAACCGGATCTTGCCCGCATACATCCCGCCCAGCTGGGAAACGTCGATCGAGAACGCAGGCGGCTGATCGGCGCTGGCGGCAAGCGGCGTCACCTCCGCGCTCTGGGCGCCCTCGCCTGCAGGCTCGGCACGCACCTCATTGGCGCCCGTGACGACTTCCAGCTGCTTGGCCCAGATGCCGGCATTAACTTGAACAGCACGCGCCAGAACACGGGTGTAATCGGTTTGGGAGGCATCCATGCCGGCCCCCGTGAAACTCACCGTGCCACGCTCAACCCGGAAGCTCTCGAGATTGCCGTTACTGAAAACCGGCGTGCCGGTTGTCAGGGTTGCCCGCTCCGCATTGATGAACCCGCAGCCGTCACAGCTGATCCCGGCCGGATTGGCAACGATGACCTGGGCTCGCGAGCCGGCGACCTCGATGAACCCATGCAGCAAACTGGGATTGCTGCTGTTGACCTCGTTGAGGATGACCCGGGCATTACCGCCGGCCAGCAGGGGGTTCCCCTGAATCCAGCCGCCAAGCTGGCTCTGCACATTGCCGGCCGAGTTGTTCAGCACGACGCCGTTGGCTTTGACATCGAACTGCTGGTAGGTGTTGCGTGAAACGCCGGCTGCACTGGGTGTCTGGATATTGACGACCGGTACGCCATTGGCGGCGTTCGCCACGCCCGGCTGCTGCTGCGCCGGTGCGGCCGCATCGGGGGTGATCTGAGCACTGGCGACCAGACTGGCCATTCCGAAACTCAGCAGCAGAGAGAGCTTCAGGATCGACAGGCTGCCGAAGAAAGTACGGCCTTTCACTTCATGTTGGCGCTCACCCGAAGCTGAGCTGGATCGGCCTTGTGCCGTGGCGTTTTCTGGAACAACCATCCACTGTTCCCGGACGGTGTTGAAAATGATGCGATGGATGTTCTTGTTCATTTGCCACTCGACTCAAAACGAAAACGCCGCCACAAAAAATCGGGCGGCCAAAAAAAATGCAGCGGGTTCAGTAAGACCAGGCGAGATTGAAACCAGCCGTCACACCTGCCGTCTTGAACTGGCTGGGCTTATCGACTGGCGCACCCACAAAAACGTCATACGACACGCCTTTCAAAGCGCCTCGCAAACCGATCGCCGTGCCCAACAAAGAGCGTCCGAGCTGATCTGCAGTAGGAAAGCCCATCACCCGCCCATAGTCGAGCGCCCAGTAGCCCTCGCTCGCCAGCGCTCCCAGGCTCAGCGCGAACTCGTTTCGGGAAACGAAACCGCGCTCGCCCATCAGGGTCAGCTCTCCGTCAAACCCACGAACGGTGTAGCGATTGCCGATCGAAAGGCGGTCCTGCGAGGTCAAGGGGGTGCGGTTCCACTGCTGACGCCACGAGCCCATGTAGCGAAGCCTCTGCTCAGCCACAGAAAAAGGAATGTCCAGCTGTGCGTTGAAGCCCATCAGCTCCATGCGACTGGTGCCCTGCCCCAATGACTCTTCTGGCGCTTCAAGGGAGGTCATGGCCCCGGTCCCTCGGCGATAGTCAAAAGTCATGTCGAGCGTGCTTTTACCGAGAAAGGCTCGGTGATTGAGCTCCGCCCCCCAGCCCGCAGTACGTCGTTTTTGGACCAGGATTTCCGTGTCATCAACAAAGCTTGATGCCGCCCTGCTCCAGCCGCGCATTGCAGCAGAGGTTTTACTGGTGGCATTCCGGAGCAGTATCCGCCCGAGCTTGATTTCTGCGTTCTGGCTCTTTCCGCTGTAGACATACGCTTGGCTTGCCCCCGCAACCGTCTGCGAATAGTTGCTGTCGCTGAAGTTGCTGCTCAGAGTCCAGAAACCAATCGGCAGCGAGTAGTGAACGCTGTAACCATCCGTGCTGCGTCCGTCCGAATTCAACGGCGCCAATGCGTGGTTATAGGAAACGTAGAAGAGATCGCTAAGGGTGAGCGGATTGTCCAGCGAAAGCGTCGCCGCGCCCTGGTTCTTGCCTGTTGCACGGCTCCCTGCATCGTCCGCGGTGAGGCTGAGTCTGAACTTGCGCGCCTGTTTCCAGCTGACCAGCAGGTCGCTCTCTCCTGCAAGCGCCTGGCTGCCCGTGGCTGGGACTATCTGGATATCCGCATCCACGGTGGGCACGCGCTTGAAGTTTTCAAGCCCCTGTTCGATCGCGCGCAGTTGCAGCAGATCTCCCGATGCAAGCGGAATTGCATTCTCGGCAGAGACTGGAAGCTCAGCGCCATCAAAACGGATCTGACTCAGTCGGCCCGGCACAATCGTCAACACAAGTTCGCGACGCTTGAGATCCTGATCGCCAGCCAGAACACGCGTCGTGATGAACCCGCGTTTGACGATCGCATTCTGGATCCGGGACATCACGACATTGACGCCCTGCGCTCCAAGACAACGGCCTGTTGCTAGGTCTCCAGGCTCCGAGGCACTGCTCAACGCCCAGTCGAATCCCTCGGCCCCCTCACCTGACAAGCGGATTCGGTCGATCGGGAAACACGGCACTTCATCTGGTATTACCCCGCCTGCATCAAGCTTGGGCGGATTCAGACGAACATCCGGGCGTTGTTCCTGCTCCTCCCGAAGCGCACGCTCGCGCTCCTGTCGCAGCAACTGCTCTCGTGCATTCCGATCAACATCGACAGGAATCTGCGCGAAGCTTGCAACCGACATCAGGACAGCACATCCCCCCAAACCCCACTTCCATAACCCAGCACGCATCACAAGAGACTTCTTTTGGTTTTTTTTAACAACTTATGATGCTAAAGGTATTTTTTACAAGCTTCCATATAAAACCAAGCCAACAATGAGGTGTTTTTTGTGCAGCACCCAATGGGATGTAGGTCCCTTGTGTAGTGGGGCTTTGCGTGCAAACTAGGCACGCTAAGGGACTCAGCCTGCCAAACGCGAACCCGGGTTATCCCTTACGCACATCGTAGTAGCAGGACAACACACCGAACAAGCCGACAAACGGCATAAAAATCCGACGATCGGAAATGCGCTTCGCATCAAATCAAACGCTGTTGTGGATACAACACCATCGAACTCCGACAGGCTGCCCCGATCTGGCCACGATGCGAAGGCTATGGTGCACGGTAGGTCAATCCTCTTCTTCCCGGAGAGCCGTACTGCTCAAGCGACTATGGCAAGCCACTGTTTCGCTGTGACGCCGTTTGCCCCCCAATGCCAGATACGTGATGGCTGCTTTAAGTGGGAGCGATCAGCTAGGGCGGACGCCATCGGTGCTTCTGTGGCCGATCTGCACGCATAGACTATGCGACGGCGTTCAACTGCGAAGGGCTCGGTCAGATGGCAGCTTTGTAAAAGAGTCGTCCGGCTGGTGCGCTATGTTTGCGCTTGGTCGCGGGCGCATCTATTGGCAGAAGTGCCATGAAGAACTACTAGATGCCGTGTGAGCGAATGTAGTCTAGGCGTTTTGGCTACTTAACCCACTTCGGACATTCGCTATTCCGTACCTCAAGCGGCAGCTTCCTCATTGAAGCTGTCGTCCGGAACTACAGCCCGGTGTCGGCACGTCGGCCATTTCGGACAATCGGCCCTGGCCTCGCCAGCATCGGAAAACTGTTTCAACGCGGCCGATGACCACTGGCCTACGCAGGCTACGCCTTCACTCGGGCTTCGAAACGCTCCCGCAGGAAGTCGATAAATTTCTGCGTCTTGGCAGGTAGCAGTCGGGTTTCGGTCAGGGCATAGACCGGCACGGCGGACCCTTGCCAGTCTGACAGGACAGGCTGAAGCAGCCCCCGGCCAATATCTTCGGCAACAACCTCGCGTGGCATCAGGATGATGCCCACGTCCAGCAGTGCGAGGCGGCGAATCATGCCCACACTGTTGAGCACAAAACGTCCTCCCACCTGTACTTGGCGGGTCTCGTCATCTTTGTGCAGAGTCCACAAGCCACTCTTCGGAAAGCCGATGCACTCGTGCTGGCTCAGCTCGGTGGGGTCCTGTGGCGTACCGAATTGCGCCAGATAGCGTGGTGAGGCATATAACTGACCGGGTAGGCTCGCCAGACGGCGCGCGATCAGCGCGGAGTCCTCTGGCTCTCCCATGCGGATTGCCACGTCGTAGGGCTCGGTGACCAGATCCACCTTTCTGGGCGTGAGGTCAAACTCGAAGCTAATGCCCGGGTAGAGACGTGCGAATTCCACAATCAGTGGAGCCAGAAAGATCGACGCAAAATCAACGGGCAATGAGGCGCGCAAGACGCCGCTGGGTTGCGCCAGCATTTCGCCCAATTGCTCATGCGCCAACCTCGCCTCGTCGACAATCCGGCGGCAGCGCTCGTAGTAGATCTGCCCAGCTTCCGTCAGCTCAATCTTGCGTGTGGTGCGGTGGAGCAGACGCAAGCCGACACTCTTTTCGAGGTCGCTGATGCGACGCGAGACCGACGAATTCGGCACGCCTGTCGCTTCAGCCGCTCGCCGGAAACCCTTGGCTTTCACTACCTCGACGAACAAAGCCATGTCGTTCAGCCATTCCATGAGTGCTCCACTGGTGGATCAGTTATTCCCATTTTGACGGATTTATCTCATCGGCGCAGTAGTGGATGATGTTTTCCAAGGCACCATTGAATGGCAATGGACGGTTTCAAAAGGAAGTAAGCAAAATGAAGCGAGACAAGCGTCTGAATGGATTTCACCCGGTAGATTCCAATAGCAGCCTGGCTGGCAAGCAGGTGGTGATCGTGGGCGGCACCGGCGGCATTGGTCGTGCGCTGAGCCGCCACCTGGCCCGTCGCGGTGCTGGTGTGACGGTGGTGGGACAAACCTTCCGCGACGCTGACGTATCCGGCATTCAATTCATCAAGGCCGATCTGAGCCTGATGAGCGAGGCAGAGCGCGTCGCCAGTCTCTTGCCCGCCGAAACGCTGGATCTGCTGATCTTCACGGCGGGCATCTTTGCCGCTCCCCAGCGTCAGGAAACCCCGGAGGGCATCGAGCGCGATCTGGCCGTCAGCTTCCTGAACCGGTTCGTGATGCTGCAAGCCATGGCGCCGCGCCTTGGCAGCCAGCGCAAGTCGGGCGACCGCAAGCCCCGCGTCTTTGTCATGGGCTATCCGGGAACGGGCGAGATCGGCTCACCGGAGGACCTGAATGCCGAACGCTCATACAAGGTCATGGCGGCCCACATGAATACCGTGGTGGGTAACGAAATGCTTGTGCTGGACGCCGCCCGGCGCTACCCGCAAGCCGCCTTCTTTGGACTGAACCCGGGGCTGATCAAGACCAATATCCGCGACAACCTGTTCGGCAAGAACTCGCTCAAGTCTCGCCTGATGGAAGGCTTGATCGGCCTGTTCACCCCGACGGCCGAAGCCTATGCCACTCGGATCACTCCCCTGTTGCTCGCACCGGAAATCGACACCCATAGCGGCGCAATGTTCAACAGCAAAGGACAGGCCATTCTCCCCTCCGTCGGCCTCACGCCGGAATACATCGGACGTTTCCTCTCTGCTTGCGACAGCTTGCTCGCACGCAAGGGCCTGCGTCACAACGAAGCTTGATTACCCTTTCAGGAGACAGACATCATGAGCAAACTCTTTGAGCCCGTCCGCGTGGGAAGCAATACTTTGTCCAACCGACTGGTCATGGCGCCCATGACCCGCTCCCGCGCTCAGTACGATGGCACGCCGGGCGAACTGGCGGCCGAGTACTACGCTCAGCGTGCCAGCATCGGCCTGATCATCACAGAGGGTACGCAGCCTTCGGACGATGGCCAAGGTTACATGGCCACACCCGGCATTTATACCGCAGCGCATGTTGCGGGTTGGCGTAAGGTCAGCGACGCCGTGCATGCGCAGGGTGGTCACCTGTTCATTCAGCTCATGCATGCCGGACGCATGTCTCATCCAGATAACACCCCACACCATCGCCAGGGCGTGGCCCCCTCAGCCATCGCTCCGGGGGCGCAGAGCTTCACGCCTACCGGCCTGCAGGAAGTGCCGGAACCGCGCGCGCTGAGTACCGCGGAGGTGCGCCAAACCGTCAAGGACTTCCGTTTTGCCGCTCGGCAGGCCATTGAAGCGGGCGCGGACGGCGTCGAAATCCACGGTGCAAACGCCTATCTGATCCAGCAGTTCTTCGCGCCCAGTTCGAATACTCGCAGCGATGAATACGGTGGCTCGATTGAGAACCGTGCTCGCTTTGCCATCGAAGTCGCCCACGCGATTGCCGCCGAGATCGGCGCCGAGCGCACCGCCATCCGTCTCTCGCCCGGCACCACGCTGTGGGGCATTGATGAGGGCGCGGAAGGCCCGGCACTGTATCGCCATCTGGTCGCCGAACTGGATAAGCTGGGTCTAGCCTACCTGCACGTCATGCATCAGGGCGATGAGACTCTGCTGGCTGATATTCGCCAACTCTGGCACGGGACGCTGGTTCTAAATCGCCCGGGGCGACCGCGCGAGCAGATCGGCAGCGACATCGCTAGTGGCGTGGCCGAACTCGAAGCCTACGGCCAGATGGTGCTCGCCAACCCCGATTTCGTGACCCGCCTCAAGGCAGAGGCGCCCTTCATCGAAGCTCAGCGCATGCACTACTTTGGAGGCGATGCCACGGGCTACACCGATTACCCCACGCTCGGTGCTGCAACTGCATCATGAGGCCCGCTCGTTACCACAAGGCACTCGTGGGCCTACACTGGCTGCTCGCCGTGCTGATGGTGCTGGCGCTCGGCATGGGCAGCACCGCGCTGGCGAATACACCCAACGACGCTCCTGCCAAGCTGGACTTGCTGCGTCACCACATGATGGCGGGCAACCTGATCCTGATTCTGAGTGTCATCCGGCTGATCGTCCGCCTGAAAACCAGGCATCCCACGCACGCCTACGCTGGGCAAGGAGCCATGAGCCTGCTGACGACGGCTGCGCACTACGGCCTCTACCTGCTGACCGGGCTGATGTGCGTCAGCGGCATCGTTCTGGCGGCCCAGACCAATCTGCCGAGCATCGTGTTCGATGGCGTGGGCGCCTTGCCGGCCAGCTTCAGTGAGCTGAATGCGCACACAGTCCATGGTTTGGCTGGCACGCTGCTGATCATGCTGATCGCGGGTCACCTGCTGGCAGCGCTCTATCACCAGTTTATCCGCCGGGATCGATTGATGACTCGGGTGTGGTTCGGGCGCAGTTGAAACACAGGTAGTCGCGCCAATGCAGTACAGCCTCCTGCCGATGCGGCGCGAAAACCACGGAAGTCATATGCGGGCCTGCCGTCTGCACGGCTGTGCCTCCTTGATGAGGCCATTCATAGGTATGGATCACTGCTGGCTGAGCGCGCCGACGGCTCAGCCGCAGCCACCTGCCGGCATTGCCCTTCTGAGCTACCTGTTCCTGGACTCGGAAACCGGGCTGCGCAGCCGTGACGCCAGCGGAAATTCGACTGTTATTCAGCCCGGTGGCGCGCGCTGGCTGGCGGCAGACCGCACTTACATGCGTGAGAGTTCACCCGCCCAGGCAGGCAGGACGGTTCATGTGCTGCACATATACCTGGAGCAGACCGTCACGTGCCACTCTATTGCACTTGATCTTGAGGCACATGAGGTGCCGGTGTTGGAACTACCGGGCAAACGCATCCGGCTCGTACTGGGGAAACACGGGAAGCTTCGCTCTCCGCTCGCCCCACCGACGGCCTCAAGCGTGCTCGATGTAACTCTTGATCCGGACGAAGAGTTCACTATGCCGATTTCGGCGGGTGCGACAGCATTTGTCATCCCGGTATTTGGCTGCATTGAGATAAATAACGAGCGCTTCAGCTCATCCGAAATGCAGATCCCCGTTTATCTAGGTAGCTCCGCACAACAGCAGCTCACCCTCCGTGCATCAGGAGCTCGCGCAAAATTCATGTTGGTCGCGGGAGGCTGCTAAGGGACACATTGCAGACCGAGCCGGCCTACTAGTCGAATGACCGTTCTGGCCGAAAAGCAGGTGTTGTACTACGCGCATCGGCAAGCGCAATAGCAAGGATTCTCTCTTGGATGTTCTGCCATAGTTCTGGCAGAGCATGCTTCCGTTGGCTCTTAAAGGGGGATCAAAACCGCAAGCTTTGGCCTAAACGCATTCATCTGATGGTCGATTGGGCAGACTACTGCGAGAAAGTCGTTACCAACAACGTCATAGTGCTCAAACAAGGGACGAATTAAGCGCGAAGCCATGCAGGAAACTAGGCCTACAGCCACGGGCTATGATTGTTCGTGCACCACTAAACCAGATAGCATCAAGACAGTTTCAACTTCGTCATGCAGCGAGCTACCGCTGCGCCCTCCGCATG
This sequence comes from Uliginosibacterium aquaticum, assembly GCF_012972705.2. GTDB lineage: Bacteria > Pseudomonadota > Gammaproteobacteria > Burkholderiales > Rhodocyclaceae > Uliginosibacterium > Uliginosibacterium aquaticum. The sequence continues at coordinate 1,318,605 of NZ_JABCSC020000001.1, read as the reverse complement.
TTTGGCACGCAGCCCCCCTCAGAATCAACGCCAGGACTATCCCGCCTCGACGTGCCGCAGGATGTCTCTGACCTCGTACAGATTTTTCTGCTTGATCTGGATATTGCATCTCGCCATCTCGAGCAAGCACTGCCGTTTCTGACCCTACAGGAGCATCAGTATCTGGAACGATTCAGGCACAGTGCGGACCAACAACGTTTCGCTCTTAGCCGGGCCTGTCTGAAACAACTGCTGGGGGCCCACCTGGATATCACGCCAGAAGCCATACGCCTGCAGAGTGCTTCGCACGGCAAGCCCGAGCTGGCGCCAGGAAGCGGGGCCGGTAAAGTACATTTCAATGTCTCGCATGCCTCGCGCTACGCGCTCCTAGCGATCTCCGAGCAAGGCCCGCTAGGCATAGACATCGAGCAGCAGGACCCTAACCGCCCGCTTGATGCACTGGCCCTGCAGTTGCTTTCGCCAGGCGAACGCGCCCGCCACACACCATCGTTGAGCGCACCGGATTTCTATCGCTACTGGACCGCCAAGGAGGCCATCTGCAAGGCGCTCGGCTGGGGAATCGGGGAGCATCTCGTGCACTTCAGCATCACCCCTGCCCCAACCGCTTCAGCACGCATTCATGTGAGCCATCTCGGTCAGCCGCTGGAGGCTTGCGGTCTGTGGCCGCTGGCGGTGCCCGCAGGCTACGCCGCCGCGCTATGCCTGTGGCGCGGCCCCTTGCTGCCCGCCCCTGCGCTCTAAGCTCCCAGCGTCGCTCCGCCGTCGATGAGCAGATCATGCATGGTGATATGGCGCGCCTGTGGCGATGCAAGGAAGCACACCCCCTCAGCAATATCCTGCGGCGTCGCGATGCGCCCCAGAGGGATCCCCACACGGTAGCGCTCCGGGGCGCCGCGCAAGACCGTTTCGACATGCTCCGATGTGGGCGCAAAGGCGCGTTGCATGGGGGTATCGGTAGAGCCCGGCGACACTGTGTTGCAGCGGATGCCGTGCGGTGCAAGCTCCAGTGCCAGGCAACGCATGAGGTGGGCGGTAGCAGCCTTCGAGGCGGCATACGCCGCCATCCCCAGACGCGGAACATGCGCAGCATTGGAGCCCACCGTCACGATGGTGCCGCTGCTTCGTGCGAGCATGTGGCGACTCACTGCGCGGCACAGGCGGAACACCGCTGTGGTATTGATGGCGAAGCTATCCTCCCATGCCTCATCGCTGAGCTCCGTGGTATCCCCAGCATGTAGCACGCCGGCCACGTTGACCAGCAGGTCGATACGACCAAAGTGCGCCTGAACCGTCGCCACCGCCGCCTCAATCGCCCCTGCGTCATGCAGGTCCAGCGCGCGTATCAGTACATCGGCGCCGAGTTGCCGCAAAGCGCTTGCCTGCCTCTGCAGCCCCTCCTCATCGCGATCCAGCAACACCAGATGCGCACCGCGCTGCGCCAACGCCTCTGCCACCGCAGCGCCAATCCCCTGTGCGGCACCGGTGACCAGTGCCACCTGCCCACTGAAATCCTGATGACTCATGCCTGCTCCAGTCTGGCCGCCAGCACGCGGCCGATATGCGCCAGCGGCAAAGGCCGGCTCATGCCGTTATGGGTGGAGGCGATATCCACCTTGTCGATTTCCCCTTGTACATAGGCCTGCCATAGTCGCCAGTCCGGCGCATCGAGCGCCCGCTGGGCTGCGAGGAAGAACAACACTTCACCAACAAAAACAGGGTGGCGAAGCTGGCGATACAACAGCATCGATTCAATGCTCATCTGCGCCAGATGCGCCAGCCTGCCCTCCCCTGCCACGGCCAGGCTGCTGCCGGGCCTGGCAAGGCGAGCACGCATTTCATCGACCTCCAGCGGGCGGCCATCTGGCGCCACGGCGGCATCCCCAATCACGTCAAGCAGCGTAATGAGTGCATCGCGTTCGCTGGGTGGCGGCTTGCCCGCCCAGATGTCGCTGGGATAGGCATCCATCATCGCCAGCAAGCTGACCTGTTCGCCCGCTGCCTGCAGCCTGGCGGCCAGCGCATGCGCAATGCCACCACCCGAAGACCAGCCTAGAAAGTGATACGGGCCATGCGGCTGAACACTGCGTACGCAGGCCAGATAAGCCGTCAGCGCCTGAGAGATGTCTGGCGCCTGTGGGCCGCTGAGGCTGGCCGCCTGCAGACCATAGATCGGCATCCGACGCAGATGGGCAGCCAGGCCCATGTAACACCAGGAGAGCCCCTCGGCCGGATGGATGCAGAACAACGCAGGCCCCTCGCCGGGCTGCAAACACAACAGTGGAGCGAAGGGATCCTGTCGCGCCGGTGGTTCATGCCCCACCGGAAAATCCAGCGCTGCCGCCAGCGCTGCCACACCGGGATGACGGAACAGACTGGAGACAGGTACCTCACGCTGCAAGGCAATGCCAAGCCGGTTGGCAACCTGGATAGCCTGCAAGGATTTACCGCCCAGAGCGAAGAAATCACTCTCAAGAGTGATTTCGCTTACACCCAGCACCTCGCGCCACACGGCCATCACGCATTGCTCCAGTGCGTTGCCAGCCCCGGCTGTATCCTCCATCAGCCGGACAGAGGCTGCCGCATCCTGCTCAGCCAGCACACGCAGCGCGGCCCGATCAATCTTGTTGTTGGCATTGCGCGGCAGACAGGAAAGACCGAGGTAGCACCCTGGCACGGCCGGCGCAGGAAGCGTACGCGCAAGCTGCGCCTGCAGATCGGTAGGCCGCAGTCCTCCGCCATCTTCCATGACGATGAAGGCCACCAGGCGCTTGCTGCCCCCGGCCAGCACCTGTCCGAGCACAGCCGCTTCGCGCACCCCTGCACACGCTAGCAGCGCCGTTTCGATCTCGCTGGGATCAATGCGATAGCCGCTGATCTTGAACTCTTCGTCGAGCCGTCCGAGATAGACCAGCGCGCCGTCCTCGCGCAGACGCACGCGGTCTCCCGTGCGGTAGGCACGCGGCGCTCCGGGCAGGCTTTCCAGGCGCACGAATCGCGCCGCCGTCACGGCTTCGCGACCGTAGTAACCACGCGCCAGTGCGCCGCCGATGAGACACAGCTCGCCGCTTTCGCCATGCCGCACCGGCTGCAGCGCCGCATCCACCACTACCGCGCGCAGGCCCGGCAAGGGGGTGCCGATGGGCACCGACTCGCCTTCCCAGTGCAAGGCAGCCGGGCCGGCCAGTTCAGCCGTGGTACAGATCACCGTGGTCTCGGTCGGGCCATAGGTATTGAGCAGCACGCTGGCGGCCGGCGCTTGTGCTCTCCAGCGCAACACCCGCTCAGCCAGAGCGGCTTCACCGCCAATGATGGTCAGGCGCAAGCTGGCAGGCAGCGTGGTCTGCGGGCCCAGGCTGTAGGCGAGCTCATGCCAGAAGGCGGTCGGCAAATCCAGCACGCTGATGCGCTGCGCCTCACAGGCCGCCAGGAAGGCGGGCACGGACTCCAGCATGGCCTCAGTGCGCAGCACAAGACAGGCGCCACTGGAAAGAGTCACGAATATCTCTTCCACGCTGGCATCGAAATGCAGCGGCGCGAATTGAAGCATACGATCGGCTGCACGCATGGCATAGCGCTCGCGTGCACCCGCCACGAAATGCGCCAGAGCTTCACGCGGGATCATCACGCCGTTGGGACGCCCGGTCGTGCCCGAGGTATAGATCATGTAAGCCAGCGCATCGGCAGCCAGCCCCTGTGGCTCGAGCAGGCCCGGTGCGTCAGGGGCGGGTTGCCAGGTATCGAGGAACAAGACAGGCATGCTCGCATTGATCGTTTCGGCATACGCTCGATGAGTCAGGAGCATGGCTGGCTCGGCATCTTCCAGCACCATGGCGATGCGTTCAGTCGGGCTGTCCGGGTCCAGCGGCACATAAGCACCGCCAGCCCATAGGATCGCCAGCAAGGCCACCACAGTCTGCGGCGCACGCGGCAACAACACCGCAACCCGGCTCTCCGGGCCCACGCCACGCCATGCAAGTTCGGCGGCGAGTTGTTGCACTTGGGTCAGCAACTCGCCATAGTCAAGGCGCTGGCCGCAATGCTCGATGGCCGCTGCATCAGGCATCTGCGCAGCGTGAGCACGCAGCGCAGCCAGCACATCCTCCTGCTGCGGAAGTGGCGTGCCATCGACAATGGAGAGTGGAGGCCCGGCCAGCAGGGCGTGCAGCGGTGCCCCCTGCGCAGCCGCGCTCAGCACATCAAGCGCTTCGACAAGCCCTGTTCGCAAGCTCGACAGCAGCGTATCGTCATAGGCCATTGGGTTGGCCTCGCAATCGACGCGCACACCACTCTCATGCGGCACGATGCTGATCGACAGATCCTCCACCGGCCCGGCGGACACCGGAAGCTGGCGCGCCCGCAGCGGGCCGAAAGCTACCGGACGCTCGAAAGGCATCAGATTCACTACCGGGCCGAACAAGGCTTGCGTACGTGCGACGCCATCGCGCTGCGCAGCAAGATCCTGGCGCAAGCATTCATAGCGATAGCGCTGATGCGGACGCACGGCGCGTAGTTCGCCTGCCACGCGCGCAGCCAGCGCCGCCATGCCTTGCTGGTGATCGATCTGCAGGCGCAAGGCCACGATATTCATGGCCATGCAGGGCACGCTCAGCGCCTGAGAACCCAGGCGCGTCATGACTGGTACCCCCAATGTCACCTCGCTTGCCTGGGTATTGCGCGCCAGCCAAGCGGCTATCGCGGCCAGCAGCCAGGCAGCCCAGTCCACACCGCAGACCCGGGCGGCAGCCTGCCACTGTGCCAGCTGTGCTGACGACAGCTCACCGCGCAGGCGACGCACACCGCGCGCCAGCGGCGCAGCCGGTGCCAAGGTGACCGGTGGCGCGGCATCCCGGAGACGCTCCAGCCAGAACGCGCGATCAACCCCCGCAACTGCTTGCTGATAGACCTGCGTTTCTTGCAGCACCGCCGCCAGACGCGCGCGGGGTGGGTCTGCCTCAGGCGAAGCAGCGCCACCGACCCATATTGAATACAAGGCTGCAACTCGGCGCAGCAGCAAGGCATAGCCGTAGCCATCCAGCGCTACGTGATGCACGCGCAGCACCCACAGGTGGCGCGTCGGGCCAAGGCGCAGCAATGCCGTTGCGAACAGAGGCCCCTGCTCCAGACCCGGCACAGTTTGCAGATCATCCTGCAGCCAGCTCCAGGCCGCCTCCCAGGCCGCCTCCGGAGAGGCGGCCCCGCCGCTATCGAGCAGCACATGTCGCAAAGCCCAATGCGCCGGCGTGCGGATCTGCCACACCTCGCCAGCCTCGGCCACATAGCGCATGTGCAATGCCTCGCAATCGGAAATGGCCTGTGTCAGCGCCTGTCCGAAGGCCGCAAGATCCAGCGCGCCCTGCAGTTCAACGGCCTCTGCTGTCCAGTATGCAGGGCTCAGTGGATCAAGCTGCTGCCCCAGCCAGATCCCCAGCTGCGCAGGGCTGAGCGGCAAACGCGCATCGATCGCCTCACTGACGCCCACCTCAGCGGCTCCCGGGCAGCAGGGTCCACCAATGCGCAATGCTTGGCTGCTCAGCCAGCTGCACGAAGCTGAGCTGCGCCCCAGCACGCTTCCAGCGCTCCAGCAAAGTCATCAGGCGGATCGAATCAAGACCTGCATCGAGCAGATTGTCTTCCGGTGCCAGCTCGGCTTGGGGCATCTCCAGCAGCTTCGCCACTTCGGCGTGCAGTGCATCAATGCTGGCTGGCAGGCTCGTACCGAGCGCAGCAAGCACCTGCTCGGTGCTCCACACGCTGCCAGCGCGTTGAGCGACATAGTCCAGCGCCTGCGCATGGCGCTCGGGTCCGAAATCGGCCAGCGCATCGCCAACCAGGATGGGCTGGATGTCACGCATGAAAGCATCTACGCACGTGACCTGGCAGCCGATATGGGCATACACGCCACACACGATCAGCTGATCGCGACCTTGCGCGCGCAGGCGCTCGAGCAGGTCGCTGCGCACGAAGGCACTGTAGCGCCACTTGTCGAGCACCGTGTGATGCGCGTGCGGTGCTAGCTCGGCAATGATCGGCGCCCCCTCCGGCCTGGCCGGCAGGCCAGGCCCCCAGAACTCGTTGAGCAGGGCCCGATCCGCAGCGGGCTGTACGGCTGGCTGCGCGGTGTAGAAGACAGGAATGCCGGCTGCATCACAGCTCTCGCGCAAGCGCAGGGCGTTGGCGACCAGTTGCGGAATCGGCGCGGCCGTCGTGTCGTAGAAATCGAGAAAATACTGCTGCATGTCATGGATCAGCAGCGCTGCGCGCTTGGGCTCGGCATGCCACTGGACGCGATTGGCAGGGAAATCAGCCACAGCTGGCATGGCGTAGGTCGCAATACGGGGAATGGCCATCGGGCGCTCTCGTGTGTGTGAATAGAAATGGATGAAAGACTTCAGCCAGCCCGGGCAGCAGACAGCTTCTGCGCCACCTGTTCGCGCAGGGCGCGTTTGTCGATCTTGCCAACGCCGGTCTTGGGAAAATGCGTCACGAATTCGATGCGATCCGGCAACTTGAATTGCGCCAAGCCGCGCTCGCGCATGAAGCGCGCTATCTCCATGGCGCGGGGAATCTCGCCACGCGGCACGATGAAGGCGCAGCTGCGCTCGCCAAGATAGGCATCAGGCATCGCCACCACGGCGGCATCGAGCACGGCCGGATGAGCCAGCAAGTGGTTCTCCACCTCCTCGGCCGCCACCTTGTCCCCACCCCGGTTGATCTGATCCTTGCCGCGTCCCTCAACGACCAGATAACCGCCGGGCAGGCGGCGCACGATATCCCCGGTGCGATAGAAACCGTCGGCGGTGAAGGCACGGGCATTGTGAACATCGGCACGGAAGTAACCGCGGATGGTGTAGGGCCCGCGCGTAAGAAGATGACCCGCCTCGCCGTCAGGCAAATCCCGGTCATCGTCGTCGACCACGCGCACTTCGTCGTCAGGTGAGATGGCGCGGCCCTGCGTGCCGATCACCAGAGCATCTTCGTCATCGTCGCGGGTGTAATTGACCAGGCCTTCGGCCATGCCGAACACCTGTTGCAGGTGACAGCCCAGGACGGGCAGAACCCGCCGCGCCGCCTCATCGCTGAGCCGCGAGCCCCCAACCTGCAGCAGGCGCAGACTGCTCAGCTCGCCACGCCGTGTGGCGGCAGCCTCCATCCACACCAGCGCCAGCGGCGGCACCAGTGAAGTAATCGTGACGCCTTCACGTTCAATCAGCGGGAATGCCGTGTCCGGGCTGGCGTCCGGCGCCAGCACGACACAACCGCCGGCATGCAGCACTCCCAGAATGCCAGGGGAACTCATCGGAAAATTGTGCGCCACCGGCAGCGCGCACAGATAGGTGCTTTCAGCATCGAGCGCGCAGATTTCTGCACTGGCCCGCACGCTGTAGTAATAGTCGTCATGGGTGCGCGGGATCAGCTTGGGCCGTCCTGTGCTGCCGCCGGAGAGCTGAAGGAAGGCCAGCCCGTCGGCCGCCGGTGCGGGCAGCGCAACCGGCTCGGCATCCAGCGCCACGAAGGACGTAAATTCTTCCGCCTCACCGACCACGATGATGTGTGTCAGCGCTGCCTTGTCACCCAGTTCGGCGCACACTTCGCGCGCCAGCGAACGATAGTCGAAGCCACCATGGCGGTCTGCCACGATCAGTGCTCTGGCCTCAGTGAAGCTGCAGAAATAGGCGATCTCACTGCGTCGATGCGCGGGCAAGGCGAAGACTGGCAGCGCACCGAGGCGGAACAGTGCGAACACTGCCAGTACGAATTCGGCGACATTGGGCAGTTGCAGCACCACTTTGTCTCCAGCAGCAAGCCCCAGGCGCACTAGGCCGGCCGCAACGCGATCCACCTGCGCATCAAGCTCGGCATGAGTCCACCGCCGTGCACCGCAGACCAGCGCCGTGCGCGGGCCATGGCGCCGTGCGCTATCGCGCAACAATTGGTCCAGCGGCTCCCCACGCCAGTAGCCAGCTTCCCGATAGCGCGCCGCGAACTCGGCTGGCCAGGGGGTGAAATCAGCGCCTTCCGCTGCGGATGAGCCACTCATGCCCGTGCCTCCAGTGTTGTCCCGAGCGTCAGCCCCATAGCACCCAGCATGGTGCGCAGCTTGGCCGCCGTTTCGGCAAGCTCGAGAGCCGGATCGGAACCCTCCACAATGCCTGCCCCGGCATACAGGGTGGCGGCATGCGCGCTGACTTCGGCGCAACGTATCGTCACAGCCCATTCACCATCACCAAGCACGTTGCACCAGCCGACTAGGCCGGTGAAAAAACCACGTTCAAAGCCCTCGCTCTCGCAGATGAAATCGCGCGCTACGTCACGCGGATATCCGCACACTGCGGGTGTCGGATGCAATGCCAGCGCCAATTCCAGCGAGCTGGTGGAGAGATCGCGCAGCTCACCGCACACTTCGCTGGAGAGATGCCACATGGTCGGCGTCGCCACCAATGAAGGCGAGGCTGGCACCACCAGTTCATGACAGTAGGGTCTCAAAGCAGCGGCAACCGCATCAACAACCAGCGCATGCTCATGCAGATCCTTGGCCGAACGCAACAAGCCCTGAGCACGACGTTCGTCCTCCTCCGCATCATTGCTGCGCGGAATCGAGCCCGCCAGCGGATTCGAGATCACATGGCCTCCCCTGCGTGCCAGCAGCAGTTCCGGACTGGCGCCCACCAGACTACGCGCCCCGCCCTCAGTTGCTTCCGGCAAGGGCACAGCATAGGTGTAGCCACGCGGATTCCGACTGGCCAGCGCACGCAGCAGGCTCGGCAGTTGCAACTCTGCCTGGACGCGCAAGGCGCGAGAGAGAACAACCTTCTGAAGTTTCCCAGCAGCGATCTGCGTCAGCGCATCCGTTACGTTCTGCTCGTAACGTGCCTCGCTCGGCAGGCTCTCGGCCCAGACCTCGACGCTGCTGCGCGGGCTCAGTTCAGCGGCAAGCATCTGACGTCCCCCACCCGCCAGCTCGAAATGCTGCGGCACGAAAAGATAGGGCGGAGCCTCGGGCAGAAACGGAATGGCACCGACCAGAAGGCCAGCATGCCCCGCCTGACTGGCTTCCCGCAGGAAGCCCATGGCACGGATGGCAAGATCCCCCGCTTCACCAATCGGAAGGCACGCAGCCACACCGTGGGCCAGCAGGGTCTGGCCCGGCGAGGCAAACATGCAAGCCTCGCTGCCGTAGTGATTGAACAAGGCCTGTGGCCCGGTAGGAGCGGGAAACTCCTGCGCGTCCAGCTCCCGGTACGGATAGTTCATACACCCTCCTGAGAATCACGGGCGCTTCGCACCCCACCACTCACTCAAAGGGCATACGTCATAAATGCATACCCCGTTCAACCAGCAAGGTTATGCTAACGTTAACTGATAACTATTCGCAATCGTATTTAAGGCCATTAGCATCAAGACTTAGATCAACCCAATGGAGCCCCCAAAGCATTAACAACATCCCAGCAAGAACGCCCCGCCCACTCCCGACAGAGACCATGACAAATACACACCAAGCACTGCCCCCTCACCGCCTGCTGCTGCTCATCGGCGCCCTGCAATGCATATACGTCCTCGACTTCATGCTGGTCCTGCCACTCGGTCCGGATCTAGCTGCCGCACTCGGCTTCCAGGCCAATCAGGTAGCCTGGCTGACAGCGGCCTACACCACGGCTTCGCTGCTCGCCGGCCTCGCAGCCATGACCCGCCTCGATCGCTTCGATCGTCGCCACGCCCTGCTTGCGAGCCTGACCGGACTGACTACCGCCCTGCTGGCCTGCGCTGCCTCACAGAGTTTCGTCACCCTACTGATCGCGCGCACCGCCGCCGGCCTCTTCGCCGCTCCGGCCATTGCCAGCGGCATGACCATCCTGATCGATAACACACCACCACCGCAGCGCGGCAGCGCCATCGCCCGGGTCATGGGCGGTTTCGCGCTGGCCACCATTGCCGGCATTCCGCTATCACTAGAGCTGTCCGCGCGCCTCGGCTGGCAAGCCCCTTTCCTGTGTATCGCCGGCTTGGCACTGGCGCTATGCTTGAGTGCAGCAGGCCTGCTGCCCGCGCAGCGCGCCCACCTTGCCGGCCCTGCCCGCCCCGCTCCGCTGCGCTTACTCATGCGCCCTGCAGTACGCGCAGCCAGCCTGCTGCAGGGGATCAACCAGTTCACAGCCTTCCTCGTGATTCCGAACTTCGCAGCCTTCTACCTGCTCAATCTCAACTTCCCGCGTGGGCGCCTCGGCCTGCTCTACCTTGGCGGGGGCGTGGTGGCCCTGATCACCATGCAACTGGCCGGGCACGCTTGCGACCGGCGTGGCCCACGCCTGCCGATCATCCTGGCCAGCCTGGCCTTCAGCCTTGGTCTGCTGCCCTTCTTTGACGTGATGGCACTGCCCGCCACGCTATGTTTCATTCTGTTCATGGCCGGCAATGCGGCGCGCAATGTAAGCCTCGCTGCCACATTGAGCCTGATCCCCGCCCCACCGGAACGAGCCGGCTTCATGGCCTTGCTGAAACTCGTGCAGGATCTCGGCGTGGCGCTGGCCTCCGGTTTCGCCGCACTAGTCCTTGGCAACACCGGCGGCCCACTCAAGCACACCGCCGAACTCGCCTCGCTGACACTCTTCGGTGCCCTGCTGGTGCCCATCCTGCTTGGGCGCCTGCAGCGGCACCGTAGCGTGGAAGCAGCCAGAGCCCCGCTGGCGGCATCGGCATCACACCAGTCCTGAAGAAAGCTGCCATGAGAAATCAGCCTCATGGCAGCGCCTCCGCGCTGGCGCCCATCCCTTGTGGTAACAAAGCATCCAGCCCCTGCTGCGCCGGTAGCACAGCAAGCTGTCGCAGCCAGCCGAGCAAATCCTCATGCAGGGCCTGCAGACGCCCTTCGTCGTAGGCGGCCGGGTTGGCCTCGGTACGCAACTGCCATTCGGCATTCAGCACAAAGACACTGATATTGAGATCCTTTACCGGCCCGGCAGTGACCGGATGGATCGTGGCCTGCAGCCCCGTGAAGGGCGCACTACGGTCAAACGGCAGCAGGTTCACGGCCTGATTGAACAGGTGCTTGCCCTGCGCCATGAGGCCCAGGTCCATCCGGATCCAGCCATAGCGGTAGTAGAGATGCGGCCGGATGCTGCGCATGCGCTGTGCGATCTGCCGGCTCAGTACCAACATGCTGGGTGCATCACCCAGCACCAGACTCATCGGCAGGATATTCATGGCCATGCAGGGCACACCGAGGGCTGGGGTGCCAAGGCGGTTCATCACCGGCATGCCGAAAGTAAGTGAGCGCTGGCCAGAGTGGCGCGCCAGCCACAAGCCGATGGCAGCTAGCATCCAGCTCCCCCAATCCTGCCCGCAGGCTTGCGCGGCAGCACGCAAGGCGTCGAGTTCGGCTCCGCTAAGGCGCGTGGCGCAGCGGCGAACCTCATCACAGAAATTCTGCGCCGGATCGATGCGCGCCGGTGGCGGTACATCCATCAGATGGGTGCTCCAGAAAGCCTGGTCGCGAAGGAACTGACCCGTTTCGCGATAGACTTGTTCGGCCTGCAAGACCTTACCCAGTGACCAATCCGGCAACGCGGCGAGTACCTCCCCCCGGACACGAGCGCTGTAGCGCTCGGCCACGCTCTGGCACAGCAGGCTATAGCCGAATCCGTCCAGCGCAATGTGATGCACCTGGAGATACCACAGGTGCTGGGCCTCACCCAGGCGCAACAGCACCGTGCGATACAACACATCGCGCGATGGATCGCACAGCACGGCCAGGGATTGCTTCATCCAGGCCTGTGCAGCAGCCTGCGGGTCGGCTTCCGCGCCGAAGTCATGCACAGCGAGCGGTGGGCAAGCTGCTACCCGTGGCCATTGCCACAGGCCCTGCTCATCAGCCTCAAATCGCATATGCAGGCTTGCGCAGTGGTTCAGCACCTCGACCACCGTGGCGGACAGCGCTGACTGATCCAGCAGGCCGCGCAATTCGATAACCTCCGCCGTGAGATAGGCCGGGCTTTCGGGCGACATCTGCTGTGCCACCCAGATGCCGTACTGGGCGGATGTGGTGGGAAGGCGCTGGGCGGTGGCAGTCATGGCGTGATCCATTCAGGGCGCAAAGGCAAACTCGACGACGCGCCTCGCACCATGCATGAGCATGTCATGGTGATCATGACCGGGCACGATCATCGCGTCGAACTGCAGCGCAGGCAGTTCAGCTGCGCGCAGCAACGCGGCGACGGCCTCGGCGTTATCGACCATGGCACGCACCTGCAAGCGCTTCTTCGTCTCCTCGGAAGCAAAGCTCGCTGGATATTGCTCATCGCGCCCCACCGTCAGCATCAGACGCGTGGGCTGCGTCAGACTCAGGGTCTTCAGGCGTGCCGGAAAATGCTTCAACAGATGACCTTCGCCGAACCACACCGAAGGGCTGGCGGCCCAGTAACGCTGAAAGTGTTGCGGCTGGGTGCTGAGTGTCTGCAGGGCAAACAAGCCGCCATAGGAAAAGCCGAACAGAGTATGGCGCTGCGCATCGAGGGGAAAATGACGTGCCAACAGCGGACGCAGCTCCAGAACGAGAAACTGGAGGAAAGCCGCTTCACCACCATGCCGTGCCGACAACAGATCGCCGGTGCGGGTACCCGCCGGCAAGGCCGGCGTGTAATCGAGCGCACGACCATTCACATCCATGGCGTCGCCACTGGCATAGCCGACACCGACGATGAGGCCGGCCGGCTCATGACCTATTTTCTCGCGCCAGGCCGCGTTATCGCTCGGCAACAGCGGACGCGGGCGTACGAACTCCATGATCGGCACGCTGGCAAGACCATCAAGTGCCCACAGCACCGGATAGCCTTCCGCCGGAGCAGCCGCGTGAGGCAGCCCCAGCACGATGCGGTAACGCTGGCCGGTATATTTCGAATCGAGTTCAAAGCTCAGGCTGCGTGGCAACTGCGCTGCTTGCCAGCTGACCGGCACAGGCTCCAGCGCAGCCGACACCGGGTTCAACACAATGAGGCCACACATGATTACCGCAAGACGAAAAAGGAAAGCCACAACACCTCCACACCACAAGAACACCATTGATTCCATGCGCGCGGCCGGAGCGCGCCTATTTGCCGGTCACTCATCCCGCCGCTACAGGCACCGCACCGGCAGCCCACGCCAGTTCCAGATCCGGCCGACGCTCCATGCGCCGCACGTGATCGAGCAAGATGTACTGCATGCGTCCAATCGCCTGCTCATCCTCACCCTCAATCAGAATCAGCAGGCTCTCCGCCCCCGCCCGCATCGAGCAGCGGCCGGGCTGAAAGTCCACTTCGCCACGCTCAGCACTGAACTCGGCCGGCACCTTGTGGCGAAAGTGCTTGCACAGTTTGAGGATCAACCGGCCGGGCTGAGAACAGGGATAGCTCGCTTGCAGGTAGATCACGCGATAGCTCCGAAGGAAGGGTTTGGACAGGCACGATCGATGTAGACCACCGTCGCGCCTTGGGAACAGGTTTCGACACGCCCCTCCACGCCATAGGCCGCGCGCAATACCCCCGGGGTCATGAACTCGGCCGGCCGGCCCTCTGCCAACACGCGGCCCTCCCCCAGCACCAGCACGCGATCGCAGAAGCGCAACGCTAGATTCAGATCATGCAGGGCCAGCACAGCGATCAAGCCATGGCTGCGCGCCATCTCGCGCACCGCACCGAGCAACTCCAGTTGCCAGCGTGGGTCGAGCGCACTGGTCGGCTCATCGAGTAGCAAGAGTTGTGGTTCGCGCACGATCAGTTGCGCCAGACCCACCATCTGGCGTTGGCCGCCAGACAGCACGTTCATGCGCTGCATGGCCAGCGCTTGCAAACCAAGGCGCTCAAACAGCTGCTCACCAAGCCGATCGGCCTCGCGGCGCGAGATCCCGGGGCGCGTAGCGCGCAGCGCTGCCTGCACCGTCTCCCAGGCATACAAGGATGCCGCACTAGGCAGGCTCTGCGGCAGGTAACCGAGCAGGCGGCGACGCTCCAAGGCATCTAGCGACAGTAGATTGGCCTCTCCCAGAGTAGCCCTCCCCCCCTGAGCCGGCAGCAGGCCGGCCAGCGTGCGCAGCAGTGTGGACTTGCCGGCCGCATTGGCACCGACCAGCGCCAGCAGGCTGCCCGGCGCGAGTGTCGGCAGATCAAGGGCGTGAATGACGCGGTGCTTGCGATAGCCAGCGTCCAGCGCATGAATCGTCAGCCCACTCACAAGGCCCTCCGCTGCAACAGGATCAAGCCAATGAAAAGCGGCACGCCAACCATTGCAGTGACGATGCCCACCGGCACGATCAGACCGGGAATGATGGATTTGCTTGCGATAGAAGCCAGTGACAGTACCAGCGCACCGGCCAGCGCCGCACCGGGCAGGAAATGACGCTGTTCCTGGCCTAGCACCAGACGCGCCAGATGCGGAGCCACCAGCCCCACGAATCCGATCGTCCCCACCAGCGACACCGCCACCCCAGCCAGCAAGCTGGCACGCAGCAAGGTATGCAGACGCAGGCGGCCCACATCGATCCCCAGCGCCCGAGCTTGCTCCTCGCCGGCACACAAAGCAGTCAGCACCCAGGCCTGACGCAATGCCCACAGCAGACACAGCACCAATACGCCCGATAACAGCGCCAGCTTGTGCCAGTCTGCCCGCGCCAGCGAACCCATACGCCAGAAAACCACTTGTTGCAGGGCACCAGCCTCGGCCACGAACTGCACCAGCGACACCAGAGCCTCTAGCGCAAAGGAAAACGTGATCCCCAGCAACACCATAGCCCCAGCGCCACCACCAAAAAAACGCCCGAGGGCCTGCACCAACAGGGCACAGGTCATGGCCGCGACGAAGGCACCGGTGGACACCGCGTACTGCTCGATGGCGTCCGGCAGCAACGGATCGAAAACCAGCACCAGGGCCGCACCGAGGGTGGCAGCAGCACTGACGCCAAGGGTCATCGGGCTGGCTAGTGGGTTATCCAATGCAGTCTGGAATTCAGCGCCGGCGAGCCCCAGTGCCGCGCCCGCCAGCAACGCCATCAGGGCAAAGGGAAGGCGGATATCCCACAGGATCACGCGAAGACCGACATCAAGCTGTTCGGATGTTGTCAGCACCAAGCTCAGCTCACGCCAGCCGAGCCCGGCCGGGCCATTGAGCACA
Organism: Uliginosibacterium aquaticum; assembly: GCF_012972705.2. Classification (GTDB taxonomy): domain Bacteria; phylum Pseudomonadota; class Gammaproteobacteria; order Burkholderiales; family Rhodocyclaceae; genus Uliginosibacterium; species Uliginosibacterium aquaticum. The sequence goes on along the minus strand of NZ_JABCSC020000001.1, from coordinate 1,303,467 downwards.
TCCCAGGCGAGGCTCGCCAGGAGAACCAGAGCACCAACAACCAGTAACATGAAACGCCGCCCGCGCTGGCGGGCATAGTCCGAAGCCAGACTCACTTCACCGACACCCAGTAAGTACCCGTCAGCGGCAGAGGCTGGAAGCGCTCATAGAGTGTGCGCAAGGTAAGCACCGGATCCAGCGTGGCAAAGCGTTGCGGATGGAACCAGCTTGCAAAGGCCTGCACCGCGACCACGTTCAGCGGCGAATCATAAAAATGATGCCAGATGGCATGTGCCCTACCACTACGCACCGCTCTCAAGCCACTGATACCAGGCCTCTTGAGGGACTGCTGCAAGGAGGCACGTGCGGCCTCGGGGGCAGCGCCATCACCCATCAGGATGCGTCGCGAACCGGTAGTAGTGGAGTTGCCCACGGCCGTCGCCACATAAACTTCCGGCTGCTGGCTCAGCAGGTACTCCAGATTCACCTGTCCGACCTCACCCGGCACCAGAGGCCGCGCCAGATTGTCACCCCCCGCCGCATCAACAAAGCGACCCATCATTCCTCCCACCATGGTTTCACAGCACTCTTCACGCAAACCCACGCGGCTCTCCAGGAACACGCGCGGCTTTTGCGTAACGCCCTTGAGCCCTGCCGTTATCTTGGCCAGTTCAGCCTCGTAAAAAGCCACATAGGCAGCCGCTTCCTTCTCACGCCCCAACGCCTCTCCCAGCAACCTCATGCTGCGCGGCGTGTTAAGCAGCGGATCGGAACGGAAATCGATGAACATCACTGCGATACCCGCAGCCTCCAAGCGAGCAATCACACCAGTATCACGCGGTGATGGGCCATGCCCGCCGGAACCGAAGACAACCAGTTGCGGACGCAGTGCTATGGCCTGCTCAACGCTAAAACTATCCACCCCAACAAGACCGACGCGCGCGACTTTCGCTAGCGCGGGGAAACGCTGCAGGTAATGCGCAAAACCATCCGGATCGAGACGTTCGAACTCACCCATCATGCCCACCACGCGCTGCGGCAGAGCTGCGCCTTCCAGCAAACCCAGGGCTATCAGAAAGCGCCCCTCACCGATCACCACGCGTTCAACGCGATCGGGCAACTTCACCGTACGCCCGGCAAGGTCAGTCAATGAGCGCACGGCAAAAGCCGGTGAGCACAGCAACAAAGCCGCCACACTGGCGAGCAACACTCTCAACATTCAACCTCCGGAAAACAATGCAGGACAAGGTCGCAAACAAGGCTTGGGCACCCAGCACCGATGAATCAGAGCCCGACGCGCAGCCCCGCACCAGCCTAGAGCAGCCAAGCCGTGCAGCACGACCAACATCAATTGCGAACGATTTGCATTTAGATCAAACAAGACTATTATCTCCCTGCCAACGCCAGCCTGCGTTTGCGCAAGCAAGTATTTCGTTTGCAGGAGAAAGCCATGTTGCGCAGCCAGACACTTCCCAAACACGCCCGTACGCTTGATCACGACACCCTGCTTGAGGTTGGGCGTCAAAGCAGCCCGGACTATCAACTGAAGCACGCCCACCATCACGAAAACCCGAAGGTGCTGGCTGGTTTCTATAACCACCATCAGTTGCGACCGGGCCTGCAGCTCAAATGCACCGATCTAATCGAACTCAGCGAAATGAGCATCGACGCCCAGATCGGCAGCAGTCTGCATTTAATCGTGTTGCTCGAAGGACGTGCCTCCGGCTTTTACGGGCAACAAGAAGTCTCCCTCGGACGGCAGGATCGCCACCAGGCCGAAGCCTTGCTGTTCAACGTGACAGAACCTGAGCGCTTCCGGCGCAAGACGCACCCCGGCTCATATGAACGCAAGATATCCATCTCGGTGGAGAACAGTTGGCTCGCTGATAGCGGCTTGCTCGATTCGGAGCTGAAACCACTCTGCAGCAGTCATCTGCAGTTGCGGCGATGGACGCCTAGCCTGCGAGCCTGCGCCATCGTCGCCGAGATGCTCGACGACAACGAACAATGCGCACCGGCGCTACGCAAACTCTTCCTTGAGAGCCGCACCATCGAATTGCTGGGCGAGGCCTTCGGACAGGCTAGCCATCTGCAAACAGCCCACACCAGAGTCTCACGCTCCACCAGCCGTTTGCAGCAACTGCGCGAATGGCTGGATTCCGGCGCCGCAAACGAACTGAGCCTCAGCGAGATCGCCAAGCATGCCGGGATCAACCCTTACTCGCTCCAGCAACAATTCCGTGCCGCGTATGGCGTGACCATCTTCGGCTATCTGCGGCGCAATCGCCTTGAGCGTGCGCGCCACGCTCTGGAAATGGGGGCGCTGAGTATCAGTGAAGCCGCCTGGCAGGCTGGCTATGGCAGCGCCGCCAATTTCGCCACGGCCTTCCGCCGCTGTTTCGGCTTCTCACCCAAAGAAACACGCCGCGCATGAAACCTCGTTGGCATACACGCCTGCGCCTAGGTTGCGGGCTATCCCTTCTATTCATTGGCCTGTTGCTACACGGACTCGCCCTGAACCATTTCCTGTTCACAAGCAAGTAACCACCATGCATGACAAACAAATCCGACCCCTAATCAACCTGCAAGCCCGGCGCTTCCTGCAGGGACTATGCTGCCTGGCCCCGCTGCTGGTTACCCCAGGCCAGGCAGCCGAACACACCGTGAAGATGCTTAATACAGGCAAGGACGGAATGATGGTCTTCGAACCAGCTTTTCTGAAACTTACGCCAGGCGACACGGTCGTTTTCCAGCCAGCCCAGAAAGGCGCCCACAATAGCGCTTCGCTTCTCCTGCCGGCAGGCGCGAGCAGTTGGCGCAGCGCTCCAGATGCGGAACATCGCGTGAAACTGACCAAGGAAGGGGTGTATCTCTACATTTGCGATCCGCACAAAAGCATGGGAATGGTCGGCGTCCTCCAGGTCGGCAAGCCAGGCAATCTGACCGAAGCACAAGCCCTAGCCAAAAAGGAACAAGCCACCTTCGTCATGGGGAAGGATCGCTTCAGCAAAGCCCTGGCACACATCAAGTAGTCGCCCCTGAAGAATCAGCTTTTTCACAGAACTGGGTTGATCGCTAAGCAGATGCCTTGACGATCAAACCGGTGAGACTTGCAGCCAGCAAGCCACTCATACAACAGGCGCAGGCTGTGGCCGGCACTGCACAACACGGCATGCATTGCGCGCCCTTCCGCTCCTTTGAGGTAACTAAATCGCCCCTGAATTTGTAGAAACAGCGCAGTCAAGGACAAGCTCTACGCCTGGCATGCGCCGGAAGTCGAATGCATCGCCAAGGGTAAGGCACGCAAACCTTACGAGTTCGGTGTCAAAGTCAGTCTGGCCGTGACCGCCAAGGAAGGCTTCGTGGTGGGTGCTCTTTCCATGCTGGGCAATCCCTACGACGGCCACTCGCTTGGCGAACAACTCGAACAGGTCGATACCCTCACCGGGGTTCGCCCGAAGCAGGCGTTCATGGATCGTGGCTATCGGGGCGCTGACGTGCCTGAGGGCTGCACGATGTACATCTCAGGCCAGAAGCGGGGGGTCACCGCAGCTCAGGCTCTGGATCAAGCGGCGCAGCGCCATCGAGCTACACATCTGCCACATGAAGAGCGACGAACTGCTCGGGCGCTGTCACCTCAAAGGTGCCGAAGGGCGCGCAATGCATGCCGTGTTGTGCAGTGCCGGCCACAGCCTGCGCCTGTTGTATGAGTGGCTTGCTGGCTGCAGGTCACACCGGCTTGATCGTCAGGGTATCGGAGTTACGATCATTCCGGTCCGGTGAACAGCTGATTCGTTCAGGGCCGACTATTTGTTTGGAGTGGGGAAGAAAAAAGCTGAGCAATACTGCACGACACCAGTCGGCAACAAAAGTCTTGAGGAGAAGGCTGCGCTTGGCCTGAGATACAACTTCGCTTGGTCAACTCTGGTCAAATTTGACCGAGGAAATCCGGGATCTTCCGGTATCATCCGGGACGAACTTACCTACCCCAAGATGTTGCGAAAGCTTGCTGCAGCTAGTGGTGCCGGGAAAGGGACTCGAACCCTTACACCTTGCGGCGGCGGATTTTGAATCCGCTGCGTCTACCGATTCCGCCATCCCGGCACGGGAGGAGGCGCGGATTATGGCTCAAGCCTCGCTGTAACTCAAGCCGGATCATGCTCACGCTCGACGATTTTGATTATTTTCTGCCCCCGGAACTGATCGCGCAAACTGCGCTGCCCGATCGCACAGCCTCGCGCCTGCTCGTCGCAGGCCCTGACAGCCTTGAAGATCGCGTATTCCGCGACCTTCCCGGATTGCTGCGAGCCCACGATCTGCTTGTTCTTAATGACAGCCGTGTACTGCATGCACGCCTCTTCGGGCGCAAGGAAAGCGGTGGTCAGATTGAGGTGATGGTTGAGCGCCCTATCGGCGACCACGAAGTACTGGCCATGGTCCGTGCCAGCAAATCACCCAAACCGGGCAGTCGCATCCGCTTGATGGATGCCTTTGATGTTGAGGTGATCGGGCGTGCAGGAGCGAATGAGGAGTTCTTCCAGCTGCGCTTCCCGGCAGACGCTTCGGCCGTCGATTACATCGAGCGCTACGGCAAGTTGCCACTCCCGCCCTATATCGAGCACAGCGCCGATGCGGGCGACGAAACCCGTTACCAGACGGTGTATTCGCGGGAGCTGGGCAGCGTAGCAGCTCCCACGGCGGGCCTGCATTTCGATGACGCCCTGTTTGCCGCACTGGATGCCAAGGGCGTACGTCGCGCCTTTGTGACCCTGCACGTTGGCGCAGGCACCTTCCAGCCGGTGCGCGAGCATGACCTCTCAAAGCATCAGATGCATCGCGAGTACTACAGCATTCCGCAGGACACGGTGGATGCAATAGCCGCCACGCGGGCCGCCGGCGGGCGCGTGATCTGTGTGGGAACAACCGCGCTGCGCGCGCTGGAATCTGCCGCGCAACGCGGAGAAGTGAAGGCTGGCAGCGACGAAACCGGTATTTTCATCATGCCCGGCTACGAGTTCCGCGTGGCGGACGCGCTGATCACGAACTTCCACCTGCCGAAATCGACCCTGCTGATGCTGGTTTCGGCGCTGGCGGGCATCGATACGATCCGCCAGGCTTATGCTCATGCCATCGCAAGCCGCTATCGCTTCTTCAGCTACGGTGACGCGATGTTTCTGAGCCGGGCGAGCTGAGCGCGCCCGGAAGAGGTTTGACTCAGGATTTCCCGGCAGCGTCTGCAGCCGGGCTTTCGAAGCCGCCACCCAGCGCAAGATAGGCATTCGTGCGCTGCATCAGGAATTCGCTCTGCATGCGCAGCAGGGCAGACTGCGCCGCATAGGTGGCCAGTTGCTGCTGCTGCAGGGCACGCATATCGCCCGAGCCGACCTTTACCCGCACACCGGCCAGATCCAGCGCACGCTGGTTTTCGGCCGCACTGCGAGTGAGGATGGCCGTGCGCTTGCGGGCGGAGATCTCGGCAGAGAATGCGTTCTCGACTTCAGCGAAGGCTCGCGCCCCCACCTTGGCGTATTCAGCCACGGCCTGTTTCTGCTCGGCGCTGCGGACTTCCACCTGCCCTTGCAGCGCCCCGCCAGTGAAGATCGGTGCGAGCAGACTCACGCCCAGCCCCCAAAACGGATTGTCGCGATCTTTGAGCAGGAACACGTCGCTGGAGACAGTGTTGATATTTGCCGTCAGCGACAGGCGCGGCAAGCGCGCCGCCTTGGCTTCATCCACACGCGCAAACGCCGCCGCCACACGGCGCTGGGCCGCAATCACGTCCGGGCGCCGCTCAAGCAGGTCGGATGGCAGACCGGCCGGAATATCGCCTGCGACCCGCGGGAGCTGGGCGGGCAATTTCAGGGTCTGGCCGGGGTAACGACCGAGAGAGACTTCCAGCGCACGCACGGCCTGGGTCTCCGCCAGTTCCAGCTGCTGCACGGCATCCATATAGCCTTGCAGCGCCGCCTGCGCCTGCGCGACTTCCAGGCCGTCACCGCGCCCGATGCGCTGGCGCTCCTCGGCGTATTTCAGCAACTGCGCTGAAGAAGCCTGCATCTGCTGGGCAAGCTGTTTCTGCTGGCCGGCTTCGATTGCCTGCAAATAGCTCTTGGTTACCAGAGCGACCAGCGACTGGCGCGCATACTCCGCATCCGCCGCCGCCGAAGCATACTGCTGCGACGCAAACTCACGCCCGCCACGCACCCGCCCCCACAGGTCCAGCTCCCAGCTGGCGAACAAGCCCACCACGCTGATTCCGGAGCCGTCTCCGCCGGATTGAGCCAAGCCGTCCTTGGCGATGAAATTGACCTGCGGCGCCAGCGACGAGCCAGCCACCTTGGCGTACGCGGCAGCCTGCTCGACACGGCTGGCGACCACCTTCAGGTCAGGATTGTTCAGCAGGGCTTCACTGACCAGTGCGGAAAGTTGTGGATCCTGAAACTTTTCCAGCCAGCCCGGAACCACGGGCCCGGTCGCTGTCGCCCCTTGCCATTGGCCCGGCAAGGGCGCCGCTGGCAGGGCCTGGCGGTAAAGCTCGTCGGCCGCAGGCGGGGTGCTCAGGGCACAAGCCCCCAGCGCTGACGCAAGCGCCAGCAACAGGGCTTGTTGCTTGAATGAGATGGTGCGCATCAGGCTCTCCCGATCAGTGCAGCTTCAGCACAAGGTAATTGGTGTAGGCGCCCACACGCACAATGATCTTGCGCAGGATATGGATGGCCGCCACCGAATCGGTATACACGGCCGCATGACCTGCGGCGCCGGCGGCCAGGAACACTTCCTTGTCCTTCTCCGCAATGTCGAACTTCACAGCGAAGCGGCCGGGCGGAGCATTCAGCACACCCGTCATCGGCAGGGTGCCGCTGGCAGGCAGCTGACCTTGCCCCTGCGCCCAGATGATGGAATCCACCTTGGCCTTGATCACTGTGCCGGGGTCGGTAAAGACCGTGAATTCAGCCTCATTGCCGGCCTTCACCTTGTGCAGCTCGTTCTGGTTGAACAGCGCCACGACCTGACCATGCGTTTCCACCAGCGTCATCACTGCGTTGAAGGGCATGCCCGCCACGAAGGCCCCTGGACGAAGCTGCAGGTTGATCACATAGGCATCCACCGGGGAGCGCACCGTCGTCTGCTCCAGTTCCCAGCGTGCGTTGTCCAGCTGCGCCTTGATCTGGGCCACCTGGGCGAACTCGCCATTCACCTTGGCAGAGAGTTTCTGCTGAATCTGCTGCTCGGAGGCCAGTGCCTGAACCTCGGCACTGCGGGCCTGGGCTTCAGAGCTGCGAGCGGCATCCAGATTGGCCTCTGCTTCCTTCAGGTCGGTTTCGGCTTTCTCTAAATCGAAGCGATTGCCCGCGCCGGTTGCCACGAGCTCCTTATTCTGCTCGACCCGTTTGCGGGCCAGCTCCAGTTTGGCCTGCACTTCGCGCACCCGCGAGCTGGCAGCCTGAATGGCCCCCTGCGCCTCGCTGACCTTGCCCTTGGCGCCCTTGAGCTGTTCTGTCAGCTCGCGCTGGCTGGCTTCGGCGTTGGCGAGCTGAGCTTCAAGGCCACGCACTGTCTGCTGGTAAGGCGTCGGGTCGATGCGGAACAGCACGTCGCCCTTCTTGACCGGCCGATTCCCCTCCTCCACCGGCACCTCGATCACACGGCCCTTGACCTGGGACACGATCGGCACGGTGTAGTTGTACACACGCACATCCGAGGAAGAAGGTGCCACCACGTTCAGGGTAAGGATCAGGACGGTCAGGCCGACAATGGGGATGATCGCCACGATGACCTGGGTCGCCAGCACCCAGGGCAACCATTGCTTCTTGATGAAGATGAACCAGACGATGGCCGAATAGATACCAAGAAGAATGAGTTCCATGTCAGCGTGCTCCGCCCTGAGTCTGATTCAAACGCGCTTCCAGCGCTGCGATCCGGTTCATCAATGCTGCAACATCAGCCTTTTCAGAGGCCTCGATACGCTCCAGGGCTGCTTTACCTGCCTCTTCCAGCGCATGAAACTCTTCGCTCTTGTCAGTGCCATAAGCCATCTTGTGCATCACCGGCTTGGTAAAAGCCCATAGCCAGGCAACCGGCCACAGCAAACCACCAAACACCAACGACAACAGACACAGCGTAGTGATCGCGGGGGTTTGCGGATGGTGTTTTTTGTGGGCGATTTTCTCCGGCAGCACGTGCACGATCCAGAAAATGGCAATCGCACTCGGCGGCACGATGATCAGCACCACAACGGCCATGAAATCGGCCACGGCATCGAGTGCTTCCCCGTGCAGGAAGCTGGCTTCAGCAGCCAGCGGCAGGGCACCGATCAACAACAAGGGCAGGCAACGCAGCAAGCGCTGCAGCGACAAGGTTTTCATGAGCAACTCTCCGGTCATGGTCAAACAGGACGGCACCCAAGCGGGATACTAATTCAACACTCGCATGCTCCCGACCTAGTGTCGCCGCGCCGCAACACCGGTTTAGAGCGCCCCGCAAGCGAGATCCTGTATCCTTGCGAACCTGTTTCAAGTCTTGGCGACATGCCTGTCGCCCACGCCCAGCCATGCATTTCCAGCTTCTCTCCACTTCAGGCCAAGCCCGCCGCGGCCGCCTGCAACTCGCGCACGGCATCGTCGAGACGCCGGTGTTCATGCCCGTAGGTACCTATGGCACCGTCAAGGCCATGAGCCCGCACGAGTTGCTGGAAATCGGCGCCCAGATCTGTCTGGGGAATACCTTCCACCTGTGGTTGCGCCCGGGAATGGAAGTTTTCAAGCAGTTCGGTGGTCTGCACGGCTTCATGGGCTGGGACAAACCCATCCTCACCGATTCGGGCGGCTTCCAGGTGTTCTCCCTCGGAGCTCTGCGCAAGATCACCGAGGAGGGCGTGAAGTTTTCCTCGCCGATCAATGGCGACAAGCTCTTCCTCACCCCCGAGATCTCGATGCAGATCCAACACGGCCTGAACAGCGACATCGTGATGATCTTCGACGAGTGCACGCCCTACCCCGCCAGCGTGGATGAGGCCGCCAAATCGATGCGCATGTCGGCGCGCTGGGCACGCCGGTCGCGTGACGAACACGACAAACTCGAGAACCGCAACGCCCTTTTCGGCATCGTCCAGGGTGGAATGTACGAAGATCTGCGCGACGAATCTCTAGCAGGCCTGCAGCAGATCGGCTTTGACGGTTACGCCATCGGCGGACTGTCAGTTGGCGAGCCCAAGGAAGATTTTTACCGCGTGCTGGCCCACACCGGCCCGCGCTTGCCGGCGGACAAGCCGCACTACCTGATGGGCGTTGGCACGCCAGAAGATCTCGTATATGGCGTGTCACAGGGCATCGACATGTTCGACTGCGTGATGCCTACCCGCAATGCCCGCAACGGCTGGTTGTTCACGCGCTGGGGAGATCTCAAGATCCGCAACGCCAAGCACAAGCAGGACACCCGCCCAATCGACGAGAGCTGCGAGTGCTACACCTGCCGCCATTTCTCGCGCGCCTATCTGCACCATCTGGATCGCGCCCAGGAAATGCTCGGGCCGCGCCTGATGACCATCCACAACCTGCATTACTACCAACATCTGATGCGTGAAATCCGTGCCGCCATCGAAGCCGATGACTACGCCGGATTCCAGCTGCGTTTTGCGACGGAGCGGCAGCGCGGCGCCTGATTTCGCTCAGGCCGACCTGCCCGCAAGGGCTGTTATACTCGGCCGCCTCAAAGACCCCATTTACGGAGCCTGACCATGATTTCCGACGCTTTCGCCCAGACCGCCGCCTCTTCCGACCCCACCGGCGGATGGATGGGCCTGCTGCCCATGATCCTGATGTTCGTGGTGCTGTACTTTCTGATGATCCGCCCGCAGCAGAAGCGCGCCAAGGAACACAAGTCGCTACTCGACGCACTGGCTGCAGGCGACGAAGTAATCACCAGCGGCGGTATTGCTGGCAAGGTTGCCAGCGTGGGCGAGAACTTCGTCAAGATCGAAATCGCCAGCGGCGTGGAAATCTCGGTGCAGAAACCGGCCGTGGCCACCGTGCTGCCCAAGGGCACGCTGAAGGGCGCGTAATGCATTGACGGGGGCGCCAGCCCCCGTTTGCATGCTGCCCTAGCGCTACGCCGCGTCCTGCTTCGCGTTCTGTTTCGCGTCACTTCCTATCCAGTCATTCACCATGAACCGTTATCCGCTCTGGAAGAACCTGTTGATCGGCCTTGTGCTGGTCCTCGGCCTGCTCTACACCCTGCCGAACTTCTTCGGTGAAGTACCGGCCGTTCAGGTTTCGGCTGCCCGCTCGACCACCAAGGTCGATAGCAACATCGAACGCCAGGTGCTTGCGGCACTATCCGCCGCCAGCATCGAACCCACGGGCCTGATTCGCGATCCGGCGGGGCTGCGTGTGCGCCTGGCCAACGAAGACATCCAGCTCAAGGCGCGTGATGTAATCGAACACGCTCTGAACCCGGATGCCCAGAACCCCGGTTTCGTGGTGGCGCTGAACCTGTTGTCGGCCAGCCCGCAATGGCTCACCTCTATGGGCGCGCTGCCGATGTATTTGGGTCTCGATCTGCGCGGTGGCGTGCACTTCCTGCTCCAGGTGGACATGAAGGGCGCAGTAACCAAGCAGCTTGACGCCACGGCTGGCGACCTGCGCAGCCTGCTGCGCGAGAAGAACCTGCGCCATGGCGGCATCAACCGCGAAGGCGAAACCCTTGTCGTACGCCTGCGCAGCGAAGACGACCGCAAGAAAGCCAGCGGCTACATCCGTGATGCGCGCGGCACCGATTTCCAGCTGGTTGAACGCACGGATGGCAGCGAATTCCTGATCATCGGCAGCCTGACCGAAAAGGGTCGCCGCACCATTCAGGAAGACGCCATCAAGCAGAACATGGTGACTCTGCACAACCGGGTCAATGAACTCGGCGTGGCCGAACCGGTCATCCAGCAACAGGGGGCGGACCGCATCGTGGTGCAGCTGCCTGGCGTGCAGGACGTCGCCAAGGCCAAGGATCTGATTGGCCGTACCGCCACCCTTCAGGTGCGCCTGGTAGCGGAGGACGCCAATCCAATGAGCCCGCCAGCCGGCACCGATGTTTTCCCGGAAACTCGGGGCACCGAGAGCTACCCGGTAGTCGTGAAGAAACAGGTCGTGCTGACCGGCGACCGTTTCGTCGGCGCCCAGGCCTCGTTCGACTCGCAGAACCAGCAGCCGGTCGTTTCGGTGCGCCTGGATGCAGCCGGTGGCCGCGTGATGCGCGATACCACCCGTGAGAACCTCAAGAAACGCATGGCCATCATCCTGTTTGAAAAGGGCAAGGGTGAAGCCATTTCGGTCGCGACCATCCAGGGGGAATTCGGTAACCAGTTCCAGATCAGTGGCGCCTTCAGCACCGAAGAATCCAACCGCCTCTCGATCCTGATCCGCTCCGGCTCGCTGGCTGCGCCGATGGACATCATCGAAGAACGCACCATCGGCCCGAGCCTTGGCGCAGAGAACATCAAGAAGGGTTTCGAGTCGACACTGTGGGGCTTCGTCGCCATCGCCGTGTTCATGTGCGTGTATTACATGCTCTTCGGCCTGATCTCGACGCTGGCCCTGGGCGCCAACGTGCTGCTGCTGATTGCGCTGCTGTCCTTGTTCCAGGCCACCCTGACCCTGCCCGGGATTGCGGCTATCGCACTGACGCTCGGGATGGCCATTGACGCCAACGTGCTGATCAACGAACGCATCCGCGAGGAGCTGCGCAACGGCGCCAGCCCGCAAGCAGCCATCTCGGCCGGTTACGAGCACGCCTTCGATACGATTCTGGACTCCAACGTCACCACCCTGATTGCCGGTATCGCCCTGCTCGCCTTCGGCTCCGGCCCGGTCAAGGGCTTCGCGGTGGTGCACTGCCTGGGCATCCTGACTTCGATGTTCAGCGCCGTGATGGTTTCGCGCATGATCACCAACTTCGTCTACGGCAGCCGCCGCAAGCTTGAAAAGCTCGCCATCGGCCAGGTCTGGCGTGCCACTGCTGAATAAGCGCCAGGAGAGAAAACATGGAACTGTTCCGCATCAAGAATGACCTCCCCTTCATGCGTCACGCGCTGGTGTTCAACGCGATTTCGCTGATCACCTTCGTACTGGCCGTGTTCTTCATCTTCCACAGGGGTCTGCACCTGTCGGTGGAGTTCACCGGTGGCACCGTGATGGAAGTCACTTACGCCGAAGCACCGCAGCTCGATCCGCTGCGCAACGCGCTGACGGCGGCCGGCTACACCGACACCCAGGTACAAACCTTCGGCTCCTCGCGCGACATCATGGTGCGCGTGCCGAACCGCGCCGCCGAAAACTCGAGCAAGGTCTCCGACAAGGTCATGGCTACCCTGGCCGCGGTACCGGGCCCCAAGGGCGAATTGCGCCGGGTCGAGTTCGTTGGCCCGCAGGTCGGCGAAGAACTCGCCACCGATGGCGCCATGGCGCTGCTGATGGTCGTGCTGGGTATCGTGATCTACTTGGCTTTCCGCTTCGAATGGCGTTTTGCCGTATCGGCCATCATCGCCAACCTGCACGACGTAATCATCATCGTGGGCTTCTTCGCCTTCTTCCAGTGGGAGTTCTCGCTGCCGGTGCTGGCCGCCGTGCTGGCGGTGCTGGGCTACTCGGTGAACGAATCGGTGGTGGTTTTCGACCGCGTACGCGAAACTTTCCGCAACAGTCGCATGCGCGGCCTGACAGTGCCACAAGTGCTGGACCACGCCATCACCAGCACCATCAGCCGCACCATCATCACCCACGCCTGTACCCTGATGATGGCCTTGTCGATGTTCTTCTTCGGCGGCCCCACCCTGCATTTCTTTGCTCTGGCACTGGCCATCGGCATCTGCTTCGGCATCTACTCCTCGGTGCTGGTGGCAGCCCCGCTGGTAATGTGGCTGGGCGTGTCGCGCGAGCAGTTCATCAAGGCCAAGGTAGAGAAGGAAGAAGCCGTCGTCTGAGCGGGCATTGTCCCGTTTCACGCAACAACGGCTCCACAAGGGAGCCGTTTGTCTTTTACAGCTCTTCTGCCATCATTTATAAGACTGAATGCACAAGGAATCTTTCATGACTGTCAGCACTCGTCGCATCAAGGTCTGGGATCTGCCTCTTCGCCTGTTCCACTGGAGCCTTCTCCTCTGTGTTGCGGGCGCTGTGATCAGCATTGAAGTTGCCGACAACATCGACTGGCACCAGCGCTTCGGTATCGCCGTGCTGACCTTGCTGGTGTTCCGCCTGTTGTGGGGCATCGTCGGCGGACAGCACGCTCGCTTCGCAAATTTCCTGCGCAGCCCGGCCAGCATCCTCGGCTACGTGAAGAGGATGAAAGACGAGAAAGGTCCGGCCGTCGGCCACAACCCGCTGGGCGCCCTGTCAGTGCTGGGCTTGCTCGCCGTGCTACTGTTCCAGGCCGGATCGGGTCTCTTCCTCTCCGATGAAATCATGTTCGAAGGGCCGCTGTTCAAGTTCGTCAGCGGTGAGATCGCGGGCTTCCTGGCCGAAGCCCATGAGGCCAATGCTGGCATCATCTTCACCCTGATCGGCCTGCACTTGGCGGCCATCCTGTTCTACCGCTTCGTCAAGCGCGATAACCTGATCACGCCGATGCTAACCGGTAGCAAGGAAGTGCCGGCTGAAACGCCGGTCCAGGACGCCAACGGCGGCTCCGCCCTGCTTGGGCTGATCACGCTGGCGGTAGCTGCCGGCGTGGTGTGGTTCATCGTCACCCTGTAACTTTGTTTCCCTGACCGAAAATGGCTTTCGCAGACAATCTCAAGCAACTCCCCGGCGTATCCCATCTGACGGCCCTGCAACTGCTCGACGCAGAAGGCAATGTCATCGCCACCATCGAACACAAGCCGGGCCAGATCGGCTCGCTCGCCGTCTACAACCATCTAGCCCAATTCTTCGGCGCCGTGAACGCCGAGGCCGCCAGCAAAGGGCTTGAGCTTTATGCTGAACATACTGAGGACGCACGTCAGAACCCGGGCAAGCATCCCAACATCGACCGTCTGATTTCGGTGGCCCGCGAAGGGAACGTTCTGCGCGTACGCCATGTCTTTGCAGAATCCGGCTCCTGAAGCAGGGCCGTTTTGAAGGGTGCCGCCCCCGGCACTTTTGACTCCAGCAGCAGCCACTACCCAAGAGGGACACGCAATGAAGATCCAGCATCTCGCCGCCATCGCTATCGCCAGCCTGTCGATCAGCGCCGCTTTTGCGCAAGCCAAGCCGGAAGACCAGATCAAATACCGCCAGTCCGCCATGACGGTCACCGCCCGCAGCGTCGGCGTACTCAGTGCCATGGCTAAGGGCGATCTGCCCTTCAACAAGGAACTCGCCCAGCGTCACGCCAGCACGATTGCCGATCTCTCTGACCTGCCGCTCACCGCGGGTGCTTATGGCCCCGGCACCGACAAGGGTGCGCCGACCAAGGCTGATCCGAAGATCTGGAGCGAAGCCGACAAGTTCAAGGCTGCCTTCGACAAGTTCAGCACCTCGGCGCGCAGCCTGCCCGCCGCCGCCGGCGATCTGAACTCCCTGAAGACTGCACTGGCCGATCTGGGCAAGACCTGCAAGGGCTGCCACGACGACTACCGCATGAAGTAAGCCGGATAAGCAGCAAACCCCAAGCCGATGCCCGCGCATCGGCTTTTTTCATTTCAGCGTCCGTGCTGTGCCAATGCCCAGGCCACGTGCTCGCGTACCAGTGCTGACGGATCGTCAGCCCTGCTTTGCAAGGCTTCGAGCACCGCTGGACTGGTTGGTGCATTGCCCAGTCCGACCGCCAGATTGCGCAACCAGCGCTCATGGCCGATACGGTAAATGGGGGAACCCGCCAGACGCTGCGCAAACTCATCCTCACGCCAGGCAAACAGCTCGACCAGAGTGGCCCGGTCGAGCCCGTTGCGCACCGCGAAATCCGGCTCCTGAGTCAGCCGCGCAAAACGGTTCCAGGGGCAGGCGAGCTGGCAATCGTCGCAACCATAGACACGGTTACCGATCAGCGGCCGCAAGGCTTCCGGAATGGGGCCGGCGTGCTCGATAGTCAGATAGGAAATACAGCGCCGCGCATCGAGCCGGTAGGGCGCCACGATGGCTTGGGTCGGACAGGCGGGGATACAAGCCGTACAGCTGCCACAGTGCGCGCGGACCGGGGTATCCGGCGGCAAGGCCAGATCCACATAGATCTCGCCCAGGAAAAAGAAGGAGCCGGCCTCGCGGTTGATCAGCAAGGTGTGCTTGCCGCGCCAGCCCAGACCGGCCCGGCTGGCCAATTCCACCTCCAGCACCGGAGCGGAATCGACGAAAACCCGGTGACCATATTCACCAACCTCCACAGCAATACGCTCGGCCAGCTTCTGCAGGCGATTGCGCAAGACCTTGTGGTAATCACGCCCCAGCGCATAACGCGAGATCGCGGCGCGGCCAGCTTCGCTTTGCAGGCGGATAGCCTCCGTCAGATCTGGCTCCGGCCAATAATCCATGCGCAGCATGAGTACGCTGACAGTGCCCGGCACAAGTTCTGCCGGACGGGCACGCTTGAGCCCGTGACGAGCCATATAATCCATGCCGCCGTGGAAGCCGGCAGCCAGCCAGTCGAGCAAACCCTGCTCGGCCGAGCCAAGGTCAACGCCGCTCACGCCCAGCCCGGCAAAGCCCAGCTCGCGGGCCCAGCTCCGGATCTGCCGGAGCAGTTCATCAGTTTGAGGAATCAAGGAATCGGGATGCATCACGCCAGCGATGATACCTGCGCCCAGCGCCTGCCACTTGCCGATGCAGCGGCCACTGAAGCCCTCGGTGCGGCACTCGCACCCGTGCTGGCGCCCGGCCTGGTGATCTGGCTCGCGGGTGACCTGGGTGCCGGCAAGACCACGCTGACACGGGGCCTGTTGCGGGCGTTGGGCCACACAGGAAGTGTAAAGAGCCCCACCTACACCTTGATAGAAGTTTATGCTGTTTCTAGAATTGCGCTGTATCACTTTGATTTCTATCGATTCACGCATGCAGATGAATTTCTCGAAGCGGGGTTGGACGAATACTTTGGTGGCGAGGGCGTATGTCTTGTTGAATGGGCCGACAAAGCTCTGCCCTACGTTCCACAGCCCGATCTCGAGATCCACCTGCAAGTGGCCGGTGAAGCGCGCCTGGCCAGCCTTGTCGCCCGCAGCCCGCGCGGCGCAGCCTGCCTGAAGGACATCTGCCTGCCATGCTGAATTCAGACACGCGTTTTGCCCCGCCCCGCCGCCGCCTGCTGAAGGCCGCTGCCGGTCTGATGACGCTGCTGGTGACTCCGGCAGGACTCGCTCAGGGCGCCTCTCGTGTGCTGGCGGTACGCGTATGGCCGGCCCGTGATTACACCCGCATCACCCTCGAGTATGCGGACTCGGTGCGCTACAGCCATCAGATCGTGAAGAATCCGGAACGTCTGGTCGTCGATCTTGAAGGCGTCGAGTTCGATAGCGTGTTGCAGAGCCTGCCCGGCAAGATTTCGGACAGCGATCCCTACATCAAGCTGCTCCGTGCCGGCCGCAATCGCCCGGGCGTGGTGCGTCTGGTGGTCGAGCTGAAAGCCGAAATCAATCCGCAGGTCTTTACCCTGCCGCCAGCCGGCAGCTATGGTCCGCGCCTGGTGCTGGACCTCTACCCGACCCAGCCGGTCGACCCTCTGCTGGCCCTGCTCGAGAAGGATTCGCCAGCTGCTGCCACAAGCCCCGAAGCGGCCGCAGCAAACCCGCACGACACACCTCGACCGGCACAAGCCGAGAAGGATGCGATCAAGCCGGCACGCGGTAACGTGCGCCCGATCACCATCGCGCTGGACCCCGGCCATGGCGGCGAAGATCCGGGAGCCGTAGGCGCCAAGGGATCCTTCGAGAAAAACATCACCCTCGATGTGGCCCAGCGCCTCAAGGCCAAGATCGATGCCGAGCCGAACATGCGCGCCATGCTCACGCGCGACGCGGACTTCTTCGTGCCGCTGCAGCAGCGCGTCGAAAAGGCTCGCCGCGTCCAGGCGGACCTCTTCGTGTCCATTCACGCCGATGCCTTCATCCGCCCGGAAGCACGCGGCAGTTCGGTCTTCGTACTGTCCGACAAGGGCGCCACGAGCACTGCCGCACGCTGGCTGGCCAACAAGGAAAACGCGGCTGACCTGGTGGGCGGCGTCAATCTCGGCGTCAAGGATGCGCATCTGGCCAAGACCCTGCTCGATCTGTCGCAAACGGCCACCCTCAATGACAGCCTGAAGGTCGCCAAGTCCGTACTGGGCGAGCTTGGCAACGTCAATCAACTGCATAAAGGCCAGGTCGAGCAGGCCAGCTTCGCGGTGCTGAAGGCACCGGACATTCCGTCCCTGCTAGTCGAGACCGCTTTCATCTCCAATCCGGAAGAAGAAAAGCGCCTCAATGACGAGGCTTATCAGGACCGCCTCGCCGAAGCCATGCTGCGCGGCATCAAGCGCTACTTCGCAAAAAATCCGCCGCTGGCCAGCACCCGCCCGGCCTGAGAAGCCCGCGCAACACCCGCGCAAATTCTTCAGCAACAGGAAATTTGGCAAAATTGTGACGCTCTTCGTCACCCCGGCTTCCGCCTGACGGCAAGCCGGATGACCCACATGGCCGTCTGCAGGCGCAAACGCGTGATAAATATCACGACCACCTGCATGGCACAGGGCTTGCGGATGGATCTGCATTCATTTCGCAACACCCACCCATGCCGCCTCGGGAATTCGAACAACTTGTCGCCCGCCTCAACCGCGAAAGCGAGCAGCGCCCGGAACTCTACCGGATCAAGCTGCTCGCCCTCACGGCATTGGGTCATCTCTACATCCTTGCGCTGCTGCTGCTGTCATCCTTGCTGCTGTTGTGGGGGCTGACCGAGCTCGCCCATGACGAAGCCCTCCAGGGGGCCAAGCTGCTGCTACTGGGCAGCATTGCCGCCATCATGTTGTGGCGCTCCACCCGTATCAACCTGCCGGCACCGCAAGGCCAGGCGCTGCTGCCCGCCGATGCGCCGCAACTCTTCGGGGTGATCGAAAAGATCCGTCGCAAGCTCGGCGGCCCGCCAATCCACCGCGTGGTGGTGAATGACCTCTTCAACGCGGCCATCTTCCAGGCGCCTCGGCTGGGCATCTTTGGCTGGCACCGCAATACCCTGATCATCGGATTGCCGCTGATGCAGGCGCTGTCGCGCAAGGAGTTCGCCGCCATCCTGGCGCACGAATACGCCCATCTCTCGCGCCAGCACGGCCGCCTGGATACCTGGATCTACCACACCCGCCTGCTGTGGTCGCAAGTCCAGGCCTCCTTCCGCCACGACAGCAGTCTCATCGAGGCCATGCTGACCCGCTTCCTGCGTGGCTATATCCCGCTCTTCCAGGCCTACAGCCTGGTCCAGGCCCGTCGCGACGAGTACGAGGCCGATCGCCTGGCCGCCAGCGTGGTCGGCGCGCAGACCATGGCGGATGCCCTGATCGCCCAGGCCATCCGCGGCCGCTTCATCGAAGAGCGCTTCTGGCAGGACCTGTGGTCACAGGCCAGCAGCAAGCAGCACCCCCCTTACCTGCCGCACACCGCAATGCGCACCGCTCTGCATCTGGGCCTGTCGCAGGAAGACGCCCAGCGCTGGTTCGACGAAGCGCTGCAACACTACACCGGCGCCCAGGACACCCATCCGAGCCTGCGCGACCGCATCCTGGCCCTCGATACCGGCACCGAACTGCCGCCGAACGCGGTTCACAGCGCGGCCCAGTCCCTGCTCGGCGACCTTCTGCCGCGCCTGCAGCAACAGTTCGACGAACTCTGGCTGAGCCACAACGAACAAACCTGGCGCCTGCACCATCACGCGGCCGCCTCGGCCCGTGAAACCGTACAGCGCATGCAGGGGCGCGACGCCACCAGCCTCAGCCCGGAAGAGCTGAGCCACTACGCGCTGGCGCTGGACACACTGGGTCGCAAGGACGAAGCCCTGCCGCTGCTCTGCCAGGCGGCCGACCATCCACATGGCTCGGCTGACAGCGCCATGGCCGCCGCCCGCCTACTGCGCGAGCGTGGTGACGAAGCCCTCACCCACTATCTTCAGCTCGCGGTACGACGCAACCGCGAACTGTGCGCCGACGCCTGCCTGGAAGCCGAACACTTCTACCGCCAGCGGGGCGATGAAGACAGTGCCCGGCTATGGGGCGAGCGCCTCAACGACAGAGCCGCCTGAGCGCGGGTACGACACCATAGTTTTCATTTGTTGCCCATCGGGGCATACGATTTGTGCGCTAGAGTCGCTCGCATGTAATCCCGGAGTCGCCCATGCGCCTCGCTTTCCGCCTTCTCACTGCCCTCCTTCTGGCCAGCCGCCTGCTCAGTGCAGGCGCCCAAGCCGGGGAGCTACGCTATAGCGAAAGCGTGCTGCGCGAGCCGGTCAGCAGCCAGGATTGGCTCGGGCGGGCAGTACAGGGCGAACTTCTTGTCACGGTGTTCCGCCCGGAGGGCGCCGGCCCTTTTCCGCTGGTCGTAATTAATCACGGTCGTGACAGCCAGCGTCGCGATGCCGTTCAGCGCTATCGCTTCGAATCCGCCAGCCGCTACTTCCTGAGCCGTGGCTTTGCCGTGGCCGTGCCGACCCGTCTCGGTTACGGTGCCAGTGCCGCCGCAGGCGATCCGGAGAACATCAGCAACCGCTGCGCCCTGAGCACCTACGAACCGGCTCTGGATGCTGCCGGGGCGCAGATCGCCCGCGTCGTCGAGCGTCTGCGTCAGGAAAGCTGGATCGACCCGCAACACCTGATCCTGCTCGGCCAGTCCGTCGGCGGACTGAGCAGCCTCGCCGGCAGCGCACGCGGCATTGCGGACCTCACCGCCACCATCAACTTTGCCGGTGGTCATGGCGGAGATGCTGAACAACACCCGGGCCAACCCTGCAACCCGGAAGCCCTCGCCGAGGCTTTTCGCCAGTTCGGCGCCCAGGCCAGCACCTCCAGCCTGTGGCTATACACCGAGAACGACCGCCTCTTCGCACCGGAATGGGCACAGCGTTGGCATGGCGCCTACACCGCCGCCGGCGGGCGGGCCGAACTGCGCCTGCTGCCGGCCTTCGGCGATAACGGCCACGCCCTCTTCACGCGCGGCGAGCACATCTGGCAACCCATTCTTGACGACTTCCTTGCCCGCCTCGGCCTGCGCCACGAGCATCGCATCGTCGGCCAGCCCACAGCCGGCCAGGAAGGCTGAGCGCCTTCAGCCAAGGCATAATGGCGGCTGCCTCCAATCAGGAACTGCCATGAGCCAGACCGAGTTTGTTCTGCCCGTCCCGCCCGTCGTTTCCCTGCCGGTAGCCGGCAGCCATGCGCATTTCCCGGTACGCCGCATCTACTGCGTTGGGCGCAACTATCTGGAGCATATCCGCGAGCTTGGCAACGACGAGAAGGAGCCCCCGATCTTCTTTACCAAGCCGCGCGATGCCATCGAGCAGGATGGCGCAACGATTCCCTACGCATCTGCGACCCAGAACTATCACTTCGAACTGGAGCTCGCCGTCGCGCTGCAATCCGGTGGCTACAACATCCCCGAAAACACCGCTCTCGATCACGTATTCGGCTATGCGGTCGCGCTGGACATGACCCGTCGCGACATCCAGAAACAGCTCAGCGCCAAGGCTGCCCCCTGGGATGTAGCCAAGGGCTTTGATCATTCCGCGCCCTGCGGGGCCATCCATCCGGCGAGCAGCGTCGGTCATCCGGACAGCGGCCGCATCCACCTCACGGTCAACGGCGAAATCAAGCAGGACTCGGATCTCAAAGCCATGATCTGGAATGTGCCGCAGATCATCAGCCGCCTTTCAGCCTTTTTCGATCTCCAGGCGGGCGATATCCTCCTCACCGGTACGCCATCTGGCGTCGGGCCGATTCAGCCGGGCGACCTGCTGGTCGGTGAAATTGCCGGCATCGGCCGCCTGACGACCCGCATCGGCCCGGCCGCTGCCTGAGCCCCGCACCCGGAGAACCTTCATGACTGGCTGGATCGCATTTGGAATCCTGATCTTCCTGCTCGCCTACGGCGTGCTGCTCTACAACGGCCTGGTCAACCTCAAGCACGGCGTGGCCCGGGCCTGGGCCAACATCGACGTGGTACTACGTCAGCGCCATGATGAGCTGCCCAAGCTGGTCGAAGTCTGCCGCCAGTACCAGCAGTTCGAGCAGGCGACCCTGGAGCGCGTAATCAGTGCCCGCGCCGGCGTAGCCAGCGCCCGCGAGCAGCGCGACATCCCCGCTCTGGGCAGCGCCGAAAACAGCCTGCGCACCAGCCTTGGCCAGCTCTTCGCCGTCGCCGAGGCCTATCCTGAGCTGCGTGCCAGCGAGCATTTCCGCCAGCTGCAGGGGCGCATCAGCGGGCTGGAAAACAGCATTGCGGACCGCCGCGAGCTCTACAACGAGGCCGTCAATCTCAACAACGTGCGCGTCGAACAGTTGCCGGACCTGTTGATCGCCCGCCTGTGCGGCTTCGGCCTGCAGCCTCTGCTCGAATTCGCTGCCGCCGAGAAGGCTGACGTGAATATCGCCCAGCTCTTCAAGGGCTGATGCGCCAGGCGCCTCCCGAACTCGGCTCGCTCCTGCGCGATCTGCTGCCGGCACTGGCTGCGGCGCTGGGCTACATCCTGTGGCTCGGGCTGCAAGCGCAACGCCCACAGGCCTGGCAGCTCGCCCTGCTGCTGGCCGCCAGCCTGCTCTGCCTGTGGATGGGCGCCTATCGCCGCTACCGCCACTACGCCGATACGCCCGGCGCCCCGATCGCCAGCGCGCCCCAGGGCTACATCGCCATCGAAGGCGTTGGCCGTGCCCTGCCGGGCGAGCCCTTGCGCTCACCGCTCAACTACCTGCCCTGCCTGTGGTATCGCATCGTGCAGCAGAGAAAGGATGGCCAAGGGCATTGGCATGTGGAGCGCGATGAAACCAGCGACGCCAGCTTCATCCTCGAAGACGAGGATGGCAGCCGCTGCAGCATCGATCCACGCGATGCACGTATCGAGGCGGTGCACAAGGATGAGATCCGCCTCGATGATTGCCGTAGCACCCAGTGGCTGCTGATCC
Organism: Uliginosibacterium aquaticum; assembly: GCF_012972705.2. GTDB lineage: Bacteria > Pseudomonadota > Gammaproteobacteria > Burkholderiales > Rhodocyclaceae > Uliginosibacterium > Uliginosibacterium aquaticum. The sequence continues at coordinate 1,281,402 of NZ_JABCSC020000001.1, read as the reverse complement.
CGGGCACCCGCTTGTTCGCCATCGGTCATTTCGAATCCCGCCGTCCGATTGAAGACCGGGCCTCAGCCGAAGCCGAGCTGCGCGACAAGCTCAGTGACTGGAAACGGGACCGCAGCAGCCTGATGCAGTTCGATACGGATCGCAACGGCGAGCTGGATGTGGCCGAATGGGAGCACGCCCGGGCTGCCGCACACGCGGAAGTGCTGGCTGAGCGCGAAGCGGCCGCCGACTTCCCGCCCTACCACTGCCTGCGCGAACCCGCTGACGGCCGCCCTTTCGTGATCTCCGATCACCCGCGCGAACAGGTTATCGCCCGCCTGCAGCGTCGCCACCAAGTGATGCTGGCCGTCTTCTTCCTCGCTTTGCTGATCACGGCCCGGCTGGCAAGCCACGCCTGAGCAGGCTCACACGGGAAGTTCAGGTCAGTGCCAGCAAGGCGCGCAGATGCGCCTCTGAACGGCGGAAATCAATCTGCTCCGCCGGCGTGAATTCGTAGTTGAGCACCCGCTGCACGCCGGTACGGCCGATCACGCAAGGCACACTCATGACCAGATCCTCCACACCGTACTCGCCCTGCAGCAGCACCCCCAGCGGCAACACCGAGTGTTCGTTGGCCTCGATCGCGCGGATGATGCGGAACACGCTGGCCGCGATGCCGTGATTGGTATTGCCCTTGCGCTCGAAGATGCGGAAACCCGCATCCAGCGTCTGCTGGCGGATCGCCGCATGATCCGGCGGCGGCAGGCCGTTGAGGCGGCAGTAACTGTCGATATCCAGCCCGGCCACATTCACCAGGCTCCAGGGCACGAAACCGGTCGCGCCATGGTCCCCCAGGAGATAGCCGACCACATTCTTGGGATCGACCTTCACATGCTCGGCCGCGATGCGGATCAGGCGCGCCGTGTCAATCAGGGTGCCGGCCGAGATCAGGCGTTCCCTCGGGTAGGAGGATGCCCGCAGCATCACCTGGGTCATCACGTCGACCGGATTGGTCACGTTGATCACGATTGCGCCGGGCGAATGGCGCTCCACCTCGCCAATGATGCCGCGCAGGATGCCGCTGTTGATGCGCGTGAGGTCGTCACGCGTCTGCCCCTGCTGGAGTTGGGCCCCAGCCGTGATCACCACGATATCGCTGCCCCGCGTATCCGGATAGTCGCCGGCCACCAGGGCCGGATTCTTGGCATAGGTAAAGGCCGTGGTATGGGCGAAATCCCAGATCTCGGCCTCGGCCTTGCCGCGGTTTTTGTCGACTGCCACGATCTCGGTCACCTCGCTCATGTTGAGCAGCAAACCGACAATCTCGGTGCCCACTGCGCCCATGCCGATCACGGATACCTTCATGCCCTGTCCCTTCATCTGAGTGCCCTGCAGGCAGTCTAAACCTGCAGGTCGCTTGATCCTATCCGTAGCCGTACGGAGACGGATGCGGCAAGATCTGGCTTTTCACGCATCCTCTGCCCGGACCCCCTGCCATGCACGCTCGCCTCTCGCAGTTCATGCTCGCCACCTCTACCGTCGCCCTAGCTTTTACCCTGGGCGCTTGTAAGCCGAAACAGGAAGAAGGCGCCAACGCTGCCACCAGCGCACGCGTGGTGAAGATCGGCTTCGCCGCCCCACTTACCGGCCCGCAGGCTCACTACGGCAAGGGCTATCAGAACGGCGTGCAACTCGCCCTCGATGATGCCAATGCGCTGAACCCGCAGATTGGCGGCCAGGCCGTGAAGTTCGAGCTGGTGGCCGAAGACGACATGGCCGACCCGCGCACCGCCACCCAGGTCGCCCAACGCGTGCTGGATGCCGGTATCGCAGGCGTGATCGGTCACTTCAATTCAGGTACCTCGATCCCCGCCTCCAAGGTCTATTCAGACGCCGGCATGCCGCAGATCGCCATGGCCACCGCACCAGCCTTCACGCAGCAAGGCTTCAAGACCACCTTCCGCTCGATGACCTCCGACACCCAGCAGGGCTCGGTGATGGGCAAGTTCGTGGTAGCCAAGCTCGGCGCCAGGAAAGTGGCCGTCATCGACGACCGTACGGCCTACGGCCAGGGCCTCGCCGACGAGTTCGACAAGGCCGTGAAGGCCGCCGGTGGCAGTGTGGTGGCGCGCGAGTTCACCACCGACAAGGCTAGCGACTTCATGGCCATCCTGACCAGCATCAAGGGCAAGAAGCCGGACGTGATCTTCTTCGGTGGTACCGATGCGCAATCCGGCCCACTCGCCAAGCAGCTCAAGCAGATCGGCCTCAAGGCCCCGCTGCTATCGGGCGAGATGACCCGCTCGGACACTTTCCTGAAGCTCGCCGGTGACGCCGCCGAGGGCAGCATCGCCTCTCTGGCTGGCCTGCCGATGGATAAGATGCCGGGGGGCCCGGACTTCATTACCCGCTTCAAGGCCAAATTCGGCGAACCCGAGATCTACTCGCCCTATGGTTATGATGCGACCCGCATCCTGATCGCTGCCATGCTCAAGGCCGACTCGACCGAGGCCGCGAAATACCTGCCGGTGCTGGCTGCCATCGAACATGCCGGCGTGACCGCGCCAAAGATTTCATATGACGCCAAGGGCGATCTCGCCAACGGCGGCATCACGGTCTACAAGGTCGTAGGCGGCAAGTGGGAAGTGCTGGAAACCATCGCCGAGTAAGGCGCCCCACAGAAATGCCAAGGGCCGGCAATGCCGGCCCTTTTTTCTTTTCCTGCGCCACTCAACGGATGCAGACCCGACGCACCTGCTGAATATCCGTATCCCCGCTCAAGACCTTCTCGATGCCATCCTGACGCAAGGTGCGCATGCCGGTTTCAAGTGCCGTCACCATCAGCTCGCTGGCCGGCACGCGCTGATGAACCTGATGCCGGATCTCGTCATTGCCCAGCATCAGCTCATGCAGGCCGATGCGGCCACGATAGCCGCTCTGGTTACACTCCGGGCAACCTGAGGCGCGATAGAGCACGATGCGCCCGTCAGGCGCCGCGAAACGCTCGTGCCAGTCCGCCAGGATCTCGTTACGCGCCTCGTTCGGGTTGTCGCGGAACTGGCGGCTCTTGCGCAGATCTTCGCAATACTCGTCGAGCAAGGCGGTAACCTCTTCGTCACTCGCCTCCTCGGGCGCCCGGCAATGGCGGCACAGGCGCCGCGCCAGACGCTGAGCCAGCACCCCAAGCAGGGCATCCGCAAAATTGAAGGGGTCCATGCCCATGTCGAGCAGACGTACGACCGATTCCGGCGCGCTGTTGGTATGCAGCGTGGAGAACACCAGATGCCCGGTCAGTGAAGCTTCGATGCCGATATGCATGGTTTCCGCATCACGCATCTCACCAACCATGATCACATCCGGGTCGGCGCGCAGGAAGGCACGCATCACGGTCGGGAAGTCCATCCCGGCCTTGCGATTGACCTGCACCTGCCGCAGCCCGCGCTGGGTGATTTCGACCGGGTCCTCGGCCGTCCAGATCTTGGTTTCCGGCTTGTTGATGTACTTCAGGATCGAGTGCAGGGTGGTGGTCTTGCCCGAGCCGGTCGGCCCACACACGAAGAACACGCCATAAGGCTTGGAAACCGTGGTCTGAAGGCGCGTGAGGTTGTAGGCCGACAGGGCCAGCTTGTCGAGCGGGATCGGCTCGCCCTGCTGCAGCAGGCGCATCACCACATCCTCCAGCCCACCAGCAGTCGGGATGGTGGCCACCCGCAGTTCCAGATCGAGCGGACCGAACTTGCGGAACTTGATCTTGCCATCCTGCGGCTTGCGGCGCTCCGAGATATCCAGATCACACATGATCTTGATGCGCGCCACCATCGGGTTGCGATAGGCCGCTGGCACCTCGATGTAAGGCACCAGCAGGCCATCCTTGCGGAAGCGCACGAGCATTTTTTCCTTGCCCGGGCGCGGCTCGATATGAATATCCGAGGCGCCCTGACGATGGGCGTCGATGATGATGCGATTGACCAGCTTCACCAGCTCGTTGTCGGCCGCCGCAGTAATGTCTTCGCTGGTGCTGCTTTCGCCCTCTTCGGCCAGATCCGAGAGCAGGTCGCCCACGCTCAGCTCGTCGTCTGTATGCTCGAAATACTGGCCAACAGTTTTTTCGAACTCGGCCTGAGTCGTCACCCGATAGGCCAGACGCACATTTGGGAACACGTTCAAGGCCACCCGGCTGCCGATTACCTGCTCCGGGTCCACCGCGAGGATTACCACCCCCTCCTGCGTCTCCTCCAGCGGCAGCCAGCCATTCTGCAGCGCGTAATCGCGCTTGATATGGCGCAGCAGATCCATCGGCTTGATGCGATCTGCCCGCCAGGGCTCATAGGCCACACCATAGAAGCGCGCCATGGATTCGCCAATTTCGGCAAGCTTGCAGTGCCTGTCTTCGATTAGCAGTTGCTCCGGCGTAATGCCCCGCTGCCGCGCCAGCTCGCCCAGATGCTCCATGTCATCCACCGGCAGATGGCCCTTGATGGCCAGCCAGTGGTAACGCGAACGCAGAGGCACGGTCTCGTGCAGGCGCTGCGAGAAGGCGATGGCAAAGGTCTGGGCAAGCGCCAGCACGCCCTCCTCCTCGACCGTGCTGAAACTGTCGCCATCCTGGGTGTTCATGAGCTGGATCACCCCCAGCAGCTCAGCCCTGCCCGGCTGCACGAGCGGCGCCACGAGCATCTGCTTGCAGTGAAAGCCACTGCGTTCATCCACCTCATGCCGGAATTCAATGGCTGGCGAGATGCGCCTGAGCTCTTCCGCGTCATACACATCATGAATGTTGAGCATCTGCTGATGCAGCGCGCAGTAGCCGGCGATGCTCTTGTCCGAAATCGGCAAGCGCAGCTTCTTGGCCATGTGCAGGCCGGTTTTCACGCGTGTGCTGATGCTGGTGCCGCCCTCATCCACCACATAGATCGTGAGTCGCTCGGCACCGAACAGCGCACAGATATCGGTGGAAACCTCGAAAATGATCTCGTCGATATTGGCGGTGTCGTGGATGCGGGTATTGAGCCCTTGCAGGCTCTTGAAGAAGGCCAGCCGACGCGAAATGGCGGTACCGGATTTCAGGGAAGTATTCATGTCCAGCCTCCCGTACCGGGAACGCAGCCAAGCCACACACCAAGATGTGCTTCCGGACCTCTAGAGATCGAAAGTCTGGCCGTTCCCGAGCAGATGCAGATGCGGGCGCAAACGCCCGTCGTAGGCCAGCACTTCGCGGGCCAGCAAGTCGGCATGGCCCGGTTTGAAGTGCGTAACGAAAATTTCCGGGCTTCCGTTCAGCCTATCCAGCACCCGGTGCAGCATGCTCGGCGAAAGATGCCGGGCTGCGTGCGCCAGATCCTGATGCGCATTCGGAAACGCCGCTTCTATCAAAAGATAGTGCAGATCTTCAATGGCATTCAGGGCGGCTACCTGTTCGTCACATACCGTGGTGTCGCCAGAGAACGCCAGCGTACCCTGCCGCCCCCGCAGTGCATACCCTTGGGACGGTACCGAGTGCAGGGCCGGGACCGGTGAAATGGCCCGTTCCCCCAGATGCACGGTTTCACCCACTTTCACCGGCTGCATCCGCAGCAAGGGATGGAGGCGATCCGGAATGGCAGTGAAATCGGGCCAGATCAGCCAGTTGAAGAGATGCGCACGCAGGATGCGCAGGGTGTCCTCACTGGCATACAGGGTGATCGGACGCGAACGCAAGTCCGCCACGGTGTCGATCAGCATCGGCAACATGGCCAGGTGATCGAGATGCGAGTGCGTCAGGAACACATGATCAATCGCCATCAGCGCTTCGAGCGAAAGCTCGCCCACGCCTGTCCCGCAATCGATCAGGATATCCTCGTCAACGAGCAGCGAAGTCGTGAGATTGGCCTTGCCACCAATCCCTCCACTACAGCCGAGAACCCGGATCTTCATGCCGGGAAGGACTCAGGCAGCGCCATTTGCACGCAGGTAGAACTCCATCTTCACGCCTGCAATCTCGATCACGTCATGGTCGCCGAGCAGATGCGCCTGGGCATCGAGTTGCTTGCCGTTGAGGATAGGGAAAGAATCGCCTTCCACATGGGTGATGAAGTAGCCATGCGGACGACGCGTGATCACGGCTACCTGCACGCCCGGCTTGCCCAGTGTGGTGAGCGATTTGGAGAGTTCAAGTTCGCGCCCGGCATTGCGACCGCTGATGATCTGCACCACGCCCATCGGCTCGTTGCCGGACAGCGGAGCAGCCTCGCTCTGGGTGCTCCAGTCCTCACCATTGGTAATCGAGGCCTCGGCGCCAAAACCCACCATGGTTTCGGTGTGGGCACGCGGCGCGCCACCCAGCTTGTTGGCTTCGGAGGGATTGATGAAAGCCTTTTCGAAGGAATTGCCAAGGCTGGTGTCCACGACATCCTTGAGGAACTTGATGCGGTACTTGCCGAGCTCGACGACGTCGTTGTCCTTCAGCACGTGCTTCTTGACCGACTGCCCATTCACATAAGTGCCATTGGTACTGTTGAGGTCTTCCAGAAACGCATCGTTGAGAATGGCGACGATCACCGCGTGCTCGCCACTGATCGCCAGGTTATCAATCTGGATGTCATTGTGCGGCTTGCGGCCGATGCTGGTTCGCTCCTTGGTGAGCGGGATTTCCTTCAGTACCAGACCGTCCATGCTCAGAATCAGCTTCGGCATCTTGTCCTCATTGCGTCCTGTATGCGCCCGGGCTTTTTGAGCCGGGGCGAATATCGCTCCAGTTTGCGCGGAGCCTAGCCATTAGTATGGCATCGCTGCACGCAATCCGGCAGATTTCACACTTTTGCGAGCCGTCTGCAGGGAGCAAACGGCCAGCAGGCTTCAGACGTCGGTCTTGCCGACCTCGGGTTTGCGCGCGCCGAGCATTTTCCCCAAGCCCCACACCAGCAGCGCTCCGCCAACGCTGGCGGCGTACTTGATGACACTGATCGGCTCACCGGTCGCATCCGCTGTCCAGGGCTGCAGCACCGGATCGGTCACCGCCATATGGCCCGCGATCCAGCCCAGCAGCATGGCCCCCAGCAGGATCACGACCGGGTAGCGTTCCATCAACTTGATCACGATCTGGCTGCCCCACACGATGATCGGAATGCTCACCAGCAGACCGAAAATCACCAGCGGCATCTTGTGATCGCCCCCAGCACCTTCTGCAGCGCCCGCAATTGCGATCACGTTATCCAGACTCATCACGAAGTCAGCCACGATCACAGTCTTCACCGCAGACCAGAGCCTGTCACTCGCCTGGATGTTGCTGTGCTCGTCATCGCCCTCGGGTAACAGAAGCTTGACGCCGATCCAGATCAGCAAGGCCGCGCCGATCAGTTTCAGGAAGGAAATCTTCAACAGGGTCAGCGCGAAGAAGATCAGGATCACGCGTAATACGATGGCGCCCACCGTGCCCCAGATGATGCCCTTGGTGCGCTGCGCAGGCGCAAGCTGGCGACAGGCCAATGCAATCACCACCGCATTGTCGCCCCCGAGCAGGATGTCGATCATGATGATCTGGCCCACAGCGAGCCAGAATTCAGCGTGTAAAAAGAACTCCATTTTCTTCCAGCGAGTAACAAGACAAAGAAGGCCGGAGCTTACCCGAGTCTGCCGCCAAACGGCTGATCTGACACAGGGCAAACACCCGGAAAAACAAAAGGCCGCTTGCGCGGCCTTTTGTGACACCCGGGGAGGATCAGAGCATAGCCTTGAGCAGCTTGCCCATCTCGGATGGATTACGCGTCACCTTGAAGCCACACTCTTCCATGATGGCGAGTTTGGCATCTGCGGTATCCGCACCACCGGAAATCAGCGCGCCCGCGTGGCCCATGCGCTTGCCAGCCGGAGCCGTCACGCCTGCGATGAAGCCCACGATCGGCTTCTTCATGTTTTCCTTGCACCACAGCGCAGCTTCAGCTTCGTCCGGACCGCCGATCTCGCCGATCATGATGACTGCGTCAGTGTCGGGATCATCGTTGAAGGCCTTCATCACGTCGATGTGCTTCAGACCATTGATCGGATCCCCACCGATACCAACGGCTGAAGACTGGCCCAGACCGATTTCGGTCAGCTGTGCCACGGCTTCGTAGGTCAGGGTGCCAGAGCGCGACACCACGCCGATACGGCCCTTGCGGTGGATGTGGCCCGGCATGATGCCGATCTTGATTTCGTCCGGGGTGATCAGGCCGGGGCAGTTCGGGCCGAGCAGCAGAGTGCGCTTGCCACCGGCGGCTTCCTTGGCCTTCATGCGGTTGCGCACTTCCAGCATGTCGCGGACCGGAATGCCTTCGGTGATGCAGATTGCCAGATCCAGATCAGCTTCGACGGCTTCCCAGATGGCAGCCGCAGCGCCGGCCGGCGGCACATAGATCACGGACACGGTGGCGCCGGTTTCAGCGGCAGCTTCTTTCACCGAACCGTAGATGGGGATATTGAAGATCGACTCGCCAGCCTTCTTCGGGTTCACGCCGGCCACGAAACAGTTCTTGCCGTTGGCGTATTCCTGGCACTTTTCGGTGTGGAACTGACCGGTCTTGCCCGTGATGCCCTGGGTAATGACCTTGGTGTCTTTATTGATGTAAATGGACATGTCTTGAACTCCTCGCGATCGCTTAAGCGACAGCGGAAACGATCTTCTGGGCGGCCTCTGCCATGGTGTCGGCAGAGATGATGGGCAGACCGGAGTCGGCAAGGATCTTCTTGCCCAGGTCTTCGTTGGTGCCCTTCATGCGCACCACCAGCGGCACAGCCAGCTTGACTTCACGCGCTGCGGTCACCACGCCATTAGCGATGGTGTCGCACTTCATGATGCCGCCGAAGATGTTGACCAGAATGCCCTTCACGGCCGGGTTCTTGAGCATGATCTTGAAGGCTTCGGTCACCTTTTCGGTGGTGGCACCGCCGCCCACGTCGAGGAAGTTGGCCGGCTCGGCGCCGAACAGTTTGATGGTGTCCATGGTCGCCATCGCGAGACCGGCGCCATTGACCAGACAGCCGATATTGCCGTCGAGCGAGATATAAGCCAGATCGAACTTGGATGCTTCGATTTCAGCCGCATCTTCTTCATCCAGATCGCGGTAAGCGACGATATCCGGGTGACGGAAGAGCGCATTCGGATCAAAGTTGAACTTGGCGTCCAGTGCCTTGATGTTGCCGTTGCCTTCGAGGATCAGCGGGTTGATTTCCGCCAGCGAGGCATCGGTTTCCATGTAGCAGGTGTAGAGCTTCTTGAAGGTATCGACAGCCTTGTCCAGCGAGCCCTCCGGCACGCCGATACCCTTCGCCAGTTCCAGACCTTGCGCGTCGGTCAGGCCGGTGGCCGGATCAACGAAGACCTTGATGATCTTTTCCGGGGTGTTGTGCGCAACTTCCTCGATGTCCATGCCGCCTTCAGAGGAGGCCATCATGGCGACCTTCTGGGTGGCGCGATCAGTCAGCGCTGCAACGTAGTATTCCTTCTTGATGTCGGCGCCTTCTTCGATCATCAGGCGACGCACCTTCTGGCCTTCCGGGCCAGTCTGATGAGTAATGAGCTGCATGCCGAGGATTTCACCGGCGATCTTGCTCACTTCCTCCTTGGAGCGGGCCAGCTTCACGCCACCGCCCTTACCGCGACCACCGGCATGAATCTGGGCCTTCACAACCCAGATCGAGCCGCCGAGTTCGTCGGCAGCCTTGACTGCTTCTTCAACGCTGAAGCACGGAATGCCACGCGGAGTGACTACACCATACTTGCGCAGGATTTCTTTTGCTTGGTACTCATGGATCTTCATTTTTTTGCCCTTGTGTCGCACCGCACCCTCTGCAAGCGGGGTACTGGTACGGTTTGAGTCGTCTATGGAGTGAAACGCACGACGGAACCCCGGGCTCACGACCTCCATCGTCTGTCCGCATGACTGCGGCCATCAAATCAGGGCACGTGTATCTCTGCAGGGTAGTTGGATTCTATACCGAATCTTATATAAGAGTACGCAAACGCCGCGGCGCAGCAAATGCGGGAATGCGCTTACAGGAAGATTCCGGACGGTCTTCACGGGATTTGACGGCAATGACAATCCCTTTACAGGCAGGACTGCGTAATAAGCCACGCATTGCAACCTTTTCCGGGCTTTTCCCCGTATCAAACAGGCGCCTGAGCCCCTAAAATGAGGGACTGATGAGAGATAAAAACATCCGCATCACGCCCCACGCCCGACGCCTGCTGCCAGCCCTGCTTGCCAGCCTGGGCGCGGTCACCATGTGCGTACCGGTATCGGCCATGGGATTAGGCTCTGCCAGTACCACCAGCCGGGTCGGCGGCCCCTTGCGGATCGAAATCCCGGTTCAGGCGGATGACGCCGAGCGCATCGAACTTTCCTGTCTGCGCCTGGCCTCCCGGCCGTCGGACTACGGTGATGACCTGCCCTGGCTGAGCAAAGCCACGCTGAGCATTGAGCAACGCAATGGCCGTCGCCTGCTGGTGATCAGCGCACCGAGCAACAGCCACCCGGCGCTGGTGCTGGGCGTGCAGGTGAGCTGTGGCATGGAGATGCGCCGCGACTACACCCTGCTGATCCTGCCTCCGGCGCCTGAGCTGCAGCCCGACATCCAGGCGCCAGCCCTGCGCTCGACCCCCATCGTGGAGGCCTCAGCTACGCCCCGCCTGCCGACAGGCAATACGCTCACGACGCTCGAGGGCGACACGGCCCGCAGCATTGCCAACCGCCTATACCCTGCCGACAGCTCTGCCCAGCGCCGCATGGCCCGTGCGCTGCTGGCCCACAACGCGAGTCGCCTGAATGGCCGCAGCGGCACCTACGACCGCCTGCCTGCCGGTCTCACGCTTGAAATCCCGGCCTTGCCCGCCAGCCTCGCCGCGCCCCCTCCGCGCGAACCTGGCACGCCGCCTGCACCGGGCGCTGCCATGGCAGAACGCAAACCAGTTGCCGGAGCCCCCAAGCCTCCGCCGCGCAAGGGCCACGACCGTCTGGTTGTCAGTGCTGCGGGTGACGAAGCTGCGCTGCAGCTATCCACCTCGATCGGCAAGCGTCGCGAACTCAATGAAGACCAGCGTGGCCGCCTGCGTACCGAGATGCAACTGATTGCCACGCTGGATGAAAAGATTGCCACCCAGCTCGAACTGGCTGATCGCCTGCGCCAACTCGAAGCCTTGCAAGCCCGCCTCAAGGAAGACGCGGATCGCCTGGAAAGTGAATTGCGCGCCCAGCGCGCCCTGCAGCAATCCGGCCCAGTCGCCGCCAGCACACCGCTCGCAGTGCCCGTCGCACCGCCTGCCCCCACACCGGCCGTGACGCCCACCGCCGGGACGCACAGCGCCTGGTATCTCCAGCCGCTGCTGTGGCTGGCCGTAGCGGCCGGCCTTGCCGCAATACTCATAGCCGCCCGCTGGGCCTGGCTTCGCCGCCGGCACAGTCCACTTGAAGGTGAAACGCTGCCGCTACCCGCCGGCAACGAGGCTGGGCTGACCGGGCACCTGATCGAACCGCTGTCCGAAGCCGACATCTGGCCGGACGAAGAAGGCCGTGCACCGCGGACCAATCCGCGCCTGGCTGCCAGTATGGAGGGGGCACTTGGCCAGTTATCCGTCTCCGGGCTGGGGCCAGCTTCGATGCTGCAGATTGTGGAGGACGATGTCGAAGAGCATGACTCAGCTGTCGAACTGGCCGAAATCATGATGTCCTTTGGACGTGTTCAGGGTGCGGCGCAAACTCTGGCGGACTTCATCCGAGCCAATCCAAAGCAGGCCGTGAAGCCCTGGATCAAGTTGCTGGAGGTCTATCGCGCGGCCGACATGCGCAGCGAATTCGATGCGCTTACCAGCCAGCTGAACAAGACCTTCAACGTACGCACAGTGGCCTGGGACGAATTCGAGATTGCCCGCCAGGCACCGGAATCGCTGGAACACATGCCGCACATTCTGGCGCGCCTGCATGACACCTGGGGCCGCCGTGAATGCCAGGCTCTGCTCCACGAACTGCTGCGCGACAACCGTCAGGGCACTCGCCAAGGCTTCCCGCTTGTCATCATCGACGAGATCCTGCTCCTGCTGGGCATTCTTGAGACCCAGATCGGCCCCTACCGGCCAGAGCCGGGGGACCCGACCCTTACGCCAATCGCCACCCTGTCGCGCAGCGCCAGCTTTACTGCACCGACCGCCCCACTGGCGGTACCGTCAATCGTGCCTGAAGAGCTGGCCACCCGCCCTGCCCCACGTGAGCCAGAGCCCAAGCCGGCCCCCGCAGCGGTGCTAGCCAAACCCGAAGCACTGCCTTTCTCCTCGAGCAACAGCCTTGGGCAGCTCGACTTCGAGCTGGACATGACCGATCTGAGCAAGACCCTGCACATCAATCTGGACGAACTCGGCGGCGACACCATCGCGCCGGACGAATCACGCCACTAAGCCTGCCTAAGCTCTGCCGTGTCGCGGGCTCAGTCTTGCGGCCAACAACACATGCAGCGCGGCTCAGACCGTGCTCTCGCCAAAGAGCCGGAAAACCTTCAGGGAATCATCAACCTTGCGCGATGAGCGGGTCATCGTCTCCATCGATTGCCAGAGTTCGCGCAAGCCCTCCTGACTCACCTGGGCCAGGCTCGAGATCTGCTCCATGTTGCCGGTAATCTCCTGCCCGGCCAGCGTCTGCTGATCCGAGGCGCCAGCAATATGGCGAGCCAGATCAAGCGTGCGATCGCTGGCGGACTGGACGGCCAGCAGACAATCAACGCTGGAACGCATGGTTTCAGTGCTGGCCCGGGCGACATGAGAAGTCTGATCCATGGCCATATCCACCGAAGCGGTCAGGCGCTGAATGTCCTCAACCATGGTGTTGATCTCAGCGGTGCTGCGCGTGGTGCGCTCGGCCAGCTTGCGCACCTCATCGGCCACCACTGCAAAGCCGCGCCCGGCTTCACCGGCCCGCGCCGCCTCGATGGCTGCATTGAGCGCGAGAAGATTGGTCTGATCGGCAATCTCCTTGATGGTGTGAGTGATGCTGCCGATTTCGGCCACCGCCCCGTTCAGCTCGCCAATCTCGGCGCGTGCGCTATGTACTGCAGCCATCGCAGCCTCGGAGTTGGACATGCCCTTGGCCACGATTTCGCGTCCGCTCGCCACTTGCTCACGAGACTCTCCTGCCGCCTGCGCCGCCTCACCTGAACTACCAGCCACCTCCACCACTGACTGGCAGAACTCCTCGGTCGCCGCGGCCACCGCCGAGATGCGATCGTACTGCTCGTCGATACGCTGGCTGATCGCATCGGCATGCGCATTGGCCATGCCAGTGTTGTGCAGGCTGGTGCGCATGGCTTCGCGGATATGATCGATGCTGACCAGCCAGCGTGTCTGCATCACCGAGAGTGCATTGCTCAAGCGGCCGATTTCGTCCGCTCGGGCGATATCGAAGCGATGCGAGAGATCGCCCTCACTCATCGGCACGATGGCTTCATTCAGCCGCTGCAAGGGGCTAAACAGACGCTGGCGCATCAGCAGCGCACCGACCGGCAGAAGCAGCAAGGCGAGCAGCGTCGCTGCGCGGCCCGTCCAGGCCGGCCAGGCCAATGCGCCCACGAGAAGACTCAGCAAAAGGGGAAGGGCGATAAGGGCAAACAGGGCATAGCACTGCGCGGCCAAGCTCAGCGGCGACGAAGACCTCGCGGCCCCGCGGGCCGCAGCATCCATGCCGGCATAGGCAGCCTCGGCGGCGCTGATCTGCTGCTGCGTCGGACGGCGGCGCACCGACATGTAACCGACGGTGCTGCGATTGCGCGTGATCGGCACGATCAGCGCATCCACCCAGTAATGATCGCCATTCTTGCAACGATTCTTGACCGTGCCTCGCCAAGGCATACCGGCCTTCAGATCGGCCCACATGGCGGCAAAGGCGGCGCGCGGCATGTCGGGGTGGCGCACGATGTTGTGCTGACTACCGATCAGCTCATCACGGGCGTAACCACTGATGGCCACGAAGGCTTCGTTGGCATCCGTGATCTTGCCGTGAAGGTCGGTCTGTGAAACGAGATAGGCGTTGGCGGGAAGTTTGACTTCGTGACGAGTGACAGGCTGATTCTTGTTCATGGTGGCATCGGGTTGGCTGCGATGACGGGTCTGATCCGCCCGCCTTCAACCCTAACGGCCCGATGCCGCCTGACTTTATAGCCACACAACAATAGTGGTCATATTCAAACCTGTCATACCGCTTCGAGCTTGGCGAGGCTCAGCAGCAGCCACTTCACGCCGGCCGAGCCGAAGTTGATCTGCAGCTTGGCATCCTGCCCGCTACCCTCGGCGGCGATGATCACGCCGTCGCCGAACTTGGCATGGCGCACCAGCTGGCCGATGCGCAGGCCTGCGAGATCGCGGCTTTTCTGCACGGCGCCGGCTCCCGGATTCCGCTTCGCTGCATCCGGGCTACTGTGCTGGCTGTTCCAGGCGGCATTGCGCGAAGGGGTGTGATAAGCCCCTGCGCCGAAACCGGCCTGCACGCGCGGCGTGAGCCACTTAAGCAGGCCTTCCGGAATCTCGTCGAAGAAACGGCTCTTCATCGCGTAACGCGTCTGGCCGTGCAGCATGCGACTCTGAGCCAGCGTGAGGTAGAGGCGCTTTCTCGCCCGCGTCACCGCCACATACATCAGGCGTCGTTCCTCTTCAAGGCTGGCGAGGTCGTTCATGCTCTGCTCGTGCGGGAAGAGGCCATCCTCCACGCCGGTGATGAATACGGCATCGAACTCCAGGCCCTTGGCCGCATGTACTGTCATCAGCTGCACCGCGTCCTGCCCGGCCTCGGCCTGATGGTCTCCCGCCTCCAGTGAGGCATGGGCCAGAAAGCGCGACAGCGGGTCCCCCGGCAGCGCTTCCTCGCCCTCGGCGGGGGGCTGCTCGGCTTCGTTCATGAAGTAGCGCGCAGCGCTCACGAGTTCATCGAGGTTTTCCAGCCGCTCCTGCCCTTCCCGCTCGGCGCGGTAGTGGGCACGCAGGCCGGAAGCGTCGAGGATGTGATCGACCACTTCGTAGAGCGGCAGACCATCGGTGGCGCGGCGCATCTCTTCGATCAGGCGCAGGAAGCCGCCAATGGCCACGCCGGGCTTGCCGGCCAGATGCGGCACGGTGGCGTAGAGGCTGGTGTTGAAGCTGCGCGCGGCGTCCTGCAACTGTTCGAGCGAGCGGGCGCCGATGCCCCGCGTGGGGAAGTTCACCACGCGCAGGAAGGCGGTGTCGTCATCCGGATTCGCCAGCAGACGCAGATAGGCCAGCGCGTGCTTGATTTCCTGGCGCTCGAAGAAGCGCAAGCCGCCATACACCTTGTAGGCCACGCCGCTGGAGAAGAGCTGGTGCTCCAGCACGCGCGACTGCGCGTTACTGCGATAGAGCAAGGCCACATCGGAACGCGAAGCACCGTCGCGGATCAGTTGCTGGATCTCTTCAACGATCCAGCGCGCCTCGTCCATGTCGCCCGGCGCTTCGTACACGCGGATCGGCTCGCCGCTGCCCTGATCGGTCCACAGGTTCTTGCCCAGACGCTTGGAGTTGTTGGCGATGATCGCGTTGGCCGCATCGAGGATGTTGCCGTGCGAGCGGTAGTTCTGCTCCAGACGGATCACGTTGGCGACGCCGAACTCGCGCTCGAAGTCGCGCATGTTGCCCACTTCCGCCCCACGGAAGCCGTAGATGCTCTGGTCATCATCGCCCACGGCGAAGACGGCGGCCGGCGTCTCGGCACCGTGTGCGGCAAGCAGTTTGAGCCACAGGTACTGCAGGCGGTTGGTGTCCTGAAACTCGTCGACCAGGATGTGGCGGAAGCGCAGCTGGTAGTGGCGGCGGATCGGCTCGTGGCGGCTGAGCAGTTCGTAGGAACGCAGGAGCAGCTCGGCGAAATCGACCACGCCCTCCTTCTGGCACTGGTCTTCGTATTCCTTGTAAAGGCCCACGCGCTGACGCGTGTAGTCGTCCCAGGCCTCGACCTGGGCGGCGCGGTGGCCGGCCTCCTTGTTGCCGTTGATGAAGTGCTGGAGTTCCCGCGGCGGGAATTTCTCGTCATCCACGTTGAGAGTTTTCAACAGACGCTTGATGGCGGCGAGCTGGTCGGCGGTGTCGAGAATCTGGAAGGTCTGTGGCAGCGCCGCTTCGCGGTAGTGGGCGCGCAGCATGCGGTTGCACAGGCCGTGGAAGGTGCCGATCCACATGCCGCGCGTGTTGATCGGCAGCATGGCCCCGAGGCGCGTGAGCATTTCCTTGGCGGCCTTGTTGGTGAAGGTTACCCCGAGAATGCTCGCCGGGTTGGCCTGGCCGGTCTGCAGCAGCCAGGCGATGCGGGTGGTGAGCACGCGCGTCTTGCCTGAGCCGGCGCCGGCCAGAATCAGGGCGGCCTGCGGCGGCAGGGTGACGGCAGCGAATTGTTCGGCGTTGAGGTTTTCGAGCAGCTTGGACATGGAGGCGCAACTTCAGACGAAGCGCGCATTTTACAGGGCTGCCAGCCACAGCCGGGGCGCAGACAAAGATTTCACCCTAGGCCTCGGCCAGCCGTCCCTCCAGTAGCTGGGCGGCCGCATCGAAATCGAGCGCCGAGATCAGTACGGTCAGTTGCTCGGCCAGCTCGGCGCCGCATGCGCTCGGCAAGCCGGCGCGCAGGTACTCGAAGCTGTCGAGGGCATCCATGTCGTGCTGATGCAGCTGACGCAGCAACTGCTGAAGCGCCACACGATCTGCTCCGCTGGCAGGGCTGCTTGCCTGTTTGCGGGTTTCAAGGTGAGCGGTAATGGCGGGGAGGAGTAGATCCAGACTGATCTCGACCGCATTGAGCACAGCCAGCGCGGCATCAGCATCGCCCTGCTGCATGCCGGCCTCACCGAGCCTGGCCTGCTCAGAGAGTGCATTCGCCCCGATATTGGCCGCTGTCGATTTGAGGGTGTGAAAGATCCGCCCGGCATCCTTGAAGCGCCCCTGCTCAAGATGATGGCGCAAGGCTTCAGGCAAGGGAGTCGCTTCTATACAGAACTGCAACAGCAGTTCGCGAAACAGCGCCTGGTTGTTGCCAATGCGGGCCAGGGCCTCACTCGTCTCGAGACCGGAGATGGCAATCACCTCGCCGGCCGGCGTGGATTCACCCGCATCTTCGGGCGACGCCGCCACGGCGCGGGAAAGGCTGTGGCCGAGGGCTCGTTCGAGGGTCTTGATGGTCAGCACAGCGTCCAGCGGCTTGCTGAGAAAATCATTCATGCCAGCGGCCATGCATTCTTCTCGCTGGCGCTGCAGCACGCCAGCCGTCATTGCAATCACCGGCAGCTTGATGCCCAGCTCGCTGCGCAGCAGGCGGGTAGCGGTGCAGCCGTCCATCACCGGCATCTGTACGTCCATGAGAATGGCAACGTACAACTCCGGATGGGCCCGCAGGCGATCCAGCGCCTCCTGCCCGTTGCCGGCCACATCGAGGATGGCACCAGCTTGCTGGAGGATGCCACGCGCCACCATCTGGTTGATGGCGTTATCTTCCACCAGCAGCAGCCGGGCCCCACGCAGGGAGCGCGCCCTTAACTGCACTTCGGGCAGCTGCATGATGCGGCGCAGATCGCGGTTGTTGTCGCGGCGTGAGCAGGCCTGCATCACCGAATCGAGCAGCGTGGAACTGGTGACTGGCTTGATCAGCACGCCATCAAGCGACACCAGCAGCGGATCGGCATTGAGTTGGTCCCGCCCGTGCGCGCTGGAAACGGCCAGCACGATCGGCGGCAAGGCATCCGGCTTGCGCTGGCTCAGTTGCTGGAGCAGGCGGCCCCGACCGCGATCGGGCATGTTCCAGTCAATCAGCACGATATCGGGATTGCGGCCACGGGTGATCACACGGGCCATGGCCTCGGACTCGCTGGCGCAGCTCTCGCAACTCACGCCCAGAGCTTCGGCAGCCGCCACCAGGGCACCGCTGGAACTATCGCTGCCATCCACCACCAGCAGATCCTGGATCTGCAAGCCCTGCAACGGCGGCGTCTGCGAGGCCTGCCCTTCGGCCAGAGCCTGCATGCGCACGGTGAATTTGAAGCGGCTGCCCTGCCCCGGCATGCTGGTGACACCGATGGTGCCGCCCATCATTTCAACCAGCCGTTTGCAGATCACCAGGCCCAGCCCGCTACCGCCATAGCGACGGGTGGTGGAGGTATCCGCCTGGGTAAACGGAGCAAACAGGCGCCCGATCTGCTCCTCGCTCATACCGATGCCGGTGTCGCGCACCTCGCAACGCAGGATGATTTCGTTGCCCTCTCGCTGCAGCAGGCCGATGCCAACCGACACTTCACCGTTGCCGGTGAACTTGATCGCATTGCCGGCCAGATTCACGAGAATCTGCTGCAGGCGCAACTGGTCTCCCAGCAGGATGCGTGGCAGCGCCGGGTCGACCTGGATATGTAGATCAATGGCCTTGTCCGCCGCGCTGACGGCCATGATGCCAGCCAGCGCATCGCATACATCACTGAGGTGGAAAGGCACCGGAGCCAGCTCCATGCGCCCGGCCTCGATCTTGGAGAAGTCCAGGATATCGTTCAGGATGCCCAGCAAGGCCTTGCCGGAGACTTCGATCAGGCGCAGTTGCTCGCGTTGCTCGGCATCCAGGCGCCCGAAGCCGAGCACCTGGGCCATGCCCAGTACCGCGTTGAGCGGCGTGCGGATCTCGTGACTCATGTTGGCAAGAAATTCGCTCTTGCTGCGACTGGCCGATTCGGCGGCCTCGCGTGCCTCGCGCTGCATGCGTTCAGTCTGTTTGCGCGCGCTGATGTCGTAAGCAATCCCCATGAAGCCTGCGATTCCGCCCTGCACATTGCGCAGGGCCGTCACGGTCAGCATCACTGCAAGCGTGGAGCCATCCTTGCGCACATAGGTCCATTCGCGCGCTTCAGCTTCACCACAGCGGGCCTTGTGCACGAAAACTTCATAACCTTCGATGAGCAAACCGGTCTGTTGCGAAAGCTCCGCCCCACGACGCCTCAGCTCGTCTGGCAAATGGAAGATGGCAGGAGTCGCACGGCCAATGAGCTCGCCAGCCGAATAGCCCAGCATGCGCTCCGCGCCGGTATTGAAGACGGTGATCAGGCCCTCGGTATCTGCCGCCACGATGGAGAACTCACTGGCCGCATTGATGATGGCCTGGAGCTGATTCTGGGTAGCTTCGATGCGCTGCTCGGCGCTGTAGCGAGCAGTGACATCGCTGACCATGGCCAAGGTTTGATGTCCCTCCGAGGTATCCACTGGGCTCAGGGCAATTTCAAGCGGAAACTCGCTGCCATCGGCGCGCAGCCCCGTGAGATAACGCCCCTGCCCCATCAGCCGCATCGCAGGAGCCTTCTCGAAACCTTCACGCAGGCGCTGATGCAAGGCTCGCGCGCCTTCGGGCAGGAGGGTTTCCAGCGGCTGTCCGAGCAGGGTGCCTTCGGCGTGGCCAAACATGGCTTCGAGCCGCCCATTGAGCAAACTCATGCGCCCCTGCCTATCCACCATCACGATGCCGCTGGGGCTGGCATCAATCACCTGACGGAAGCGCGCCTCGCTTTTGCGCAAATCAAGCGTCATTTCGCGGGCTTTGGCTTCGGCTTGGGCAATCACCAGGCGGGAAGAGCGCGCCCCCAACAGCAGCAAGGCGAACAATAAAAAGGAAGTCAGGATGCCGCTCGCCAGCACTACTTCCGGCAACTTGTCCGCCGTTTCGGCCATGAAATTTTCATTGGGCGTAAATACGGCCTGCCAGCGCCGCCCTGGCAGCTCGAGCTGCATCTTACTCAGGAGATCCGTGCGTGCAGCCAGCGCCGGCTCCCTGCCCGTGTCAGAGGCGTAGAGCAGATGCGCAGAGCTGGTATTGGCGCCATCAAAAAGCTGCAGGTGCAGCAACCTATTCTCCTGATGACCGAAAATCCCTTCCATGAGCTCGGCCACGTGAAAGGCCGTAAACATGAAGCCGCGGATCGCCCGACGACGATCACTCAGCGACTCAAGCGCCATGCCGCTCTGGTAGACGGGCGCGAACATGATGGCGCTCGACCTCCCCTCCCCCTTGTCCAGAAACAGTTCGACCTTGCCGGTAATGACACTGCTGGCGGTATCCACAGCAAGCTCCATGGCCTCGCTGCGTATCGGCTCGATGAATTGATCGAGGCCCAATACGCGCTCTTG
Organism: Uliginosibacterium aquaticum; assembly: GCF_012972705.2. Classification (GTDB taxonomy): domain Bacteria; phylum Pseudomonadota; class Gammaproteobacteria; order Burkholderiales; family Rhodocyclaceae; genus Uliginosibacterium; species Uliginosibacterium aquaticum. The sequence continues at coordinate 1,261,280 of NZ_JABCSC020000001.1, read as the reverse complement.
CGCTGCGCGCGACCAAGGCTCACCAAACACGATGGGGGCATAGCGCGCTCGATCACCTTCAGGACGGACCCGATACTCACCCAGACCGCTCTGGCGCATCAGCCGCTCATGATTCGTCAGCTCATGCCGGTGGACCAGCTCGATATAGCCAACCCCCAGGATTCCCGGATAGCGTCGCTCCAGATCCAGGCCTCGGTAGTAAGTTGAGAATTCCTCACGGGTTACATCGTCACTGGCCTGCAGGAGGCCGGTGGCACCCAGCAGGATCTGCCGGTAGGCATCAATACGCTCCTCAATCAGACGATGAGCGTCCGCCACCCGCAACTCGAAGGTGTGCTGACGCACGCCCTCGACATAGCGCAGCAAGGACTGCCAGGCCACCAGGCTCAAGATCAATCCGAACACCAGGACCACCCAGGGAATCGCATCCCTCAGGCGCCGTCGGACCTCCGCGTCCGCCAACGATCCTGAGAGCTGTCTCATGCGCCACTCCCTGCCAGCACCACCCGGTTGCGCCCCTCGGCCTTGGCCCGGTACAGCGCGGAGTCCGCCGCGGCAACGATTTCATTGTTGCAGCCGTCGATAGCGGGTTTGCCAGCGGCTACGCCAACGCTGACGGTCACCATGCCAAACGATGAAATTTCGTGGGGCAGCGCCAGTGCGCGTACCTGTTCAACCAGGAACTCGCCGAAGCGACAGGCCTCTTCGCGTTCGGTACTGGGCAGGATCACCGCAAACTCTTCACCGCCATAGCGCGCCGCCATCTCTCCAGGCCGGCGCGCCGACTCCTCGATGCACAGGGCGATCTGGCGCAGGCAGGCATCGCCGGCCTGGTGACCGTAGAAATCATTGAAAGGCTTGAAATGATCGATATCCACAATCGCCAGCCCCAGCGGGCCTGGCGTGCGGCGATGGCGGCGACATTCAATCAGCAATTGTTCATCAAAGGCACGGCGATTGTGGATGCCGGTGAGGCCATCGCGCATAGCCAGCTCGCGCAGCTGGTCGCCCTGACGCTTGAGGGTGAGATGAGTCTTGACGCGCGCCCGCACGATGGGCTCGGAAAGCGGTTTGGGAATGAAATCCACCGCCCCGGCGGAAAGTCCCGCCACCTCGTGATCGACACCGGTATGAGCGGTGATGAAGATCACCGGCACATCAGCCAGCTCCGGCGTTCGTTTGATCAGGCTACAGGTTTCAAGCCCGTCGATACCGGGCATCTCGACGTCCAGCAAGATGATGTCAGGCAACAGCTCGACGGCCATCTTGAGCCCGGTGTCGCCGCGTGTTGCGAAGTGCACGCTGCCCATGTCACGCACGAAATGGCTCACCAGACGAATGCTGGTGGGCGAATCGTCGATGATCAGGATCTTCGCTTCGCGTTCGAGCGGGTGGGCAGTCATGCGCGCATGCATCTCCAAGCCGGCAGCCCGAAACAGGCTGCTTAGCGGTTTATCGGATGCGAGCGGGGAGACTTGAACTGCATGGAAGGGCGGGATGGGCAGCCTGAGCTGGGTGCTGGGTGCTGGGTGCTGGGTGCTGGGTGCTGGGTGCTGGGTGCTGGGTGCTGGGTGCTGGGTGCGCCAGATTGTGTAGGAGTGGCCCCTGGCCGTGAAGGCTCGCGGCCAGAGGCCGCTCCTGCAAGATCACGCCCACCGGAGCGAAGCTTTTAAATCAAACATCGCCCGACGCAAAAATCGAGTGGCAAGCGTAGCGAGCGGCTCAAGGTCGCGAGGAGCATCGCAGCCGTACTGAAGCACGGCGAGAAGCGCAGTCGCGAGATTGGGCCGCGCTTAGCTTGCCACCGACTTTTTTACATGACGGCGCCAATCTGCCAGGGCAGGAATTCGTCGTTGCCGTAACCCAGCTTCTCGCTCTGGGCCTTTTCGCCCGAGGCGTAGGCAATAATCGCGTCGAAGATGCGCTGGCTGATGTCTTGCATCGGCACGCCGTCGAGCAGGTCGCCGCAATTGACGTCCATGTCCTCGCGTTGGCGATTCCACAAGGCATTGTTGGTGGCGAGCTTGATGGTCGGCACACCGGCACAGCCGAAGGCCGAACCGCGCCCGGTGGTGAAGCAGATCAGCTGCGCGCCGCCGGCAGCCTGGCCGGTGGCGGAGACCGGGTCGTAACCCGGAGTATCCATGTACACGAAGCCCTTGGCGTCGATCTGCTCGGCGTACTCATACACGCCCTGCAGCGTGGTGGTGCCACCCTTGGCGACGGCTCCAAGCGACTTTTCGAGGATGGTGGTGAGCCCGCCAGCCTTGTTGCCAACAGAGGGGTTGTTGTCCATTTCGCCGCCGTTGCGGTGGGTGTAGTCCTTCCACCAGGCGATGCGGCCAATCAGCTTGTCGGCAATCGCCGGGGTCGCCGCGCGGCAGGTCAGCAGGTGTTCGGCGCCGTAGATCTCGGGCGTTTCGGAGAGGATCGCGGTCGCGCCGTGCGCGACCAGCATGTCCACCGCACCGCCGAGAGCCGGGTTGGCCGTAATGCCGGAGTAACCATCGGAGCCGCCACAGTTGAGACCCACGATCAGATGACTGATCGGCGCGTCTTCACGCTGGAAGGCATTGGCCTTGGGCAGCATGGCTTCGACCAGTTCAATCCCCTTGGCGATGGCCTTGGAGGTGCCGCCCAGTTCCTGGATGTTGACGCTCTCCAGCATGCCCGGCTCATAGGCGCCGATCTGCTCGACGAGCGGCTGGACCTGATTCATCTCGCAACCCAGACCGACGAAGAGGATGCCGGCAAAGTTCGGATGCTGGGCATAGCCGAGCATGGTGCGCTTGAGCGCCAGCATGCCCTCGCCCGAGCTGTTCATGCCGCAGCCGAGCGGATGCGGCATTGGCACCACGCCGTCGATATTCGGATAGGCCGCCAGCACACTGCGGCTGAAATGGTTGGCAATCGCCCGCACCACAGTGGCCGAGCAATTCACCGAGGCGATCACGCCGATGTAGTTGCGCGTGCCAACCTTGCCATTGGGGCGCTTGAAGCCTTTGAACAGCGCGGGCTGAGCGACTTTCGGCGGATCAAAGCGGGCGGTGCCGACCGCGTAGTCGCGCTCGAACTCGCCCACGGCGAGGTTCTGCACATGCACATGCTGGCCGGCGGCAATGTCGGTCTTGGCAAAACCAATGATCTGGTTGTAGCGGCGTACCGGCGCGCCCTGCTTGATGTCGTGCGCGGCGACCTTGTGGCCGGGCGGCACGAGATCACGCACCGTGCAGGTTTCGCCCGGAATAGCGTTGCCCGGCATGAGCTGACGGGTGGCAATCACCACGTCATCATTGGCGTGGAGGCGGATAGCGATGGAAGCGTCCATGATTGATTCCTTGCTGTACGTTGGGTGGAGCGGCCAGAGGCCGCTCCGGCAATCAGATGGCAGCCATTGCAGATTTCACACCGCCGGCCTTGATGGCGCTCAGTGCGGTTGTCACCTGTTCAGTCAAACCAGCGACGGCGTTCAGATCTTCACCCCACAGGCGCGCATCGCCCAGCATGCCGCGCACGCGGGCTACCAGATCTTCGCCTGCCTGCCAGCCGCGCCAGGCTTCACCCAGCGTGGTGAGCAATTCGGGGTTATCGCGAATAGGATAGCCGCCCGAATCGCGCTGGCCATTGAACTCACCCTTGGTGTCGAACTGACCATGATAGAAATTGAGCAAGGCAGCCAGCGAGAAAGACAGCCCGGCGGGCGCCTTGCCATGCGCTGCAACGTAATCCTTAACAGTGGGCAGCACCCGCACCTGCCACTTGGACACCGAGTTCAAGGCAATCGAAATCAGCTCATGGCGGATATGCGGATTGGCAAACCGCTCCATGATGGTATCGGCATAAGCCTTGCGCTCGGCATCGGGCAGCGGCACGAAGGGCACGATTTCCTCGAACATCACCTGCTTGAGGTACTTCGACACCACAGGGTCTTCGGTCATCTGCTGCACGGTATCCAGCCCGGCGCAGTAAGCCGCGAGTGAAGACGCGGTATGTGCGCCGTTGAGAATGCGTACCTTGCGCGTGCGGTAGGGCTGCAGATCATCTGTCCACACCACGTCCAGCCCGGCCTTGTGCATCGGAATCTCATCGGCCAGATGCGCCGGGCCTTCGATCACCCAGAGCAGGAAGGGCTCGGCGGCAACCAGCAGCTTGTCTTCATACCCGAGTTCTTCGCAAAGCTTGGCCGCCTCGGCAGCCGGGTAGCCCGGCACGATGCGATCGACCAGGGTATTGCAGAAGTGATTGTGAGCCTTGATCCATTCGGCAAACGCTGCCGGCAGCCCCCAGGCTTCAACATGCTGGAGCACGGTGGCGCGCAGCTTGCTGCCATTCGCTTCGATCAGCTCGCAGGGCAGGAAGACCAGGCCGGATGCAGCTGTGCCGCCCAAAGCGTGGTACCGCGCCCACAGCAGTGCGGCGATCTTCGCCGGAAAGTTATCCGGACAGGCAACCCCCTGAGCTTCGGCCACGTAGGCGATGCCGGCTTCGGTGGTGTTGGAGATCACGAAACGCAGCGCCGGATCAGCCGCCAGGGCCAGCATTTCATCCCATTGCGCATACGGGTTCAGGCACTTGTCCACACAGCTCACGATGCGCCGCGACTCGAAGGTCTGGCCGCCCTGCACGCCGCGCAGCAGCACGGTGTAGAGACCATCCTGGGCATTGATCAGGTCGGCAATACCGCGCGCCAGCGGCTGAGCGATAGTCACGCGGCCATTGAAATGCCCTGCTCCGTTAGCAATATCGATCAACCAGTCGGCAAACCCGCGCAAGAAGTTGCCGTCACCGATCTGCAGGATCTTCACCGGCGGCTTGCCCGCCCCAGCTTCCAGCGAGTACTCGGCGCGCACCTGGGTGGTGGCAAGGGTCGAACGATTCAATGCAAGCACGGACTGTCTCCCGAAATGAAGTCACGCGGCTCAGCGCCACAAAAGCGGCCAATACGCCTGACAAATTGAAGAATTTGACGCATATTAGTTTAAGTTGTCTGACAACTCAAGCAGATGTAAACCCTGATCACGGGCCGGCAACAAGCCTCGAGATGAGCGCCGACGCTAACGAAAAACGGCCTGTTCCGCGAGGAAACAGGCCGTTTGGTCGGGCAGGGATAGTCCTTAGCCGAAGAAGAAAACCGGCATCGCCGCGAGCGGGATGATCGCCCCCGGATACTGGACCACGATGGAGGCCAGCTTGTTGCCGTAGCGGCCGGCGATTTCGGGCGGCTGGCCCGCCAGACGGGCAGCCAGATAGCCGCCGGCAAAGGAGTCACCAGCGCCGGTGGTGTCGACGACCTTGTCCACACGGAAAGTCGGCACCATGATCGGCTCCTGGCCGCGCACGCGGATCAGGGTCGGGTCAGCACCGCGCTTGACCACCACTTCCTCACAGGGCAGTGAGTAGGCATGGGCCAGGGCGGACTCTTCATCCAGACCGTAGAGCGCGGCATTGTCTTCAAGCGTGATCAGGGTCAGGTCAGCGTTGGCGAAGGCGCGGTCGTACCATTCGGTCGTGCGCGGATCGCCACGCCACACGCGGGGCCGGTAATTGTTGTCAAAGAACACCTTGCCGCCGCGCTTGCGCAGGCGATCGCCCAGCTCGAAAAGGGTCTCGCGACCGGAATCCGGCAGCACCGCCAGCGAGATACCGCTGAAGTACAGCACATCAAGGTCGTCGATATTCTGCTCGAGCAGGCTGTTGTGCTCCTGGCCAACGAAGAAGTCCTTGGCCGCCGACATGTCGCGCCAGTAGAAGAAGGTGCGCTCGCCGGTGTCGTCCACCTGGATGGTGTAAAGGCCGGGCATCTTGCCCTCGACCCTGCGCACCATGCGCGTATCGATACCTTCCTTTTGCCAGGCTTCGACCATCTTGGCACTGAAGGCATCCGTGCCAAGCTGGGTGGCGTAGGAAACCTGGATGCCGCTATCCGCGCCAAGACGGGCCAGATACACGGCGGTGTTCAGGGTATCGCCGCCAAAGGTTTGCTGCATGGTGCCAAACATCTCGCCGCGCAGCTCGATCATGCATTCGCCGAAAAGGGCGATCCGACATTTCTTTTCCATGTGTTTTTTCCTGCTGGATTCGCGGGTTCGACGAGGGGGTCGCCGCCCGATCAAAATTCTAAACAAGTTCGCACTGCGGAACGCCGTGCCACCGGGGCTTTGCTGCCGGGCGATGACTTAAATCAATCGCTTCGCCATTGTGCCATTGCCAAAGCTGATTCAGCACCCGACCACCGAGCATAAGGGCAGGAAGCATGACGAGTGGGGTCATAGCCCGCCGGCAAAGCCCAGCTGCCGCCAGGCCTCGTAGGTCACCACGGCGACCGTATTGGAGAGATTCACGCTGCGCACATTGGGCATCATCGGCAGGCGCAAACGCTGCTCTGCGGCGAACTCGGCCAGCACTTCGGCGGGCAGGCCACGCGACTCGGGACCAAAAACCAGCACGTCACCGGGCTGGAAGGCCACCATGTCATAGCGCACCGTGCCCCGCGTACTCAGGGCAAAGAAGCGCCGTCCCGCGAGTTTGGCCCGGCAGGCGGCCCAGTCGGGGTACTGGGTGACGACCGAAAGCTCGGTGTAGTCCATGCCTGCGCGCTGCAGCTGCTTGTCGGAGAGCTCGAAGCCCATCGGTTCAACCAGATGCAGACGCGCGCCGGTATTGGCGCACAGACGGATGATGTTGCCCGTATTGGGCGGAATCTCGGGTTCGAAAAGGACAATGTCGATCATGCCGGCATTATCCCTCCGGTTGCGCCTGTACGACAGTTCTGTCGCCAATCCAGTGCCGGCCATCAAGCTGTCAACCGGCACAACCGTTAAAGCAATTAAAGTACGACCAAAGTCGTATCTAAGTATCTGAATTGGTTCGAGTAAGAGCCGAAGCAAGGAATAATGAACAGCCTCCCCCAGCGCCTCGCCGAAAGTCCGCTCGCCTCACGCGAGGAGGGCGAGCGCCTGCTCGCCTGTCTCAACGCAGCCCTGGCCTACAGTCGTTTCGAGGAAGCGGCGGCGGCCGTATGCAGCGAATTGCAGGCGGTATTTGGCTGCGAGCTGGTTGCCCTTGGCCTGCTGCGCGGGCGCAGTGTGCGGCCGCTGGGCTGGTCCGGTCTGGCTGATGCGCAGGCAGCACTGGCGCTCGGGCGCAAGATCGGCGCAGCAATGGATGAATGCGTGGATCAGCGCTGCAGCCTGCGTTATCCAGCCGCCGCCGGCGACCCGCCACGCATCACCCTGATGCACGCAGAGCTCGCCAGCGCGGATCTGGGAGCAGCGATCCTGAGCGTCCCCCTGCCCGCTCGCCTGGAAGCGGTGGGTTGTGTGGTCCTGCTGCGCGGCGAGAAACAGCCCTGGAGCGATGCCGAACGCAGCATGGCCGAGGAAATTGCCAGCCTGCTTGGCCCGGTGCTGCTCCTGCGCCAGCAAGCGGACGAGCCATTACGCCGCCGCCTGCTGCGCCAGCCGGGCGAGTTGCTGGAAAAACTTCAGGGGCCGCGCAGCCTGCGCCTGTGGCTGGGCCTGCTCGGCGTGGCAGGCTGTCTGCTTGCCGGTGGCCTGATTCCGGTGGCCGACACAGTGCGGGCCGAAGCGCGTCTGCAGGGCGAGATTGAACGCAGCATCACGGCCCCGGCCGACAGCTTCATTCAGGATGTACTGGTACGCCCCGGCAGCAGCGTTGCCGAAGGCGAGTTGCTACTGACCCTGGCAGACCAGGATCTGAAGAGTGAGCAACGCCGCCTTGAGAGTGAGCATGCGCGCCACCGCAGCGAACTGGCCGAAGCCTTCGCGCGCCAGGACCGCGCCCGCATGGTGGCCAGCCAGGCCAAGGCCGAGGAGGTCGGCTCGCAGCTCGATCTGATCACCGACCAGCTCGCCCGCACACGCCTCACCGCGCCCTTCCCCGGTGTGGTGATCCGGGGGGATCTGCAGCAGCAGGCCGGTGCGCCGGTCAAGCGCGGTGACGTGCTGCTGGTGATCTCGCCACTCAGTGCCTGGCGCCTGATCCTGCAGGTTGATGAACGTGACATCGCCCGCCTCGCCGCCGGCCAGCGCGGCGAAGTGAGCTTTGTGGCCCTGCCCGGCGAGCGCTTTGCGCTGCGCGTGAGCCGCATCACGCCGGTCGCCCGGGTAGTGGACGGGCGCAACGGCTTCGAGGTGGAGGCCGCCCTGGAGGGGCGCAGCCAGGCCGTCCGCCCGGGCCTGGAAGGCGTGGCCCAGCTCCACATGGGCCGGCGCCCGCTGTTGGCCATCTGGGGCAGCCGTCTCGCGGACTGGCTGAGCTTGCGCCTGTGGTCCATATTCGGCTGAAGCATGAGCGAGTCGCTGTTCAGCCCTTACTGGTATCGCGCCGCACATCTGCATCCGCAGCTCGCCGGCAATACCCGGATCACCCGTCAGGTTTTCCGCGACGAACAGTGGTATGTACTGAGCAATCAGGCCTCCGGCCGCCAGTTCCGCGTCAATCGCCTCGGCTATCAGCTCATCGGCCGCCTCGATGGCCAGCATTCAGTGCAGGACATCTGGGATGGCCTGATCCGCGAACTCGGTCAGGACGCCCCCAGTCAGCATGAAGTGCTGCGGGTGCTCTCAGAGCTGGCCGGTGCCGGCATGCTGCGCAGTGAGAGCAGCCCGGATCTTGGCGGCATCTTCGAAGCCACCCGGCGGCGACGGCAGCAGGGAGCGAGTCGCCTGAACCCGCTAGCCTTCCGTCTGCCGCTGTGGAATCCGGCCCCCGTACTGGATCTGCTGGCCCCTGCCACGCGCTGGCTCTTTACTCGCCCGGCCGTGCTGCTGTGGACGCTGCTGACACTCGGCGCACTGCTCCTCACCCAGCTGCACTGGCCCGAATTGCGTGCCTACGCCAGCCTGCACGTAGCCAGCCCGCGCAACCTGCTGCTGCTGTGGCTGACCTATCCCACGATCAAGCTGGTTCATGAGTTTGCCCACGCCCTGGCGGTGCGGATCTGGGGCGGCGATGTGCACGAGCTGGGCGTCACCTTCTTCCTCGTGATGCCGGTACCGTATGTGGACGCCTCCTCCGCCTCCGCCTTCCCCGAGCGCCACCGGCGGATTCTGGTGAGCGCCGCCGGCGTCATGACCGAAGTCGCCATCGCCTCGCTGGCCCTGCTGCTGTGGCTCAATCTCAACGATGGTGTACTGCGCGAACTGGCCTTTGCCTGCATGCTGATCGGCGGGGTGTCCACGGTGCTGGTCAATGCCAACCCGCTGATGCGATTTGACGGTTACTACGTCTTCGCCGACGCCCTCGAAATGCCGGGCCTCGCCGCACGGGCAGATGCCTGGCTGCGCTACCTCGGCGAACGCTGGCTGCTCGGTAACCGTGAGTTGCCGGCACCGCCCGGCACCGAACACAAGCGCTTGCTGCTGAGCGTATTCGGTGCCGCCTCGCTGATTTACCGCATCAGCCTGCTGCTGGGCATGGCGCTCTGGCTGGGCAGCAAGCAATTGCTGCTGGGCGCCTTGCTGGGCCTGTGGCTGCTGCTGCATTTTGCACTCCTGCCGGGCTGGCGCCTGCTGCGCCTGGTCTTTGCCGGGCGCCGCCTGCACAGCACGCGTGGCCGCGCGATCGCAGGTCTCACAGGCCTGCTGCTGGCGAGCGTCGTGCTGCTGGGCGTGCTGCCGATGCCCTGGATCACGCGCGCCGAAGGCCTCGTGTGGGTGCCGGACGAAGCCCGGGTGCGCAACGAGGAAGAGGGCTTCGTGAGCCGCATCCTGGTCAGCAACGGTCAGTCGGTCAGTGCCGGCACGCCCTTGCTGGAGCTCGAGAACCGCGAACTCAAGGCCCGCGCCAGCCAACTGGCCAGCCGCCTGGCTAGCCGTGAGCAGGCCTATCAAGGTTCCCTGCTGAGCAATCCCGCCGAAGCCATCGCACTGGCCGAAGAAGTGCATGCCCTGCAGACCGAGCAGGCACGCATGGAAGAGCGGCTGGCGAGCCTGCTGCTGCGTGCACCGGTTGCAGGCATCGTCGGCATGCCCAACGCACGCGACCTTGAAGGGCGCTTCTTTGCCCGCGGCAATGTGCTCGCCAACGTGCTGAACCCGGCCACCCTCACCGTCCGCGCGGTGCTGGGGCAGCAGGATATCGAGCTGTTGCGGGCCACAGACCCGCGCGTAGAGATCCGTATCGCCGGCCGGCCACGCGAGAGCCTCGTAGCCCGCAGCCGGCCGGAGCAGCCTGCGGCCGGCTACCAACTGCCCAGCGCGCTGCTCGGCGAGCGCGGCGGTGGTCCTTTCCTGACCGACCCGGCTGACCCGGACGGCCTGCGAACCCTCGAGCCTGTATTCACACTCGATTTCGAAATCCCGGGCAAAGCCCTGCCACGCATTGGCGAACGCGCCCGGGTACACATCTACCATGCCCCGCGCCCGCTCGCCGTGCAGTGGTGGCGCAGCCTGCGCCAGGCCTTCGAGCCACACTTTGGTGGAGCCGGCGCATGACGAGCCGAAGCCGCCCTCCGGTGCCCGGGCTGTTGCTGGGGCACTACCCCGAACGCATCGAGCGCGCCCGTCACCCGGACCTCCCCTGGCTGCGCTGCCTGCTCGCCGATCTGCCCCCCTTCGCCCATCCCCGCAGGCGCCTTCTGAGTGAGCGCGCCACGCGGATCCTTCAACGCAGCAAGCGTCTGCGTGCGACTCCGGCGGCCATGCCGCTGGCCGAGCTGGCCCGCGACGGCTTCGCCTCGGCCGCCGCCGAAGCCTGCTGTGCGCGGGTGTGCCTGGAAATCGAGAACACCCTCGGTCGTAGTCTGCGCCCGGCCCAGGTCATGGCCGCACTTTGCGTGCTCGACGGGCGCCTCGCCGAACTGCCCACCGGCGAAGGCAAGACCCTCGCCAGTGCTCTCGCCGCCTGCGTCGCCGCCCTTGCCGGGGTGCCGGTCCATGCGGTGACCAGCAACGACTATCTCGCTGCGCGCGACGCCACCATGCTGCAGCCGCTCGCCGCGGCGCTGGGGCTGCGCGTGGCAGCCATCGATCCGGCCATGAAGAGCGAGGCCCGGCGCCAGGCCTATGCCGCCCACATCACCTTCTGCTCAGCGCGCGAACTGGTCTTCGATTACCTGCGCGACCGCAGCCGCACGCACGACCGGGTGCTGCGCGGCCTGTGCATGGCCATCGTGGATGAGGCCGACAGCGTTTTCATCGACGAAGCGGCCACCCCCTTCATCCTCTCCGAGAACGTCGACGAATCCACCCAGCAGGCGCTCTATGTGCAGGCCCTGAGACTGGCCGGGCAAATGAAGCCTGGCTTCGATTTCCGCGTGGACGGGCGCGACCAGAGCGTGCACTTCTCCGACCAGGGGCTGGAACTGATCGAGGCCGAAACCCTGGGCGACATCCCGCTATGGGGCGTGCCGCGTTACCGTCAGGAAATGGCCGAGCTGGCCGTACGTGCGCTCTACATCCTGCGTCGCAACGTCGATTACCTGGTCAGCGAGGGCAAGATCCATATCATCGACGCGAACAGCGGGCGCCGCGCGGAGGGGCGCAGCTGGTCGCGCGGCCTGCACCAGATGGTGGAACTCAAGGAGCGCTGCAAACCCACCCATGCGACCCGCGTGATCGCTCAGATCACCTTCCAGCGTTTCTTCAGCCGCTATCACCTGCTCGGCGGCATGAGCGGCACCCTGCTCGAAGCCCGCAGCGAACTGCTCGAGGTCTATGGCCTCACGGTGGAGTGCATCCCGGTCGGTCGCCCCTCCGGCCTGCGCCTGCTGCCGCCGGTGGTGTGCAGCCATGCCGGCGCCAGCCAGCAAAAGCTGCTTGAAGAAGTCCGCCAGATGCAGGCGGCCGGGCGGCCGGTGCTGATCGGTACCGATTCGGTCCGCGAATCCGAGCGCATCAGCCAGTTGCTGCGCAGCGCCGGCCTGCCCCATCAGGTGCTCAATGCCCGCCAGGACACGGCTGAGGCCGCCCTCATCGGCCAGGCCGGGCAAGCCGGTGCGATCACCGTCACGACCAATATGGCGGGCCGTGGCACCGACATCCTGATCGACGAGGCTGTCGCCCGCGCCGGCGGCCTGCATGTGTTGTCATGCCAGCACAACAGCGCGCGCCGCATCGACCGCCAGCTCTTCGGCCGCGCTGCACGCCTGGGCCAGCCGGGCAGCGCGCGCACCCTGCTATCGCTGGAAGAAGGCTTGCTGGGACGCTACCTCGGCACAAGGTGGCACAAAATATTGCAATTATTTAGCTCAAAGCTAGACGACACTATGCCTTTAGTAGTAGGCAAAATGCTACTGAAAGTAACCCAGTGGCTAGCCGAACGTCGTGCCCGCAATGCCCGTCAGCGCTTACGGGTAGCCGACACGCAACAAGGAGGAGGACAACTGTTTGGCACGCGCCGTGAATGAGCGCCGACAGGCAGAAAATAATCATGACAAGAATTTCGTACTCACGCCCCCTGTGCGGCTTGCTCCCGGGGTTGCTGCTCCTTGCCTGCGGCAGTGTGGCCGCCGCACCAGCGAATAGCCGCACCGGTGACATCCTCGGCTGCCTGCTCACGCCGGCCGCTGAAGCCGAGATCGGCAGCCCCGTGGTGGGCATCCTCGAGCAGGTGCTGGTTGACCGCGGCGACAGCGTCCGCAAGGGTCAGGTCATCGCCCGCCTGATGAATGAAGTCGAGCGCGCCGCGGCCTCCGCCGCAACCCAGCGCTCGGAGAATCGCGCCGAAGTGGCCGCCGCCAAGGCTGCCTACGAATTCGCCCAGCGCAAGGCCGAGCGCGCCGAGGAGTTGCTGCTGCAGAATTTCATCTCCCCCCAGGCCCGCGACCAGGCCGTGTCCGAAGCCAAGGTGGCCGCCATGCGCTACGCCCAGGCCCAGGAGCAGCGCATGGTGGCACGCGAAGACCTGTCGGTGGCCAATGCCCAGCTACGCCAGCGCAGCATCACCGCGCCCTTCGCCGGCGTCGTGGTGGAGCGCTACCTGCAGCCGGGCGCACGGGTGGAAGACAAGCCGGTACTCAAGCTCGTGCAACTCGATCCACTGCACGCCGAAATCGTGCTGCCGGCCACCCGCTTCGCTAGCCTCCGGGTCGGCCAGAATGCCCAGCTGAGCCCGGAGATGCAGGGCGCAAGCCCGATCCAGGCCCGGATCAGCCGGATCGATGCAGTGGTCGACGCAGCCAGCAACACCTTCCGCGTGCGCCTCGTGCTGCCCAACCCCGGTAACCGGATTCCGTCGGGCCTGCGCTGTCAGGTCGTGTTCGAAGAAGGGCCGCGCTGAGCGGCACCCGCCATGTGGCTGCCCCCGCTCCTGCGCCAGTTGCTGGGCCGCACACCGGCCCGGCCGGCGCGCGCGCGTCCGCAGCGGGCGGTGTTCGAAGAGGTCGAGGCGCGCCTGCTGTATTCGGCAGACTTCGCCCCCGGCATCAGCGAGCTGGCACAGGTCGCAGAAATCCGCCTCGCCGAGCCTGACGAAGATGCAAGCGCCACCACCCAGAGTAGCCAGAGCAGTCAGGCCCTGATCTTCGTTGACGCTTCGATCAAAGACGTCGCCAACCTGCAGGCCGATATCCTGCGTGCTCAGCCGGACGCCGAGATCATCTTCCTGGCGGCCGACCGTGATGGCATCACCCAGATCAGCGAAGCCCTGCAGGGGCGCACTGGCATCTCGGCCATTCACCTGCTGGTGCACGGCGGTGATGGCAGCCTGCAACTGGGCAACACCCTGCTCGACGCCAGCAGCCTTGCCCGCTATAGCGAGGCACTGGCCGGCTGGCAGGGGGCACTGAGTGCCGAGGCCGATCTGCTGATCTACGGCTGCAACTTCACCGCCGGCGAGGCCGGCCTGCAGATGGCCGATGCGCTGGCACGCCTCACCGGCGCCGATGTGGCCAGCAGCGATGACCTCACCGGCAGCAGCGCGGCCGGGGGTGACTGGGTGCTGGAGCAGCATACCGGCAGGATCGAAACCGCCAGTTTGCTCGGCACCGGCGCAGAGCTGGCCTGGAGCGGCACGCTCAACATCGTCACCGGCACCACCAGCACCGCCACCACCGACACCATCGGCGCCACCAGCCTGACTTTCTCGCACACCGTGGATGCGGGCTCGAACAGCCTGCTGATCGTCGAATACAGCACTCGCGGCACGACCTCGCCGGCTTCCATCACCTGGAACGGAATGGCCCTCACCCGCCTCGACACAGTATCCAATGGCGATGTAGTCACCACCGAGATCTGGTATCTCAAGAATCCGGGCGCCGGCACCGCCAATATCGTGGTCACCATGCCCGGCCCGGCCAAGGAGTTCTCAGTCGGCGCCACCACCTTCCTCAACGTCGACCAGAGCAGCACATTTGGCACGGTAGCCAAGGCCACCGGCATCGGTAGCACTGCGAGCGTGAACGTCAGCTCGGCCAGTGGTGACCTTGTGATCGACAGTCTGGCCACCCGCCAGCAGACCGGCAGCCCCACCCTGGGCGCTGGTCAGAGCCAGCTGTGGACCAACTCGCCCGGTATCGGCAGCGCGGAGCCGCGTGGCGCCGGCAGTACCGAGGCCGGAGCGGCCTCGGTGAGCATGAGCTGGACCCTCACCGATTCCTGGGAGTGGGCCAGCCTGGGAGTGTCACTGAATGCGGCTCCGAACACCACGCCTACGCTCAACGCACCCGCCAGCTATGTCGCCACCGAGCAGATCAGCCTCGACCTTCAGGGCACCGGAATTACCGTGGCCGATGTGGATGGTGATGTGCTCACGGTAACGATCTCCACCCCGAGCAATAACTCGCAGTTCACTGCAGCCGTTGGCAGCACCGGCGTCAGCGTCGTCTCCGGCAACGGCAGCAAGAGCCTGGTCGTCTCCGGCACCGCCAGCCAGCTCAACAACTTCTTTGCCGGCAACGGCTCGGCCACCCTGAGCTTCCGTCAGGCCGGCGACACCCCCACCGCTTCGCTCACCATGACGCTCAGCGTCAGCGATGGTGTGGCCAGCAGCAATACCAGCTCGACGATCACGATCACCGCGGTCAACGACGCGCCAGTACTGGTTACACCAACATCGATCAGCGTGACCGAAGACCTGGCCACGGCCCTGACCGGTATCACGGTGGCGGACAACGATGCCGCCAGTAATCCGCTGATCCTCACGTTCACGGTAGGCAGCGGCAGCCTCTCCGCCACCTCGGGCAGCGGCGTCACGGTGGGGGGCAGCTCTACAGCCCTGACACTTACCGGCACGATCAGCAGCCTGAACAGCTTCATCGCAGCAGGCAGCCTCAGCTACACCACCGCCACCAATAGCACCAGTTCGATCACACTGGGGGTCAGCGTCAGCGACCAGGGCTACTCGGGCAGCGGCGGCACCCAGACGGCCTCTGCCAACATCACCCTCACCGTCAGCGCGGTGAATGACGCGCCGGTCATCACCAGCAACTCGGGTGGCAGCACCGCCAGCCTCAGCGTGGCGGAGAACACCTCGGCCGTCACCACCCTCAGCGCCACCGATGTGGATTCGGCCAGCCTCAGCTATGCCATCACGGGCGGCGCCGATGCGGCGCGCTTCACGATCAACAGCAGCACCGGCGCGCTGGTGTTCGCCAGTGCTCCCAATTACGAAGCCCCGAACGATTCGGACGCCAACAACAGCTATGTCGTGATCGTGCAGGTCTCGGATGGCAGCGGTGGCACCGACACCCAGACCCTCACTGTCACCGTCACCAATACCAACGAAGCACCGGTCATCACCAGCAATGGCGGTGGCGCCACGGCGACGATCAACGTCACTGAAAACGCCACGGCCGTCACCACTGCCACCGCTAGCGACCAGGATGCCGGCGCGACCCGGACCTGGTCCATCACCGGCGGGGCCGATGCCGGCAAATTCACGATCAACAGCAGTACCGGGGTACTGACTTTCTCTGTGGCGCCAAACTACGAAGCGCCCACAGATGCCGATGCCAACAACAGTTACATCGTCAGCGTGCAGGTATCGGACGGCTCCCTGACCGACAGCCAGAGCATCACCGTCACCGTCACCAACGCCAATGAAGCGCCAGTCATCGGCAGCAATGGCGGCGGTGCCACGGCGGCCGTCAGCGTCAGCGAAAACACCACCGCCGTCACCACCGCCACGGCCAGCGATGCGGATGCCGGCGCCACCCAGACCTGGTCGATCGCAGGGGGTGCCGACGCCGCAAAATTCACGATCAACAGCAGCACCGGGGTACTGACTTTCATCGCTGCCCCCGACTACGAAACCCCCACCGACAGCGGCGCCAACAACGTCTATGACGTGGTCGTGCAGGTTTCTGACGGCAGTCTCACCGACACCCAGGCCATTGCCGTCACCGTCACCAACAGCAATGAAGCGCCCGTCATCAGCAGCAATGGTGGCGGCGCAACGGCCAGCACCAGCGTGGCGGAGAACAGCAGCGCCGTCACCACCGTCAGCGCGACCGACAGCGATGCCGCCAGCACGCTCAGCTACTCGATTTCCGGCGGTGCCGATGCCGCAAAATTCACGATCAACAGCAGCACCGGGCTACTGACTTTCATCGTCGCTCCCGACTACGAAAACCCTAGCGATAGCGGCGCCAACAACGTCTATGACGTGATCGTACAGGTCTCTGACGGTAGCCTGACCGACACCCAGGCCATCGCCGTCACGATCACTGCCGTGAATGACGGCACCCCCACCCTCACCAGTAATGGCGGTGGCACCAGCGCCTCGATCAGCGTCGCCGAAAATACCAGCGCCGTCACCACGCTCACCGCCACTGATTCCGACCTGCCGGCCCAGACGCTCACCTACAGCATCACCGGCGGCGCGGATGCGGCCTTCTTCACGATCAACAGCAGCACCGGCGCACTCAGCTTCAGCACAGCCCGCAACTACGAATCCGCAGCGGATGCCAACGGCAATAATGTGTATCTGGTCGTCGTGCAGGTGTCAGATGGCACAAACACCGATTCGCAGAGCTTGTCGGTCAGCATTACCGATGTCGATGAATTTGATGTCGGCGCGATCAGCGACAGCAACGCGTCGGCCAACAGCGTGCCCGAAGGGGCCAATGGCGCCACTGTGGGCATCACCGCATACGCTACAGACGCCGATGGCAGCGGCAACACGGTCACCTACTCTCTCTCAAGCAATCCAGGCAATCTGTTCGCCATCGACGCCAGCAGCGGCGTAGTGACCGTTGCCGCGGGTGCGAACCTCAATTACGAGGCTGCCACCAGCCACAGCATCACCGTACGGGCTACTTCGGCCGATGGCTCCAGCAGCAGTCAGAGCTTCACCATCAGCGTCAGTGACGTCGATGAATTCGATGTCGGCAGCGTCAGCGACGACAATGGCGGCGCCAACACGGTCACTGAAAATGCCGCCAACGGCACCGCCGTCGGCATCACGGCCAGCGCCACGGATGCGGACGGCAGCAACAGCAGCATCAGCTACAGCCTCAGTGACTCGGCCGGCGGACGCTTCGCGATCAACAGCAGCAGCGGTGTAGTCAGCGTCGCCGATGGCAGCCAGCTCAACTATGAGGCCACCACCAGTCACAGCATCATCGTGCGGGCCACCTCGGCCGATGGCTCTTACTCCGAGCAAGGTTTCACGATCAGCCTCAGCGATGCGGATGAATTCGATGTCGGAGCCCTGACTGACAGCAATCCGGCCAGCAACGAAATCAGCGAATTCACCAGCAACGGCACCACGGTCGGCATCACAGCCCAGGCCAGTGATGCCGACGCCACTGCCAACAGCATCAGCTACAGCCTGATCGACTCAGCCGGCAGTCGCTTCACCATCGATGCCACTACCGGCGTCGTCACGGTTGCCGATGCCTCCCGACTGGACTTCGAAACCGACAGCAGTCACACCATCATCGTGCGTGCCAGCTCAGCCGATGGATCCCACACCGACCAGAGCTTCGTCATCACCCTGCTGAACGCCCAGGAAGGCGGCGTGGGGGCCATCAGCGACGGCGACGCGAGTGTCGAGAATGTCATCGAAAACGCCGGCAGTGGCACGTTGGTGGGCATCACGGCCCAGGCCAGCGACCCAGACGGCGATCCGATTACCTACAGCCTGTCCAGTGATGCAGCGGGGCGCTTCAGCATCGACACCTCAAGCGGCGTGGTCAGTGTTTCTGCCTTCGGAGGCACGCCGGGCGAGCTCGATCGCGAGCAGGCAGCCAGCTACACGATCATCGTCAAGGCCAGCAGCAGCGACGGCTCCTTCACCGAGCGCAATTTCACGATTACGCTGGGCGACGTGGATGAATCCGATGTTGGTGCCATCAGCGACAGCAATGCCAGTGCCGACAGCATCACCGAGAATGCCGCCAACGGCAGCCGGGTCGGCATCACGGCCCTGGCCTCCGATGCCGATGCCACCACAAACAGCATCAGCTACTCGCTCTCAAGCAACCCCGGCAACATCTTCAGCATCGATGCGGACACAGGCGTCATCAGCGTGGCGGATGGCAGCCAGCTCGATTACGAGACAGCCACCAGCCACGCCATCACGGTGCTGGCCACCTCAGCCGACGGCTCCACCCGCAGCCAGGTGTTCACCATCGCCGTAGTGAATCTCAACGACAACACCCCGGTCATCACCAGCAATGGCGCTGGCGCACTGGCCGCCATCAACCTGGCCGAGAACAGCAGCGCCGTGACCACCGTCACCGCCAGTGATGGGGATGCCGGCAGCACGCTCAGCTACAGCATCACCGGAGGCGCGGATGCGGCACTATTCAGTATCGACAGCAGCAGCGGCGCCCTGACTTTCCTCGCCGCCCCCGACCGCGAGCTGGCTGGCGATGCCAATGGCGATCATGTCTATCTGGTCGATATCCAGGTCAGCGATGGCGCCCGCACCGACAGCCAGAACCTGGCGATCATCATCACCGACGTAGATGAATACGATGTCGGCGCCATCACGGACAGCAACGCCGGCAGCAACACGATTTCAGAAGGCGTCGCCAATGGCTCAAGCGTTGGCATCACGGCCCTGGCCAGCGACGCAGATGCCACCAGCAACACCATCACCTACAGCCTGAGCAACTCCGCCGGTGGCATTTTCAGCATCGATAGTGGTGGCGTGGTAAGAGTCGCAGATCACAACCAGATCAATTACGAGAGCAACACTTCGCACGCCATCATCGTGCGTGCCACTTCGGCAGACGGATCCTTCTCCGAGCAGGGCTTCACGATCAACATCAGCGATATCAACGAGTTCGATATCAGCGCGCTCACAGACGGCAATGGCGCCGCCAACGTGGTGGCCGAGAACGCTGCCAATGGCAGCCTGGTGGGCATCACCGCCCAGGCCAGCGATGCCGACGGCAGCAACAACAGCATCAGCTACGCCCTCACGGACAACGCTGACGGGCGCTTTGCGATTGACGCCAGCACTGGCGTGATCAGTGTGCTGGACGGCAGCCGCCTCGATTACGAAAGCGCCACCAGTTATGCCATCACCGTACGCGCGAATTCCAGCGATGGCTCGAGCAGCAGCACGAGTTTCACGATCACGCTGACGGACGCCGACGAGTTCGATGTCAGCGCACCGGTCGACTTCAACCTGGCCAGCAATCTGGTAACGGAAAATGCGGCCAACGGCAGCCTGGTCGGCATCACCGCCCGCGCCCTCGATCAGGACGCCAGCAACAACAGCATCAGCTACTCGCTCAGCGATGATGCCGGGGGCCTCTTCACGATTGATGCCAGCACGGGTGTCGTGACCGTCGCCAACGGAGCGGGACTGGATTTCGAAACCACCAGCAGCCACAACATCACGGTCCAGGCCAGTTCTGCGGATGGCTCAAGCAGCAGCGCCAGCTTCACCATCCACCTGGCCGATGCCAACGAGTTCAGCATCAGCGCGGTAACGGACAGCAACGGAGCGCAGAACCAGATCACGGAAGACGCCGCCAACGGCACAGTCGTCGGCATCACGGCCAACGCCTCGGACGCGGATGCCAGCAGCAACACCATCAACTACAGCCTCAGCGATGATGCCGGCGGACGCTTCGCCATTGATGCCACGACGGGGCTTGTCAGCGTGGCCGACAGCGCTCTGCTCGATTACGAATCGGCCACCAGCCACACCATCACCGTGCTCGCCACTTCGGCCGATGGCTCCACCAGCAGTCAGAGTTTCACGATTGCGCTCACGGACATCGATGAATTCAATGTCGGAGCCATCTCCGACAGCAATGCCGCGGCCAACAGCATCACCGAGCATGCCGCCAACGGCAGCGCCATCGGCATCACGGCCCATGCCAGCGACGCAGACGGCAGCAACAACAGCATCAGCTACGCGCTCACCAGCGACGCCGGTGGCCTCTTCAGCATCGACGCCAGCACCGGCGTGGTGAGCGTGGCCAACTCGGCCGGGCTGGACTTCGAGCTCGCCAGCAGCCACAGCATCACCGTACTCGCCACCAGCAGCGACGGCTCCACCAGCAGCCAGAGCTTCATCATCACGCTCACCGACAGCAACGACAACGCGCCCACCATCACCAGCGATGGCGGCGGCACCACGGCGGCACTCGCCACAGCGGAGAACAACACAGCTGTCACCACGATCGTCGCCACTGACTCCGATGCAAGCAGCAGCATCAGCTACAGCATCATCGGTGGCGCGGATGCTGCCCGGTTCTCGATCGACGCCAGCACCGGCGTGCTGCGCTTTGTCGCTGCACCAGATGCCGAAGCCCCGGCCGATGCAGACCACAACAATGTCTATGAAGTGATCGTGCAGGCCTCGGACGGACTCAACACCGACAGCCAGAGCCTGTCAGTCAGCGTCGCTGACATCGATGAATTTAATGTTGGCAGCATCACGGATACCGATCCGGCCTCCAACAGCATCAGCGAAAATGCCGCAGCCAACAGTACGGTCGGTATCAGCACCTTTGCCAGCGATGCGGATGCGAGCAACAACGGCGTCAGCTATACGCTGCTCGACAACGCCGGAGGGCGCTTCTCGATCACCAGTGACGGCGGAGTAATCCGGGTTGCCAACCCGGCCCTGATCGACTTTGAAACGGCCAGCAGCCATACCGTTACCGTACGCGCCACAAGCGCAGATGGCTCCACCAGCACCCAGAACTTTGTGATCACCCTCCTGGATGTCGACGAGTTCGATGTCACTCAGCCCAATGACAGCGACACCAGTGCCAACAGCATCAGCGAAGCAGCCAGCAATGGCAGCGTGGTTGGCGTCACCGCGCATGCCAGCGATGCCGATGGCAGCAACAATGCCATCACCTATTCGCTGACCAGCGACGCCGGCGGGCTCTTCACCATCGATGCGAGCACCGGCGTAGTGACCCTCGCCAACGCCAGCCTGCTCGATTACGAGAGCGCCAGCAGCCACTTCGTCAGCGTGCTCGCCAGCAGCGCGGATGGCTCCAGCAGCACCCGCGCCTTCGTGATCACGGTGGCCGATGCCGACGAGTTCGATGTCAGCCCGCTCACGGACACGGACGCCAGCGCCAACAGCCTCACCGAGAATGCGGCCAATGGCACAGCCGTCGGCATCACCGCCTCGGCTTCGGATGCCGACGGCAGCAACAACGCCATCACCTACACCTTGAGCAATGATGCCGGCGGGCGCTTTGCCATCGATGCCGCGAGCGGCGTCGTGACGGTGGCCAACAGCAGCCTGATCGACTTCGAGTCCGCCAGCAGCCACAGCATCACCGTGCTCGCCACCTCGGCCGATGGTTCAAGCAGCAGCCAGAGTTACACGATCAACCTCGCGGACAGTGACGAGTTCGACCTCGGCGCCGTCACGGACAGCAACGCCGCCGCCAATCTGGTGAGCGAAAACGCGGCCAGCGGCAGCACGGTCGGGCTCAGTGCCTCCGCCACGGACGCTGATGCCAGCCACAACAGCGTCAGCTACAGCCTCAGCGATGACGCCGGCGGGCGCTTTGCCATCGATGCCACAAGCGGCGTCATCAGCGTCGCCAACGCCGCCCTGCTCGACTTCGAGGCCGCCAGCCGTCACACCATCACCGTACTCGCAACTTCAGCCGATGGCTCGAGCAGCAGCCAGAGTTTCACGATCCAGCTTGCAGACGTGGATGAATTCGACATCGGCCCGCTCAGCGACAGCAATGCCACCACCAACAGCGTGAGTGAAAATGCCGGCGCCGGCACCTTCGTGGGGATCACCGCCAACGCGGTGGACGCCGACGCCAGCGACAGCATCCGCTACAGCCTCAGCGACGACGCCGGCGGACGCTTTGCCATCGATGCCACGAGCGGCGTCGTCAGCGTCGCCAACGCCGCCCTGCTCGACTTCGAAGCCGTCAGCAGCCACAGCATCACGGTGCTCGCCCGGAGCAGCGATGGCTCGGCCAGCAGTCAGGCCTTCACCATCAGCCTGGTGAATATCAATGAAGCCCCCGGCATCACGGCGCCGGCATCCGCCAGCGGACTCGCCGGCAGCAGCCTGCCGCTGGCGGGGGTCAGCCTCAGCGATCCGGAAGGCAACATCAGCGAAGTCTCACTGAGCGTTGACCAGGGCAGCCTCAGTGTCAGCCTCAGCGGCAGCGCCCGCATCGCGGCAGGCGCCAACGGCAGCGCCCAACTCACGCTCAGCGGCAGCCAGAGCGATCTCAACACCACCCTGGCCAGCCTGCGCTATCAGGCCAGCAGCAGCTTCACCGGGCAGGCCAGCCTGAGCCTCAGTACCACCGACGCGGGCGGCCTCAGCAGCAACACCAGCCTGCAATTGCAACTGGTGAGCATCGTCACCGACCCGGCACCGCAAGCACCGGTCACAGATCCGGACCCGCCCCAGGTCATCGCGCCCGAGCCGGTTGTACCAGATGAAGCGGCGCCCCCTCCGGAACCGATCCCGGTATCGAGCGGCGGCGCTGCACTGAGCGATGGCGGCAGTGCCGTCATTGAAATCACGCCAGACGATGAGCAGGCCTATCAACTCCTGAACCCGCTTGCCGCCAACAACATTGAAGAGCCCGCCAACTTCGCCCTGCTTGGCGAAGAAGAAGCGCTGGCTCTGCTGCGCCGTATCAGCCAGGGTGAAACCGGCGGACATAACCCATTGGTCAGCGAGACGCTGGTGGTGGCGGTCACGCCGCCGGACGCTGACCACCTTGATCAATTGCTGCGCCTGTCACCCAGCCAGGCCGGCCAGGCTGCAGCCGCAGCGCTGACCGCCGGCGTGGTGTGGTGGGCCGGTCGGGCCGCGGGCCTGATCACGGCCCTGATGGCCTCGGTGCCGGCCTGGCGCACGGTCGACCCCTTACCCATCCTCGGGCGCAACAGAAAGCGTGCAGTTGAAGAGGAAGAGGCTGAAACCACCACCCTGGGACTCGAACCCGAGCCGCTGCAGCCAAGGCGCGGAGAGCCCCTCCTGATGATGGACATCACAGATTGAAACTCACCCTTGGCCCTACCGCGCGGATCAGCCTCGGCCTGCTCTCGCTGGCCGTCACCCTGCTGCTGGCGCTCGATCTGCTGCTCGGCGTATTTCCCGACCCGGCCCGCCAGGCGGCCCAGGCCCGACGCCAGTTCGCTGAGAACATCGCGATCCAGGTTGCCTCGCTGCTGATGCACGATGAGCGCGAGCGGATCAGCCAGATCCTGCCCGAACTCCTGCGCCGCGATCCGGCCCTGCAGAGCATCGGCGTACGTACGGCAGACAGCCGTCTGCTCGTCGCCACGCCCCAGCACGAACTGCTATGGGTGCAGGGCGATGCGCAGGAAACCGGACGCAGCCGCTTTGCCGTATCGATCGGCTCCGCCAGCCGGGGTGAAGACGCTCACTGGGGTCAGGTCGAGGTGGCTTTCACTCCCCTCGACAAAGGCCTCTTCGCCTTCTTTACCCCAGCCATCAAGCTGATCCTCCTGTTCTCGCTCGCCGGCAGCGTGATCTATTACTTCTACCTGCGCCGCACCCTGATTCACCTCGACCCCTCTGCCGCCGTGCCCGAACGCGTGCAGATGGCCTTCGATGCCATGAGCGAAGCCGTGGTGGTGCTGGACGCCAAACAACGCATCGTGATGGCTAACAGCAGCTTCGAAAAACTCCTGCCAGACGACACCACACTCGTTACCGGCCGCTGCCTGGAGAGTTTTCCCTGGCTGCGCATGGGCCTTGAGCACATTGATGCCATCCCGCCCTGGGAAGACTGTTTCCGCAGCAAGACACGCTCCGAAACCGCCATCTTTGAGGCCACCGACGGTGATGGCAAGGTGCATCGCCTGGTCGTGAATGCCTCGCCGGTGCTCGACGCCAAGAACGCGGTGCGCGGCTGCATGGTCTCCTTCAACGATGTGACCGAGCTTGACGAAGCCAACCGCCAGCTCGTGGCACTGATGGCCGACCTCTCCGAATCCAAGGAGCAGCTCGAAGTACAGAACCGCGAGCTGTACCGCCTCGCCAACGTCGACCCGATGACCGGCGCACGCAACCGCCGCTCCTTCTTCCCCGAGTTCGAGCGCCTGTTCGCCGAAGCCCGCGAACGCGATCTGCCGCTGGCCTTCATCATGGCGGACATCGACAAGTTCAAGTCGGTCAATGACAACTACGGCCACGCCATCGGCGACAAGGTGATCCAGAAATTCGCCAGCATCCTGCTCGCCTCGGCGCGCGACACGGATATCGTCTGCCGCTACGGCGGTGAGGAGTTCTGTGTCGCCCTGCCCGGGGCCGACGCCGAGCAAGCCTGGCAGGTTGCCGAGCGCATCCGCGAGCGGGTCAAGGCCGAGGTCGGCTCATCATTGCCACTGGATCCGCAACCGGTGATCACCTCCAGCTTCGGCGTGGCGTCCATCATTTCGGGTGCCGAAAGCGCCGAACAGCTCGCCGACTTCGCCGACCAGGCGCTCTACCACTCCAAGCACAACGGCCGTAACCGCTGCACGACCTATACGGTAGGCATGGCGCAGGACAAGAAGGGCTGAGGAGACATCACGTCCACGCTGCACGGCTTGGACGCTCCCGCTACAAGTCCGCAGGCAAAAGCGGCTGAGTGGGCCTTGCTCAGTCCGGCCGCTCCCTGAGCGTTCTGGCCAGCACCAGATTCGTCACCCGGGCCGCGCCGGCCTGCTTGAGGCTGCGAGCCACTTCGTCCAGCGTAGCGCCGCTGGTCATTACGTCATCCACCACCAGCACATGCAGCCCGCTCAGATCCGCCACGCAGCGGAAGGCACCGCGCACGCAGCGGCGCCGCTCGCGCTGCCGCAAGCCGGCCAGCTGGCGCGTATCCACATCCCGCAACAGGACCTGTGCCCGCACTGGCAGCCCCAGTTCGCGGCCAAGCCCGCGCGCCAGTTCCATGGCCTGATTGAAGCCACGCTCGGCCAGGCGCCGGCGATGCAAGGGCATCGGCAGCAGGCAATCCGCCGCTACGCCCCGGCCTGCGCCGGCCAGCGCCTGCACCATCCAGCCCGTGAGGCCAAAGCCTTGGCCATGCTTGAGCGCCAGCACCATTTCACGCAGCGGATGGCTGTAGATGAAGGGCGCATGGGTGGCATCAAAATGCGGCGGACGGCGCTGGCAGCGCCCGCACAGCACGCCCGCGACAGGCATCGGCAAGGCGCAGCAGGGGCAGCCCGGAGCCGGCAAAGCGCGCACCTGCGCCGCACAGGCCGGGCACAGCGGCTGCCGCCCCGCCCGCTCCCCGCACACGAAGCAGGTCTGCGGCCACAAGCCGCGCAAGACACTTGATCCGTACCTTGCCGCATGGATGATGCGGTTTGACAAGCCTGCGACTTCTCCCGGATCATCGCCGGCTGTTTTCACGAAGGTCAGCCCCATGAATTCCTGTTCCCCCGCCGAGCACAAGATCTCCTTTCATCGTTCCGCCGAAGTCCGCGAAGGAGAATGGAGCACGGATGCGGTGGCCGAACTGTTCGAGCTGCCCTTTGCCGACCTGATCTTCCGCGCTCAGGAAGTGCATCGTAAGCACTTCGATGCCAACGCCGTGCAGCGCTCGACCCTTCTGTCCATCAAGACCGGCGGCTGCTCGGAAGACTGCAGCTACTGCTCGCAATCGAAGCGCTACAAGACCGGTCTCGAAGCCGAGCCGCTGATGAGTCTCGAGGAAGTACTGAAAATGGCCCAGGCCGCCAAGGACAAGGGCGCCAGCCGCTTCTGCATGGGCGCCGCCTGGCGCAGCCCGAAGGAAAAGGATCTGGAGCCGGTGCTGGAGATGGTCAGCGAGGTGAAGAAGCTGGGCCTCGAAACCTGTGTGACCCTCGGCATGCTCAAGGATGGCCAGGCCGAACGCCTGAAAGCGGCTGGGCTGGATTACTACAACCATAATCTGGACACGGCCCGCGAGTTCTACTCCGAGATCGTCACCACCCACACCATCGATGACCGCCTGGACACCATCGACAAGGTGCGCAGCCAGGGCATCAAGGTCTGTGCCGGTGGCATCGTCGGCCTCGGTGAAAACCGCCGCGCCCGCGCCGTGCTGATCGCCCAGCTCGCCAACCTGAATCCGGCGCCAGAATCGGTGCCAATCAATGGCCTAGTGCCAATTGCTGGCACGCCGCTGGCCGAAGTGCCGGCGCTGGACCCGATCGAATTCGTGCGCACCATCGCGGTCGCCCGCATCACCATGCCGACAAGCTATGTGCGCCTCTCGGCCGGCCGCCAGCAGATGAGCGACGAAACCCAGGCCCTGTGTTACCTCGCCGGCGCCAATTCGATCTTCTCGGGTGACCGCCTGCTCACGACGGACAACCCGGACGCGGATCGCGACGCAGGTTTGTTTGCCAGACTAGGCATTCAGGCTGTCTGACAAGCACAAGCAAAGCCTGACGTACACTGCGGATAACCTCAGCTTGGGGAATGCTTCACGCAGCCCCTAGAATGTCGCGATCACGACAATAACGACAATGAAACGCTTCCGGCCGCGCGCTGGAAGCCCGCCATTGCACGCCATCAGCGAGAAAACTGCAGCAGGCCCCGTTTTTGCTGTACTCCGCCTACCTTCCAGTCACCCGTGTCCATCATGCTCAAGTCAAAGCTGTCACGCCTTCTCTCGCCACTGGCCCTGTTGCTGGCCTCGCCTGCTGCTTTCGCGGCTGGCGGCCCGGCCATTGCCGGCATCCCACTGGAGTTCTTCATTTTCGCCGCCACCCTGCTCGGCGTGGCCCTCTTCCACCACTACACATTGCAAGTCGCGCTCAGCGGGCTGGCGACCGTTACCGTCTACAAGCTGGTGTTCACCGGCTTCAAGTTCGGCGCCGGCTTCGCAGGGCTGGGCCTACATCTGGCGCATGAATGGGTCACCCTGGCCAATCTGCTGTGCCTCTTGATGGGCTTCGCCCTGCTCGCCCGCCACTTCGAGAAGAGCCATGTGCCGGTGGTGCTACCCAAATACCTGCCGGACGACTGGAAGGGCGGCTTCGTGATGCTGGTAATGGTCTTCGTACTCTCCAGCTTCCTCGACAACATCGCGGCTGCATTGATCGGCGGTGCGATGGCTCACCAGCTGTTCAAGGGCAAAGTGCACATCGGCTACCTAGCCGCCATCGTAGCCGCCTCGAATGCCGGTGGCTCGGGCAGCGTGGTCGGCGATACCACCACCACCATGATGTGGATCGACGGCATCTCGCCGGCCGACGTGCTGCATGCTTACGTGGCCGCCGGTGTCGCCCTGCTGATCATTGGCTACTTCGGTGCCAAGCAGCAGCACGCCTACTCGCCGATCCTCAAGAATGCTCACGCCCATACCAAGATCGATTGGGCTCGCGTTGGCATCGTTGCCACCATCCTGTTGCTGGCAATGGGCACCAACATCATCGTGAACCTTCACTATGCCGACATCTCGGACAGCTTCCCCTTCATCGGCGTCGCCGTGTGGGTGGCCATCCTGATTACCATCCCGGTGCGCCGCCACGACTGGGAGTTGATGCCGGAAACCTTCAAGGGCTCGGTCTTCCTGCTCTCACTGGTCGTGATTGCGTCAATGATGCCGGTCGAAGCCCTGCCGCCGGCCTCCTGGATGAGCGCCCTGGGCCTGGGTTTCGTCTCCTCGGTGTTCGACAACATCCCGCTCACCGCACTGGCGATCCGCCAGGGTGGCTTCGACTGGGGCGTACTGGCCTACTGCGTGGGCTTCGGCGGCTCCATGCTGTGGTTCGGCTCCTCCGCGGGCGTAGCGCTCTCCAACATGTACCCGGAAGCGCGCTCGGCCGGCAAGTGGCTGCGCCACGGCTGGCATGTAGTGCTGGCCTATGTGGTTGGTTTCGCCGTGATGATGGCCGTGGTCGGCTGGCATCCGCATGCGCCGCACAAGGAAGTTGCACCGGCTAGCACCGCAGCCGCTGAGCACTGAGTCGGCTCGCGTATTAAACTCAAGGCGGGCAGCGCAGGCTGCCCGCCTTTTTCATTTTTCGCCATGCCCACATCCACTGATTTCGCCCTCGATCAAGCCCTGTTGCGCCGCCGCTTTGCAGCCTCGGCGCCGCAGGCTGCACAAGGCGATTTTCTCGCCCGCGAAGTCAGCAGCCGCATGGCTGAGCGCCTCGATTACATCCGCCTCACGCCAAGCCGCATCCTCGATCTGGGCTGCGGCCATGGTGCGGATCTGCCCATGCTGGCCCAGCGCTATCCCGAGGCCTCCTGCATCGGACTGGACTTCGCCCTGCCCCGGCTCGATCTGGCCCGCCCGCAACGCGGCCTGTTGCAGCGCCTCTTCGGCAAAAGCACCGGCCCGCAACTCATCTGCGCCGATGCCCAGCACCTCCCGCTGGCGCGTGCCAGCACCCAACTGGTGTGGAGCAATCTGCTGCTGAGCTGGTTGAGCGATCCGCTGCCAGCCATCAAGGAATGTCACCGCGTGCTGGAAGTGGGCGGCCTGCTGATGTTTGCCACACTGGGGCCGGACACGCTGCGCGAATTGCGCGGCGCGCTCGATAGCGACAAAGGGGAGCGCGTCCATCGCTTCATCGACATGCACGACCTGGGCGATTGCCTGGTGCAGGCGGGCTTTGCCGACCCGGTGATGGACATGCAGCGCCTCACGCTCACCTACCCGGATGCCGACGCGATCTTCCGTGACCTGCGCGCGGCGGGCGCCACCAATGCCGCCACCAACCGCCCGCGTGGCCTCGCCGGCAAGGCAGGCTGGCAAGCCGCCCGTGCCGCGCTGGAGCAAACTCGGCAGGATGGTCGCCTTCCCCTCACCCTGGAGCTGGTTTTCGGCCATGCCTGGAAAGCAGCCCCCAAGCAGATCGAAGATGGCCGCGCAGTGATCCAGTTCCATCGCTGAGAACTACACACTTCAGGGGAATGGCTGCGCAGGAAAGCGCCCAAGTGCCGCTCCGGCACAGGCGGCAGAAACCGATGAGTCAGTCCTGATGACGGGTTCCTTCCTCCTCCTCGCAACCCTCCCCTACACATACCGCATTGCGCCCTCCGTCCTTGGCCGCGTAGAGCGCCCGGTCCGCGCGCAGCAGCACCGACTCCATTTCCTCCTGTGAGCCGCGGAACACCGCCACGCCAATGCTCGACGAGCACACATGCTCACCCGGCTGGGCACCGTGCAGGTGGTAAGGAGTTGCCAGCGCCTGACGCAGCTTCTCGGCTACGGCGATCACCACGCTCAGCGCCTCTTCGCGGGTCTCGCCCACGTCTTCGAGCAACACTACGAACTCGTCCCCGCCAAAGCGGGCCACCGTGTCGCCCTCACGCACATTGGTAGAAATGCGATCAGCCACCAGTTCCAGCAGGCGATCCCCTTCGGCATGGCCCAGAGAGTCATTCACTTCCTTGAAGCGATCCAGATCGATGTAGAGCACGGCACCGAAGAGCTTGCTGCGTCCGCTCTTGGCAAAGGCATGGCCGAGGCGGTCGGTGAACAGGCGGCGATTGGCCAGCCCGGTGAGCGGGTCGTAGAAGGCCAGGTTACGGATCTCGCTCTGGTGCTGCACCTGGCGCGTAATGTCGAAGGAACTGCCGACGTAATGCGTGGTACGCCCTTCCTCGTCGCGCACGGCAGTGATGGTGAGCCACACCGGATAGACGCGACCATCCTTGTGGCGATTCCAGATCTCGCCCTGCCAGAAGCCGGAGTTGTTGATGCAGCGCCACATCTCGGCATAGAACTCGGCATCGTGACGACCAGAGTGGAGCAAGCGCGGGGTCTTGCCGAGCACCTCCTCGGAACTGAAGCCGGTGAGGTCGCAGAAAGCCTGATTCACCTTGATGATGACGCCAGCCGCATTGGTCACCAGCATGCTCTCGTGCGACTCGAAAGCTACCGCTGCCACGCGCTGAGCCTGCTCATGGCGCTTGCGCTCACTGATGTTGCGCGTCACGCAGCGCAGCAGCAGGGCTCCCCCCTCCGGGTCCACCATGCAACAACTGCTCAGTTCCACCGGCACCGCCTCACCCAGCGCGCACAGGTGCTCCAGTTCATCCAGCCAGGCATGCCCAGCCTCCACCTCGCCGCGGCGATAGCACTCCACGCGCTCGCGCCAGCGCGCCTGCAGCCATTCCGCACGCCGCGCCCCGAACAGCATGGCTAACCCGCCAAACAGCGCATCCTCAGCGCTGAAGCCGCACAGCGCCCGCAGCGAGGGGCTGCAATAAGTGATTCGCATATCGACCGGATCCACGCACCACACCACATCCTGCATGCTCTCGGTGAGCGTGCGGTAGCGCTGCTCGGATTGCGTCAGGCGCAGTTCGGCGTTGCGCCGCGCGGTGATGTCCACGATCACCCCGACCAGGCCGATAGTGCCGCCCTGCCGATCGAGCAGGCGTCGCGCCGAAAGCATGCCCCAGAAACTTGTGCCGTCGGCACGGCAGTAGCGCCGTTCGATATTGAGCTCGCGCATCTCACTGCTCACCAGCTCCGCAATCCGCTGGCGCACCCGCTCACGGTCTTCTGGCGGCACCAGATTCTCGTACGGCATGCCCGGCATGCCTTCGCGTACCCGGCCAAACATCTCGGCCATGCGCTGGTTCACCCGCCGCACCACGCCGAAGGTATCCACCTGCAGCATGCCCACGCCCGAGGTGTCGAACACGCTCTGCAGTTCGGCCTGACTCTGGCTCAGCTGTTGCTGAACCTCGGCACTTTCCTGCAAGGCTTCGACGGTACGCACATGGCTGGTGAGGATCAGCCCCACCAGGCTGGCCAGCAGTGCACTGGCCAGCGTGCCGAGGAGCAGCATGCCGCGCCCGTGCAAGCCCTTGCCGCCCTCTTCGAAGCCAGGCAGTGAGTGCGCCCGCAAACTCCAGCTTCGCCCCGCCACCTGCAGCGTGAGCGTGCTGACATAGTGCTCGCTGCTCGCCCCAGCCCAGCGCTCAGAGCGGTACAAGAGCTGCTCCGGATCCGCCGTAGCGCTGTCGTAGAGTTCGAGGGCCAGTTGTGTCTGCAGCTCCGGCAACTCGCGCGCCAAGAGGCGCCCCACTAGATCTTTCATACGCAGCGGCGCAAAGGCCCAGCCCTGCAGGCTCTCACGCCGCTGCGCCACATCCAGCCCACCTTCGCCTTCACGGTAAACCGGCACATAGAGCAGCACGCCGGCCTGCACATCCTCATCGGTTTCCTGCTCCAGATGGACGCGCCCGGAGAGCGCGACCTGTCCGCTATCACGGGCACGTGCCATGGCCTCCCGACGCACCGGATTGGTAAACATGTCAAAACCAAAAGCACGCTGATTGCGCCAGTCAAAAGGCTCCAGAAACAGGATGCTGGTGTAGAAGCTGCGCGCAGCTGCCGGGCGTACGCCGTAATTCGGAAACCCCTCGGCACGCACCCGGGCCTCGTGTCGGGCCAGTTGCTCCGGTGCAAGCAATTGCGCAAAACCAACCCCCTGGATGCCGGGATAGCGATCCCCCAGACGCAGTACTGCCACGTAGTGCCGGAAGCCGGTGCGATCCACCTCGCGGCTGGCTGCAAAATAGCCTGCCACGCCCCGCAGCACCTGAGTTGAAGCAGCAAAGTGCGCATCCAGCTGGCGCACGAACTTGCTCAGCAGGAAATCAAACGCAGCCTGGCGCTGGGCCGCCTGCTGCTGCTGCTGGGCCTGCCACAGCCCGACACTGGCCAGCACCCCGCAGCCAAAAATGACCGCCGGCACCAGGGCCCGCCAGCGCAGCAGCGCGGGCATGGCGGGTACGGGCAGATGCAGCAAGGTTCTCATGACAGCCAGCATGGAAGACGGATGAATCCAGCTTCCAGCCTAGGCAGACGCTATGCATACAACCGCACACAAACCCGACAGGGCAATACAATCAGGACTCACTTTCGCAAGGCTCGCGCATGACTCCCGTCTGGCTGTTCGATCTCGACAACACCCTGCACAACGCCGGCGTGCACATCTTTCCGCACATCAACCGGGCCATGACGACCTACCTTGCCCGTCGCCTCGACCTCAGCCACGAAGAGGCCAGTGCCCTGCGCATGCATTACTGGAGCCGCTTCGGCGCCACCCTGCGCGGCATGGTGCGCAACCACGCCGAGCGCCCGGCCGATTTCCTCGCCGCCACCCATCAGTTTCCGGATCTGGGCGCCATGCTGGTCTTCGACCGCGCCCTGCTGGCCAGCCTGCGCCGCTTGCCCGGGCGCAAGTACATTTTCTCGAACGCGCCACGCAGCTATGTCGACGAGGTGCTGCGCCTGACTGGCCTGGATCATGTGATGGATGGCAGCTTCGCCGTGGAAGACCTGGGCTACCAGCCCAAACCGCAGATCCGCGCCTATCGCGCCGTACTGCGCCGGCTCAAGGTGCCGGCCTCGCGCTGCATCATGGTGGAAGACACGGCCATGAACCTGCGCCCGGCACATTGCCTGGGCATGCGCACGGTGTGGATCACGCCACATGCCGCGCCGCGCCCGCTATGGGTGGACCTGCAGCTACGCAACGCCCGCCAGCTGCGCCGCGGCTTGCGGCGCATCCAAACCAGCGCGGGTGGAAAATCGTAGCGAGCGATGCAAGATCGACATGAGGAGCGGAAACGTATGTGGATACGTTGAGCACCGGAGTGTCGAGCTTGCGTCGCGCAGTAGACTTGCCCCCGCGCTCAGTCCAGCGACTCGACCCGGATCCAGTACTCACTGCTCGTTTCACTGCGCCCACGCTCATAACTCGTCAGCCCATGACCGGATGTTTCGCTCTGCTGGTTGATGCCGCCGAGCGGGATCCACTGCCCGAGTTTGCCGCTGACCGTGGTCGTCAGCCCGCTGCCGGACACTCTCCCGCCCCCCGAGATGCGCTGGCTCTGCGGTGCGATCGACACCGTCACATTGTCACCTGCCAGGCGCGGCCGCGCAGCGAAGCCGCTGCCAGCACTCACGTACTGGGTGGTGCGCGTCACCGTCGTGCCACCCGGCCCCTGCACCACCTGCGTGACCGGCTGCGGCACGGACTGGCCGAGCTGAATGAAGGCCTCGCCGTCTTCCACGGTCTGCACCTGGGAGACAATGTTCTCGCGCCGATCCCGGCTGCCCACCTCTGCGCCGGCGCGCACGGCGCCACCTACTTCACCGTTGCGGATCACCACCCGGCCATCGGCCCCCACATAAGTCTCCTCACGGCTCTGGCTGCCGCCCTGGCGCACTGAAATCAGCAAGCGCCGCACCGGCGTATCGATGGCTTCCAGCGCTCGCCGCAATTGGGCCAGATTGGCAGGCGTGGTGCGCACAATGAGTTTGCCGCTCATGGCCGACAGGCTGCCACCAGGCTCCAGCAAGGGCTGCAGGGTTGGCAGCACCTGCTCGGGCAGGCGATGGCGCAGCGCAATGATCTCCATCTGCTGCTGGGCCGCCAGCGGCAGGGCGAACGCACAACACAGCAGTGCAAGAATCAGACGCAGCATGGCAAAGCTCCGGATAAAGGAATTCCGATTGTAGGTGGCCAGGCCCTAGGACACAGAGCTTTTCCGGACGCCCGGGGTGTGGCCCTGTATGATGCGCTCCCCCTCTCCACCCGGCACCTCGCCATGAATTCTCCCGAACACTTCATCCCTGGCAAGGATGCCTCCCTCGAAACCACCATCGCCACCCTGCAGGCCAAGCTTGCCGCAGTGGGCTTCCGTGCCGAGGAACACAGCTGGCTCAACCCGGTGGAAGGCGTATGGTCGGTGCACCTGCGCGAAGCGGATTGCCCCCTGCTCTACACCAACGGCAAGGGTGCGACCCAGCTCGCCGCCCGCGCCAGCGCCCTCGGCGAGTTCTTCGAGCGCCTCTCCTGCAACTATTTCTGGTCGCACTACTACCTCGGTGAAGCCAACGCCAGCGGCCAGTTCGCCCACTATCCGCAGGAAAAATGGTTCGCCACCCACGACGAGTGGGAATGGCCCGAAGGAATCCTGACGCCGGAACTGCAGGCGTTATACAACCCGGATGGCGAAATCGACTCCGAAGCCCTGGTGGATATGAACACCGGCAATCTGGAGCGCGGCATCTGCACGATTCCCTACCTGCGCCAGCGCGATGGTGAAACCGTGTTCATGCCGGTCAACATCATCTCCAACCTGTACGTGAGCAACGGCATGTCGGCCGGCAATACGCCGACCGAAGCCCGCGCCCAGGCCCTGTCCGAAATCCTTGAGCGCCATGTGAAATTCAAGGTCATCCGCGAGGGCCTGTGCCTGCCGGAAGTGCCGGCAGAAGTGATTGCCCGCTACCCGGCCATTGCCGCCGGCATCCAGGGCCTGCGCGAGGCCGGTTTCGGCATTCTGGTGCGTGACGCCTCGCTCGGCGGCGAATACCCGGTCATCAACGTGACCCTGCTGAACCCGCACGATCAGGGCGTATTCGTGAGCTTCGGCGCCCATCCGCGCTTCGAAGTGGCGCTGGAGCGGGCGCTGACCGAACTGCTGCAGGGCCGCGCGCTCGCCGCGCTCGACGGCTTCCCGGCCGCCAGCCACGACCTCGAGGACGTGGCCTCGGTGCCCAACATCGAGATCCACTTTGTGGACTCCTCCGGCACGGTGCACTGGAACTTCCTCGCCAACACGCCGGACTTCGCCTTCTGTGACTGGAACTTCGCCGGCAGCACGGCAGAAGATTTCGAGCGCCTCGCCGCCATCATCCACGCTGCCGGTCACGACATCCTGATCGCGGACTTCACGCATCTAGGCGTGTATACCTGCCGCATCATCGTGCCGGGCATGTCCGAGATCTACCCGCTGGACGAGCTTGATTTCGACAACAACAGCATCGGCAACGAACTGCGCCCGAGCATCCTGCACTGGCAGGACCTCACCGAGCCGCAATGTGCCGAGCTGCTCGAAGCGCTGAACGACATCGATCTGGACGAACAGAAGCCGGTCGCCGCCCTCATCGGTCTGGCCGCCGATCCGGACAGCCTGTGGGCCGACCTGCGTGTGGGCGAACTCAAGTGCCTGCTGGCACTCGCCATCGGCGATGAAGAAGCCGTGGACGCGGGCCTGCTGTGGGTGAGCAACTTCTCCCAGATCAACCCGGCGCGTCGCCGCGTCTATAGCTGCATCGAGAACCTGCTGCGCCTGGACGACGACGAGCGCTACATGGAAGCCCTGCTGGGCCTCTACGGCAAGGAAACCCTGGAGCTGGCCATGGTGACGCTCAGCGGCGAGCTGCGCTTCTTCGGCACGCCCTCGGCGGGGATGAATCTGGAGGGCTGCGTGATGCACGGCAAGCTGCTGGAGGCTTACGCCAAGGTGCAGAAGCTGAAGTAAGCAGCGTTCAAGACATAAAAAAAGCGCCAAAGGCGCTTTTTTTATGGGCGACAACAGCGCTGTCACTTACCCTTCTTGAGCGCAGCCGCCGCCTCTTCGCGCACCCGGCGCGCTTCATCGAGCAGGAACTGCTGGTAGTCCTCCAGATCGCCGTCGAAGGGTTCGACACGGCCCTTGGAGACCAGCCAGAACTCGTCGCACACGGATCTCAATAACGCCCGGTCGTGGCTCACCAGCATCACCGTGCCCTCAAACTCATTGAGTGCCACACCGAGTGCATCGCGCGTGGTGAGATCCAGGTGATTGGTCGGCTCATCGAGCAGCAACAGGTTGGGGCGCTGCCACACGATCATGCACAGCACCAGGCGCGCTTTCTCGCCACCGCTCATGGTGCCGACCGGCTGGTGCACCATCTCGCCGCCGAAATTGAAGGTGCCGAGATAGGTGCGCAAGGCCTGTTCGCCGGTCCCCTGCCCGCCCCTTAGATTGGCAGGCAGGCTCTGAGCCAGGCGCACCATGTGCAACAAGGGCGACGCTTCGGGATCCAGCACGTCCAGCTCCTGCTGGGCGAAGTAGCCGATGTTCAGACCCTTGCCCTCGCTGATCTCGCCATGCGTGGGGATGAGTGCATGGGCCACAGTCTTCACCAGGGTGGATTTGCCCTGGCCGTTGGCACCCAGGATGCCGATGCGCTGGCCGGCCAGCACCGAGCGGTTGATGTTGCGCACGATGGTGGTGGGCGGCGTGCCAGCGGGCGCGTCTTCCGCCGGCGGGTAGCCGAAGCTGGCGTCCAGCATCGACAGCATCGGGTTCGGCACATTGTTCGGTTCCTTGAATTCAAAGGTGAATTCCGCGTCCGCAAGCACCGGAGCGACTTTTTCCATGCGCTCCAGCGCCTTGACCCGGCTCTGTGCCTGCTTGGCCTTGCTGGCTTTGGCCTTGAAGCGGTCGATGAACTTTTGCAGGTGGGCAATCTTGTCCGCCTGCTTGGCCAGCGCCGCTTGCTGCAGCAGCATCTGTTCTGCACGCATTTCCTCGAAGCGGCTGTAGTTGCCGCCGTAGCGCACGAGCTTCGCGTTGTCGACGTGCACCGTCACCTGGGTCACCGCATCGAGGAACTCGCGGTCGTGGCTGATCACCACCATGGTGCCGGCATAGCGCTTGAGCCAAGCTTCGAGCCACACCAGCGCGTCCAGATCCAGGTGATTGGTCGGTTCATCCAGCAGCAGTAGATCCGAGGGACACATCAGGGCGCGCGCCAGTTGCAGACGCATGCGCCAGCCGCCAGAGAAGCTGTTCACCGGCTGATCGAGCTGGGCGGTAGAGAAACCGAGGCCAAGAATCAGGGCCTGGGCGCGCGAAGCCGCATCATGCTCGCCGGCATCGTTGAGCGCCATGTAGGCATGAGCCATGGCCATGCCGTCATCACTCGCCTCGGCAGCAGCGACTTCCGCGCGTGCAGCAAGCAGCACGCTGTCGCCCTCGATCACGAAGTCGGTCGCGCTCTGCTCGGTCTCCGGCATGTCCTGCGCCACCTGGGCCATCTGCCACTGGGTGGGAATCGAGAACTCGCCGCTGTCTTCATGCAGCGTGCCATTGAGCAGACCGAAGAAGGAGGACTTGCCGGCGCCATTGCGGCCAACCAGACCGATCTTTTCACCGGGCGCGAAATTGACTGAGGCGCGGTCGAGCACGACCTTGACGCCACGGCGCAGCGTCACGTTTTTTACGAAAATCATGGAAAAGGCACTTCGAGGGGGGCTGGCATGATACCCCGCCACAGACACCCAAGGCATCAAAAGCCACAGACCCGAGATGAGCGCGCACGAAATCGCCGTAATTCCTTGATCTGCGCACAAAAATTGCGGCACCATGCACCGCTTTCCATACCGTTCCGCATGCCTGTTCAAACGCCTGCGCCGGTCTGCTCACTCAACACTTCTCGTCATGGAGTTCCGCACATGGAAGCCATCGTCAATCAGATCAACAGCATCATCTGGAGCCCAGCCCTGGTCTTCCTGTGCCTGGGCGTGGGCCTCTATTTTTCAGTCCGCACCCGTTTCATGCAGGTTCGCCACATCGGTGAAATGTTCCGCCTGATGTTCGACGGTAAAGGCTCGGACGCCGGCGTATCTTCCTTCCAGGCACTGGCCATGTCACTCTCAGGTCGAGTAGGCACCGGCAACATCGCCGGCGTGGCGGCAGCCATCGCCTACGGTGGCCCTGGGGCGGTGTTCTGGATGTGGATGACGGCTTTCCTCGGCGCCTCCACGGCTTACATTGAGTCCACCCTCGGCCAGATCTACAAGGAACAGAACGACGGCCTTTATCGCGGTGGCCCGGCCTATTACATCGAAAAAGGGCTCGGCTGGAAGAAGTACGCTTGGGTCTTCGCACTCGCCACCATCATCTCGATGGGCTTCCTGCTGCCGGGCGTGCAAGCCAACAGCATCGCCTCCGGCCTCAAGAACTCGCTGGGCATTGCGCCGGAAGTGTCGGCTGCCATCATCGTGGTGCTGCTGGGCCTGATCATCTTTGGCGGCGTAAAACGCATCGCACGCTTCGCCGAGATCGTGGTGCCGTTCATGGCGCTCGGTTACATCCTGATCGCCTGCGTGGTCATCGGCCTCAACATCGAAAAGCTGCCGGGCGTGCTGACCCTCATCTTCAGCAGCGCCTTCGGGGCCGACGCCGCCTTCGGGGCCATGCTCGGCTCAGCCATCCAGTGGGGCGTGAAGCGCGGCGTGTTCTCCAACGAAGCCGGCCAGGGCAGCGGCCCGCACCCGGCGGCGGCGGCGGAAGTGAGCCACCCAGCCAAACAGGGCATCGTGCAGGCCTTCTCGATCTACGTCGATACGCTCTTCGTCTGCTCGGCCACCGCCTTCATGCTGCTGATTACCGGTCTCTACAACGTGAAAGGCCTGGACGGCACGATGCTGAGAAACGCCCTACCCGGCACCGAAGTCGGCCCGGCCTTCACCCAGGCCGCAGTGGAGTCCGTGCTACCCGGCTTCGGCAGCATCTTCGTGGCCGGAGCGCTGTTCTTCTTCGCCTTCACGACCATCGTCGCTTACTACTACATTGCAGAGACCAATGTGGCCTACATCAACCGCAAGGTGGGGCGTCCCTGGCTGCTGTTCGTGCTGAAAGCGGCATCGCTGGCCGCCTGTCTGTATGGTGCTGTGCGCTCGGCTGATCTGGCCTGGACGCTGGGCGATATCGGCGTAGGCATCATGGCCTGGCTCAATATCGTAGCCATCCTGTTCCTGCAAAAGCCCGCACTGGATTCGCTCAAGGATTACGAAGCACAGCAGGCGAAAGGCCTGGAACCGACCTTCCAGACCACTGCAGCAGAGCTGCCGAACGCTGATCTGTGGGTCGGTGAGGACTGAAGACCCCGAGTACCGTGACAGGCGTTCAGCCTGCCCGGTGCGGCTCGGCCAGATATTCGCGCGAGCGCATCTCGATCAGGCGTGACACGGTACGCGGAAATTCCTGAGCATTGGGACCTTCGCGATAGAGCTCGGCGGCCTCAGTCGCTGCGCTGACGATCAGCTTCACCCGCGCTTCGTAGAGCACATCGATCAGCCAGGTGAAACGTCGGGCTTCGTTGCCTTGTTCCCGGGTCATCACCGGCACATTCGACAGTAGTACTGTGTGATATTCGCGGGCGATATCCAGGTAATCGTTCTGCGAGCGCGGGCCACCGCACA
This sequence comes from Uliginosibacterium aquaticum, assembly GCF_012972705.2. Classification (GTDB taxonomy): domain Bacteria; phylum Pseudomonadota; class Gammaproteobacteria; order Burkholderiales; family Rhodocyclaceae; genus Uliginosibacterium; species Uliginosibacterium aquaticum. The sequence goes on along the minus strand of NZ_JABCSC020000001.1, from coordinate 1,221,933 downwards.
AAGTAGCGAAATCGAACCACACCACGCCGGGCGCAACCCTTCGCACCGGCAGCTTGCGCTCCAGTACCGTGATTTCGCCGGGGCTGCCGGGCGTACCCGCCATCTTGCCAAAGTGCCCAGCCAGCTCGCGCTGGGCTGCTTCGTCTGCCGGCGTAATGAAGATATTCATGGATTCAAGACTGCGCAGGCGGTAGTCGGTACCGTCATCGACCTCAACCACGTCGAACTGCTGCTTGATCAAAGCAATGGTCGGCAGGAAATTCTGGCGCTGCAGACCGTTCGGATAGAGTCCATCCGGCGGGTAGTTGGAGGTCATCACGAACACCACGCCGCGCTCGAACAGCGCCTGCAAGAGACGGCCGAGAATCATCGCATCGGCGATGTCGGAAACGTGGAACTCGTCGAAGCACAACAGGCGCGTCTGCTTCGCGATGTCTTCGGCCACCCGGGCGAGTGGGTCATCCTCGTTCTGATGCGCACGCAACTGGGCGTGCATCTCGTGCATGAAGGCATGAAAGTGCACCCGGCGCTTGCGCTTGTAGGGGACGGCGTCGAAGAAGCAATCCATGATGAAGCTCTTGCCCCGCCCCACCCCGCCCCACATGAAAACGCTGCGCGGCAGATCCGGATGAATGAAGAGCTTGCGCAAAGTCGTGCGGCGCTGCGCCTTGAAGCTCAACAGCTCTGAGTAAAGCTGCTGCAAGCGGGAAATCGCGCGCAATTGGGCTGCGTCAGCCTTATAGCCGCGCATACCGAGCAAGGCGTCGTAGGCATCGCGCACGCCGAATTCTGGGACGTTGAGGATCTGATGTGAGTCCATGCTCTTGCCTCGGTAATTCCAGCCTCTGGAAGGTTTGCTCTGTGCAGGGGAAGCGCTACAGAAGGCTCCTGCAAATCTCGTTCGGCGACATGTATGCGAACTTCACTGCAAAACGAAGAAGGGCAAAGGTTTTGGCCTTTGCCCTTCGCTTAAGCTCAGTGCAATCTTTTAGAAGTGCAAAGAACGCTTGTCGACTGCGAGAGCTGCCTCATGCATGGCTTCCGACAGGGTCGGGTGCGCATGGCAGGTACGCGCCAGATCTTCGGCGGCGCCGGCAAACTCCATGGTCACCACAGCTTCGGCAATCAATTCGGAGGCATTGGTGCCGATGATGTGCACGCCCAGGATCTGGTCGGTTTCAGCATGCGCCAGCACCTTGACGAAGCCGGTGGTGTCACCCTGACCGAGCGCGCGCCCGTTAGCCAGGAAAGGAATCTGCCCTTGCTTGTAGGGCACGTTGCCAGCCTTGAGCTCCTGCTCGGTCTTGCCGACCCAGGCGATTTCCGGATGGGTGTAGATGACCCAGGGAATCGTGTCGTGGTTCAGGGTGGTGCCCTGACCCGCGATACGCTCAGCCACCATCACGCCTTCTTCCATGCCCTTGTGCGCCAGCATCGGGCCGGGCACCACGTCGCCCACCGCCCAGACGTTCGGCAGATTAGTGGCGCAGTGGTGATCCACGGCAATCCGGCCGCGCTCGTCGAGCGCGAGGCCCACGGCTTCGGCGTTCAGGCCTGCGGTGTTGGGCACACGGCCCACAGCCACGATGAGCTTGTCGACTTCCAAGGTCTGATCACCGTCATCGTTTTCGTACTTGATGACAACGCTCTTCTTCTTGGGGGTCACTTCCTTGATCTGCACACCCATCTGGATGTTCAGGCCTTGCTTGCTGGTGAAGATCTTCCAGGCTTCCTTGGCCACGTTGGCATCAGCCGCCGCAAGGAAATCCGGCATAGCTTCGAGGATGGTGACTTCGGAGCCGAGGCGCTTCCACACCGAGCTCATTTCGAGGCCGATCACACCAGCACCGATCACGCCGAGGCGCTTGGGTACGCCGGAGATATTCAGCGCACCGATGTTGTCGACCACCAATTGCTGGTCCACCGGGATACCTGGCAGATGGCGCGCGTGCGAACCGGTCGCCACGATGACGTGGGTGGCGGTCACGATTTCTTCACCGATCTTCACCTGCCACTTGCCATCCGCATTGGCCACGAAACTGCCATGCCCAGGAATGAAGGTAACCTTGTACTTCTTGAACAGGCCTTTGATGCCGGTAACCAGCTGGGTGACGATATTGTCCTTGCGCTTGATCATCGAGGGCACATCGATGGTCACGTTATCGGCCTTGATGCCGTGCATGACAAACGAGTGAGTCGCCTGATCGTACAGTTCGGACGAGTGCAGCAGGGCCTTGGACGGAATACAACCCACGTTCAGGCAGGTGCCGCCCAGACGCGGCTCACCCTTGGGGTCGGCATAGGCCTCGGATTCACAGCAGGCGGTCTTCAGGCCCAGCTGAGAAGCACGGATGGCGGCCACGTAACCGGCGGGACCACCACCGATGACTACGACGTCGAATTCTTGGCTCATGTGAATTCCTTATTCCTTGGGTAAAGCTCCGGAGCACCAGCCCCGAAGCATTCGCCGTTATCAGATATCCAGCAGCAGACGGGCCGGATCTTCCAGCGCTTCCTTCATCGCCACCAGACCCAGTACCGCCTCGCGGCCATCGATGATGCGATGGTCATAGGACATGGCGAGGTAGTTGATCGGGCGGATCACGATCTGACCGTTTTCAACCACCGGGCGATCCTTGGTGGCATGGATGCCGAGAATCGCGGACTGTGGCGGGTTGATGATCGGGGTCGAAAGCATCGAGCCGAACACGCCACCGTTGGAGATGGAGAAGGTGCCGCCGGAGAGATCTTCCATGGAGAGCTTGCCCTCCTTGGCCTTGGCACCGAATTCGGCAATCTTCTTCTCGATCTGTGCAATCGACAGCTGGTCGGCATTGCGCAGAATCGGCACCACCAGACCACGCGGCGAACCGACCGCAATACCGATGTCGAAATAGCCGTGATAGACGATGTCATTGCCATCGACAGAGGCGTTCAGCACCGGGTACTTCTTCAGCGCGGCGACTGCGGCCTTGACGAAGAAGGACATGAAGCCGAGCTTGATGCCGTGTTCCTTTTCGAACTTCTCGACGTACTTCTTGCGCAGCTCCATGACCGGAGCCATGTTCACTTCGTTGAAGGTCGTCAGGATGGCGTTGGTAGCTTGCGATTGCAGCAGGCGCTCCGCCACGCGGGCACGCAGGCGGCTCATCGGCACGCGCTCCTCCGGGCGATCGGAGAGTACGGCTTCAACGGCCGGCGGCACAGGCGGTTGCGGCAGAGCGGCAGTTGAAGCTGCGGCCGGAGCGACCACCGCCGGGGCGGAAACCGAGCTGCCCGTAGCAGGCTTGCTCACGCCCAGGGCATCCGCCTTGGTCACACGGCCGCCAGGGCCGGACCCTTGTACCGCGGAGGGATCCACGCCCTTCTCAGCGAGGATCTTGCGGGCGGCCGGGCCGCTACCGGAGGCGGCCGCTGCAGCAGCAGCCGGCGCGGTAGCTGCCGGAGCGGCAGGCGCTGCTGCGGCGGCCGGAGCCACGGCACCAGCCTTGGCTTCAGTGTCGATGTGAGCAATCAATTCGCCACTCACAACGGTGGAGCCATTGCCCTTGACGATCTTGACGATCACGCCATCGGCCGGGGCCGGTGTTTCCAGCACCACCTTGTCGGTTTCAATATCGATCAGGTTCTGGTCGCGCTTCACAGCCTGGCCTTCAACTGCGTGCCAGCTCACCAGGGTCGCTTCGGAAACGGATTCCGACAGTTGCGGCACTTTGACTTCGATGATCATGTTCTGATTCTCCAGTTTTTATCCGTGCTGCTGCGCTCAGGAGCGCGGAGCCAGGTCTTGTCCGAGTTTGCCGAAGGCACCTTCCACCACTTCGCGCTGCTGGGCATTGTGCACCGCGTAGTAGCCCACGGCCGGCGAAGCCGAAGCCGGACGGCTCACCAGATACAGGGTGTGCTTGCTGCCCATCGAGCGGGTCAGGTGCTGACGCGAGGCGATCCAATACCAGGCGCCCTGGTTGCGCGGCTCTTCCTGACACCACACCACTTCCTTGGCATTCGGGTACTTCGCCAGCTCAAGTGCAAATGCATCGTTGGGGAAAGGATACAGCTGCTCCAGACGCACGATGACAGTGTCCTTCAGATCCTTGGCGCGGCGCTCGGCCAGCAGCTCGTAATAGAGCTTGCCGGAGCACACCACTACGCGCTTGACCTTCTTGGCATCGAACTTGTCGACTTCGCCAATCACGGTCTGGAAGCTGCCATTGGCCAGGTCGTCCAGTGAGGAGATGGCATCCTTGTGGCGCAACAGCGATTTTGGTGTCATGACCACCAAGGGTTTGCGCAGCGGACGCACCATCTGGCGACGCAAGAGGTGGAAGATCTGGGCCGGAGTGGAAGGCACGCAAACCTGCCAGTTGTTCTCGGCACACAGCTGCATGTAACGCTCCAGACGACCAGATGAGTGCTCCGGGCCCTGACCTTCGTAACCATGCGGCAGCAGCATGGTGATGCCAGCCTGACGCCCCCACTTGGCTTCGCCGGACGCGATGAACTGGTCGATCACGACTTGGGCGCAATTGCCGAAGTCACCAAACTGGGCTTCCCACACGACGAGCTGGTTCGGCTCGGCCGTGGCGTAGCCATATTCGAAACCCAGGATGCCGGATTCGGACAGCACCGAGTCGATCACCACGAAGGGCGCCTGTTCGGGTTGGATATTGGCCAGCGGCACAAGATTGCCGTCGTCCCACTTTTCGCGGTTCTGATCGTGCAGTACGGCATGGCGGTGGAAGAAAGTGCCACGCCCGCAATCCTGACCAGAGATGCGCACGCCGTAGCCTTGCGCCACCAGCGACGCGTAGGCGAGGTTTTCGGCCATCCCCCAGTCCAGCGGCTGACTGCCATCACCCATAGCCTTGCGGGCCTCAATGATGTTGGAGACGCGGGAATGCAGGGTGAAATCAGCCGGCACATCGACCAGACGCTTGGCCAGACGCTTCAGCTCGGTCATCGGCACGCCAGTCTTGGCATCATCCGTGTATTCCTTCTTGATGAAGGGCGTCCAGTCCTGAGCGAACTTCCGGCTATGGCCGGAAAGCACCGGGTTGTAAAGCAGCTCGCCACGATCCAGATGCTCGCGGTATTCAGCGATCATCTTGTCCGGCTCGTCTGCACTGATTACCCCCTGCCCGACCAGCTTGTCGGCGTACAGCTTGCGCGTACCCGGATGCTGAGCGATCTTCTTGTACATCAGCGGCTGGGTGACCATCGGCTCATCCGCTTCGTTGTGACCGAGCTTGCGATAGCACAACAGATCGATGACAACATCCTTCTTGAAGGTCTGGCGGAATTCGACGGCCAACTGGCAAGCCAGCGCCACCGCTTCCGGATCGTCTGCATTGACGTGGAAGATCGGGCACTCGCCCATCTTGAAGATGTCGGTGCAGTAGATCGAGGAACGCGAATCGCGCGGATCCGAAGTCGTGAAGCCGATCTGGTTGTTGATCACCAGATGCACTGCGCCACCCGTGCCGTAACCACGAGTCTGGCTGAAGTTGAGCAGTTCCTGGTTGATGCCCTGGCCAGCCACTGCAGCATCACCGTGGATCAGCAGCGGCACCACCTGGCTCTTGCTGACGTCATTGCGGCGGGTCTGGCGCGCATAGACGGAGCCCTGCACCACCGGATTCACGATCTCAAGGTGAGAAGGATTGAAGGCCAGAGTCAGGTGCACCGGGCCACCAGCAGTGTTCACGTCGCTGGAGAAGCCCATGTGGTACTTCACGTCACCAGCCGACAGGTCGGAAGCATGCTTGCCTTCAAACTCTTCGAACAGCATCTTGGGCGCCTTGCCCAGCACATTGACCAGCACATTGAGGCGGCCGCGGTGGGCCATGCCAATCACGATTTCCTGCACGCCCAGCGAGCCAGCGGTGTTGATGAAGGTATCCATCGCCACGATCGCCGTATCGCCGCCTTCCAGCGAGAAACGCTTCTGGCCGACGTAACGGGTATGGAGATACTTTTCCAGGGTTTCCGCTGCGGTCAGGCGCTCGAGGATGCGCTTCTTGGTCGGCACATCGAAGGACGGCGTCGAGCGGATCGGCTCCAGACGGCTCTGGATCCAGCGCTTCTGCTGTACGTCGGCCATGTACATGTACTCGACTGCCAACGTGCCACAGTAGGTCTGGCGGGCAGCGTCGAGAATCTCGCGCAGGGATGCCTGGCTCTTTTCCTGAAACTGGAAGGAGCCGATGTTGAAGCTGGTGGAGAGATCCGCTTCGGTGAAGCCGTAATAGGACGGCTCCAGCTCGGCAATCGAGGGGCGCTCCTGGCGCTTAAGCGGATCGATCTGTGCCCAGCGGTTACCAAGGAAGCGGTAGGCGTTGATCATCTGCAGCACGCTGATCTGACGCTTGTCGGCCACACCCGGCGTAGTGACAGCCGCCGACAGCGGCTTACCCTGCTTGGCAATCTGCGCAAACGAAGCGATGACGGGTGCATGAGCCACATCACGACTTGCACCCGGCAGGTTCTGCAGCGAATCGAAATAGTCGCGCCATTGATCCGGCACGTTCGAGGGGTTCTCGAGGTAAGTCTCGTAGAGCTCTTCAATGAACGGCGCATTGCTGCCGAACAGGTAGGAATTGAGCTGGTACTGTCTCATCTTGGATGGCCTTTATCTCTGCGGGGGCTGCTGGTGACCCCCGGTTCTCGGGCGGTGTTCTTGGCTTAACGGAATGCCATCGGCTTCACATCGCGCTGCGGTGCGCCGGTGTAAAGCTGACGCGGACGACCAATCTTCTGCTCCGGATCGCCGATCATTTCGTTCCACTGGGCAATCCAGCCGATGGTGCGGGCCATCGCGAAGATGCCGGTAAAGAGCGACACGGGGATGCCCATGGCCTTCTGCACGATGCCGGAGTAGAAGTCGACGTTCGGGTAGAGCTTGCGGGACACGAAATACTCGTCTTCCAGCGCGATCTTTTCCAGAGCCATCGCCAGCTTGAACATCGGATCGTCCTGCAGGCCCAGTTCATTCAGCACTTCATGGCAGGTTTCACGCATCAGCTTGGCGCGCGGGTCGTAGTTCTTGTAGACGCGGTGACCGAAGCCCATCAGCTTGACGTTGGAGTTCTTGTCCTTCACCTGGGCGATGAACTCACCGATCTTCTCGACACCACCCTGCTTCATGATGTCTTCCAGCATCACCAGACAGGCTTCGTTGGCGCCGCCGTGTGCCGGACCCCACAGACAGGCGATACCGGCGGCGATACAGGCGAAGGGGTTGGCACCCGAGGAGCCGGACAGGCGCACGGTGGAGGTGGAGGCGTTCTGCTCGTGATCGGCGTGCAGGATCAGGATGCGATCCAGCGCACGGGCCAGCACCGGGTTCGGCTCGTACTTCTCGCACGGCGTGGCGAACATCATATGCAGGAAGTTGCTGGAGTAGTCCAGATCATTACGCGGGTACATGAAGGGTTCGCCGATCGTGTACTTGTAGGCCATCGCGGTGATCGTCGGCAGCTTGGCGATCAAACGCATTGCAGCAACGGTACGGTGCTCCGGGTTGGTGATATCCAGAGAATCTTGGTAGTAGGCCGACAGCGAGCCGACCATGCCAACCAGAATCGCCATCGGGTGTGCATCGCGGCGAAAACCTTGATACAGGCGGGTCAGTTGTTCGTGCACCATGGTGTGATCACGCACGGTCTTCACGAACTCGTCGTACTGTGTCTTGCTCGGCAGCTCGCCATGCTTGAGCAAGTAGCAGGTTTCGAGATAGTCGCAGTTCACTGCGAGTTGTTCGATCGGATAGCCGCGATACAGCAGCTCGCCCTTATCGCCATCGATGTAAGTGATCGAGGACTTGCACGCAGCCGTCGACATGAAGCCTGGGTCGAAGGTAAAGGCACCGGTCTTGCCATAGAGCGTGCGGATGTCAATGACATCCGGACCGATGCTGCCGGAGAGCACCGGAAACTCGTAAGACTGGCCATTGAAGCCCAGCGTCGCGGTTTTCTGTGTAGTCATGCCTGCTTTCCCTTCTGTAGAACGTGTAGGTGCTTCTGTTGGTGCTGCTAAGGGTAGGTCCGGTGCGCTCTGCCTGAGCAGCGCCACCATGTTTTTCCACTTCTCGACCGTACATTCCTGCTTGCCGTTGAGCATGGCCCACAATTCGTGGTCATCGCAGGTCAAGAGATCCTGCAGGTCGAGCAGTTGGGCCTCGTCGAGCTTGTCGAGTTCCGTCGCGGCAAAGCGCGTGAAGAACAGGTCAATCTCCAGCAAGCCACGCCGGGCCCGCCATTTGATCTTCTCGCGCAGTGCCTTGTGTTGTGCCATCGATCAGACTGCCCGCGACAACATCAATTCCTTGATCTTGCCGATGGCCTTGGTCGGGTTCAGATGCTTCGGACACACATCCACGCAGTTCATGATGGTGTGGCAACGGAACAGGCGATACGGATCTTCAAGGTTGTCCAGGCGCTCGTTGGTGGCTTCGTCGCGCGTATCGGCGATGAAACGGTAAGCAGCCAGCAGACCGGCTGGACCCACGAATTTGTCGGGGTTCCACCAGAAGCTCGGGCAGCTCGTCGAGCAGCAAGCGCACAGGATGCACTCGTAGAGGCCGTTGAGCTCTTCGCGCTCATCCGGCGTCTGCAGACGCTCTTTCTCGGGCGCCGGCGAGTTGTTCACCACGTACGGCTTGATCGAGTGGTACTGCTTGAAGAACTGGGTCATATCCACAATCAAGTCGCGGATCACCGGCAGACCGGGCAGCGGACGCAGCGTGATCGGCTGCGCGAGACTGTCGATATCGGTCAGGCAGGCCAGACCATTCTTGCCGTTGATGTTCATGGCGTCCGAACCACACACGCCTTCGCGGCAGGAACGGCGATAGGACATCGAGTCATCCAGCGCCTTGATCTTCACAAGCGCGTCGAGCAGCTTGCGGTCAGACGGATCGAGTTCGACAGAGAGGTCCTGCATGTAGGGTGCTGCGTCCTTGTCCGGATCGTAGCGATAGATCTTGAATTTGACGGTACGGGTCATTTTTCTTCAGCTCCCGGCAATCAGTAAGAGCGCGTCTTGAGCGCAACGCTCTCGACAGTCAGCGGTTTCAGGTTCACCGGCTTGTACTCCAGGCGATTGCCTTCGCGGTGCCACAGCGTGTGCTTGAGCCAGTTCGCGTCGTCACGACCATTCGGATGTTCCGGAGTGTCCGGCGCATCGTCGCGCACATGGGCGCCACGCGACTCGGTACGGGCATTAGCCGAGATCATGGTGGCCTTGGCCACTTCGATCAGGTTCTCCAGCTCCAGCGCCTCGATACGGGCTGTGTTCCAGACCTGCGACTTGTCCTTGATCTCGGTCTGCAGCACCTGCTTCTCGATCTCCAGGATCTTGTCCACGCCCTGAGCGAGCATGTCTTTGAAGCGGAACACGCCGGCGTGCGCCTGCATGGTGCGCTGCATGGCCAGACGCGTCTCGTGCACGTCGGCGCCATGGGTCTGCGTGTTCAGACGATTGACGCGTGCCAGCGCCTTGTCGATCTCGCCTTGCGGAATTTCCGGCATGGCAGCAGGTTCGTTCTTGATGAAATCGATCATCGACTCGCCGGAGCTCTTGCCGAAGACCAGCAAATCAAGCAGCGAGTTAGTACCCAGACGATTTGCACCATGCACCGACGCACAAGCGCATTCACCTGCGGCATAGAAGCCGGCAACAGGCTCGCCGTTGGCAACGACTTCACCACGGTAGTTGGTCGGGATGCCACCCATCTGGTAGTGACAGGTCGGCACCACAGGGATCGGCGCCTTAATCGGGTCGGTTCCGGCGAACTGGATCGAGATCTCGCGGATCCCCGGCAGACGCTTGTTGATCACGTCGGCATCAAGGTGGGTGATGTCGAGCAGCACATGGTCCTTGTTGGTACCACAGCCGCGACCTTCATTGATCTCGGTAACCATGGCGCGCGAGACCACGTCACGCGAAGCCAGATCCTTGGCATTCGGTGCGTAGCGTTCCATGAAGCGCTCGCCCGAAGCATTGCGCAGAATGCCGCCTTCGCCGCGCACGCCTTCGGTGATCAGCACGCCCGCACCGGCCACCCCGGTCGGATGGAACTGCCAGAATTCCATATCTTCCAGCGGGATACCGGCACGCGCCGCCATGCCCACGCCGTCACCGGTATTGATGAAGGCGTTGGTCGATGAGTAATAGATACGACCAGCACCACCCGTGGCAAATAAGGTCGCCTTGGCCTGGAACACGGTGATTTCACCCGTTTCCATCTCCATCGCGATCACGCCCAGCACGCGACCATCGGGTGCGCGCAGCATATCCAGCGCCAGCCATTCGACGAAGAACTGGGTGTTGGCGCGCACATTGCGCTGATACAGCGCATGCAGCATGGCATGACCTGTGCGGTCAGCCGCCGCACAGGCGCGACGCACCGGCTTTTCGCCGAAATTCGACATGTGGCCACCGAAGGGGCGCTGATAGATCTTGCCCTCATCGGTGCGGTCAAACGGCATGCCATAGTGCTCAAGCTCGACCACCACTTGCGGCGCCTGCTTGCACATGAACTCGATCGCGTCCTGGTCACCGAGCCAGTCGGAACCCTTGACGGTGTCATACATGTGCCAGGTCCAGTGATCCGGCTCGGAGTTACCCAGCGAAGCGGAAACCCCACCCTGCGCTGCAACGGTATGCGAGCGGGTCGGGAACACCTTGGAGATCACTGCGGTCTTCAGGCCAGATTCAGCCAGAGTCACCGCAGCACGCATGCCGGCGCCACCAGCACCGACGATTACTGCATCAAACGTACGCTTGGCGACTTTCACTTACAGCCTCCACAGGATCTGAGCGACCCAGCCGGCATATCCGGTAAGGGCCAAAAGGGTGATGGCGTGCAGGGTCAGACGCACGCTGATCGGCTTGACGTAATCCATCCAGATGTCGCGCACACCAATCCAGGCATGGAAGAACAGCGACAAAGCGAACAGGAAGGTCACGAACTTGGTAAATCCGCCGCTCATCAGGGCACGCCAGGCAGCGTTATCCCAGGCCGGTAGCGCGGCAATCCGGACCAGCATGTAGACCGTAAAGAAGGCCATCACGGTTCCGGTCACGCGCTGGACCAGCCAGTCGCGAAAACCGTAGTGGGCACCCACTACCAGACGCTTCACCATGTCAGCACCCCCAGAAAAGCGGTCAGAGAAAGGCTGATCACCAGCACAGCCATTGCGCTGGCGCGGGCCGGGGCGAGTTCGATGCCAATATGCATATCCAGTAGCAGGAAGCGAATGCCGGCACAGAAGTGATGCAGATAGGCCCACAGCAGGCCCAGCAGCAAAAGCTTGACTACTGGCAGGCCCAGCAGCGTGAAGGCCATCGCCTGGCGATAGCACTCAAGCTGCTCCGGCGTACCAAGACTGGCACCGAACAATGCGATCAACACAGGCAGACAGAGGAACAAACCAATCCCGCTGATCCGGTGAAGAATCGACACAAACCCGGGCAAGGGCAATCTGATCTGCATGAGATTCAGATGCTTGGGCCTTGCCTTCCTGACTGTAGCTTCTGCCATCGTGCGCACCTCTCTTTTATATGAATCCGGCACCGTTGCGCGCGGCACCGCCCTGTCAATCAACTCAGTTCATTTATATAGAAGTGTTCAGCGGTCGAGTACAGGCCGCGTCTCCACTCCACCGGCTTGTCACCGTAGGTATACGCCAGTCGCTCTACGGAAAGCAGGGGCGTGCTCTCCTGTACATTCAGAACGTCAGCCACCGCACGGTCAGCCGAAACAGCACGAATCTTCTCGGTCGCGCGCACCATGCGCACACCGAAACGGGATTCAAACAGACTGTAGAGCGAGCCTTGCCATTCCTTGAGCATTTCCAGGCTTAAGCCCTGAAAAACATCGCCCGGCAAGTACATTTCATCGATCACCACCGGCTTGCCGTCAAATTTCAGCACCCGACGCACGATGAAGATCTGGCTACCAGGTTCGATACCAAGGTTGCGGGCAGCCTCCTGCCCAGCCTTGCCGCGCAGACATTCGAGCGGCTGACTCTTGGGCAGCACCGGACCGCCATTGACGGCCTTCAGACGCAGAAAGCGGAATACAGCGCGCGGATCCTGATGAGTGGACACGAACGTGCCCTTACCCTGGCGGCGCACAAGGATGTTCTCGGCCGCCAACTCATCAACGGCCTTGCGTACGGTGCCCTGACTCACACCAAAGCGCAGCGCAAGCTCCTGCTCGCTCGGGATCGTTTGCCCGGGAAGCCATTCCCCCGAGTCAAGCGCCTGAACGATTAGATTCTTGATCTGTCGGTACAAGGGGCTGAAAGTTGGCGATTCGTGTGCCATAACGATCATTCAAGCACAAATGACCCACTTCGTCCATATCCTATTCTATATCTTATATAAGACATAAGTTAGCTTTTGACACACCGGCACTCGGAGTATAAACTCCAGCGCAAATACCGCAGCACATAACAGGCAGCACACCCGCAACCCCAACGAGACGCAGCGCGATCAGCGCTTACAAACAGCCCTACAGCTACAAGGAGCCCCGCATGTCCAAGTCGCCCATCCGTGTCACCGTTACCGGCGCTGCCGGTCAGATCGGTTACAGCCTGCTGTTCCGTATTGCTTCGGGCGAAATGCTCGGCAAAGACCAGCCGGTCATCCTGCAACTGCTCGATCTGCCGCAAGCCCAGAAGGCGCTGGCCGGCGTAATCATGGAACTGGAAGACTGTGCTTTCCCGCTATTGGCTGGCGTGATCGCCACTGACGATCCGGCCGTGGCCTTCAAGGACACCCAGGCCGCTCTGCTCGTCGGCGCTCGCCCGCGCGGCCCCGGCATGGAGCGCAAGGACCTGCTCGCCGAAAACGCCAAGATCTTCACCGTGCAAGGCGCCGCCATCGGCCAGTACGCAGATCCGGATTGCCGCGTCCTGGTGGTAGGCAACCCCTGCAACACCAACGCCTACATCGCCAAGGAAAGCGCCAAGAAGTTCGGTCGCGTGCCGGCCAAGAACTTCACCGCTATGCTGCGCCTGGACCACAACCGTGCCCTGTCGCAACTCTCCGGCAAGACCGGTCGCCCGGTTTCCAGCCTGAAGAACCTGATCGTGTGGGGCAACCACAGCCCGACCATGTATGCCGACTACCGCTTCGTCACCAGCAACGGTGACAGCGTGAAGGCCCTGATCAACGACGAAGCCTGGAATCGCGACACCTTCCTGCCCACCGTCGGCAAGCGCGGCGCCGCCATCATCGAAGCCCGCGGCCTGTCCTCCGCAGCCTCGGCAGCAAACGCCGCAATTGACCACATGCACGACTGGTTCCTCGGCTCCAATGGCGAATGGGTCACCATGGGCGTCGAGTCTGATGGCTCCTACGGCATCCCGGCTGGCATCATCTACGGCGTGCCGGTCATCACTGCCAACGGTGAATATAAGCGTGTCGAAGGCCTGGAAATTGACGACTTCTCGCGTGAAAAGATGAACTTCACCCTGAAGGAACTCGAAGAAGAGCGTGCCGGCGTTGCCGACCTGCTTGGCTGATCACCTCCAGCAGCAACAGAGAGCCCAATGAGCATCGCATCCAGCCGCAGCCCCCTGCCCCCGGATGCCGTGCTCTATCCAGAGGGCAGTCCACTGCCCCGGATTCCCGTTGTCGAGCATTTCGCCGGCAGCGAGAAAACCATGCGCAAGGCCATGGCCTTGCAAGCCGAGCGAGGCGCCGTCTTCGACATCACCTGTGATTGCGAAGATGGCGCTCCCGCCGGTGCCGAGCGCGAACACGCCGAGATGATTGCCGCACTCATCATGAGCAGCGATAACCATTTCCAACGCATCGGCGCACGCATTCACGACATCACCCACAGTGCCTGGCGCACCGACCTGGAACAGATCGTCGGCCTCGCAGGCCCCCGCCTGGCTTATCTCGTCCTGCCCAAGGTGCGCGGCGTCTCTGACGTGGAGCGCGTGCTGGCTGCCCTGCGCGAAGTCGCGCAGCAAGGCGGGCTTGAACGCGAAATCCCCTTGCACGTACTGATCGAAACCCACGGTGCGCTGCACCAGGTGTGGGAGATTGCCGCCCTGCCCGGTGTCGAAACTCTGGACTTCGGCCTGATGGATTTCGTCAGCGCTCATCACGGGGCGATTCCAGCCAGCGCTATGCGGAGCCCCGGCCAGTTCGAACACCCGCTGATCATCAGCGCCAAGAGCCGCATCGTCAGCGCAGCCCTGGCACATGGCGTGCTTCCTAGCCACAACGTGTGCACCGAACTGGTGGACATGGCCGTGATCGAAAACGATGCCCGCCGCGCACGCATGGAGGCTGGTTTCCTGCGCATGTGGAGCATTCATCCCAACCAGATCGAGCCCATCCTACGCGGCATGCAACCCAGCGAAGCAGAAGTCGGGACGGCCGGCGAAATCATCCTCGCCGCCCAGGACGCCAGTTGGGGACCGATCCGCCATCAGGATCGCCTGCACGACAGGGCGTCCTATCGCTATTACTGGAGTGTGCTCAAACGGGCACGCACCACCGGCATCACCTTGCAAGATGAAGTATTGAAACGTTTATTCGCGTAACCCAAACCTGTAGAAGCGGCCTCTGGCCGCGAGCGGATTCGCGGCCAGAGGCCGCTTCTACAAAATCAGGAGGAAAGACCGTGCTAGTAGCCTACCGCCAACACGCCGCCGAACGCGCCGCCCTCGGTATCCCGCCCCTTGCGCTGGACGCCAAGCAAACGGCCGATTTGATTGAGCTGCTGAAGAACCCGCCGGCCGGCGAAGAAGCTTTCCTCGTCGACCTGATCACTCACCGCGTACCGCCTGGCGTGGATGATGCCGCACAGGTCAAGGCCTCCTTCCTGGCTGCCGTCGCCCATGGCGATGTGGCCTGCCCGCTGATCTCCAAGGCCAAGGCCACCGAACTGCTCGGCACCATGGTCGGCGGCTATAACGTCAAGCCGCTGATCGACCTGCTCGACGACGCAGCACTGGCCCCTATTGCCGGCGCGGCACTGAAGACCACCCTGCTGATGTTCGATTTCTTCCACGACGTCGCCGAGAAGGCCAAGGCCGGCAATGCCGTAGCGCAGGACGTGATCAAGAGCTGGGCCGAAGCCGAGTGGTTTACCACCCGCCCCGAGTTCCCCGCCAGCATCAAGCTGACCGTGCTGAAGGTGACTGGCGAAACCAATACCGACGATCTGTCCCCGGCACCTGACGCCTGGAGCCGCCCGGACATCCCCCTGCATGCGCTGGCCATGCTCAAGAACACCCGTGCCGGCATCACCCCGGAAGAAGACGGCAAGCGCGGCCCGATCAAGATGATCCAGGACCTCGCCGCCAAGGGTAATCTCGTCGCCTACGTGGGTGACGTGGTCGGCACCGGCTCCTCGCGTAAGTCCGCCACGAATTCCGTACTGTGGTGGACCGGAGAAGACATCCCCTTCGTGCCGAACAAGAAGTTCGGTGGCGTCTGCCTCGGTGGCAAGATCGCTCCGATCTTCTTCAACACCCAGGAAGATGCAGGCGCCCTGCCCATCGAAATCGACGTGGCCAAGATGGACATGGGCGACGAGATCGAACTAAAGGTCGACCACGCGACCGGTAAGGTCACCGCTACCAAGGGCGGCGCCACCATCGCCGAATCGCAACTCAAGACCCTCGTGCTGCTCGACGAAGTGCGCGCCGGCGGCCGTATCAACCTCATCATCGGCCGCAGCCTGACCGGCAAGGCGCGTGAGTTCCTCGGCCTGCCCGTATCCACCCTGTTCCGCCTGCCGCAAGTGCCCGCCGACACCGGCAAGGGCTACACCCTGGCGCAGAAGATGGTCGGCCGCGCCTGTGGCCTGCCTGAGGGCACCGGCATGCGCCCCGGCACCTACTGCGAACCCAAGATGACCTCGGTCGGCTCGCAAGACACCACCGGCCCGATGACCCGCGACGAGCTCAAGGATCTGGCATGTCTGGGCTTCTCGGCCGATCTGGTGATGCAGTCCTTCTGCCACACTGCCGCCTATCCGAAGCCGGTCGATGTGAAGACCCATCGTGAGTTGCCCAAATTCATCTCCAACCGTGGCGGCATCGCCCTGCGCCCGGGTGATGGCGTGATCCACAGCTGGCTGAACCGCATGCTGCTGCCCGACACCGTCGGCACCGGCGGCGACAGCCACACCCGCTTCCCGGTCGGGATCAGCTTCCCAGCCGGCTCCGGTCTGGTGGCGTTTGCCGCGGCCACTGGCGTCATGCCGCTGGACATGCCGGAATCGGTGCTGGTGCGCTTCAAGGGATCGCTGGACGAAGCGCAGAAGCGCGGCGTCACCCTGCGTGACCTGGTGCATGCCATCCCCATGTACGGCATCAAGCAAGGCCTGCTGACGGTCGCCAAGGCCGGCAAGATCAACGAATTCTCGGGTCGCATCCTGGAAATCGAAGGTCTGCCGGATCTGAAGGTGGAACAGGCTTTTGAATTGTCGGATGCCTCCGCCGAACGTTCTGCTGCCGGTTGCACGGTGCGTCTGAACAAGGCCCCTATCGTCGAGTACATGCGCTCCAACATCGTGCTGTTGAAGAACATGATCGCCGACAACTACGCCGACAAGCGCACCCTGGAGCGCCGCATCCAGAAGATGGAAGACTGGATCGCCAATGGCGAATTGCTGGCACCGGATGCGAATGCCGAATACGCTCATGTCATCGAAATCGATCTGGCCGACATCAAGGAACCCATCCTGTGCTGCCCGAACGATCCGGACGATGCCAAGCCGCTGTCCGAGTTGGCCGGCACCAAGATCGATGAAGTCTTCATCGGTTCGTGCATGACCAATATCGGCCACTTCCGCGCCGCCTCCAAGCTACTCGAAGGCAAGCGCGACATCCCGGTCAAGCTGTGGGTCGCCCCGCCGACCAAGATGGACGCTTCCGAGCTGACCAAGGAAGGCCACTACGGCGTCTTCGGCTCGGCCGGTGC
Source organism: Uliginosibacterium aquaticum (assembly GCF_012972705.2). GTDB lineage: Bacteria > Pseudomonadota > Gammaproteobacteria > Burkholderiales > Rhodocyclaceae > Uliginosibacterium > Uliginosibacterium aquaticum. The sequence continues at coordinate 1,204,977 of NZ_JABCSC020000001.1, read as the reverse complement.
GCGCACCGAAATGCCGGGCTGCTCGCTGTGCATGGGCAACCAGGCGCAGGTTCGCGAAGGCGCAACCGTGGTGTCGACCTCGACGCGCAACTTCCCCAACCGCTTGGGCAAGAACACCAACGTGTTCCTGTCCTCGGCCGAAGTCGCGGCGATTGCCTCCAAGCTGGGCCGCCTGCCCACCGTTGCCGAGTACCACGCTGACATGGGCGTGATCAATGCCGACGCCGGCAAGATCTATCGCTACATGAACTTCGATCAGATCAGCGAATACAAGGAAGTGGCCGACGAAGTGAAGGTCTGATCGCCTGTCGCGTTCATCCCTGAAAAGAGCCCGTCCGGAGGAATCCGGGCGGGCTTTTCAGCTTTTTACCGGTTTCAGGCTGGAAAAAGCTCAAAAGGCGCTAGTCAAGATAGGCCACATACATATAATGGTCAAATTCGGCAACTATAGTACTTTCGGCATATAACCAATTACTTAGACCCAGACCATCGTGGCCACGGTTCGACCCGATTCGACTGCTGCGAAACCGCTCCGCTCGCGCCTCTCCAACCCGGACCGGCACGCCCCGGAGCAGATCTACCTTTTCGAAGCCCTGCGCGAGTTGGCCTTTGAAACCTGTCTGGAAGTAGCTGGCAGCACCCTGCGCATAGGCCTCGCCGCCAGCCATTGGCAGCTGGAACAAGCCCGCCGCCTGCTGGAGCAGTTGCAGCCGCAGCATCCTCCCCTTGATCGATTGCCAGCCCCCGAACTCGAACGCGTTGTGGCGCTGGCGCTTCATATCAGCCCACGCCGGCAGCGCGCTCAGGGCGTGATCTGCCTGCGCCGCGACAACCCCGCCGGCCTGCAGTTGGACCTGCTGCACCGCCCGGCACTCGACGCGCTGCGCGCACGGGGCGCACGCCTGGTCGAAGTCGAGCGACTCGCCTTTGACCAGCACATTGCGCCCGAGCAGCTCGCTCGCCCGATGATCCAGGCGCTTGCCAGTACCGTTGCGGACTGGGACAGCACCGATATCCTCGCCGAATGCCCGCGCAGCCATGCCGGCTTCTATTGCAGCCAGCTCGGCTTCAAGCGCCTGGGCAAACAAACGGACGCCAAACGGCTCCTGCTCTGCCTCAGTCGCAAGCAGCTCACACGTTTGCAGGCCACTAGAAGCGAAAGCTGAGTCCCGGCCTTTGACCACCCCGCCAGAAACGCAAAAGCCCGGTTCAACCGGGCTTTTGCTTGTCCAGGTAAACGGACTATTTGCTCGCCAGCTTGCCACACAGGGTGCTCTGGCGCACCACCAGATCGTGCGTAAGAAGCGGGTTCTCGGGAATCGCACAGGCTTCCGGGTAAGGCTCGCCGCGGCGCTCGCAGATGCGCCGCACCAGAAGGCGTAGCGCCACCTCGGCCATGCGCGGCGTGTCCTGCGTCATGGAGGTCAGTGGCGGGATCAGGTAGGCGCTCTCGGGCAAGTTATCCACGCCCATCACGGCAAGGTCTTCCGGCACACGCAAACCCAGCTTGTGGGCTTCGGCAAGTACACCGATTGCCATCCGGTCGCTGCCCACGAAAACCGCATCCAGCTTCGGACAGATTTCCAGCAGGCGGCGCAGACCGGGGCCGCCGGTATGCACATCCCAGTCGCCCTCCACCACGTTGCGGGCCATCTCGCTCGTGCCGGCTTCAGCCAGTGCCGCCTTCCAGCCTTCAACGCGCTGCTGCGACACCCAGCGATTGGTCGGGCCAGCAATATGGCCAATGTTCTTGCGCCCCAGGCTCAGCAGGTGGCGGGTCGCCACGCGCCCCGCTTCGAAATTGTCAAAACTCACGGTATCCACGCCGGGACGCGGCTTGGCATTGATGGCCACCAGCGGCATCGGCAGGCTGGCAGCATCGAAAGTATCCAGCCAGGCATGGCTGTCGCCGATTTCGGGGCCCGCCCAGATCACGCCGTCCACCTGACGCTCGATCAGATAATCCAGCATGGTACGGATGCTGCCGCTGCTGAAATCGGTCATTTCCTTGATCAGCAGCGCATAGCCCATCTTGTCGGCCTGGCGCACCATACCGAGGTACGCCACGCCAGAAACCAGATAGCCCTGGCCGCCATTGCTCACGACACCGATGGTCTGGCTGCGGCCGGTGCTCAACTGGCGTGCCAGCGCACTGGGGCGGAAGCCGAGGGTGTCGATGCACTGGAGCACGCGGGTGCGCGTGTCCTCGGTCACGTGTTCGCTGCCATTCACCACGCGCGACACGGTCTGCTTCGAAACACCTGCCAGCTTGGCCACGTCAGCCAAAGTCACCCGCTTGTCTGCCGCTGAATTCATCCTCTTCCCTTTCTCTTGCCCAACCGCGCGCGCATTGAAGCAATGCCATGCGCCGTACGAGGGCATTATTTCGGCGATTATGGCGCGAAAAGCCGCCTGACGCATCGTTCCTGCACGCACCGAAGCCGTTCCAAACCCGGCCAGATCATCTGTGTTGAAACGCTTTTTTCGACATCTTCGAGCAAACTGCGTCCTGCTACCGAAAACAAGCCCGAATGCTCAGCGAGCGGAGCAAACTGGCCGAGTGCCCTTGCCTCCCGACCAAGCGCCGGACGGCTCCTCGCGGGCATAATCACGGCCATGTCAGCCCCCACCAGCCTTCTCTACCTCGACACCCTGCTGTGCCTGCGCCAGCACGACAATCCGTTCGATGCCGACAGCCCCTACCTGCTGCTCTTCGCCGGCCAGCCTGGCCCACAACCGCAGGCCGATGTGGTCCGCATCACCAGCCGGCACTGGCACAACCGCACCCGCAGCGGGCGCCTACATCTGGTTAATAGCTGGGTTCATCACGATGTACGCCCTACCAGCGTGCTGCTGGTAGCCATGCTGGAGCAGAACTGGCAGCTCGATCTCAACGATGCTGCCCTCGATTCCTTGCGCCGCGCAATGCAGACCCGCTGGAGCCATTTCGTGCGGCGCATGGCGTCTGCCAGCCTGCCACTGGCGGCCCAGCATGCCTTCAAGCGCCAGCTGCAATGCCTGTTGCGCAATGACGCCCTGATCCAGATCCGCCCCCTGCCACTGAGCACCCTGCATGGTGCCCTGCCCGCACTGAACTTCAGCGGGCTCGGCGCCCGCTACCGGGCCAGCTTTCACACTCGTCGCCTGCAGGCGGCCGGGCTAACACTCGCCTGACGCGCAGCGGCCTTCCGTCGCCCCGAGGGGAACCTGCGCCAGCAACGCAGGTACAAACAGGGGCTGCTTTGTACCCGTGCCCGATGCGCCTGCCCTATCCGCTCTCCCTTCCCAAGCTGCTGCTACTCGGTTTCGTACTGGTCGCCCTGCCTGCAGTGCTGGCCTTGTTCGGCGCCTATTTCTCGCTCGCCCAGCTCAGCCAGCGCAGCGAAAGCGCGATCACCCGCGCCACGACCATCACCCGCGAAAGCCGTGCCCTCGGCGAACATCTCACCGCCCTGGAGCGCCTCGCCCGCCAGCAATTGGTACTCGGCGACGAAGCCGGGCTCGGCACCTATGCCCGCCAGCGCACAGCCTTCAGCGAAACCGCCGAACGCCTCCAGCAGCATGCCGACGCGCTCGATCTCGGCAGCAGCCTTGATGCCCTGCGCACGGCAGAAGAGAGCATCTGGCAAAGCCTGCAGCCAGCAGAACTGAGCCAGGACCGCGGCCCGGCTTTGCTCAAAGCCTTCGCGGCCATGAATGACAGCGCCAGCCTCATCATCAACCAGGCCGACGCCCGCATCGAGGCTGACATCCAATCACTGCGGATCGAAGCGGCAGCAGCCCGCCGCCAGTTACTGCAGCGCTTGTGGATCCTGATCCCGATCAGCCTGCTCCTGGCGCTGGGCATCACCGCCCTGATCCGGCGCCCCTTCCGCCAGATCGAGGAAGCCATGCGCGGGCTCGGCGAAGGGCGTTTCGACACCCCGATCCGTGTCACCGGCCCGCGCGACATGGCCCTCCTCGGCCAGCGTCTGGACTGGTTGCGCACGCGCCTGCAGGCACTCGACGCGCAGAAGACCCGCCTTCTCCACCATGTCTCGCACGAACTCAAGACGCCGCTCACCGCCCTGCATGAAGGCACCGCGCTGCTGCTCGACAAGGTGACCGGCCCGCTCAACACCGAGCAGCTCGAAGTCGTGCAGATCCTCGCCAGCAACTGCCAGCGCCTGCGCAAGCTGATCGAAAACCTGCTCGATTACAGCGGCCTGCGCTTTGCGCCGGGCGATCTGCGCCGCGAGCAGATCGCGCTGACAGAACTCATTGCCCTGCTCATTGCCGACCACAAACTCGCCGCCGCGGCCCGCAGCATCCGCATCGCCAGCGAAGGCGATGCGCTGAACTTACAGGCGGACCGCGAGAAGCTCCGCGTGATCCTCGACAACCTGCTCTCCAACGCCCTCAAATACGCCCCGCCAGGCAGCAGCGTGCTCATCCGCAGCAGCGCGGGGGCCGGCCAGATCTGCATCGAAGTCTGCGACGAAGGCCCCGGCATTCCGCTCGAGCTGGCCCCCGGCATGTTCGAAGCATTTGTTCAGGGGCCGGCACCGCAAGGTAGCCCGGTCAAGGGCAGCGGCCTAGGCCTGTCCATCGTGCATGAGCTCGTCGCCCTGCATGGCGGCGAAGTTTCGCTACACCCCAACTCCCCCCAGGGCACGCGCGCCTGCGTCCGCCTGCCGCTCACCGGGTCTCCAGCATGAAAGCCCTCTCCAGCCTGCTGCTCGCCGGCGCGCTCGCCTTGCTCACCAGCGCCTGCAGCACCACCGAACTCAGGCATGTTGGCCTGCTTCAGGCCAGCAGCGAAGCGGATCTCGACCTCCTCCAGCAGAGCAGCCGGATCCGCGCCATGAACCCGGCCGAGCTCGCGGCCGAAGCCGAAAGCCTGCAAAAACACTACGCCAGCAAGCGCAGCGAAGAACGGCGCCTGCAGCTCGCCCTGTTTCACGCCATTGCCCCCAGCCCGCCGGGCGACCGCGCGCGTGCCCTCGCACTGCTGGATCTTCCCCCCTCAGACGCCAATGGCCGCGGCCGCAATCACCCGCTGGCGCAACTCTTGCTGCCCATGCTGCAGGACATCCGCCGCCTCGACGACGCCCAGGCCAGCAGCCAGCAGAAGCTGCGCGAGGCGCAGGCAGGCAATGAACAGATGCGCCAGAAGCTCGACGCCTTGCGCGAGATCGAGCTGAAAATGCAGGAACGCCCGAAAGCCAAATGACTCAGACCCCCACCGCCCCCGAAACTGCCAACACCCGCGTGTTGCTGGTTGACGACGACCCCGACCTGCTGCGCCTGCTCTCCATCCGCCTCAAGGCCAGCGGCTTTGCCATCCGCTGTGCCGACAGCGGCCCGGCAGCCTTGGCGGCAATCGCCGCGCAGCGGCCGGACATCATCGTCACCGATCTGCGCATGGCCGGCATGGACGGGCTAGCCCTCTTCGACGCGGTGCGCCAGCAGCATCTCTCGCTACCGGTGATCGTGCTGACCGCCCATGGCAATATCCCGGAGGCCATCGAAGCCACCCAGCGCGGTGTGTCCGGTTATCTCACCAAGCCTTACGACGCGGGCGAGTTGATCGCGCAGATCCGCCGCGCCATCGGCCGCTCGGGCGATGCGGGTGAATCGCGCAAACCGGCGGCCTGGCGCAGCGAGATCCTCACCCGCAGCACGCTGATGGAAGACTTTCTGCGCCAGGCCGAGCTGGTCGCCGCCAGCGAAGTCAGCATCTTCATCAGCGGCCCCAGCGGTGCCGGCAAGGAGCTGCTCGCACGCGCCATCCACCAGGCCAGCCCGCGCGCCGGCAAACCCTTCGTGGCCATCAACTGCGGGGCGATCCCCGAGCACCTGCTCGAATCCGAGCTCTTCGGCCATGTCAAAGGCGCCTTCACCGGCGCCCATCGCGACCACGACGGGCTGTTCCAGTCCGCGCGCGGCGGCACGCTCTTCCTCGACGAGATCGGCGACATGCCCACGCCCCTCCAGGTCAAACTGCTGCGTGTGCTGGAGGAGCGCGAAGTACGCCCGGTTGGCGCCACGCGCAGCCTGCCGATCGATGTACGCATCCTCTCCGCCACCCATCGCGATCTACATGTCGCACGTAGCGAAGGGCGTTTCCGCGACGATCTGTACTACCGCCTGAATGTCGTCAGCCTTGCCCTCCCCTCGCTGGCCGAGCGCCGTGAAGACATTCCGCTGCTCGCCCAGCACTTCCTGTTGCGCCTCGCCGCGCGCTACAAACGTGCCGTCACCACCTATTCGCCGGAAGCCATGGCGCTGCTGCTGGCGGCGCCCTGGCCCGGCAACGTGCGCCAGTTGCTGAACGTCGTCGAGCAGACCGTAGCCCTTTCCACTACCCCGGTGATCCCCGCCGCGCTGGTCCAGCGTGCGCTGCAGGATGAGGGCGGCGCCATCGAATCCTTCGAGGAAGCCCGCCAGCGCTTCGAGCGTGACTACCTCGTTCGCCTGCTGCGCCTCACCGACGGCAAGGTTGCCCAGGCTGCCCGGCTCGCCCGGCGTAACCGCACCGAGTTCTACCGCCTGCTCGCCCGCCACCACCTTGAAGCAAGCGCCTTCAAGGACGCCACAGATCCGGCCGGGCAGGCCTGATCCAGGCTGTCGCCGATTCGCGACAGTGCCTCGCCCGGCGGCAAGGGGCTTTGCCCGCAGCGGCCCGAAAAGCTGTCGCTGCAAGGCGACACCCGAGGCCCGGACGAGATCTCACAAATAACAAACAAACCGTTGATTAATAATGATTAGTTGAATCTGGCACGGCCTCTGCACTGTATCTCCTTGTCGGCGCTTCGCTCCTTGAAGGCCGCCCCGCTCACGAAGGAGACCAGATGTTCCATAAAGCCCTGCCCCGCAGTTCCGAAGCCGCAGCGGAGCGCCAGCCCCGCGTCACCCACACGCCCGGGGCCTATCCGGCGCTCCAGCCGCAGAACCGCCTGCGCGACGCGGCCGAACTGAACGCCACCCAGGCCGCTCAGCTCGCCGCGCAGACCAGCAGCAGCCCGGACACCCGCCATACACCCGCCCCGGCAGCAGACACCGAATCGCCCAGCCGCCTGGTCGTTGGTCCCGAGGTCAAGCTCAAGGGCGCCGAAATTCTGGATTGCGACACCCTGATCGTCGAGGGCCGCGTCGAAGCCACCATGGATAGCCGCGTGCTACGCATTGCCGAGAAAGGCGCCTTCTCCGGCAAGGTCGGCATCGATGTCGCCGAAATCCACGGCCACTTCGAGGGCGACCTGACTGCCCGCGACAAGCTCGTCATCCACGCCACCGGCCGCGTGCGCGGCACGATCCGCTACGGCAGTCTGCTCATCGAAGCCGGCGGCCAGATCAGCGGTGACGTGCAGGCACTGGAACACGCCCGCTCAACCGAAACCCGCAACTCAGGAAAGGAGGCTGATCGCCCGAAAATCAGCGCATTGATCACTTCGGCGGCCTGATGCCGCCGGATGTTCGACAAACGGGTGGGCGACGTCCGCCGCAGCGTTCGCTGCAAGGCGCTGCGGTGCGCCCGCCAGTTTGCTGAACCGTGCTTGAAGCCGTCCGGCGGCCTGTCCTTCCTCCTCAGGTCAGCTGGCTGCCTCAAGCCACCACACTGCTCACTACTTCAGGCCCGGCTCAGACCGGGCCTTTTTTTGTGCCGGGCAAAACGCTTTACCGCCCTCACTGGATATGTATAAAATGATAATCATTCTCATTTGATTCATCATGCCCGATACCAATCCTCGGGCACAGGGAGTCCGCCGTGTCCGCCACCGCTGCATCCATCGCTGATTTTGCATTCCACCGGCAAATCGAGGCGCTCTACACCGAGCACCATGGCTGGCTGCGAGGCTGGCTGCGCAAGAAACTCGGCAATGCCTTCGATGCCGCCGATCTGGCCCACGACACCTATCTGCGCCTCCTCAGCAGCGGGCACATGCCGCAGCAGGATGAATCCCGTCGCCACTTGAGCCAGATTGCCAACGGTCTGATCATCGATCTGTATCGCCGCCGCCAGATTGAAGCGGCCTATCTGGAGGCTCTCGCCCTCCTGCCGGAACAGCAGGCGCCTTCCGAAGAAGCCCGCGCGCTGGTCATTGAAGCCCTGGTCGAGATCGATGCGATCCTGCATGGCCTCGCCCCCAAGGCGCGCATGGCGCTCCTCATGTGCCGGCTAGATGGCCTGAGCTATCGCGAGATTGCCGAGCGACTGGAGGTTTCAGTCTCTTCAGTCGAGAAATACATCGCCACCGGGCTGATCGCCTGCCACCGCGCGCTGCATGCCCAAAACGCCTGACCCGCGCACACCGATGAACGCCCCGGCCGCCCCCGACGCCACCGCCCTGAACCCGGCCATCGTCGCCAAAGCGGCCGAATGGATGGCCCGTTTGTGGTCGGAAGACGCCCGTGCGGAGGATAAGGCTGCCTGCGCACAGTGGCGGGCCGCCCACCCCGATCATGAACGTGCCTGGCAGGAACTGCAGATCTTCGAGGACAAGCTCGACGGCCTGCCGCCCGAGCTCGCCCATCATGTGCTGCGCGAGCCCGCAGATCAGGCCTGGCAGAAGCGCACGACCCTGCGCCGCCTGTTCGGCCTGGCCATCGTAGCGGGCGGCGCTGCCAGCCTGCTGCACAGCACCGACACCTGGCAACTCGGCACGGCGGACTACGCCACCGCCACGGGCGAGATCCGCGAGATCTGGCTGGCGGATGGCACCTCGATCGTGCTGGCCACCGCCACCCGGATCGATGTGCGCTTCGATGCGCAGGAGCGCCGCATCGTGCTGCACGCGGGCGAAATCCTGATCACCACGGCGCCGGACCCGGCCAGCGTGCACCGCCCTTTCCGGGTGCACGGCCGGCATGGTCGCATCGAAGCGCTGGGCACCCGTTTCAGCGTACGGCAGGACGAAAGCGCCTCGCAGGTCGCCGTGTTCGAAGGCGCGGTGGAGCTGCGCAGCCGCCGCATACCGGACCTGGCTATCCGTATCAGCGCCGGCGAAGGCAGCCACTATTCCGCCACCCGGATCGCGCCCCTCACACCGGTACAGGAAAGCGCGGCGGCCTGGCGCAATGGCGTACTGCTGGCCGAGAACATGCGTGTGGCGGACTTCGTCGCCGAACTCGCCCGCTACCGGCCGGGCCTGCTGCGCTGCGATCCGGCCGTAGCGGAGCTGCGCGTGAGCGGCGTGTTCTCCCTGCGCGACACCGATCGCGCCCTGCAGAACCTTGCACTGGCCCTGCCCCTCGTGCCGGTCTATCGCACCCGCTACTGGGTCACCCTGCAGGCGAGCTGAGGCGCGGATTGGCAGCCCCGGGGCAAGGGCAGGAACGCGTCCCCAGCCCTGGGTTGCGCACCCGCCATTCTCCGCGGCGAAAAAAATTTCAGCCTGGCATTGAGGGTTTCGCGATCTCGTTCGGAATACCTGATGAAGCCACTCAATATTTCCGAACCGAAAGGACCGCAGCATGGCCAAACACGCCTCCCTTCCCTCTTCTGCGCAACGCGCTCTGCCGCGTAAGCAGGGCCTCGCCAGCTTTGCCCCGAGCGGCACCGCCAGCGCCGTGCGCAGCGCCCTGATGACAGGTCTGGTGCTCGGTGCCGTCGGCGTCACCACACCCCTGGCCTACGCCCAGAGCACAGTGCCCGCCGCCAGCGCGGCGCGCAACTACAACATCCAGGCCGGCCCGCTGGATCGGGTGCTGAACAGCTTTGCCGCCATCGCCGGCGTCGAGTTCAGCGCGGATGCCAGTCTGCTGCAAGGCCGCAGCAGCCGCGGCCTGTCCGGCATCTTCAGCGTCGAGCAGGGCTTTGCCGAACTCTTGCGTGGCCAGGGTCTGAACGCCAGCCGTCAGGGCAATGGCAGCTACATCCTGGTCAAGCCCGCCGAACAGGGTTCGCGCCCGTCCGGCGAAGTCACCCTGGCTGCGGTCAAGGTCACCGGCACCACCGTATCCCCCACCGACCTGCCGGCGTCCTATGCGGGCGGCCAGGTGGCGCGTGGCGCCAAGCTCGGCGTGCTGGGCAACGTCGACGTGATGGACGCCCCCTTCAACGTCACGGCTTACACCGCCCAGGCAATTGCCGACCAGCAGGCCGCCACCGTCGGCGAAGTGCTGCGCAATGATCCCTCGGTGCGCTTCACCACCAGCGACGGCCACAATGCCGAGAACATCACCATCCGCGGTTTCGAGATCAACTCCTCGGAACTCGCCTTCAACGGCATGTACGGCATGCTGCCCGGCGCCCATGTGCCGACCGAATTCGTCGAGCGCGTCGAAGTCTTCAAAGGTCCGGCCGCCATGCTCTCGGGCATTGCCCCGAGCGGCGCCGTGGGCGGGGTGGTCAATCTGGTGACCAAGCGCGCCACCGACCAGGATCTGACCCGCCTCACCACCAGCTACGCATCTAGCTCGCATCTGACACAAGCCGCCGACATCGGACGTCGTTTCGGCGCGGAGAAGCGCCTCGGCGTGCGCTTTAACGGCTCACTGGGCTATGGCGAAACCACGCTCGAAGACCAGAAGAAGCGCGACAACTTCTCTTCCCTGGGCCTCGACTACCGGGGTGAGCGCTGGAAGATGGAACTGGACGCCTACTCGGCTCACCAGAACCAGTCCGACGGCAGCCCGCTGATGGTCGGCTTCAGCACCCTGGGGCGCGTCATCGATGCGCCGGATACCAGCAAGAACGCCCTGCGCGGCACCTACGCCCACCAGCGTACCGATGGCGCCATGCTGCGCGGCGAGGTGGAACTTACCCGCGGCCTCTCCGCCTACGCGGCCCTGGGCACCGCCAACTACAACTACGATGGTTTCATCAACGGCACCCGTGTCGTACTGACCAATGCCAATGGCAATGCCACCGGCCAGACCTACAACCAGGCTGGCTATACCCGCTCGAGCTCGGGGGAAACCGGCCTGCGCAGCAGCTTCAGCACCGGCAGCATCGCCCACCAGATGGTCGCCAGCTTTGCCCAGCAACACACCACCACCGGCCTCGCCCCGGTGAACACCAGCGCCAGCTACGTCACCAACATCTACGACCCGAAGACCAATCCGACCATTGCCGGCGCCCACGGCGCCGTCGCCCGCTCGGCCGACAACATCTACTCCAGCCTGGCACTCGCCGACACCCTGAGCCTGTTCGAAGACAGCACCCTGCTGACCCTCGGCGCCCGCTCGCAGAGCGTCAAGCAGAAGATGGCCACGCCCACCGCCTACGAAGAGAGCGCCATCACGCCGATGCTGGGTCTGGTCGTGAAGCCCTGGGGGCCTGAAGTCTCGCTGTATGCAAACTACATTGAAGGCCTGAGCCCGGGCGTCGTCGTGTCCTCGGTGTATGCCAACGAGGGCGAAACACTCGCACCGTACAAGACGCGCCAGAAGGAAGTGGGCGTGAAGTGGGAGCACGGCAGCTTCATCAACACCTTCAGCCTGTTCAGCATCCTCAAGCCGTCCACGATTTCCGTTGCCACCAGCGCCTCGCGCCCCACCCTGGCACTGGATGGCGAGCAGAAGAACCAGGGCTTCGAGTGGACCATCGCCGGTCAGCTGAGCCGTCAGGTCCGCATGCTCGGTGGTGCCGCCTACACCGTGGGTGAGCAAGTGCGTGCCGCGACCGCCGCCAACGATGGCAAGAAGGCGCCGGGCGTGCCGGCCTGGACCGCCAACCTCGGCAGCGAATGGGATCTGCCCTGGATCAGCGGGCTGACGCTGAACGGGCGTGTCACCTACACCAGCGCCCAGTATCTCGATGCCGCCAACAAGCTTGAGTTGCCGTCGTGGACCCGCTGGGATGCCGGCGCCAACTACGCGCTCTCGGCCTTCAGCAAGCCAGTGGTGCTGCGTTTTGCCGTCGAGAACCTGACCGATGAGAACTACTGGTCCGGCCGCTTCGGTGAAGGCTTCGCCACCCTCGGCGCACCGCGTACCTACAAGCTCTCAGCCACGGTGGACTTCTGATGCTGGGGTGGCTGCTCTCAGGCCTGCTGCTCGCCCTGGCGGGCAGCTTCGCCATTCATCTCGCCTCGCCCCACCAGCGCTGGCGCGCCAGCGCGCTGGCTGCCCGCCCCGCCCGCCTGGCCGGGGCGGCCCTGCTGGTGGCGGCCCTGATCGCACTTGGCCAGGCCCTGCACAGCGTGGTGGCTGTTTTTGTGCTGCTCACCTGGCTGATGCTGGCCTTCGTGCTGCTGCCCTATCTGGGGGCACTCATTGCTCGCAAGGAAAGCCGCTGACATGACGACGACAAGCTCCAAGCCCGCTCCAATCCGCCGCGACTGGATTGCAAAATCGCTCGCTGGCGCACTCCTCGGCTTCACCCTCGCCATGGGCTGCAGTGGCCTGCTGATACTCGCCACTGCCGGCCTCGCGCCCGGCACGCGGGCCCAGTTCGCGATGTGGCTGGTCACCCCGATCTGGCTGGGCGTACTCAGTGGCTGCTTTTTCTTCAGCAGCGGCCTGCGTGCCTGGCTGTGGCTGGGCGGGGCCAACCTGCTGGTCTTCGCCACGCTGCTTCTGGCCCGCCCGGCCTGACCTTCTCTCCTGTACATCATGCGCAGCGACTACATCCGCATCTACAAAACCGTTCATACCTGGACCGGCATCCTCACCGGCATGGCGCTGTTCATCGCGTTCTATGCCGGGGCGCTGACCGTCTTCAAGGAGCCGCTGGCCCGCTGGGCCGCTGCGCCTGTTGCCGCTATCGAAGTCCCGCTCGCGGATACGCCCGCCCTAATCGCCCGCACCCTCGCCACCCATCCGGGCGCGGCCAAGGGCTTCCAGCTGAATCTCAAACCCACCGAGCATGAGCCTGCCCGCCTGAGCTGGGTGGAGCGCGAAGAAGGCCAGGACGATCACGACCCCCTCAATGGTCGCCACTACAGCGCCACGCTGGATGCCGAAGGCAATGCCCTCGTCAGCGAAAGCCAGCCCTCGCAGCTCGCCGAGTTCATCGACATCCTGCACCGGGTGGTCGGCCTGCCCTTCGATACCGACCCCAACCGCTGGCTGATGGGCGTCGTCGCCGCGCTCTACGCGCTGGCCCTGGTGTCCGGCGTGATCGTGCTACTACCGACCCTGGTGAAGGACTTCTTCGCCCTGCGCCTGGGCAAGAACCTCAAGCGCATGTGGCTGGACGCGCACAATGTGGTCGGCATCATCAGCCTGCCCTTTCACATCGTGATGGCCATCACCGCCGTGGTCTTCGCCTACCACGACGGCCTCTACGCCCTGCAGGACAAGTACCTCCACAGCGGCCGCCTCGCCAGCGCCTTCAACCAGCAGCGTCCGGCCGCCAAACCAGCCCCGCGCGACCCGGCTGACATGCTCCCGCCCGTCTCGCTGCTCGAGCGCGCCCAGGCGCTCTCGCCCGGCTTCGAGCCCAATTCGCTGCAATACGTGAATCTCGCCGGCCCGCGCGCCATGGTGCGAGTGTGGGGCAGTGATCCCGCTGCACTGGCCCCGCGCGCCATGGGCGGCTTCGTGGCGCTGGACCCTTGGAACGGCAAGGTTTTGAGCCGAGACTTCCTGCCCGGCACGCAGGACGCAGCCAACACCACCCTCTCCAGCTTCTTCGCCCTGCACTTCGCCACCTTCGGCGGCACGCCGGTGCGCTGGATGTACTTCCTGCTCGCCCTGGCCGGCGCCTGGCTGTTCTACAGCGGCAACCTGCTGTGGATCGAGTCGCGCCGCAAGAAACAGCGCCAGAGCGAAGCCCTGCCCGGCCAGCGCCTGGATACGCGCCTCCTGGCTTCGGCCACGGTGGGCGTGTGCATCGGCTGCATCGCCGGCGTCTCGCTGACGATTGCCTGCGCCAAATGGCTGCACGGCCATGTCGCCGACCTGAATGCCTGGCACTGGTATGTGTATTACGGCGTGTTCTTCGCCAGCCTCGCCTGGGCCTTCTGGCGTGGCGCCGGCCGCGCCGTGGTGCCCCTGCTGTGGTTGGCCGCGCTGGCCACCTTCTGCATCCCGCTCACCACCCTGCTGGCCTGGCTGATTCCCGGCCTCGGCCTGTGGGCCAGCAGCAGCCTCGCCGCCCTGGGCGTGGACCTCACCGCGCTGGCCGGTGGCCTGGGCCTCGTATGGATGGCACGCGCCACCGCCCGGCGGGTGCGCCTCGGCGCGGAAGATAGCGTGTGGTCGGCCCGCCCGGCCGAGCCCACGCCCGCCTCGGCCCCAGCACCGAACGAAGCCTGAACGAAACTTGGCAAGGCAGGCTGAGCGAGTGCAAGCTTGCTAAGCCTGCCGCAAAGACCTGGGCAAACCGCCAATCAGGCCATCATCACTTGCTCATCCCGTGGGCGCGGAAGCCAATACGGAAGCCGCCCCAGTGGCGGCCCGCCACGTAGATGGGCGCAGAAATGTCGTACATCACCTCGCCCGTATCGCGCCGGTAAGTCTGTGTCAGGAAATCCAGTTCGTGCGCACCGCAACGGCTGCCAACACGATCACTGAAAATGCGCTTGGTGCGGTTATTGACCATGTCGCGCACGCGGTCGCCGGTCAGGGCCTGGCTAAAGCGCTTGTTGTGCGTCGGGAAGTAGCCGCGCCTATCCACCGCACCGGCATACACGATGTGTGGATAGCGCTCCAGCAAGGGTTCCTGGATCGCCGGGAAGATCTCGTCCGTCAGCGTGTCGAAGGCGGTGTGGAACTTCTGCGGATCGGTGCCTTGAATGGGCAGGTATTGCTCGTCGAAGAGCTGATCGAGGCTGATGCGCTTGTCCGCAAGGGCACGCTCCAGTGCCGCCCCGATCTGCCGCGCTGCCTCGCGCGCCACTTCCGGCGTTTCGCGATGCTCACGCATTGCAACTTCGCCTTCCGCACCGATCTTGTAGACCTCTTCCACCTCGCGCATGCTCGCCGCCAGTTGCTCAAGCATGCGCCGATGCGTCGCCGCCACGCCAACCCGCCGTTCGTTCTCCTGCGCCAGGCGAACGATCTGCTGCGCCTCTGCCTCCAGAGCCTGGCAAGCCGACACCTGCGAGCCCATGTCATGCACGATGCGCTGCACCTGATCGCGGGTCCGTTGCGCCCCCACGAAGATGGCCGACAGTGCCTCCGCTGCGCGCTGGGCACACTGCGCCCCGTCCCGCGCCTGATCACTGCTCTGGGTGATGACCGCAATGGCCTCGGCCGTGTCGGCACGCATGCCATCGGTGATGCCGGTAATGTCGGCCGTCACCCGCGTCGTGCGTTCGGCCAGTTTGCGCACCTCATCGGCCACCACCGCAAAGCCACGCCCCTGCTCACCGGCGCGTGCCGCCTCGATGGCCGCATTGAGGGCCAGCAGATTGGTCTGATCCGCGATCTCGTGAATCTCGGCGATCATGCGGGCGATCTCCTGGCTCAGATCGCCCAGGTGCGTCACACGCTGCGCAGAATGCACCGCCGACTGGGCCAGCGACTGGATCTGTAGCTGTGCTTCACGCACCGTGCGGTCGCCCTCCTCGGCCAGCGCACAGGCCTTCATCGCCAGCTCTCCCGCCTCGCCCACTTCTGCACTGGCGGCCAGCGTCTGCTCGCGCATGCGCACGATAGCCGCGCCGGCCGATTGCGCCGCGGCGGACTGCGTAGCCCCTGCCGCCAGCACACCGTCTGTTTCCTGCTGGAGCACCAGGCAGGACTCGCTGACCCGCTGCGCATCCTGCACGATCTTGCCCAGCATCCCCTGCATGCCTGCAACGAAGCGATTCACCGCCGCAGCGGCCCGCCCGGAATCCCCCTCACCCTCGTCCACGCGCCGCGTCAGATCACCATCGGCGCTCATCCCGGCTAGCGCGGAGGCAATCGCATCGCTGCGCCCCAGGCGGCGCGAAAAGCGCTGCGCGCCCCAGGCGCCCACCACCCCCACCACCAGTCCGGCAAGCGCAAAACGCCAAGCCGGCGCGCCGTTCGCCAAAGAGCCCGCCAAGCTAGCCAGCAGGGCCAGAAAAATGCCGAATGTCACCCACACGCCCTTGCCCTGCATGCTGTACTCCTCCGGCTTTCAAGCCCAAGCAGAGATATCGGACGATGGCAGGGAAAACTTGACGGCCCACACCAGAATAAGGGAAGACCCACCCAGCCCCGCCTTTCGCGCGGCACCCCTGTTTCGTCATGCCCCGACGCACAGCCTCAAGGTATCCTTACGTTTTTCCAATCCCCATGAACAAGGACTTTCCAGAACCGCTTCCAGCCAGGCGTCGCCCACAGCGACAGTACAAGTAGTACGGCAAGGAGGCGCGACAAGGCTGGAAGCGGTTCTGGGAAGTCCCTTAAAGGCAAAAAATGGCTCAATACGTCATGTCAATGCTGCGCGTGAACAAGGTTGTTCCGCCCAAGCGTCAGATCATCAAGGATATTTCCCTCTCCTTCTTCCCCGGCGCCAAGATCGGCCTGCTGGGCCTCAACGGCTCGGGCAAATCCACCGTGCTGCGCATCATGGCCGGCGCTGACAAGGAATATGACGGCGAAGTGCAGTGGCAGCCGAACATGAGCATCGGCTACCTGCCGCAGGAGCCGGAGCTGGACCCGAACAAGACCGTGCGCGAGGAAGTTGAATCCGCGCTGGGCGAAGTCATGGAAGCCAAGCAGAAGCTCGAAGAGGTGTACGCCGCCTACGCCGAGCCGGATGCCGACTTCGACAAGCTCGCCGAATTGCAGGCCAAGTACGAGAACATCATCTCCACCAGCGGTGCGGACGTCGAAACCCAGCTCGAAATCGCCGCCGACGCGCTGCGCATTCCGCCCTGGGACGCGAAAATTGGGCCGCTGTCCGGCGGTGAAAAGCGCCGCGTGGCGCTGTGCAAGCTGCTGCTTTCCAAGCCGGACATGCTGCTGCTCGATGAGCCGACCAACCACCTCGACGCCGAATCCGTCGAATGGCTGGAGCAGTTCCTGGTGCGCTTCCCCGGCACCGTGGTCGCTGTGACCCACGATCGCTACTTCCTCGACAACGCCGCCGAATGGATTCTCGAACTCGACCGCGGCGAAGGCATCCCCTGGAAGGGCAACTACTCCAGCTGGCTGGAGCAGAAAGGCGCGCGCCTTGCTAACGAACAGAAGCAGGAAGACGCTCACCGCAAGGCCATGAAGGAAGAGCTGGAATGGGTGCGCCAGGGCGCCAAGGCTCGCCAGTCCAAGAGCAAGGCGCGTCTCGCCCGCTACGAGGAAATGAGCGCGGTCGAATACCAGAAGCGCAACGAAACCCACGAAATCTTCATCCCGCCGGGCGAGCGCCTGGGTAATCAGGTGATTGAATTCAAGGGCGTGTCCAAGGGCTTTGGTGATCGTCTGCTGATCGACAACCTCAGCTTCAACGTTCCGCCCGGCGCCATCGTCGGCGTGATCGGCCCCAACGGCGCCGGTAAGTCGACCCTGTTCCGCATGATCCAGGGCATGGAAAAACCGGATTCCGGCGAAATCGAAATCGGCTCCACCGTGAAGATCGCTGCGGTCAATCAGACCCGCGAAGGTCTCGACGGCAGCAAGACCGTGTTCGAAGCGATTGCAGACGGCGCTGACATCCTCACCGTCGGCAAGTTCGAAATGCCCAGCCGCGCGTACATCGGCCGCTTCAACTTCAAGGGCGGCGATCAGGCCAAGATCGTCGGCAATCTCTCCGGTGGTGAGCGCGGTCGTCTGCATCTGGCGAAAACCCTGGTCGAAGGCGGCAACGTGCTACTGCTCGATGAGCCCTCAAACGATCTGGACGTGGAAACCCTGCGCGCCCTGGAAGACGCGCTGCTCGAGTTCTCCGGCTGCGCCCTGGTGACCTCGCACGACCGTTGGTTCCTCGACCGCATCGCCACCCACATCCTCGCCTGTGAAGGCGAATCGCAATGGACCTTCTTCGCCGGCAACTACACCGAGTACGAAGAAGACAAGAAGAAGCGTCTGGGTGAAGAAGGGGCCAAACCCAAGCGCATCCGCTACAAGCCGATCAGCCGCTAAGCCGTTCGAAGCGCCAGCAACAGAAAGCCCGCCACTCCGGCGGGCTTTTTTTGTCCGGCCTGCACGCAAGCCGGGGGCACAACTCAAACCTCAGGCTCTGCCCGGCGCTTGCTCAAAGCCTTGTGCAGGCGGCTCAGGCGGCCGACCTCGACTTCCAGCCGGGCAATCTCGTCCGACTCGTTTTCATGATCCTGACCAGCACCGGCCAGATCGAATTTCCGGGCCCGCACCGACAGCAACCGTTCCTGGCAGGACTCCATCATTTCGCTTGCCGCCTTCAAGGCGCGCTGGATATTCGCCGCGGAGAGCAGGCTTGCGGCATCGCTGCGCAAGGCACTCCATTTGACCAGCCCGATCCCGTAAGCCCGTACCTCGTACAGCGCAAGCAGGCTGTAGTCGGGCAGGTTTTGCGGGCGCAAGCCTTCGAACAGTGACAACTCCTCGATGCTCTCCTTGAGGCCGAAAGCCTCGTCGCGCAGCGCATGGAAGAACATCATCAGCAACTCGTACTGCGAGAACTGGCCACGCAGCAGCCGGGCGTAAAAAGCCTTGTTTCGGATGGCACGGCGGTGCACGAAGCTCGCGATGTTCTCGATGCTCTGATAGTAGTGCTCCACGAGGTGGCCGAAGCGGATGTAGTTGTCTTCGTAGTAATCGTTCAGCCAGGCCAGAAACTCCTCGCGCTCGTCCCAGTTCTGGCAGCGCTCGAGCAAGTCGTAATCGGAAAAACTCTCGCCGTACAGGCGATGGATCGCCGCCCGCCCCCTGAACAGGCCTTCGTGATCGCTCAGCTCCACTGAATTGAGGATTTCCTGATGCAGGCGCAGGAGCTGGAAGAAGGTGTTTTCGAATGCCTGATTTTCTGCCGCCCGTGCGCTCGCCTGCGCCTCGCGCTTGACCTGCTGCAATTGCTCGCGCTGCAACACTACCGCCACCAGCAGGCCCACCACCGAGAGAAAGCCAAACACCGGGTTGAGGAGGCCGCCGAAGAAATCGCCCAGGGTGCCCAGCTTGGCCGGATCCTGGGGGCCATCGAAACCCCCCAGCCCCTCGGCGTGACTCAGGTAGTAATCCAACACTGTATAGCCGAGCGCCAGCATCAGCAGCGTGGCTGCGAGCAAGGCAGCGGCCAGCACGAACCAGTTCGACCGGACCAGCCCGAACATCACTTGCCTCACCTCTTTCATCTCGCCCCCCAAGCCCGGCACGACCGCCTCAAGGAGGATTTACGACCTTGGCGCGCAAAAATTGACCGGATCGCCCAGGCCGAAAGTCATCCCTGTTGCTCACGCGCGGCCCAGTCGCCCGGACCGCGACCAGAAATACCGGAAACGACAGGCTTGTCAGAACCTTTTCCCACACCCGCAAATCCAGACAAAACAACGTACAAAAACCACAAATCAGGTAAAAACCCTTAAAGCCGTTCGCCCCCCGTAAGCAGCCTTTCCAGCCGATGCCAAAAGCATTCTCGGATGAAGCACGTCACACTTTTCGAGCTCGATTCAAGCAATATCTTTCAAGGAAACCCAAGTGAAAAAAGTGTCTCTTAACAGCCTGACCTGGAGCATGTTGCTGTGCGCAGGTCTTCTGAGTGCGTGCGGCGGTGGTGGCGGTGGCAACGGTGGTGGAAGTGCCGGTGGAAGCAGCAGCGGCAACGCTTCGTCGGCGGGCAACACCAGCAGCACGGGCAGTGCCGGCGCATCTTCCGCAGCGGGCAATCCCTCTTCCAGTGTGAGCAGCGTGGCGACGTCCTCCGCCAATACCTCTGCCGGCAGCAACACCTCGTCCGCAGCCAAGTCCTCCACCGGCGCCAGTTCCTCTGCCGGCAATACCTCGTCTGCAGCCGCCAGCTCTTCGGCCGGTGCAACGTCTTCTGCGGCAGCCAGTTCCTCGGCCAGCAGCATCAGCGCAGCCCTGGGCGTCACCACCGGCAATCCGTTCGCCGGTGCCGGCATGTATGTCAATCCGGACTACGCTGCCGCCGTGCAGCAATCGGTGAACACGCTCACCGCCGGCTCCAACGATGCCCGCATCGCCACGGCCATGAAGTCCCTCCCCACCGGGGTCTGGATCGACCGTATCGACGCCATTGAAGGCGGCGCCCTCAACAGCGGCCGTCTCGGCGTGGAAGGCCATCTGAAGGAAGCCCTGGCGCAGCAGAAGCTCAAGGGCGGCGCGATGACCATCACCTTCGTCGTCTATGACCTGCCGGATCGCGATTGCGCATCGGCCGCCTCCAACGGCGAGCTGAATGCTGCGACCGGAGGCATGAGCAAGTACAAGACCCAGTACATCGACAAGCTCTACAGCATCTTCGCCAAGAGCGAGTACAAGAGCCTGCGCATCACCCTGGTGATCGAGCCGGATTCGCTGCCGAACCTGGTCACCAATGCCGGTGAAGGCGCATCGATCCCGGCCTGTGTCACGGTGAAGAACAACAACACCTATGTCGAAGGCGTGCAATATGCAGTCGGCAAGTTCGCAACGCTGTCCAACGTTTATCAGTATCTGGACATCGCCCACTCCGGCTGGCTCGGCTGGGACAACAACCGCGCCCGTGCCGTGAGCTACTTCAAAACCTGGGTCGGCGGCATCAGGAATGGTGATCTCTCGGTGATCCGTGGCTTCGTGACCAACGTTGCGAACTACACCCCGCTGGACGAGCCCTTCTTCAATGGCACCGCCGATGTCGTCAACACCGGTGGCACCACGGCCTTCTACGAGTGGAACTACATGGTCGACGAGCTGAGCTATGTCGACAAGCTGCGCGCCGAATTCGTGGCTGCCGGCTTCCCCTCGGGCCTTGGCTTCATGATCGACACCGGTCGCAACGGCTGGGGCAGCGCACTGCGCCCGACCGCCGCCGCGGCTGACGTCGACAACATGCGTATCGATCTGCGCAACCATCGCGGCAACTGGTGCAATGTGCGCAACACCGGTGTTGGTGCGCGCCCGAAGGCTGCACCGGACGCTTCGCGCAGCTATCTGGACGCCTACTACTGGGTCAAGGGCCCGGGTGAGTCCGACGGCACCAGCGACAGCTCCGCCACCAGCGCCAACTCCGAAGGCAAGCGCTTTGACGTGATGTGCGGCAGCGGCAATGTTGATGCGCTGCAGAATGCACCACACGCCGGCCACTGGTTCCACGATCAGTTCATGATGCTGGTTCGCAACGCCTGGCCGGCACTGTAAAAACCACACGCAGGCAAGACGATGGGCAAACAGCTTCGCCCATAAAAAAGCCCGCCAGCCGGCGGGCTTTTTCATGCGTCCTCGCAAACCCAGGATCACTTCAGCGGCGTGAAGTCGTAACCCTTGCCACGCACGCTCAGCGTTCCCACACCGGGGCTGGTCAGGTGGAAACCCGCCACCAGTGCATTCTCGGCAATCGCCAGATCGGCAATGCGACGCCGCGTGGCCTTGGCCGCCTCGGCATCCATATCGAACATCACGGCCCACTCGGGGTTGCGCACGAACATCGAGACATTGGTGGTATCGGCCCAGTACAGCAGCTTGCGCGAACCGCCTTCGATCATGAACACGGTATGCCCCGGCGTGTGGCCAAAGGCTGCAATCGAGCGCACGCCCGGCAGCACTTCCTTGCCCGGCTCGAAGCGGATCACGCTGCCAGCCAGCGGCCCGAACACGCGCCGTGCGGTATTCAGACCGCCGCGCGAGGCCTCAGGCGTGGCGGTGTAGCGTGCCTCGTCCATCCACCAGTTCCATTCCGGTGTCGGCACATAGATCTTCGCATTCGGGAACACCACCTGGCCGGCCTTGTTGCGCAGGCCATTGATGTGATCGCCGTGGAAGTGGGAAATCACCACGGCCGTGATCGACTTCGGATCGATGCCCGCCTTGCTCATATTCTCCAGCAGCTTGCCACTGCCAGCGCCGCCAAACTCGCCGTTGCCGGTATCAAAGAGCACGCGCTGCGCACCCACATCGACCACCAGCGAGTTGTAAGGCACGTCCAGCTTGTCCGTCGGCAGGCCGGCCGCCTGCAGATCGGCCTGCACCTCGGCCAGCGAAGCATTGCGCACGAAGTTCGCGTCCAGCACGCGCGCGCCCTGGCCATCGCTCAGCATCGTGACGCCAACCTTGCCAAGCTCCACCCGCGTCACCCCCTCGGCCACCGGCGTCGCGCGCGGCACGCTGCTGGCGCAGGCCGACAGGAACACACTTATCAGGGCCGCACCCAGCACGGTCCAGCCTGCAGAAAACGGTCGGTTCTTCATGGTCACGCACTCCTCTGGGGAAAGATTCAAGCAATGAAAAAATCGGCGGTATCACTTGCCGGAGCACTCCGGCCTGGGATCAGGCCCACACCACGGGGCAAAGTTCCCTGCCTGGCAGGATCTCCACAGCAAGGTGGCCCGCCAGTGTAGGCCAGAGCGTGCCGACGCTCTTCTATCGAGTCCATGCAGACAAGCAATCGACTGCGGCCCGCTCCGGGCGCCGCAATGACACGGCAGGCGACAGCGCCTGATCGCCTTGCAGTCGGGCTGTCGAATATTTCGTGTCCGGCATCTCGCCGCAGTGCCTGCCCAGCCCTTGAAGCAAAAAGCCCGCCGAAAGGCGGGCTTTGAGGATGAGGGCTACAGACTGGGGATCAATAGTTCCAGTTTTCCTGGATACGATTGACCGGTGCCGGATCCGGACCATTGCCGGGGGCGATACCAGTCTTCTTGCTGCCACCGGTCTTGTCGATGGCGGTCACGTCGGCGGCAGTGAGGTTGCAGGTGCTGGTGTTCCACTCCGCACCCTTCTCGCTGGAAGAGCCCGATCCCTTCTCCACCCCCGTGAAAGTGGAGCACACCTCGATCTCGCCGTTCCAGCGCAGCAGCAGCACGTTACGCAGGGTGGCCTTGTCGGCCGGCGAGCCATTCGAGTAAGCGCTGTTCACGCCCACGATGGTCTGGTGGTTGTGGATGCGCGAGTTCTCGATGATCACCGTACGCGGGCCCTTGTTGCCGGTGCAGTCGCCGCAGGAGCGGTAGAACTTGCCGCCCTTGCTCTTCCAGTTGTCCGCCACGAAGCGGGTGATGTGGAGCGTGCCCTGGCCATTGTGCTGGAAGGTCTTGTCGGTGCCGAGGAAAGCGCCGCCGCAATCCACGCGCATGGTGGTGCCGGATGCCCCCTTGGCGGTAGCCGCATCTTCGCCGAGGTCTTCCCACCACACGTTGTAGACCGAGCAGTTACCCACGCAATGCACGCCGTCCGCCGCCAGATTGCCGATCACCGCATTGCGCAGCGAGGCCCCCTCCTCCAGCAGGAACACCGGCGGCTGGCCCTCGGCCTGCCCACCGTTGGAAAGCTGGAAACGCCTGCCGCCACCGTCGTAAGTAGTCCCTGCCGGCACCGTGATGCTCGCGGTGAGCGGCACCGTATCTGCGGCCCCCACGTTCACGTAAGCTGGGCAGCCCGGCCAGGCCGAAAGCGTCACCGTGGCGCTGGTGGCCGCAGCCGAACTGGCGCTGGAGGCCTTTGAGCTGCTCACGGCCGAACTCGAAGCCTTGGAGCTGCTGGCTACCGCAGCGCTGGAAGCAGCAGCACTGCTCGCGGCTGCGCTGGACTTGGCGCTGCTGGCCACGCTTGAGGATGAAGCTGTGCTGCTGATCGAGCACTCGTTGGTCCCGCCCGCCACCTTGGTGCCAGCACCAAAAGTGACCTCGCCGCACACGAAGCTGCCCGAGAGCACCTTGTAGGTGAATTGATCGGAGCGGCCATAGGCCACCATCGTATTGGCTGCCACCGTACAGGTTTTACCCTCAGTACAGATCGTGGTGTAGCCCGCGGGCCGGTTGGCCGCACTGGCATCCAGCGCAACGCCCGCCATCAGCGCCAGCAGCGCCAGGTGTTTGAATTGCATGCTTGTCTCCTTGCTTTGGTTTTCTTACAGGACTGCCGAAACAGCCCTGCGCTCGGGAGACCTGAACCAGGCGAACAAACGCAGCTCCCCGGAACGCCTCCCGCCAGAAAGACTATGACCGCCACATGCCAAGCGCAAATCCGCCTGTCCATTCGAACAGGGTAAGCGCCAGACGGCAGCGTCTGGTCAGAGCCCGGATCACGAAAAAGGCCGCCCGCAGGCAGCCTTCCGGATCGGGCGATGAAGCCTCAGCGGGTGGCGCAGAAACCGATGGAGCCCAGGCTGGCCCCGGCGGCCAGCGTACTGTTCCAGCCCGAGCCCGCGAAGCTCAGGGTGCTGCCACTTTGCTGCCAGCTCGCATTCCACATCTGGCTGACCTTACCACTCACGGTGAGGCTGGCGCGCCACACCACTGCAGCAGCGGAGCTGTTGCGCACAGTCACACTGGCGCAGTAACCGCTACCCCAGTCATTGTTGATGGTGTAGCTGGCGACCACGCCCCCTGCGGCAGCACTGCTCGCCGCGGCACTCGACGAGGCGGCAGCGGAAGAGGCGGCGGAAGACACTGCTGCCGCCGAGGATGCGCTCCGGGCGCTAGAGGAAGCGGCTGAGCTGGCGGCCACCGAGCTGGCGCTGGCGGCTGAACTGGCCTTGCTGGAGGATGCTGCCGACGAAGCCGCCTGCGATGAGGCGGCGGACGAGGCGCTGCTGCTCCAGGTCCAGGTCGAAGCACCGCGCATGATCGAGGTAATCAACTCCGGATAAGCCCAGCTGAGCGTAGAGCGGTTCAGGAGGCCCATCACATCCGTCGTGCCGCTGTTGGTGTAGAAAACATTGTTGTCCCACACCAGCGCCGGCACGCGCGCCTTGGCGGCCGCCTTTACGTAGTACTCGGCATGCTTGATGCGCTCGGCCAGATTGCTTTTGTGCGTACTGGCCCACTCGCCCATCACCACCGGGATGCCCTTGGCTACGTAACGGGTATTGATCCGCGAAAACAGCCCGTCGATGGCAGCCGTATCGGTAAAGGTCGAAGTACCCGGCACCTCCATCGCGAAGGCAAAGGGCAGATAACCGTGCACCGAAACCGCAATCATCGCGTCCGAGGGCAGCGTGTAGCCGTCAAGCTGATGGTCATAGGCCGAGGCCGCATAAGTCGGCAGCATCACCAGGCGCTTGGCGTTGTTGCCGCCGGTGGCGCGGATCGTCGTCAGTGCGGCCTTGTTGAGGCTGTTGATCACTGCAAAGGTCTCGGCCGTGCCCCACCAGTCGTCACCATTGCGCGGCTCGTTCATGGTTTCGAAGATCAGCTTGTCGCCATACCCCTTGAAGCGCGTGCCGATCTGCTGCCAGTACTTGCTGAGGCGATCCTTAGCTGCAGCTTCATTGGCGTAGGTGGTGTTGAGCCAGCCATTCTGCGTGTGATGCACATTGATGATCACGTACAGATTGTTCTTCAGCGCGTAATTCACCACCTCTTCCACCCGGCTCATCCAGGTGCTGCTGATCGTGTAGCCGCTACCAGTGGCGTAATCGTCCCAGGACACCGGCACGCGCACGGTCTTGAAGCCCGCCTTGGCCACCGCATCGATCATGGCCTGGGTCGTCTTCGGGTTACCCCAGTTGGTTTCACCACCAATGGAATCCAGCGCATTGCCCAGGTTCCAGCCGGGCATCATATTGTCGGTGATCTCGAAAGGCGTATTGGCTGCCTGTGCGCCGGCGCTCAACAGCAGTGCGGCCAGGAGCAGGAAGTTTTTCAAGGGCTTCAATGGCTTGTGCAAGATGACTCTCCCCGGAGATATGACGAATTCGGGCCAGCACCTGAAAGAGCCCGCTGGCGGCTTCGGGAGTGATGCTCACTGAGCCGGCTGCGCGGCACCAAGCCAATCTCGACGACCGGCCGGCAGCAGCGGCGGACTGTTGCCGCGGCGCCTTGCGCGCATAATGCGCAGGCCGATCCAACGCCCGAACCGCCGTGCCCCTCCGCCTGCCCGAACTGAACTGGACCTCGCTGATCACCCAGCTGCACGCAAGGCTGCCGCCCTGGCTGCAAAGCCTGCTGCAGCGCCTGCGCCACCCCGGGTGGCGCGAGATCCTCGGTCTGCTGGCCCTGCCCCCGGCGCTCCTCTTGCTGTGGACGCTGCTGCTGATCCCCTTCACCCCAGGCATCTCGGATATCCGCAAGGCACGCGATGAATCGCCCACCCGTGTGCTCACCCTGGACGGCAAGGAACTCGCCAGCTTCAAGCGCGGCAACCGGGACTGGGTTGCGCTGGACGCCATCTCGCCGCGCGTCATCGACGCCCTGATCGCCACCGAAGACAAGCGCTTCTACGACCACTTCGGCATCGACTTCTATCGGCTGGGAGGTGCCTTTCTCGCCACCTTGCAGGGCGACACCCAGGGCGGCTCCACGATCACCCAACAGCTCGCACGCAACCTCTTCCCCGAGGAAATCGGCCGCCGCCAGAACATCAACCGCAAGCTCAAGGAAGCCATCACTGCGCTGAAGATCGAGGCGCTGTACACCAAACCGCAGATCCTCGAAACCTATCTCAACACAGTACCCTTCCTCTACAACGCCTACGGCATCGACATGGGCGCGCGCACCTACTTCGGTAAACCCGCGCGTGAGCTGGATCTGCTCGAAAGCGCCACCCTGATCGGCATGCTCAAGGGTACGGCCTACTACAACCCGGTACAGAACCCCGAGCGCGCCCGCGAGCGGCGCAACCTCGTGCTGGAGCTCATGGCGCGCCAGGACAAGCTCTCCGCCAGTCGCTACGAAGCATTGGCCAAACGCCCGCTCAAGCTCGATTTCGAGCGCCAGAGCGTGGAGCCCGGCGAAGCCCCGCACTTCACCGCCCAGCTCAAGCGCTGGCTCATCGACTGGGCCGACAAGAATGACTATGACATCTACACCGATGGCCTCGTGGTCGTCACCACACTCGACTCGCGTCTGCAGAAATACGCCACACGTGCCGTGGAGCAACGCGGCCGCCAGCTGCAAGGCATTGCGGACAACGCCTGGGCTGGTCAGTGGCGCGCCGGTCACCGCATCGTCGAAACCCTGATCCGCGAATGCAAGCCGTATGCGGAAGCCATCGAAGCCGGTGAAGCACCCGAAACGGTGCTGAAGCGCCTCAGCCGCGACGCCAGCTTCCTGCGCCAGCTACGCGAGGACAAGACCCGCGTGCAGGCCGGCTTCCTCGCCATCGACCCGCGCGACGGCGCAGTGCGCGCCTGGGTCGGCAGCCGCGATTTTGCCGACGACGCCTGGGACCACGTTCATCAGGCCCGCCGCCAGCCCGGCTCCACCTTCAAGCCCTTCGTGTATGGCGCGGCCTTCGCGCAAGGCATGAAGCCGGACGACAGTTTCCTCGACGCACCGGTCGAAATCCCGCTTGGCGGCAACGAAGTATGGCGGCCTGACGACGCCGAGCCGCCCAGCAATGAACCCATGACGCTCGCCACCGGCCTCGCCCTGTCGCGCAACCGCATCACCGCGCAAGTCATGCAGCAAGTCGGCCCCGCCCGCGTCGCGCATCTGGCGCGCGCCATGGGGGTGCGTGAAAGCAAGCTCGATGAAGTGCCCTCGCTGGCACTCGGAACCAGCCCGGTCACCCTCTACGAGATGGTCTCGGCCTACGCCACGATTGCCGACGAAGGCCGCTACCGCGCGCCGTACATGGTCGCACGCATCGAAGATCGCAACGGGAAAGTGCTCGCCGAATTCCAGCCCAGCGCGCCGGAGCGCACCATCTCCGCGGCTGCGCTGGATACGCTGGTGGACGCCATGCGCGGCGTGGTTACCCGTGGCACCGGCGCAGGCGTGCGCGCCTGGGGCGTAAAGGGCGATCTGGCCGGCAAGACCGGCACCACCCAGGGCAACACCGATGGCTGGTTCATCCTCATGCACCCGCAACTCGTCGGCGGCGCCTGGGTCGGCTTCAATGACGCGCGCATCACCCTGCGCAGCGACTACTGGGGCCAGGGCGCACACAGCGCGCTGCCCATCGTCGGTGATTTCTTCGCCCGCGCTCAGGGTGCGCGCATCGTCGAAACCGACGCTCGCTTCGCCAGGGCCGTAGACGACACCCTGCTCGGCCAGTTGCACAAATGGTATGACTCGGTTTTCGGCGCCGAAACGCCGGTCGAAACGCCCGCCCCGCCCCGCCCTGCGCCCGCTACAGAACCGGCGGCCAGTGCCCCGCAAGCCGAGGCCTCGGCACCAGAAGCGCCGCCGGCCAGCGAGTCGGCCCCGGCCGAGCCTGTTGCGCCCGGCAGCGCCCCGCTCCCAGCCGGTTCCGCGCCGGTGTCTGCAGCATCGGCTCCAGCGCCTTCGGCGAGTCAGCCTTTATAAGGGAGCCGGAGTACAGACACGACCAGGTCAGGCAGCTGACAAACCTCTCAAACCTCCAAGTCAGTCGCCTCGCCGCTCTGGCGAGCCAAGCACCGGAAGCAGGTATCGACCATTTCCTGATAGCTGCGGACCATGGCATCCGCCCCGCATTCTGAATATGCAGGGCGCGCAAAAGGTGCTTCAATCTCCTCCAGTACGCGCATGACAACCAGGTGGGCCCCAGGTAAACGCCGACGCAACTCAGCAACGCTCTGCGCCAAAGCCCGGGCATGATCTTCAGGCGCCACACAGCTAATGAAGACAAGCGGAATATCGGCATCCGCCTCAATTTCGGCCAGCGCGCCATGACTCAGATAGCGCGCCTCAAACTCCTCGCTATGCAGCACGTTGACGCACGCCTTTGCAACAACGATGGCAACCGGATCACCGATATCCGTCACCAGGATGCTGCAGTCCCGCCGTGGATTCAGGCTGCGATAGCTGTCCGGAGTGCCGTTATCCGGTGCCGTAATGCGCAGTACAGAGCCCTGGATCGAACTCCGCCGCAAGGAACGCTTGCGCGACATCGCCTCAATCAAGCCAGAAACCGCCCTGTTCATGTGCGCCTGCTCATCCCGGGTGATTTCGTGCTCACCGAAGTCGATATAGGCCAACTTGACCGAACCCAGCAAAACCTGGTCGCAGTACTCGCGCAACGGCTTGTCCTTCAGAAACTGCCTGAGCCCGCGCACCAGTTCCGGAGCATCTCCCGAGAGTGCACGCTGATAGAAACGCTCGGCATGACTCAGTGCAGGCAGGTCTCCCAGCAGAATTTCAAGAAAATTCAATGCAGGCACGTAACGCCCCGCCACCACCAGACACAGCGTCAGCGGTGTGGACAGAATCAGTCCGACCGGGCCCCACAAAGCGCTCCAGAAGATGGCTGAAATCACCACCGAGAGCGGCGACAAACCAGTGGAGTGGCCATACAGTTTGGGCTCGAAGAACTGTGCAACCACAATCTCGACAAACATGAACACGAGCAGCGTATGGACCACGGGTGCCCATCCCTCAGCCATGGCGGCTGACATCAGCAGCGCCGCTCCTGCCGCCAACCAGATGCCGATATAAGGCACAAAACGCGACACCGCAGTGAGTGCCCCCCAGAACAAAGCACCACTGATCCCCGCCAAGCCCAAACCGGCGGCGACCAGGCTGCCCACCAGCGCATTCACTGCGAACTGGGACACAAAGAAACGTGACAGACGCTCGGTTGCGTCCGTAATCGCCTGTGTTGTGGCGCGCAGATTGCTGCCCCCCGCAAGGCGGATCAAACGATCGCGCATCAAATCAAAATCAAGCAGGATGAACACCAGCAGAATGAAGACGATTCCCCCTGTCTCAAGGGGAGGCACAATCCGCTCGGCTAGCTTGGAAATGATCTCGAGGGGCTTGGGGTGAGGCTCAGCAATCTGCACTTTCACCGGTTGCTCACGGCCGTCCAGTCCTGGCGAAGCAATCAGCGGAGGCAAAACAGTTTTGGCAGGCGGCTCTGGTGACAACTTGTTCACCAAATGATCGGCCTGGGTCAGCAACGCATCCAGCTTGCCGAGCGTCAAACGATCCAGCGTCTGGAGCTTGTTGCGGATGGTCGACTCATATTGCGGCAAGCTGCTCGCCAAACGGATGGCCTGAGATCCGAGCACAACCGCCGTGATCGAAACAGCAGCGAAAAGCAGAAAAACCGAAATCGCCACCGCCTGCACCTGCCCCAGCCCCCAATGGCGAAGCTGGCGGATCAGCGGGGCAACAAGTAAACCGAGAAAAATGGCCAGAACGATGGGGACCAGAACATCCCGCCCATAGTCCAGCAATAGCAGCACGACGGCACCTCCCAGCAATTTCGCAAGCTGGTCACTAGGCGTTGGCTTCGCAGTTTTCAGGGTTGGCATGGGGTGGTTTTCATCATGAACAGATTAGAAAGCGTCTCTCACAGCTGGGGCGCATACCCAGAATTGTGTACGAGCTCAGGTGTTTGAGCACGTCAGGCAAAGCGGCAAAGAACAAGCCTTATTCCTGCACTCCCCGCTCTAAACGGCTAGCTCGTCATACTCAGGCATGGCCTTGCAACCACACAAGAAGGGGCACCCCGGTTTTCCCTGACTTAGTTTCCGGACGGAAGGGCCGTAATAAAACAGCATTCCGGCGCGCCGACCGGCAATGTGTGATGCTTTGGGGGAGCGTAGTCATGGCCGAAATGCACCGGCTGGAACCCGATCAACTGAAACTGGACCAGCCTCTGCCATGGGATGTCTATGACGGCAGTGGCCATCTGCTCCTACGCAAGGGCTTTGTGATCCAGAGCGACGACCAGATCGCAACCCTCATCGAACGCGGCATGTATGTGAATGCTGCCGAGTACCGCAAGCATGAAGCCGAAAATACCCCGGCCCGGTACGATGCAATGTCACTCTGGGAAAGCGTCCAGGCCCACCTGGCTTTCATTGCCGAAGCCATGCCTCAAGACGGCAGCATGCAACCCGAAATTACCCGCCTCGCACGCCAGGCGATGCTGATCTCAGAGCGCAGCCCGGATCTGGCCCTGGCTGCAATCATGCTGCTGGATCAACGCAATTATCCGGTCGCCCACAGCCTGCATACCGCCCTGATCGCCGACATGGTCGCCCGCTCCGCTAACTGGAGTGCCGCAGAGCGGACCAGCCTCGTCTGTGCCGCACTGACGATGAACATCGCCATGCTTGAACTGCAACTGCGCCTGTGCAACCAACAGGAAAAACTCTCACCACAGCAGCGTACCGCCATCAACAATCACCCTGCCGAAAGCGCTCGCCAGCTGATCGTTTGCGGCGTGGAAGATGACGAGTGGCTACGCGCCGTGCTTGAGCACCACGAAACACCGGAAGGCCTTGGTTACCCGCGCAAGGTCCGCACACCGAGCGATCTGGCCATGCTGGTCCACACGGCAGACGTCTTTTGCGCCAAGGTCAGTCCGCGCTCTCATCGCAAGCCGATGATCGCCAGCGAAGCCACCAAATCTGTATTCACAAAACTCGCACATGGCGGGAAAAACCCCTTCCCTGCAATGCTCGTGAAAGAAATCGGCATCTACCCGCCCGGCACCATCGTCAGGCTCGTTAGTGGCGAAACCGGAGTTGTCCTCAAGCGCGGGCCGAACGCAAAGTCCCCCGTCATTGCGACCCTCATGAACGCCAGCGGCATGCCGTCACTCAAGCCGGTCATCCGCCATACCGCAACCGACCCAAGTGCCGCCGTAGGCATGGCCCTTTCGCTGGACAGAATCATGATCGGCGTGAACTTTCATCAACTCTGGGGCGCAGCCGAACACTGAACGCCAGCCTCAGGTACACGCCAGAGTCACCCGCCCAGCCAGATTTCGGCTCACCCCAAAACAGCGGTGTCACCCGGCATGCTGTCCATAGCGTGCCATCCCCTGAACCGGAACTAACGGTACTCGCAATACATCAAGGTTGCATCGCAACCAGCACCGGGCTCAAAGTCTCGCCCCCAGGATTCTCGTGGGCACAGACAACCCGATTACGGCCTGTCTCCTTGGCGACATAGAGCGCCGCATCGGCATGCTGCATCAAAGACTCGAGCTTTTCGGGCTTGGATGCCGTGATCAAGCCTATGCTGATCGTCAAGGTGGTCTCCATATTGTCCACAAAAGGAATTGCCTCGACCGCCGCCCGCAAACGCTCCGCAATTGTCTGTGCCTGCGCTTTATCCGTATTGATCAGAACCAGGCAAAACTCTTCTCCGCCAATCCGCCCCAGAATGTCACCCGTGCGCAAGGTGGCCTGCAAAGCTTCGGCACACAGCCTCAACGCCTGATCTCCGATAGCGTGACCATGTCGATCATTGATCTGCTTGAAATGATCGACATCAATCATGAGCACGCTGATCGGGAATTTTCCGTGCTTGAGTGCCTGCGTACCCATGTCAGTGAATGCGCCACGATTAAGCACACCAGTTAGGCTATCCAGCATTGCTTTCCGCAAAAGATCCTGATTGAGCCACTCAAGCTTGGCCAACAGGATCACCAGCGTGCACATGATGCCGTAAGCAAGCCCGCCCAGAATCAAAATGGCCTGAATCGGGCTCTTACCGAGTAACTGTGTGAACGGTGCAGGATCCAGCCAGCACAGCAAAGCACGCACGAAAAAGCACAGAGCAAAAAGCGCCGAACTGATGACCAACCATCTTTGCAGCAATGAGCCGGGTGGCCAGGTACCACGCTTGAGCATCAAGCTGATCAGCACGACCTGGCTACCGTAAACAACACTGGTAACGACGACACGCATGGCAATGTCATCAATAAAGATCAGCATCAAAACACAGATCAGCAATACCGGAGCAAGCATCACCCAGCGGGGAACGGCCTGATCGACCAGGCGTCCGAAAGCCAGATGGGAAACAGAAAACGCACACGCGGCACAGCCGTTGTACAGAAGGATTGCAGCAAGATGCGGCATCAACGGGCGCAGGAACAGAAGCAGGTTGCCTGTGCCATGCATGATCAGCGCTAAGGACCAGAACCGCGCGCTGGCATGACTGTGTCGCTCACACATCAGCAAGGCTGCCAGCAGCCACTGCACGATGGCCTGCGTCATCAGGAGAGTAGGAGAGTCAAGTGAGAGCACGTGTTGTTCAGTTGAGCCAGAGCGCCTGGGAACGCCCAAGAAAGACCTCTGGGTGAGATCGTCAGAGCATTCTAAATGCTCGAACAATCACAATTTCCGGACGAATACTTAAAGCAGCTCAAGCGCTCGTTAATTTTCTCGTCCGCCGTGCCAAATCACACACCCGCGGCAGCGCATGTCGGCCCCAACGCTAGCAACCAGCTCACATGCCGCACCCTGCTCAGGCGCTCAACTACATCACCCCATCAGCGTGAAGCCAGCTTGAAACGATCCACACTGCCGTGCAGCGCATTGGCCAGCGATTTCATGTCACTCGAAGTCTGCGACATCGAAGCGGCCGCCGCGGTGTTTTCATCGACCATGCGAACCACGATCTCGACCCGGCCGGCAATGTCGCGACTGGCAGCCGACTGCTCCTGGAGCGCCGAGGAAACCTCATCGATCGATTGCTGCACAGACTGCGCTTCGCGCTCGATTTCGTGGATGACTACACCCGCGTTACGCGCCATTTCCAAGCCTTGCTGAACGGATGAAACCGTTTCGGACAACTTCTGACTCATCTGGCTGGACCCAGACTGGATGGCCGCAACCATCGCACCGATCTCCTGCGTGGAATTCGTGGTGCGCTCGGCCAGCTTCCGCACCTCATCCGCCACCACCGCAAACCCGCGCCCCTGCTCACCGGCCCGTGCCGCCTCAATGGCCGCGTTGAGTGCCAATAGATTGGTCTGGTCAGCCAGCTCCTTGATCACCTGCACGATCGAGGAGATGCGCTCCGACTCCTGGCCGAGCGCACGCGCCGTATCCGAACTCTGGTTGATCGAATCCGCAACCGTATCGATCTGGGCCACCATCCGGTTGATATCGTTGCTCCCGGCGTTGGCCTTGGTACGTGCCTGGGTGGATGCTTGGCGAGCCTGCTGTGAAATGTCAGTGATGTGATCGATGCTGGTCGACATCTCTTCCAGCGCAGCAGCCATTGCGGAAGCGGATTCAGACTGCGTTTCGATACTGTTATGAACAGTTCTGGCCGTGTCCTCAAGCTGATGGGCGGCCGAATCAACCTGCGTCGTACTGCCACGGATATTCCCCAGCGCCTCGCTCATCGCGGCAGTCATGCGTGCGAAAGCCGATTGCAACTGGCCGATTTCATCTTTAGACGCACTGTAGCTACGCACGCTGAGGTCTCCCTCCGCCAAGCGGCCAGCCTGGCCGATCATCTCCTGGATAGGCGCCGTTATCGAACGGGTCACCAGCAGTGCGCAAATAACAGCCGCCACCGCAGCCAGTGTAAAAGCGATCAGCAGCAGCAACTGGCTGGAGCGCGCGTTCGCCACCAACGATTCGGTGACGTCCGCAGCATGCGTCTCCACGGTTGAAATCAGCTTGTCTGCGGCCGCCTGCATCGCACCTGCAGCAGGGCCGCCCTTGCCCATCGTGGCCAGCGCTCCCTCGCGATCACCCGCAGAGGCCTGCCTGACGATCTCCGTCGTAGACGGCTGGAGTACATCCAGGCTCGCCTGAATGGCTACCGCAGCCTCCTTGATATCTGCTTCCGGCCCCTCGGCAAAAGGCTTCAGCTTGGTCTTGATCGCATCCAGCCCTTCGAGCATCTTCGGCCCGATAGCCGGATCTGACTTGAGCAGAAAATCGCGCGAAACGATGCGGAAACGCATGATTTCGTAGAGCAGGCTGGCCGCCATGCGCGAGCGCTCCAGGCCTTGCTGCTGAACGAGATTGGCGCCATTGCGGATCTCAGCCCCCTTCAAGCCCGCAAGCATTGCAGCACTTCCAAACAAGGCCAGCACCACACCGAACGCAAGCATGAGACGCATGCCAATCTTCATGTTTTTCACAGCGTGACTCCTGGATCTCTTCAGTCAAGTTATCTGAGCGAAGCTTGCAGCGTCCTGCTGAAACCTGGCGCGTTGCTAGCGACACAGGTTTAACGGCGGGTAAACCATGATTCTGAATACCGAATTTCCACACGGGGCAAGAAACTCAGTGCGTCCTGGGCTCCGCGCATCGAGATTGAAAAGGCTGGCCGGCAAAAGGCAGAATCAGCGCGCCAACCTGAAATCTCGTCATTCCCGCACAGGCGGGAATCCAGCCAGCTTTAACGCCGCCGGATGCTGCGGCGGGCCCGGAGAGCCCGGGCGCATCATGCGAAGATACGGCCGCAACACCGGCAGCACCTGGCACCGCCATCACACCTCGGAGACCTTGAACGATGAAAACCGTCTTGCGCGCACTGCTTGGCCTCGCCGCCCTGCTGCTCTCGGGCAGCATCTCCGCCCGGCCCGAAGCCCCCCTGCTGCTCATGAGCACACCGGGCGAAGCGCTGGTGGTCGACATCCCCGAAAACCCGCCGCAGCCACCGATGCAGCTCAAGGATGCGTGGTATGCCGTATCGCTGGAGGGGCAGAACCTGGTGCTCAGCCGCACAGACAAAACCCGCGTGCCCGACTGGCAACTGGTGGCGCGCAAGACCGGCCCCACGCCCCAGACCACCACGCCGGTTCGCCACGCCCTCACCCTGTCCGCACCAGCCTTGCTGGCCTTCCGCCTGATGAGCACTGGCGGCAACGAGAAACTCCCTGCGCTCAAGCCCGCCAGCTACCCCTCAGCCCTGAGCGCGCCGGCCCTGCTGCACGATCGCTGGGCAGCCTCAGTGCAGGCCAATGGCAAACCCTGGTCGCTCTCCACCCCCTCGCAGCGCCGCAAGGATGGCGCCCTCCTGGCTGGCTCCCTGCAACTCGTGGCCACCGATGCGAAAGGTGAACAGCGCATCCTCGTGCCGCCGGCGCATGGCATGGCCTTCGAGCGGCAAGAGCTGCTGTGGGTCGGCGCCCTGCGCAGCGATTCCGAACTCGATCTGCTGCTCAAACGCACCTGGCTCACCGGCGAAGTGGAATACGTGCTGAAGCTCGGCGACTCACTGGGCTACGCCCGGCTGGATACGGACTATCCGATCCAGCACTTCGCGCAAGGCATCGAAGAGTACGAAGGCACGGAAACCCATGCTTCCCAGCAGCGGCGCCTGCCTGAAGGCAAGTTTGGCCTTGCAGCGCTCAACATCTCCGAAGAAGCCTGGAACCAGGCCATCGCCAGCGCCGAAAGTGAAGGCCTGCCCCGGCAACTATTCGATCGCCAGCTGATGCTCAACGGCGAGAAGATCCGCTTCAGCTTCGAATACCTGCCGCGCCTGGCCGCCAATGGCTCGGGGCCTTCATCCAGCCAGTTCATGTGGGAGGGGCCGGTGCTGGTGCGGGCGCATTTCCGGGGCAAGAGCCAGATCCTGCAGCAGACGGGCCCGCTCGACGGCTCCGCCCTGCGCCTGCAGGTGGACATGCTCAATGGCGAACCCGCCATCGAAATGAGCTGGGCCCCGCACTACAACAACAGCTTCGTGAGCTACTGGGTGTGGAGCGAGCGCGACAAACGCTTCCTGCGCCTCTCCCGCGCCCAATCTCAAGGCTGCTGAGACCGGCAGCAAGGCGATATGTCCGGACTTAGGGTGATGAAACGCCGCTGCCCGGGTCCGCACGCGCCGTCACGGACGGGGGAAACCTGCGCCCTTCAAGCAATGCAGCAATTCAGCGCCCGCCTGCGTGGCGCCCTGAAGCTGGCGCTCATTTGAGCTGCACAGTGGCGAGGGTGAGGCTGCCATCGGTATTGCGGCCTTGCTGGACCCACTTCAGGCGCGGCCAGAAGCTATGCGTGGCAGCGATGCGCAGGGTGTAGCTGCCGGAGTTGCTGACGGCGGGATTCCAGTTGGTGTCGATGAGCTGGCTGGAGCAGTTGCCAAGGTTATCCTGCAGATTGAGGCTCAGCGGCTGGCTGGCGGCAACGGCACCGGCAGCATCCACGAGTTCAAGATTGAGCTTCCAGCTCTCGTAGCTTGGTGCGCTGCCGCCATTGCGCAGAGCAGCACGGATGCGCAGGCTGCCGTCGGCATTGAGGCTCACGCCGCTTTCGCTGATGAAGTAGCGGTAGCCCGCCTGGCGGCCGAGGCCGATCAGGGCGCTCTGCTCATCTGAGGTGAGGAAGGACCAGCGGGCGTCGATATCGCTGCTGGCCTTGGGCGCGATCTGGCCATTGCCGAGGGTGCTGATGTGGTATCGGGTGATCTGGCTGCTGGCGAGCGCAAGGTCCACCACGTTCTTGCCGCTATCGGGCGAGCAGAACTCGGCGATGAAGGGGGCTTTCTTCCACTGATCCTGGATCAGCGCGAAGCTGGCCGGGTTGCTCTCCCATTCGCCTAGGGTGAGGGTCTTGCCGAGGCAGTCGGTGCGCAGGCCGACGGGCTTGCTGGTGAGGGTCTGGCTCAGGCCCCAGCTGAGGGCGTCGAGCTGGTCAAGCTTGGCGAACATGACGTGCTGCACGTCCGGGAACACTTCGAAGTGCATGCGTGCGAAGGCCTGCTTCGAGGCCGCCGTGATGGCGGTGACGCCAGCCGGCACGTTGCCCTGCGGCGAGCCGAGGTAGTAGGTGGGGCGCACATACCACTCACCGTACTGACCGTAGAGACCCACGTCGATCCACGCGAGCTCGATGCCCGCCGTCTTGAGGGCATCACGCAAGGCCGTAAGCAGCGCCTTGGCACGAGTCTGCAGCCAGGCATCGTTCCAGTCCGGAACGAAGCTATACACCGCCGGCAGGAGGGCGTAGGTGACGGGATCCATGGCCTTGTAGGCCGCAGTGAAGCCGCACTCGTGCGCACAGGCCGGATTCTTGTAGACGTAGTCCGGCAGGTAGACGCTGGCATCCGCATCGCCATTCATCATGCGCAGGCGGAAGGCGTATTTCTTGCCCTGCGCCTTGGCGGCACTGGCCTCGGCGAGCAGCGCAGAGAAGTCGTAGACGCCTTCAGCGGTTTCCAGCGACTTCCAAAAGAAGCGGTTGTAGACGACCTGCGAGGGCGAAGCCTGCGGCACCTGCTCACGGTTGATCCAGCGGTGGTAGCCGCGCATGGGGTTAATGAGGTCTTCACTGGCGGCCGGCGTTTCGGCATAAGTGCGCGCCGAACCGGAGCTGATGCTCCACACAGCGGCCGGCGCGCTGGCGTCTGCCAGGGGCGCGACGAGGCCGCTGGCCGCACAGACGGCTGCTACAGGCGTGGTGGCAGGCGTGGTGCTGACGCTCGCGCTTGAAGACCCGCTTGCACCACCGCCCCCTCCTCCGCCACCGCATCCGGCCAACAAGCTGGCGAGCAAAATGCTCAGGAAGAAGCAAAATAGAATGCCAAAGGCATTCTCAATGGGGCTCAAGCGGTAATGCGGTTTACTTAAGGAAGGATATTCGTCATTCCCGCGAAGGCGGGAATCCAGAGACGTAGAAAGACACGGGGCCCCCGCATTCGCGGGGACGACGAACTGTAAATGCCATCCGCCTAACTGAACGGTACTAGGGATCAAGCGGGGCATTTCATCCTCCATATGGCAGGCACGCTCACATATATGCGAGAAGACCTGAACGACGCGGAAAGTCCAGCCCCGGCGGTCGGCCGGGAATCCGCTTGTCATTCTATCGACGAGCTCGCCTTCGCAAGACGCGCGGGCAGCCCCCGCTCGCGCTTTGCTGAGCTGTTGTTGTTTTAGGGAAACATTGTCAAGCCACGGACGGCCTCCATCCGGCCGGAAATTCCCAACCATTCGGGCGGCTTGCGTGCTCCGAGCAGAGAAAAGAGCTGGGAGTACTGCAGCTTGTCACTGGGCAAAAGACAAGCCTCGGGATTCCTAGCCTGCCGCCGTCGCCAGCTCGCGCTTGACCCGATCAAACACGAAACCCGGGTTTGCTTGCTCTTTCACACCCTTTGCGATCCAGCACCAGGGCACGGTTTCAATTTCGTCGTGCAAGGCATTCACCAAACTTCTGGCCTCAGGGAAGGCGCCACACAGATAACAAGCCGCCGCGAAATGGTTGATGGCCATTGCCGAAAATCCGCCGCTGACTTGTTCAAGCTTTTCATCCAGCGTGGCCGGCGTAGCCGCCAACCACTTATAAAGCGCCACCCGCACCCTTTCTGCATTTTCCAGAGAGCGCATCTGCTTCAATGCGGCATGCCCCTCAGCCAGCGCAAACTCGCAATAAGCGGCGGCAAGCAGGCTATGCAAAATGCTTCCCTTCCCCGCTTTGGCAGAAACGGCGTTTGCAAAAGCGAACATCTCCCGATGACTCCCTCCCCACTTTTCAGTGGTCGCCATGAAATACCGCCAATGCGAAGGCCAGTGCATCGGAACCCTGCCCGTAGCCTCAGCAAACAAACGCTCAATCTCCTCGCGCTCGCCAGTGCCGCCCATCTTCGCGAGAATCAGCCAGCCCAAAGCTGCAGAGGATGAGGGATCCAGCGCCACGGCCGCATTCAACACACTTTGCGCACGCTCCAGATACTCCAGGAAGGGGGCCCATTGCGCCTCATCCACATCCTCGGCATAACTCGAACCGCGCCTCTTCCAGCCCGCCGTAATCAGGCAAGCCCCCAGAACAGTATGTGCCAGCGCAGAAGAAGGCCTTGCGCTCTGCCAGGCAGAAGCCAGATCAGCAGCCTCTTCCAGATCCGCAAAACTGGCGATCAACCGTTCCAGATTCTCCTCGGAGAGCGCCTTCATCAAAGCTTCGGCTTCCTGAAACTCCGCCAGCGTCAGCTTTTGAAGGAAACGCCCCAGTGACGCAGGAGGCGTGCCATCCACCACGATAGATTTGGGCTTCAAACCAAGCACAGACAAAAAACGCATGCGCCCTCCTCGGGCATCAAAAAAGTAGCTTGGGACGGCGCGCAAACACCACCATCCGGAACAAGGCCCCGCATTATGCTCGGAGGACATTTCCGGCGGGTTTACCCCCGGGGCATCGCTCCCGCATCGAAGACTCCATCCTGAGCAGGGGCGCCTCATGCACGTGCGCAAGCGTAAAACTGTTTGCGCGCTCTGCCCCTCTCCTCAGGGCGGGCCCAGCGCCTCATCCTGCCGGATTTTCAGTAGCTGAACAGGCTTTCACGCTGCGGGCAGGAAACAATTTCCCCCGGCGAAATTAACCTTTGTTTTCATGGCTTTCCGTACCGTCTCCTAGAGTTTCCAGACACAAGGCATTTCATATCCCTCTTGCCCTGAAAACTTCACAGAAAGACACGGATGACCCCCACGCGACGATTTGCATCCATCACCCTCCTTAGCTTCAGTCTGGCGTGGTCCGCAGCGGGCAGCGCAGCCGTCAATCTGGTCGTGTCTGATCAGCAAACGTCCGATCATCCGGTTGTTCGCACACTGGAGTTTTTCGGCCAGCGGCTCACGCAAGCCACCCGAGGCGATCTCACGGTCACGGTAAAGGCCAATGGCTCGGCAGGCAGCGAGCATGACGCGATACTGGCCCTGCAAAACGGCACCCAAGCCCTTGCCCGACTCAATCTTGGCGCGCTCAGCGAGCAATCATCCGCCGCCACACTCGCCAGCCTGCCCTATCTGTTCCGCTCCAGCGATCACATGGGGAAAGTGCTCAAGGGAGACTTCGGTCAGCGTCTGGATCAGGAGCTGGAGCAGAAAGGCCTGATCCGCCTGGCGTATTTCGAAAGCGCCCCACGCAACTTCTATTGCATGAAGCCGATCCGCTCGCAGGCCGATTTCGCCGGTCGCAAGATCCGCGTTCTGCCATCCCCGGTGTTCGAAGACCTGATCCGCAATCTGGGCGGCACGCCAGTGCCCATGTCCTTCAACAAGATTCCGGAAGCACTGCGCGCCGGCGAGCTCGACTGTGTGGATGGCGGAACCGTGAATTTCGTTGCGGCCGAGCACCACAAGATCACCCCCTGGCTGATGCAGGACGAGCACCTGCTGCTGCCCGAAGTGCTGCTGATCTCGAAAAAAACCTGGAGCACGCTGAGCACTGCGCAGCAAGACGCGATCCGGCAGAGCGCGCAGGATGCCAGCGGCCACATGACCAAACTCTGGACGGATCAGGAAAGTGCCGCACTCACGACCGCCAAGAAAGCCGGCGTCACCGTGGTTCCCCGCTCGCAGATCTCGATGACCGGCATCGAATCCCTGGCCATCAAGACCTACAACAAATACATCAAGAACTCTCAGGATCTTGAAACGATCATCCGGATCATGTCGGTGAAGTAAGCACGGGCTCGGCACAGGGCGCAGCCTGCGCCCTTGCCCGGGCCCGCGGCCACCCGCGCATCAAAGCGCGCCAATTCATCGCCCCGCACCGCCAGCAACATCCGCCGGCTCTCATCGCCATCCAAAATATCTTCGCCCCGCCCCACGCAAAGTGAGGCGATAAACCGCCCCTCAAACTCGATCCGCAAGGGCCGGGACCTCTGAATGCACCGATGAACGAACTTCGATCATCGGGGCTCAGGAGGCGGAGAGGCAAAAGGCAAGGCCTGCGCTCATCGCCGCCGGCACCTGCCTGATCGACCGGGACAGAAGACTGGGCCCGCCCCTTTCCCGCTTCTCAGAGCTTGTCGATGGGGGTGTTTCTGAACCACTCCCAGAACTTGTCCGAGTCTTTGATGTGATCAAAGTCCAGCGCGAAAATGATCATGAAGCTGTTGCTCCTGGGGTCGAGGTAAAACCGTTGCCCATGGTTACCCAAACCCGCAAACCAGGTATCTGCCTTGTCACTCCGGACCCAGGCCTGATAACCGTAGCGCGCAAAATTTTCATTTTCTGATCGCGGTACGGCGACCGTATCGGAATACATGCGCTTCACCCAGTCCGGGCTGGCGATCACGACGCCATTTGCCGAGCCCCCATTCACCATCAGGTTTGCCAACAAGGCATAGTCCGGCAGCGTGGCGTAAAACCCGCTGGACCCGGTGGTCAATTCAGGATTCTGGCTGGGGCTCAGCCAGGCTGCGCGGTTCGAAGTCCCGAGCTTTTGCCAGACTGCCTGCTCAAAGAACCGCCGCAAGGGCATGCCGGTCTTTTCCGTGATCAGCATGCTGAGGCTGTCGCTGCAATGCGGGTCGTAGGCAAAGGTTTTCCCGGGGGGATTCGCAGGCAGCTCCTGGTAGTAGGCATACAGGTCTCGTCCGCCTTTATCCTTGGCAGCAAAGCGCACGGCGGCGTAGCGGGCGGCACTGCCATCGATTCCGTCATCCACCCATTTGAAATCGTGCCCGCACTGCATGTTCAGGGTTTGTCGCAGCGTCGCACTGGCAATCGCACTCCCCTGCAAGCGGGGCACCAGCGCCCCCATCCTTGCGTCCAGATCAATCGCCGTGCCTTGCTGAATCAGCGCGCCCAGGCTGAAACCCGTAATGATCTTTGCGATTGACTGACTATCGAACATTGAACTAGCCGAGGTGCCGTACTGGTACTGCTCAAACACCAGCTTCCCGTTCTTGCCGAGGGCCATCCCCATGATCGGATGCTTTTTCAGCAGATCAGCAGGGTTGTGCATGAAGCCGAATTTCACGGGCGCTTTATCCAGTGGCGTCGCCACAGCGCTGGGCTGTATCCACACGGGCTTGTCGGCATACAGCGCTTTCAAGGCCCTGCCATCAAAAGCCCCCAGGCGATTAGGAGGATTCACCCTGAACGGCCACCCGGCCTCATAAGCAGAGCTCTGGTCCTTGCCGTAAATATTTTCCTTGGGCTCTGCATGCACCGGGAGCGTCAGCGTTGCCGCAAAGAGCGTCAGGAGAACCGGCTTGAAAGAGAAATTCATGGATGTCATGAGACATGCCCCCGAAAGAATCTCCCTGAAACCTAGCTCACTCGAAATACCAGGACAAGGCGCAGAAATCACGCCCGAAGGAGATCCCGCACCTGATCCGCAAGGGCCGGGACATCTGAACGCCCCGATGAACGAGCTCAGATCATCGGGGCTCAGGAAGCGGAGAGGCAAAAGGCAAGGCCTGCCTCCGTACGCCCAGAAATGCAGGGGCACATCGCGCACCATGACTGACCTCGATTTCGTAGAAATCCAGGCGCGCATTGCACACCCTTACAGCGCACCGCGCACCACATAGCCCAGTTAAAGGGCTCCATGCGCATCCGAGCGTGGTTTCTTGCGTTTGTCATCGGACTCTTCTGGCTGACTCGCTTTCTCTATCGATCAACTTCACCATGTCCCTGCTCCGTCATTTCCTGATTTCGATCACCTGCGTCCTCACAGCCAGCTCTGCGTGGAGCGCGGTTCAGATCGAAGACACGATCACCTATCTGCCCACGGCACAGCCTGACAACGCCGCCTGTACCTGGGAACCCGGCATCGCAAAAGCCGCCATTGCCCACTCCGAAGGAACCCTCGTCCCCTTGAGCGGAACGCCAACAGCCGGCGACACCCGGCTGTCCATTCAAGTGATCGGATTCAAGCTCGAGCGCTCACCCCGAGAGAGCCAATACACCGTACGCATGCGGGCAAACGTCACGCAAGGCAGCAAGCTCCTCGCCACCCAGGACTTCGATGAAGAGGAGTCCTTCAAAGACAGCCAGACCGCCTGCACCGCCCTGACCCAGATCGGCACATCCCTTGGCGAAAGCGCTGGCGAATGGATATCGCAAACGCGGCTCCCGGCCTGTGACGAAGCATGTACCGGCCTCCATCCGGATGAAACAATCATCGTGGGCGCAGAGGTACTGATCGGTGACGCCGATGCCATCAACGACACCGTGCGCAACGACTGCCATTTCCAGACGGCGCTGGTCACACGCCTGGTAAAAGCCTTCAATGAAGGCGACACCCCTCCGCGTGCCAAGCTCGAAGCGCG
This sequence comes from Uliginosibacterium aquaticum, assembly GCF_012972705.2. GTDB lineage: Bacteria > Pseudomonadota > Gammaproteobacteria > Burkholderiales > Rhodocyclaceae > Uliginosibacterium > Uliginosibacterium aquaticum. The sequence continues at coordinate 1,161,433 of NZ_JABCSC020000001.1, read as the reverse complement.
CAGTATCGACATCGAAAAATACAGCGGGCGGCGCCTGATCCTTCGCGTGAACAATGTTCATGCGCTCGGCGGAGGCGGCCTCTCCGGCCCCAAGTGGATGAACATGTCAGGCGAATTGCGTGATGGCAACATGCTCGTCGGCAGTTTCCGTTCGCATACCAGATCGGGGCGCGGCCTCACGACCTGTCGATCCGTCGACTCGCTCAGCGAAAGCACGGTAGAGATGATTACCGAGTGGTTGAGCAATCCCTCGCTAGACGCCAAACTCTGAACGGATTTCCAGAGATCCCCGGTGTTTCCGGAGTGAATCCAGGGTGCTGGCCGCAGCGCTTGAACGCTTCATTCCGCGCCCCCTGAATCAACGCGGGCAAGCTGAGCTTCCGAAGCCGAGTGCGCGGCGCATACGGCAGGATCAGCGGCCCACCGGGCTCATCCTGATGACGCTCGCCGGCTTCGCGCGGAAGGAAGGATTTCGCGCCACCGCCGCGACCATGTGCGCCGTTTTGCCATGCGCCGCCAGTGCTTCCTGTGACGCCCACTTCTCGACGAGAATGAATTTGTTTTCATCCTCGTCATCGCTGAAGAGCTCATATTGAATGCAGCCCGGCTCGGCGAGCACCAGCGGGCGGAGCGCTTCGAAGGCCTCGATCTGAATCGCGCGCTTGCCCGGCTGCACTTCGATCATTACGAGCAGATTGATTTCTTCCATGAGTTTTCCAGTTTATTCAGGGTGGAGAGGAAACAATGAGACTGATTAGCATTGAAATGCTTGAATTCAAGCCCCCTGCATTTACTATTCCGTTAGACCCCTACCACGCAACAGAGTCGCTACGTCGCTGAATCCCTTGGCATTTGCTTGAGCCAGAAGAGTCGGAGCATTTGGGACTGTACTTACATCCGCGCCATGCTCAATCAGGTATCGGGCAATGTCCGGCTTATCCCAAGCAATTGCAGCCCCTACTGGTCGGGAGCGACTAGTTGCTACTTTGATGTCCGCGCCGAACTCCAAAAGCAATTTCACCTTATCAAGAGACTCTATGGAGGCCCGCGTGAGAGGACTTAGGCCCAGCATGCCCGGCTTATTCGGGTTCGCGCCGTGTTCAAGTAGCAACCGCATCATGTCCGACGATTGGCCGGCGATTGACGCATCGAGCGGCGTGGACCCCATGAGGTTTTTCTCGTCCTTGTAGAAAGCGTTGTCACTCCCATCGCTCGGCACGGGATATGTAACTCGCAAATTAACGTCGGCGCACTGACTGATAAGGTATTCAGCCGCTGCAATGTTCGCGCTTACCGCCGCATGTACGAGCGCAGGAACCCTTGTAGGGTCGTTCAGGTCCGCACCATGCCTTACAAATAACGTAAGTAAAGCAAGCGAGTCATTTCCATTTCCGTAAAAGACATTCTTATGACTAACGGATACATCATCAAATACGGAATTCAGAACGTCTTCGCTGACGCCAATGGTGAGAATGTCAGAAACGATCTGCAGGTCGCCTTGCTTTGTTGCCTCGCTAAGACGCTCCTCCATAGTGGCGAGGTCGATGGCTCCAATGCGCTCATGAGCGATTTTTTTTTGCTCTTGAGTGGGAACCGCAGCAACTCGACTGCACTTTCTAAGTGTGTTCGATTTATGATAAATGTATGATCCAACCAAGTTCTGAGATGCAGATTCTTGCTTGGCGCTACCACCATAGTTTTTGTTCGCAGCGTAGACGACACATAGCAAAACAGGAACCATTAGAACTGCAAATAATTTTCCAATCTTAGAGGGAAGTCGATTGTTTTGATGATCTGGACGAACATCGGTATCCATACTTCCATTTTTTGCAGATTTGCTCAAATCGATAACCAACTTTCGATCATATGCCTCTCTTCGCTGTGGTGATGCAAGGATCTCAACCGCATACATGAATTCCGCGTTCATACATGTATCGGCAGCCTTAATCCCGGCTATGGCCACATTGACGGCCTCGTCCGAGCTGCTTGCCGGGATGCAAAGCTGATCGTAAAGGGATGCGCGTTTCGCATGTAGCAGCCGTTCTGCAAGCTCGACTCGCAATTTATCAAGTTCGGTCATTTCGTTCTTCTCGGGTCATTTATCTATCGGTCTTGCGTTACGGTGTGCGAACGCTCTTGTCTTCCTCGTTCGTGCGGCATGGACCGTTTGCGGAGCGCAGGGTTAAGTCAAAGGGAGCAGCAGAGTCTGGTCTTGAATTGCAGCATTTTTCATTGCCTTGTGCGTCTGCTCACACATTTCCACTCCCCACCAACACCAACCTCTCCGTCGCCCGCGTCATCACGACATAGAGCAAGCGCGCTTCTTCCTCATCCGCTTCCTGCCCGGCAAGCGAGCCCGCCCCCGGGATCACCACCAGCGAAAACTCCAGCCCCTTGCTGCTGGGGGAACACCGGGGTCAGGTCTTGAATTTAAGCATCTAGGCATGAGCCAATTTTGTCGTTCGAATAACGGGACCAGGCCTTTCCTTTTGCCTCTTCCCCATCAAAAACTCACCCCAACACATGCATCGCCAGCACCTGCTGCAAATCGTAGATGCTGACTTTCTTGTTGAATTTCTTCGCAATCGGCATCGGATCGCTGCCCACCCAGATCTTGAGTTCGGCATCCAGATCGAAGGTGCCGACAGTTTCGATGCTGAATTTTGTGATCTTGCTGTAGGGCATCGAGAGGTAATCGATCTTGCTGCCGGTGAGCCCCTGGACATTCACCAGGATCAGGCGCTTGTTGGTAAATACGAAGGTATCGCGCAACACCACGAATCCCACTTCAAAACTCTCGCCCTCAACCAGGAGGCGGCCATAGTCCGCCGCGAGCTTGTCCGCCGGTACGACGCCTGCATTCCCCAATAGCCCGGACAGAATTCCCATCTCGCTCTCCTCTCAACGCACCAAAAAAACTGCTTTATTTCGCGCCCTGCTCGCTCTTTCCCGCTTTCGGGTTCGCACTCAGGCTCACCTCAATTTCGATCCCGTCGCGCGGAATGACTTGAACCACTTTCTGCTCTGGCACATAGATCGCGAGCAGGCTGTCTGAGCTATCAATCAGGAAGCCGCGCAGATTCGGTTTGTTTTCACGCCGCACCGTGATGCATCGTTTGGTGAGGTCGGCTTGATCGCAGCCCTGGGCGTAAAGCTTCTTGTCGTGCTCGGCGCTGGTTTTGGCTGAATCAACCGCAATCCATGCCGGCAGAAAAATGAAGGTCACGGTGACTATTGGCGCAACGGCAATCACGACACATACGCACGCTACATAGCCGTAGCAAAGTACTGTTGCAAGAAGCCATTTCGGAAACTTCTTTGCCCAGTTCCACAGAGACTGAACCGGCAGACCGTCTTTTCCATAAAGGAGCAGGCAGGTCACCACACTCGTCAGGGTGGCAACCGTTACGCCCCATATAGCAAGCTTCCACCACTCTGTTTTAAAGAAAATCCACAACTTGATCATCCCTAAGAGCATGACCTGATAGCCACTGATCAAGATCCACTCGATGGACTTCGGGAACAAGTCGGAATCCAGCCCCCAATCTCTGAGGTACTCGCTGTGCTGGACATAGCCAACCAGGTGCAGGATCAATCCACCCAGGGTGACAAGGACTGCGCTCCATTTCAGCAAGGAGCGACCAAGACCCAGCAAGGGATTTTCTTCAGGCGCCGTGCTCGGCGAAGAGGGGGATTTGGCGTCTTGCGCAGCATGCTGCGCCGCGCGGGCTTCGCTTTCCGGATCGTCTTCCCGCCACTGCCGTGCTTCGCCCGCCATGTCGCCCCTCCGATGTTTTTGTCATTCTATGAGGACAAACGGCGCCTCCGGAACGACCGGCGCACGATCCAGATCAAGTCTGCGGGGAATTTGTTGTTCGGCGTGAACAAATGCACGGCGAATCGGCTGATACGAAGCCGGGCTTCGGCACAAGGCGGCGGGGCCGGAATTGAATGCTAGGGCCTGTGCGGCTGAAGCCGCACCTACGGGTTCCGATAGGAATGCCGGGCGGGCTCGGGGGCCCGGCCCGTGCTGAAGCTGAGCGCGTGTTGGTGTAGGGCCAGCTTCAGCCGGCGGGGCCGGAATTGAATGCTGGGGCCCGTGCGGCTGAAGCCGCACCTACGGGTTCCGATCGGAATGCCGGGCAGGCTCGGGGGCGCTGCCTGGCTGGGCCTGGGCGTGTGTTTCTGTAGGGCCGGCTTCAGCCGGCGGGGCCGGAATTGAATGCTGGGGCCTGTGCGGCTGAAGCCGCACCTACGGGTTCCGATAGAAATGCCGGGCGGGCTCGGGGGCGCTGCCCGGGCTGGGGCTGGGCGCGTGTTGGTGTAGGGCCGGCTTCAGCCGGCGGGGCCGGAATTGAATGCTGGGGCCCGTGCGGCTGAAGCCGCACCTACGGGTTCCGATAGGAATGACGGGCGGGTTCTGGGGCGAGGCCCGGGCTGGGGCTGAGCGCGTGTTTGTGTAGGGCCGGCTTCAGCCGGCGGGGCCCGGATTGAGTGCGGGGCCCGTGCGGCTGAAGCCGCACCTACGGGTTCCGATAGGAATGCCGGGCGGGCTCGGGGGCGCGGCCCGGGCTGAGGCTGAGCGCGCGCTTGTGTAGGGCCGGCTTCAGCCGGCGGGGCCGGAATTGAATGCTGGGGCCTGTGCGGCTGAAGGCGCACCTACGGGTTCCGATAGGAATGCCGGGCGGGTTCGGGGGCGCTGCCCGGGCTGGAGCTGAGCGCGCGCTTGTGTAGGGCCGGCTTCAGCCGGCGGGACCCGGATTGAGCGCGGGGCCTGTGCGGCTGAAGCCGCACCTACGGGTTCCGATAGGAATGCCGGGCGGGTTCGGGGGCGCGGCCCGGGCTGGGCGCGTGTTGGTGTAGGGCCGGCTTCAGCCGGCGGGGCCCGGAGTGAGTGCGGGGGCCTGTGCGGCTGAAGCCGCACCTACGAGGGAAGCGGCTTGGCTTGTTGCCCGGCTTCCGTCAGCTTCGCCCCTGCCCTCTCAATCGATACGGAAGCGTGAGATCGAGGCACTCATAGCGTCGGCCATTTCCTGGAGCTGATCGGCCACGCCGGAGGAGGCGCGGGCGTTGTCGGTGGTGCTTTCGGAGAGTTCGGCGATGTGGCGCACTTCGGTATCGAGGCGGCCGCTGGCGGCGTTCTGGTCGCGCAGAGCGCCAACGATGCTCTGGGTGGCGGTGGCAATGGCGGTGGCACCGTGCTGCACTTCGTCGATCACGCCACGCGCGCGCTCGACGGCGGTGACGCCTTCATTGACGAGGGTGACGGCGCTTTCCATGGCCGAGGAAACCACCCGGGCACCACTCTGGATGGAGTGGATCATGGCGGTGATTTCCTGGGTGGATGAGCCGGTGCGCTCGGCGAGCTTGCGCACTTCGTCGGCCACCACGGCAAAACCACGCCCCTGCTCCCCGGCACGGGCGGCTTCGATGGCGGCGTTGAGCGCGAGGAGGTTGGTCTGGTCGGCAATCTCCTTGATGATCGAGACGACCGCGCTGATGCTCTGAGCATCGCCATCGAGCTTGCCGATCTGGGCGGTGGCGCCACCCACGGCGTTTTCGATGCGGGTGATGTGCTCGCGCACCACGGAGATTTCGGTGAAGCCGCTGTCTGCACAGGCAAGCATGCGGGAAGCGAGTTCCTGGGCGCTTTCGGAGGAGGCGGTGACGCTGGCGATGGATTCAGTCATGTGCTGCACGCCATTGGCGGCGTTCATGGCGGCATCGGTCTGGCGGGCCGCCACCTGTGCCACGTCAGCAGCGGCTTCCGCAATGCCGTGGGCATTGTAGGTAAGGGATTGGGCGTTGCTGCGCAGCTCGCCAACGAGGCTGCCGATGCGGCGCACGGTGGTTTCGAGGCTCATGCTGATGAGATCGATCTCGTTGCGGGTGTGTGGATCGATCTGACCGTTACCGGTGCTGCTGAAATCCCCTTCGCCGATCTTGTGCAGGCGGGCCACCACGGCAGCCACCGGGCGCAGCTGGCGCGTGATGAAGAGCCACAGCAGCACGCTGAGCAGGATCGCGGCCAGCGCACCGGCGATCATGATGCCGTTGCGCAGGGAGGCACTGGCGCGGGTGTAGACCTCGATAGCGCCGGTGCGCGCCACCACCACACCGCCCCAGGCATCGGATTTCTCCCACACGGCAATACGCCGCTCATTGCTGCCGGCGGCGGCATATTCGAGCACGCCTTCGCGCTCCTTGAGCAGGGGTTCGAACACCGGCTGGCCGGAGGCGTCCGGCAGATCCTTGGCGAGTTGTTTGCCTTCCAGTGTGGGGTGGAACATCAGGCTGCCGGCCCGCGCGCCAGCACTGAAGGCGACGAAGGTTTCATCCCCCTTCTGGCCGGTTTTCAGTGCGCTGCGCAGGCTGGTGAAAACATCTGCCAGATCGAAGCCGACGAACAGAATGGCATTGACTTGGCCATCGGCACCCCGCACTGGCAGGTATTTGGTCAGGTAGTTGCGGCCAAAGAGCGTGGCCAGCCCGAGATAGGGTTCGCCTGCGAGCATGCGGGCGTAGGCCGGGTGATCGTGGGCGAGTTTGGTGCCGATGGCGCGCTCGCCGCTCTCGATCTTGAGCGAGGTGGTGGCGCGCACGAAATCCTGTCCGTCGCGCACGAAGAGCGTGGCGACGCCACCGGTGGATTTGGAGAAGGCATCCACAGCGCGGTAATCGGCATTGAGCGGCTGGCCCTTGTAGCGCAGCACCGGCGCTTCGGCCTTGCCAGTGGGCATGCGTTCGGCGGGATCGACGCTGAAGCCCTCGGGGAAGGCTTCGGTGAGGATGCTGGCCACCCGATCGGTTTGCGCAGCAGAGATCTGGTAGGCGTTTTCGAGCAGCTGGCGTGAGCCCTGGACCTGCGCGTGCAAGCCCTCCTGCATGCTCTCAAGCAAGGTGGCACGCGAGGTGAGCGAAACCTGAATGACCAGGGCGCCGATGATCAGCACCGACAGTGCGACCGAGACAGTGACGAACTGCTGGGCCAGCGAGAGTTTTTTGAGATTCACGAGGGGGCTCCGATACGGGGATGTGGCTTATCGCTCTTGTCCACGCTTTATCGGCGGCCCGTCCTTAATGTTGAGCATTTTGATCGGGTACTAGCCCCTCTTTTTGGTGACGTTTTGCAAATCGCAGAGAACCGTCGGGGCAAGCCCGGACATCTTTGCGGGCGAGCATCCGCGCGCCAAATCCATCATGAGGAAACAAGCCACCTCAGCAGGAGCTACCCTGCTCGCCTGGATCTGCGGTGCCTAGGGTCTGTTGACATTCACTCGCCGGATCGCGGTGAAGCGTATGGCTTGCGGGACAAGGCGCGCAACGCAGTGCGGGGTGGCTCCCCCGCACAAGGAGTGCAACGCAGTAGCGCGAGCCATACGCTTCACCCCTCCGGGCTCGGACGCTTTGGACGTGGAGCTGCGTTGCAGCTTCTCGGCAGGGGGCCACCCTGACTTCGGCGCAGCGCCTTGCCCCCCGACCAAAGCGCCACGAGCGCGACCGGCGGATGAATGTCAACAGACCCTAGCCCGCGAGCGCGAGCCGCGCGCTCTGCCAGCCGTGGCGGGCCACGAACTGGTCCAGCGCACGGTGGAAAGCGGTATCGAAAACGTGTTCGCTCTCGATGAAGTAATCGAAGTAGCCGCGTTTGCCGACGAACTGGAAGGGCTCAAGCTGGATCGGGCGCAGGCTGCCATCCTTCATGTGGCCATCGCGCACCAGCTTGTTCATGAGCTCGATGCGCGAGACCTGCATGGCATAGGAGCTGTTCATGCCGATCTCGGTTTCCATGTCGCGCTGCTCGAAGTAGTTATCCGGCATTTCGCCGATCCAGCGCGAGTTCTGCGGCCGCACGACCCAGATCGTGGAGGGGCGCGGGTCCATGTCGCACAGCTCATTGAGGATGAACTGGCGGTGGTAGGCGCCATCGATCAGGTGCATGCCGAAGTAGGTGCGCGTGTAGCCATAGCTGTAGAGATGCAGCGCGGCTTCGACGCCCTCGGCGGTGATCGGCATGTAGACGGTGCCGGGCGTCTGCTCGTGCCAGCTCACGCCGAGCCGGCTACAGGCGGCGGCATTGAGAAACAGGAATTCCTGCCCGGTAGGCGGACAGAAGGCGTTGAACATGACCGCCGTTTCGCTTTCGGCGAGGGTATCGGCGACAAACTGGAAATACTCGGGCGAGCGGGTGGGCACCCAGGTCTGCGCCGGCAGCAGGCGGTCTGCCCACTCCTTGGGTTCGGAGAAAGGTGAGAGGAAAGACCAGCGCTCCCAGTACTCCGGCATCGCCGGGCGGAACACGCCGGGCAGGCCCTTGGCGAGCATCCACTGATTGCCGAAGGGCGCCGATTCGGCGGCCTTCGGCATCTCGGCCAGTTGTTCGCGCAGTTTTTCGCGCAGGTCGTGGCCGGCAAGGAAATGGGCCGTCCACACGATCATGCCGGAGGTACAGCTGATCACCGCAGGGCGCACATGGCGCTCCTGGGCTGCCGCCAGAAAACCTGCACCGAAGGCATTGCCGCCTCCCAGACCACCCAGCGCGAAGGCGACGGGGCCTCGCGAACTGTTGGATTCATCCGGCTCACTGCCGCTGCGCCGTGAATTGACTCGTTCCGCTGCACCCATACTGCACCTCCTGCTGCTCGCTACCTGCTGCCCGACCCGCCGGAGGACGGGCCGTTTGATTCACCTGCCCCGAAGGGCATACATAGGGTATACCTTTAGCTGCAGTGCACAAAAAGTCAATAGCCTCCGATCGCGAAGCCTCGTCAGGTGCGCCAGTCAGGCCTGTATAGCCAGCCCTCCGGCCGGCGCAAGGGCTCACGGCATGGGCGCAAACGGACCCGGGCTCCGAGGAGAGGTGTCGTCCCCTCCCCGCAACTCATGTAACAAACATTTAATCCATGAGGACGCTATGGCTAGCGCACATCCCGCCATGCGCAAGAGACACGAAGGCGGGCGGAACGCTCAGCCTAGCTGCCGGAGGTAGGCCGCAAAGCCTGCCAGCGCGCCTTGCCAGCTGCTGTCAAAGCCCATGGCCATGGCCGCTGCACGGGCCTGGGGCGAGCTGAAGCGGGCGTGGATGCTGAGGCGGGTCTGGCCGCCCTGCCCGCCAAACAGCACGGTGACCCGGCCGCGTGGCGGCAGGCCGCTGCCACAGGCGTGGCGATCATCGTCCATACCGCGATAGACGAGGCGCTCGGGCGGCAGGATCTCTTCATAGATGCCTTCGCAGGCATAGTCCTCGCCCTGCGGGCTGCGCATGCCGATGTAGAAGCGCCCGCCCACGCGCAGATCAATCTCGCAGGCGGTGGCGCTGAAGCCCGGCGGCAGCCACCAGCGGGCGGCGTGCTCCGGCTCGGTCCAGCAGCGGAAGACCAGCTCGCGCGGCGCATCGAGCAGGCGTGTGATCAAGACTTCGCTGGTGCTGTCGTCCGGCACCGCCTGCTGCATGCGGGGAGCCTCCATCTTCAGGCCTTCGGCAGCTCGAAATTCACCATCCACAGGATGCCGAACCGGTCCGCACACATGCCGAACAACGCGCCCCAGAACATCGGCTGGAAGGGCATCTGCACCTGCCCCCCTTCGGACAGGGCTGCGAACAGGCGGCGCGCTTCAGCCTCGCTCTCGGGGTGCAGGGACAGGGACACGTTGCTGCCAGTCGTAACCGGCGGGCACAGCGGCGGCAAGGCATCGCTGGCCATCAGCATGTTGGCGCCGATGGGCAGGGAGATGTGCAGGATCTTGTCGCCCAGCTCCGGCGGCAGCTCACCACCTTCGGGGCAGCCCGGACCATCCTTGTAACGCATCAGGGTGGCGAATTCACCGCCGAAAACGGACTTGTAGAAGCTGAAGGCTTCCTCGGCAGTGCCGGGAAAGTTGAGGTAGGTGTTCAGAATGGTCATGGTGGTTTCTCTCCGTTGGAAGCAGACTGGCGCTTACATTGAGCGCCCGTCGAAATGCTGCACGGGCAGCTCATCAAGCTCGATGCCTTCCAGGCAGCGGATATTGATCGCCGCCATGGCGGCCCCACCCGGCCCCACGCCTTCACCGAAGGGGTGAATGCCGCAGGTTTTGCAGAAGCGGTGCTGGATGACGTGCTTGTTGAAGGTGTAGGTCGCCAGCGCGTCCGCCGGAGTCAGCAGATGCAGGCTCACCCGCGGCACGAACCACATCAGCGCCCCTTTGCGCTGGCAGATCGAACAATTGCAGGCCATTGCGCCCGTGAGCTCGCCTTCCACCTCGAATTTCACCTGACCACAGTGACAACTTCCGCTGTATTTCATGCCGATGCTCCTGTTGTGGGTTTGATCAGAGAGCCTGCCTGAGGGGGCTTACTCCTTGATGTCAGGCTCGACCAGGTTGGCCAGCTGCGCCAGCGACTCCTGCCAGCCCAGGTAGCACATCTCCACCGGAATCACAGCCGGAATGCCTTCCTGCACGATCTGCAGCTCGGTGCCACATACCACAGGCTTCAGCACCACCGAGACCCGGAGCTCGCCGGGCAGGTTCGGATCATCGAACTGGTCGGTGTAGCGGATCAGCTCGCCCGGAATCAGCTCCAGGTACTCGCCTCCGAAGCTGTGTGCCTGCCCGTTCGTGAAGTTCTCGAAGGACATCCGGAAACGGCCGCCGACGCGCGCATCCATCTGCTCCACCCTGCACACGAAACCATAGGGCGGCAGCCATTTGGCCAGCGCCTCGGCGCTGAGGAAGGCGCGGTAGATCTTCTCGGGCGTGGTGCGCAACACGCGATGCAGGCGAACGGTTCCTGTGCTCATGGTTTGTTTCTCTCTCTGTTGATGGACCAGATCGGTCGGGCGCCGGTTCATGCCGACTACTTTTGTGGGATGAGGTTTCAGGTGCGGGTCTGGCCCGCCTGCAGATCATGCAGATAGTCTTCCAGCCGATCCAGGCGCTGCTCCCAGAACTGCCGGTAATGCTCGATCCAGCCGGCCACTTCCTGCAACGGAGCAGCCTCCAGCCGGCAGGGTCGCCACTGCGCCTGGCGCCCCTGGGTGACCAGCCCTGCCCGCTGCAACACCTTCAGATGCTTGGTGACCGCCGGCAGACTCATTTCGAAGGGCTCAGCCAGCTCCGACACACTGGTCTCCCCCAGCGCCAGGCGCGCCAGGATGGCACGCCGCGTCGGGTCTGCCAGGGCGGCAAAGGTGGTGCTCAGATCATCGCGAGGCATGGTGCTCAGAATATTATTTAACCGTTTGGTAAATTAGTTGCCGTAGTGAAGCCTGTCAAGCACGCCAAGGGCACGGCACATCCGGCCTGAAAATGAGCCGCACGAAGCCTTCAACGAAACTGACCCAGCCCAAGCCCCGGCGCTTCTTTGCCTACGCAAGGGGAATTTCCGCGCGCTCGGGTTTGCATTTGGGGCGGCTCGCGTTTACCCTAGGGCGTTTCGCCGCGCCTCTGGCGGGCGGGTCTTCGGCAGCACGCCGACAGCCCTGCCGAAGAGGCTCAGCATCTTTTCGCAACCGACGCCCAGCGTCGATATTTAGACATCAAGGGACACTCCATGAAGATCGCTCTCATCATCGAAAACAGCCAAGCCGCGAAGTCCGAGATCGTTCACAACGCACTCAAGACCGTCGCTGAGCCCCTGGGCCACAACGTGCATCACTACGGCATGTACACCCCGGAAGACAAGGCTTCGCTCACCTACGTGATGAACGGCATCCTGGCCGGCATCCTGCTGAACTCCAAGGCTGCCGATTTCGTGGTGACCGGCTGCGGCACCGGCATGGGCGCCATGCTGGCCTGTAACTCGATGCCCGGCGTGTTCTGCGGCCTGGTGATCGACCCGACCGACGCTTTCCTGTTCGGCCAGATCAACGACGGCAACGCCATCTCCATGCCCTACGCCAAGGGCTTCGGCTGGGCTGCCGAGCTGAACCTGCAAGATTGCTACCGCAAGCTCTTCGACGGCGAACGTGGCCTGGGCTACCCCAAGGAACGCGCTGCCATCATGGCCAAGAACCGCGGCATCCTGCGCGACGTGAAGGCTGCGTCCACCAAGAGCTTCGTGGACGCACTGAAGGCCATCGACCAAGACCTGCTGAAGGCCGCCATTGCTGGCGAGAAGTTCCAGGAACTGTTCTTCGCCAACGCGCAAGACCAGGAAATCGTGGCTTACATCAAGAGCATTCTGGCCTGATCGAAGCTCCGGCTTCCAGCCTGAAAAAAGCCCGCGTCATGCGGGCTTTTTCTTTTGGAGAACCCCGCATGGTGCACACCGCAAAGATGAAGACCCAGACCCTGCGCCAGCTCGGCGGCGACTATGCGGTCGCACGACTCGCTGCAGATTTGCCCATCCCCGACTGGGCGGATGGCGAAGGCTTCGTCTCGATCAGCCGCACGGACGAGGAGCTGTCGATCACCTGTCTCGCAGCGCGTGTGCCTGCAGACGTGCAAAGCTCCGGCCCCTGGCGCTGCTTCAAGCTGCAAGGGCCTTTTGCGTTTGATGAGTACGGCATCCTGCTGGCGATCGTGCGGCCCTTGTCGGAAGCCGGCCTCGGGGTGTACGTGGTGTCCAGCTACGACACGGACCACCTTCTGCTGCTGCAATCAGTCGCCGAGCGAGGTATTGAATTGCTCGAAGCGGCTGGCCACCGTGTGCTGCGCTAAGACGAGGAAAGCCCCAATGAAAAAGCCCGCTTCAAGCGGGCTTTTTCATTGGGAGCGAGCGTGATCGCTTACTTCTTCTCTTCTCCGCCCGTCAGCAGCGGGATGCTGCCTTCGGATTGCGCGCCGAGCAGGCCGGAGCGCGAGTAGATGCCGAGCTTCTGGCGCGTATCCGAAATATCCAGATTGCGCATGGTCAGCTGCCCGATGCGGTCGGCCGGGGTGAAGGCGGCGTCTTCAACCTTCTCCATCGACAGGCGCTCAGGCGCGTAGGTAAGGTTCGGGCTCTCGGTGTTCATGATCGAGTAGTCGTTGCCACGACGCAGTTCAATCGTGACTTCGCCGGTGATGGCGCGCGCCACCCAGCGCTGGGCGGTTTCGCGCAGCATCAGACATTGCGGGTCGAACCAGCGGCCTTGGTACAGCAGACGGCCGAGCTTCATGCCGTTCATGCGGTACTGCTCGATGGTGTCTTCGTTGTGGATGCCAGTCACCAGGCGCTCGTAAGCAATGTGCAGCAGGGCCATGCCGGGGGCTTCGTAGATGCCGCGGCTCTTGGCTTCAATGATGCGGTTTTCGATCTGGTCGCACATGCCGAGGCCGTGACGGCCGCCGATGATGTTGGCTTCGTTGAACAGATCGACGGCACTGGCGAAGGTCTGGCCGTTCAGTGCGACCGGCACGCCTTCTTCAAAGCGCACCGTCACGGTTTCGGGCTTGATCACCACATCATCGCGCCAGAAGGCGACGCCCATGATGGGCTTGACGATGTGCATGCCGGCATTCAGGAATTCCAGATCCTTGGCTTCGTGCGTGGCACCGAGCATGTTGGAATCGGTGGAATACGCCTTCTCGACGCTCATCTTGTAGTCGAAGCCATTGGCGATGAGGTATTCGCTCATTTCCTTGCGGCCGCCCAGCTCGTCGATGAACTGCTGGTCCAGCCAGGGCTTGTAGATCTTCAGCGCCGGATTGGCCAGCAGGCCGTAGCGATAGAAACGCTCGATGTCGTTGCCCTTGTAGGTGCTGCCGTCACCCCAGATGTTGACGCCGTCTTCCTTCATTGCCACAACCAGCGCGGTGCCGGTCACGGCACGGCCCAGCGGGGTGGTGTTGAAGTAGGTGGCGCCGCCGCTCTTGATGTGGAAGGCGCCGCACTGGATGGCGGCAATGCCCTCGGCCACCAGCTGCGGGCGGCAATCGATCAGGCGGGCGATCTCGGCGCCGTAGGCCTTGGCCTTGCGCGGAATCTCTTCGTAGTCGCTCTCGTCCGGCTGGCCGAGGTTGGCGGTGTAGGCACAGGGCACGGCACCCTTGCCGCGCATCCAGTGGACGGCAGCGCTGGTGTCGAGGCCGCCGGAAAAGGCGATGCCGACACGTTCGCCGGCGGGAATCTTCTGGAGGATGGTTGCGGTCACGTCAGACGTCTCGGACAGGAAATCAAGTGAAGCGCGCATTGTAACGCGTGCCTGCCGTCCGCGTCTGGCAAGGCTGAGCCCGCTGCGCCTGCCGCTTGCGGGGATCGCCCGCCGAACCGGGCGGTGCACAAGCCTGCTCCGGCACCAGCCAGCCATGCAGGCTGGGCGCCATCCACGGGTCAGCCCCCCGACTTGAGCTTCTTGATGAAGGCGCCGATGCCCTGGGACAGCTCGCTGTAGAGCGGGTCGTTGCGATGCTCCAGCACGATTTCGCCGAGCAACTTGAGGCCTACCGCCATGGCGGCCGCATCGTCGGCGGACAAAGTGCCGCGCTGGCGCGAGCGCTCGACGATGGCAAAGATGTCGTCATGGCAGCGCGCCACGAAACTCAGCGGAGCGCGCTCCGGCAAACTGCTGCCTTCCTGCGGCAATTGCTCAAGGGTGACACGGTAGTGATGCTTTCTCATGCTGTTTCTCCTGTCTGCGCCAGCACTCAGCTGCGCTCGATTTCCTGGGCCGCATGATCAATGGCGGCGGTGATCCTGGCGGTGGCTTCAGCATCCAGCTCGCCCTTCGCAAGACGCAGATGAAGCGCCATTTTGAAGTTGTGAATGGCACGCTGCAGCTCGGGTGAGCGACGGGCATCCGCCACCGAGCCCGCCGCAGCCAGACGAGCGCGGATGCGCTCCAGTGTTTCACGCTCGGCTTCGAGCAGCACGGCGCCCTCGGCAGTAATGGCGTACTTCTTCTTGCCACCGTGTTCGCTGACACTGGCCTGCCCGAGCTCTTCGAGCAAGGTCAGGGTGGGATAGATCACGCCGGGGCTCGGCGCGTAATCGCCACCGGCCAGCTCCTCGATGGCCTTGATGAGTTCGTAACCATGCCGCGGCTGCTCCTGCAGCAGGCTCAGCACCAGCAGCTTCAGATGCCCGTGCTCGAACATCCGCTTGCCCATGCCGCCGCCCCTGAATTCGCGTCCCTCGCCCATCGGGCCGCCCCGATGATGTTTTCCGTGTGGATGGCCACCATGGCCATGATGCATGCCTCGCATGTCGTGCTCCTGTGTCTTGTTACATCGGCGTCCGGATGAACGCCATGAACAAAAGATATATCTAAGAATTACTCTTATCAAGAACAAAGATATATCTTTACATTCGAACAACACGCCAGCGGCGGGCAAAAAAAAACACGCCGGCTTGCGGCGTGCTTGCTGTGCTACCAGGGCGCGCGATCGCACCGCCGGGCCGGCTTACTGGCGCTCGAAAGCCCCCAGGTCCGGGGCCGTGCCCAGATAGGAAAGGCCTACGTTCACGCCTTTGTTGATCATCTTGCTGGAAGACGAGAGGCGGAACAGGTTGTTGCTCGGCAGACTGCCATCCGCATTGCGCGCGGCAGTGGCGAGGCTGGTGTCGAGGCTGGCGAAATCCGAGCTGCTGGCGGCCAGGCTGTTCCAGGTGTTGTTGCTCGAAGTGGCGTTGGCGATGCTGTCCGCACTGGTCCCCGAGAGCGAGATGTTGTTCTTGAAGATGTGCTTGGAGCCCGAAGCGACCGGCTGGCCGAAGCCGTAGTTGATGCCGTTCTTGTAGGACGTGTTGTTGTAGAGCGTGACGCTGCCGGTGTTGCTGTTCTGGTCAAAGCCTTTCTTGACGTTACCGAAGGCCACCGACTGGGTGATCACATTGTTCTGGGCGACGCTGTTGCCACCAAGCTTGAAGCCGTTGCCGTTACCGACAAAACCGCCGTAACCCCAGATATCGACGCCATTCTTGAAGGCCCAGCTCTTGGAAATGATGACCTTCTGGGTGCTGTCGAAGGTATCGAAGCCATCGTCGGAGTTATTCCAGGCACGGCAGCCGTAGAAGGCATTGCCAGGGCCTTGGGTCTGCTTGGACGCGAAGCCGTCAGCCATGCCACCCAGTTTCTTCGGATCGTAGTTCTCGTAGGAATCGGTATTGATGACCGTGGTATAGGAGCCGCCCTTGTTGATCTCCAGCCCGCTGTTGCGGTTGTTGTAGAAAGCGGCGTTCTCGAAGGTGTTGTAGGCGCCGGTGACGTAGGCGCCCTGGTAGCCGGCGCGGGTCACGGCGATGCCCTTGAAATACCAGTAGCTGCCGGTCACATAAAAGCCGTAGGAGCTATCGACATAGGTATTGGCGGGGAAGGAGAAGTCGATCACCGCGCGGCCGCAATTGGCGGCCACCATGTAGATCTTCGCAGCGGAGGTGCCGGACTTCGACAGGGTGATGGTGTTTTTGGCCCCGGCGGTATAGGCGATGCTGTAGGTGCCGGGCTGGAGCAGGATCATCTGCCCTGCACTCACCTTCGAAAGCGCTGTGGCAAAGCTCATCGGCGCCGAAAAGCTGGTGCCGGCGCCACTGCTGGAGGCGCTCGGCGTCACGTAATACACCTTGGATGCCGTGAGGTTGCTGGTTTCTGTGCCGCAGCCGGTCACGGTCTGGGCATGGGCGTGGGTCATCGCGAGCAAGGCAGCGGTGCCGCCAAGCAGAAGTTTGCTGAACATGTTTTGTCTCCAATTTGTTTTGATGGCTGCGGCAGAACCGCAGCATTACCACCATCGTTGCAGGCTCCGGGCTTGCGCCCGGACCGGGCAGTAACTGTTACAAACTAATCTCCGGGCGGGATCAGCGTCAAGCGCGTCCGGCGGAGATTTCCGCAGGCCGTGACGCAGTTCCGGAGCGAATCGGGCGCAGGAAGCGCCAGCCAGCCCCGGCTCCGCTCAAGGCTTGCCGCACAGCCAGCACTGCGATGCACGGCCAGGCGGCCGTCACAAAACACCATAAACACCAAAATCATCACCCAAACCCTCGGGAGGCTTCCACTCGTCGCCTGTCGGTCGAGGCGACGACACTTGTTCTTGCTTTGAGGATCCCGGCCAACCATCTTGATCAGGCATACGCATTCCGCATATGCCGAGCAGCCTTCAGATGCTGCAAGTCATGGAGACACTTCAAAGGAGTCAGGAATCATGTTCAAGCGATTGGTTTCCGGGGTGGTGCTTGCACTACTCGCGAGCGGCGCGCTGGCAGCGAACCGGCCGGCGGGCTTCACCACGATCTGTAACGAGGGCAAGACCTGCAGTGTGGCCAGCAACACCCAGGTAGCTTTTGGCCGTGCCGACCAGTTTTTCTACAAGACGCTGAGTGGCACTTTCCTGTGCGCCGAGGCCACCTTCGGCGGTCGTGTTGCTGGCGGCACCAATGAATGTTCGATGGCGGCCGGCAGCGCCTCGTCGAGCAGCGTAGCGGCGTCTTCCGCGGCGTCATCAGCCGCCTCATCGAAGGCTTCGTCGGCCGCCTCCAGCTCAGCCCGATCCAGCGTAGCATCCAGTGCAGCCTCCAGCGCGGTGGCCAGCAGTGCTGCGGCATCAAGCGTGGCAGTGGACCCGACGCTGAATGCCGTCGATGGTTTCGCTGCCGCGCCGGCCTTCGGCCTCGCGACGACGACCGGTGGTGCCGGTGGGCGGGCGGTAAAGGTGAGCAACCTGACCGATCTGAAGGCGCTGACGGACAGCAACGAGAAGCTGATCATCCTGATCAACGGGGTGATCGACATGCAGGGCATGGTGCCGCTGCGCTCGGACAAGACTGTGGTCGGCCTGCCCGGTGCGAAGCTGATCAATGGCGGCTTCGAGATCTACAAGCGTCAGAACATCATCATCCGTAACGTGTTCTTCCAGGGAGCACCGGACGACACCCTGAAGATCAACCAGAACACCCACCACGTGTGGGTGGATCACTGCACGTTCTCGGACGGCGACGTGTATCCGGACGGCCTCGAACATGACGGGCTCTTCGACATCACCCGCCAGACCTCCCACATCACGATCAGCTACAGCCACTTCAAGAACCACAGCAAGACCATGCTGATCGGCCACAGCGATGGCGCCAGCACGGATACCGGCTACCTGAAAACCTCGATCCATCACAACTGGTTCCAGACCGATCAGCGCCACCCGCGCGTGCGCTTCGGCGAGGTGCACGTCTATAACAATTTCTACGATGGCAACAAGCTCTATGGCATCGCATCGACCATGGAGGCAGACGTGGTGGTGGAAGGCAATTACTTCCGCAATGTGCTCTATCCGGCTTACGTGGGCTATGCCGAATCCGGCCCGGGCGATCTGGTTCAGCGCAACAATGTGCTGGAGAACTCGGGCAGCCTGCAGACGCGTGGCAGCGCTTTCGATCCGGCGAGCTACTACAGCTACGCGGTGGAAAATCCGGCTGGCATTCCGGTCAAGGTCATGTCTGCCGCGGGCGTGGACAAGATTGATCCGTGGAAGGCCGCAGGCGTAGCGCCCTTCTGATTCCGTCTCCGCCGCAGAACCAGGCCGGATGCCCAGCATCCGGCCTTTTTCATGCAAGCAGCGGCCTAGGCATGCCCGCGCAGGCGCGCATCAAGCTGGTCGATCACGCCCGCCCAGTCCGCATCCACACACACCTCGTTACGCAGCATCTCGCGTTGCGAGGGCGACCAGAAGGAGGCCTCGGCCAGCCGGGCGTCGCCTCGCAGCGGGCCATGCGCGGCAATGAAGGCGTTGATGGCCGCGTCATCCGCAGCCAGGCCCAGTTGCGCAAACAGCGCGTTCATCGAATGGACGGGAGCTTCCATGCTGACCTCCTTGCGGGCTTGAGAATTCATTCTAGGCCCCAGACGCTCCGGCAAACGCGCTGCAACGTAAAATGCCGCCATGTCCGAACTGCGCCAGCTGGCCCTCGCCACCCTCGCCATCGCCTCGCCCGACGCGAAATGCGCAGCCCTGAGGGCCATCGCGCCAGACTGCGCGCTCGATACCTCCGCCCTGCTCCAGCCCGCCACGCTGCTGCCTGGCCGCGAGGCGCGTCCGCAGCTGGTGATGCCGCGTGATGTGCCACAGCGCGCACTCTCCACGCTGGCCGGCCGTGCAGCCCTGATCCACGCACTGGCGCATATCGAGTTGAACGCGGTAAATCTGGCGCTGGATATCGTGTGGCGCTTTGCCGGCATGCCCCCGGCCTTCTATCGCGACTGGCTCGGCGTGGCGCGCGAAGAGGCCGACCACTTCGAGCTGCTGCGTGCGCATCTGGCCAGCCTGGGTCACGCCTATGGCGACTTTCCGGCCCACAACGGCCTCTGGGAAATGGCGGCCAAAACCAGTGACAGCCTGCTTGCCCGCCTCGCCCTCGTCCCCCGCATGTTGGAAGCGCGCGGGCTGGACGTTTCCCCCGCCATCCGCGCCAAGCTGATTGGCGCCGGGGATGTGCGCGGGGCAGAGATTCTCGATGTGATCCTGCGCGACGAGATCGGCCATGTCGCCATCGGCAACCGCTGGTTCAAGCATCTGTGTGAAGCCGCCGGGCGCGATCCGCTCGAAGCCTTCGCAAGCCTGGCGCGCAACTATTCCGCAAACCTGCCGCGCGGCCCTTTCAATCTGGAGGCGCGCCGCGCTGCCGGTTTCAGCGAGGCGGAGCTGATCGCCCTGCAGCAGGCTCACCGCTCCTGAATCAAGGCCCTCCGGCCATCGGCCAGACACAGGCTTTGACCTGGCTTTAAACGCTTTAACAGCTCGTGATGCGAGGATCTCCGGCAATGCGGCAACGACCGCATGCCCAACACACCCAAGGAGAGCCTCATGGACAAGTCTTTTGCCGACCTGCCACCGGACCTGCGCCGCCGCCTGCTGCTCGAAGGCCTCAGCGGCTTCGGTCTGATCACCCTGCTGCAGGCTTGCGGTGGCGGCGCCAGCAACACCAGCGCTGCCAGCAGTTCAGCTGGCGCAAGCTCGGCCAGCACCGCTTCAAGTGTCAGTGGCGGCGTGGCCACAAGCAGCGCTTCGGCATCGAGCGCGCGCAGCAGTTCGGCCAGTTCCGGCAACAGCGCCTGCTCGAACATACCGGGCGAAACGGCAGGCCCCTATCCCGCGGATGGCACCAACAGCAACAGCAGCGGTCTGGTGAATGTCCTGACCCAGAGCGGCATCGTGCGCAGCGATATCCGCGCGAGCTTTGGCAGCGCCAGCGGCGTGGCTGCCGGCGTGCCGCTCACCCTCGTGCTGACGCTCACCAACACCGCCTGCACGCCCCTGGCTGGCTACGCCGTCTATCTGTGGCACTGCAATCGCGATGGCAACTACTCGCTGTACTCAACTGGCATCACGGCTGAAAACTATCTGCGCGGGGTGCAGGTCAGCGACGCCAACGGCGAAGTCCGCTTCACCAGCATCTTCCCCGGCTGCTACAGCGGGCGCTGGCCACATATCCACTTCGAGGTGTATGCCTCCCTAGCCTCCGCCGTGAGCGGCAACAATGATCTGAAAACCTCCCAGCTTGCCCTGCCCGCCTCCAGCTGCGCCACGGTATATGGCTCGGCCAGTGGCTACGCCAGCAGCCAGGCCAATCTGGCGGCCATCTCACTGAGCACCGACAACGTGTTCAGCGACGATGGCGCCGCGCTGCAGATGGCGAGCCTGAGCGGCGATCTAGCCACGGGCTACACGGCCAGCCTGCGCGTGAGCATCACCGCCTGAGCAGGCTGTACTGCCTGGTACAGGATGCGGTGAGCAGCGTTAAGATGCGCGTCCGTACGGAGCGAGACGCTCCGTCATACCTATAAACGGAGACATCTTCATGCCGGTCAAACTGATCCAGTCGACGCCGTCTGCCTACACTTATCCGCTGCTGATCAAGCAGTTGCTGCACACCCCGCTGGCCACGGCGCCGGATCAAGAGATCAGCTATCGCGGCGGTCTGCGCTACAGCTATCGGGAGTTCCGTCAGCGCCTCGGACGCCTGGCCAATACACTCAGCGCACTGGGCGTGGAAGCCGGCCAGACCGTGGCAGTCATGGACTGGGACAGCCACCGCTATCTCGAGTGCTTCTTCGCCGTACCGATGATGGGGGCGATCCTGCAGACCGTGAACGTGCGCCTCTCGGCCGAGCAGATCCTCTACACCCTGAACCACGCAGAGGCGGATGTGGTACTGGTGAACGAGGAGTTCTTCCCGCTGCTCGCCTCGATCGCCCCCCGCCTCAAGCGGGTGCGGCATTTCGTGCTGATCAGCGATGAGGCGGCCCCCAAGGCAGCGCCGGTCACCCTCGCCGGCGAATACGAAGCCCTGCTCGGCGCGGCGGCGGCCGACTACGACTTCCCGGATTTCGACGAGAACGCGCAAGCCACCGTGTTCTACACCACCGGCACCACCGGCGAGCCCAAGGGTGTTTACTTCAGCCATCGCCAGCTCGTGCTGCACACCCTGTCGCTGGCCAGCGCGCTGGGCACCGCGCCGGGCCAGGGGCGGATGCATCGTGAAGACGTGTACATGCCGATCACGCCGATGTTCCATGTGCATGCCTGGGGCTTTCCGTATCTGGCGACAATGCTGGGACTGCGTCAGGTGTATCCGGGCAAGTACATGCCGGACAGCCTGCTGCGCCTGATCCGCGAGGAAAAAGTCACTTACTCGCATTGCGTACCGACCATCCTGCACATGCTGCTGACCCATCCACACACCGCCGAGGTAGATTTCTCCGGCTGGAAAGTCGTGATCGGTGGCTCCGCCCTGCCGCAGGCCCAGGCCATTGCGGCCATGAAGCGCGGCATCGATCTGTTCACCGGTTATGGCATGTCCGAAACCTGCCCGGTGCTGACCCTGGCCAACCTCAACAGCGCCGATCTGGAGCTCGCCACCGAGGCACAGGCCACCTTGCGCGCCAAGACCGGCCGGCCGATGCCGCTGGTTGATCTGCGCGTGGTGGATCCACACATGGCGGAGCTGGCGCACGATGGTGCCGCCACCGGCGAAGTCGTCGTGCGTACGCCCTGGCTCACTCAAGGCTACCTGCGCGCGCCGGAAGCCTCCGAACACCTGTGGGATGGCGGTTATCTCCACACCCAGGACATTGGCCACATCGACGCCCGCGGCTTCCTCAAGATCACCGACCGCATCAAGGACGTGATCAAGACGGCCGGCGAATGGACCTCCTCACTGGCGCTGGAGGACGTGGTCGGCAAGCACGAAGCCGTGCATGAAGTGGCCGTGATCGGTGTGCCGGACGAAAAGTGGGGTGAACGCCCGCTGGCCCTGGTGGTGCTGAAGCCGGATTTCGACGGCAAGGTGACGGAGCACACGATCCGCAACTTCTCGGCCCACCTGATCGAAGCCACCGGCATCTCGCGCCACGGCGTGCTGCTTCAGGTGCAATTCGTACAGGCGCTCGCCAAGACTAGTGTCGGCAAGATCAACAAGCGCGCCATGCGTGAGGAACGCCTGGGCTGAACGCCCTGCGTGCGGACGTAGCCGCGCTTCAGGCGCTCTGCGGAGTCAATCAGACGCTTCTGGCACACCGCCTGCCGGAGCGCTGATCGTCGCCGGGCCATGCACCGGTTAAGACTCCGCCGCCCCAGCCAGCGCTGCACAAACCATCCCCCACCAGACCGGCACCTTGCCGGTCTGGCCCCCCCCCCCGCGCGGCTTCAATCCCCCATACCCCACACGCCACAGAGCGGGAGACTTGTCTGCCCATCGACAGGCGCTGCGTTTGCACAAAAGCAACAGACTTTAAAAAACCAGACGGTTACCGAAAACATTTAAATTGTTTTCGGTAACATATCTCCCCAGAAGCTGCTCAAGCAGCCATATCCAGTTTCATCTGCCGGCCGGGTCTTCTACCGCAGGCAGATCCGGGGACCCGAGCAAGATCCGGCAGCCCTTTGCGCCTTCTGGCGCCCTCCCCTGAACGCAATGGCCACACCGACCCCGACACCTCTGCACGCTGCGCAGAGCCTGTCTCCGGTGTGGGGAAGTTCGATGTCCGCAGGCCTTGTCGTCAGATTCTGGCGCCATGCAGCGGGCAGGCAGGTGGCCGGGCTCACTCACAGGTGGGTCCGGGGTATGTAAAACAAGAGGAGACAAAATGAACATGATCAAGCAATGCGGCAGCCTTGCCGCAACAACGCTGCTCTGCGCGCTGGTGCTGTCCGCCTGCGGCGGCGGTGGCAGCTCCGGCTCATCGGAAACAGGCGGCTCGGCAAACAGCACTTCGAGCGCAGGCACGTCAGCCAGCACATCCAGTGCGGCCACCAACAGCAGCGCCAGTTCCAATGCGGCCTCCAGCACGGCAACCAGCGCCAGCTCGGTGGCCAACGCCCAGACCTGCCCGGCCACCAGCAGCAATCTGTACTTCTGCGATGATTTCCAGGCCGGCAACACGGATAACTGGGATCTGACACCCAACACTGGCGGCGCCTTCAGCGTGGAAGACACTACCGACTTTGCCGGCGCCACGACCAAGGCCCTCAAATACACCGCAGGCGGCACGGCCAGCAACACCGTGATCGCCCTGATCAAGGATGCCGTGTGGACGGCCAAGCTTGGCAACAAGGCGGACTACTACGTCGAGGCCCGCATCAAGCCCCTCACCAACGGCACCACCGGCAACAAGCAGCTCTACATGCTCGGTCGCTACACAGCCAGCAACAACTGGTACCTGGGCGGCCTCAACGTGCAGAACAGCACCGGCAGCACCCAGGTTGAAGCCGGTTACATGAAGGCTGGCACCATCACCCGCGCCGTGCAGACCAAGCGCGCGATCAGCCAGGACAGCAACTGGTACAAGGTGCGCCTGGAAATCTCAGGCAGCACCATCACCGTCTACATGGATGGCGAAAACCTCGGCACGACGACCGACGCGACCTTCACCAGCGGCAAGATCGGCCTGTTCACCAACAACAAGTCCTTCTTCATCGACGACATCAAGGTGGGCAATCCGGCCGACAAGCCGGTGCTGTTCTCGATCAGCCCGGCAGCAACCACGTATGCGGCCGATGCGGGTGACAGCCCCTACACGATCACCGTGAATGCGGCCAAGAGCGATGGCACGACTGCGGACGACTTCAGCGTGGTGTCCGACAAACCCGGCGTCGTCAGCGTGAGCAAGGGCGCCACCACCGGCACCAGCACGACCGTCACCCTGACGCCGCTGACCGCCGGCACGGCGAACATCACCTTCACCAGCGGTTCGGACAGCACGCTGATCAAGAAGATCGCCGCCACCATCGCCCCGCAGTACGTGGACTCCACCGCCACCTACTCGCTGAGCGCCAGCCAGGTCTATCCGGCCCCGGCAGCCACCACCGCCTACACCGACGACAATCTGAAGCTGACTTTCGATTCCGCCCCGACCCTGGGCAGCGCCGGCACCATCCGCATCTTCAAGAGTGATGGCACCTTGGTCGACCGCATCAATCTGAGCGGCGAAAGCGACAGCATCGGCGTCTCCGGCAGCAACCGGCGCGGCGTGGCCACCACCCCGATCCAGATCAGTGGCAACACGGTGACCATCACGCCCCACAGCGGCAAGCTGGCCTACGGCACGAGCTACTACGTGGGCATCTCCAGCACCGCCTTCAGCGGCGCCACCCTCAACGGCAAGGCCTTCGCCGGCATCGGCAAGGCCGCAGGCTGGAGCTTCACCACCAAATCGACGGCACCGGCCGCCACGCTCACCACCATCACGGTGGACGATGACGGCAGCAGCGCTGACTACCGCAGCGTGCAGGGCGCCCTGAACCATGTGATGACCAACAGCAGCGTCAGCAACCCGGTCATCGCGGTGAAGAACGGCACCTATAACGAGCTGCTGTATCTCTACAACCGTGCGGGCGTCACCATCCAGGGCGAAAGCCGCTCCGGCGTGGTCCTGCAGTACAACAACTACGAAACCCTGAACTCGGGCAGCGGCACCAGCGCCACCGGCGCGCCGACCTCGGGTGGCGGCCGTGCCGTGTTCTTCGCGGAAAACAGCGATCTGCTCACGCTCGATACGCTGACCCTGAAGAGCACCCACACCCGCGCCAGCACCTACTCGAACCAGGCCGAAGTCATCTTCTTCAAATCAAGCACCGCCACGCTGACCAGCGGCCACCGCCTGATCGCCAAGAACGCTGACTTCTACAGCGAGCAGGACACGCTGCAACTGCAGGGCTACACCTGGTTCTACAACACCAAGGTGTCCGGCAATGTGGACTTCATCTGGGGCAACAACTACGCGTCGCTGTTCGAAAACAGCACGATCGAAATGATCGGCGACTCGCAGTACCCCGCCAGCAACGCCAGCTATGCCAACGGCACGGGGGGCTACATCCTGCAGGCCCGCACCTACTCCGGCGGCAAGGGCTTCGTGTTCCTGAACAGCTCGCTGACCTACGCTGACGGCCCCGCCGGCGTGAAGGTGGCTACCGGCAGCAATGCCTCCAGCTACCTGGCCCGCGCAGCCGCAGGCACCTGGGTGGACAACATCGCCTTCGTGAGCTGCAAGATGGATACCCACATCATCCCGCTGGGCTGGGCTGCCAATGTTTCCGGCAATCCTGCACCGAACCCGGCGACGGCCACCGCCAGCACCGGCTGGCGCGAGTACGGCAGCATGGACATGAGCGGCAATCCGCTCACTGTCTCGGGCCGCTCGAGCAACAGCCTGCAACTCACCGCCACGGATCTCGGCACCGCCGGCCTCGGCGATCGCAACGCGGTGTTCAGCGCCATAGGCTGGACGCCGACCCCGTAAGGCGTCGCGCCCCGGCAATGAAAAAAGGATGGCTCCGGCCATCCTTTTTTTACGTTTGCTCACCTCACGGCAACTGATTTGCGCGCCGGCGTCGGCTAGGCTGGAAGCAACCCGCCCCGAGGAGAAGTCCATGCGCCCCCCCCTGCTTGATGATGATGCCGTCCAGGCCTCACTGATTGCGTTGAACACGCACAATGAACACCCTTGGCAAGTGCAGGAAGGCAAGCTCGCGAAGACCTTCCGCTTTCACGATTTCCGCGCGGCCTTTGGCTTCATGAGCCGCGTCGCGGAGGCTGCCGAGGCGCTGGATCACCACCCGGAATGGCGCAACGTGTACAACCGTGTGCAGGTCGCACTCACCACCCACGATGCGGGCGGCATCACAGAACTGGATTTCCGTCTGGCGCAGGCTATGGAAGCCGCGCTGGCGCAGGGCGCGCCAGAATAAAAAGCTGGCAGAGTGCCTCTGCCAGCCAATCCTCGAACGCGACTCCGGTCTGCTTTACCAGAGCACGCTGCGGAACTCGTCAGCCCAGCGCCCGGCGCCGAACTGGGTGCTCTCCAGATGGGTCTCGTCCAGATACTCCTGGCGCTCGATTTCAACATCCGCCATGAAATCAGCAGCATCCACATAGCCATGGTTTTCTTCAGTGCTCATGATCATCTCCCTGCCTGAAAACGTTGTGCCATCACCCGGAAGCCAGCCAGCTTCCATCTGAAGCCCAGCAAAAGACGTTCCCGGTTTTTGCAGCGCAACATCCATCCCGCCGGAAAGCCGCCTGCGGCAAGGAGCAGAAAATCTTCTTATGCGGATCCGACACCCGGCACGCTAGGAAATCACCTTCCTGCAGGCGCCGGCGAGGTGCATGAAATGCAGTCGTAGTGCTTGATCGGTGCGCAGGATTCACCACCCCGCAATCCTCCCGTAGCGCCCCTGTCATCGCCCTGCGACAGAGTGTCGGGTTTTCCATCCGCAAGCCTAGAGGATCATCGATGCATCACGTCCATAAACAACTGATCGCCGCATTGCTCGCCGCCTGGAGCGGCCTTGCCGGCGCGCAACAAGCCGTCACCGCAGAGCTCGCCGGTCATGCCAGCCTGCCCTTCAACACCGTGACCCAGGCGCCGAAAGCCGCCGGCCCACTGTTCGCCACCGCCGGCAAGTTCGCCAATAACGAGCGCACCCGCAAGGATCAACTCGGCACGGAGCGGACCAATACCTTCGTGGGCGACCCGAAGGCGCCGCGCGCCTCGGGCGGAGCCCTGCCGATCAAGGGTCAGGCCATTCAGGGTTTCTCCGGCATCGTGGCACTGGACCGTGAGCATTTCCTGGCCCTCACCGACAATGGCTTCGGCAACAAGATCAATTCACAAGATGCCCTGCTGATGGTGCATCGCCTCAAGGTGGACTGGGCAAGCGGCAAGAGCCGGGTCGAGCAGACCATCTTCCTGCACGATCCGGATCGCAAGCTGCCCTTCTTCATCCTCAACGAGAACAGCAAGGAGCGTTACCTGACCGGCGCCGATCTGGATGTGGAGTCCATCCAGGTCGTCGGCAAGGAATGGTGGATCGGCGACGAATTCGGCCCCTACGTGCTGCGCGTTACGCCGCAAGGCCGCGTGCTGGGCGTGATCGAAACCGTTGTCAATGGCAAGGCCTACCGCTCGCCAGACCACTATCTGAATGGCCGCGTCGGCAACCTGCCCTCCGATGGCGTACCCGGCTGGCAAGTGCGCCGCTCGGGCGGTTTCGAGCCGATGGCTCAATCCCCCGATGGCAAGACGCTCTACCCGATGTTCGAGTGGCCGCTCTACGATGCCGCCACCAAGGCCTTCGAACAGGCGGACGGCAAACCCTACACCCATATCCTCGAACTCGATGTAGCCAGCCAGCGCTACACCGGCCGCGAATGGAAGTACCGCTTCGAAGAAGCCGGTAATGTGGCTGCAGACTTCCAGTTGCTGGACGCCGGCAGTGGCCTCGTGATCGAACGCGATGACGCCAGCGAAGGCGCCGGCCCCGGCTGCCCGGCCGAGCCGCTGCGCACCGATTGCTTCACCCGCCCGGCCCGCTTCAAGCGCATCTACAAGATCGATCTGGCCAATCCGGATGCCGACGGCTTTGTGCGCAAGATCGCCTATATCGATCTGACCCGCATCGCCAACCCGCAGCGCCGGGCAAAACTGGGGCCCAATGAAGACAACTTCGTGCTGCCGCATCTCGGGCCGGAGGGACTCACGATCGTCGACCGCCATCACATTGTGGTCGTGAACGACAACAACTTCCCCTACTCCTCAGGCCGCCAGATCGGCAAGCCGGATGACAACGAGCTGACCCTGCTCGATATCCGTGCGCTGGTCGACGCCCGCTGAGCGCCTGTCCGACCCTGCCTCTCCGGTGGCAGGGTCGGCCGCCTCCCCATCCGAATTCACGAGGATTACCATGCAGCCATCCTTCCTCCTGCCCCTGATCGCCATGAGCCTGAGCCTCGCTGCCTGCGCCACCGACAGCCCCCGCCTTGGCCGCGCGCCTGACGCGCAGCCACTCGTGATTGCCCACCGCGGCGCCAGCGCCCATCGCCCCGAACACACCCTCGCCGCCTATCAGCTGGCCATCGAACAAGGTGCCGACGTGATCGAGCCGGATCTGGTGATCACCCGTGACGGCGTGCTGGTGGCCCGCCACGAGAACGAGATCGGTGGCACCACCGATGTCGCCCGCCATCCGGAATTCGCCCACCGCAAAACGCGCAAGGAAATCGATGGTCTCCCGGTGGAAGGCTGGTTCACCGAGGACTTCACACTCGCCGAGCTCAAGAGCCTGCGCGCCCGCGAGCGCATTCCGGCCAATCGCCCAGCCAATACCGCCTTCGACGGCCAGTTCGAGATCCCGACCCTCGACGAAGTGATCGCCCTGGTCAAGACCCATAAACAGAAGACCGGCCAGCGCATTGCGATCTACCCTGAAACCAAGCACCCAAGTTACTTCCGCCAGCTCGGCCTGCCACTCGAAGAGCCACTGGTGGCCACCCTGCATGCGGCCGGCTGGCGCGGCAAGCAGGCACCGGTCTTCATCCAGAGCTTCGAAGTGGGCAACCTCAAGCGCCTGCGCGGCATGACCGATCTGCCCCTGGTGCAACTGCTCGACAACCCGGCCAACGCGCCGGCCGCCAATGGCACGCCGCGCAACAAGCCGTGGGATTTCATCGCCAGCCAAGATCCGCGCAGCTACGCCGATCTTGCCACTGCAGCCGGCCTGCGCGAGATCGCCCGCTACGCCGACGGCGTTGGGCCGTACAAGGAAATCGTGATCCCACGAACCGCCGACAACCACCTCGGGCAGCCCGGCAGCTTCGTGGCCGACGCCCATGCCGCCGGGCTGGCAATCCACATCTGGACCCTGCGCCCGGAAAACCCCTTCCTGCCCGTCGAGTTTCGCCAGGGCGAGCGCAGCTCACCCAGTACGCGCGGCGACATGGCCAGCGAAATCGCTGCCTACCTGAACGCCGGCGTGGACGGCTTCTTCAGCGACGATCCGCTGGCCGCCCGCGCCGCGGTGAAGCAATTCAGCTCCACCCGCTGAAACCGCCCACCGTGCGGTCGCCACAATGAAAAACGGCCCGCGAAGGGCCGTTTTTCCGAGCTTGGCGTCGTTGTCAGCGATTGGCGCAGAAGCCGATCGAAGTATTCACCGCCCCCGCAGCCAGGCTGCCGTTCCAGGCCATGCCCTTGAAGCTCACGGTGCTGCCGCTCTGGCTCCAGGTGGCATTCCACATCTGGCTGAGCTTTCCTTCCACGTTCATCGCGGCGCTCCAGATAACACTGCTGCTGCCGGTGTTGGTGAGACGCACGGTGGCGCAGTAGCCCGACCCCCAGTCATTGTTCACGGTGTAGCTGGCGCTGACCGAGCCGGCCCCCGCGGCGCTGGAGCTGCTCGCCGAACTCGCTGCAGAACTGGTCGCCGAGCTGCGGGCGGCCGAACTGGCGGCGGATGAAGCGGCGCTGGACGAAGCGCGCGAAGAACTGGCTGCCATTGCGCTCGACGCAGTCGCAGAGGACGCGGCGCGGGAGGAGCTGGCCGCACTACTGACGCTGCTGCTGGAGGCCGCACGCGAAGACGCGGCAGCACTGGAAGCGGCGCTACTCGAGGCAGCTGCGCTGGACGAAGCACTGCTGCTCGAGGCATTCACCACCATCAGGCGCTTGAGCAGGGCCAGCTTGTCGCTGCGCACGGTCTTCCAGTCATCCTGCAGGATGCCGCCGGTGTCACCGCTGTTCGGGTTCCACGACCAGTAGAAGAAGTTGGTGATGCGGCGCTCGATCAGGTAATCGACCAGCTTGTCCTGCCAGATCTTGTCCTTGGCCTGACCCTGACCATACTTGCCGCCGAACTCACCCGGCACCACCGCGTAGTTGAGGCTGGCCGCAAAACCGAACTGGGCATCCCAGATCGCCGGCATGTTGTTCGGGAAGGCGCTGTCGCTGAAATACGGCTGCATGTAAACGTCCGGGCCATACACGTGCGGCGAGAGCACCAGGCGGTTACGCGGGATGTCCAGCGGATAGCACTTCAGCGGGGTAATGTTGCCGCCCCACCAGTAAGCGCGGTAATCCGAGCAACCATCATTGGCGCTGATGCCTTCGACGAACATCAGCCAGTCCGGCGCCACAGCCAGCACGGCCTTGGCTGCACGCTCGGCGGCCTTGTTCCAGTCCGTGGCGGCCTTGCTGTTGCCCCAGCTTGCCGCTCCATGCGGCTCGTTCTTCAGATCCAGGCCAATCACGCCGGCGACGCTCTTGTAACGATCAGCCACGAATTTGAGATCGGCGATCCACTGTGCTTCGGTGTAGCTGTCGGTGTACCACAGCTCGGAAATCGCGTTGCAGTCCGGGCGGTGATGATCCAGCAGCACATACATGCCTTCAGCCGAGAGCTGCTTCACCACCTTGTCGAGCAACTGCAGCGAGTTCAATCCGGAAAGATCCGGGTTGGCCGAATAATTGATGCTGTTGGGGGCCACGCCACGCAGGGTATTGGGGCAGAACGGCAGGCGCACAGCGTTGAAACCACTGGCCTTGATCTGGGCGATCGAGTCTTTCCAGTTGATCGTCCACAGCCCGTGCAGGGTGTAATTGGTGGTTTCGAAACCGAACCAGTTCACGCCGTTGAGGCGGATTTCCTGGCCCTGGGCATTGAGCAGGCGGCCGCTGTCGTTGACCGAATAGGCCTGTGCAGCCGCGCTCAAGGTCAATGCGGTCGTGCACAGTAGTGCAGAAAGGATGCGTCGGACTTGCATGGTGGACTCCCCGGATATTCGTGCGGCCTGGCGCAATAGCTACGCCAGCCGCCCGGATTGAATGGCGCTCGCAGCTTATGCGGGCTGCGCCGGGGAAACGCGGGTGGGCCGACAGGCGAGTGCGATGCGCCGCACCAGCGGAGTCTGCCCTGTATCCACCTGGACTCATGCCGGCCGGATAAAACCGGCCGGGCCGGCAGATCAGGCCTGCGCGATCAGGGTTCTCAACTGCTCAAGGTTTTCCGCTTCGCTGCGCACCCGGAAAATGGCTCCCTCTTCGCTGGCACTCTCTTCCAGCACTGCGCAGCTGGCATAAATGTCCTTGCGCAACTGTTGCGCAGACCAGGGCAGGAGCAGCTCGCCCTCGACCAGATCCTGCTGGAAGAAGGCCACGATGCGAGCGTGCATGCGAGCCACGTCAGCCGGATTACGCGCACTCATCACCACGCAGTCCGGATACTTTTCGCGCAAAGCGGCTGTGCAGGCGGCCTGAGCGGCTTCGTCGCCCACGAAATCGATCTTGTTGAAGACCCGGATGCGCGGTAACTCGTCCGCACCGATCTCGGCCAGCACATGGTCGGTCACTTCGAGCTGGCGCTCGAACCCGGGGTCGCTCGCGTCGATCACATGCAGCAGCAACTCCGCATCCAGCGCCTCGTCCAGCGTGGATTTGAACGAGGCCACGAGGCCATGCGGCAGATTCTTGATGAAGCCCACCGTATCGCTCACCAATACCCGCGGTACGCTCTCCGGGTAGAGGGCGCGCACGGTGGTATCGAGCGTCGCAAACAACTTGTTGGCCACCAGCACCTCACTGCCGGTCAGTGCCCGCATCAGGGTGGACTTGCCGGCATTCGTGTAGCCTACCAGGGCGACTCCGGCGAGGCCTTTGCGCTCCTGGCGGCGCGCACGCTGAGTCTTGCGTTCGGCCTCCATGGCAACAATCTCGAGCTGCAGCTCGGCGATCCGGTCGCGGATCTTGCGGCGGTCCAGTTCGGTATGCGATTCACCAGCCCCCCGCCCTCCCATGCCGCTACGCTGGCGGCCCTGCGGCCCGGCCAGCTTGGCCGCTTCACGCAGGCGCGGCGCCATGTAACCGAGCCGCGCGATCTCGACCTGTGCCTTGGCTGCCCGCGAGCGTGCATTGCGGTGGAAGATCTCGAGAATAACCATGGTGCGGTCCATCACCTCGCAGCCCACGGCCAACTCCAGGTTACGGGCCTGCGAAGGCGAAATTTCGTGATCAACCAGAAGCGCCTCGATCTCGCCCCCCTCCGGCTCGCTTAGCAGCGGTGTGCCATCGAGTTCATCAAAAGCGGCCACACCATTCACGTACTCGGCGATTTCCTGGCGCTTGCCCACCCCGAGGTAGCCTGTCTGGTCAAAACCAGCGCGCTTCTGCACAAAGCACTTCACCACCGTAAAGCCCAGCGTTTTTGCCAGCTCGCGCAGCTCCATGAGCGAAGCTTCGAACTCGACATCACTAACCTGCGGCAGTTGCACCGCAGCCATGATCGCGCGGCGGGCTTGGTCTTCCTGTTTCATGCGGGAGGGGCTTCTCTTCTAACAAATGAAGCCGGATGGTACATGGCTCTGCACCCGAAACCCGAGCCCACCAGCATTCAATGCGAAATACTCTCGCGCAGAGGCTGTGCCATGCAGACTCAAGCCAGCAGGCAGCGCAGGCTAACCCGCACTTCCGCCATCACCCGATTACGTTCGGCCACCGTCTGCGCTTCATTCAGCGCGCGGCGCACGCGCTGCTTGCTCACCTCAGAGAGCAGCGGCGAGTCATACAATTCGGCCAGCAGGCCCAGTTCCTGACGAATATTCATGTTTTCGATCCTCCTCAAGCTGCATCAATTGCAGCTAATGGATAGAAAACGTACGCAAGCGAATGTTCCACAGAATTTTCTGATCCACACTTCCGTTTCGTTGATAGGAGCCTCCGCCATCCCGAAGACTGGCGTACTCCGCTCAGGAGTGACGCAGATCGGCAGCTGCATGTACGTGCCGGTGCTTGCTGCGCATTCCAAAGGCGCCACTCCACCGGTAAAAACAACCGCTCAGTAACGTTTTATGCGCTTTCGTCAGAGCGACGCGGAACACCCTTTCACTGGCATGTGGGCTGCTCGGTGATCCTGGCACCTCATCGAAACGCCTCGCCCTCCAGATCATGAAAAACAGCCCGACCGCCCTCCGAACGCTCATCTCCAGCCTGAAGATGCCGGTCTGCCTGCTGACCCTGCTGTGCCTGAATGGTTGTGCGGCATTAGCGGTCAGCCTGGCTGGGGCTGGAGCAGGCGCTGGCCTGTCGCACCAGATGACCGGCACCGCCACGCGCACCTTCAGCGAGCCGCTCAGCAAGGTCGATAACGCCATGCAACTGGCCACGCGCAAGATGATGCTGGAGGTAGATGAGGTCAACAGCACCCTGAACGGCCAACAGACCCGTGCCCGGGTCGGAGAACTGAAGATCACGATCGGCCTGGAGACACTCTCCGGCAATCTGACCCGGGTGGACGTAGAAGCGCGCAAGGATTTCTTCCGCCTCGATTACGCCACTGCTCAGGAAATCGTGGTTCAGATCGAGCGTATCCTGGAGAACATGAACATCGCAGCGGCTGAAGCGGAGGCCGAAGCCAGCCGACGCGGCGCTCTCAACGAGGCCAAGTACAAAGCCCCGGTTCCCCAGACAAACACCCCGGGCCGCAAAACCAGCAGCACAGCAAAGCGCCGCGACTCCATCTGAGCTCTTTTTTCTCCATGCCCTAAGTGGATGGCAGGCAAAAGCAGCAGGCTCATCCGCTACATCACCAGACAGGTTCCGATGCAGTAAAGCAAAACGCCCTACAAAACCGGTTTCACGATTTTGCAGGGCGTTGCTTTTTTTTGGCGGAGTGGACGGGACTCGAACCCGCGACCCCCGGCGTGACAGGCCGGTATTCTAACCAACTGAACTACCACTCCATGAGCGCAGCCTGAACTGCACTCCTTGCTCTTGCGAATGCCGCAAACTGCAGCACCCTCGAATCTGTGGCGTCCCCACGGGGATTCGAACCCCGGTTATCGCCGTGAAAGGGCGGTGTCCTAGGCCTCTAGACGATGGGGACTTGGCCTGTGCGCAATCACTTGCGCGCTGTCGGTAAATGGTGGAGGTAAACGGGATCGAACCGATGACCTCTTGCATGCCATGCAAGCGCTCTCCCAGCTGAGCTATACCCCCGTACCGACAGGGTCCCGACCCTTCCCGAAGGAAGGCTCGAAAGTTGGCGGAGTGGACGGGACTCGAACCCGCGACCCCCGGCGTGACAGGCCGGTATTCTAACCAACTGAACTACCACTCCATGACCACAGCAGAAGCTGCAGCCTTTGAACTGCTGAACGTTGCGCGGCTATTGCAACATCCTCGAATCTGGCGTCCCCACGGGGATTCGAACCCCGGTTATCGCCGTGAAAGGGCGGTGTCCTAGGCCTCTAGACGATGGGGACCTGGTACTGCTTTTTCTTCGTTGGAGTGGTGGAGGTAAACGGGATCGAACCGATGACCTCTTGCATGCCATGCAAGCGCTCTCCCAGCTGAGCTATACCCCCGTCCAGCGAAGAAGCGAGATTCTAGACAGCGATCGGCACCTCGTCAAGACCATTTCGCGAAGTTATTTGCATGAAAGCGCATCGCCATCCAGCCGCCCGGCACGACGCGTTTCCGCTACAGAAGCTTGCCCGGATTCATCAGCCCGCGCGGATCAAAAGCGGCCTTGATGGTGCGCATCATGTCCATCTCGACTTCGCTCTTGTAGCGCAGGATTTCGTCGCGTTTGAGCTGGCCAAGACCATGCTCGGCCGAGATCGATCCGCCCAGTGCCGCCACGATGTCATGCACGATGCGATTGACCTCGGTCGTCCGGGCTACGAACGCCACATTGGCTTCGCCCCCTTGCGGCATCGAGGGGTTGTAGTGCAGATTGCCATCCCCTGCGTGCCCGAAAGCCACGATGCGCACGCCCGGGAAGGCTGCTTCCAACGCTGCATCTGCCTGTTGCAAAAAGGCCGGAATCGCGCTGACCGGCACCGACACATCGTGCTTGATGCTGATGCCGTCCTTTTTCTGCGCTTCAGAAATGTTTTCACGCAAGGCCCACAAGGCCTGAGCCTGGCTTTCCTTACCTGCCAACACGGCATCAATCACCCAGCCAGCTTCAAACGCCTCACTCAACGCAGTTTCAAGCAAAATTTCAAGCTCGGCTGCCAGATCACTATCAGCCAGCTCGACAAGTGCATACCAGGGTGCAGGTTCAGCCAGCGGACGCACGCTGCCGGGCATTTTCTGGAGCACTAACTCATGTGCTGCCGAGCAAACGATTTCGAAAGCCGTGAGGCGCTCTCCTGCGCGCTGACGCAAACTCGCCAGCAAGTGGATAGCCGCCCCGGCATCCGGCAGCGCCAGCCAGGCCACGGCACGACGGCTCTGGGAAGGAAAGAGTTTGAGCACGGCCGCGGTAATGATGCCCAGCGTGCCTTCGGAACCGATAAAAAGATGTTTGAGATCGTAGCCGGTATTGTCCTTGCGTAAGCCACGCAAACCGTTCCAGATCCGCCCGTCAGGCAGTACAACCTCAAGCCCCAGCGTCAGCTCGCGGGTGTTGCCATAGCGCAGCACCTGCACTCCGCCAGCGTTGCTGGCGAGATTGCCGGCTATCTGACAAGAACCCTCGGAGGCCAGGGACAAGGGGAACAAGCGGCCCTGCTCCGCCGCTGCAGCCTGCACAGCAGCCAGCGTACAACCGGCTTCCACCGTCAAGGTGTTATTAACAACGTCCACAGCGCGCACCCGGTTCAGGCGTGCCAACGAGATGAGGACTTCATCGCCCCCTGCATGTGGCACGCCGCCACCAACCAGGCCGGTATTGCCCCCTTGAGGCACCATGGGCACGCCAGCCGCCGCACAGGCCCGTACAACGGCAGCCACCTCATCGGTACAGCCCGGACGCACGACGCATAATGCACGCCCCTTGTAGCGCCCACGCCAGTCTTCTTCATAGGCGGCACAGTCCGGCTCCGTCGTCAGCACATTCGCCTCACCGACGATGGACCGCAACGCTGCCAGAAATGCCTGCGTCACGGCGCTTACTCGTCTGCCCACACCGGCTCGGCGTAGAGGTCGTGTACGTCGCAATCCGTGACGCGCACCTGATAGAACTTACCAACCTCCATGTCGCGCCCTTCCGGCACGATCACCAGTCCGTCGATTTCCGGCGCATCGCCCTCGGAGCGGCAGATAGCCCCCTCCTCCTCGTCGATCTCATCGACCAGCACGACGATTTCGCGACCGATCTTGGCCTCCAGACGCTGGGTGGAGATGTCTTCCTGGAACTCCATCAGACGGCGCTTGCGCTCCTCACGCACTTCATCGGGCACGGCGCCCGGCAACTGATTGGCCGTCGCCCCCTCTACCGGCGAATAGGCAAAAGCACCCACACGATCTAGCTTGGCTTCATCGAGGAACTCGAGCAGCTCTTCGAACTCTTGCTCGGTCTCTCCCGGGAAGCCGGTAATGAAGGTGGAGCGAATGGTGATATCCGGACAGATTTCGCGCCAGCGGCGAATGCGCTCGAGATTGTTCTCAGCGTTAGCCGGGCGCTTCATGGCCTTGAGAATACGCGGATTGGCGTGCTGGAAAGGCACATCCAGATACGGCAGGATCTTGCCCTCGGCCATCAACGGAATGATGTCATCCACGCTCGGGTAGGGATAGACATAGTGCAAACGTACCCACACATCGAGCTCGGAGAGCTCCTTACACAGGTCGTAGAGTTTGGTTTTCACCGGGCGGCCATCCACGAAACCGGTGCGGTATTTCACATCCACGCCATACGCGCTGGTGTCCTGGGAGATCACCAGCAACTCATTCACGCCGGCCTTCACAAGAGTTTCAGCCTCGCGCAGCACATCGTGAATCGGGCGCGAAACAAGATCCCCGCGCAGCGAGGGGATAATGCAGAAGCTGCAGCGATGGTTGCAGCCTTCTGAAATCTTCAGATAGGCATAGTGATCCGGCGTGAGGCGCACACCCTGCGGTGGAACCAGATCGGTGAAGGGGTCATGTGGCTTGGGCAGGTACTGATGCACCGCCGTCATCACTTCTTCCGTAGCGTGCGGACCGGTCACAGCAAGCACCTTGGGATGCGTCTGTTCAACAATACCGCGCCCCGCCGAATCCTTCTTGGCGCCGAGGCAGCCGGTCACGATCACCTTGCCGTTTTCGGCCAGCGCCTCACCAATCGCATCGAGCGACTCCTCAACCGCTGCGTCGATGAAACCACAGGTATTCACGACCACCAGATCGGCACCCTGATATTGCGAAGCGACGTCGTAGCCCTCAGCGCGCAGACGGGTCAGGATACTCTCGGCGTCGCTCGCCGCTTTCGGGCAGCCTAGCGACACAAAACCGACTCGGGGCGTGGAATTCTTGCTCATGTATTCAACCTTAAAAAAACACAAGGCGCAGCCACCCGGCCACGCCTCTCTCTGATGCTGCATTTTAGCCCGGATCAGGTGAAATCCCGACTGTTTGAGGCCAAGAACCCCACGCGCAGTAAGGAAAACCCGTTCGCCTCAGGGGGCATCCCCAACGTACGCTTCATGGCAGAAAAACACCGAAAAGGCCATGCAGCAAGGCAATAAAAATGAACACGGCATTATTTCGACCATCGGGCAGCCCCCGGACTTTGGACGCGATGCTGACTAAGTTGGCTGTGTCAGCTGCTTTTCCGGGCGACACCCCCAACAAAAAAGGAGTCACATCATGCTCAAAACACGCAATATCGTTTTTGCAGTCCTGACCAGTCTATGCATTTCGAGCAGCTTCGCCGCAGCCCCAAAGCCGGCTCCCGGCTTTGTCAGCCTGAAACAGGCCCAGCAGATACAGGCTGGCCAAAGCAAGGACGAAGTCATCCAGATGTTCGGCAAACCGGTCGCTACTCCGAAATGGAGCAACGGCACTTCGTCACTGGTCTACAAGACCGAGGACACCGCCGCATTCAAGGCTCTGCTATACGTTGACTTCGACACCAAGACCGGCTCGGTGATCAGCTCGGTAATCCGCCCGGATGACAACAGCGGCATGGGGAGCGACTCGTCTGAATGAGTCTGCCCTGCTCAGGGGCGCCCCCTCGGGAGCCCCTGCCCAGCCACGATCGATCTTAGAGGCTGTTCACGATCTGTAGCGAGAGGCCGTCAGCAGCGTGAAGAGCCGCACAGGAACCGGAGTTTATGTTGATAAATGAGGATTCCGAGCAGCGCATGAGCCCTCTCAGTTATCAATGAGCGGCCTCGCCGTCAAATCGTGAATAGCTTCTCAGTGGTGATGCCCGTGCTCACCATGCACATGCTGGTGAGCAATTTCCTCGGCTGTAGCGGCGCGAACATCAATCACCTTGAGCACAAAACTCAAGGCCTGACCGGCAAGCGGATGGTTGCCATCCAGCAAAACCACCGGGCCCTTGATCTTGGTGACAAAGAAATAGCGCAGCTCACCATCCGGACCCGGTCGCTGAATCTGGCCACCGACTTTTACTCCGGGAGGAAACTCGGCCTTGGGCATGCTCTGCACCAAAGCCTCATCCCGTTCGCCGAAACAGTCCTCAACGCTTAGTGACAAGCTGACCTGGTAACCCGGCTCTTGCCCCTCAAGTGCCTCCTCCAGCTTGGCAAAGATATTGTCGTAACCACCATGCAGGTAGGAAACCGGGCGCTTGCCATCGTCGACAGGCATTCCTTTGTCTGTACTGACCTTCATGCTTACGGTTACAGCACTGTCTTTGGTGATTTTCATGGACTTTCTCTTGCAAAGTGAGGCGGGACGCCATTGTCCCCGAACCAGGTTCTGGAGGAAACCCGGTCGCTCAAACCGGATTGTCGATATCCACGAAGATCGCTTCCAGTTCATGCTCGCGCTGCAACCACGTCGCCAATGCCTGCACCCCATATCGCTCGGTGGCATGATGCCCTGCTGCTAGGTAGGCCACACCGGTTTCACGCGCGAGGTGCACGGTTTGCTCGGAAATTTCGCCAGACAGGAAAAGATCAACCCCAGCAGCAATCGCGTGCTCGAAGTAACTCTGAGCGCCACCGGTGCACCACGCCACACGCCGGACAACACGTTGCGGCTCGGCGATCAGCAGCGGCTCACGGGCGAGACGGGCAGCCACTGAGCGCGCCACCTCACCGGCAGGCATCGCATGCGGCAAGCTGCCCAATAACACAAGCGACTGCTCCGCACATGGCGACTCGACCTGCCAGCCCAGCACCCGTGCAAGCTGCACATTGTTCCCCAGCACCGGATGCGCATCTAGCGGTAAGTGATAACCGAACAAGTTGATATCGTGGGCCAGCAAAAGCCCCAGGCGCTGACGACGAATCCCGGTCACACGCGGGTCCTCGGACTTCCAGAACCAACCGTGATGCACGATGATTGCATCAGCCTGCAATGCAATGGCACGCTCGATCAACGCCCGACTGGCCGTCACTCCGCAGACCACGCGCGCAATCCCGGCGCGTCCTTCCACCTGCAAACCGTTTGGGCAATAATCGTTGAAGCGGCCGCACTCAAGCAGCGTATCCAGAATGCTCTGGAGTTCCTGGCGGTCCATGACAACTCTCCCTGCACTTGATCACGGCAGACAGCGCGTCTGCGAACGGTGAATTATGCAACGTCTCTGGCTGATTTTTGCCCAGACCGCGACCATCGCGCTGGGCGTACTCTTCGTGATCACAACCCTGAAACCCGAATGGGTGAGTCGCCCCACGCTCTTCGAAGCGCCTCCGCCAGCACTCCAATCCTCTGCCCAGACAACACCCAGCCCGGCCCGCGCCGCGGACAGCTACGCCAACGCGGCCCAAGCGGCCTTACCTGCTGTGGTGCACATCTTCACCAGCAAGGAAATCGAAGCTCCCCGCCACCCGCTCTTCAACGACCCCTTCTTCCGCCATTTCTTCGGCACCCCCGAGCGCACCCCGCAACGCAGCTCGGGACTGGGCTCCGGCGTGATGGTGAGCGGCGAAGGCTACATCCTCACCAACAATCATGTGATCGAAGCCGCGGACACCATCGAGGTCGCCCTCAACGACGGGCAGAAATACCGAGCCAGAATTGTCGGCCGTGACCCTGAGACAGATCTGGCCGTACTGCGCATCGACAGCAAGACAGCACTGCACGCAATCAGCTTTGCAACGGCAGACAGCGTGCGCGTAGGAGACGTGGTGCTGGCCATCGGCAACCCGTTCGGTGTCGGACAAACAGTCACCATGGGGATTGTCAGTGCTCTGGGCCGCTCGGATCTTGGTATCAATACCTTCGAGAACTTCATCCAGACCGATGCGGCGATCAATCCCGGCAATTCAGGAGGCGCGCTAGTCGATACCAAAGGTCAGCTGGTCGGTATCAACACTGCGATCTACTCGCGCTCCGGCGGCTCATTGGGCATCGGCTTCGCCATTCCGGCCGGCACTGCTCGCAGCATCATGGAGCAGATCATCAAGAACGGGCAGGTCACCCGGGGCTGGATCGGCATTCAGGTACAGGAAATCACGCCCGAACTCGCCCAGGCCCTTCAACTGCCGCAGAAAGGTGCGCTGATTGCCGGCATCGCCCGCAATAGCCCGGCGGCTCGAGGCGGCCTGCAAGCGGGCGACGTGCTCATCGCGCTGGATGGCAAGGCCATCAACAACGCTCACGGCGTGCTTGAAACCGTCGCCAGCCTGCCGCCGGGCCAACTCGCCAAGGCCGCCATCATCCGCAAGGGCAAGACCATGGAAGCCGTGTTGCAGATCGCCCAGCGCCCTTTGCCCACACAAGCGGCACAGGACTAAAGCCAGCCGGCGCAGCTCGAACGCCTGGCGGCAGACTCAGCTGCGCGAGCGCTCCAGCATGCGCGCCACTAGAATGCCAACTTCATACAGCAGGCACATCGGCACGGCCAGCATGAATTGCGAAGCAACGTCTGGAGGCGTAACAACAGCGGCGACCACGAATGCCCCCACGATCACGAAACGCCGCGCTTCAGCCAATTTGGCGGTCGTTACGATCCCCAATGCAACCAACAGCACGACTGCCACAGGCACCTCGAAAGTCGCACCGAACGCGAGGAACATGCCCATCACGAAGCTCAGGTACTTGTCGATATCAGTCATCCAAGCTACGCCCTCGGGCGTGAAGCTGGCCATGACCTTGAACATGCCCGGAAAAAAGATGAAATAGGCGAAAGCCATGCCGCACACGAAGAGCAGACAGCTCGCGACCAGCAGCGGCAAAGCCAGACGCTTCTCATGGGCATACAGGCCCGGGGCAATGAAGGACCAGGCCTGAAAGAGGATGAAAGGCATAGCAATCAGCAAGGAGAGCCAAGCCACCACCTTGATCGGCACCAGAAAGACGCCCACTACGTCTGTCGCAATCATCTGCCCGCCTTGCGGCAGTACGGCCAGCAAAGGCGCTGCCATCAACGCGTAGAGATCCTTGGCCCACCACACCAGACACAGGAAAACCACCAGCACGGCCAGCAAGGAATAGATCAGGCGATTGCGCAGCTCGACCAGATGGGAAATGAAGCTTTCTTGCGAATCCACGCCCATCACCCCTTGTGCACTTTCACTGACTCGACAGGCATTCCGAAGAGATCGAGCTGACTGTCGTCGCGTTGGGGCGGCGGAGTGGGCTCGGAAGAGGCGAAGAGATCGGACTCAGCAGCCACGGTCTCTGCCGGCACTTGCTCAAGCAACACGGCCACGGCTTGAGTCTCGGCGGGCGGGGGCAGCTCTTGCACCACCGGTTCGGCCAGCGCCTTGACTTCCTGCTCGACAGCGGCAGCTCCTGCCGACAGCTCAGCCTGAAAAGCCTGCGCCTGCTCGTTGATGGACGCTTGCAGACTCCGCGCAGACTCCTGCACATCAGCCACCAGCGTCTTCATCTCGGAAGCTTCCATTTCGCGACTGATGTCGGACTTCACATCTGCAACATAGCGGCGCATCTTGCCAAGCAGATGGCCCACTGTACGCGCCACACGCGGCAACTCTTCGGGGCCGAAGACAACCAGCGCCACGATGCCGATGAGAAGAAGCTCGGAAAAACCAATATCGAACATGCCGGGCCTGTCAGATCAATCCTGCAGCACAAAAACAAAGGGGCGCTCACGCGCGCCCCCACTCGGGAATGACTTCCCGCTCAGTCCTTCTTTTCGCGCGCTTCACCTTCCACAGTATTGGAGGCAGCAGCGATCTTCTCCGCTGGCTTGTCGTCTGCGCCTTCCTTCATGCCCTGCTTGAAGCCCTTCACCGCACCGCCGAGATCCTCGCCGATATTGCGCAGTTTCTTGGTGCCGAAAACCAGCAGAACGATGACCAGAACAATCAGCCAATGCCAGATGCTCAACGAACCCATGTGCAGCTCTCCTCAGTATTTCAGCATGGCGGGCATTGGCTGCCCGCCAAGAATGTGCAGGTGCAGATGATACACCTCCTGCCCACCATGCCGTCCGGTGTTGATGATGGTACGGAAGCCCTCGCCCGCCCCCAACTCTTTGGCAATGCGCGGAGCCAGTTCGAGCATGCGCCCCAGAACCGGTGCATCTTCCGGCGTAGCATCCGCAAGTGTTGCGATGTGCTTCTTAGGAACGATCAATACGTGCACCGGCGCCTGCGGATGGATATCCTTGAACGCTAGGATTTCCTCATCCTCGTACACCTTGCCGGACGGGATCTCGCCACGGGCAATGCGGCAGAAAATACAGTCGCTCATGATTTGCGGGAATTCTTTTCTTCTATGCCTGAAATGCCTTCGCGCCGGCGAAACTCGCCCAGCACGTCATCCGCCGACAAACCGAACTGCGACAACAGGATCAGCGAGTGGAACCACAGGTCGGTAACTTCATACACGATGTGGCGCAGATCCCCATCCTTGGCTGCCATGATGGTTTCGGCAGCCTCTTCGGCCACTTTTTTGCAGATCGCGTCAGTTCCCTTGGCGTACAGGCTGGAAACATAGGACGACTCGGGCGGTGCGGATTTCCGCGCTTCAAGCGTCGCCGACAGGCGTTGCAGAACTTCCGGATCAATCATGGCTGAGGCCTTTTACAGGATTATTTCTTGGCGTAAATCTCGGCCGGATCTTTCAGAACCGGCTCGACGTCTTCCCAACCGCCACCATCCAGATGACGCTGGAAGAAGCAGCTGCGGCGGCCGGTGTGACAAGCGATGCCTCCCACCTGCTCAATCTTCAGCAGAACGACATCACCATCACAATCCATACGGATTTCGCGTACGCGCTGAGTATGGCCGGACTCCTCGCCCTTGTGCCACAGCTTGCGCCGGGAGCGCGACCAATACACGGCCTCGCGCTTTTCAGCTGTCAGCGCCAGCGCCTCGCGATTCATCCAGGCAAACATCAGCACTTCGCCGGTATCCGCATCCTGAGCAATAGCCGGCACCAGGCCCTGCTCATCCCACACCACATCATTGAGCCAGCGGCTGTCTTCGCTCACAGTCTCACCTCCACGCCGCGTTCGCGCATGTATTCCTTGGCCTGCCGAACGGTGTACTCACCGTAGTGAAAGATGCTCGCCGCCAGCACTGCATCCGCCCGACCTTCGATCACCCCATCCGTGAGGTGCTGCAGATTGCCCACGCCACCACTCGCAATCACCGGGATATTCACCGCGTCAGAGATTGCGCGGGTCAGCGCCAGATCAAAACCGATCTTGGTGCCGTCACGATCCATGCTGGTCAAAAGGATTTCACCGGCGCCAAGCTTTTCGACGCGCTGGGCCCATTCGATGGCATCCAGCTCGGTGAGCTTGCGTCCGCCGTGAGTGAATACCCCCCACTTGCCCGGCGCAGTCTGCTTGGCATCTATCGCCACCACGATGCACTGATTACCAACCTTGCCGGAGGCTTCGGCCACCAGATCGGGGTTGTATACCGCAGCGCTGTTCATGCTGACCTTGTCCGCACCGGCATTGAGCAGGCGTCGAACATCTTCAACACAGCGCACGCCACCGCCCACCGTTAGCGGAATAAAAACCTGGTTGGCCACCTGTTCGACGATATGCAGCATGATGTTGCGCTCGTCGGAGCTCGCCGTGATATCCAGAAAGGTCAGCTCGTCCGCCCCTTGCTCGTCATAGCGGCGTGCAATCTCGACGGGATCACCGGCGTCGCGCAGCTCAAGGAAATTGACGCCCTTGACGACACGTCCGGCGGTGACATCGAGACAGGGGATGATGCGTTTGGCGAGCATTGATCAGTCAGCCTCGCCATTGAGTTCATCGGCACGCGCCTGAGCCGCTTCGAAATCCAGCGTGCCTTCGTAGATGGCCCGGCCAGTAATGGCACCCATGATGCCTTCAGACTCGACAGCACACAGCGCATCAATATCCTTCAGATCGGTGATGCCGCCGCTGGCGATCACCGGAATGCGCAGGGCCTGAGCCAGTTTCACGGTCGCCTCGATGTTCACGCCGGACAGCATGCCATCGCGGCCGATATCGGTATAGATCACGGACTCGACACCGTAGTCCTCGAATTTTTTGGCCAGATCAATCACGTCGTGCCCGGTCAGTTTGGACCAGCCATCGACAGCCACCTTGCCGTCCTTGGCATCCAGACCAACGATGATATGGCCCGGAAAGGCGCTGCAGGCGTCGTGAAGGAAGCCAGGGTTCTTGACCGCAGCAGTGCCAATGATCACATAGCTGATACCGTCGTCCAGATAGCGCTCGATGGTATCCAGATCGCGGATGCCACCACCCAGTTGCACCGGGATGTCGTCGCCGACTTCCTCGCAGATGGCCTTGATG
Organism: Uliginosibacterium aquaticum; assembly: GCF_012972705.2. GTDB lineage: Bacteria > Pseudomonadota > Gammaproteobacteria > Burkholderiales > Rhodocyclaceae > Uliginosibacterium > Uliginosibacterium aquaticum. The sequence continues at coordinate 1,116,664 of NZ_JABCSC020000001.1, read as the reverse complement.
ACCGCTTCGTTCTTGGGTTTGCCAGCAAAAGCGCCATTCAGATCGACCAGATGCAGGCGACGTGCGCCTTTATCGAGCCACATCCGGGCCATGGCGCGAGGGTCTTCGGAGAAGACCGTGGCACCTTCCATCTCGCCTTGGCGCAGGCGAACGCAGTGGCCGTCTTTGAGGTCAATCGCGGGAATGAGCAGCATGATTTTTCAGGGGGCGTAAGCGCTTGGAGGCAAGCGGTGAAGTGATTCCGGAGGATCCGGGCGTTCCTTATGGGTCAGGCTCAGGGCTGCCAGTTCACGAAGTTGGAAAGCAGTTGCAGGCCGGCTGCAGCGCTCTTTTCCGGATGGAACTGAACTGAAAAAATATTAGCTTGGGCCACCGCCGAGGTAAAGCGCAGGCCGTAATCAGTCGTCGCCGCGCTCGCCGACCCATCATCGGGCTGACAGTAGTAGCTATGCACGAAGTAGAAGCGTGCCCCCGGTTCGATACCCGCCCACAGAGGATGAGCACGCGTGGGATCAACCCGGTTCCAGCCCATATGCGGCACCTTCAGACGCAAGCCATCCGGCCCGCTCATGCCATCAGCAAAGCGCTTGACCTGCCCCGGGATGAAACCGAGGCCCAGCGTGTCACCCTCTTCGCTGTGATCGAAGAGCATCTGCATGCCAACGCATACACCCAGAAAAGGTTTGCTCTGCGCAGCTTGATGCACCGCTTCGCGCAGACCACGCCCCATGAATTCGCGCATGCAGTCATGCATGGCGCCTTGGCCGGGCACCACCACGCGATCTGCCGCATGGATCTGCGCGGCTTCGCTACTGATCAGCACACTGGCACTGGCGGGTGTCACCTTTTCAATGGCCTTGGCAACCGAACGCAGGTTACCCATGCCGTAATCGACTACAACGATCTTCATTTCTGTGAGCTTCGCGACGAAGTGAGGAGTGAAGGGCAAAGCCCCTCTGGAGGCTTTAGAGCGTGCCCTTGGTCGACGGCATGGCGCCAGCGGCACGTTCATCGACTTCACATGCTGCGCGCAGGGCTCGGCCAAAGGCCTTGAACACCGTCTCGCACTGATGGTGTGCGTTCTTGCCACGCAGGTTGTCGATATGCAGCGTCACGCCGGCATGATTAACGAAACCCTGAAAAAACTCGCGGGTCAGATCCACATCAAACGAACCAATCATGGCACGCGTGAAATCCACATTGAACTCCAGCCCGGGGCGGCCCGAGAGGTCCACCACTACGCGCGACAAGGCCTCATCCAGCGGCACGTAGCTGTGGCCATAACGGCGCAGACCCTTTTTGTCACCCACGGCTTTGGCAAAGGCCTGACCCAGCGTGATACCCACATCCTCCACCGTGTGGTGGGCATCAATGTGCAGATCCCCCTTGGCCTCAACAGTCAGATCAATCAGGCCGTGGCGGGCAATCTGATCAAGCATGTGATCCAGAAAAGGCACGCCGCTGGCAAGCTTGGCCGCACCGCTGCCATCCAGATTGAGGCTTACTGTGATTTGGGTTTCAAGAGTGTTGCGGCTGACTTCGGTTTGCCTCATGGCGGGGGCCCATGTCGAAGGAAGTGAAAGCCCGGCACAAGGGCGTCCGGGTAAGCCCTATGATAGCATTGGTGCGGCTTTGCACCATCTGCAAGACCGTGATTGCCGCGCAACGAAACCCTCGGAATGAATCCATGAGTGCCTACTGGAGCGATCTTGTTCATCGCCTGACCCCTTACGTGCCGGGCGAACAGCCCAAGATCGCCAATCTGGTCAAGCTCAATACCAACGAGAACCCTTACGGCCCCTCGCCCAAGGCCTTGGCCGCCATCGCCAGCGAAGCTAGCGATGCGTTGCGCCTCTACCCGGACCCGAACTCCGATCTTTTCAAGCAGGCGGTCGCCCGCTTTTTCGCCGTGGAGCCTACCTGCGTATTTGTCGGCAACGGCTCGGACGAAGTGCTGGCGCATGTCTTCATGGGTCTCCTGAAACACGACAAACCCCTGCTCTTCCCGGACATCACCTACAGCTTCTATCCGGTGTATTGCGGGCTCTACGACATCGCCTACGAAACCGTGGCCTTGGACGCGCAATTCGGCATTTGCGTCGACGACTATCTCGGCCGTGAAGCGGGCGCGATCATCCTCGCCAATCCGAACGCCCCTACTTCGCGTCTGCTCCCCCTGGCAGACATCGAGCGCCTCGCTACAGGCCAACCGGATGCGGTAATCGTCATCGATGAGGCCTATATCGACTTCGGTGGAGAAAGCGCCGTGAGTCTGACCCGACGCCACCCGAATCTGCTGGTCATCCAGACGCTCTCCAAGAGTCGCTCGCTGGCAGGGCTACGGGCCGGATTTGCGGTCGGTCAGGCGCACCTGATCGAGGGACTGGAGCGCGTTAAGAACAGCTTCAACTCCTATCCGCTGGACCGCATGGCTATCGTTGCCGCCGCGGCCGCCATGGATGACGTCGCTTGGTTTGAGGATACCCGCCTGCGCGTGATCGCCAGCCGCGAAACACTCAGCACCGAGATGCAGGCACTCGGTTTCGAAGTGCTGCCCTCGGCCGCCAACTTCATTTTTGCACGCCACCCAAAGCGCGATGGCGCCGAACTGGCACAGGCACTGCGCGCCCGCAGCATCATCGTGCGCCACTTCAAGCTACCGCGAATCGATCAGTTTCTGCGCATCACCATCGGCACTGACGCGCAATGCTCCCTATTGGTCGCCGCACTGAAGGAAATCCTCAGCTGAGTTTGCGCGTCTTCTTGCACACACCACTACGGGGATCAAAGGCGTCGAACCATAATTCCTTGCGCTGCAAGGGCTTAGGGTTAAGGAGATTGTAGTTATCAAGCAGGAATACGCGCCGCTCGCAAAGGCGCGCACGCTTGAACACATCTGCGTAATGCCGCTTGAGCATGCGTAACAAGCTGCCGTCCCGCACCATGCTTTCGAGGCCCGCAGTGAGTCGTTTGTGCAAACGCGGATGGGCTGGCGAAACAAACACATAGCCCGGCAAAGGAAACTTGAGCAGGATGTCCTGCTCGACACGCAAACTGGGAGACACTGATCGAAGCTCGTCGAACTCGGCAAACACTTCATTCAGGCCACGCGGAAAGTAATCAATTTTCCCTGCCAACAGCCGAGCCACCAAAGGCTTGGCACTCTCCTCCGTATACACCGCAAAGCCAGCAATCTCCAGCACCCGCCGTGACGACCAGGCCTCTCCCACCCCCACCCGCAACGCTCTCAGCTGATCAAGACTCCCTACTGCGCTGAGCTTCGGCTGCACTTCTGCAGTTGTCAAAGCAATCCGGTAATTCGACAGGCCCATATCCGGCGCAATATAGATCGGCAGAAGTTGCAACTCCCAAGAAGGCTGAGTTGCGACGACCGAAACATTGACCTCGTCACCGAGCAGCATCTTGCGTAGTTGCTCTTCACGCCCCATGGGCACTTGCCGGGTCTCGATGCGATATGCACCATAGCTTGACCTGGTTCGTCGCATCGCCTCATCCAGAACCCGTCCAGCATAGTCATGCCCAGCGGCACCCGTATCCTGGAGTGGACCAAAACGGCGTAAAACATCCTCTGCAAGAGCCAGATTGGAGAAAAAGAGAAGGGCTGCGAGCGGCAGAACACTGCTCAGCAAGGAGGAAAAAGACATACGGCACCAAACCAACTTTCAGCACCTCAATCTACCCTAGAGCATTATTGCCCCCTACTGCACTGACGGGCTGTCCGCCCTATTCAAGCCAGACAAGGGAAGCCTGTCGCCCCGACTGGGTACCGTCTCGACGCGCCGAGAAAAAAGCGTCCGCTTCATCATAGGTGCAGCGATCGCCACCATACACCTGCGTCACCCCCATTAAAGCCAGGCGCTGCCGTGCCAGCAGATACAGATCAGCCTGCCATTTCCCCTGTGCCTTACCCGGTAGGAAGGCCTCAGCTGCCTCGGGCGTATGCGCCAGGAAAGCCGTCCGCACTTCATCACCGACCTCGAAGCGCGCCTGCGAGATGGCGGGGCCGAGCCAAGCCATGATCGAGGTGGCCGGTACCTGCATGGCGCGCGCGGAGTTCTCCAGCACGCCCCCCGCCAGCCCCCGCCAGCCCGCATGTGCTGCGGCCACGGCTGTGCCGGCGATATCACAGAGCAGCACTGGCAAACAATCGGCCGTCATCACACTGCAGATCTGGTAGCTCATGCGCGCCACGCTGGCATCTGCCTGCGCATCCGGGCATGTACAGGCTGCATTGACGACGGTAGTACCGTGTACCTGCTCCAGCCACAAGGGCTCCATAGGCAGCTTGGCCACCAGACGACGGCGATTCTCCAGCACGTTCTCAAGTGAATCACCAACATGCTTGCCCAGGTTCAACGCAGCATAGGCTCCGGTGCTGACACCGCCCCAGCGCGTCGTCGAAACGGCCCGAACCTTTTCCGGTGCGGGCCAGTCAGGCGTAATGAGTTTTAGCTCGGGCATATCCAGGCGTATCGATCCGTAGTCCGGGTGCAGCAAAGCAAAGCCCGGGAGCGTCCACAACACATACCCGGATCCGGCCTGCAGCCTTTCACCCGGGTTGCTCTATTTGCGATATTCAGCCGACTTCGCGTGCGCCTGCAGGCCTTCACCATAAGCCAGTGTCGCAGCAACAGGGGCCAGTTCAGCTGCACCGGCAACTGACATGTGAATGATGCTGGTGCGCTTCTGGAAGTCATAGACCCCCAGCGGCGAGGAGAAACGCGCACTGCGCATGGTAGGTAATACGTGATTCGGCCCGGCGCAATAGTCGCCCAGCGATTCGACCGAGCTATGGCCCACAAAGATCGCGCCGGCATGGCGGATGCGCTCGACCCACGGTTCGGCATCTTCAATGGCCAGCTCCAGATGCTCCGGCGCGATGCGGTTGGCGATCTCGCAGGCCTCGTTCAGGCTTGCCACCTTGATCAGGGCACCGCGATTGTCCAGCGAGGCAGCGATGATTTCCTTGCGCGGCATGTCCGGCAACAGTCTGGCAACCGAGGCAGCGACAGCGTCAATGAAGGCTTCCGAGGTGCACAGCAGGATGGACTGCGCCACTTCGTCATGCTCGGCCTGGGCGAAGAGATCCATTGCCACCCAGTCAGGGTTGCCCGAACCATCAGAGATGACCAGCACTTCTGACGGACCTGCGACCATGTCGATGCCCACCGTGCCAAATACGCGGCGCTTGGCTTCAGCCACATAGGCGTTGCCCGGACCAACGATCTTGTCGACCTGCGGAATCGTCTGCGTGCCATAGGCGAGAGCGGCCACAGCCTGTGCGCCACCGATGGTAAACACCCGGTCCACGCCAGCAATCGCTGCAGCAGCCAGCACCAGAGGATTGCGTTCGCCGCGCGGGGTTGGCGTCACCATGATGAGCTCCGCCACACCTGCCACCTTGGCCGGAATCGCATTCATCAGCACCGAACTCGGATAGCTCGCCTTGCCACCCGGCACATACAGGCCGGCGCGATCCAGCGGTGTCACCTTCTGTCCGAGGCGCGTGCCGTTGTGCTCGGTGAAGCTCCAGGATTCCAGCAACTGTTTTTCGTGATAAGTCCGCACCCGCGCCGCGGCGATGTTCAGCGCGCTGCGCTGCTCGGGCGTCAGGCTGTCGAGCGCTTCCTGCAACGCAGCCTTGGGCAACTCAAGGGCCCCCATATCCGCCACGTCGAGCTGATCGAAGCGGTTGGTGAACTCGATCACGGCAGCATCGCCGCGCGCGCGCACCGCCGCCAGCACTTCGGTGACTGCCGCATCCACGCGCACATCCGTGCTGTTGTCGAAGGCCAGCAACGCATCAAGCGCGGCAATGAAGCCGGGTTCGGCCGAGTTCATGCGGCGGATCTGGCTCATGGTTTGACTGCTCCGGCAAAAGCCTCGATCACCGGCTGGAGCAACTCGCGCTTCACCTTCAGCGAAGCCTGATTGACGATCAGGCGCGAGCTGATCTGCATGATTTCCTCTACTTCACGCAGCTTGTTGGCGCGCAGGGTGCCGCCGGTCGACACCAGATCAACAATGGCGTCCGCCAGCCCCACCAGCGGGGCGAGTTCCATCGAACCGTAAAGCTTGATCAGGTCGACGTGCATGCCCTTGGCTGCGAAGTGCTCGCGGGCAATCTTGATGTACTTCGAGGCCACGCGGATGCGCGCGCCGCGCTGCACGGCGGCCGCGTAATCAAAGTCTTCCGGCACGGCCACGCTCATGCGGCACTTGGCGATATTCAGATCGACCGGCTGGTAGAGGCCAGCACCACCATGCTCGATCAGGGTGTCCTTGCCGGCAATGCCCAGATCGGCCGCGCCATACTGCACATAGGTCGGCGTATCTGAGGCGCGCACGATCACCAGACGCACATCAGCACGATTGGTGCCGATGATCAGCTTGCGCGAAGACTCAGGATTCTCGACTGGCTCGATGCCGGCCGCAGCGAGTAGCGGCAAGGTTTCCTCAAAAATGCGGCCCTTGGAAAGCGCTAGGGTAATACCGTTGTAAGTGCTCACAATCCCGTCCTCAGCTGGTGCGACGCACGCGCGCGCCGAGTGCAGCCAGTTTTTCTTCCAGCTTTTCGTAACCACGATCAAGGTGGTAAATACGCTCGATGGTGGTTTCACCTTCCGCCACCAGGCCCGCAATCACCAGGCTCGCCGAGGCGCGCAGATCGGTCGCCATCACCGTGGCGCCTTGCAGTCTTTCGATGCCGGTCACGAAGGCCGTGCTGCCATCAATCTTGATATTGGCGCCCAGACGCTGCAACTCCACCGCGTGCATGTAGCGATTCTCGAAAATCGTCTCGCGGATGATCGACGAGCCCTCCGCCACGCAGTTGATAGCCATGAACTGGGCCTGCATGTCGGTCGGGAAAGCCGGGTAAGGCGAAGTACGCAGGCTCACGGCCTTCAGGCGCGCTGGCGCCGTGATGCGAATCGCATTGCGCTCCGAAATGACCTCACAGCCAGCATCCATCAGCTTGTCGACCACAGCATCGAGATAAGCTGACGAGGTGTTCAGCAGACGTACATCACCAGCGGTGACGGCCGCAGCGCACAGATAGGTGCCGGTCTCGATGCGGTCCGGCATGATGCGGTGTGTGGTGCCATGCAGACGATCAACGCCCTTGATGCGGATCACATCGGTACCGGCGCCGGAAATCTGTGCCCCCATGGAGACGAGGCAGTTGGCGAGATCGACAACCTCCGGCTCGCGTGCGGCATTCTCGATCACCGTTACGCCCTCGGCCAGACAGGCCGCCATCATCAGATTCTCGGTACCGGTCACGGTCACCATATCGGTAAATAGGCGGGCACCACGCAGACGCGGCGACTTTGCCAGCACATAGCCGTGCTCGACCGACACTTCCGCGCCCATCGCCTGCAGCCCCTTGATGTGCTGATCCACCGGGCGGGCACCGATCGCACAACCACCGGGCAAGCTCACCTTGGTCTCACCACAACGGGCGACCAGCGGGCCCAGTACCAGGATCGCCGCACGCATGGTCTTGACCAGCTCGTAGCTCGCCACCGGATTGCTGATCACAGCAGCGTTCAGGGTCACCGTATCGCCGTTGCGCTCAACCTTCACGCCCATATCGGCCAGCAGGTGCAGCAAGGTACCGATGTCCTTCAGTTGCGGCACATTGGTGAAAGTCACCGGTTCGGCGGTGAGCAGCGCAGCGCACAGAATCGGCAAAGCCGCATTCTTGGCGCCGGAGATGCTGATTTCACCACTCAGGCGGGCACCGCCTTCAATCAGGAGTTTGTCCATGTCGTTCAGTGAAAGGGGAAGGAGAGGTGAAAAGGCTACAAACCCTTGCCTGCCACTCGTTCCCCGTATTCCTCTTCAATGGCCCGCAGGCCGGTTCAATTCAAAGGGTTTTCTGCAACTCGGCCCACTGGGCCGGGGTATAGGTGGTGAGCTGCAAGGCATGAATTTCGTTGCCCATCAGGCTTCCCAGCGTGGCGTACACGGCCTGATGCTGGCGCACGCGCATCTTGCCCTCGAATTCGGCACTCACGACGATGCCGGAAAAATGCACGCCGTCATCACCTTCGATGATCACGGTGTCGCAGGCTAGCCCCTGCTCGATCAAACGCTGGATTTCGCTGGCTTGAAACATCATTCAACCTCTCAGTTTGTAACCACGCTGCAGCATGTTCAGACACATCCCGGCCAGCACCAGCAGCGCGGCGCTCACGATGGCAAGGCTCAACCAGGGCGACGCGTCGGAGACGCCGAAAACGCCATAGCGGAAACCATCGATCATGAAGAAGAACGGGTTGAAGTGCGACAATGCCTGCCAGAAGGGCGGCAGCGAGTTGATGGAATAGAACACTCCGGAAAGCATGGTCAGCGGCATGATCAAGAAGTTCTGGAAGGCCGCGAGCTGATCGAACTTGTCCGCCCATATCCCGCCGACAACACCCAGCGTGCCCAGCAAGGCCGCGCCCAGCACCACGAAAGCCAGTGCCCACAGAGGATGCGCCACTCCGGTCCAGCTGAAAAACAGCGACGCCAGCCATACCCCACCGCCCACCACCACGCCGCGGACGATGGAAGCAATGACGTAAGCGGCATAGAACTCTAGCCAGGAGATCGGCGGCAGCAACACAAACACGATGTTGCCGGTGATCTTGCTCTGGATCAGCGAGGACGAACTGTTGGCAAACGCGTTCTGCAGCACACTCATCATCACCAGTCCCGGAACCAGGAAGCTGGTATAGCTGACGCCATCGAAGGGCTGCAGACGGCCTTCGAGCACATGACCAAAAATCATCAGATAGAGCACCGAGGTGAGTACTGGCGCCCCCACGGTCTGGAAACTGACTTTCCAGAACCTCAATGTTTCTTTGTAAAGCAGGGTACGGAAGGCGATCATGCCGTGACCTCCGCATTCATGATTTCGACGAAGGCCTGCTCCAGATCGGGACGCGCGACTTCAACCTCCAGAATCCCGGCCCCGGCTTCACGAACCGCCGCCAGCAAGCTTTCTATCTGCGCATGGCGCTCGAAGGGAATCTGCAGCATACCGTCCTGCAACACCGCACCCTGTGTCTGCAGCGCAGCCGGCAGGCAATCAAGTCCTGCTACCCGGAGCTTGAGGGCATGGTGGCTGACACGGGCAAGAATGTTCGGCGTGGTATCAAGCGCGATGACACGCCCAGCCTTGAGCATGGCTATCCGCCCGCACAACTCTTCAGCCTCTTCCAGGTAGTGCGTGGTCAACACGATGGTGTGGCCCGCCTCGTTGAGCTTGCGGATGAAGACCCACAGGGTCTGCCGCAATTCCACATCGACGCCGGCCGTGGGCTCATCGAGCACAATCACCGGAGGTTTGTGCACCAGTGCCTGGGCCACCAGCACCCGGCGCTTCATGCCGCCAGAGAGCTGGCGCATGTTGGTATCGGCTTTGCTGGTGAGGTCCAGACTGGCAAGCAGCTCGTCGATCCAGTCATCATTGCGACGGATGCCGAAATAGCCGGACTGGATGCGCAACAACTCGCGCACCGAGAAGAAAGGATCGAAAACCAGCTCCTGCGGCACCACACCGAGGCTGCTGCGTGCGGCACGGTAGTCACTCACCACGTCATGCCCCATCACCCGGATCGAACCTGCAGTGAGGCGCTGCAAACCAGCGAGCGCGGAGATGAGGGTGGTCTTACCGGCACCATTAGGCCCCAGCAGACCGAAGAACTCACCTTGCCGGATTTCGAGGTCTACACCAGCCAGCGCCTGCAGCGAGCCAAACTGCTTGACTGCCCCGCATACCTGGATGGCGGGAGAATCAATGCTGGACACTGGTGCGGCTACCGTCGGCGGAAAGTTCAGGAAAAAGGAAGGGCGTTACGCCATACAGGCTGGCAAGGCTGACAAATGCCGCCGGGGCCGACACAATAGACAGCTGCTTGCCAGCTGCCAGTGCAGCCCGCTTCCAGCTCAGCAGCACGGCAACCGCGGACGAATCCACGGCTTCGATCCCCGCAAGATTCACCACGCGATCGGCCTGCACGACCAGCAGCTCGCCCTCCGGCTGCAGCTCCGGCACTGTCTGCTGATTCATGGCCCCCGTGATGAAGAGCTGACCGTCGCGTTCGGAAATCACTTCTTGACCACCTCGGCTTGAGCGTTCTTGGTCTTCAGGCTCTTGATCAGGCCGTCGATACCACCAGCCTTGATCTCCTGCGCGAATGTTTCGCGATAATTGGTCACCAGACTCACCCCGGCCACCATCACGTCGTAAACCTTCCAGCCTTCGGCCAGTTTTTCCATCTGGTAATCGATCGACACCGGTTTGGTGCCGGCCTGCTTGACCTCGGTACGCACGATCACATCGCTATCCGCGGCCTGCATGCGGATCGGCTTGAAATCGATGGTCTGATTCTTGTACTGGGCCAGCGCATTCGAATAGCTGCGCACCAGCAGGATCTTGAATTCCGCCGTCATTGCTTCTTTCTGTTCGGCAGAAGCATTCCGCCACTCGCGCCCCATGGCCAGTGCTGTCATGTGACGAAAATCGAAATGCGGCAGCACCTTGGCATCCACCAGCTCGAAAATGCGCTTCTGATCACCCGACTGGATGGACTTGTCAGTACGCACGATCTCCAGCACTTCGTTCATCACACGCTTGGCCAGCGCGTCCGGCGCCTCCTGCGCCACGGCCTGGAGGGCAAAAACCGACAGCAACAGACTCGACAGGAACTTGATCAGTTTCATTCTCTACTCCTTGAGGGAAGTGGCTCAGCGGTAGTCATCGTCTTCACGCGGCGGCCGGCCATCGTAAATCTGGCTCTTGCGGCGCTGCAGATAAAAACCTCTGAGGTAGTTGTATTTATCAAGCGCAGCGTCTTCCAGCACGGACTCCGCACCGAGCAGACGCGTACGCGTATCAACAAACTTGGTTACGTAGCCGGCATTACGCATCGGCACGCTTTCGATGAAGTAGTCGGGATAGTTCGCCAGCTTGTCCACCACGAAACCACCGGCATCACGTACTGAACTGGGGCCAACCAGCGGCAAAACAAGATAGGGGCCACTCGGAACCCCCCAGCGCCCGAGAGTCTGACCAAAATCCTCGTCATGCTTCTCCAGGCCCAGCTCGGTCGCCACGTCAAAGAAACCAATGATGCCGATCGTGGAGTTAACGGCAAAACGGCTCAAATCAGTCAAACCATCCCTCGGCTTGCCTTGCAGCAGGTTATTCACCCCGATCCACACGTCTTCGAGATTACCGAAGAAATTGCTCACGTTGGTACGCGTGGGCAAGGGCACGCTGGCTCTGTAAACCTCGGCTACGGGTTTGGCGGCGTAGTCATCGAGATTGTCGTTGAAAGTCTGAACCTTGCGATTCATGCCCTCCCACGGATCATCGGGATGACCACTCGTGCTGGCACAGCCACTCAAAGCGAGCAGTACCAACAAACAAAGCGAAAGCAGACTGCGGGGACTCACTTCAGCAGACCTCAATTACCGGCTTTGACGGAAGAGCCTTCGGCCGTACTGAACATGAACTGACTGATCAGTTTTTCAAGCACGACAGCAGACTGGGTTTTCTTGATCACCTCGCCAGCAGCCAGCGTCTTTTCATCACCGCCCGGCTCGAGGCCGATGTACTGCTCACCCAGCAGGCCAGAAGTGTTGATCGTCGCGAAAGTGTCCTGCGGGAAGGCGTAGCGCGCATCCATCTGCATGGTCACGTTGGCCTGATAGGTCTGCGAATCAAGCACGATCTTCTCCACCCGGCCAACCACTACCCCGGCACTCTTGACCGGAGCACGGACCTTGAGGCCGCCGATATTGTCGAACTTGGCCTGCAGCTCGTAGGGATCGCGCAGCTTGCTGCCGCCCAGGTTACCTACCCGCATCGCCAGAAACAGCAAGGCTCCAAACCCGATCACCACAAAAATACCCACCCAAATGTCGATGGTAGTGCGCTTCATATCCGTCAGCCCCTGAACATGAGAGAGGTCAAAATGAAATCCAGCCCGAGAATGGCCAGCGAGGAGGTCACCACGGTACGCGTGGTTGCGCGCGAAACGCCCTCTGCCGTGGCATCCGAGTCATAGCCCTCGAACACTGCCACCCAGGACACCGCCACCCCGAACACCACGCTTTTCACCACGCCGTTCAGGATGTCACGCTTGAAATCAACCGAGGCCTGCATTTGGCCCCAGAAACTGCCGGTATCCGTGCCGATCAGCACGACTCCCACAATGTAGCCGCCCAGCACTCCCATTGCCGAGAACAGTGCAGCCAGCAAAGGCATCGATATCACGCCGCCCCAGAACCGGGGAGCCACCACGCGCGCAATCGGGTTCACCGCCATCATGTCCATCGCGTCGAGCTGCTCGGTGGCTTTCATCAGACCAATTTCGGCCGTAATCGCCGAGCCGGCACGACTGGCAAACAACAGGCCTGCAACCACCGGCCCCAATTCGCGTACCAATGACAAGGCCACCAGCACACCCAGCGCCTCTTCAGAGCCGTAGCGCGCCAATGTGTCATACCCCTGCAAACCCAGCACCATGCCGACGAAAAGGCCGGACACCATGATGATCACCAGCGACAGCACGCCGGAAAAATAAACCTCGCGCAGAGTCAGATGGATACGCCTGAAACTCGTTCCGGAAGCCAGCAAGACTGCTACGAAAAATCGAGTGGCGAAACCCAGGTGCCACACAGCGGCCGTGGTGCGCGCACCAATGCCCTGCAATACAGACAACACAGACTCAAGCACGGCTCACCCCCAGCAAGGCAGTTTCATAGGGCTCGGCCGCCACCTGGAAGGGCACCGGACCATCCGCCTCACCCCACACGAACTGATGCACCCAGGGATCGGTAGAGGCGCGGATTTCATCCGGCGTCCCTTCAGCCACAACCTTGCCTTCAGACAGGAAGTAGATGTAATCGACGATCTGCAGGGACTCATGCACATCGTGGGTCACCACAATCGAACTCGCCCCCAGCGCATCATTGAGCTTGCGGATCAGCTGACCGATCACGCCCAGCGAAATCGGATCCAGCCCGGCGAAAGGCTCGTCGTACATCATCAGCTCTGGGTCCAGTGCAATGGCCCGCGCCAGCGCCACGCGCCGGGCCATACCACCGGAAAGTTCACTGGGCAACAACTGTGCTGCGCCACGCAGACCGACCGCATGCAACTTCATCAGAACCAGATCACGAACAATCGGCTCGGACAAAGCCGTATGCTCGCGCATCGGAAAAGCCACGTTGTCGAACACCGACATGTCGGTGAACAAGGCGCCGAACTGGAACAGCATGCTCATGCGTCGGCGCAAGGCGTACAGCCCCTCTCGATCCAGCGCCGGCACGCTCTGACCACACACCTTGAGCTCACCTCCACGCGGTTTGAGCTGCCCACCGATCAGACGCATCAGTGTGGTCTTGCCACAGCCGGATCCGCCCATGATGGCCACCACCTTGCCACGCGGCACGACCAGATTCACGCCTTGCAGCACGTCACGGTCGCCATATCCAAAGCGCAGATCGCGCACTTCAACCAAAGAAGGAGTTTTGCTCTGTGTGTTCAAAGTATCGGCTGCTGTCGGGGGCTCAGCGGGGGAAGCGGATTTTAGCACGTCACGTTTGCGCGGCAGCGCACACCCATGACTAGGAATCCGCTTTCTCGCGATATGAAAACGAGGACTTAATATACATACATCCGTGCATGTATGTAAGTCAAAATCTGCAAAAGCTCACCAATGCGGGCTCAAGGGTGACAGGCCTCAGAGCATCCACCCTCAAGCTCGCCGCCGGTCAGGGCGATCGAATACGCTACACTGGACACAACCCTGTTCACCATCCAGATTGCCGCCACTGCATGCCTGCAGCCACTGCTCCGCGCCCAAGCCTGCTGCTCGTTGATGACGATCCGCTGATTCGCAGCTCGCTCGCTTACATTCTGGCCACCGATTTCGATCTGTGCATTGCCGAAAGCCGCAGCGACGCGCGACGGCAAATCCTTGCCGCCGGCAAGCCTCCGGCGCTGGCTCTACTTGATCTGGGACTCCCCCCGCACCCGCACCGCGCAGACGAGGGCCTCGCACTGATCGGCGAACTTCTAGCCAGCGACCCCCTGTGCAAAATCATTGTGCTCTCGGGACAGGACGAAGAGGCTCACGCTCGTCATGCCCGCGCCCTCGGCGCCCTCGAGTTCATAGCAAAACCCGCCAGCCCGGACCAGTTGCGTCAAGCCTTGCAACGCGCTTTGCAGCTACGCCGACAAGAAGAGGCTGAGCGCCAGCAACCGCTGGCCCTGCAGCGCATTCGCGGCACCCACCCCGCGTTGCAGATTGTGCGCGCAGAGCTGCAACGCAGCGCCACCACGCCATTTCCAGTCTTGATCGAAGGCGAATCAGGCACCGGCAAGGAAATCGCCGCAAGGGCCCTGCACGAACTGGCTCGCCACCACGACAAACCCTTCGTGGCCCTGAACTGCGCCGCCATCTCTCCTGGCCTGATCGAAGCCACCCTGTTCGGCCATGCACGTGGCGCCTTTACCGGTGCAGTCGGTGCTCAAGCAGGCTGCTTCGAGGAGGCGCGTGAAGGCACACTGTTTCTTGACGAAATCGGCGAGCTACCGCTGGACTTGCAACCCAAGCTTTTACGCGTGCTTGAGTCCGGCGAATACCAGCGTCTTGGCGAAACCCAGCGCCGCCATACCGGCGCCCGGATCATTGCCGCCACCAATCGCGATCTGCGTGGCGAGGTACGTGCCGGCCGCTTCCGGGCGGATCTTTACCACCGGCTCTCCGTTCTGCGCCTGGTAATGCCGCCCTTACGCAGTCTCGGCGAAGATCGCCTAGCGCTCTTTGAGCACTATGTGCACGATTACGCTCACCAGCTGCAAGTGCCGCCATGCTCGCTGACGCCTAGCGCCCGCACGGCCTGGCTTGGCTACGACTTCCCTGGCAATGTACGCGAGCTGCGCAACATCGTCGCGCGCCTACTCAGCCGCCATGCCGGCCTCGCAATCAGCGCAGCCCAATTAGAAGCCGAGTTCGAATCCGACCCCGACAGCCAACCAGCCAGCCCCTCACCAGCCGTCATGGCAGCCCCAGCCGAGCAGGCTGCCCTGCTCGCCCGCCTGCAGGCTTGTGGCAGCGTATCTCTCGATGAAGAGCTACGCCGCGTGGAAAGCGACTGGATTGCCGCCGCCCTGCAACTGGCCCACGGCAACATGAGCCAGGCCGCACGCCTGCTGGGCCTGAATCGCTCAACCCTCTACAGCCGCATCGACACCCTCGCGCGCTACGCCAGCCAAGCGCCGGCCAACGAATCCTCCAGCCAGGGATAGCCGCCATGTATCGCGAACATTTCGGACTCAGTCACCCCCCGTTCCGGATCACACCGCAAACCGAACACTTCTACACCGGCGCTCAGCGGGGACCGCTACTCGAAGCGCTGCTATTCGCAGTCAGCAATGATGAAGGCATCATCCGCGTGAGCGGAGAAGTCGGTACCGGCAAGACCATGCTGTGTCGCATGCTGATCGACCGCCTGCCCACCGACACGCTGGTGATCTACATCGCCAACCCTAGCCTCAGCCCGAGCGAACTGATCGCCACTGTGGCGCACGAACTGCAGGTCGAAGCGCAAGAAGGCCACAGCCTGCTGCGCCAGATCGAGCGTCGTCTGATCACGCTATATGCCGAAGGCCGGCGCGTACTCGCCATCATCGACGAAGCGCACGCCATGCCGCGCGAATCCCTGGACCAGGTCCGCCTGCTCTCGAACCTCGAAACCAGCACGCGCAAGCTGCTGCAGATCGTGCTCTTCGGCCAGCCCGAACTGGATGCGATCCTGGCCGAACGACCCATGCGCTCTCTGCGCGAACGCATCACCCAGAGTTTTCGCCTGCAGCCACTGGATCGGCAGCAAACCCGTGACTACCTCGATTTCCGCCTGCGTGCCGCGGGCTACCGCGGCCCCGAGCTTTTCGGCGACAAGGTGCTTAACCTGATCGTGCATGCCTCGCGAGGCCTCACCCGGCGCATCAACATTCTCGCCGACAAAACCCTGCTGGCGGCCTTCGCCGACAACACCCACACCCTGAACCAACGCCACGCCGAAGCCGCCTTGCGCGACGCGGACTACCATGCCCCCATTCCTTGGCAACGCATTAGCCAGATCGGCCTGGCAGCCCTGCTGCTGATCGCCTTGGCAGGCGCCGGCTACCTGTGGCAGCAACGCGTGCCAGGCAGCCCGACCACTACACCAGAAGCAAGCGCCTCGACACCGGCAAGCACGCAATCTACAGACAGCAGCGCAGCCAGCACGACAAGCCCGCCGGCCAAGACTGCCACTGCAGCACTCACCGCCCGTTCCAACCCAGCGGTGGCGCTCATCACGAATACTCCGTCAAACAGCGCCTCAAACACTGACACAGAACGCTTCGCCCCGATTCCGGAACAGCTTGGTGTGCTCGCCCGCGAGCGCCTGCAGGCCTCACGTGCCGACATGCAACAGATCAGTGACAAACAGTGGTTCATCCAGCTGCGCTCGATCCCGGCCTCCAATGCCTCCACGCTGGAGAACTTCATTCCGGCCGCAGCCAAAGCCATCGACGTGAGCGAACTACGCCTCTACGTCGTCAAGAACGACCCACGCCAGACCATCGGGGTGATCTACGGCAGCTATCCTGATGCCACTGCTGCCCAGAACGGTCTCGCCAAACTGCCGGGCTGGATCCGTGCCGGTGGAGCTTTCGTCCGCCCCTTCAAGTCCCTGCGCTGAAAAACACAAAGGCCATCGCAAGGATGGCCTTTATACAGAACGGGGTAGGAATCAACGCTCCAGAGGCGGAGCTGCCAGCAAGGGCGGCGGGGCCAACGGAGCGGCCTGGGCTTCAGGCACCAGACGGCGCGCACCATTGAAGCGCTTCATCCAGTAACTGCTGTCGATCTCCTCGACGCGCACCACGCCACCTTTCGACGGAGAGTGGAGGAACTTGTTATCCCCCACGTAGATGCCGACGTGCGAAAACGCGCGGCGCATGGTGTTGAAAAACACCAGATCGCCCGGTTTGAGATCCTGAGCGCCAACCTTGTCGCCAATGCGGGCCATTTCAGCCGCCGTCCGGGGCAGATTGAGGCCCAGCGCATCACCAAACACCTTGCGCACCAAGCCGCTGCAATCAAAACCACCCACTTCGGGACCAGTGCCTCCCAAGCGATATTTGATGCCCAGATAACCGAAACCCTTGTCGATCAGGCTGCCGACAGCACCTTGCTCGCCCTGGGCAGCAGGCGCGGCCTCCTGTGCACTGGCCACGGCAGTGACCAGCAGCAGGGACAACACGACAAGACGTTTGGGCAGGTTTCGCATGGACCGGACTATAACCTCAGCAGAAAGAGACTGTAAACCGTGACGGATTTCCGCTGACAGGGAAATCCGCGCCGTAAAACAAGGCCGCCGCTTTGCTCAAAAACAAAGCGGCGGCCCGCATACGCCGGTTTCAGAGGGTTTCAGCCGCGTAATCGGCCAAACGCGAGCGCTCGCCACGCTGCAAGGTAATGTGACCGCTGTGTTCCCAGCCCTTGAAACGATCGACCACGTAGGTCAGGCCTGAACTACCTTCGGTCAGGTAGGGTGTGTCGATCTGCGCAATATTGCCCAGGCAGACAACCTTGGTACCAGGGCCCGCACGCGTGATCAGGGTCTTCATCTGCTTTGAGGTCAGGTTCTGCGCCTCATCGATGATCAAAAATTTGTTCAGGAAGGTGCGCCCGCGCATGAAGTTGAGCGACTTCACCTTGATCCGGGTACGAATCAGGTCGCGCGTGGTTTGCCGCCCCCACTCACCACCATAACCACCATCATCCGGGCTGCCGTTAAGCACTTCGAGGTTATCTTCCAACGCCCCCATCCACGGCGCCATCTTCTCTTCCTCTGTACCGGGCAGGAAGCCGATATCTTCACCGACCGGCACGGTCACCCGGGTCATGATGATTTCGGCGTAGCGCTTGGTTTCAAGCACCTGAGTCAGGGCTGACGCGAGTGTCAGCAGGGTCTTGCCGGTGCCGGCCTGGCCGAGCAACGAAACAAAATCGACCTCCGGGTTCATCAGCAGGTTCAAGGCGAAGTTCTGCTCACGGTTGCGCGCTACGATGCCCCAGACGTTGTTTTTCTGGTGGGTGAAGTCAATCAGCGACTCCAGCACCACGACCGGGCCATCCTTCTGCTTCACGATGGCGTACAACGGCTTTTCGCCTTCCTGAAAAACCAGTTCGTTGATGACCAGCTCAGCGCAGAGTGGGCCACGGATCTTGTAATAGGTCCGCCCGGCTTCCTTCCAGGAAGACATGTCCTTACCGTGAGTTTCCCAGAAATCCGGCGGCAACTCGCGCATCCCGGTGTAGAGGAGATCCGTATCCTCCAGCACCTTGTCGTTGAAGTAATCCTGCGCCTCCAGCCCCAGCGCACGGGCCTTGATGCGCATGTTGATGTCTTTCGACACCAGGATCACATGGCGATCCTTGCGCTTCTCGGTGAGGTACATGACCACGGCGAGAATCTGGTTATCCGCCTTGGCAGTCGGCACCGAGGCGGGCAGCGTGGAGTCAATCGCCTCGGTCTGCAGGTAAAGGCGCCCGGAAGCCTGGCCCCGCGAGGGCTCCTGTAACGGGATGCCCTGCTCGATGTGATGCTCACAGGTCGTGACCACCTCATCCATGGTCCGGCTGGCCTGGCGCGCGTTGCGCGAGACTTCGGACATGCCCTTCTTGTTATTGTCCAGTTCCTCGAGGGTCATCATCGGCACGAAAACATCGTGCTCCTCGAAGCGGTAGAGACTGGTCGGATCGTGCATCAGCACGTTGGTGTCGAGAACAAACAGCTTGGTGGGTGGCGGCGTAACTGCTTTTTTACGGGTGGCCATGTCTGCTTTCGAGAGTCGAAGGAAGGGTCCAGCAGGCGGCAAGCCGCCTAATAACGTTTAAAGAGAGCGAACGAACTCCAGAACTTCCTGCACGTGGCCATCCACCTTCACGCCACGCCATTCACGCGCCAGTTGGCCTGCCGCGTCGAATACGAAGGTGCTGCGCTCGATACCGCGCACCTGCTTGCCATACATATTCTTCATCTTGATCACGCCGAAGGCTTCGCAGAGCTTTTCGTCTGCATCCGAGAGCAACTCGAACGGGAACTCGAACTTGCACTTGAAGCCATCGTGGGACTTCACGCTGTCGCGCGAAACACCGAACACCACCGCTCCCGCAGCTGCGAACTCGGCATGCTGGCGCGCAAAGTCGATACCTTCGGTGGTGCAGCCGGGCGTGTTGTCCTTGGGGTAGAAGTACACAACGATTTTCTGTCCGGCCAGGGCGGCCAGCGAAACGGGGGCTCCACCGGTTGCCGGCAGGCTGATGTCGGGGGCTGACAGACTCATGTTTTTATGTGCTCCGCTTATGAGGAAATCGAGCATTCAGGTGCAGCGTATCGGCATTTCCAGCCCCTCGCAACAGCCCGGCCAGCCGGCTTCGCAAGCCCTTGATTACTCAGGCAGCGACTTCCAGAATCAAGGCTGCGGCCACTCGCCGCCCCTCGCTGGCGAGCAGGTTGTAGGTGCGACAGGCCGCCCCGGTATCCATGATTTCAAAGCCGATACGCGCCTCAATCAACGGGCGCAACACGGCCGGCGCGGGGAAGCGCTGACGCACTCCAGTGCCGATCAACAGCACAGCGGGCTGCAGCGCACAGGCAGCAGCCAGGCTCGCGGCATCCAGCGCAGCAAAACCGGCAACAGCCCAGGCCTGCACCCCATCGGGCGTGATCAACAGACTGTGCGACCAGGCCACGCCCCGCACGGTAATGGATTGAGGGTCGTGGGCGTCGACAAGAAGGATGCCGCTGGCGGCTTCGCGATTGAGCTTCATGGAAACAAGTGTATCGGCAGGAATACCGGGCCATTCCGGCGGGCCGCGCCCCTTCGGGGATTGGCAGGGATTCGCTATCATAGAGGGTTCAAGGGGCAGTTGCCCCGCCTACCGGAGCTCCGATCATGAAACACGGCCACACCCTGCACGTCGCGACCAACGAAACCCCTGGGGCTTCGGAAGCCGCCGCCCGTGCCGTGGCCCGCTCGATCGCCAAGTCCGACAAGCTCGCCAACGTCTGTTATGAAATCCGTGGCCCGGTACTGGAGCGCGCGCGCCAGATGGAGGAAGAAGGCCATCGCATCATCAAGCTGAACACCGGCAATCCGGCGGCTTTCGGCTTCGAAGCGCCCGAGGAAATCACCCAGGACATGATCCGCAACATGGGCAATGCGGCGGGCTATGTCGACTCCAAGGGGATCTTCCCGGCACGCAAGGCGATCATGCATTACACGCAGGAGAAGAAGATTGCCAATGTGCATGTCGACGACATCTACATCGGCAATGGCGCCTCCGAACTGATCGTGATGGCCATGCAGGCCCTGTTGAACAACGACGACGAAGTGCTGGTGCCGGCACCGGATTACCCGCTATGGACCGCAGCGGTGAATCTGTCCGGTGGCAAGGCCCGCCATTACCTGTGCGATCCGGATAACGGCTGGCTGCCGGCCATTGACGACATCAAGGCCAAGATCACCAAGCGCACCAAAGCCATCGTCGTCATCAACCCGAACAACCCGACCGGCGCCGTGTATCCGGACGATGTGCTGCGCGAAATCATTGAACTCGCCCGTCAGCACAACCTGATCGTCTGCTCCGACGAGATCTACGACAAGGTGCTCTATGACGGCGTGACGCACACCTCGATGGCCTCACTGGCCGATGATGTGCTGTTCCTCACTTTCAATGGCCTCTCCAAGAACTACCGCGCCTGCGGTTACCGCGCCGGCTGGATGGTCGTCTCCGGCGACAAGCGCAATGCCAGCGATTACATCGAAGGCCTCAACATCCTGGCAACGATGCGCCTGTGCGCTAATGTGCCGGCTCAGTTCGGCATCCAGACTGCACTGGGCGGCTATCAGTCGATCAATGATCTGGTCAAACCCACCGGACGACTCACCCGTCAGCGCGACATCGCTTACGAGGCACTGAGTTCGATGCCCGGCGTCAGCGTCGTCAAGCCCAAGGGCGCGCTGTACATGTTCCCGCGCTTCGATCCGAAGCTCTATCCGATCGTGGACGACCAGCAATTTGTGCTCGAAATGCTCGAAGCCGAGCGCGTACTGATGGTGCAGGGCACCGGCTTCAACTGGGCGACGCCGGACCGCATCCGCGTGGTCTTCCTGCCGAACTCGGACGATCTCACTGAGGTCATGAGCAGGATCGCCCGCTTTCTCGATGCTTACCGCAAACGCCACGGTCGCTGAGCCGCATGACCGGGCACGCGCCACTCTCTCTAATAAATGTCTGCGACGACGCCGGAGACGTGACAGAACCTGTCTGGCTCGCCCGCGCGGAAAGCATCCATCGTCAGCTACGCCCGGCCCTGCCTGCTGATTACGCCGCCAAGATGCGGCGCGTATTTGCCGGCGGAGCACGCATGACCCTGGCCATACGTGGCGAAGCCGTTTGCGGCCTGGCGGTATGGCGCTGGCACGAGAACACCTTCGACGGCATCAAGTTTTACATCGATGATCTGGTCACCGATGCAGCACTACGCTCCCAAGGCGTGGGAAAATCCCTCATTGCCCAGCTTGAAATGGAAGCGCAGCAGCGCGGCGCCGAGGCGCTGGTGCTGGACTCCGGCACGCAGCGCCAGCAAGCGCACCGCTTCTATTTTCGCGAAGGCTTCGTAATCACCTCGTTCAACTTCAAGAAACAGCGCGTATGAAACCGATGAATGTAGGCCTGCTGGGCATTGGCACCGTAGGCGGCGGCACCTGGACTGTCCTCTCCCGTAACGCGGAGGAAATCACCCGTCGCGCCGGCCGCCCGATCCGCATCACCGCCGTGGCTGACCGCAACACGGAGCTCGCTGCAAAAGTCACCGGCGGTGCCGCGCGCATCACAGCCGATGCCTTCGAGTTGGTCCGCGACCCGGAAATCGACATCGTCGTCGAACTAATCGGCGGCTATACCATCGCTAAAGATCTGGTCCTTGCCGCCATCGAAAACGGCAAACACGTCGTCACCGCCAACAAGGCCCTGCTCGCCGTGCATGGCAAGGAAATCTTCGCCGCCGCACAGGCCAAGGGTGTGACCGTGGCCTTCGAAGCCGCCGTCGCCGGAGGCATCCCGATCATCAAGGCGCTGCGCGAAGGCTTGTCTGCCAACCGCATCGAATGGATCGCCGGCATCATCAATGGCACCACCAACTTCATCCTGTCCGAGATGCGCGACAAGGGCCTGCCCTTCGCCGACGTACTCAAGCAGGCGCAAGCCCTCGGCTATGCCGAAGCCGACCCGACCTTCGACATCGAAGGCGTGGACGCTGCACACAAGATCACATTGATGTCTGCCATGGCCTTCGGCATCCCGGTGCAGTTTGACAAGGCCTATATCGAAGGCATCACCAAACTCGAAGCCACCGACATCAAGTATGCCGAACAGCTCGGTTACCGCATCAAGCTGCTGGGCATTGCACGCCGCCGCGACGCCGGCATCGAGCTGCGTGTGCACCCGACCCTGATCCCCACCAAGCGCTTGATCGCCAACGTGGAAGGCGCGATGAACGCTGTGCTGGTGCAGGCCGACGCCGTGGGCGCGACGCTGTACTACGGCAAGGGCGCCGGCGCCGAGCCGACCGCTTCGGCCGTGATCGCTGACCTCGTGGACGTCACCCGTCTGGCTACCGCCAGCGTCGAGCACCGCGTGCCGGCACTGGCCTTCCAGGCTGACCAGCTGGTCGACCTGCCGATTCTGCCGATCGAAGAAGTCCAGACCGCCTACTACCTGCGCATGCGCGTGGAAGACAAAACCGGCGTGCTCGCCGACATCACCCGCATCCTCGCCGACGGCGCGATCTCCATCGACGCCATGCTGCAAAAAGAACCGGGCGAAGGCGAATCGCAGACCGACATCATCCTGCTGACGCACGTTGCCATCGAAGGCCAGGTCAATGCGGCGATTACGCGCATCGAAGATCTCGCCACTGTCGTCGGCAAGGTCACCAAGATCCGTCTGGAAGAACTCAACTAAGCGCATAGCCGGGCGCCACGGCGCCCGGGCACGGGAATCCCGCAACCATGCAATACATCTCCACCCGCGGCCAGTCGCCGCAACTCGGCTTCTCCGACATCCTGCTCGGAGGTTTGATGCAGGACGGCGGCCTGTCGCTGCCGGCCGAATATCCACAAGTTACCGACGCCGAGCTCAGCGCCATGCGTGGCATGAGTTACGCGGAGCTGGCTTTCACGATCCTGTCGAAGTTCGCCACCGACATTCCGGCGGACGACTTGCGTGCGCTGACCGCCAAGACCTACACGGAGCAGGTTTACTGCAACGGCCGCCCGGACTCTGACGCCAAGCAGATCACGCCGCTGCGCAAGCTGGAGAACAATCTCTACCTCCAGGAGCTCTCGAACGGCCCGACCCTGGCCTTCAAGGACATGGCGATGCAGTTGCTCGGCAACCTGTTCGAGTACGTGCTCGCGAAGCGCGGTGAGGAGATCAACATCCTCGGTGCGACCTCGGGCGACACCGGTTCGGCGGCTGAATACGCGATGCGCGGCAAGAAAGGCGTGCGCGTTTTCATGCTCTCGCCGCGCGAGAACATGAGCGCCTTCCAGCGCGCCCAGATGTACTCGCTGCAGGATGCGAACATCTTCAACATCGCCGTGCATGGCATGTTCGACGACGCGCAGGACATCGTCAAAGCCGTGTCCAACGATCTGGATTTCAAGGCCAAGTACAAGATCGGCGCAGTGAATTCGATCAACTGGGGCCGCGTGGCCGCGCAGGTCATCTACTACTTCAAGGGTTACCTCGCCGCGACGACCAGCAACGATCAGGAAGTAAATTTCGCGGTGCCTTCGGGCAACTTCGGCAACATCTGCGCCGGCCACATCGCGCGCATGATGGGCCTGCCGATCCGCAAGCTGATCCTCGCCACCAACGAAAACAACGTGCTCGACGAGTTCTTCCGCACCGGCGCCTACAAGCCGCGCAAGACCGCCGACGTAAAGGTCACCTCCAGCCCGTCGATGGACATCTCCAAGGCCTCGAACTTCGAGCGCTTCATCTTCGATCTCGTCGGCCGCGATCCGAAGGTGGTGGCCGAACTGTGGAAAGCCGTGGATTCCGGTGGCTACTTCGATCTCTCCGCTACGCCGTACTGGGCACGCATGGATGAGTTCGGCTTCGTCTCGGGTTCTTCCAGCCACGCCGACCGCCTCGCCACGATCCGCCGCGTGTACAAGGATTACGGCCTGATGATCGACACCCACACGGCCGACGGCATCAAGGTGGCACTGGAGCACCGCGACGCCGACATCCCGACCATCGTACTGGAAACCGCCCTGCCCGCGAAATTCGAAGAGACCATCATCGAAGCGCTGGGCGAGAAACCCTGGCGCCCGGCCAGCATGCAGAACATCGAAGCCCTGCCGCAGCGCGTGGAAGAAATGCCTGTGGATGTGCAGAAGGTTAAAGACTTCGTGGTGCAGCACACGCGCTGAGCGTTACCGGCACCTGTCCCGAAGGGTCGCTGTGGCGGCCCTTTTTTGTGGACCCCGACCCTACACAATTCGGATCACCACAAACAAAAAGGGCCGCGATTTCGCGGCCCTTTCCTTTGATACAGCGCCCTGATGGGCGCCAATATCAGTGTTCGCCCAGCACGGAAACCGTAACCGGAACCACCACGTCGGTGTGCAGAGCCACTTCAATCGCGTGGTCGCCCACGAGCTTGATGGCGCCATTCGGCAGGCGAACGCCAGCCTTCTCGACCGGGTGGCCCAGTGCCACCAGCGCTTCAGCGATATCGCCAGTGCTGACGGAACCGAACAGACGACCATCCACGCCGGCCTTGCGGACGATCTGAACGGTCACACCTTCCACCTTGGCGGCTGCGGCTTGAGCACCTGCCAGCTTTTCAGCGGCAATCTTTTCCAGTTCAGCACGGCGAGCTTCGAACTCGGCCAGGCTGGCAGCAGTCGCGCGCTTGGCACGGCCGCTCGGGATCAGGAAGTTACGAGCGTAACCTTCCTTGACGTTGACGACATCGCCCAGGTTGCCGAGGTTGACGACTTTTTCAAGCAGAATGATTTGCATCGTGAGTCCCCCGGATTACTGGTGCAGGTCAGTGTAAGGCAGCAGCGCCAGGAAACGGGCGCGCTTGATCGCGGTAGACAGCTGACGCTGGTAGCCGGACTTGGTGCCGGTGATGCGTGCCGGCATGATCTTGCCGTGCTCGGTCACGAAATCCTTCAGGATTTCGGTGTCCTTGTAATCGATCTCTTCAATCTTCTCGGCGGAGAAACGGCAGAACTTGCGACGCTTGAACAAGCCACCGCCGCGATTGCCACCCTTCTTTTCGTCTTTCTTGGGCCTGAATGCCATGATTAATTTCCTTCCAACAATTCAAATGTTCTGATGTGCAGTACCGGAGCCCGATTTCGGGCGCTCTTGGCAGCGAGAAAGCCTTCGATGGCGATTCTGCTGCCCGGTGCTACCACTTCGATCTGCTGTGCTGCGGGGCCGACAGCCCTGACACTGAGTTCGCAGGAGACTTCACGTTCCGCACCGGCTTCCATCTGCCGGCTCTGATGTTCGATGCGCAATTCCAGCACCGGTACCCGGGCAGGCGTCCATCGCATAGCTTCTTTTGCGACCAGGACTCCGGAGATACGAACCGTGTTCTCCCCGCTCACTCCGCTCAGGCTTCCGGTTGAGCAGCCTCGGGCTTGGCTTCTTCAGCGGCAGCCGGGGTCAGCGAACGGGACTTCTCTTCCTTCATCATCGGCGAAGGAGTCGTAACAGCCTTCTTCATCTTGATGGTGAGGTGACGCAGCACGGCGTCGTTGAACTTGAACGCGTGCTCGATTTCGTCGAGGGTCGGCTGATCCACTTCGATGTTCATCAGAACATAGTGAGCCTTGTGGATCTTCTGGATCGGGTAAGCCAGCTGACGGCGGCCCCAGTCTTCCAGACGATGGATCTGTCCATTGCGCGAAGCCACGACGGACTTGTAGCGCTCGATCATTGCGGGCACCTGCTCGCTCTGATCCGGATGGACGATAAAAACAATTTCGTAGTGTCGCATGCGGACTCCTTACGGGTTGAAAACAGCTCCCCGGCATGCGTACCGGTGGAGCAAGGGAACCCGCAATACTAGTGCAAAAAGGCTTTCAGGGCAAGCGAACCCGTCATTTCGCCAGCCGCGCCCAAAGACCATACTGAAAGGAGGCTTCAAGCGGCTTTCCATACGCAACCGTTCTTGCGTAATACTTCGCTCATAACACTGAAAACAGCCCTGCCCCAACATGCTCAAGATACTCGTCATCGACGAAATCCAGGAACGCGCCCTGGAGATCTGCGAGGGTCTGACCCGCGCCGGCCATATGGTCGCAGCGGTACTGCCCGATGCAATCGAACTCCACGACCGGGTGCAGCAGCTGCAGCCCGACGTAGTACTGATCAATACCGAATCCCCCAGCCGCGACACGCTAGAGAACCTCGCCGTGCTGGACCGCAAGATGCCACGCCCGGTGCTGATGTTTGCCGAAGACGATGCGGACGACGTCATTCGCCAGGCCATGCGTGCCGGCGTCTCTTCCTATGTAGTGGATGGCCTAGCCCCCGAGCGCCTGCAAAGCCTGCTCAAGGTTGCCACCCTGCGTTTCGAGGAATACCTGGCCTTGCGCCAGGAGCGCGATGAAGCCCAGCGCAAACTTTCCGAACGCACCCTGGTCGATCGCGCCAAGGGCATCCTCATGAAATCCCGCAACATGAGCGAAGACGAGGCCTATCACGCCCTGCGCAAGCTGGCGATGGAGCGCGGCCGCAAGATCGGCGAAGTGGCAGAGCAGATCATCTCGGCAGCAGATCTGCTGCTCGGCTGAACCCGACCCTCGCCCTGCCTTCCCTGCCCGACAAGCAAGACGGGCCCGCCCAGCGCCGGGAAAGAAGCCGTAGCACAAGCGCTCCGCATAAACCATTTTATAAAAATGGTTTTTTGATTCGGATCAAACTGGTGCCTGGGCGCCATTCCGGCACATTCGCAGTGCGTCATTTTTCCTGCCGGGCTACTCCCAAGAAGCGCTCCATCAACATCGAGCCCTTGTAGCGCAAGGAATCCAGGAATCTGGCACGCCCCATGCTAACTCTCCACTGAAGTCGAGCCAAAGATGGCTTGCATGGACAACGGCGTCCAGCTCTTCTGCCAAGTCGGCAGCCAAGGAGCTGTGGCGCCGTTTTCTTTTGGTGCCCTTCCAATTACCCCGGAGAGAGAATCATGACGGAGAAATACGATGCCAACCTCAGCCGACGCAGCTTCCTCAAGCAAGGTGCTGCCGTGAGCAGCGCCGCCGCCGTGGCCGCCAGCGGTCTGCTTCCCGCCAGCAGCGCATGGGCAGCCGGCAGCGACAAGCCGGAGCTCACTGAAGTCAACATCGGCTTCATCCCACTGACCGACTGCTCCTCCGTGGTCATGGCCAGCGTACTGGGCCTGGACAAGAAATACGGCATCAAGATCAACGCCACCAAGGAAGCCTCCTGGGCCGGCGTTCGCGACAAGCTGGTCAATGGCGAGCTGCATGCAGCACATGTGCTCTACGGCCTGGTCTACGGCGTGCATCTGGGAGTCGGCGGGCCGAAGAAGGACATGGCCATCCTGATGACCCTGAATCACAACGGTCAAGCCATCACGCTTTCGAACGAACTGCGTGACAAAGGCGCCGTGGATGGCCCCTCGCTGGCCAAGCTGATTGCCAAGAAGGACAAGGAATACACCTTCGCCCAGACCTTCCCGACCGGCACCCATGCCATGTGGCTGTACTACTGGCTGGCCGCTCAGGGCATCAACCCGATGAAGGACGTGAAGACCATCGTGGTGCCGCCGCCGCAGATGGTCGCCAACATGCGCGTGGGCAACATGGACGGCTACTGCGTGGGCGAGCCCTGGAACCAGCGTGCCATCATTGACAAGATCGGCTTCACCGCCACCACCACCCAGGATATCTGGGCCGATCACCCCGAGAAGGTGCTGGGCGCCACGGCTGAATTCGTGGCCAAGTATCCGAACACGGCGCGCGCCATGATCTGCGCCATTCTCGAAGCCTCGATGTGGATCGACGCCAGCGCAGCCAACCGCAGCAAGACGGCGGAAACCGTGTCGGCCAAGGCCTACGTCAACACCGATACCGATGTCATCCGCAGTCGCATGATCGGCCAGTATGAAAACGGCCTCGGCAAGACCTGGTCGGAGAAGAACTACATGAAGTTCTACAACGACGGCACGGTGAACTTCCCCTACCTCTCCGATGGCATGTGGTTCCTCACCCAGCACAAGCGCTGGGGCCTGCTCAAGGGCGACGTGGATTACCTGGGCGTGGCCAAGAAGATCAACCAGATCGAGCTCTACAAGCAGGCCGCCGCCATCGTCAAGGCGCCGATCCCGAAGTCCGACATGCGCAGCTCGAAACTCATCGACGGCGTGGTGTGGGACGGCAAGGATCCAAAGAAGTATGCCGAGAGTTTCAAGATCAAGGCCTGACAACCGGGCGTTCTGAATCCAGTCAACGGGCGGGGCTCCAGCCCCGCCCGATCAGGAGTAACGATCATGAGTGCAGCCAGCCTGAGCCTTACCGCCAACAGCAGCAACCCGGCGCCCGCAGCCGAGCCCACAAGCCCCGCCAGGACGACAGAGAATCACATGACCAGTGCAGCCCCCACCACCATCGCCGCGAGCAAGCCGGCGCCTAAAAACTACGCCGAGCCAATCGGCCGCGCCTTGCGCGCTCTCCTCCCTCCGATCCTAGGCTTCGCCTTGCTGGTCGGTATCTGGGCCATCGTCTCGATGAAGAACAAAGGCATTCCGACACCGGAAGTCGTCTGGCATGCCGCCGTCACCCTGTTCTCCGATCCTTTTTACAGCAATGGCCCGAATGACCAGGGTATCGGCTGGAACATCCTGTCCTCGCTCAAGCGCGTTGCAATCGGGTTTGGCTTTGCCGCCGCCGTCGGCATCCCGCTGGGCTTCATGATCGGCCGCTTCAAGTTCCTCAGCGCCGCGCTGGACCCGATCATCTCGCTGCTGCGCCCGGTATCCCCGCTGGCCTGGCTGCCGATCGGCCTGCTGGTGTTCAAGAAGGCCGACCCGGCCGCCACCTGGACCATCTTCATCTGTTCCATCTGGCCGATGATCCTCAACACCGCTCAAGGCGTACAGCGCGTACCGCAGGACTACCTCAACGTGGCCCGGGTCCTGAACCTCTCCGAATGGAAGGTCATCACCAAGATTCTCTTCCCTTCTGTTCTGCCCTACATGCTGACCGGCATCCGCCTCTCGATCGGTACGGCCTGGCTGGTCATCGTGGCCGCTGAAATGCTCACCGGCGGCGTCGGCATCGGCTTCTGGGTGTGGGACGAATGGAACAACCTGAAGGTCGAGCACATCATCATCGCCATCTTCGTGATCGGCCTGGTCGGCCTGCTGCTGGAGCAGTTGCTGATCCAGATCGCCAAGAAATTCAGCTACGACAGCAACAGCTGAGGAGAACCGTCATGAAATCACTGGTACAGATTGAAAACGTCGGCATGAGCTTCGAAACCAAGAAAGGCTCTTTCGTCGCCCTGCGTGACATCAACCTGCAGATCAACGAAGGCGAAGTTGTCTCGCTGATCGGGCACTCGGGCTGCGGCAAATCCACACTGCTGAACCTGATCGCCGGCCTCACCCTGCCCACCGATGGAGCGCTCATCTGTGGCGGACGCGAAATCGCCGGCCCCGGCCCGGAGCGCGCCGTCGTGTTCCAGAACCACTCGCTGCTGCCCTGGCTGACCTGCTTCGAAAATGTCTATCTTGGCGTGGAGCGCGTCTTTGGCCAGAAGGAAGGCAAAGCCAAACTCAAGGCCCGCACCATGGCCGCCATCGAAATGGTGCACATGGCGCATGCAGCAGACAAACACCCCGGTGAGATCTCCGGCGGCATGAAGCAGCGCATCGGCATCGCCCGCGCCTTTGCGATGGAACCCAAAATCCTGCTCATGGACGAGCCCTTCGGCGCACTCGACGCACTGACCCGTGCCGCCCTGCAGGACGAACTGATCGGTGTAATGCAGAAAACCGGCGCCACCGTGGTGATGGTGACCCACGACGTGGATGAGGCTGTGCTGCTGTCCGACCGCGTGGTGATGCTCACCAACGGCCCGGCCGCCACCATCGGCGAGATCCTCGAAGTGAATCTGGCCAAACCGCGCAATCGCCTGACGCTCGCCAACGACGCGGAGTACACCCGCTGCCGGGCTGCGATCATCGAGTTCCTGTACCAGAAGCAAGTCCGGAAAGCCGCCTGACCCTCCTCCAGCAGTTGTTTGAGCGCCCGCCGGCCTGCAAGCCTGCGGGCGTTTTGTTGTTCAGCCCCTCGAACACCCGCTCGAGCCTCAAGACAGGGCAGCGCGCGCCCACAAACGGGGCACGCCCAGCCATTCAAGGCCTTTTCAGCGCCCCAGACGGCCAATCAAAGCCAATCAAATCAGTCTCTTGTGAAAAATGGCCCGGGATCTGCTTAAAACCCTCAACAAAGCACCAAGCCCTGTAAAAAGCCGGGGCGTGCAATTGCACGACAAAGACGTCGCGCAGTACAGGA
Organism: Uliginosibacterium aquaticum; assembly: GCF_012972705.2. GTDB lineage: Bacteria > Pseudomonadota > Gammaproteobacteria > Burkholderiales > Rhodocyclaceae > Uliginosibacterium > Uliginosibacterium aquaticum. Next base: position 1,085,940 of record NZ_JABCSC020000001.1, on the reverse strand, counting down.
TCAACGGCGATCTCTGGTAGCTGAATTTCAAGCCAACCCACAGAGAGAAGCAGATCCATGGACAAGCAATCCTTTCTCAAGGCCGGCCATACGCCGACCCTGCTCGCCGCCTTCCTGTATTTCGACCTCGCCTTCATGGTCTGGGTGCTGCTCGGCCCGCTGGCCGTACAGATCGCCGTGGATCTGCAACTGAGCGCCGCCCAGAAAGGCCTCATGGTCGCCACCCCCCTGCTCGCCGGCGCGCTACTGCGCTTGGTGATGGGCGTACTGGTCGACCAGATCCAGCCCAAGAAAGCCGGCCTGATCGGCCAGTTGATCATTCTCGGCGCACTGTGCTGTGCCTGGTATTTCGGCATCCATAGCTACACCCAGATCCTGGTGCTGGCTATCTTCCTCGGCGTGGCCGGCGCATCGTTTGCCGTAGCCCTGCCGCTGGCCTCGCGCTGGTATCCGCCGGAGCATCAGGGCACCGCCATGGGCATCGCCGGTGCCGGCAACTCCGGCACCGTGCTGGCCGCCCTGTTCGCCCCGGGCCTGGCCATGGCCGTAGGCTGGAACAATGTCTTCGGCCTCGTCCTGATCCCGCTCGGCATCGTCTTCGTCATCTACTGCGCAATCGCCAAGGATGCCCCCAACAGCCCGCCACCCAAGCGCCTCGCCGACTATGCCAAAGTACTGACTGATCGCGATGCCTGGTGGTTCATGTTCTTCTACTCGGTGACCTTTGGCGGCTTCTCGGGACTGGCCAGTTCATTGGTCATCTTCTTCAACGGCGAATACGGCCTGGACCCCAAGACCGCTGGCTACTTCGCCGCGGCCTGTGTGTTTGCCGGCAGCGTATCGCGCGCCATGGGCGGCAACTTCGCAGACCGCATCGGCGGCATCAAGATGCTCACCGGCGTCTATATCGTGGCCGCGATCTTCCTTGCCATCGTGAGCGCCGGCATCAGCAACGTCTGGCTCGCCGCTGGCGTGATCTCGATTGCCATGCTCGCACTGGGCATGGGCAACGGCGCAGTATTCCAGCTCCTGCCGCAACGCTTCCGCAAGGACATCGGCGTCATGACCGGACTCGTGGGCATGGCCGGCGGCATCGGCGGTTTCTACCTCGCCTCCAGCCTCGGCTACGCCAAGCAACACACCGGCAGCTACCAGATGGGGCTCTTGATCTTCATCGGTCTCGCGGTGGCTGCATTGCTGGGCCTCACCGGTGTAAAGACCCGCTGGCGCACCACCTGGGGCGCAGCGGTCGCCGCCAAGATCTGATCCGGGCAAGCTTGCAGATCTGCATGCTTTGCGAATGAGGAACGCGCCGCCTCGCCGTACGCACATACGTCCGGTCCGGCAGCGTTCGATGTAGCTTTGAGCCGGCATTGGAATACGCCAGTATTCCAATGCCACGCAAAAAAAACGTTCGCTCCACCACACGCTACCACCATGCCCCTTACCGTCTCCCTCGGCCACGCCTCGCTGACTGGCCCGCGCGCCCGCAACGAGGATTTCGTCGGCGCCGTCACGCCGGAAGGGGCCGAGCTCGACAACAAAGGCCTGCTCGGAGTGGTCGCGGACGGCGTGGGCGGCCACGCCAATGGGCGCGAAGCCGCCGAGTTCACCGTGCGCAGTCTGCTCAGCGATTACTACGCCACGCCGGATACCTGGGCCGTGCCTCAGGCACTGGACAAGGTGATCGGCGCGGCTAACCGCTGGCTGGTATCGCAGTCAGCCCGTCGCAGCGAAACTGCCGGCATGGCCACCACGCTCTCGGCGGTGGTTCTGCGAGGCCGGCGCTGGATCACGGCGCATGTAGGCGACTCGCGCATCTATCTGCTGCGTGAAGGGCAATTGCGCCGCCTGACCCAGGATCACGTGTGGGAGCACCCGGAGCTGAAGACCGTCCTGTCCCGCGCGGTTGGCCTCGACAAGCATCTGTCCATCGACTTCGGCGAAGGCGAGCTGAACGAGGGCGACTGCTTCATCCTGCTGAGCGACGGGGTGTGGGGCACGCTGCGCGATGCACGCATCCAGAGCCTCATCGAAAGCCATCCGGACGCTCAGGAAGCTGCTTTCGCACTGGCCGACGGGGCGGTCGACAGTGGCGCACAGGACAACTGCACGGCCCTGGTAATTCGTGTCAGCGAATTGCCGCGCGACACCCTGCGCGACTCGCTGGCCCGCCTGCGCGAGTTGCCGCTGCCGCCGCGCCTCAAACCGGGGCAAAGCCTGGACGGGCTGGAGGTGCTTGATGTGCTGCACGACTCACGCATCACCCTGCTCTACCGTGTGCGCATGCCCGCCGGCGGTATCGCCGTACTCAAGACCCTGCATGCCAGTGCCGACCTGGAGGATGCCGCCGCACTCGCCCACGAGGAGTGGATTGCCCGCCGGGTCACCGATGCGGCCTTTCCGCAGGTGATCTCGCGGCCCTCGCGCAGCCACCTGTACTACCTGATGAGCTGGCACGAAGGGGAGAGCCTCAAACAGCGCCTCACCCGCGGCCACCGCTTCAATGCGACCGAAGTGGCCGAGACGGGAGAGCGCCTGCTCAAGGGGCTGGCCACTCTGCATCGGCTGGCCATCGTGCATCGCGATATCAAGCCGGACAATCTGCACCTGGGTGCCGATGGGCGCCTGCGCATCCTCGATCTGGGCGTAGCGGCCGCCGATGGCCAGCACGAAGGCGAACGCTTCGGCGAGATCAACAATCCCGGCACCCCTTCCTACATGGCGCCGGAGCTCTTCCAGCAAGGTGCCGAGCGCCCGCGCGCCAACGAATCCAGCGATCTGTACGCCGTTGGCGTCACGCTCTACGAACTCGCCACCCGCAAGTATCCGTATGGCGAGATCGAACCCTTCCAGCATCCACGCTTTGGCGACCCGGTGCCGCCCACGCGCTACCGGCCGGATCTGCCGGAATGGCTCGAATCGGTGTTGCTGAAAGCCGTGGCACGCGAGCCGGAGCGCCGCTTCGAAACCGCCGAAGAATTCCTGCTGGCCCTGCAGCGCGGCGCCCACCGCCCGCTCGCGGTGCCACGCCAGCGCCCGCTGCTGGAGCGCGATCCGCATGCCTTGCTGAAACTCGTGTGCGCCCTGTCGCTGATCGCCAACCTGCTCCTGCTGCTCCTGATCCTGAGCAAATAAAGAGTGCGGCGCCATGCTTCAAGAGCGTGCATCCTCGCCCTCCGCGAGTGCATCAAAGGCCTGAGAAAAGGCCTGTCAAAACCACTCAACCCTTGAATTTCAATGAGTTAAAAATCCTGGCACAACGCATGCTTTGATTTGGATCAATATCGAGCACCAAGTACGGCGGGGCAATCCTGCTGTACGCAACCGGCCAGCAACGAAGCTGTCCGGACAGGGTCAAGGGCGATCTCTGGTGTAGCTGAAGATTTATGAACAGGACGTATGTCAAGACGTCCTCAGCTTTCAACAGAGGGAACAGCATGGAAAAGCTCAAGCTCGTCATGGTTGGCAATGGCATGGCCGGTGTGCGCACGCTCGAGGAGCTGCGCAAGATCGCTCCGGACATGTACGACATCACAGTCTTCGGTGCCGAACCTCATCCCAACTACAACCGCATCATGCTGTCGCCGGTGCTCGCCGGCGAGATGACCATCCAGGACATCATTCTCAACGACTGGAACTGGTACAAGGACAACGGCATCACCCTGCAGACCGGCAAGAAGATCGTCAAGATCGATCGCAAGGCGCGCAAGGTTTTCGCTGAGGACGGCACGGAAGCCGGATACGACCGCCTGCTACTCGCCACCGGCTCGAATCCCTTCATCCTGCCGGTGCCAGGCAAGGATCTGCCGGGCGTGATCGCTTACCGCGACATCGCCGATACCGACGCGATGATCGATGCCGCCGCCCAGTACAAGCACGCAGTGGTGATCGGTGCCGGCCTGCTCGGCCTGGAAGCCGCCAACGGCCTGATCCTGCGTGGCATGAGCGTCACCGTGGTGCACATCGGCGAGTGGATCATGGAACGCCAGCTCGACAAGACCGCGGCCAACATGATGCAGAAGGAGCTCGAGGCCCGCGGCATGCAGTTCCGCCTCGGCGCCCACACCGCCGAACTGGTGCAGGGCGAAAGTGGCCGCGTCTGCGCACTCAAGCTCAAGAGCGGCGAGAGCCTGCCGGCCGATCTGGTGGTGATGGCTGCCGGTATCCGCCCCAACACCGCGCTGGCCGAATCGGCCGGCATTCACTGCAACCGCGGCATCGTGGTCAATGACACGATGCAGACCTACGATCCGCGCGTGTATGCCGTGGGCGAATGCGCCAACCACCGTGGCATCGCCTACGGCCTGGTGGCCCCGCTCTTCGAGCAGGCCAAGGTGGCCGCCAACCACATCGCCCAGTTCGGTATCGGCCGCTATCAGGGTTCGGTCACCTCCACCAAGCTGAAAGTCACCGGCATCGACGTGTTCTCGGCCGGTGACTTCTCCGGCGGCGAAGGCACTGAGGACATCGTGCTCTCCGACCCGGCGGCGGGCGTCTACAAACGCGTGGTGGTGAAGGACGACAAGATCGTCGGCGCCGTGGCCTATGGCGACACCGCTGACGGTTCCTGGTACTTCCAGATGCTCAAGGATGGTCAGAACATCGCCGACATCCGCGATCACCTGCTCTTCGGCAAGAGCCACCTCGGCGACGCGGGGCACAAGGGCCAGAACCAGGCCGCCAGCCTGCCGGACACCGCCGAGATCTGCGGCTGCAACGGCGTATGCAAGGGCACCATCGTCAAGGCCATCAAGGAAAACGGCCTGTTCTCGCTGGACGATGTGCGCAAACACACCAAGGCCTCCAGCTCCTGCGGCTCCTGCACCGGCCTGGTCGAGCAGATCATCGCCTCCACCGTGGGCGGCGCCTACACACCGGCAGACTCAAGCTCCAAGCCGGTGTGCGCCTGTACCGATCATTCGCATGGCGAAGTTCGCAAGGCGATCCGCGATCAGCACCTGACCAGCATCCCGGCCGTGATGCACGCGCTGGCCTGGAAGACGCCCAATGGCTGCGCCTCCTGTCGCCCGGCACTGAACTACTACCTGATCTCCACCTGGCCGCACGAGGCCAAGGATGACGCGCAAAGCCGCTTCATCAACGAGCGCGCCCACGCCAACATCCAGAAGGACGGTACCTACTCGGTGGTGCCACGCATGCTCGGCGGCCTCACCACGCCCGACGAGCTGCGCGCCATCGCCGATGCAGCGGACAAGTACGCCGTACCCACGGTGAAGGTCACCGGCGGCCAGCGCATCGATCTGCTCGGCGTGAAGAAGGACGACCTGCCCAAGATCTGGGCGGATCTGTCGAAAGCCGGCATGGTCTCCGGCCACGCCTATGGCAAGAGCATCCGCACAGTGAAGACCTGTGTGGGCGCCGAGCACTGCCGCTTCGGCACCCAGCGCTCGATGGACATGGGCGTGAAGCTCGAGAAGATGCTCTTCGGCATGTGGAGCCCACACAAGGTCAAGCTCGCTGTCTCAGGCTGCCCGCGCAACTGCGCCGAGGCCGGCATTAAGGACGTCGGCGTGATCGGTGTGGATTCCGGCTACGAGCTGTATGTGGCCGGCAACGGCGGCATCAAGACCGAAGTCGCCGAGTTCTTCTGCAAGGTGAAGACCGACGAGGAAGTCATGGAGTACTCCGGCGCCTTCCTCCAGCTCTACCGCGAAGAAGGCTTCTACCTGGAGCGCACGGTGCACTACGTGCAGCGCGTGGGCCTGGAGTACGTGAAGGGCAAGATCGTCGAGAACGCAGCACTGCGCCGCGAACTCTACGAGCGCCTGCTCTACGCGCTGCAGGACTACACCGACCCGTGGCTCGAACGCAGCACCCTGGCCGACAAGGGCACGCTGCGCGCGGCTTACGAAGACTTCACGGCCTGAGCTCTGTAGGTGCGGCTTCAGCCGCACATCGCCGACCGAAGTCGGCCCTAAGGAGTTCCCTGCACATCTGACAGGAGAAACATCATGAGCGAATGGGAAACCGATTTCGGTTTTGACGACGAAGAGACACATTCGTGAGCTGCGCGCAGGGCGTAGAAAACCCCTGCCCCACCTCACGACGCCTGACTCACTACTCCCGAGAGAACAACCATGTCCGACTGGAAAAAAATCTGCGCCCTCACCGACATCCCGCAACTCGGCTCGCGCGTCGTAAAGACCGCCAAGCACGGTGACATCGCCATATTCCGCACCTCGGAAGACGAAGTCTTCGCCGTGCATGACAAGTGCCCGCACAAACAAGGCCCGCTCTCGCAAGGCATCGTGCATGGCAAGCAGGTCACCTGCCCGTTGCACAGCTGGAAGATCAATCTGGACAGCGGCGAAGCCCAGGCCCCCGATGTGGGCTGCACCAAATCCTTCGCCGCCAAGCTCGAAAACGGCGAGGTGTGGCTGTCGGTTTGATTTGTCGGGCGCAACAAGCGAAGCGGATTGCGCCCAAAGCCCCTGCACAGAGATCGAGGAAAACAACATGAACAGCAGCCTCAACCCCACCAGGCGTCGTGTGCTCTTCGCACTTGGCGCCCTCCCCCTGGCAGCCCGTGCGCTGGCTGCCCCCCAGAAGCCGGCAGAGATCGGCATGCTGGAGGCCATCAACCAAGCCGGTCGCCAGCGCATGCTGTCGCAACGCATGGCCAAGCTGTATGCCCAGCAACTGCGCGGCGTGCGCGAAGCCGATGCACGCGGTCTGCTGGCCGATTCGATGGCCTTGTTCGACAAGCAGCTGCAGACCCTGCGCGAGTTCGCCGCCAGGAAAAATGCGCCGGAACTGATCCAGACCTACGAGCAACTGGCCACCCGCTGGCTGGACTACCGGCGCGTGGTCGGCACACCGGCCAGCAATGACGGCCTCAAGACCGTCGCCGCACTCAACGAGCAAGTGCTGGCGCTGGCCCACCAGGGCACCCAGCAGCTTGAAGCCTTGCACGGCGGCTCGCTCGGCAAGCTGGTGAACATCGCCGGACGCCAGCGCATGCTGTCCCAACGCATGTCCAAGTTCTACTTCTTCAGCGTGACCGGCGTGAACACGCCCGAAGTGAGCAAGGGCCTCGACGCGGCACGCAAGGAATTCGTGGCCGCTATGCAGACCCTCAAGATGGCGCCGGAGAACACCAAGGACACCGAATCCTGGATCAAGCTCGCCGAAACCCAGTGGATGTTCTTCGACGACGCCCTGCGCGGCAATGCCAAGCAGCACGAGCAGGCCTATCTTGAAAACAGCGTGGCCGTGAGCTCGGAGAACATCCTCCAGGTCATGGACAAGCTGACCGGCCTCTACGCAACCCTGAGCTGAACCGAGCAAACATGGCTGAAACCAAGGCTACCTGCCCCTACTGCGGCGTCGGCTGCGGCGTCATCATCCAGCATGATGGCGCCCGCGTGATCGAAGTGCGTGGCGACCCGGATCACCCGGCCAACTTCGGCCGCCTGTGCTCCAAGGGTTCGACCCTGCACTTCACCGCCCGTCCGGAAACCCGCCTGATCTTTCCCGAGCTGCGTCAGGGCCGCGCCGAGCCGCGCGCCCGGGTGAGCTGGGAGCAGGCGCTGGATACGGCGGCGGACAGGTTCGCCAGCGTGATCGCCGAGCACGGCCCGGACGCCGTCGGTTTCTACCTCTCGGGCCAGCTGCTGACCGAGGATTACTACGTCTTCAACAAGCTCGCCAAGGGTCTGATTGCCACCAACAACGTCGACACCAACTCGCGCCTGTGCATGAGCAGCGCGGTGGCCGCCTACAAGCAGACGCTGGGCGCCGACGCACCGCCCTGCGCGTATGAAGACTTCGATCACACCGACTGCCTGCTGATCGCCGGTGCCAACCCGGCCTTTGCCCACCCGATTGCCTTCCGCCGCATCGAAGCCGCCAAGGCCGCCCGGCCCGGCATGAAGATCATCGTGGTGGACCCGCGCCGCACTGACACTGCCGCAAGCGCCGACCTGCATCTGGCGATTCTGCCAGGCACCGACATCTGGCTGTTCAACGCCATGCTCCACGTGCTTCTGTGGGAAGGCTATGTGAACATGCCGTGGGTGCGCGAGCACACCGAAGGTTTCGAAGCCCTGCGTGAAGCTGTGCGCGAAGCCACCCCGGCCACCGCCGCGCAGATCTGCGGCGTGAATGAAGCGGACATCATCACCGCCGCCAGGTGGTGGGGCGAAGCTCAGGCCCCGCTCTCCCTGTGGTGCATGGGCCTGAACCAGTCGCATCACGGCACCCACAACGGCACCGCGCTGATCGCCCTGTCACTCGCCGTTGGCAAGATCGGCACACCCGGCTGCGGCCCCTTCTCGCTCACCGGCCAGCCCAACGCCATGGGCGGACGCGAGGTCGGCGGCCTCTCCAACCTGCTCTCGGGCCACCGCGATCTGGCCAACCCGGCGCACCGTGCCGAGGTCGCTGCGCTGTGGGGCATCGAGTCCGTACCGGAGAAACCCGGTCTGTCTGCCGTCGAACTATTCGAAGCGGTGCGCGAAGGCAAGGTCAAAGCCTTGTGGATCGCCTGCACCAACCCGGCCCACTCGATGCCGCAACAGGCCCTGATCCGCGAGGCGCTGGAGAAGTGCGAATTCGTGGTGCTGCAGGAAGCCTATGCCAACACCGAAACCGCAGCCTACGCCGACCTGCTCCTGCCGGCCCTGACCTGGGCCGAGAAGGAAGGCACGGTCACCAACACCGAACGACGCATCACCCATGTGAATGCAGCCATTCCCGGTCCCGGCGAAACCCGCGCAGACTGGGCCATCGCGCGCGACTTCGCGCTCTGCCTCGGCGCGAAGCTCGGCCGTAAGGACGTTCATCGTCTCTTCGCCTACCCCAACGCCGAATCCGTCTTCCTGGAGCATGCCGAATCCACCCGCGACCGCGATCTGGACATCACCGGCCTCTCCTACGCCGTGCTCGATGAACTCGGTCCGCAGCAATGGCCCTTCCCGGCCGGCGCCTCGGAAGGCCGCTCCCGCCTGTATGCCGATGGCAAATTCGAAACCGAGTCCGGCAAAGCAAAATTCGTCGTGCCAGCCACCACACTGACTTCTGAGGCCATCGACGCTCGCTATCCGCTGCGTCTGACCACCGGCCGTCTGCGTGATCAGTGGCACGGCATGAGCCGCACCGGCAAGGCTGCCCGCCTCTACGCCCATGTCGACGAGCCACGCATCGAACTCAACAAGGCGGACATCGAACGCCGTGGCCTGCGCGATGGCGACCTCGTCAGCGTGAAGAGCCGGCGCGGCAAGGTGGTACTGCGCGCCTATGCCACCGAAGAGATCAAGCCGGGCCACGCCTTCATCGCCATGCACTGGGGGCGCAATCTGCTCTCCTCCTCAGGCGCCAACGAACTCACGCTCAACACCGTCGACCCCTTTTCCAAGCAACCCGAGCTCAAGCACGCAGCGGTGCAGATCGAAAAGGTCGATCTGCCGCACCAGGCCCTGCTGATGAGAAGCGCCGTATATGCCGACGCTGCCAACGGCCTCGCCCTGGAACGCGCTGCTGCGCTGTCACATTGGCTCCCCAAGTTCGACTACGCCGCCATCTCGCTGGCTGGACGCGACTTTCCATCGGTGGTGCTGCGCATCGCCCACAGCGAACCGATCCCGACCGAATGGCTGGAGCAACTCGACGCCCTGATGGATCTGCAGGGCGATCAATGCATGGCCTATGCCGATGCGCGCCGCGGCGTGAGCAAGAAGGCCATGGTCGAGGAAGGCATCCTCACCGGCCTGCGCCTCACCGGTGAAACCGCCGCTGCGGGCTGGCTCAAGGAACTGATGATCGAGCGCGCCCCGACCGATACCGTGCGCCGCTGGCTCTTCGCTCCCTTGCCCAAGCCGCCCGGCCCCGGCAACAGCCGCGGACGCATTGTGTGCAACTGCCTCAACGTATCCGAGAACGAAATCAAGGTCGCAGTGGCCGCTGGCGCCGATCTGGCCAAACTGCAGGAAGGGCTCAAGTGCGGCACATCCTGTGGCTCCTGCGTGCCGGAGTTGAAGCGCCTGATCGCGGAAGGCAGCAAGGCCGTCGTCTGACGCTGGCCTATAAAGTCGGCCATCAAATAGATCGAAAGACACCGTGCAAAACTTCGTGTCTTCGTGCCTTCGTGAGAGCGAAAAGCATTCCACACGAAGACACGAAGACACGAAAAATCTTGAGCTCTCAAGCCAAAAGAGGGAGACCTGAAGCTGCGTCTCCCTCTTCCTCATCTTTCGATGCTTCATGTGCCGCTTGCAGGCAAGGCCGTGAGGCCTCGCTGCACACACTGAACCGAACACTGCTCAGGTCTTTTCACTTCCTGAAGACTCACCCTTCTTCGCCGCAAACGGGTAGGCAGTGCCGCTCTTGCCCTTGGGCGGGATGAAGACCGACAGCAGCATGGTGATGACCAGGATGCCAAAAGTAACCGATAGCGACAGGGCCACGGGGATCTTGTAGAAATCGACGATCAGCATCTTGATCCCGATGAAAGCCAGCACCAGTGCCAAGCCATAGCTGAGCAGGTGGAAACGCTCATGCGCGCCGGCCAGCAGGAAATACATCGCCCGCAGCCCCAGAATGGCGAACACATTCGAGGTCAGCACGATGAACGGGTCGGTGGTGATGGCGAAGATCGCGGGAATCGAGTCCACCGCGAACACCACATCGACGATGCCGATCAGCGCCACCACGATCGCCAGCGGAGTCGCCATGCGCACGCCCTTCACGAAGGTGAAGAACTTCTCGCCGTCATAGTCCGGCGCGATCCGCACCTTGCGGCGAATCCAGTTGAGCGCCGGGTTGTTGTCCAGATCTGGCTCCTGTCCGGCAGCCCACCACATCTTGATGCCGGTAAACAGCAGGAATACGCCGAAGACATAGAGGATCCAGTGGAACTGGGCGATCAGCCAGGCCCCCACCAGAATCATCACCGCACGCAGCACCAGGGCACCCAGCACCCCGATCATGAGGACGCGTTTCTGAAACTCGGCGGGTACTGCGAAATAGGTGAAGAGCATCAGGAACACGAAGACGTTATCCACCGCCAGGGCTTTCTCGATCAGATAACCCGTCGTGAATTCGATGGCCTTGGTATTGGCCAGCTCTCGCGCTGTAGCGTCGTCCCCCAGCCCGCCGAGATACCACCATAGCCAGCCCATGAACAGGAAGGAAACCGCCACCCAAACCAGCGACCAGACGCCCGCCTCACGCATCGAGACTCTATGGGCGCCTTGGCGGCTGAGTGCAAAGAAATCCAGAGCAAGCGCCAGGAGGACGAACAGCGCGAACAGCGTCCACATCAAAGGCGTACCAACAGTCAGCATGATTTTTTATCCGGTTGAGAATCGTCTGAGTGACTCAGTACGAAGCAGGATTCGACTGGTAAGGCTTGTCCGGCCGAAGCTTCGGAATGAATGGTTGAGGGCTGCGCAAAACATTGGCCAATTGTAGATCCCATGCATCCAGTGCAGCCCACAACAGGATGGCTTCGCCCGAATGCACAAGCTGGTCGGCCCCGATCACGCTCAGCGCTGCACGGCAGAGGCTGCGCTGCAAATCCGGCTGATCAATGTCTGCCAGCAAACGGGCGATATCGCCGGGCCTGAATTCAAGCTTGAAGTCAGGCCCCACCCGCTGGCTGCGCTGCGCGTCTTCGCAGAAATCGCCCAGCACGACATCGATCAGATCACGATCGATACCCAGCTTTCTCAAGGCCGGAAAATGATCCAGGACTGCCAGCTCCAGCCGGTCCAGATCACCATCCGCGAGCGCCGTCAAAACGAGAAAGCGGGCGGCGGCCTGGGGGCTGTTCTTCGCATAACTACGCATCATTTTTCTCCTTTTATTCGATCAGGCCATGCCACTCATTCATCATTACCGCCCATACCGAGCAGGCTCAGCAGACTGGTAAAGAGGTTGTAGATCGACACATAGAGGCTCACCGTCGCCATGATGTAGTTCGTCTCTCCGCCATGAATGATGTTGCTGGTCTCATACAGGATCATCCCGGCCATCAGCAGCACCACGACCGCCGACACCACCAGAGCCAGCCCTGGCACCTGAAAGAACATCGCGCCAAGCCCGGCCAGAAACGCAACCACCATCCCCACGAACAGAAAACCACCCATGAAACTGAAATCCCGCTTGGTCGCCAGAACCCAGGCCGACAGGGCGAAAAAGATCACGGCTGTTCCGCCCAGTGCCATGGCCACGATCATGCCGCCGTCCTGCAGCGCCAAGGTACGACTAAGGACAGGTCCGAGGGTGTAGCCCATGAAACCGGTGAGGCCGAACACCGACAGCAGCCCCCAGCCGGAGTTGGAGAGTTTTGCGGTCAAAAAGAACAGGCCGAAAAAGCCCCCCAGCGTTAGCAGCAATCCGGGGGCCGGCAAAGCCAGTGCAGTACTGAGACTCGCCACCACCGCGCTGAACAGCAGCGTCAGGCCCAGCAGCGCATAGGTATTGCGAAGTACGCGATGCGTGCCGAGCAGCGACGCATCCCCTGCCAGCGTGCCCGTTCTGTAGGCAGAAATACCGTTTGTCATGCTCACACTCCTCTAAGAATCAAGAATCTTCAAACCAACTCGGCCTCGGCCGGGATGCGCTCACTGCGTGCCGCATAGCGCTGGCGTGCCTGGCGCTCCAGTCGCCGCACTACCGTGCGCCCGGCCCTCGCCAGGCTGCGGTCCAGCACCTGATACAGGTCGGCGCCCAACTCCTCCACCACGACGGAGCCCGGCTGTTGCAGGCTGATTTGCACCGTGCAGGATTTGTCGTCACCACCTTTGGGGCCGTTGATATCCACCAGGCTGATGCTCACGCGTGCGATCCGCCCCGCGAGCCGTCCGAGAGTGAAGCGCGCACGCCGCTCGGCGTGCTCACGCAAGGCCTGGCTCACATCAATCCCACGAAACTGGATGTCGATATGCATGATCTGCTTCCCTTTCAAGAGATGTCGGTATTGACATGCCTCACTCTAGGCGCAGAGACTTGCATTGAAAATTCGGATTATCAAAACAGATACTCCGAAAAAGTAGGAGTATAAAAATGACCAACTACAAGCATCTGCACTACTTCTGGATGGTCGCGAAATCAGGCGGCCTACTACCGGCGAGCGAGGCGCTACACACCTCACAGCAAACCCTCAGCGGGCAGATCAAGCTGCTGGAGGATCGCTTCGGCAAAGCCCTTTTTCAGAAGCGCGGGCGCAAGCTGGAACTCACCGAAGCCGGTAAGACCGTTTTCAGCTTTGCCGACGAGATCTTTTCGCTCGGCGCCGAGATGGAACAGGTTCTTCGCACTGAAACCCCGTCCGGGCGAGCCATCGAGTTCCGGGTCGGCGTGGCGGATGCCCTGTCCAAATCTATCGTTTACCACTTGCTGGAACCGGCCATGCGCCTGCCAGAGCCGGTGCGCATCGTGTGTCGGGAATGGAAGCTGGACAGCCTGATGGCCGAACTCGCTACCCACCGACTGGATCTGGTGATCGCCGACAGCCCGATCCCCGCAGGCCTCTCGGTCAAGGCCTATAACCACAAGCTGGGGCGCTCCGGCCAGAGTTTCTTTGCGGCGCCACAACTGGCGGCCCGTTGCACAGGCAGCTTTCCGGCCACGCTCAACGGCATGCCGATGCTCATGCATGGCGACGACTCCGAAGTCCAGAAACAGCTCGACCGCTGGCTCGAGAGCGAGCACCTGTATCCGAACGTAGCCGGCGTCTTCGACGACAGTGCCCTGCTCAAGGCCTTCGGTCGTGAAGGTCATGGCATCTTTGCCGCCCCCACGATTCTGGAAGCGGAAATCATCAGTCAGTACGGTGTAAAGCTGCTGGGGCGTACAGCGGCCATCTGGCAGGATTTCTATGCCATTTCGATTGAACGGCGGATCACTCATCCCTGCGTGCTCGCCATCTGCAATGCCGCCCGTGGCGAGCTATTTGCACCAATGTGACATGCAGGCCTTGCGTGCCTCCTCCAGCCCCCCCAGCAAAGCGGCAAACGGCAGCGCGTAGCCCCACACCACGGCGGCCAACGGCGCCGTGCCGAAGAGCACGTTGCCCAGTGGGGTGTAGATAATCAGCAGCAACAGCCCCAACTCCAGTGCCAGCCCGGCCAGCAACAGCCGGTTTTCAAGCAGCGAAAAATGCCAGAGTGGCAACTGCGGATGGCGACAGACGAAGACATTCACCATCTGCGCCAGCACGATGGCCATCAGGCAAGCCGTGGTCGCCTGCAGATAGAGCGGATCGCGCGGCGCCAGCACGTCGCCGTACTGCCAGCCGGCAGCGTGCAGGACGAAGAAGAAGGCCGCCATCGCACCGAGTGCTTCCAGCGGACCAAGAAACAGATAAGCGCGCGCCAGTAGCGGCCAGGACAGCAAACGTTCCCCGCGCGGACGCGGTGGCCGACGCATCACCCCTGCATGCGGCGGCTCGGCCCCCAGCGCGAGGGCAGGCAGCATGTCAGTGCCCAGATCCACCGCCAGGATCTGGATCACCGTCAGTGGCAGCGGGATGCGCAGCAGCACGAAAGCCAGATAAGGCACGATCTCCGGGATGTTGGAGCTGAGGATGTAGGTCAGGAACTTGCGGATGTTGTCGAACACCGCGCGCCCCTCTTCGATGGCATTGACGATGGTGGCGAAGTGATCGTCGAGCAGCACGATGTCCGCCGCCTCGCGCGCCACATCAGTCCCAGAGAGCCCCATAGCGATGCCAATATCGGCGCACTTGAGAGCCGGCGCATCATTCACCCCGTCACCAGTCACCGCCACGATCTCGCCGCGTGCCTGACAGGCCTGCACGATCAGCATCTTCTGCTCAGCCGAGACGCGGGCGAAGAGAATTTCCGGCGCAGCCAGCGCCAGCTGCAAACTGGCCGGGCTCATGGCCCGCACCGCGTCACCAGTGAGCACCACCGGCTGCGGCGTGCGGATCAGGTCCAGCTCGCGCGCAATCGCCAGCGCGGTGTGCGGATGATCGCCGGTCACCATGATCACGCGCAGGCCGGCACCGTGGCAGCGCGCAACCGCCTCGTGCACATCGGGGCGAGGCGGGTCTTCCAGCCCGACCAGGCCACACAGATGCAGGCCCTGCTCCGCGCCGGTCGCGCCACTGGCAAGCGGCTTCCAGGCGCAGGCCAGCACACGCAGGCCGCGATCGGCCATGTCGTTCTGCGCGCGCTCGAACATCTGCCGCGCCGCCTCGTCCAGCGGCTGCAGAGCGTCGCCCAGCATCCAGCCCGTGCACAGCGGCAAAACGGACTCCGGTGCGCCCTTGCACCACAGGTCGCCCGTGCCATCGGCATGCCGGGTCAGCACCGACATGCGCCGGCGTTCGGTGTCGAAAGGGATCTCGCCCACACGCTCACCGGTATCCGGCATCTCGCCGGCAAAAGTCCACAGGGCGATTTCCATCGGGTCGCCCAGCGCTTCGCCCGCCGGGAATTTCAGGTTGTGACAGACCCGCGCCACCGCGCGCAGGTGGCGGTCATCCACCCGCGGCCAGCGCTTGGCCGCCAGATGGTGGGCTGCGGCCACGAAGACCTCGCGCACCGCCATGCGGTTCTGGGTCAGGGTACCGGTCTTGTCGGTGAGGATCACCGTCGCACTGCCCAGCGTCTCCACCGCCGGCAGATGGCGCACCAGGGCGTGGCGTTTGGCCATGCGCTGGGTGGCGAGCGCCAGCGAAAGCGTCACCGTGGGCAAGAGCCCTTCCGGCACGTTGGCCACGATGATGCCGATGGCAAACATGAAGTTCGCCCAGAACGGCAGACCGATGAAATGGCCGATGACAAAGAAGGCCACGCCGAGTCCCAGCGCCAGCAGGGCGACGATGCGCGACACGCGGCGGATCTCGCGTTGCAGGGGCGACTCGACCTCACCCGCGGTCTGCGTCAGATGCGCGATGCGGCCGAATTCCGTGTGCATGCCGGTGGCGAACACCAGCGCACTGCACTCTCCCGCCACCAACAAGGTGCCCGCCAGCAGGAGATTGCGCGCGGCGAGCGGGTCGGCCTCAGCGTCCGGTGCCGCTTCGCGCGCCCGCGGGCGGGATTCGCCGGTCAGCGTGGCCATGTCGACCCGCACCCCGGAGGCCTCGACCAGGCGGCAATCGGCCGGCACCTTGGCGCCCTCACCGAGCAGCACCAGATCGCCCGGCACCAGCGCAGCGGCCGGCACGGTGAGTGTTGCCCCGTCGCGGCGCACCTCCACCAGCTGCGGCAGCAGATCCCGCAGCGCCGCCAGCGCCTGCTCGGCGCGGTAGCTCTGCCAGAAGGAGAAGGCCCCGTTCACGACGATCACCCCGAGCACCGCTAGGCCCAGTTCGAACATGCCCTGGCCGGGATCGAAATATGCCGCCACGAAGGCTAGCCCCGCGGCCAGCCACAGGATCAGGGCGAAGAAATGCGAGAACTCGCGCAGAAGCAGCAACCACAAGGGATCACGCGGCGGCGCCGTGACCTGATTCACGCCGAACTCGATCAAGCGCCGGGCGGCCTCGCTTGCCGTCAGCCCCTGCGCCGAACTGCCCAGAGTGGCGAGTGCCGCTGCGGGACTCTGCTGCGCGATATGCAGGCTATGGGGATTCATGTTTCAGCCTAGTCCGGACCTGCTGAAAACCTAACTGAATCGACGCTTCGGGCAGTTCATCAGCGCTCAGCCCACAATCCTTGCCAAACGCCCGCCCAAAGCGCGAGATAATCCGCAGCATGCAGCTTAAAAATCCCCTCTTCCGCCAGCACGCCTTCCTGTCTTTCTGGGTGTCGCGCATCTTCACCACCATGGCCAACCAGATGCTGATGGTGGGCGTGGGCTGGCAGATGTATGACCTCACCCACAGCGCCTGGGATCTGGGCCTTGTGGGCCTCGCCCAGTTCCTGCCGGCGCTCGCGCTGACCCTGGTGGTAGGCCATGTTGCCGACCGCTTTGACCGCCGCCGCGTGCTGGGCCTGTGTCTCGTGGCGCAGGCACTGGTGGTGCTGGCGATGGTATGGGGCACGCTTTCTGGCTGGATCAGCCGTGAGCACATCCTGCTGGCTTCCGTGGCGCTGGGCGCCGCCAAGGCCTTCCAGATGCCCACCCAGCAGGCCCTCGCACCGCTGCTGGTGCCGGCCGAAATCCTGCCGCGCGCACTGGCCTTCAACTCGGCCGGCGCCCAGTTCGCCATCATTGCCGGGCCAGCCGCGGGCGGCTTCGTCTATGTGGCCGGTGCCGAGACGGTGTATGGACTGTGCGGCCTGCTCTTCCTTGCGGCGCTGATCTTTCTGGCCCGCGTGCGCTATGACCATGCACCGGCCGTCTCGCGTCAGCCGGTGAGCTGGGACAGCCTGTTCGCGGGCATCCGCTTCATCTGGCAGCGCAAGCCGGTGCTCGGCGCGATCTCGCTGGACCTCTTCGCGGTGCTGCTGGGCGGCGCCACCGCACTCCTGCCGATCTATGCGCGCGACATTCTTCATACCGGCCCCTGGGGCTTGGGCATCCTGCGCGCTGCGCCGGCCGTGGGCGCGTTTGCAATGTCGATCTGGCTGACCCATCACAGCATCGAGCGTGGCGCGGGCAAGCTGATGTTCGGCTCGGTGGCCGTGTATGGGCTGGCGACCCTGGTGTTCGGGCTGTCGACGAGTTTTCTGCTGTCACTCTCGATGCTGGCGATTTCGGGCGCGGCGGACATGATCAGCGTCGTAATCCGCCAGTCGCTGGTGCAACTTGAAACGCCAGACGAGATGCGCGGCCGGGTCAGCGCGGTGAACTCGATCTTCATCGGCGCTTCCAACCAGCTCGGTGAGTTCGAGTCCGGCGCCACCGCGGCGGCCTTCGGCGCAGTCGGTTCGGTGGTCGTGGGCGGGCTGGGGACGCTGGCGATCGTCGGCTTGTGGATCAAGCTCTTCCCGCAACTGGCCAAACGCGAACGCCTGCAGGCCTGAGCACAGGCATCAGAGCGCCGCAGGCTCAGCCCTGCCCGACCTTGCGCAGGCTTTCACGCAAGGCATCCAGCTCATCCAGCATGTCGGCCACCAATGCAGCCAGCTCGGGGCCGGCATCAAAATCACGCTCCAGCTGACGCATGCGCCGGGCACGCAGCAAACAGGCGCTGGAAAAACGCCAGGTTCCAGCCAGACATTCGACGCGCGGAAACAGCCCTTCCTGAATGTGCAGGATCAGCCAGTCTGGCTCCACCGCACACGCAGCCGCAACCTGCTCAAGGGTCAGCCAGCTCTCATCAAGCAGGCTGCCGATCAGGATTTCATCATCATGGGTGCTCATGCTTGAGTCTCCTGACGCGGATCGAAGGCCAGCGCATGCGCCATGTCCTCATAGACTTTGCGCGCGGCAGGGCTGTCTGCCGGGGGCAACACGACCTGGATGTCGAGTAGCAGATCGCCCGGAGGATTCGACGGAATGCCTCGCCCACGCACCCGCAGCTGACGCCCGCTCTGACTGCCCGCTGGAATCCGCACTTTCAGCTCGCCGCCCGGCAGCGGCACGCTGATCACCGCGCCCAGCGCGGCCTCCCAAGGCGTGACCGGGAGTGTCAGATGCAACTCACGGCCTTCCACACGCAGCCGCGCATGCGGCTTGAAATGCACCTCCAGCAGCAGATCACCCGCCGGCGCACCTCCCACGCCCGGGCCCCCCTGACCGGCCAGACGGATCACCTGCCCCTCATGCACGCCGCGCGGGATCTTCACGTTCAAGGTGCGTGTGGCGAGCAGCACCCGCCCCCGCTCATCAAGCCGGGGCACGCGCAGCGAGATCTGGCGGGTTGCGCCGCTGAAAGTATCATCCAGCTCCAGCACCACCTTGGCATGATGGTCCTCGCCGCGCAGGCTGGCGCCCCCGCCATGGCCATGCGGGGGGCGCGGCCCACCGCCCATGCGGCCAAACAGCTCAGCAAAGAAATCACTGTAATCACCCGCTTCGCCCGACGAGAAGCCCCGGTTCGAAAACTCGAAGCCACTATCCCAGCCCGGCGGGGGACGGAACTCCTGCCCCGGTGGCGGTGCGCTGCCGAGCTGATCATAAGCCGCACGTTTCTCGACATCCGAGAGTACCGCATTGGCCTCATTGATTTCCTGCATGCGGCGCTCGGCATCCGGCTCTTTGGAGACGTCCGGATGGTACTTGCGCGCCAGCTTGCGAAAGGCTTTCTTGATCTCATCGGCCGACGCACTGCGACTCACGCCCAGTGTCTGGTAATAATCCTTGAACTCCACTTGGCATCCTCTCCCAACACACTCGTTTCAGGCTATGCCACAGGCTCAGGCAAGGCTGGATGCGCGCCCCTTTGATCCGGCCGCCGACGCCCCGTCGCACAGCCCGTACAATCGCGCCATGACAAAGATTTCCCCGCATGAAGACACCACCGCCGTTCACGAAGACCGCCTGTGGAAAGACAAGGGCTGGACTGCTCGCGTGATCAAGAACCAGGA
This sequence comes from Uliginosibacterium aquaticum, assembly GCF_012972705.2. Taxonomy (GTDB): domain Bacteria; phylum Pseudomonadota; class Gammaproteobacteria; order Burkholderiales; family Rhodocyclaceae; genus Uliginosibacterium; species Uliginosibacterium aquaticum. The sequence continues at coordinate 1,066,528 of NZ_JABCSC020000001.1, read as the reverse complement.
TGACGACGGCTGGGCGGTCGAGATGATTCTCGACGGCGAACCGGAACCCGCCCTGGTCGGCCCGTGGACCATGGGACGCGACAAGAAGAACCCCAAACCGCTGGATGCCACCGCCTTCAGCACCCTGGTGAAAACCGCATCCGAAGTGATCCGCCGTCACGAGCAGCATCTGCATGCGATGCTCAACAAGCGTCTCTCGGTGAGCACCGACGACGGCGTGGTCGAGGTCTCGCTCAGCATCGTGCCGGACGAGGACGACCCCTACGCCACACTGTCCGCGCACGATGCCGCCGGCGAGCTGCTCGCCGAGCTACGGGTGGGGCCAGACTTCAGGTTCAGCCAGGCAAGCGCCCGCAGTTGGATCGAGAGCGGTTTTCGCGCGCCCGGGCGCTGAGCCAGCGCGCGAAGCTCAGCTGAAAACGCACAAAGCCGGGCAAGCCCGGCTTTGTGCTGAGTGCCGCGCGCGCTAAACCGCAGCGCCGTTAGCTGGCCGCTTTGCGACTGCGCGAGCGGGTAGCCACGGCAACAGCCTTGGCCGCAGGTTTGGCCGCGACCGGTTTGGCTGCAGGCTTGGCTACAGGCTTGGCAGCCGCCAGACTGCGTGCGGCGACTGCCGGTGCTGGTGCAGCGCCCGCTTTGGCGGCCGCACTGGCCTTGCCCGCGGGCTTCGGCGCGGCCTTGCTGGCAGCCTTGGCGACGGCAGGCTTCGCCGCCGGCTTGCTGGCCGCTGGCGTTTTGCTTACCGCCTTGGGTTTGGCGGCAGGCTTGGATGCTGCCTTGGCCGGCGCTTTCGCCACTGCCTTCGCCACAGATTTCTCCGCTGCTTTCGGTGCGGGCCGGGCAGCGGCGGGCTGCCCAAGGCTGGCGCGAATCTTTTCCAGAGTCGCCTTCTGCTCCGGATCCAGACCATGCTCGATGAAGCGCGGATCGGCTGCAACTGCATCCAGCAGTTGCAGGTAACGGGCACGCTCATCGGCGTTGCTCAGGAGTTTCGGCAGGCTCGCCAGGGCACGCGCCGGCTCGTAGCGGCAGATGATTTCCTGCACCCCGCGCAGTTGGCGCCAGTCAGCCCGGTCCATCTTCGGCAGGAGGTGAGCGTAGCTCGCCTCGAGATCGCGCTTGAGTTCGATCTGCTCAAGCAGGAAGGGTTGGCCGTGGCGCTTGATCAAGGCGGCCGTGCGCACCAGCGCTTCGGCATAGCCGCCGCGCTCGATGGCGGCCAGCGACTCCTTCACCACCGCCAGCTGGCGCGGCTCGGTCACCGCTTGCGGCACTTCCCGATCCGGATCTTCCACCCCCATCAGGAACAGGTTGCCGTAGAGCTCGAAGAAGGCCTGCTCGGTGAGGCCATCGCGCATGTCACGATAGAAATCGAGCAGCGAACTGATCATGCTGGAGCCGAAGCGCTCTGCCTTGCGCAGCGGCGCATCCGCCGGCAGGGCACGACGCTGGGCCTTCACCTGCTCGGCCACCGGGCCCAGCCAGGCCACCATGGGATTCAGGTCCGAGAGGATCCAGCGTTGCAGACGCAACGGATGCAGGGTGCGCAGGGCCTGAGCCATCGGCTCGTTGGCAATCATCTTCACCCAGGGGCGTACGAACATCTCGTAGCTGCGCTGGTTGTGCTTGGATATCTCGGCCACGGCTTCGAAGATGTTCTCGTCCTTGCGCCCCACCTTGTTAAGGCGCAGGGAGATGTCTTCCAGACGGTGCTCGACGAACTCCACCGAATACTCGATCTTGCCGCCAGCGCCCTTTTCTTCATTGATCTTCATGGCATACAGGCCGGGCGGCAGGCTCTCGATGGACTTCATCACCTCGACGATCTGCGCATGCTCCTTCTTCGCCACCTTGCCGGAGACGAAGATACCGAGGTGGCCAATGTTTTCGTGCAGCATGCCAACGATCACCTGGCCGTTGGCCTTGATGTCGTCGGTGGAGGCATACACGTCAGCCACCCAGTTGAAGGCCTGTTGCGGCGGGGTGATGTTGTCGCCCATCGAGGCGAACAGGATGATCGGCGAGCGGATCGCGCGCAGATCCAGACGATCACCGTCACGCGCACGCAGATCGCCCTCCCACAGGGAGTTGCCGACGAAGAGATTGCGCACGATCCACTCGATTTCTTCGCGGTTCATCAGGAAGAAACCGCCCCACCAGCGCTCGAATTCGAGGAAGCGCGGCGGCTCGGTATCGATGTTGGCGAACACGTGGTAGTACTTGTCCCACATCGAATTCGAAGGATGCAGGTTCTCGAAATTCTGCACCAGCCAGGCGCCGTCGAATACGCCGTTGCCCAGATCCGCCGTCAGCGAAGAGAGCCAACTGCCGCCCAGCATGCCGCCGGCGTAACGCATCGGATTGTCACCCTCGCCTTCCTTGAAGGCGCCCCCCCAGTAGGACATCGGCGCACCGTTGATCACGATCGGGCCGGTATCTTCCGGATTGCTGGCAGCCAGCATCATGGCGGCCCAACCGCCCTGACAGTTGCCCACCAGCACCGGCTTGGGGCTGTGCGGATGGAGGCGGCGCACCTCGGCCACGAAGCGGCGCTCGGCTTCGCACACATCCAGCAGGGTCTGGCCCGGCTCGGGCTTCGGATGGAAGGACACGAAATACACCGGATGGCCTTCGCGCAGGGCCACCCCGACCTGCGAGTCATCCTTGAAACCACCGATGCCAGGGCCATGGCCGGCGCGCGGATCGATGATGATGTAGGGCCGCAGCTTCGGATCGATCTTCACGCCGGCCGGCGGAATGATCTTCAGCAACATGTAATTGACTGGCGTGTCGAACTTGCGCGCATCCAGCACCACTTCGTAATCGAAGTGCAGCAGCGGAGGCTGGCCGGCTTTCACGTGTTCGAGATAGTTGTTGCCGCGCTGGCGCAGCGTGTCCATGAACAGCACGGAGCGCTGCGCGAAATCCACCACGTAATCGCCATAATCACTCCAGAACTCCTGCGGCGTGATCTTGCCGCCCATGGCCTCGGCCAGAGCCTCCTTGAAGCGTGCCGTGGCCTGGGTGTTGGCAACTTCACTGCGGCGGGAGAAGAGGTGAGAGGACTTCTGATACAGCTCGAAGCTGTTGCGTAGCTGCTGGGTGAATTCGGTGAACATGCGAGTCTCCGGTAAGAAACGGAAAGCGGTTCAGGCGGCAGGCGCGGCACTAGGCAAAGAGCCTGCCGGAAGTATGCTGCGCAGCAACAATACGCCTGTTTGTTTGAGCCTGACACCGCACACAAGTACAGGATCGAGCACCAGCCAGGGGCTGTATCCGGATGCTCCGGCACCATCGGCGGGAATGCCGCAGGCACAGGCGCCTCCGAACCAATGCTTTTACTCTTTCACTTCAGTTGCTTGACGCCCCGGGCACAGGCCCTGCATCGTTCCAGGGATGAACCCCAGCCCCCTGCCCCAAGCCAGTGCCGACGAGCACGATGCCGTACAACGCGTCGTGAAGGTAAGGCGCGACTACAACACCTGGGTCGCCAGTGAAACCATCGAGGATTACGCCCTGCGCTACACCCCCAAGAGCTTCCGCAAGCTCTCGGAATGGCAGGTTGCCAACACCGCTTTCGGGGCCGCCGCCTTCCTCGTGCTGGAAGCCGTGGGCGCCACCTTGCTGGTCAATTACGGTTTCATCAACGCCGCTCTGGCCATCTTGGCCACCGGCATCATCATCTTCCTGTGCGGTACGCCGATCAGCCTCTACGCCGCTCGCTACGGGCTCGACATGGATCTGCTCACACGCGGCGCGGGCTTCGGCTATATCGGCTCGACCATCACCTCACTGATCTACGCCAGTTTCACCTTCATCTTTTTCGCCCTTGAGGCGGCGGTGATGGCCTACGCACTGGAACTCGCCTTCGACATCCCGCCCGCCTGGGGCTACCTGATCTGTGCACTGGTGGTGATTCCGCTGGTGACCCACGGAGTCACCGTGATCAGCCGCCTGCAGCGCCTCACCCAGCCAGTGTGGCTGATCCTGCTGGCCCTGCCCTTTGGCTTCGTGCTGGCCAAGAACCCCGGCGTGCTCGGCGAACTGGCCGTTTATCCCGGTGCGAATGGCCTCGGCGCAGGCTTCAACATGCATCTGTTCGGCGCCGCACTTACGGTGGGCATCGCGCTGATCACCCAAATGGGCGAGCAGGTCGATTACCTGCGTTTCATGCCAGCGCAGACTGCGCAGAACCGCAAAAGCTGGCTCGCCGCGGTGCTGGTCGGCGGGCCGGGCTGGGTGCTGATGGGCGTGGCCAAGATGCTCGGAGGTTGCCTGCTGGCTTATCTCGCACTGCGCAATTCGGTGCCGGTGGACCGGGCCGTCGACCCGAACCAGATGTATCTCGTCGGCTTCGAGTCTGTCTTCAGTCATCCGGGTTGGGCGGTGGCGATCACCGCCGGCTTCGTGATCATTTCGCAGCTCAAGATCAACGTCACCAATGCCTACGCTGGCTCGCTCGCCTGGAGCAACTTCTTCGCCCGCCTCACCCACAGCCACCCGGGCCGCGTGGTGTGGATGGTGTTCAACACCGCGATTGCCCTGATGCTGATGGAGCTGGACGTATTCCAGGCCCTCGGCCAGGTGCTGGGCCTGTATTCCAACATCGCGATTGCCTGGCTGGTGGCCGTGGTGGCTGACCTCGTCATCAACAAGCCGCTGGGCCTGTCGCCCCCCGGCATCGAGTTCAAGCGCGCGCATCTGTACGACATCAATCCGGTCGGCGTCGGCGCCATGCTGATCGCCTCCACCCTCTCCATCCTTGCCTACCTCGGCGTCTTCGGCGCCAACGCCCAGGCCTTTGCCAGCTTCATCGCGCTGGCCGCCGCCCTGATCAGCTCGCCGCTGATTGCCTGGGCCACCGGCGGCAAGTACTACCTCGCCCGTCCGGCCGTGCCCGCAGCGGCCGGCACCCTGCGCTGCGTGATCTGCGAGCGCGAGTACGAGGGCGAAGACATGGCGCGCTGCCCGGCCTACCAGGGCCATATCTGCTCCCTGTGCTGTTCGCTGGACGCCCGCTGCCATGACCTGTGCAAGCCGGACGCACGCCTCTCAGCGCAGTGGTCTGCCGGCATGCGCCGCCTGCTGCCGCGAGCACTGTGGCCTTACATCGACAGCGGGCTGGGCCACTACCTGCTGCTGATGGGCGCGGTACTGGCCGGCCTCGCCGCCCTGCTCGGCGTGCTGTACTACCAGCAGGCCCAAACCCTTGTCGACCCGGTCTTGATGCCGGCCATCCGCAGCACCTTCACCAAGGTTTTCTGCGTGCTCCTGCTCGCCTCCGGCATCATTGCCTGGTGGCTGGTGCTGACCCACAAGAGCCGCCAGGTGGCGCAGGAAGAATCGAACCGCCAGACCCATCTCCTGATGCGCGAGATCGAATCCCACAAGCGCACCGACGAGGCCCTGCAACAGGCCAAACAGGTGGCGGATGCGGCCAACCAGGCCAAGAGCCGTTACGTCACCGCGATCAGCCACGAGTTGCGCACGCCACTCAACTCCATCCTCGGCTATGCCCAAATCCTGGAGGATGACCCCACCATCCCCAGCCACCGCCAGCAGGCCATCCGCGTGATCCGGCGCAGCGGCGATCACCTGCTGTCGCTGATCGAAGGCACCCTGGACATCGCCCGCATAGAGGGCGGCAAGCTCAGCCTGGAGACCCGCGCCATCGACTTCAGCGCCCTCCTCGAGCAACTGGTGCAGATGTTCAGCCTGCAGGCCCAGCATAAAGCGCTGGCCTTTGATTACCAGTGCCTCGGCGAGCCGCCTGCCGTGGTGCGGGCCGACGAGAAACGGCTGCGCCAGATCCTCATCAATCTGCTGGGCAATGCGGTGAAATTCACGCGTGTCGGCGGCGTGAAGTTCCGCCTGCGCCACAGCCGCGACATGGCCACCTTCGAGATCGAAGACACGGGCCCCGGCATTTCTGCCGAAGAACTGGAACGCATCTTCGAGCCCTTCTCGCGCGGCAGCAGCGCCCAGAGCACCTCCGGCACGGGACTGGGCCTGACCATCGCGCGCATGCTCACCGGCCTCATGGGCGGCGAGCTCTCGGTGAAGAGCGAACCCGGCATCGGTACCTGCTTCACGGTGCGCCTGTTCCTGCCGCAGGTGCATGCAGCCCAGGCCGCCCGCGAACTGCCACGCCGCCACTACACCGGCTACCGCGGCGAGCGCCGGCGCATCCTGATCGTCGACAACCAGGCCGACGACCGCGAGTTGCTCGCCAGCGTGCTCGCTCCGCTCGGCTTCGAGCTGGACCAGGCCGCCTCTGGCATCGAATGCCTTGAAGTACTGCCGCGTTTCCAGCCGCACCTGATCTTCATGGATCTGGCCATGCCCGGCATTGACGGCTGGGAAACCATCCGCCGCATTCGTGCTCAGCGTCCGCCGGGCCGCCCCGAGGCTGATCAGTCCGCCTCTACAACAGACGCTACGACCGAAACCAGTGCGCCCTTCATCGCCATCCTCTCGGCCAACGCCTTCGACAAGGGGCTGGAAAACGACGCTGGCGTTTCCCCGCAGGACTTTATCCTCAAGCCCTTCAAGGTGGCAGAACTGCTCGACTGGATCGGACGCACGCTGCAATTGGAATGGATCGAAGCCCCCGCCGAAATCACCGCGCCCTTGCCAGAGGAGAGCAGCAGCCAGCCGCCCCGGGCGCTGCTCGAAAAACTCGATCAGCAAGTCCGCCTGGGCTATGTGCGCGGCATCCACGCAGCCCTCGATGCGATCAGCCAGGCCAACCCGACGCACGCCGCCTGGGCTCAACCGCTACGCGAACTGCTGGCACAATTCGATCTCGATAGCCTGCAACAGCGTGTGAAGAAAGCCCTCGATGCCGCCGCTTGACCTCGACCGCAGCCGCACCGATCTCGTCCTGATCGTCGATGACGTACCGGAAAACCTCTCCGTGCTGCACGATGCGCTCGATGAGGCCGGCTTCACTGTGCTGGTCGCCATCAATGGCGACTCGGCCCTGGCCCGCGCCCGCCAGAGCCTGCCGGACATCATCCTGCTCGACGCGCTGATGCCCGGCATGGATGGCTTCGAAGTAGCGCGTCGTCTCAAGGCCGACTTTTCCACCCGCCACATCCCGATCATCTTCATGACCGGCCTCACCGAAACCGAGCATGTGGTGGCGGCCTTCAACGCTGGCGGCTCAGACTACGTGAGCAAACCGGTGCGCACCGGCGAGGTGATTGCCCGCATCAGCAGCCACCTGGCCAGCGCCCGCCAGATGAAGCAGGCGCGCAGCGCACTGGACGCCTTTGGCCAGGCTACCCTGGCCGTGCGCCCCGAGAGCGGCCGCGTCACCTGGCAGACACCGCTCGCGCGCCGCCTGCTGGCCGACTACTTCCCGGCCGAAAGCGCTGCCGAACTGGCGCCGCCGCCGCTGCTGCAATGGATCATCCGCACCCTTGATCAAGCGCGCCGCGAACCCGGTAGCCCGCTGCTGCCCCTCAACATCGCCCACGAATCCCGGCGCCTGATCTTCACCCTGCATGATCAAACCGCCGACGGCGAATGGCTGATCGTATTGCGCGAAGAAAACGATGCCGCGCAGATCGAGGCCCTGCTTGCCGCCTTCACGCTGACCCGCAAGGAAGCCGAAGTGCTCTACTGGGTATGCAAGGGCAAGACCAGCCCGGATATCGGCGAAATCCTCGGTTCCTCACCGCGCACCGTGAACAAGCATCTGGAGCACATCTACGAGAAGCTGGGCGTGGAAAACCGTACGGCGGCCGCCAAGCTGGCACTCGAAAAACTGCGCGGCTGAGCGCCGTCCCGCCCCCGATGCGAGCCGGCGCTCAGAGCTTGAAGCGCGCCAGCGAATCCCGCAGATCGTGCGCCACTTCCTGCACCTCGCCCGCCTCCTGGGCAATATCTCGGGTGGCAGCGGTCGCCGAGTCCGCCCGGCAGGACACCCGGTCCACATGACTGGCGATCTCGCCCGTCACCGTACTCTGTTCGCTCAGGGCGCCGGAAATGGCTTCCACCACCTCTCCCACACTGCTGGTCTGGGTATTGATCTGGGCCATCCGGCTACCGGCCTCGCCCGCATGCGCCACACCGGCTTCGACCTTGCCGACCGCCTGCTCGATGGTATCCAGCACACTCTGCTTGGCCGCGCGCATGTCGTCCATCATCTGGTTGATCTCGTTGGTAGCCTTGGTCGTACGTTCGGCCAGCTTGCGCACTTCGTCAGCCACCACGGCAAAGCCGCGCCCCGTTTCACCAGCCCGTGCTGCCTCGATGGCCGCGTTCAGGGCCAGCAAATTGGTCTGGTCGGCGATCTCCTTGATGATGTTGACGACCTGGGCGGCACGCTCGGACTTTTCGCCCAGCTCCTCGACCCGCTCCGCCGCCTGCGAGATCACCCCGGCAATCGCACCCATTTCGCTGACCGAATTCTGCACCACCTGCCCGCCCTCGGCCGCCGCCGTCTGCGAGGCCGCAGCGAGACGCCGCGCTTCCGCCGCCTCTCCGGTAATCATGCTGATCGAGGCGTTCATCTCCTGCATTGCCGTGGCCATGCTCTGGGTAGCTTGCCCCTGCTCGGCCGCATCGCCGGCAATCGCCTGCACCGAGGCATTCAGCCGCGTCACCAGTGCAGCCAGACGACCCGAACCCTGGCTCACGCGCTGCAGCGATTCGCGCAACTGATCCTGCATCGTGGCCACCGCCTGAATCACCGGGCTGGCCTCGCGCCGCGCGGCATCGAAGCGATAGTCGAGGCGACCGGCGCTGACTTCCAGCGCGAAGCGGGAGACCTCGGCTGCGTCCAGCACCATCGCGCGCAAGCGCAAGGCCACAAAACACAGCACCACGGTTTCCACCACCACATACACCGCATGCAGCACCACCAGCCCGACTGTGCCGGGCTGCGGGAACACATATACGCCCAGCCCGCCGGCCTGCAGCCACGAGAACAGCACGTGATGCACCGCAATCAGCCCGGCCGCAAACACCGGCGGCTTCCAGTCGCAGTACAACACCAGAAAGGCCAGCAGCACGAAGATGCCGAAGTGGGCCTCGATCATGCCGCGCGCCTGATGAATCATCAGTCCCGAGAAAATCATGAAGGCCGCCGCCACTGCCAGTCTGGCGATCAGGCCACCCGGCTCCAGACGGATCAGGGCCAGTGGCACGACGAGGGCCGGCACGCCCAGCAGAAGCGCCGGCAACCAGCTGCCATTAGCCACGGCAAGGCCCAGGCAGACCAGCAGTAACAGGCCCAGCACCCCAGCCAACAACCCATCGGCCCGGGCCCGAAAAGCCTGCAAGGCCTGTTGCTCGGAATTCTGTGCAGCGGATGGGTTCATGTGAGCGGCTCCTGTGGTTTGCGTACTTCAGCCAGTAGCCACCCTGCACAGGATGCCGCGCAGAGCCGCTTCGTACTCAACATAGAGCAGCCCGCCGAAACTGGCACTGAGCCAGGCGGCCAGCAGGGCCCAACGGGCAGTACGGGTACGAAGCAAGTCGTGCATGACAGTGCGGATGACAAAAGAGGGAGGCCACGCATTTATCGGCAGTGCGGCCCCCCGGCTTGAATGCCCAACAGTGCGCGCGCTTCTTGCATAAGCTGAAGATAGGTTCTGCCAAGGAGACTTGCCATGCCCGAGTTGCCCTCCCGCCCGCGCGGCGTGCTGATCGATCTGGCCGGCGTGATTCACGTCGGTGATCGTGCCCTGCCCGGCGCCATCGACGCCTTGGCGCGCCTGCGTGCAGCCAAGCTGCCCCTGCGTTTTCTCACCAACACCACACGCAGCCCGCGCGCCAGCGTGGTCGGCAAGCTGCAGGCGATGGGCTTGGGCATCGCGCCGGATGAGGTGATGACGGCGGTGCATGCCACGCACCAATATGTACAGCGTCACCACTTGCATCCCTGGCTGCTGATTCACCCGGACATTGCCGCCGAAATGGGCCCCAGCGCCGCCGCACCGGATGCCGTGGTGCTCGGCGATGCGGCCGATGGCTTCAGTTTTGCCGCCATGAACCAGGCCTTCCGCCTGCTCAAACAAGGCCTGCCGCTGATCGCCATGGCCCGCAACCGTTTCTTCCAGGAAACCGACGGACTCACGATCGACATGGGCGCTTTCGTCACTGCCCTGGAATACGCCGCAGACGTACAAGCCACCATCATCGGCAAACCGGCTGCAGCCTTCTTCGGGGCCGCGCTGGGCGAGCTGGGCATCGGCGCGCAGGAGGCCGTGATGATCGGTGATGATCTGCGCGACGATGTGCAAGGCGCCCAAGCCTGCGGGGTTGCCGCCATGCTCGTACGGACCGGCAAATACCGGCCAGCCGATGAACAGGCAGCAGGCGAGCGCCCGGCACTCGTCTGCGATGACTTCGCGGCCGCCGTCACGGCCATCCTGGCGCGCGTCTGAACATACGCCCCGGCCCAAGGAGTAAAAAAATATCAAGTTAACCCACTAGCGCTGAAAAATTCATAAGCTGGCCTCGCTTGCATCGCAGCCCATCCAGCTCACATGAACCACGCTTCCGGCGCCCTCCTCGCCCCGCCCGCCGACGCCCTCTTCAATGAAGGGGTGGCTCTGATGATGGCGGGTACCCGTACCCAAGCCGAGGGCTGTTTCCGCCGCGCGATCAGCCTGCAACCGGAATTCTCGCAAGCCTGGGTGAATCTGGGCCTGCTACTCGATCAGGGCGGCGAGGCGACAGAGGCCGAGCACTGTTATCGCCACGCCCTGGAGCTGGGCGAGCGCAGCCCGCAACTGTTCCTGAACTACGGCGCATTGCTGGCAGCCCGCCAGGACTTCGAAGCCGCCATCGCCACCTATCGCGAAGGCATCTCCAGCGACCCGCACACCCCAGCCCTGTGGTCCAACCTCGGCGCCCTGCTGGTCAGCCTGCGTCGTGACGCCGAAGCCGAAGCCTGCCTGTACACAGCCCTCGAGCATTCGCCGGACTACCCCAGCGCCCGCTACAACCTGGGCTACCTGCTCCTGCGCCAGGGCAATTTCGATGAAGGCCTCAGCTACTTCGAAGCACGTGACTGGTATGCCGGTCTGGAGAATGTTCTCGGCGACACCCTTGGCATCCGCCGCTGGCAGGGAGAAGCACTGACGGGAAAGTCCATCCTGATCACCTGCGAGGCCGGCCATGGCGACATGATCCAGTTCGGCCGCTATGCCCGCCTGCTCAAGGCACGCGGTGCGGCACGGGTCGAACTGCTATGCCACCCGGGCCTGCAGCGACTCTTTACCACGCTGGTGGGCATCGATCAGGTGCTGCCCCTCGACCACCCGGTACATCTGGCGAACTGGGACTTCTGGTGTCCACCGCTGAGCCTGCCCCGCTACTGCGGCACCAATGCCCGCAGCATCCCGGCCGTCACGCCCTACCTGCATCCGGATGCTGCGGACAAGGCGCGCTGGCAACGCGTGTTGCCCAGCGGTGGCCTGCGCATAGGGCTGGTGTGGCGCGGCAATCCGAAGTTCGAGAACGACCGCGAACGCTCCCTGCCGCACCTGCTACATCTCGCGCCGCTGTGGTCAGTCCCCGGCGTAAGCTTCGTGAGCCTGCAGAAAGGCACTGGGGAAGACGAGGCGCATACCGTGCAGGCCGCCTGCCCGATCACCCCGCTCGGCCCGCAACTGCGGGACTTTGCCGATACCGCAGCCGTGATCGCAGGGCTCGATCTCGTGATCAGCGTGGATACGGCAGTGGCTCATCTGGCAGGTGCGCTGGGCAAGCCCTGCTGGGTCATGCTGCCGCATTTCAATACCGACTGGCGCTGGCAGCTGGAGCGCGACGACAGCCCATGGTACCCGGGCATGCGCCTGTTCCGTCAGCCCAGCCATGGCGACTGGCGCAGCGTGGTTGACGCACTGGTCGTCGCGCTGCAGGCCTTGCCTCAACGCCCGTCGCGCTGAACACTACGCAGCGCCTACGCACTCTGACGTATTCAGCTCCCGAAGCTGACTCCCTAAAGTGGCATCACGCGATCAGGAAACGGTCGCCTGCACACCACCACACACTCAGGGAGCTTTCACATGCAATCTCGTCGCAGCTTCATCAAGATCTCGGCGCTGTCTGCCGCCATGGCCGTCGCCGGCTTCGCATCTTTCAGCGCTTCGGCCGCTGACACCATCAAGGTGGGCGTGCTGCACTCGCTCTCCGGCACCATGGCCATCTCCGAAACCGTGTTGAAAGACACCGTGCTGATGGCAATCGAAGAGATCAACGCCAAGGGCGGCGTGCTTGGCAAGAAGCTCGAACCGGTCGTCGTCGATCCGGCTTCCAACTGGCCACTGTTTGCCGAAAAGGCCCGCCAGCTGATTTCCAAGGACAAGGTCGCCGTCACCTTCGGCTGCTGGACTTCCGTCTCCCGCAAATCCGTGCTGCCGGTGTATGAGGAACTGAACAGCCTGCTCTTCTACCCGGTGCAGTACGAAGGCGAAGAGCTGTCTAAGAACGTCTTCTACACCGGTGCTGCGCCCAACCAGCAAGCCATTCCGGCCGTTGAATACCTGATGAGCAAGGACGGCGGCGGAGCCAAGCGCTTCGTGCTACTGGGTACCGACTACGTGTACCCGCGCACCACCAACAAGATCCTGCGCGCCTTCCTCAAGAGCAAGGGCGTGGCCGATGCCGACATCCTGGAGGAATACACCCCCTTCGGTCACAGCGATTACCAGACCATCATCGCCAAGATCAAGAAGTTCTCTTCCGAAGGCAAGAAGACCGCCGTGGTCTCCACGATCAATGGCGACTCCAACGTGCCCTTCTACAAGGAACTGGGCAACCAGGGCCTGAAGGCGACCGACGTACCGGTGGTGGCCTTCTCGGTGGGTGAAGAAGAACTGCGCGGCGTGGATACCAAGCCGCTGGTGGGCCACCTGGCCGCCTGGAACTACTTCATGAGCATCAAGAACCCGACCAACACGGCCTTCGTGAAGCAGTGGAGCGACTACGCCAAGAAGAACAACATCGCCGGTCACAAGGACAAGCCGCTGACCAATGACCCGATGGAAGCCACCTACATCGGCATCAAGATGTGGGCGCAAGCGGTCGAGAAGGCCAAGAGCACCGACACCGACAAGGTGATCGCCGCGATGGCCGGCCAGACCGTGAAGGCTCCGGGCGGTTTCGTCTCCACCATGGACCCGAAGAACCACCACCTGCACAAGCCGGTGTTCATCGGCGAAATCAAGGCTGACGGTCAGTTCAAAGTGGTGTGGAAGACCCCTGGCCCGGTCAAGGCTCAACCCTGGAGCCCGTTTGTTGAAGGCAACGACAAGAAGAAGGATGAGCCGGAAAAGAAGTAATCCGGTGATCTGAAAGGACAGGGGATGCATGCATCCCCTTCCTCTTCATGCCGGGTGCGCGCAGCGCGCGTGCATCAAGGCAATTCCCTTGCCCTTGCTGCAGCCGGCCTCACCGCCGGACACCCGGGCCACGCGGCCCGCCACGCCTGAATCCTGGATTTTCAAGACCGCCATGACCTTCATGCGCCCCGCACTTCTCGCCCTGCTGAGCCTGGCCATCTCTCTTGCCAGCCCGCTCGGCTTCGCCAAACCTGCCCCGGAGCTGGTGCTCCAGCTCGCCACCGGCGACAACGACGCCAAGGTCGCCGCGCTCTACGCGATTGCCGGCAGCGCCGATCCCGAAGCCCTGCCCATCCTCGAAGCCTTGCGCGACGACACGCTCAAATCGCTCGGAGGCAAGCAAGCCATCATTTTTGATGGAGAAACCGCCAGCGATGCCATCAGCGGTGAAAAACTGGCCAAGGTGCCGGATGAACTCGAAGACGTGGTCAGCAATAACCGCGTCACCAATGCACTGGACGGTGCTTTCGCCGCCCTCGCGCTATCCTCGGCCGACCAGAGCGAACGCCTGGAAGCCGTGAAGAAACTGCAGGACTCGGCCAACCCGGCGATCCTGCCCCTGCTGGACAAGGCGCTGGCCACCGAGTCTGACCCGCAGATCGCCAAATTGCTGCGCCTTACCCAGGCTGCCGCCCAGCTGCAACATCCGGACAAGGCCATCCGCCTCGCGGCCATCCAGACCCTCGGTGGCAGCGGTGAGCCGAACGCCAAGGTATTGCTCGGCGCCCTGCTCGAGAAAGAGGGCAGCAGCTACCGTGAAGCCGACGAAGCCCTGCGCGTGGCGGCCCAGCAGGCCATCAACTCGATCAACTCCCACCTCAAGCTGGGTGAAGCCGCAGGCGGCCTGTTCACCGGCCTGTCGCTGGGCAGCATCCTGCTGCTCGCAGCGCTGGGCCTCGCCATCACCTACGGCCTTATGGGGGTGATCAACATGGCGCACGGCGAGCTGATCATGATCGGCGCCTATGCCGCCTACGCAGTGCAGAACCTGATCCGCGCCCACGCACCGGACCTCTTCGAGTTCTACCCGCTGATCGCCATCCCGGTCTCCTTCTGCGCCTCCGCCTTGGTGGGCGTGGCGATGGAGCGTCTGGTCATCCGTCACCTGTATGGCCGCCCGCTGGAAACCCTGCTCGCCACCTGGGGCATCAGCCTGATGCTGATTCAGGCCGTGCGCAGCCTCTTCGGCGCGCAGAACGTGATGGTCGAAAACCCCGCCTGGCTCTCCGGCGGCGTGCAGGTCATGAGCAACCTGATCCTGCCGTATAACCGACTGGCGATCATCGCCTTCGCGGTACTGGTCGTCATCGGCATGGGCCTGATCCTGAGCCGCACCCGCCTCGGCCTGTTTGTGCGCGCCGTCACCCAGAACCGCCAGATGGCGAGCTGCGTCGGCGTGGCCACGCCGCGTGTCGACACCATGGCTTTCGGCCTCGGCTCCGGTATCGCCGGCCTCGCTGGCTGCGCGCTGAGCCAGGTCGGCAACGTCGGGCCGGATCTGGGCCAAAGCTACATCATCGATTCCTTCATGGTCGTGGTGCTGGGCGGCGTCGGCCAACTCGCCGGCACGGTGTACGCCGCGCTGGGTCTGGGCGTGCTGAACAAGCTGCTCGAAGGCTTCGCCGGCGCGGTGCTCGCCAAGATCGCCGTCCTCGTTTTCATCATCATCTTCATCCAGAAGCGGCCACAGGGCCTGTTCGCGGTGAAGGGCCGGTTTGTCGACAATTGAGCGTGGAGCTACAAGTAATGAACAAGACCCTCACCGCCCGCCTCTTCGGCCCCAAGGCCTGGGCAGCACTGGCCGCCTTTGCCGCCGTCACGCTGATTCTGGTCCCCATCCTCAACCTCGTCGTGCCGGAAACCAGCGCCCTGCACCTCTCCACCTACTGGGTGACGCTGATCGGCAAGATCATGTGCTACGCCATCGTGGCATTGGCCATGGATCTGGTGTGGGGCTACACCGGCATCCTCTCGCTGGGTCACGGCATCTTCTTCGCCCTCGGCGGCTATGGCATGGGCATGTACCTGATGCGCGCCATCGGCCGCGAAGGCAACTACCAGAGCGACCTGCCGGACTTCATGGTCTTCCTGAACTGGAAGGAGCTGCCCTGGTACTGGCAAGGCACCGAACACTTCCTGTGGGCCATGCTGCTGGTGGTACTGGTGCCGGGCCTCCTGGCCTTCATCTTCGGCTACTTCGCCTTCCGCTCGCGCATCAAGGGGGTGTATTTCTCGATCATCACCCAGGCCATGACTTACGCCGCGATGCTGCTGTTCTTCCGCAACGAAACGGGTTTTGGCGGCAACAACGGTTTCACCGATTTCAAGCGCATCCTCGGCTTTCACATCGCAGCGCCGGAAACCCGTGTCGTGCTCTTCGGCCTGACCGCCACGGCGCTGATCGGCTTTCTGCTGCTGGGCCGCTACATCGTTACCAGCAAGCTCGGCCGGGTGCTCGCCGCGATCCGCGATGCCGAGTCGCGCGTCATGTTCTCCGGCTACAACCCGCTGCCCTACAAGCTCTTCATCTGGACCCTGTCCGCCGTGATCTGCGCGATTGCTGGAGCGCTCTACGTGCCACAAGTGGGCATCATCAACCCCGGTGAAATGAGCCCGGCCAACTCGATCGAAATCGCCATCTGGACGGCGGTGGGCGGGCGCGGCACCCTGATCGGCCCGCTGATCGGTGCCGGCCTCATCAACGGCGTGAAGAGCTGGTTCACCGTCGCCTTCCCCGAAGTGTGGCTCTACTTCCTCGGCCTGATCTTCATCCTCGTCACCCTGTGGCTGCCACGCGGCGTGGTCGGCCAGATCCAGAGCTATTTCAGCAAGCAGGAGAAGCGCGCATGAACGCCGCTGCGACCACAGAAAAGAAACCCGGTCTGCCGATCTCCGGCGCCGAGAGCGCCTTCGACCGTGCCGTAGGCCTGGAGCGCCCGGTTGATTCGAGCCAGCTCGACACCACGCACGGCGTGATCCTCTACCTCGAAGGCATCACCGTATCCTTCGACGGTTTCAAGGCGATCAACAATCTGAATCTCGCCATCGACAAGGGTGAGCTGCGCTCCATCATCGGCCCCAACGGCGCCGGCAAAACCACCATGATGGATGTGATCACCGGCAAGACCCGTCCCAGCGCCGGCACCGCTTTCTTCGGCCAGACCATCGATCTGACCAAGCTCAACGAGGCGCAGATCGCGCACGCCGGTATCGGTCGCAAGTTCCAGAAGCCGACCGTGTTCGAAGAGCTCTCCGTGTTCGAAAACCTGGAACTGGCGATGAAGACCGACAAGGGCATCTGGTCCAGCCTGTTCTTCAAGCTTACCGGCGAAGCGCGCAGCAAGATCGAGCAGAAGCTCGAACTCATCCGCCTCAAGGAGCAGGCCCATCGGCCCGCCGGCTTGCTCTCGCACGGCCAGAAGCAATGGCTGGAGATCGGCATGCTGCTGATGCAGGAACCCCTGCTTCTGTTGCTGGATGAACCTGCGGCCGGCATGACCGATGAAGAAACCGAGCGCAGCGGTGAGCTGTTCCTAGAGCTGGCTGGCGACTACACCCTGGTGGTGGTGGAGCACGACATGGATTTCATCAAGCAGATCTCCGCCCGCAACGGCAAGGTCACCTGTCTGCACGAAGGCCATGTGCTGGCCGAAGGCTCGCTCGAGCAGGTGCAGAACGATGAACGAGTGATTGAGGTGTATCTCGGCCGCTAGCCGGGATATGTAGGGTGCGCATTGCGCACCGCATGGATGGTGCGCATTGCGCACCCTACGGAATGAATATGCTGACCATCGAAAACCTCAACCAGTATTACGGCGGCAGCCATACCCTGCGCGGCGTTTCGCTTTCGCTCAAGCAAGGCGAAGTCACCACCCTGCTGGGCCGCAACGGCGTGGGCAAGACCACGCTCCTCAAATGCCTGATGGGCCTGTTGCCGGTGGCCAAAGGCTCGGTATCTTTTGACGGCCGTGACATCACCAAGGCCGCGCCCTATACCCGCGCCGGGCTGGGCATGGCCTATGTGCCGCAGGGGCGCGAGATCTTCCCACGCCTCACGGTGGAAGAGAACCTGCTGATGGGGCTGGCCAATGGCAAGGCCTCGCGCGGCGTGCCGGGCTACATCTACGAGATGTTCCCCGTGCTGAAAGACATGCTTGGGCGCCGCGGCGGTGACCTCTCCGGCGGCCAGCAACAGCAGCTTGCCATCGGCCGCGCGCTGGTCATGCGCCCCAAGCTGCTGATTCTCGATGAACCCACCGAAGGTATCCAGCCCTCGATCATCAAGGACATCGGCGCGGCCATCCGCAAGCTCGCCGAAGGGAGTGAAATGGCCATCCTGCTGGTCGAACAGTATTATGATTTCGCCGAGTCGCTCGCCGATCAGTACGCAGTCATGGCGCGCGGCGAAATTGTCAAGGCAGGCCCCGGCAGCGAGATGCAGGCGGAGAATGTGAAGAGTCTGGTCGCCATCTGACTTAACACCCAACTCTGGTGCATCATCACGCACCAAGCACGTGCTGATGCACTAAAAACAAGCTTCAAACCTGTGTGCGTACTGCCGGGAGTCGTTTCCCCGACATGGCACCGCTCTTGCTATGCACCGGGATAGGCTTTTGAACCTGAACTCGAGTGAACGCCCCCGCTGATCCGACGCTCCTGCCCCCCCTCACCCAGCCCCAAGGCTGGCAGGCTTCGCTCGCCTTGCGCGTGGAGAACCGGACGGGGCGCAGCGTGCTCGCCCGCAATCAGCACTACGGCCCGCTGCGTGTGCAGAAGGCGCTCTATCCGGAAGGCGATCCGGTCTGCCAGATCCTGATGCTGCATCCGCCGGCAGGCATCGCCGGCGGTGACCAGTTGCAGATCGAAGTCGAAGTCGCCGCCGATGCTCACGCCCAGCTCACCACGCCCGGCGCGGGCAAGTGGTACAAGGCGCGCGGAGTGGATCAGCCCCTTGCCACGCAGGACATCACACTGAGCGTGGCCGCTGGCGGCAAACTGGAATGGCTGCCGCAGGAAGTGATCGTCTTCGATCAGGCACAAGCGCGCGCCACCACCACCATCAACCTCGCCGAAGGCGCCCGCGCCATCGGTTGGGACATCCTGTGTCTGGGCCGTCAGGCCAGCGGCGAAGACTTCAGGACCGGCTCATTCCGTCAGCGCCTGCGCCTGCAGCGCCCGGACGGTACGCCACTCTGGCAGGAAGCCATGCATCTGCAAGGCTCGGACAGCACCATGCGCTCGCCTGTCGGGCTCAATAACAAGCGGATTTTCGGCACGCTGTGGCTGGCCGGCATTACGCCGGACGCTACGCTCACCGAATCGCTGCGCTCGCTCGCCATCAGCACCGGCACATATGGGCTATCGGCCCTGCCACAGGTTACGATCATTCGCGCCATGGCAGACTCTGCCGAAGCGATCCGCCAGTATTTCGAAGCAGTCTGGGCCATGGCCCGGCCGCATGTATTGCAACGCGAGGCTGTAGCCCCCCGCATCTGGAAAACCTGAACACCCCGAATCCTGTAGGAGCGGCTTCAGCCGTGAATGTTGTTCGCCGCTGAAGCCGCTCCTACAACAAGCACTTCACCACAGGACATACCATGGAACTCACCCCCCGCGAAAAAGACAAGCTGCTGATCTTCACCGCCGGCCTGCTCGCTGAACGCCGCAAGGCGCGTGGCTTGAAGCTCAACTACCCGGAGGCCGTGGCGTTCATCAGCGCTGCGATCATGGAAGGCGCCCGCGACGGGCGCAGTGTTGCCGAGCTGATGAGCTATGGCACGACTTTGCTCAGCCGCGACGATGTGATGGACGGGATCGCCGAGATGATCCCCGAGATCCAGGTTGAAGCCACATTCCCCGACGGCACCAAGCTCGTCACCGTCCACCACCCGATCATCTGACGCACATGAATAAATCTACTGCGCACGCCAATCCCGAAGTTGCGGTGCTCAAGGTACTTGCGTACGCCGCCACGCCTCACTTCGGCCTTGTCGCGCTCGCTACGATTTCTTCACGCGCTTAATCCCTCAAGGAGTCCACCATGAAACGCGCTCTGATTGCCCTCGCCGCTCTGCTCCCCGCCTTCGCCTTCGCCCATGCCGGTGGTGATCATGTCCACGGCTCGGCCCTGTTTGCCGGATTCAGCCACCCCTTCACCGGTCTGGACCACATGGCCGCCATGATCATGGTCGGCGTGTGGAGCATGCTGGCCTTCCGCCACAACACACGTGCCGCCCTCATCACGCCTGCGGCCTTTGCCGGCGTGCTGCTGATCGGCGGCCTGCTCGCGTTCTCAGGCGTACAGGCTGGCGCCGTCGAACCGATGATCGCTACTTCGCTATTGGTGCTGGGCCTGCTGGTCGGCCTGCAGGTGAAACTGCCCGCCATCGTCGGCGCAGCGATTGCCGCAGCCTTTGCACTCTTCCACGGCCTCGCCCACGGTGCCGAGCTGCCAGCCCAACAAGCACTGGCCGCGCTCTCCGGCATGGTCGCCGGCACATTGACCTTGCATGTCTTCGGCATGTTGCTGGCCCGCTTCGCGCTGGAACGCAGCGTGTGGCTGCCGCGCCTGTGTGGTGCAGCCGTCGCCCTGTTCGGTTTCACCCTGCTGGCAGCTTGAGGAGCTCACGATGATCCCCGGCGAACTTCTTGTGGATGACGGCGAGCACGAACTCAACGTCGGCCGCCGCTCCCTCAGCCTGAGCGTAGCCAATACCGGCGACCGGCCGATCCAGGTCGGCTCGCACTACCACTTTGCCGAAACCAATGCAGCGCTCGCCTTTGACCGAGCCGCCGCCCACGGCATGCGTCTGAACATCGCCAGCGGCACGGCCGTGCGTTTCGAACCAGGCCAGAGCCGCACGGTGGAGCTGGTGGATTACGCCGGCGAGCGCAAGGTTTTCGGCTTCCGCGGCCTCGTGCAAGGAGCACTCTGACATGGCAAAGATTTCCCGCCGCGCCTACGCGGAAATGTTCGGCCCCACCGTCGGCGACCGCCTGCGTCTGGCCGACACCGACCTGATCATCGAAGTCGAGAAAGACTTCACCATCCTCGGCGAGGAAGTTAAGTTCGGTGGCGGCAAGGTGATCCGCGACGGCATGGGCCAGAGCCAGCTGCCCGCCGCAGAGGTAGCCGACACCGTGATCACCAATGCGCTGATCATCGACCACTGGGGCATCGTCAAGGCCGACATCGGCATCAAGAACGGTTACATCTCCGGCATCGGCAAGGCAGGCAATCCGGACGTGCAGCCGGGCGTGACCATCGCCATCGGCGCAGCTACCGAAGTGATTGCCGGCGAAGGCCAGATCATCACCGCCGGCGGCATCGACACCCACATCCACTTCATCTGCCCGCAGCAGATCGACGAAGCGCTCATGAGTGGCGTGACCACCATGATCGGCGGTGGCACCGGCCCGGCCACCGGCACCTTTGCCACCACCTGCACGCCCGGCCCCTGGCACATCGCGCGCATGCTGCAGGCGGCTGACGCCTTCCCGATGAACCTGGGCTTTCTCGGCAAGGGCAATGTGAGCCTGCCGGGGCCATTGAGGGAACAGGTTGAAGCCGGCGCCATCGGCCTCAAGCTGCATGAAGACTGGGGCACCACCCCGCAGGCTATCGACACCTGTCTGGGCGTCGCCGAAGAGCTGGATGTGCAAGTCGCCATCCACTCCGACACCCTCAACGAATCCGGTTTCGTGGAAGACACCGCCGCCGCCTTCAAGGGCCGCACCATCCACACCTTCCACACCGAAGGCGCGGGCGGCGGCCACGCGCCGGACATCGTCAAGCTCGCCGGCATGAAGAACGTGCTGCCCAGCTCGACCAACCCGACGCGCCCCTACACGGTGAACACCATCGACGAGCATCTGGACATGCTGATGGTCTGCCACCACCTTGATGCTTCAATTGCTGAAGACGTGGCCTTTGCCGAATCGCGCATCCGCCGCGAAACGATTGCCGCCGAAGACATCCTGCACGACATCGGCGCGCTATCGATGTTCTCTTCCGACTCGCAGGCCATGGGCCGCGTCGGTGAGGTGATCATCCGCACCTGGCAGACCGCGCACAAGATGAAGCAGCAGCGCGGCGCGCTAAAGGGCGACGGTGAGCGCAATGACAACTTCCGCGCCAAACGCTACATCGCCAAATACACCATCAACCCGGCCATCGCTCACGGCATCAGCCATGTGGTCGGCTCGGTCGAGGTCGGCAAGTTCGCCGATCTGGTGGTCTGGCGCCCGGCCTTCTTCGGCGTGAAACCCTCCACCATCATCAAGGGCGGCATGATCGCCGCCGCCGCGATGGGTGACGCGAACGCTTCGATCCCCACGCCGCAGCCGGTGCACTACCGCCCGATGTTCGGCGCCTTCGCCGGCGGCCTGAAGACATCGCTGACCTTCGTGTCACAAGCCTCACTGGACAAAGGCACACTCAAGGATCTGGGCCTCGCCAAGCCACTCGTGGCAGTGAAGAACATCCGGGGCGTCACCAAGGCCGACATGATCCACAACGACTGGTGTGGCGACATTTCGGTCGACGCCGAAACCTATGAAGTGCGTGCCGATGGCGAATTGCTGACCTGCGAACCAGCGACCAGCCTGCCGATGGCACAACGCTACTTCCTCTTTTAATCGCCGTCATCCCGGCGCAGGCCAGGATCCAGATGCCACGAAACACTGGATTCCGGCCTTCGCCGGAATGACGTCCAATCCGAATTTGTTGACATGCTCCTGATCGAATCCCTCGGCCCCGCCGACACCCCGGCCACTGAAAAACTGATCCTCGATTTCGACGCCCGTACCAAGAGCCGCCTGCGCACCAAACTCGCCTCCGGTGAAGAGGTGGGCCTCTTCCTGCCGCGCGGCACCATTCTGCGCGGTGGCGACAAGCTGCAGGCCAAGGATGGCCGCATCGTGGAAGTGATCGCAGCGCCCGAAGCACTGGTCGAAGCCCGCTGCGCCAGCGCTTTTGAGCTGGCCCGCACCGCTTACCACCTCGGTAACCGTCACGTCGCCGTGCAGGTCGGCGAAGGCGCTTTGCGCATCCAGCAGGATCACGTGCTCGAACACATGCTCGAAGGCCTCGGCGCCGAGCTGCTACACATCGTAGCTGCTTTCGAACCTGAAGCTGGCGCCTATGCCCCAGGCCATCACCACTCTGAGCGTGGCGCCACTGAAGCCAAGATCCACGTCATGGGCGGCAGCGCTTGAACCTGCAACTCGTACGCCTGCTGCATCTCGCCAGCCCGGCCTTGCCGGTCGGCGCCTTCTCTTACTCGCAAGGGCTGGAATGGGCGGTTGAATCGGGCGCGGTCACGTCAGAAGCCGCCGCGCAACGCTGGATTCGCGACGCCCTGCATTTAGCACTGGCCCGCTGTGAAGCCCCAGCCCTGATCGGTCTGCTGCGGGCATGGAAAGCGGGCAACGCTTGCGAAGTGGCGCGTCTGAACGCTGAGTTCATCGCCACCCGCGAAACCAGCGAATTGCGCGCCGAAACCCTGCAAATGGGCTACTCGCTGGCGCGCCTGTTGCGCGATCTGCCGGACACACCAGAGGCCACCAAAACCGCGTTGCTCGAGCTGCGCGAAATCGCCTTCCCTACCCCTTGGGCCACAGCGGCAGCGCACTGGCAAATCGAGGAGCTAGACGCCGCCAACGCCTATCTGTGGGCCTGGCTGGAGAATCAGGTGATGGCCGCCGTGAAACTGGTACCACTGGGCCAGACCGCCGGCCAGCGCATGCTCGTCGCGCTGGCCGAAGACCTGCCGGCCCTCGCGCTTGAAGCCGTTCGCCGAGCGGATACAGAGGACTGGGAAAACTTCACCCCCGGCATGACGCTGGCAAGCAGCCAACACGAAACCCAATACACAAGACTCTTCAGATCCTGAGGTACGAAACATGAACTCAACATCTCAACCCCTGCGCGTCGGCATCGGCGGCCCGGTCGGCTCCGGCAAGACCGCCTTGACGCTCGCTTTATGTACGGCCCTGCGCGATAAATACAACATCGCAGTGGTCACCAACGATATCTACACCGCGGAAGACGCGCAGTTTCTGGTGCGCAACGAGGCCTTGCCGGCCGAGCGCATCCTCGGCGTGGAAACCGGCGGTTGCCCGCACACGGCGATCCGTGAGGATGCCTCGATCAATCTGGAGGCGATCGACCAGTTGAACCGGCGTTTCCCGGGTCTGGAGATCATCTTCGTGGAGTCCGGCGGCGACAACCTCGCGGCGACTTTCTCGCCGGAACTCTCGGATCTCACGCTGTATGTGATCGACGTCTCGGCGGGCGACAAGATTCCGCGCAAGGGCGGGCCCGGCATCATGAAGAGCGACCTGCTGGTCATCAACAAGATCGATCTGGCTCCGCTGGTGGGCGCCTCGCTGGAGGTGATGGATCGCGACTCGAAGAAGATGCGCGGCGCCAAGCCTTTCGTCTTCAGCAACCAGAAAACGGGCCAGGGCCTAGCCGAAATCATCGCCTTCATTGAAACCCAGGGCATGCTGCGCACGGCAGCCTGAAGGCTGGGGCACCCTTGGGGTGCTCAGCCCCAAAGGGGGCAGACTGCTTCAGCGCAGCCGGATATCCACGTAGAGCGGATCGTGATCCGAGCTGCGGAACGGATCCGGCTGATAGTGATCCGGGGCGCAGCTTCGGCAAGCCGGCTGACGAAACTCCAGGTTGTAATCCAGATAGACCGGCTCATCGGCATTGATATGCCAATGCCCTGCACTGACGATCCGAGGCCATAGGCTTTCGTTCGAGAGGGCATGATCGAGCGCGCCCGACTCTCCGTCGAACACGTAGGAATAGGGCTTCGTATCGAAACGCGCGATCTGGTCGACCAAGCCGTTATGAACCAGGTCCAGTACCGGCGCTTCGCGGGCATAGGCATTCAGATCGCCGATCAGCAATACGTCCTGCGCTCCGCTGCGCCGCTGCATGGCGCTGATGAAGGTGCGCGTCGCCTGCGCCTGCGCCACCCGCCGGGCATTCCAGCAGCCCTGACCGTCGCCCAGATCCCCATCCAGGCTTCCGGGTTCTGACGGGCAACGCCCCTTGGACTTGAAGTGAGCCACGATCACGTTAAAGCGCCGCCCTTGCGCAACCAGGGTCTGCGCCAGCAAGGGGCGGTTATGTACCGGGCGGCTATCGCTCACGCTTGCTCCGAGCGGCACAACCCGCGCGGGTCGATAGATCATAGCGCTGCGGATCGCATCGCTCCCGGCGCCCCCCTCCGGCAGAGACACGCTGGCATAAGTCCCGGCTCCCAGCCGATCGTTCAACCCGGCCACCAAGTCCTGCACCGCTTCGTTGCCACGGTTCTCAACTTCCAGCAAGCCCACCACATCCGCGCTCAAGGCCGCCAGGGCGTGGATGATCTTGGTGCGCTGACGCTGCAGCTCCATTGCGCTGTCGGCGCCGCGGCAATCATTGCGGGAAGCCCCGGGTCCGCAGTCCGCTCCGCTGCGATCCAGCGTAATGAAGTAATTCTGCAGATTGAAGCTGGCGATGCGAAGGTCGCCTTTCGGCGCCGGAGGCAGCTCGGGACGCGGATTGCCGCGCGTGAACAGGGGGGGGGTAAGGGGATGAAGGCGATACTCTGTCAGCCCGGCTCCCTCGTTGCCGGACAAGCCGTAGTCGATCACGCCCAATAGCGACTGCACACGATCCCCGACCCGCACCTGCCCCCCGCTGCCCGGATAGGGAGTGGGATCCGGATTCTGGCGGCTACTGCCATCATCGAGCACGATCCGCCGGCGGGCATTTTCCGCGGCGAGAGCCCGCGCCTCCGCGGAGCCCGCCACGAACTGGCTGAGAGGGCGCATCAGGCGCCCACCTGCTGCCAGCGTAAGCTGGCCGTAACGGCCGAGAAAGTAGTTCTGGGTCACGGTCAGCAGCCCGGGCAATTCAACCAGCATGCCCTCCACCCGCTCAAGATCGCCCTCTGCTGCCGGGGGAAACATGATCCGCTTCGGCACCGGCGACGGGCCTGAGCTCAGGATATCGACCTGCACACGCGTCAGTTCGGTATGCGGGTTGGCGCGCGCCAGCGCGCTGCTCTCCGGCACATACTCATTCACGCCCCCCTGGACCCTGACCCGATCTCCTGGCGTTACCCAGGGCATCAGGCCCTGATGCACGTAGATGCCGTCCGAAGTGCTCTCATCACCATCACCAGTTTCGTCCTGCATGAAGAAGCCGAGATTGGTCACTAAGCTCACCACCCCGGTGGTCGTGACGCTCTGCCCCTCCAGCGGGCTACGCGCACCTCGCCCCTGGATCTGCGGGATCGACACGACCACCGAGGGTTCTGCAGCCTCGGCAGCAAGGGCAAGACAGAGGAAGGCAACAAGGAACAGCAAGACGTTTTTCATGCAATTCGGGGGACGGTACGGCCAGGCAGCCGCAAACTATACCTGCCCTGCTCCCCACAAAACACCTGCTTGCAAAGCAGGAATTTGCGTGCCATTGGCCGCGCGAATATGATTACCGCCCCGACTGTCGCACGGCGGATGATGCGTGCGGCGGCCAGGGCCGGCCTGCGAATTCTGCGCCACGCGCAAGCTGACTCCTCCTGCGGCACGCCCCTCAATCCTCACGCCCCTCCCGGCCCGGGTCTGCTGAGTTCGGGTCGCAGTTGTTTGCCTCTGCGAGCTGGCGCGACTTCGATGTACAGACCATGACCACCTACGATTCGACCCCTGCACCATCCCGTCCCATGGGACGCGAGGACTACAAGACTCTTTCCCTGTCCGCGCTCGGCGGCACGCTGGAGTTCTACGACTTCGTCATTTTCGTATTCTTCTCGGCCACACTGGGCCGCCTGTTCTTTCCATCCACCCTGCCCGACTGGATGATCCAGCTGCAAACCCTGGGCATCTTCGCGGCCGGCTATCTGGCGCGCCCGCTGGGCGGCATCATCATTGCGCACTACGGCGACAAACTCGGTCGCAAGCGCATGTTCACGCTGTCCATCTTCCTTATGGCGGCGCCCACCCTGCTCATCGGCCTGTTGCCGACCTATGAGGTCATCGGCGTGGCCGCCCCATTGTTGCTGCTCGCAATGCGCGTACTGCAAGGCGCCGCTATCGGCGGAGAAATGCCAGGCGCTTGGGTCTTCGTGTCCGAACACGTACCGCCACGCCATTCCGGTTTCAGCGTCGGAGTGCTGACCTCGGGCATCTGCGGCGGCATCCTGCTCGGTTCGCTGATCGCGATCGCCATCAACCGCAGCTTCACGCAGGAAGAAATCGGCAGCTATGCCTGGCGAATTCCCTTCATCCTCGGTGGCCTGTTCGGATTCATCTCGGTGTATCTGCGCCGCTTCCTGTCCGAGACCCCGGTTTTCAAGGAACTCGCCGCACAGCGTGCACTGGCCGAAGAAATGCCCGTCAAGACCGTGCTGCGCGAGCACCGCGCGGCCTGTCTGCTGACAGGAGCCTACACCTGGTCGCTGTCCACTGCCGTCGTGGTACTGATCCTGATGACGCCGACCCTGCTCCAGAAGATGCACCACATCGCGCCAGCCACAGCGCTCGAAGCCAACTGCGTCGGCACCCTGATGCTGGTGCTCGGCTGCGGCTTCTTC
Organism: Uliginosibacterium aquaticum; assembly: GCF_012972705.2. Classification (GTDB taxonomy): domain Bacteria; phylum Pseudomonadota; class Gammaproteobacteria; order Burkholderiales; family Rhodocyclaceae; genus Uliginosibacterium; species Uliginosibacterium aquaticum. The sequence goes on along the minus strand of NZ_JABCSC020000001.1, from coordinate 1,039,569 downwards.
GGCTGGCTGGCTGATCGCGTCGGCATGCGTCTGACGCTGCTGATCAGCTGGGGCGGTCTCGCCCTGAGCGCCTACCACTTCTTCACCGTGCTGCCCGCCGGCGTGAGCTATGGCGAGCTGGTGTTCAATTACGGCCTGATGGGCTTCTTCGTTGGCGCCATCGCCACCATGGCCATTGTTGGCGTGCGCGCCTTCCCACCCATGATCCGTTACTCAGGCCTGTCCTTCGCCTACAACATCGCCTACGCAATCTTCGGCGGCCTGACGCCCGTGCTGACTCAGTTGTGGCTGCAGAAGGATGCGCTGGCCGGCGCACACTATGTGGCGCTGGTATCGGTACTGGCGATGCTGCTGGCCTTCACCTCGCTGGCAGCCTACGGCTGGGCCAACGAACACCGTCGGTAAGCTGCCCGCGGGCCTGTCCCTGCTCGCTGGGGGCAGGCCTTCTGCAGGGGCACGTTCACCGAGCTGTTACAATTCCCGGCTTCGCACCCACACAGCAGGAAGCCCAGCTTGCAGCCCTTCAAGCCCCTCAGCGACCAGGAACTCGCAGCTCATACCCCCATGATGCAGCAGTACCTCCGGATCAAGAACCAGCATCCGGACACCCTGCTTTTCTATCGCATGGGCGACTTCTACGAGCTGTTTTTCGAGGATGCCGAGAAAGCCGCACGGATTCTGGACATCACGCTCACCACGCGTGGCGCCTCAGGCGGCATGCCGATCAAGATGGCCGGCGTACCGCATCACGCGCTGGAGCCGTATCTGGCAAAGATCGTGAAGATGGGCGAATCCGCCGTGATCGCTGAGCAAGTGGGCGAGCCGGGCGCCACCAAGGGGCCGATGGAGCGCGCCGTGGCGCGTATCGTCACCCCCGGCACCCTGACCGACGCCGCCCTGCTGGACGAACGCGCCGAGGCGCCGCTGCTGGCGGTACAACTCCATCGCGGCGTACTGGGGCTAGTGTGGCTGAACCTCGCCAATGGCGACTTCCGCCTGGTCGAGACCGAGCCCGAGAACCTGATCAGCCATCTGGAGCGCTTGCGCCCGGCCGAGGCGCTGATCCCCGAATCGCTCAAGCTGCCGGCGCTGGAAGCGCGCGTGCCGGCGATTCGGCGTCTGGCCGACTGGCAGTTCGATGCCAAGACCGCGCAGGAACTATTAACCGGCCACTTCGGCACCCGCGATCTGGCAGGCTTCGGCGCCGAAGGGCTGAACGTGGCGCTCGCCGCCGCCGCCGCGCTGTTTGAATACGCGCGCAGCACCCAGCGCCAGACGCTCGCCCACATCACCACGCTGAAAGTCGAGAGCGAGGGCGACTACCTGCGCATGGATGCGCAGACTCGCCGCAATCTCGAAATCTCCGAAACCTTGCGCGGCGAAGCTGCGCCCACCCTGCTCTCGCTGCTGGACCTGACCGAAACCAGCATGGGTTCGCGCTGGCTGCGCCATGCCCTGCATCACCCGCTGGCTTCGCGCAATGCCTGCCGCGAGCGCCACGCAGTAGTCGGTGCGCTGCTGGGCGACGCTGGCGATGGCCCGCTTAATGCCGTGGCCGCAGCACTACGCCCGATTGCCGATATCGAACGCATCGCCACCCGCATTGCGCTGACCAGCGTGCGCCCGCGCGAACTCGCCGCGCTGCGCGAGAGCCTTGGCGCGCTCGACTCGGTGCGTGCGCCGCTACCGCAGGCTGATTCCAGTCTCCTACAGCACATCCACATGGATCTGGAAACCCCGCTCGACACACTCCTGCTCTTGCGCGCCGCGATTGCCGAAGAACCGGCCACCCAGGTGCGCGACGGCGGCGTGATCGCGCGCGGTTATGACGCGGAGCTGGACGAGCTGCGCGACATCCAGAACAACTGCGGCGAGTTCCTGATCGCGCTGGAAGCGCGTGAGCGCGAGCGCACCGGCATCGCGACGCTGAAGGTCGAGTTCAACCGGGTGCATGGCTTCTACATCGAAGTCACCCACGCCAACACCGACAAGGTGCCGGAGGACTACCGCCGGCGCCAGACCATGAAGAATGCCGAGCGCTACATCACGCCCGAACTGAAGGCCTTCGAGGACAAGGCCCTGTCCGCGCAGGACCGCTCGCTGGCGCGCGAGAAGATGCTCTACGAGGCACTGGTCGCCCAACTCGCACCGCAAGTGCCGCGCCTGCAACAGATCGCCCACGCCGTGGCCCTGCTCGATGGCCTCAACGCCTTCGCTCAGGCTGCGGCACGTTTCGACTATCGCGCGCCCGAGCTCTCGGACGAGCCCGGCATCGAGATCACGGCCGGCCGCCATCCGGTGGTCGAGCGTCAGGTCGACGCCTTCATCAGCAATGACACCCGCCTCGCCCCGACGCGCCGCATGCTGCTGGTCACCGGCCCGAACATGGGCGGTAAATCGACCTACATGCGTCAGGTGGCGCTGATCGTGCTGCTCGCCCACTGCGGGTCCTTCGTGCCGGCGAGTGCCTGCCGCATCGGCCCGGTCGATGCAATCTTCACGCGCATCGGCGCATCCGACGATCTGGCTTCCGGCCGCTCGACCTTCATGGTCGAGATGACCGAGGCGGCAGCGATCCTCAACGGTGCCACCGACAGAAGCCTGGTGCTGATGGACGAAATCGGCCGCGGCACCTCCACTTTCGACGGCATGGCGCTGGCCTATTCGATCGCCAAGCATCTGCTCGACAAGAATCTCAGCTATTCGCTCTTCTCCACCCACTACTTCGAGCTGACCCGCCTCGGCCAGGACTACCCGGAGTGCGCCAACGTGCATCTGGGCGCGGTGGAACATGGCCACAGCATCGTCTTCCTGCATGCGGTGCAGGACGGCTCGGCCTCGCAAAGCTACGGTATCGAAGTTGCCGCGCTGGCGGGCATTCCGCCGGCGGTGGTGCGCGACGCCAAGCGCCGCTTGCGGGCGCTGGAAAACCGCGAAGTGGCGAGCGGCCCGCAGGATGATCTGTTCGCCTCGCTGCCCGAACCGGAACCCGCGCAGGTCAGCCATCCGGCCTTGTCGGCGCTGGCCGAAATCGACCCGGACAGTATGACCCCGCGCGAGGCCATGGAAGCACTCTACGCGCTGCGCAAAACCCTGCAGCAGTAAGCGCCATGGAGCACCCCACCCTGCCGGCAAGCCAGTTACTGCACGCGCGCATCGCCACCAAGGCCCACTTCTTCATCTGCGGCCTGCTCTTCGCCACCTGGGGCGTGCATGTGCCCACCGTGAAGGCGCAGTTCGGCCTCAGCGAGGCTCAGCTGGCCTGGCTAATGCTGGCCGCCGGCATTGGTTCGCTGATCTCGCTCGCCCGCGTGGGCGGCTGGGTGGCACGCCACGGCGCGCGCCCGGTGGTGCTGTGCGGCGCCAGCGTGGTCTGCGCCAGTCTGGCTGCCCTGCTTTTCGCGCCCGGCTATGTGGTACTCATGTTCCTGCTGTTTGCCTTCGGGCTGGGCAGCGGCGGCTTCGATGTGGCGATGAATGCCGAAGCCGTGGCGGTGGAACGCGAGATGAGCAAGCCGATCATGTCGTCCTTCCACGGCTTCTTCAGCCTGGGCGGACTCGCGGGCGCGCTGATCGGCAGCCTCGTCGCCGAAGCAGGAGTTCGCCCGGTGCTGCACGTTGCACTCACCTGTGCGGCGGGTTTTGCCCTGGTGTGGTTTGCCGCGCGTGCCATGCTGCCCACCCACGCCACCCATTCGCCGGAAGAGCAGCATCAGGGCTTCCGCCTGCCGCATGGCGTGCTGTTGCTTCTGGGCCTGCTGGCCGCGCTGGCGCTGGTCAGCGAAGGTGCGATGTACGACTGGAGCACGCTCTACATGAGCCAGGAGCTGGCCAGCCCGGCCAGCATCGCCGCGCTGGGCTATGCCGCCTTCTCCGGCGCGATGGCGGCCGGCCGTTTCGGTGGCGACTGGCTGCGTGGACGGCTGGGCGCCAGCCGCACCCTGCAGTGCTCGGCCTGGCTGGCCGGTGCGGCCATGCTGCTGACCCTGCTGATCGGCGAACGCTGGGCCGCCATCGGCGGTTTCGCTCTGGTCGGGCTGGGGCTTTCAAACGTGATCCCGGTGCTGTTCTCGGCCGCTGCCCGTGTGCCCAATGTGTCGCCCGCCAGCGGTATCGCCGGCGTTTCCGGCATTGGCTATCTCGGCTTCATGTGCGGCCCGCCCCTGATCGGCGCCATCGCCGAGCACAGCACTCTCGCCACCGGCCTGCTGGTTGTGGCCTTCTTCGCCGTCCTCGTGGCCTTGCTGACGCCCCATGCCATGCGCGGCATCTCACGTCCGGACGCCACCAAAGTTCCGCACTGACGCCAAAGGCCGACGCAATACCGGCCTCTCTACGCATCTCCGGGCGCCCCTTCGGGAAAAAGGGTTTTCCCTGCTCAAGCCCCTGCTCCTGCCTGCCGCTATTTCTTGAAGCAAGCCCATCCCGGTAATGGATGGTCCGGCCGCATGCCATGCAAACCCGTCCGCTTCGCTGTGCCGGCGAGAGTCAGACCATGCGCCGCTCAACAGGAGAAGCGCATGTTCGGCCCTTCAAGAAAACAAGCCCAGGAAATCACGGAACTGCGCACCGAGCTTTCATCCCTGCGCGAAATTGCCTCAGCACTGGATCGCAGCGTGGCGCGTATCGAGTTCGGCAGCGATGGGGTGATCCGCAGTGCAAATTCTCTTTTCTGTCAGACGATGGCTTATGCCGCCAGTGAAGTGATTGGCCGGCACCACCAGATCTTCTGCGAACCCGCCTTTGCAAACAGCGATGAATATCGTGATTTCTGGCAGCGCCTGCGCCGTGGCGAGTCTTTTACGGGCAAGTTCCGCCGCCTGCGCAAGGATGGCGCCACCGTCTGGCTTGAGGCCACGTATTTCCCGGTAAGCGATGCAGAGGGCAAGGTCTGCAAGGTGATCAAGATCGCCAGCGACGTCACGGAACGCGTCAAAGCTGCAGAGCAAAGCCAAGCCCTGCTCGATGCCCTTAACCGCTCGATGGCGGTCATCGAATTCGATATGCAGGGCCGGATCATCACCGCCAACCCTCCCTTCCTCGCCGTCATGGGTTACCGCCACGACGAGATCACCGGCCAGCATCACCGCATTTTCTGCACCGCCAGCCATGCCGCCAGTGCGGAATATGCTGAATTCTGGCGCGCCCTCAATAGCGGCCGGTTTTTCACCGGCCTTGTGGAGCGCGTCACGAAACAGGGGCAAACAGTCTGGCTTGAGGCCAGCTACAACCCGGTGCTGGATGAACAGGGCAAGCCCTGCCGGGTCGTGAAATTCGCCAGCGATGTCACGCAGCGCGTGCTGCGCGCGCAGGCCGAGCATCAGAGTGCAGAAACTGCCAGCGAAGTTTCACTGGAGGCCGAAGCGCTTTCCAACCATGGCAATCTGACTATTCTTGACACGATTGCGCAGATGGAAAAGCTGTCCTCCCAGATGAATGCCTCGTCGGGTCAGGTGTATGGCCTGGGTGAGAAGACCAGCCAGATCACTTCCATCGTCAATACGATCAAGGAAATCGCCGACCAGACCAATCTGCTGGCCCTGAACGCCGCCATTGAAGCCGCACGTGCGGGAGAATCGGGGCGCGGCTTTGCCGTGGTGGCCGATGAAGTCCGCAAGCTTGCAGAGCGCACCAGTCTGTCCACCGGGGATATCTCGCGGATGATCAGCGAGATCCAGAGCGAAACCCGCACGGTGATCGACAGCATGGACAAGAGCCTGCAGGGGGTTGAAGAAGGCACCCGCATGGTTTCGGACGTCGGCACAACGATCCGCCAGATTCAGGACGGCGCGGGGAAAGTCGTCACTATCGTGCAAGAACTGAAGGAGGCGGCGGCACATTCAGCCAACTGAGCCCCCCGCTCAGGGCACTTCAGTCAGGCCGCTGCGCTGGTCATAGCTCTGCTGAGCGGCCAGGATGCCGGGCATGTTGGATTCGGCCCAGCGCGAAAGATGCTCGATGGTTTCGGCCAGCGTGTTGCCAAGCCCAGTCAGCGAGTATTCGACCGTGACCGGCACCGTTGCAATCACGCTGCGCCCGATCAGGCCATCACGCTCGAGCTTCTTGAGCGTCTGCGACAAGACCTTTTGCGATACGCCATCCACCTCGCGGCGCAACTGATTGAAACGCAGGGTGCCGCCGCGCAGGCGGCCGATCACCAGCAGCGCCCACTTGTCCGCAAGGCGATCAAGCACCAGACGGGCCGGACAATGACGGGAATAGACGTCATAGGCGCCGGACATGCAGCGCTCACTCGAAGTCACTACAGACATGGTTTCTCCAAGGTAACCAGGTGAGTACAAAGTGCCTTCTTGTTGACCTGGTTTCCAGAAGATACCATCCATCCAGACTCATCGCGAGCGAGCCAAACGCTCATGCCTGAAGCGATACAGATTTTCTCCCCAGCAGTGCCCAATTGAAAGGACGTCCTCATGAGCAAGATCGTCGTTGTGTATTTCTCCGGCTATGGCCATACCCGCCGCATTGCTGAAGCGGTTGCCGCAGGCGCCAGCGCATCGCTGCTTGCAGTCGACAGCGAAGGCAATATCCCGGAGGCCGGCTGGGATGAGCTGGCAGCCGCCGATGGCATCATCTTCGGCGCGCCGACCTATATGGGTTCCGCCCCCTGGCAATTCAAGAAATTTGCCGATGCCACCTCCAAGGCCTGGTTTACCCGCGCCTGGCAGGACAAGGTCTTCGGCGGCTTCACCAATAGCGCCAGCCTCAATGGCGACAAGGCCGTCACACTGATCAGCCTGCAGACCCTGGCTTCGCAGCACGGCGGCATCTGGGTGAGCCTTGGGCTGCCGCCGGCCAACACGCTGGCCTCCACTCGCCAGGACGTCAACAACCTCGGCGGCTCGGTTGGCCTGCTGGTGCAATCGCCATCCGACGCTGGCGCCGAAGCCATTCCGCAAGGCGACCTGGATACCGCCGGAAAGTATGGCGCACGGGTGGCCGAAATCGCCTCACGCCTGAAGGCCTGAAGCCACTTGATACATCGCACGGGGCTGCCACGGCAGCCCCTTTTTTTGGGCGCAAACAGCCGACGACGTGATCGGCAATCTGGGCAAGCCTGCAGAATGGCCAACAGGGGCGAATATGCTGAAGGGCGGCTTCAGATATCTGTCGCAGCGACCGTTATGACTGCATCCGCCTTCTTGCGCCTGCCATGCTCCAGCCTCTCGTACAGCACCTCATCCCACTGCTGACTCTGCTCTTCTGCCTGTTCGGCAGCACCACACTGCAGGCAGAGATCTTCACCCTGACGGCGGCGGAGAGCGGGAGCGATCCGCGCACTTCCTACAACCTGAAACTGGTGACGCTGGCGCTGGAGAAAACCCGCGCGGAATACGGCGATTACGAGATCCGAACCAGTGCGCCCATGAATACTGCACGGGCCTTGGCTGAAGCCAGGGCCGGTAGCCTCACCAACCTGCTGGTGATGACCACTTTTCAGAATGCCTTGCTGGACCAGGGCCTGGACTACGCCCGCTTTCCGGTTGATTTCGGTGTGACCGGCTACCGCGTGTGCTTCGTTTCCCCGGCGGCCCATGATGCAATTGCCCGCCTCGAAAGCTTCGAAGATCTACGCAAGTACACCATCGCCCAGGGCCTGGGCTGGGCGGATGTGAACATCCTGCGCCACAACCGGCTCACGGTGCAGGAGGTTGGCAGCTACGAGAGCCTGTTCGGCATGGTAGCCGCCAGCCGGGTGGATCTTTTTTGCCGCGGCATCAATGAGCTGGAGCCCGAGCTGAAGAGCCATGAAGGGCAACTGAACCTGCTGGTGGACAGCTCTTTCGCCCTGGCCTATCCCTTGCCACGCTTTTTCTTCTCCAGCGCACGAAATGGCCCGGCACTCCAACGGATTACCCGCGGCATGCAGAGGGCGTACAAGGACGGCTCCCTGCGCAAGCTCTGGCTGTCGGAGTTCCGCAGCGCCCTGGAGTTCGCCCACCTCGATCAGCGTCGCATCTTCCACCTGCAGAACCCGGACATCGGCCGCATCGATTTCGATTACCAGAAGTATTACTTCGACCCCAAGAAGCCCTTCTGATCACCCTTGGCCCTGCGCAGCCTCAGGCTGGCCAGCGCAGGGTGGCGCGCTTGTGCACCGCCAGAGGCACCACGCCGTATTCAGCGTCGGTCACGCCTTCCATCATGCTGCAGGCTGCCACCTGCAACTGGCGTTCCTCGATCCGCGCGCGGCGCGCGGCCACCAGTTCCGCGCGGGCCGGCGCTGCCGGCAAGGGGCGCAGGCGGCCGGCGAGGAAGTCTGGCGTATCGAGCAGATCGATCCGGCGTTCGGCCAGTTGCACCCACAGCAGATCGCCATCGACCAGCGCGCCGATACCGCCGCCCTCATAGGCTTCTGGCACCATGTGGCCGACGCAGGCGCCCTTGGTCACGCCGGAGTAGCGGCCGTCGGTAATCATGATCGAAGTCTTCTCGATCACCCCGTGATGGCGCATGTACTGGCTCGGCGCGAACATCTCGGGCATGCCGAAGGCCTTCGGCCCTTGCCCGGCAATGACGAAGGCGAAGGCCAGCACGCCACTGGTGATCATCTCGGTGACGCTCTGGTCGGCCGGCGCTCCCGCGTGGCGGCGGATCGCGGCGAGCAATTCGGGGGTCAGCGCAGGTCGTGCGGCGAGGCGTTCGACGAGATTGGTCGAGCGCAGGTCGTCGTTGCAGTCGATCTCGTTCTCGTAATAGCGCACCAGAAACACACGGCCGTTGAACCGTTGCCAGGACTCGCTGCTCATGCCGGCAACCTTCAGCGTGCAGGACGAGAAGAAGTTGCCGCGCATCACGTCGGTGCCGGAAATGGCGCGGATCGGCTGGATGCGAATCACCGACTTTTCCTGCGGCAGCGCCGGCGACACGGCCACCGGAATCGCCGCCACACGCTGGCGCCAGGTGAGGCCGGCCACGGTCGGCGCGTCCAGATCCATCGGCACGCCCAGATCGGTGAGCACCTTGAACAGGCTGGTCATGCCGTGGTGCAGGCCGGCAGCGGCCTGCTGGGCCAGCACGAAGGTGTCGCGCCCCTCGGTGAGGCTGTGGGCAAACACATCCGGCACGGCGTGTGAATCGCGCACGCGGGCGTAGTCGAAGAGGCTCACGTCATAACCGGCATGGCGCATCACGCAGGGCATGTGCAGCATCAGGTTGGAGGAACTGCCAGTCGCCCCGTGGATGCGGATGGCATTGGCGTAGTTCTTCTCGAGCAGATTGCAGACCGAATACTCGGGCTTGTTGAACATGCGGAAGAGTTGATCAACATTGCGCTGCACGACATCGGTGCCCGGCTCGTCGGTCAGCAACTCCGATTCGGCCGGCACGAAGCCGAGCGCCGCGACCAGGGTGCGCGAGGAGTTGCCGGTGCCGTTGAAGGCACAGATGCCGCCCTTGTCGTCGCAGGTGGCGGCCGCCAGCTCGTTAAGAATCGCATCGGCCTCGGCACGCGTCACCAGGCCCTTCTCCTCCGCGCGCTGCAGATGGCCGAGAAAAGCTTCGTCCGACGAGCACTGCAGGATGTAGTGGCAATTCTCTTCGATGTCCGCAGCCAGCTGGGCGTCGCCTGCGGCAATGGCGGCGTCCTGGATCGCCTGCAGTTTCTGGCGCGTGCGTTTCGGAATCGTGCCGCCCTTGAGCACATGCGCCGGCACGAAGATCGCCCACACCGGCGCGGTGCCGCGTGCCGGCTGGCGCCGGGCGCGATCCGCCGAGGCGAGGCCGGAGAGGATGCCGGTCGGCGTCTTGTCGCAGCCCGAGAGCACATAGGCCGCGTGGTAGCTGTGGCCCTCGAAATTGATGTTCACGGCGGTGGCCGTGTGATTGCGCGAGGCCAGCGAGTAGCTCTGGCCAATATTGCTCTGCGCGGTGCCGTCGCAGATCACCGGAATGCCGAAGGTAAAAGGCACGCCGCCGTTCTGCCAGATGCGCGCGGCAGCACGCAGCGTGTGCTCGTGATCGAACATGTGCGCGGGATGATCCGGCGAGCCCTGGATGATTGCCACGCGCGGGCGGTTAGCGGCCAGGCGCGCCACGATCGCCTCCAGCGAATGATCTCCCAGACCGGCGAACTCCGGCTCATCGCACAGAAGGTCGTCCGCCCGGCGCAACAGCGCCCGCACCGTGATCGGCTCGTTGGCCAGCCCTTGAATACAGCTGCGATAGGGGTTGTAAGCCTCTTCTATATAGAGGTCCGCAAATTCGGGGTTCACGACGGCGGTGTTGTCCATGGCGCTTTCTTCCTTCCGGACCAGCAAGGGCGAGACTGCCCATCGGCTGCGTTCCAGATGATTGTAGTACAACAATACACATGTCGTCGTATCATGGAAAACACCTATGGGCTCATAAGAGTTTCATGCACTACATTTCATCCCAAGCCAGTCCGGTGCGCGAAAACACTCCCGCAGCCGGGCCGGCACGACAGCAAGGAGAATCATCGTGAAACAACTGACCCCGCGCCTCGAACACGCCGTTGAATGGCTGATGGCGCTTGCGCTGGCCGTAATGGTGCTGGCCATTGGCAGCAACGTGGTGCTGCGCTACGTGTTCAATACCGGCATCCCGGCCGCTGAGGAAGTGGCCCGCCTGATGTTCGTGTGGATGATCTTTCTCGGCGCGATCCTGGCCCTGCGCCATGGTTCGCACCTGGGCATGGAGATCCTTCAGGCCCACCTGCCCGCCGGCCTGCGCCGCGGCTGCGCGATCGTCAGCCACCTGCTGATGCTCTACGCGCTGTGGCTGTTTCTCGAAGGCAGCTGGAGCCAGACCGTGATCGGGCTCGACACCTACTCCACCGTGCTGGGCTTCCCCACCGCGCTGATGGCCGGCAGTGGTCTGATCTGCGCGCTGGCCATGCTGCCGATGGTAGGCCTGAACCTGTGGCGCATCGTGACCCGCCATCCGGCCGCCCGTATCCCCGGCGAAGCGCAGGCACACGACCGTGCCCACGCTTCCGACCCCGAAGTTAGCCAGTAAAGAGGCCCGATCATGACACTCGTAGTTTTCCTCGGCAGCCTGCTCGGCCTGATGCTGCTGGGCATGCCGATCGCCTTCGTGCTGATCCTCACCGGCGTGGCATTGATGTTCCACCTGGACTTCTTCGATGCCCAGCTGGTTGCCCAGAACCTGCTCTCCGGCGCCGACAGCTTCCCGCTGATGGCGGTGCCCTTCTTCATCCTCGCCGGCGAACTCATGAATGCCGGCGGCATCTCACGGCGGATCATTGATCTGGCCGTGACGCTGGTCGGCCATATCAAGGGTGGCCTCGGCTACGTGACCATCGCCGCCTCGGTGCTGCTGGCCAGCCTGTCCGGCTCGGCAATTGCCGACACCGCCGCACTTGCCACCCTGCTGATCCCGATGATGCGTGAGCACGGCTATTCGGTGCCGCGCTCGGCCGGTCTGATCGCTGCGGGCGGCATCATCGCCCCGATCATTCCGCCCTCGATGCCCTTCATCATCTTTGGCGTCACCACCAACACCTCGATCACCAACCTGTTCCTCGCCGGCATCGTGCCGGGCCTGTTGATGGGCCTCGCGCTGATCTTTGTATGGACCCGTCTGGCCAAGAAAATGGACGTCACCCCGCAACCCAAATGCAGCTGGGGCCAGCGTGGTCAGGCCGCGGTGGACGGCATCTGGGCGCTGATGCTGCCGGTGATCATCCTCGGTGGCCTGCGTGGCGGCTTTTTCACCCCGACCGAAGCCGCCGTAGTCGCCGCCGCCTACTCGATGTTCGTGGCGATCTTCATCTACCGCGAAGTGAAATTCACTCAGCTGGTCAAGCTGTTGGTCGACGCGGCGCGCACCACCAGCACCGTGATGTTCCTGTGTGCCGGCGCGCTGGTCTCGTCTTATATGGTGACGCTGGCCGATCTGCCGCAACAGGTCACCGAATTTCTCGGTCCGCTGATGCACGATCCGCGCATCCTGATGGCGGCGATCATGCTCCTGCTGCTGGCGGTGGGCACCGTGATGGACCTGACCCCGACCATTCTGGTGATGGGCCCGGTGCTGATGCCGATCGCCCTCAAGGCCGGCATCGACCCCACCTATTTCGGCGTGATGTTCGTGCTCGTCGGCACCCTCGGCCTGATCCATCCGCCGGTGTGCACCGTGCTTAACGTGGTCTGCGGCATCTCCAAGATCTCGCTCGAAAGTGCGACCAAAGGCATCTGGCCCTTCCTGCTCGCCTACCTGATCCTGATCGCGCTGTTCGTGATCTTCCCGGGAATCATCACCGCACCGGTGGCCTGGTTCCGCTGACAGGCATTCCTTTCATCTCCCTCAATCCTCCTCCCCACCGGGAGGGGGACGTTTCAAGAAGCCGCTTCGCGACTTTGCTCTCAACCCCGCATCCGCTGGAGGAATCATGAACCGTCTCTTCAAATCCATCGTCATCGGTCTGGCTGTCGCAGGCAGCCTCGCCTCGGCCCAGGCGGCCGACTTCAAGCCGCGCATCGTACGCTTCGGCTATGGTCTGGCTGAAGACAGCAACCAGGGCCGTGCCGTGCGCTATTTCGCCGAAGAAATGGGCAAGCTCTCCGGCGGCAAGTGGAAGGTCAAAGGCTTCGGCGGCGCCAGCCTCGGCAGTGATCCGCAGATGCAGAACGCCCTGATCGGCGGCGCGCAGGAAATCATGGTCGGCTCCACCGCCACCCTGGTCGGCATCGTCAGCGATTTCGGCGTGTATGACCTGCCCTTCGTCTTCGCCAACGAGAAGGAGGCTGACACCGTGCTCGACGGACCCTTCGGCCAGAAGCTGATGGACAAGCTGCAGGCCAAGGGCATGGTCGGCCTGGTGTACTGGGAAAACGGTTTCCGCAACCTGACCAACTCCAAGCGCCCGATCAACAAAATGGAAGACATGGCCGGCATCAAGCTGCGCGTGATGCAGAACCCGGTCTATATCGACATGTTCAAGGGCTTCGGCGCGAATGCCGTGCCGCTGGCCTTCTCGGAACTCTTCACCGCGCTGGAAACCGGCACCGTGGATGGCCAGGAAAACCCGGTGACTACCATCGAGTCCTCCAAGTTCTACGAAGTGCAGAAACACCTGGCACTGACCCGCCACGTGTACAGCCCATGGATCGTGACCGTCTCCAAGAAGTGGTACGACGGCCTCTCCGCCGACGAGAAGAAGGCCCTGCAGCAAGCCGCCGCCGCCTCGCGTGACTTCGAGCGCAAGGACAGCCGCGCCGCCTCCGCCAAGGCCATTGAAGTTCTGAAGCAGAAGGGCATGCAGATCACCACGCCGTCTGACACCGAGCTGGGCCGCATGCGCGCCACCACCACGGTGGCGGTCGACAAGTTCGCCGCCCAGCCAGGTCATGCCGAAGTAGTGAAGGAGCTGCAGGCCGAGCTCGCCAAGCTGCGCAAGTAAAGGACCGGGAGAAAGTGATTCTGGCGGCGCGGCACCTTCCTGAGGTACGCCAGTGCTGGCTGCATCGGCACGCCGTGCCAGGATCGCGGCGCTTCATTTTTCCCGATCCTTCTCGCCTTCACTGAAATCCGGGGCGCCTCACCGCCCCGGATTTCAGCAGCTTCCCTGCTAGGATACCGACTGCTTGAAAACCTGAAGGAAACCGCAGTGAGCCCCAAGCTGACGAAGACCGACCGCCTGATCAACGCCTTCGGCCGCGACCTCGTCCAGGGCGTGTTCACACCTGGAGCCGCCCTGCCCTCTGAAGCCGAGCTGTGCGAACGTTACGACACCTCGCGCAACGTGATGCGCGAAGTCATCAAGGTGCTCGCCACCAAGCGCCTGATCGACGCTCAGAGCTATCGCGGCCTGTTTGCGATGCCGCGTGAGCAATGGAATTATCTGGATGCCAACGTACTGGAATGGGCGCTTTCCGGCGATGGTGATGCCGACCCGGCGCTGATTGCCTCGCTGATCGAAGTGCGCAGCCTGATCGAGCCGGCGATCTCGCGGTGGGCCGCCGAGCGCGCCACCGCCATCAATCTCGTCGCCATCGAAGCCGCGCTCAACGGCATGAAGGCCAACACCACCAATCGCGACGCCTTCATGGAGGCCGATATCGCCTTCCACCGCGCCATCGTCGCCGCCACCCACAATTTCGTGATCCAGCAACTAGCCGACGCGATCAGCGCCCTGCAGCGCGCGATCTTCGATCACACCTATCTTTCCGATCCCGGCCACATGGCGCTCACGATCAAGGAACACTCGGATCTGTTCGACATGATCCGCATGAAGAACCCGGTCGCCGCCGAAGACATGGCTCAGGGCATGATCTCGCGCACTGCCAGCCGCGCCCATATCAAGCTCGAGAGCGCGGCCTGATCAAACGCGACGGAGTCCAAAACTGCTAGGCTTGCCGCCATCGTTTTCCTTGCCGGACTTGCCTCATGAATCAGACCCCCAACTCTTTCGCCGAGATCGTCGGCAGTCGTCGCTCGATCCGCCGTTTCCTGCCCGACCCCGTTCCGCGTGACACCCTGCTCGCGCTGCTGGACCTTGCCGCGCGCGCGCCCAGTGGCGTGAATACCCAACCCTGGCATGTGCATGTTGTGACCGGAGCGGCGAAAGAAGCCCTCAGCGCAAAGATTCTCGCCGAGTACGAAAGCCCCAGCTTCGAGCACAAGGGCGAGTACGCCTATTACCCGGAATCCTGGGGCGAGCCCTATCTGGGCCGCCGCCGCCACACCGGCCTCGCGCTCTACTCGCTGCTGGGGATCGACAAGAAGGACACCGCCCGCATGCGCCAGCAATGGGCCCGCAACTACACCTTCTTCGACGCTCCGGTGGGCCTGATCTTCACGATCGACAAAGTGCTCGGCCAGGGTAGCCTGATCGACTACGGCGGCTTCCTGCAGACCCTGATGCTGGCTGCCCGCGCGCATGGCCTGCATACCTGCGTGCAGGCAGCCTTCTGCGAATATCACCCGATCGTGAAAGCCCAACTGGCGATTCCCGACACCCAGATGGTGGTCTGCGGCATGTCGCTGGGCTATGCCGACGAAAGCGCTCCCGAAAACACCCTGGAGCTGCCGCGCATCCCGGCAAGCGAGTTCACCCAGTTTCACGACTGAAGAACGAGCCTTCGGCTCACGTCGCGCCCAGACAAACACACGATCCGCACAAGCATGAAAAAGGGGCAGCCTCAGCTGCCCCTTTCTTTAGCCGGTGTGCGCTGGCACTCAGGGCTTGGGTGCCCAGCCGATGGCCGAGAACACCTGCTCGCGGGTGGCGTAAGGCGCGGCCTCTGCAGCACTCAGGCCACGGGCAGCAGCTACACGACCGCCAACGTTGAGCGGGGCGCCCTGCAAGGTGGCGCTGGCATATTCGCGCCAGCCGGCCTTCTCGCTGGCCTTGGCCGGATTCGGCAGCGGGTTCAGCCACCAGCCTTCGGGCGCGATGTGCTTGTCCATCCGGCTATTCACGAACACCACATTGTCGAAGTAGTTCGGGCTGCCGGCACTGCGGGCGAGCACGGTGGAGCCATCGGGCACCCCTTCCTCCCGGGTCAGGCGGCTGTTGAGGAAAACGTAGCCCTTGTCCGCCGCATTGCTCACGCGGGCCTGCAGCACATAGCCGCCCTTGCTTGCATCGGTGGAATCAACCACGGTGCGGATTTCGCTGTTCTCGAACAAGGCGGCCTTCGAGCTGCCCCAGATGAAGTCCACGTCCCCCGCCACCAGGGTGTTGTAGAACCAGCTGTAGGCGTTGAGCTGCAGGGTGTCCTGACGGCTGATGAAGTTGGCGTTCTTCGCGATCAGACGTTCCTTGTCGCCCATGAAGAAAATCGTCTCAGCCTGGCCATTCACGCCCAGACGCTTGTAATGGGTGTTCTTCAGGGTCAGACGATCGATCACCAGCATGTCGGCATTGCCCACGGCAAACACCGCGCGCCCACCGCCACTGGCCACCGGCTTGTTCATGCCGATGGAAAGACCGGTATTGAGAGACTCGTAGTTATCAAACTGGATCACCGTAGCTTCGCGACTCTCGCCCTGAATGCTGACGTTATCCTTGCCACGCAGGAACAGGATTTCCTCATAGCTGCCTTTCTTCACACTGATGCTGACCGGCGTTTCCTTCGGCAGTTTCATGGCGTGGTCGAGCGCCCCCTGCACGCTGCGATAGTCAGCCTTGCTGCCATCGTCATCTACCGTCAGCCGGGTCAGTGAGGCCGCCGGCGCTTTCTTGGTGACAAAGCTCCAACCGGCCTTCTTGCCCAGCCCGGTGAAGGGCTTGCCAGCGAGTTTGGCGTCCTTCAGCAGATTGTCGGACAGCGCCACGTAGTAGGCCGTGTTGTACGCCAGCTTGCCGTTGTGCGGACGCACGACGAGCTTGTTGCCGACAACGCGCATCAGCGGCATGTTCACGCCACGGTAGAAACCATCCGACGAGGGGCCAAAGACATTGCCTTCGCCCTTCGGACGAATCACGTCGACCAGTTGATCATCGCTGGCGCGGAAGATGCGCAAGGAGCCGATGCTGTTGAGCACCGGTGGCGCATCGAAGCTCAGGGTCAGTTCGCCATCGGCATACGCGGCCTTGCTGCCCGCGGCCGGCTCGGTTTTCTTTGCTAGATTGCCGTAGCTGGCGGCAGAGAGCGCGAAGGCCGGTTCGATATTGGCTTTCACTGAACGTTGCAGAGCCGGGTTGCTGCCACTCTTGAAGGTGATGCTGGCCGAGCCGGCACTCAGCGCACGCAGGCTGACCTGGTTGCCCTGCTGGGTCACAGCCACCACCTTCGGATCACTCGACACCACGCTGAAGCTGTCCGCCGAAGAATCCGTCTTGGTTGCGGACACTTCGATCACCCGCTCCGCGCCTCCCACTTCACCGTTCCACTCTCCCGGCTGATCCAGCGAAAGCAGGACCGGTTTGACCCTGGCATCGCCCACCACGATATCGTCGATGGCGAAGGAGCGGTTGTCCAACCACAGGCCCAGCTTGCCCGGCCCTTTGATACTGGCATCGGTGAAGCTGCCAGTGAGGTCATCATCGATATAGAAACTGAGCGTATCGCCCTTCATTTCCATACGCAGCTTGTACCACTGGTCATTCACGATGCTACGGGTCGGGAACTGGCGTGCGCGCAGCCACTTGCCACCATTGGCCTTGTGAAACTCGACCTTGGAGCTGGCGCTGTTCTGCACGTTGAGGCAGCCGCCATACCAGTTGTTCACATCCTGATAGCGGCCCAGCAGGCACAGGAACTTGTTGCTGGTCTGATTGTTGATCGGCTTGATGCGGGCTTCAACAAAGTAGTCCGCCGTCTTCACGCCCGCGAAAGCCTCGCTCTTGAGCGCAGCCACCACGCCCTTGCTCTGGCCAGCGTCATATTGCATGAAGCTGTTACCGGCCTCCGTTTTCACGATGGCCACGCCATCGGCCTTGCCGATGGTGGCAGCGCCCCCCGCCGGGAGCAGATCCCAGCGTGCCAGCGTGCCACTCTCGAAGTTTTCGCAGAACCAGATCCCTGGCGCGCATTGCGCAGCCGCAGACGGCGCAGCAGCGGGCTGGCTGCCCCCCTGCGGAACGGCGCAGGCCGCCAGCAAGGCGGCTGAAACCGTCGCGGCAGCCAGTGTGATTTGACGCAGAGAAGAAGCCATCACATCCCCTTTATTTGGTGAAAAACAGCCCGCCATACGCAGGGCTGGAACCGGTCGCATGTTACACCTGCGCTAGGGCTGCCACGCCCGGCCATCCACACTCCAGGCCGAGTCCGGCACTTCGGCGTGGCCCTGCCGCAACAGGCGCCGGCCGCTCACCACGTCAGCCTGCAACTGCAATACCCCAACGCTGGCGCGGACCACATCCCCCTGCAACGTGGCCTCGCCACCCAGGCCGAGAATCCGCTGCCGCTCGCGCGCGAAGGCCTGCTCGTCAGCCAGGCCTTCGCCAGCCCAGGCCCACATCGCCAGCGAGGCCCGCTGATCCGTCGCCTGCGGCGAATGCACGGCGGTAAGGCGCAAGGCCTGCCAGGCGAGTCCGTCGTTATGCAGAGTGAAACCGATCGGCGTCCCGGCCACATCCCAAGCAGCCAGCAGGCGCAGCGCGGCCACCGCATCACCGCGACGCACAAAGAGCGTGCGGCCCGCCGGTAGCGCAATCGCCTGCGGCTGGAAAACCTGGAAATCAAAACCGCCCAGCAGCGTCGCCCCTTCAGGCCCGACTTGTTCGAAGCGCAGATCACGCACACGCAGCTCGGTTCGATTGGCACGCGTGGAGTACAGCCAGGCCTTGCACCACACCGCCCCCTCAGGCGCCGGCAATGTAAATTCACGCATTGCAAATCCGTCTTGCCCACCCGCCACTTTGAGCGAATGCTCGCCTCCAATCAGGCGCCGCTCTACATCGAGGTAGTTCAGGTAGAGAAAAACTTCGCCACCCTGCAAGCTGGCTGCCAGGCGATAGCGCTGCCCACCCTGCACCGGAAAGCTCTGCGACACCCCAACACCCTGCGCTTCATCGCGATCGCTCAGATGCAATTCAATCACGCCCTCGCGTGCTTCGACCTGCAGGGAGCTTGTGCGGCCATTCGGCGCGTAATCCGGTCGCCAGCGGCTGACGGCCCGGAACACGTCCAGGCGTTTGTCATCCAGCCAGAATTCGGCGTTCGCCGGCAGGGTCAGCACTGACTCCAGTGCCACATACTCAGGCTTACGCTCACGCACCGAGGCCAGGAACAACACCTCTCCCTCGCGCTGCACGCTGGCCAGGAAGGGCCGCAGGTGGAGCGCCTTCAGGTGACCGGAACCCGCCTCCAGGGTCTTGTTCTGACCGTAGTAGTCACGACGGCCATCCATGAAAAAGTTGATGATCGGTACATCCTGTCCGCCCCCCAGATTGATCACCAGCGGCGAGTTGTCATGCCCCGCGTAATAGCCGGACTCGGCCGAAGCGATGCTGAAACTGCGTCCCAGGTAATGCGTATGGCGCTTTTCGGGCTCCTCTCCCCAGCGGGATGACACCAGACGCGGGAACGGTCCCTGCAACCAGCGGCCGGCAGCGGGCGGCGGCGGTGCCCAGGCCAGGGCAGTGTAAGGGCCGCGTGCGGGCTGAACGGGCTCCCCCGTCCAGCCCGCACGCTTCACCCAGGCATTCAGGCCACCCAGGTTGAAGAGCCGGTCATAGTCACGACTATGAGTACCGCCCAGGCGCCGCGCCGGCGCATACCAGTTCAGCGCAACGTCATGCCACAGCAGGTCCAGTGCCTCACGTGCTTCGGCACGCGCCTGCGGCTGGGCAGAAAGACGATGGATCAGGGCCAGGCTTTCGAGATCGACAGGGTAATAACTCGGGCTGAGGTACTCGTTGATTCCGGTGCGACGTGTATAGGCCAGCCATTCCGTCAGCATGGCGTAGCCCTGGCGGGCCAGCGCCTCGTCCTGCAGCCCTTCACCCAGCGCGATCAGGTTCCAGCATTTCATGAGCCAGATGTTGGTGTAGCTGATGGCCACCGCGTGCCGCGTCACACCGATCCGCGCCCACTCCAGCAAGCTTCGCAACTGCTGGCGTTCTGCCACGCCGAGCTGATCGCCATAGAGCAGCCAGGCCAGCGCCGTCATGCGCGTCACGAACTCCACCCCATTGCGATCCACCAATGTCTGATCGCCCTGATACCAGTGAATATTGCCGTAGCTGCGACTCGCAGTATCGCGATCAATTTGCGCATCAATGGCTGCCAGCAAGCGTGACTGCTGCGCGGGTTCCGCCCCGCTGGCCAGCGCATCCAGCAGCAGCCCGGCCGTGTCGATTACGCTGGCATGCGGTTTCAGCTGCTCCCCGCTAAAGAAGCGTTGTTCGCGCTCTGCCACGCTCTCGCGCAGCGCCGCCAATGTCGCCTCATCGAAGCCGGGCTTCACAGGCGCTGCCAGGGCGAACAAGGGCAGCAGCAGGAAAGAGACAAGGAATGCGCGCATCGCGGGCTCCGCCGGGATAGAGCGGCGAGCATAGCGCAGGGCTCATGTGACATGCGTCACATGACCGTCATCTCTGCGCAAAAAATGCGCAACACGGCCGCGCCCCGCAGCAGAGCGGCCTTGGCCGGCTTTCGGATGGATTATCCACAGGCTTCTCCCCACATTGTGTGGAAAGCCCACCCACTACCGCCCGGAAAACCGGGCCAAAAAGTCAGTTTTTCAAGCCGAGCTACTTGACAAAACCGATGCCTGGCAAGCTGGGCATCCGCCATCGAATGCAATCCGGGTATCGTGCAATTCTTGCTCAGAACCGGATTAGTGAAGGGCTTCAAGCACTTGCCTCGCTTATCCTGCACTCATCCACAGGCTTCTCCCCATTTCGTGTGGATTCCCTTGCCGCCAAGTCTGCGACGGGCAACAAAACCGTCCAAAAACAGCACTTTGCAGCTTGACCTTTATGGGCGCTCATGCAGGCCGACGCCCATTGGTACAACTGCTCATTTTCTGCCCGCTGCTCAAATTCCGAGGCCGATCAGGCACTTGCCCTGCTTATCCTGCAGTCATCCACAGGCTTCTCCCCGCTTCGTGTGGATTCCCTTGCTGCAAGGGGCTCTGCGGGCAGCAAAAATGGGGAAATAAGCGGTTTTGTGTCTTGACCTTTGGGCCCGTACATGCCGCCCGCCCCCTTCTGGCGAACCTGCTCCTTTTTTGCCCGGCGAGCAAATTCCGAGGCCGATCAGGCACTTGTCCTGCTTATCCGGCACTCATCCACAGGCCTATCCACGCAAACTGTGTATCAAGTCACCCACAACACCTGCCGTAATCCCAAGAGAGCCATATCGACTGGAATCTGTCTGCCTCAGGAGACTCCGCATGAAAGCCCTGCTCGCACCCGCACTGGCCCTCTGCTGCCTGCTGCCCACGCTGTCTGCCGCTCAGCAGCCCACTTACCGCTTCTCACCGGTCAATCAGTGGGACATCACCAAGACCGCCGCTTACTGGAACCCCATCGTCCAGTACATCAGTGAAAAGAGCGGAGTAAAGCTTGAACTGAAAATCGGACGCACCTCGGCGGACACAACCAGCTATGTGCTGGCTCAGGAAGTTGAATTCGTATTCAGCAATCACCTCTTCAGCCCTGAGCGAGAAACCTTGGGCTGGAAGGTTTTCGGTCGTCGGCAGGCACCGGAAATCCATGGTCAGATCGCGGTACCGGAGGACTCCCCAATCACCCGCCTGGAAGAGCTTGCCGGGCAGGATATGGCCTTTGCCGGCCCCGAAGCCTTCATCGGCTACAAAGTCCCTTATGCCTACCTGCTCTCGCGCAACATCGAGGTCAAGCCCGTCTTCGGCGGCAACCAGAACGCGGCATTCGCTCAACTCTTTGCCGGCAAGGCCAAAGCCGTGGGCAGTAATTCGGCGCTGGTTGAGGGCTATGCGACACGCGAAAACAAGAAGTTCCGCGTGCTGTGGACGTCCGAGGGTTATCACGATCTGGCCCTGATGGCTTCAGGCAAGGTGGCGGAGAAGGACCTCAAGGCCGTCGCCAACGCCTTTTTCAACATGCATAAGGATCCGCGTGGCAAGGACATCCTGACCCGCTCTGGCCAAGAAGTGGGCCTCCCGGAGGCCCCCTCCTTTGTGCCCGCCACCCAAGCGGACTACGCGTCTTACAAGCGTTTCTACCAGAAAGCCCCAAAGACCCTGCACTAAGCCGAGCCTCTGAGATGAAACTCGGTCGTCTGCTGCCGCGCTCTCTGGTCAGCCGGATCTACGCGCTGTACTCCGTGACCTGGTTGCTCTTCTGCAGCAGTGGACTGCTGATGTTCTATCGCTCGCAATTCGTCCAGCATGTGGAGGATGTACAGCAGACTGCATCCATGCTGGTCGAAATCATGACGCAGACCATCGGCGAGAGCGCCGTGATCGGCGACTACGACACTATCCAGCGAACGCTGGATCTGAGCATGCGTCAATCCCCCTTCTCGGCAGCGCTCTTCATCGATCGCAGCGGCGCAAGAATCACCAGCCCGAATCCGGGAATCCGTCAGCAGTCGTCACCCGACTGGTTGCGCGAACGCCTGGCCAGTCAGCTCCTGGATGCCAATCGCATCATCAATATTGGCGGGCGGGATTACGGTGTATTGCGCCTGCAGTTTGATGCAGAAGCCGTCGCCAGCAGTCTCTGGGGGGTCGTCCGCGCAGCCCTTGCGCTGGCTGTCGCCAGCATGCTTGGCGGCATGCTGATGATCTGGTACCCGCTGCGACGCTGGCTAGGTAATCTGCAACAGGGTCGTCGCGCAGCCGGAGCCACAGAAGCTGGCCCTGTGCAACTGAGTCAGCAGTTGATCGACGATGCTCCACTAGAATTCCGCCACACTCTGGAGACTCTGCAACACACAGCCGATCGGCTACGCTCCGAGCTTGCAGGGCGAGAGCAGGCGCTCTCCTCACTGCACCGGCTGGTGGCCGAGCTACTGCCAGAAGCAGCCTCCGACACCTCCGCCGAAGGCGACATCGAAGAGCTCATCGCCACCATCGCCCGGCTCGTAAGCGAACGCGAGGAGGCTGCTCGCCAGATGCAGGAAGCCAAAGAAGCAGCCGACGCGGCCAACCGTGCAAAGAGCGACTTCCTGGCTAACATGAGTCACGAAATCCGCACCCCCATGAACGGCATCATGGGCATGATTGACCTGACGATGGACACCCCGCTCAACGACGAGCAGCGCGACTATCTGGGCGTCGCCAAGGGGTCAGCCGACAGCCTGCTCACCATCATCAATGACATCCTGGATCTGTCGAAAATCGAGGCGGGCAAGTTGAGTCTCGAAGCCCTGCCGGTCGAACTCGCCCCACTGCTCAGTGATCTTGAGCGCAGCACCCGTGCAGCGATAGGCGAACGCCCCATTCGCTGCCAACTGACAATCAGCGAGGCCCTCCCGCCGGTGCTTCAGGGAGATCCAGTACGGCTGCGCCAGATCATCTCCAACCTGTTGGGCAACGCCGTCAAGTTCACCGAGCAAGGCAGCATCACCATCGAGGCGCGCCAGTTGAACCTTGCTGGCACGGAACAGCTTGCCATCGCCGTCCGCGATACCGGCATCGGCATCGCTCAGGACAAGCAAGCCTTGATCTTCGACGCCTTCAGCCAGGAAGACGAGACCACCACCCGACGCTTTGGTGGTACAGGTCTGGGGCTTTCCATCTGCAGCCGGCTAGCCGACCTGATGGGTGGCCGCATCACACTTCAAAGTGCTCCTGTTCAGGGTAGCTGCTTTGAACTGAGCATACCGCTGATCCGCCTCAGCAACGCAGCGATGCCTGCGCCACCGCAGCCCTCCCCTGCAACCGAGCGCTTCCCGCTCAGCGTTCTGGTCGCCGAAGACAACCCCACCAACCAGAAACTGGTACTCAAACTGCTCGACGGACTCGGCTGCAGCAGCCAACTCGCTCGCGATGGCCACGAGGCAGTGGAACTATGGCGCGGCGGCAACTTCGATGTCATTTTCATGGATATGCATATGCCCGGCATGGGCGGAATTGACGCCACCCTTCAGATCCGTGCGACCGAAGCAGCCTTGGGCCGCCCCCCGGTACCGATCTACGCGCTCACCGCAGCCGCCATGGCGGACGAGCAGGCCAACGGGCTGGCCGCCGGCATGAACGACTATCTCACCAAACCAATCAGCCGCCGCGCCCTGGCTGAAGCCCTGCAGGCCGCGCAGGAGCGCCGCACTGTCGGTGTCTGACCGCGGCAGGCTCTGAAACCGCTAGAATCGCGGCCCTGCCATCAGAAAGCTCTGCCATGTCCGACCCCTGCATTGACATCAGCGAAGAAGATGGCGTGCGCTACCTGCATTTCGGCTCGGAATGGGTACAGGGCGCCATGCGCCTGCGCCGCCCGGTGGATCTGGAACTCGAATACACGCGCGACATGATGGCCGGATTGCTCCTGCGTGAAGGCTTTAGCGCGGAAGCCCAATGGCCCAAGCGCATTCTCCTGATCGGACTCGGCGCTGGCTCGCTGACCAAGTTCTGCTACTGGAAGCTGCCACAGGCGCGCGTGACCACGGTGGAGATCAGCGAGGAAGTGTGGACCGCCGCGAGTGCGCTCTTCAAGCTGCCGCCCGAGGATCTGCGGCTCTCGATCGTGATCGGCGATGGCGTGGAGTACATGCAGCGACCCAGTCCGAAATATGACTACATCCTGGTTGATGGCTACGATGAGGACGCCAAGGTCGGCCTGCTCGACAGCCTGCCCTTTTACCAGGCCTGCTGGGCACGCCTCAATGACGGAGGGATCCTCGCCACCAATCTCTTTGGCCGCGCACAGAAATACGCAGCGCCACTCAAGCGTCTTGGCGAAGCCTTTGAGGGCCGCAGCCTGGCGTTGCCACCGTGCGCCAGTGGCAATGTGGTGGCCCTGGCCACTCGTGGTACGCCGGTCGCACTGTCTGGCGAGGAACTGAAAGCGCGTGCCGTTCAGCTCAAGGCCAGCACCGGCCTGGATCTTCGCCCTTTGCTCAAGCGCATGCCGGCGGGTGCCGGGCTGCAGCTCTGAAGCCTTCGCACGCAGATTTATCCCTGAAATTCATGCAGATACAGATGCTGCTGCGCACAAATCCAGCTTGAGCTTTGCTGCCGGGCTGCCACAATGAATACATCCCCTGGCGCCCGTCCCTGCATCCGGATCGCCCCTGAAAGATCTTCCGGGGGCGGGCGCCGTGAAGGGGACCCTGATCAGCGTTGTACGTTTTCGGCGCGTCGCCGCGCCTGATCAGCCTCAGCCTCCAGCCGGATACGTTCTCGATCTGCCTCGATGCGCAAGCGCTCGGCATCCACCCTCTGACGCTCGCGCATGACCTCCGCCTGCTGGCGCGCATTCTCCGTCTGCTGGCGCGCGCGCTCGGCCTCCTGGCGTGCCTGCTCGCGCTGGCGCCGCACCTGCTCATCCTGCTCCTGCTGCTGGCGACGACGCTGCTGATCCGCATCGGCTTCGCGGCGAATGCGCTCACGATCCTGTTCGGCCAGCCGCCTCTGCTGCTCAACCTCCGCTCGCTGGCGCTGCAACACCTCGTCCTGGGGCGTTGCGGCCTGAAGCGGCAGGCAAACCAGACACAGACTGTAAAGACTCAATCGCAAGACAAGGCGCATGACCCACTCCGGAACCCGAACAAGCCGCCATCATAGCGGCAAGCCTGCTCTGCAGAAGCAGCGCTAGATCCCGCTAGCGATCGAGTCCGTCGCACGCCCGCCACACGGTGCACGTGTTCCCGTTCCCAAACCGGAACGACGGTGGCAGACTGTGCGCCTCCGCAGCACCCGCCGAGATCATGAACGTCGCCACCTATGCCCGCAAACTCTCCCGCCTGCGCCGTGTGGCTAGCCATGTCGACGCGCACCTGGGCGAGTCACTGAGCCTCGACGCACTGGCCGACATCGCACATCTCTCACGCTTTCACTTCGAACGCGTATTCAACGAATACTCTGGTGAAACGCCGGTTGCTCGCGTACGCCGCCTGCGCCTTGCCCTGGCGCGCCGCCGCATCGAGGCTGGGCGCGTCGGCTCACTCCTGGAGTTGGCCTTCGACAGCGGTTACGGCTCTGCTGAAGCCTTCTCGCGTGCCTTCCGGGCGGCGCATGGCCTGGCACCTTCGGCCGTGCGCCCGCGCGCCGCCGAGGCTCGCCCGGTGCGCATCGAGCTACTCACCGGCCAGCGCATCCAGTACGTGCATTTTCGCGGCCGCCTCGGCGAAGGCATTCCACCTTTCGATGAGCTGCGTGCCCACGCTCTTCTCGCGGGCATCCCGCGCGAGCGCCGCAAGGGCTGGTGCGTACAACTGGCCGGTGACATGAACAATCCTAGCGGTGAAATCGAACTGCAGGCCGCTCTGCTCTCGGAACGCCTCGGCCAGCAGGTTCCGGGGCTGCAGCAAGGCCACCTGCCAGAGGGCCACTATGCCGTGCTGCGCATCGGCGGCGGCTTCGCCATCCCGGGGGCGGCTGAGCTGGCACGTCATATCGAAACCAGTACCGGCTGGCGGATGCAATCTGATGCGCCGATGCTGCGCTGTTTCCATAACGCCAGCTATCTGCCGGCCGACTTCGAGCGCCAGTTCGATCTCTATGTGCCGGTAGAGAGATAAGCGCAATCCCTATCAAGACAGCCCGCCAGCCTTGCGCCATGCTCGCGCGATCCATTTCCGTCCGGCAGCCGCAGCGCGGCCTGCCATTCCGCGTCACACAGGAGAAACCATGAACCTGAATCTGCGTCTGTCCATCGTCGCCATGATCGGCGCCTCGCTGATCGGCTGTGCCAGCAATGCCCCAACTCAGGCCCCGGCCGCCAGCCCAGCGGCTGCCCAGCCGGCCGTGAAGCCGCTTGCAGGCGTCACCCTGAGCGGCATCGCTGGTGCAGGTCAGCAGAAATTCACGGTCACCGTGTATGACGCCCAAGGCAACCGCAAGTCCGTCGCCAGCGACGACAAGGGAGCCTACAGCCTCTCCGCCGACGGTCTGGTCGCCCCGCTGATGCTGGTTGCCGAAGCCGGCCGCACCCAGTTCGTGAGCCTGATTGCCGAACCCGCCGGCAAGGTCACGGCCAATATCAATGCCCTGACCGACTTCATCGCCTCCGGCGCCGCCAAGGACGCCAAGTTCCAGGGGCCGGTCGGCATGGTTCAGTCCGGTAAGGCGCCTGCCGTCAAGGCCGAAGCCCTCAAGAGCCGGGCTGCCAGCCTGCAGCCCCTGCTCGGCGCAGCCCTCAAGGAAGCCGGCGTCGCCGATGCCGCCAGCTTCGATCCGGTCAGCGGCAACGCCGGTGAAGTGCTCAAGTACATCCGTCACAACCGTGGCTATCTCTCGTCCCAGGGCGTACTCGGCGAAACCTCGCTGTTTGACAGCAACTACCACGAGATCACCAAGCTCAGCCCGCTCTCCATGGCGCACGCCCGGGCCGAAGCCCAGGCCATCGCGGCACCGGGCGTGACCCGCATCTTCATTGCCGGCGACTCCACGGCCAGCAACTACGACGTGGACGTCACCCCACGCAATGGTTGGGGCCAGATCTTCGAGCGCCAGCTCAAGGATGCCAAGCAGGTTCAGGTCGTGAACGTGGCGCAATCGGGCCGCAGTTCGCGCAGCTTCATCACCGAAGGCTGGTTCGACATGATCAAGGCCGACATCCGCAAGGGTGACTACCTGCTGGTGCAGTTCGGCCACAACGACGAGAAGTGCGGTGAAGAGCCGCCGCGCCCCGCTCCGGCTCGTGACGTGATCGACATCGCCAACCTGTGCACCTACCCCGGCACCGCTGCTGGTGTGCCGGCCGAAATGGGCTTCCAGAAGACCCTGGAGAAGTACATTGCGATCGCCAAGGAAGCTGGCGCCACCCCGGTGCTGATCACGCCGGTGACCCGTCGTCAGTTCAAGGACGGCAAGATCGGCGGAACGACCCATACCTGGGGCAAGGGCAAGGTGCCGGGCGATTACTCGCAGACCATCCGCGACACAGCCAAAGCCAACAAGGTGGCGCTGGTCGATCTGGATCAGAAGAGCATGGACTTCTTCAACAAGCTCGGTGAAGCCGAGTCGCTGAACTATTACCTCGCCGTCGATCCAGCCAAGTATCCGTACTACGCGACCCAGACCGGCTCGCGCACCAAGCCTGACAACACCCACTTCCAGGAAAAGGGTGCTGAAGCCATTGGTGGCTTGGTCGCCCAGGGCCTCAAGGAAGCCAAGTTGCCGATCGCCAGCCAGCTGAAGTAAGCCCACGGACAAGCAAACAAAAAGCCCGGGCTCGCAAGAGTCCGGGCTTTTTGTCGTTATCTGGCAGTGCAGCTACTGTTACAGCTCAGCCCTGAAGCGCGGCAAAGGCCTTGGCGGTGATCTCTTCCACCGGCCCAAGCCCCAGGATCTTCGCGTAACGCGGCGCCTGCTTGTCACCCGTCGCCGCCCACTTGCCGTAGTACTCAACCAGCGGCTTGGTCTGCGAGTGATACACATCCAGGCGCTTCTTGACGACTTCTTCCTTGTCGTCATCACGCTGAATCAGGTCCTCGCCACTTTCATCGTCCTTGCCTGCCACCTTCGGCGGGTTGAACTTGATGTGATAGGTGCGACCCGAAGCCAGGTGCACACGGCGGCCACTCATGCGCTCGATGATCTCGGAGTCCGGTACATCGATCTCCAGCACCACATCCAGTGCCACGCCGGAATCCTTCAGTGCATCAGCCTGCGGCAGGGTGCGCGGGAAGCCGTCGAACATGTAGCCCTTGGCACAGTCCGGTTGGGCCAGGCGTTCCTTCACCAGGCCGATGATGATGTCATCAGACACCAATTGCCCTGCATCCATCACGGCCTTGGCCTGCACACCCAACGGGGTGCCGGCCTTGACGGCTGCGCGCAGCATGTCGCCAGTGGAAATCTGCGGGATGCCGTATTTCTCGGCAATGAATTTGGCCTGCGTGCCCTTGCCGGCTCCCGGCGGTCCCAAAAGAATCAGACGCATGTGCGCTATCTCCAGTTTATTGATTGTTGGCGGCAAACAAGGCTCGCACACGGGCGAGATCCTCGGGAGTATCGACCCCGGCAGGCGGTGCTTCGCTCAGGGTTTCAACGCGAATCTGGTAACCGTGCCAGAGGGCACGCAATTGCTCGAGCAGCTCGATCTGCTCGGTCGGCGCCGGAGCCAGGCTGGCAAAAGCCTTCAGAAAACCGACGCGGTAAGCATACAGGCCGACGTGACGCAGCAAGCCCAGCCCTGCGGGCAGGGGATTTCCAGGCTGCAAGGCCCCTGCGAGCACTGCATCGCGCGGAAAGGGAATCGGCGCACGCGAGAAATAGTGCGCATGACCGTTCTTCTGGCACACGACTTTCACCACACCCGGATTGAGGAAATCCTCCACCGTCACGATCGGATGGGCCGCAGTCGCAATTTCCGCATTCACATCGCGCGCCAAGGATTCAGCCACCAGACGCACCATGGCGGGATCAATCAAGGGCTCGTCACCCTGCACGTTCACCACGATATCGCCAGGAGCCCAGCCCAACTGGGTCACAACTTCGGCCAAGCGATCGGTGCCGGTCGGATGGTCTGGCTTGGTCATCAACACCTTGCCGCCAGCCGCCTCGACGGCCTCGCGCACACCTTCGTGATCGGTTGCGACCCACACCTCTTCAGCACCGGACTCCAGCGCCCGTTCCATCACCCGTACTACCATCGGCTTGCCGCAGATATCGGCCAACGGCTTGCCGGGCAGGCGTGTCGAGGCATAGCGTGCCGGCACGATGGCCTTGAAACGCACGCTGGCCATCAGGCGGCTCCTGCTTCTTCGGCAGACAGCTGACGCGCCTCATCGGCCAGCATCACCGGGATGCCATCCTTGACCGCGTAGGCCAGGCGGCAGGGACGGCACACCAGTTCAGCGGCAGCA
This sequence comes from Uliginosibacterium aquaticum, assembly GCF_012972705.2. Classification (GTDB taxonomy): domain Bacteria; phylum Pseudomonadota; class Gammaproteobacteria; order Burkholderiales; family Rhodocyclaceae; genus Uliginosibacterium; species Uliginosibacterium aquaticum. Next base: position 1,010,215 of record NZ_JABCSC020000001.1, on the reverse strand, counting down.
CGGCGATGTTCAAGCGGGCCTTTGCAAACCGGGCACACCAGGATTTCAAGCAGTTTCGGATCCATGCAGACGCTCCAGAAGATGATCCAGCGCGGCATCAGCTATACAAGCCTCCACCGGCAGCACCCAGCTTTCGGCGGGCGCGAAGGTGGCGCATTTTACTGCATCCTTCTCCGTCAGCAGCAGAAGCTCGCCTGCAGGCACGGCAAGATCTTCCCGCGTGTAGGCATGATGGTCTCCGAAAGACCGGGTGCTGGAGAGTTCCAGCCCCATAGCCGCAAGCGTGGCAAAGAAACGCTCCGGGTTGCCAATCCCCGCCGCGGCATGCAGACGGCGCCCGGCCAGATCAGCAGCCGAGCAGGTTTCGCTCGGCTCGCCTAGGCGCCAAAACCGGCCTGGTGTGAGCACCATGTCCACGCGTGGCTGCGGTGGCAGTAAAGCTTGGAGAGCCGGACTTAGCAGTCCGTTGCAGATCAGCAAATGAGCTTCCTTGAGGCGCCCCAGTGGCTCGCGCAAAGGCCCTGCCGGCAATGGCCAGCGATTGCCCAGAATAGTTTCGTCCAGCACCACGATTTCGGCACTGCGCGCGAGGCGATAGTGCTGCAGTCCATCATCGGTAATCAGCACATCCACTTCGGGGTGAGCGCCAAGCAAGGCCCGGCCCGCAGCCACCCGATCGCGCCCGACCCACATTGGGCATCCCGTACGGCGCGCCAGCAGCACCGGCTCATCACCCACAATTTCCGGGTCACTATCCGCCAACACGGCCGTCGGCACCCGGGTCGTACCACCATAGCCGCGCGACAGGATGCCTGGCGTGAAGCCACGCGTCTTCAGCGCCGCTGCAAGCCAGATCACAACCGGGGTCTTGCCGCTGCCGCCCGCGGCGATATTGCCGACCACGATCAACGGAGCCGGCAAGCGCTCGTACCTCAGCCAGCCAGAGCGATAGGCCAGCCGGCGCAGCGCAGAAACAGCAAGAAAAAGCCCCGCGAGCGGCAGCCACAGGATCGCAGCAGGGCTGCGGCGTGACCACCAGGCGGGGCGTTTGAGGGCCATGGCTGACCCGACTTACTTTTTCGTTTGCGCTGCAAAAGAGACGTTCGGCAGGCCGGCCTTCTGTGCAGCCTGCATCACATCGAAAACGCTCTGGAAGTTAGCCTTGGCGTCACCATTGATGACCACCAGCGGGGACTTCTCGCTGCTTTCAGGCGCCACCCGGCGCAGCGCGGCGACGATGCTCTCGATGTCGCGCCCCGCCACCGGCGTGCGATTGATCAGGACCTCGCCCTGGGCATTGATGACCACATCAATCTCATTGGGCTGCTCCTGGGCTGGCGGCGCATCGGTGCTGGGCAGGTTGATTTCCAGCCCCGAGAACTTCGAATAGGTGGTGGTCAGCATCAAGAAAATGATGATCACCAGCAGCACGTCGATCAGCGGGATCAGATTGATCTCGAGTTCTTCCTTGCCACGCCCGCGCCGGAAATCCATGCCCGGCTCCTTACTTGGCAGCCGGCGCAGGACGGCGTTCGCCGTGCAGCACTTCGACCAGTTTCACCGCCTGCTGCTCCATCTCGACCACGATGCTGTCGACCAGCGCGCGGAAGTGACGATGTGCAATCAGCGCCGGAATCGCGATCAGCAGACCAAAGCCAGTGTTATACAGCGCGACCGAAATACCGTGCGCGAGTTGCTGCGGATCAGCGCCCACGCCGCCAGCGCCGCCTTGGGCGCCGAACAGCTCGATCATGCCGACCACCGTCCCGAACAAGCCCATCAGGGGCGCTACCGTGGCAATCGTGCCAAGCGTAGTCAGGAAGCGTTCAAGTTCGTGCGCCACCACGCTGCCAGCCTCTTCGATCGACTCTTTCATGACTTCGCGGCTGCTGCGCACATTGCGCAGCCCGGCCGCCAGCACCTGGCCCAGTGGCGAATGAGCATGCACACGGCCGATGAGTTCATCTGTCGGACCACTCTGACGCAGGTCGCCCAGCACCTTATTGAGGAGACCGGCCGGAACGATGATCGAGCGACGCAGGGAAATACTGCGCTCAATGATCAGCGCCAGCGCGATGACGGAAGCAAACAACAGCGGAATGATCGGCCAACCAGCAGCACGGATGATGTCCCACACGGGAGCGACTCCTCGAATTTCGACAAGCCTTGAACTGTATCGCCCCGCCCTGCAGAGGGCAAGCACGCTGCTGCATGCCGGAGCAGCCATCGAGCGGAAGACCGGCGGTATGCACCAGTTCGGTGTAATCCACAAAATCTGTGGATAAGTTTGTGAGCAGTTTGCTCCGGACTAACCTAAGTCGGCCTCCTGCAAAGGATTTTTTCAATTCGGTCAAAAATGAAGCTGAAATTACAGTTTCTTTAAAATCAACAACTTGCAAAACAAGAGAGTTGTCAACAAGCACACACATCCTGCGAAGGCAGTCGTGGTGCGCCTTTGCGAGCAGGGATGTGGATTGAGCTAGAATCGACGCCATGTCCAGAGCACCGATTCATGCAGAGCGAGTAGGCACGCGGGTTTCCAGTGTGTCGGATTTCGTCTTACAACTCCGCAGCCTGATTGAAGCCAACTGCCCGCTTGGCTGGATCGGTGGCGAAGTCTCCAATCTGGTACGGGCCACTTCCGGACACCTCTACTTCACGCTCAAGGATGAGCGCGCCCAGTTGCGCTGTGCAATGTGGCGCAACAAGGCCGCTCTGCTGCCCTTCCAGCTCAATGAAGGCATGCAGGTCGAAGTACGGGCCCAGGCCACTATCTACGAAGCACGCGGCGACCTGCAGCTCTCCATAGAGAGTGTCCGCAAGGCCGGGTTGGGCAATCTCTTCGAGGCCTTCCTGCGCCTGAAGGCCCGCCTGGAAGCCGAGGGCCTCTTCGAGGCAACCCGCAAACGCGCCCTGCCTCCCCTTCCGCACGGGATCGGCATCGTTACCTCACCCGCTGGCGCAGCCTTGCACGACGTCCTCAGCACGCTGCGCCGGCGAGCCCCAGGACTACTCATTACGATTTACCCCACGCTGGTACAGGGTGACGCGGCTGGGGCTCAGATTGCCGTGGCAATCGAGCAGGCAAGTCGCCGGGCGGCCAGAGATGGCTGCGAAGCCCTGATCGTTTGCCGCGGCGGTGGCAGCATCGAAGACCTGTGGGCCTTCAACCACGAAGCCGTGGCGCGAGCCATTGCCGCCTGCCCGATCCCGGTCATCAGTGGCGTCGGCCATGAAACCGACACCACCCTGGCCGACTTCGCTGCCGACCTGCGCGCGCCGACCCCCACTGCGGCAGCCGAACTCATATCAGCGGGTTTATATGGCCTGCGCCAGCGCCTGCCCCAACTCCAGACAGCGCTCGCGAGGAGCAGGGAACGCCGGCTACAGCAAGCCGCGCAGCGCCTCGACGAGTTGCAGCGCCGTCTGCTCCACCCGCGCGCGCGTCTCGCACGCAGCCATGAGCGCCTGACAAATTTGCGTCTGCGCCTGCAGCAAGCCAGCCGCAACAGCCTGTTACATAGGGGTGCGCGGCTCGAAACTCAGGCCGCCCGCCTGCATGCCTGCTTGCCCGGCACGGCCTTACTGCATGCACGTCTGGAACGTGCGGCACACAATCTTGTGCGCAATGGCCAATGGCGTATCACCAATACCCGCCAGCAACTCGATAATCTGGCCGGCAAGCTCGCCGCCCTCAACCCGGATGCCGTTCTGGCACGCGGCTATGCCGTCGTGCGAAATGAGCGTGGCGAGGTACTCCGCGACGCCGACGTTGCCCACAACGGTGAAGCGATCAACATCCAGCTTGCCAACAGCCTGCTGCGCGCCCGAGTCGAGAAAAGCTGATCCGGCCCTGAAAGGCGTTCGGTCACTATTGCCACGATTTGCAAGTACAATCGCGGTTTAGCCCCATTCCCGAGTATTCTGCTCGGGCATTTTCAAAACTTGCACGGAGAGAGAAGAAATGGCGCACACCCTGCCCCCCCTGCCTTATGCGAAGAACGCCCTCGTTCCGCACATCTCGGAAGAAACTTTCGACTACCACTACGCCAAGCACCATCAGGCCTACGTGACCAACCTGAACAACCTGATCCCGGGCACCGAGTTCGAAAACGCCAGCCTGGAAGAGATCATCAAAAAGGCGAGCGGCGGCATCTACAACAACGCCGCTCAGGTGTGGAACCACACCTTCTTCTGGAACAGCCTGAAGCCGGCTGGCGGTGGAGCACCGACCGGCGCCCTGGCAGCCGCCATCGACGCCAAGTTCGGCAGCTTTGATGCCTTCAAGGAAGCCTTCACCAAGAGTGCAGTGGGCAACTTCGGTTCATCCTGGACCTGGCTGGTGAAGAAAGCTGACGGCTCGGTCGACATCCTCAACACCGGTGCCGCCGGCAACCCGCTGACGACCGGCGACATCCCGCTGATCGCCATTGATCTGTGGGAACATGCCTACTACATCGACTACCGCAACCTGCGTCCGAAGTTCGTCGAGACCTTCCTGACCAGCCTTGCAAACTGGGATTTCGCTGCAGCGAATTTCGCCTGAGCGATCCGTACAAACAAAAAGGGCGAGCCTGTAGGCTCGCCCTTTTTGTTTGTAGCTGTCGCCCTTAAAGGAAGATCACCGCCGGGAATACCGTCACTGCCAGCACATAGACCAGCCATTCAAGATTGCGGCGGACCAGAAAACCGGTGAAATGCAGGATCAACACCACGATGGCCAGGATGTAGTACAGGGCAAACAGCATCTCACCTCTCCGCTCAGGAACACTTGGGCAACAAGCTTACTCTTCGACGTGACGCAGCGACAGATCCACGGCGACGACATCTTTCGTCAGCGCACCGATGGAAATGCGGTCCACTCCGGTTTCGGCAATCTCGCGTACGCGCTCCAGGCTGACTCCACCGGAAGCTTCGAGCTTGGCACGCCCGGCGCTGATCTTCACGGCTTCACGCATTTCGTCGAGCGACATGTTGTCGAGCAAAATCATCTCCGCACCGCACTTGAGCGCCTCGTCGAGCTCGCTCAACCCCTCAACCTCAACCTCGATGAATACATTGGAAGGCGCCAGCGCCTTGGCGCGCTTCATCGCCTGCGCCACGCCTCCGGCAGCAATGATGTGGTTTTCCTTGATCAGGATTCCGTCATACAGTCCGATACGGTGATTGACGCCCCCCGCCACCGAAACCGCATACTTCTGCGCCAGACGCAGGCCAGGCAGGGTCTTTCGAGTATCCACAATGCATGCCGAAGTACCTGCCACTGCCGACACGTACTGCGCCACAGCCGTCGCAGTGCCAGACAGCAACTGAAGAAAGTTCAGGGCCGTACGCTCAGCCGTGAGAAGCGCCCGCGCACTGGCAAACACATCACACAGAACCTGCCCGGCACGCACCTGCTCACCATCCCGCACATGCCAGACAACGGACGAATCCGGATCAACCATGCGGAATGTGGTATCGAACCAGGCCGTGCCGCACAACACGGCATCTTCACGTGTGACCACACGGCCACGCGCGCTACTGTCTTCGGAAATCAACTGGGCCGTAAGGTCACCGGTACCCACATCCTCGGCCAATGCCTGAGCCACGCTGCGGTAAATCTCGACACGCAGCTGTTCTGATTTTTGGTTCATCATGTTCCTCTGTTGAAGCCTTGCAGCACAAAGCATGCAGGGCAGACCGAAGTCAGGAATTGTACACGCCGGGGGAGGAGCAGATGTCCGGAATACTGAGCATTCTCAGCATCAGCCTTGGAGCACTGATTGCGGCAGCCCTGCTCGCTACGCTGGTGTATTTCTATATCCGGGACATTACTCAGAAGAAACACGCCATCCTGCGCAACTACCCGATCGTCGGCCACCTGCGCTACTTCTTCGAAAACCTCGGCGAATACTTCCGCCAGTACTTCTTCCTCAATGACCGCGAGGAGATGCCCTTCAATCGTGCCACCCGGGCATGGATCTATCGCCTGGCAAAAAAAGAAGGGGGCGCCATCGGTTTCGGCTCCACCTACAAACTGCAGGAACCAGGGGCCCTGATCTTCGTGAATGCCCCCTTCCCGGTCCTGGAAGAAGAACGTCAGCCCACCCCACCACTGGTCATCGGCGAAGGCTTCTGCGCCACGCCCTACATTGCCCGCTCGATCTTCAACATCTCCGGCATGAGTTTCGGTGCCATTTCAAAACCGGCCGTGCAGGCTCTTTCCCGGGGTGCTGCCGAGGCCGGCTGCTGGCTGGATACCGGCGAAGGCGGCCTCTCGCCCTACCACCTTGAAGGCGCTTGCGATCTGATCATGCAGATCGGTACGGCCAAGTACGGCCTGCGCGACGCCAAGGGCAACCTCTCTCCGGAGAAGCTGCGCGCCCTGGCAGCCCACGACACGGTCCGAGCCTTCGAAGTAAAGCTCTCCCAGGGCGCCAAACCCGGCAAGGGTGGCGTGCTGCTGGGCGCCAAGGTCACCGCTGAAATCGCGGCCGTCCGCAACATCCCGGTAGGACAAGACTCTCTCAGCCCGAACCGCCATTACGACATCGGCAATATCGACGAGCTGCTAGATTTCGTTGAACGGGTACGCGATCTTTCCGGCAAACCGGTTGGTATCAAGACCGCCATCGGTGGCTGGCACTTCTCCAACGAACTCTGTGAAGCCGTGTTGCGCCGTGGCCTCACCAGCGCACCGGACTTTCTCGTCATCGATGGCGGCGAGGGCGGCACTGGCGCTGCGCCGCAGGCACTGGCCGATCATATGGGCCTATCCATCGATGAAGCACTGCCCCGCGTAGCCGACGCACTCTATGCCAGCGGCTTGAAAGAGCGGGTACGCCTGATCGCTTCGGGCAAGCTGGTGACCTCCGCACGGGTGGCCTGGGCACTGGCCTGTGGTGCGGATTTCATCAATTCGGCGCGCGGCTTCATGTTCTCGCTGGGCTGCGTGCAGGCGCTGCGCTGCCACACCAACAGTTGCCCCACTGGAGTGACTACCCACGACCCGCGCCTGCAGCGCGGACTGGTGGTGGAAGAAAAATACCTGCGCGTGGCCAATTACTGCCGCGCAGTAAACACCGAGGTGGATATGCTGGCGCACTCCTGCGGTCTCGTACATGCCCGCGAATTTCGCCGCGAACATGTGCGCATCGTGCAACCCTCCGGCCGCTCTGAAGCCTTGTCCAGCCTGTATCCCTACCCCTTGCGCGGCTGACCCAGAGACAGGGCCACAACAACACCGGCCAGTGCAATCACGGCCATCCCAAGCAGGGTGATGCCGTCCGGTACGCGATCAAAAACCAGCCAGCCGAGCAAACCTGCCCACAGCAGTTGCAAATAGGTAAAGGGCGCCAGCAGCGACGCAGGCGCATGGCGATAGGCGCGCGTGAACAAGTAATGTCCCAACCCACCGGTCACGCCAAGGCTGAATAGCAGTCCGGTTTCGAACAGGGAAGGCCAGGAAACGGTCGGCAGCCAGGGCAGACTCAGGCCGAAACACAGCGTGCCGGCCAGCGCGGCGTGAAACAGCAAGGTATTGGTGGACTCGCTGCTGGCCAGCAGGCGCGAGAGGAGCTGATAAGCGGCGCCGCAGAGCGCTGCGCACAGCACCATGGCAACCCCGAAGGCATCCAGACTGGCGCCCGGGCGCGCCACCAGCAGCACTCCGCAGAAGCCGGCGAGCACCGCCCCCCAGCGAAGCCAACCGATGCGCTCGCCGAGCAAGGGCCGCGACAGCAAGACAACCAGCAGGGGAGCCACAAAACCGATCGCTGTCGCCTCAGCAACCGGCAGGCGTACCAGCCCCTGCATCATGAACAGTGTGCAAGCAACCAGGCACAAGGCGCGCACGACCACCAGCAGAGTACGCCGCGGGCGCACGAAGCCCAGGCCCTGGCGTGGCCATAGAATGCCCAGCATCAGGACGAGGTGCACCACGTAACGTACGAAGGCCATCAAAGGCACTGGAAAATGCGCCGCCAGATAGCGGATCGTGCTGTCCAGACAAGCAAAGAGAAATACTGCGCTGGCGATCAGGAGCACGCCGCGCAACGGATGCGGGGAAGTTGTCGTCATCGTTTCAGCCAGGCATTGAAGATCCGCCGCGCAGCCGGCATGGTTTCGGAAGGTGTAAGCCCCACCGGGCCGATCCCCTCACACGCCAACTGATCCGCTGCGCAGCCATGCAGGTGGCAGGCCGCAGCAGCGGCATCCAGCGCCGGCCAGCGCTGCGCCAGCAAGGCCACAATGAGGCCAGTCAAGACGTCTCCCATCCCCCCGACAGCCATTCCGGCATTACCCGAGGCATTGATGAACCAGGCGCCCTCGCTGCCGGCAACGACGCTGCCACAGCCCTTGAGAATGACTTCGGCATTGAAGCGTCGCGCCAGCTCCTGCGCCGCCCGAAGCCGGTCAGCCTGCACAGCGGCGGTACCGGTACCGAGCAGGCGTGCCGCTTCGGCCGGGTGTGGTGTCAGCACGCCAGGCCAAGCACGACGACGCAGCAAGTCCTGCAGGGGCGGATCTTCTGCCAGCAGATTCAGCGCATCCGCATCCAGTAACAAGGGACCGGCAAAACCCAGCGCACGCCGCAGTTGTGCCTGTGCAGTTTCGCCGCGCCCCAGGCCTGGGCCGAGGGCCAGAGCCTTGACCAGCAGCGCCAACTCGCCTGGCGCGCGCAGCATCAGCTCCGGATACAGCGGATCGACCCCTGCCGACTGCGCATCGAGCAGCCCCAGAAAGACCTTGCCCGGGCCCAGATGCAACGCAGCCCGAGCCGCCAGCAACGCAGCGCCCTGCATGCCAGCAGCGCCCCCGATCACACCAACAGCACCGAAATCCCCCTTGTGCACATTGCGACGCCGCGGCTGCAGATGGGCAAAAAAGAGTTCCGGCGCAAGGACGCGGCCGGCATCCTCCGGCACGGGTAAATCGAGGTCGAATAGGCGCAACTCGCCGCAATGGTCGGGGCCATCCAGTGTCAGCAGCCCCGGTTTGTGGGCAATGAAACTGGCGGTATGACTGGCGCGAACGGTCGGGCCGACGCAGGCACCGGTTTCCGCATCCAGCCCGGAGGGCGTATCCAGGGCCAGTACCGGACATGTCAGCGCATTCAGGCGAACAATCCATTCCGCATAGATCCCTACTGGCGGGCGCTTCAAACCGATGCCGAAAAGTGCATCCACCGCCAACGCCCAGCGCGTGCCGATGAAATCGCTGACGATCTGGCCACCACTGGCCAGCCAGCGCTCACGCGCCGCCCGCGCATCCGGCGGCAGGCTGCTCACCCCGGCCGGCGTGGCCAGCACTACCTGCAGGCCGCGGGCCGCCAGCTCACGCGCCAGCACATAGCCATCACCGCCATTGTTTCCGGGGCCGACCAAGACCAGCACCGGGCCGCGCACCTCGCCAAGCAACTCCAGCGCCCAGGCGGCAGCGGCCTGCCCGGCCCGCTCCATGAGCGGCGGCTGAGCCTGGGCATGAAGCTGCTCCAGCGCGCGCAAAGCCTCGCTTCCTAGAATCGGGGTGAATGACGAAATCATGGCCGGGCGGCTCATATCAGACGGGTTTCAAGCTTGGCCGGCCTGCGTCTTATATGCAAGCCGGCCATTTCATCTGGCCTTGCTCAGATTTCCACTTGGGTGCCGAACTCCACCACCCGGTTGGGCGGGATCTTGAAAAAGTCCGCGGCACTGCCCGCGTTGCGGAACATGAAGAAAAACAGGCGCTCACGCCACATCGCCATGCCCGGCTTGATATGCGGGACCAGTTTTTCTCGCCCAAGGAAAAAGGTAGTTTCCATCATGTGGAAGGGCAGGCGCCCGTCCTCGGTCACAGCCTGCATGGCGGCCGGAATGTCCGGCTCATCCTTGAAGCCGTAACGCACGTACATCCGGTAAAAACCGTAATCGAGCTCCTCGATTTCGACACGATCAATGTCCGGCACGCTCGGTACGTCTTCGGTGATCACCGTGAGCAGCACAACGCGCTCATGCAGCACCTTGTTGTGCAGCAGATTGTGCAGCAGCGGGCGCGGCACACCGCTCGGCGTGGAAGTCATGAAGATTCCGGTCCCCTCAACACGTCGTGGTGGCGAGTGAAACAGTGAAGAGATGAAGATATCGAGCGGCATCGTCTCGGTATCGGTACGCTCCTTGAGCAGGGTGCGGCCACGCTTCCAGGTCGCCAGCAGTGAAAACACGGCCAGGCCCATGGCCAACGGGAACCAGCCTCCATCCACGATCTTCACCGCACAGGCGATCACGAAGGCCAGATCGACGATCAGGAAGCCGACGAGGAACACGAGCCCCTTGCCGATCGACCAGTTCCACAGATGCTGCACCACCACGAACGCCAGCAAGGTATCGATGAGCATGGTCAGGGTCACGGCAATGCCATAGGCCGACGCCAGATTGGAGGACGAACGGAAGCCCAGTACAACCGCCACCACGGCCAGCAAGAGAGTCCAGTTCACGCCCGGCACGTAGATCTGGCCGATCTCCTTGTGCGAGGTGTGAATGTAGGCAATGCGCGGGCAGTAACCAAGCTGGGTGGCCTGGCGGGTCAGCGAGAAGGCTCCGGAAATCACCGCTTGCGAAGCAATGATGGCGGCCGCAGTGGCCAGCCCCACCATTGGATACAGCGCCCAGGACGGAGCCAGCAGGTAGAAGGGGTTGCGCACCGCTTCTGGATCGGAAAGCAGCAACGCCCCCTGCCCCAGATAATTCATGTAAATACAGGGCAGCACCAGACCGAACCACGCGAGCTTGATCGGACGACGGCCGAAGTGGCCCATATCGGCATACAAGGCCTCGCCGCCGGTCACCGCCAGCACCACCGAGCCCAGAGCCAGAAATCCGTGCCAGCGGTGCTCAATGAAGAAGCTCACGCCGTAGAGCGGGTTGACCGCCTTCAGCACATAGGGATGCTCCACCACCTGCAGCAGGCCCAGCAGGCCCAGGGTCAGGAACCAGATCACCATCACCGGACCGAACAAGGCGCCGACGCTGGCCGTGCCCCGGCTCTGCATCCAGAACAGCGCCAGCAGCACGCACAGCGATATCGGCAGTACAAAACGCTCCAGGCCAGGCGCGGCGATGTTCAGACCTTCCACCGCCGACAGCACCGACATCGCCGGGGTAATCACGCCATCACCGTAGAACAGAGCGGCGCCGAACATGCCCAGCACCGTCAACAGCCACATCTTGCCCTTGGAACCGGCTACTGCGCGGTTGGCCAGGGCAGTGAGCGCCATGATGCCGCCTTCACCACGATTGTCCGCACGCATGATGAACACCACGTACTTGAGCGACACGACCAGCATCAGCGCCCAGAACACCAGCGACAGGATACCCAGCACGTTCGCCTCGACCGGTGCGATGCCATGTCCGCCGAACACCTCCTTCATCGTGTAGAGCGGACTGGTGCCGATATCGCCATAGACGATGCCTGTTGCGGCCAGTGTCAGGGCCGCCAGACGCTTGCGGGAAATCGCGCCGCCAGGGGCGGACGGTTCGTGGGACATGCGGGGTCATCTCCAATAGACAGACTGGCTTGCCCTCGTGCAGCACTGCCAGCGGCGCGAAGCTACCACCGCTACCGCACTGCGACAATCACGGCCGCGCAAAGCGTGGGCAATTTCCCACAAACTGCGCTTCCCGCTAAGATTCTGGCCGCAGCAACCTCCTGAATCCCCCACATGCCCTCATCCCCTCTTCCTGGCAAGGTTTTCCTGGTCGGCGGCGGTCCCGGCGATCCGGACCTGCTCACCGTGAAAGCAGTACGCCTGCTCGCCGCGGCCGACGTTGTCGTGTACGACAATCTGGTCAGCCCGGCCGTACTGGCCCATGCCCCGCCCCAGGCGCAGCGCATCTATGTCGGCAAGAAAGCCGGCAAGCACGCCCTGCCACAGGAAGAGATCAACCAACTGCTGGTGGAACTGGCCCGTGAAGGCAAGCAGGTGGTGCGTCTGAAGGGCGGGGATCCTTACATCTTCGGACGGGGAGGCGAAGAAGCCGAAACCCTGGTCGCCGCAGGCATCCCCTTTGAAGCCGTGCCAGGCGTGACGGCCGCCGCCGGAGCCGCCGCCTATACCGGCATTCCGCTGACCCACCGCGATCACGCCCAGTCCTGCTTCCTCGTCACCGGCCACCTCAAGGACGAGAGCTGCAACCTGGACTGGCCCACCCTGGCCCGTGCGGGCCAGACGCTGGTGATCTACATGGGCCTGACCTCCTTACCCGAGATCAGTCGCCAGCTCATCGCCCACGGCATGGCGGCAGACACACCGGCGGCCTGCGTGCGCCGCGCCACCCTGCCGGATCAGCAGGTCATCACCGGCACGATCACCGACCTGCCAGCCCAGGTACAGGCGGCCGGCTTGAAACCTCCCGCACTACTGATCATCGGCCGGGTAGTGAGCCTGCACACAGTGCTACACCCCGCAGCGGGCACACTCGGCCAAGAGTCGTAGGGGTCTGCCGCAGCTTGCCTGGCGCCCCCAGAGGGCGCCAAGCTGCCGCGCGGAGAGACAGCACCTTAAGTACCTGCACGGCATGTCAAAACAGATTCCCGGCATCGACGGGCGTCGCGGGGGGAAAACATGTTGCGTTATCTGCTGGGCCTGTGCGCCCTGCTCGGCTCATTATCCTTGCCAGCCCTCGCTGGCCCCACCGACACTCCGGTCTGGTCAGTCCACACCAATACTAGGCCCATGTCTTTCGAGCACGTCGAAAGCCTGCCCGCGACCGATTGGGAAGCCCTGCCACCTGGCGGCATGACCAATCGCGGCTTCCGCGGCAACAGCCTGTGGCTGCAGACCCGCCTCAGTCCAGAACGTTTCGGCAAGCAGGTGCTGGAGCTCGCCAATCCGCTGCACGACCGCATCACCCTCTACATCCTGCGTGACAACGCCCCCCCCGAAGTACGCCACGGCGGCTTTCGCCAGGCCCACACACCGCAAACCTTCGGGCGCTATCACAACCAGCTCTTCGACTTTGATCTGGAAGCCGGCCAGGGCAGCACGCTATTCCTCAACATCGAAACCTCGCGCCCGCTGTTTGCCTGGCCAAGGCTCTATAGCGGCAGCGACTTCTTCGGCAACAGTGTCAAGGAACGCATGTGGCTGGGGCTTTATTGCGGGCTATTCGTCACCCTGTGCCTGTACAGCCTGATGGCCTGGGTCGGCACCCGCGACAGCAACTACTTCGATTACGCCCTATTCCTCTCGCTCATGGGTCTGGTGCAAGGCCAGATGCTGGGGGTATGGCACGAATTCTTCATGCTCGGGCATCCGGCCTGGCAAGACTTCCTCTCCAGTCTGCTGCCCGCGCTGGCACTGGCCGCGTTCTGCCGCTTTGCGCGCAACTTCCTGAACCTGGCCGAACACGATCCACGCCTCTATCGCCTGCTCACGCTGTGCATGTGGGCCGCCCCGGCGCTGATCCTGCCGACCTGGTGGCTGTTCGGCAGCGAAGTTTCGATCCCGGTCACTGACCTCGTCTCGCTGCTCTTCTCCGGCACCGGCATTCTGGCGGGTTTCAGCCGGCTTGGAGCAGGCTATCGCCCGGCACGCTACTACCTGCTGTCGCAGATTCCACTGGTCAGCGGCGGTCTGATCTATGTGAGTGCCAACCTGGGATTGATCCCGGCGATTCCATTGGCCATGTTCGGTTTTCAGCTTGGCGCCGGCCTCAGCGCCGTGATGATCGCCCTGGCACTGGCGGGCAAGCTGCGCGCGCTGCAGCAGGAGCATCTGCAGGCCCACAGTGATCGCCTGATCGCCGAGCAGCAGATGATCGAAGTCTTGCGCGAATCGGAAGCGGCACTGGAAACCCGTGTGCAGGAACGCACTCGCCAGCTCGAACAAGCGCTGGAGCTGCAATACCGCCAGCACAATGAACTGGAGCGCAGCAATGTCAGCCTGAAGGCCCTCCACGAAGAGCGTGGAGCCTTCCTGCAGATCGCCGCCCACGACCTCAAGAACCCCACCGCCGCCATCATCAGTTATGCCGATCTGCTACGCGAGCGCTGGCACAGCTGGGATGAAGAGAAAAAGCTCAAGCGCATCGGCAACATCCGCAGCATGGCCCAGCTGACTTTCGACATCATCCGCAAGCTGCTCGATATCGACGCCATCGAGTCCGGCAACTACGCCCTGCGCCCGACCACGCTGAACGCCTCGGAGAGCCTGCGCAGCGTCTGTGCGGAATATCGCGAGCGTTGCGAAGCCAAGGATCTGCGCCTGCACCTGAGTCTCGGCGAAGACGCGCTTCGCCTGCGTATCGACAAGACCGCGCTGCACCAGATCCTCGACAACCTGGTCTCCAACGCCATCAAGTACTCCCCGCAAGGGCGCAGCATCCACGTCAGCCTGGAGCAGGAAGCCGGCCATGCCCTGATCCAGGTGCGCGACGAAGGGCCGGGCATTTCGGAAGAAGACCAGGGCAAGCTGTTCCGCAAATTCACCCGCCTCAGCGCCCGCCCCACCGGCGGTGAGCACTCCACCGGGCTTGGTCTGTCCATCGTCAAACATATGGTGGAGGCCAGCGGTGGTCAGGTCGGCTGCCTGAGCCGCCTCGGCGAAGGCGCGACCTTCTTCGTGAGCCTGCCGCTGGCGGCTTGAATGATGTCTGAGCGGCTAGCTCAAGGCCGCTCCTGCGGGGCTCGGAGTGCGCGCCCCTTACTGCCGTACTTCGAACAGGTTATCGGCGCGCCAGTCCGCCCGGTTGCTGCGGAAAGGATTGATATCCAGCCCGCCCCGCCGGGTGTAGCGTGCCCACACCGCAAGCTCGCGCGGCGCGCAGTGGGTCAGGACGTCGGTAAAGATGCGCTCCACACATTGCTCATGGAATTCGTTGTGCTCGCGGAAGGAGATGATGTAGCGCAGCAAGGCCTCACGCTCGATACGCGGGCCGCTGTAGCGCAGCGCCACCATGCCCCAGTCCGGCTGGCCGGTGACCAGGCAGTTGGACTTGAGCAGATGCGAGCAAAGCAGCTCCCCCTCCACCAGTTGCGCCGGATCAGCGCGCAGCAATGAGGGCTGCGGCGAATACTGCGCCACCTCGATGTCCAGCGCATCGATGCACTCGCCCTGCAGATAATCGATCTCGCGGCGCGGACGACGCTCGAGCGGCTGCACGCTGACCCGCACCGAAGCGCCGGCGGCCTGCGACAGATCACGCGCCAGGGTGGCGGACACTGCTTCGGCATCTGCCATGCGGGTCTGGTTGAAGGAGTTCAGGTAGAGCTTCAGCGACTTGGATTCGATCAGGCGCGGTGAATGCGCCGGCACCCGAAATTCGCCCAGCGCCACGACCGGCTTGCCACGCGGATTGAGCCAGGAAATCTCGTAGGCATTCCAAAGATCCTCGCCTGTAAAGGGCAAGGCGGCTTCATCCAGCCCGAGCTCATCGCGCTTCTGCTTGCGCGGAATCGGGAACAGCAGCTCCGGCGCGTAATCGCTACGGTAAGCCGTGACCCGACCCAGCGGAGAGTTTTCTGGCACAAGTTTTTCGTTCATGACAATTCCGGATCAATACGGGCCAAAGGTGGCCCGCCAAGGGAAAACCAGCGGAGCCCGAACCACTCCAGGCGACAGGCTCCACAACCTTATTGCGACCTAAGCCTCACGCCTGCCGGGCCCTTTCAAGGTACGGGCAATTTCATCCAGCGTCGCCCGTGCTTCCTCGAACAGGCTGAACATGGTCACGAAACCATGCACCATGCCCGCATATTCAGAGTACTGCACCGGCACACCCGCCGCTTGCAGGCGCTCGGCGTAGCGCGCGCCGTCGTCAGCCAGCGGGTCACACTCAGCGGTAATCACCAGCGCCGGCGGCAGATCGGTATGGCTCGCGGCGAGGGCCGGCGAAGCCCGCCAATCCTGCTTTTCAATGCCACGCGCAAAATACTGATGATGAAACCAGGCCATGGTTTCGCGTTCCAGAAAGTGGCCTGCCCCATAGCGCCGGCCACTCTCGAATTCACTCAGCAGATCGGTGGCAGGATAGATCAGCACCTGCTGACGGATCGCCGGCCCACCGCCATCGCGCGCCTTCAGGGCCAGGACCGCAGCCAGATTGCCACCCGCCGAATCCCCAGCCACCACCAGGTGATCGCCATCCAGAGCGAGCCCCTGCGCTTCACGCACCAGCCAGCGCAGTGCAAACCAGGCGTCGTCCACCGCCGCGGGAAACTGGTGCTCGGGCGCCAGGCGATAATCCAGCGCCACCACAGCCATGCCTGTGGCATTGGCCAGGGCGCGACACCAGGCATCGTAAGCAGCCACATCGCCCAGCGTCCAGCCACCGCCATGCAGCCACAGGATCACCGGCAAACCGGTCTCCAGACTCGGTCGATACAAACGTGCCACCAGCGGACCACCGGCATGCTCACGGCGCATGAGCTGCAGTTCTTCGACAGCAGCAACCGCTTCCGGCTCGCCGCGATAGGCAAACATCAGCTTGTAGAAACTGCGCCGTGCGACCTCGACCGGCAACTCATGCAGGCGCGGCGCATCGATGCGATGCAGCATCGCCAGCCAGGCAGCGGAACGGGAATCAAGAGGCATGGGCAGAACTTCAGCGCGGAAGCCGCGATTTTAGCGCGGCCCCGCCCTTAATCCAGCAAACGGATCGCCGGTCCGGTCAGCCCGGCCACGCCCAGCTGCCTGAGGGTTTCAGCCTCTGCAGCCGTTGTCACCCGCTCGGCGATCAGCACGATATCCAGCCCCAGCGCCACATCCACCAAGGCCTTCACGAAACGCTGATGGTCCGGGTTGTGATCAATATCCACCACAAAAGCGCCGTCGAGCTTGAGGTAGTCCAGCCTCAGATCCTGGAGCTTGGCACTGACATTGATCTGGCGACCAAAATGTTCGATACCAATCTTGCAGCCGGCACGCCGCAAGACCTCTGCCAGCATGACCAGGCTTTCCAGCCCTCCCAGTTCAGTCAGGCCACGCTCTGAGATTTCAACCCACAAGCGCCGGCTCGTATCGCCGGCCTGCTGCAGTTCGCGCTGTACCAGATCAACAAACCCGGGGGTTCGCAAGGATTGCGGCGACACATTGATAGCCACCTCGCCCGTCGCGCCTTGCAGTTTTTCCAGTGCAAGCTTTAGCGTCAGCACATCCAGGCGCGCAGTAAGACCCAGGCGTGCCGCTGCAGGCATGAACTGGCCAGCAGTCAGTTCAGAGCCGCTCTCATCCCGCATCCGCAGCATTGCTTCCAGATGCAATTCGCGACCTTGAGCGCTGCGTACCGGGTAAGTCGCCAGATGGAAACTGTTCTGCCTGAGCGCCGTTTCCAGACGCGCCAGCCAGCCGTCGCTCGACAAAGGCGGCAGACGAGTATCCCCCAGCCCCCCCGCGACCGGCTCAGCGCCCGTTTCAGCCTGCATCACATAGTTATCGAGCCGCGCCAACACGTCCGCCAGTTGCTCGCCGCGCTGATAGAGCGTCCAGCCAATACTGGCCAGCTCGCCCTGCTCCGGCAGCAGATTGGCGCGCAAACGCTCAAATGCCTCAACCAGCCTGTCGCAGGCCAGGCGAGCCTGCACCTCAGTCAGCCCGGGGCACATCAAGCCAAACTCGGCCCCGTTCAGGCGGGCGACCAGCGCCTCCAGCGTCTCCTGTTCAGCGCCGCCTTCCGCCACATCGACCAGTGGCAATGCCGGCAGGATTTCCAGCAACGCGCGCGCGCAACTGCGGAGCAACTCATCCGTCTCCCGACGCCCCAGGCTGCGGTTAATGGCCGCTAGGTCACGCAACCGAACCAGCATCAAAAGCCCGCTGGGGCGCACCCGCTCATCGCTCAGCGCGGCACGCAAACTCCCCATGAAGAGAGAGCGGCCCGGAATGCCGGTCAGCGAATCATGGCTCACCTCCTGGCGCAGAGCTTCGATGCGCGCAGCTTGTTCAGCGAACATGGCCTTGACCTTGTCCACCATCTTGTTCATCGCGGCGCCCACGACGCGCAGCTCCGGCACGTTCGGCAAGGGCTGGATCTCGAAACGGCGCTGACCAATAGCCTCGGCCTGCTCAACGATGCCCTTCAAGGGCTTTTGCAACCAGCGCATCAATACGGCCACGACGGCGCACAGCAACAGGCCGACGAGTCCCTGGGTCAGCGCCAGCTTGAGGATGCCGGCCCACAGCTCGCCATAGGCGTAACGCGCACTGGCCCGCACCTCGACGCTCCCGGCTTGGCGCCAGCCGTCCGATACCAGCGCTTCTCCCGGGCGCGCATCGAGCGGCACCAGCGCCACGAACCAGGCCGGCGCAGTCGGCGCTGGCGCACTGGTGCGGCGCTCGGCCAGCACCTTTCCCTGCACATCGCGATACACGATGGATTCGAAGTGGCCCGAATCGAATAGCGCCGTGACCAGCAATTCGCTCATCGCCGCATCCTTGCTCTGCTGCGACATCGACAAAGCCAGCGAGGCCGCGCCATCACTGGCCTGTGCGAAAAGCTGCTGCTCAAGATAATTGCGGGCCGTCAGCACGCTCACCACAAAGCTCACTCCAAGCGCCAGCAACATGGCGCCCAGCACGCTCAACCACAACCGTTTCAGCAAAGACATCCCGTTTCCCTTCTCAAGGCTCATAGCCTTCAGCTCGCATCTTCGATTTCAAACCAGCCCACAGCGAAAGGCGATCCACCGGCGAAGTCGGCCGCGTGGCACCACCCATGAACACCCCTTCGCGATTGAAACTGAATACCGGCGCCAGATCGGGCCGGCGCGAAGCGGGGCGGATGTCGGTAATCAGATTATCCAGCACCAGCGGCTCCGCATCCGGCGCGGCATAGTAGCCGAGCACCATATGCGCTACCTGCACCGGGCTGCCCGGCGAGCCCAGCGTAGCCCGCACATAGATCATGCGCAGGCGCTCGGGCGCTACACCCAGCTCGAGCAGGCTGTGCAGCTTGGCAATCGCGTAATCCTCGCAGTCTCCGGCGCCCTGCCCCAGAAACTCGATCGGTGTAGCCCAGTAGTCCGCCACCCGCCACACGACAACGTCATCCAGAAAACGGATCCGGCGATTGAAGAAATCATTCACCCGGCGAAGCTTGTCGGCCTCCGAGAGGTTGCCCGCCCCCTGCAGCATGTCGCGCCACTCGCGCAAGCTCTGCTCTCCGGCACTGCCATAGCGCTCGCGCATGCTGACCAGCATGCGATCGAGATCCACCCCTGCCCAGGCAAAGACGCCAAGGCTCAGCAGCGCGCACAAGCCGCCCAGCAGCACCGCTCGGCGCCAACGGGCAGAGCAAGTGTGAAATAGTTCTTTATAAGACATATTCCGACACAGATTGCTTCAACTAAAACGACTCCTGAGAAGGGGCACGGCATAAAATCCGGGTCAATAACAAGCCCTGCAAACCATTACCGCACCGGCACGCCCCATGAAAATAATAGCTTTATCCCTGATGCTGATCGGCAGCGTAGCGCAAGCAGCGACGCTTGCCGAGATTACCGAACGCGCCCTGGCCCGCAACCCGGAAGTCCAGATGCGCCTGCACGAATACAACGCAGCCGGTGAAGAGCAACAGGCCGCGCGAGGTAGCCTGCGCCCCCGTCTCGATCTGGATGCTTACGCCGGCCGCGAACGTTACGATCCTTCTCCCGGCACCAGCAACTACTTCAACCACCCTGGCGTCGCCATCCAGCTGCGCCAGTTGCTCTTCGATGGCGGCAGTGCCCGTGGCGAAGTGCGTCGCCTCGGCTACACCAAGGCCACCCGTTACTTCGAACTGCTTGCCGCCGCCGATGACATCGGCTTCGAATCGGCACGCGCCTACCTTGATGTACAGCGTTATCGGCAGCTTTCGCTGCAAGCGCAGGAAAATTGGGGCGCCCACAAAGAAGTTTATGAACAGATCGCCTCGCGCGTGCAGGCCGGCGTCGGCCGCCGCGTCGATCTGGAGCAGGCCTCCGGCCGCCTCGCCCTGGCCCAGTCGAACTGGCTGACCGAGACCAGCAACCTGCACGACGTTGGCGCCCGCTTCCAGCGCATCGTTGGTGAAGCGCCGCCGGTACTAGCCGAAGCGCCGGATCTGACGAAAAGCCTGCCGGAAGAAAAGAGCGTTATTTCCGACGCACTGCGCGACAACCCCAGCTTCATGGCCGCCGTCTCCAACCTGCGCGCGGCTCGTGCCCAGACCGATGTCCGCCGCTCCACGCAGAACTCGCCGACCGTTGAATTCCGCGCCTCCACCGGCGTCGAGCGCAACCGCAACGGCTTCTCCGGCAACTACAACGATGCCGCCGCCCAGGTCGTGATGAACTACAACCTGTTCAAGGGTGGTTCCGACAGCGCCCGCCTGCGTCAGGCCAATGAGCAGTACTCGGCCGCCGTCGAGATGCGCGAGAAGGCCTGCCGCGAAGTGCGTCAGACCACCACCATCGGCTGGAACAACGTACGCAAGCTGCGCGAACAATTGCGCTATCTGGACCAGCATCTGCTCGCCACCGAGAAGGCTCGCGACGCCTACCGCCAGCAGTTCGACATCGGCCAGCGCACCCTGCTGGATCTGCTCGACACCGAGAACGAACTCTTCCAGGCCCGCCGCGCCTACGCCAATGCCCAGTACGACCTGCGCCTCGCGGAATACCAGGTCCTCACCGCGTCCCACCGCCTGTTGCCAGGCCTGGGCCTCGCACCGTCTGCGGCCAGCTTCCCGGAACTGGACGCCGCCGAATCGGAAGACGCCGTCGCCCGTTGCGGCACGGACCTGCCAGCCTACGAACCGCTGGATCTGGCCGCTGCCATGGCCGCCCGTCCAACTCCCGCCAAGGCACCACTCCCAGCCCCAAGCCCCGCGCCCGTGCCGGCCACCATCCCGGCCCAGTGTGAATTCGCCGTGCAGGACTGGGCCGCCGCCTGGTCTGCCAAGGACCTCAAGAAATACATGGGCTACTACTCGAACAACTTCGAGCCGCTGACCCGTGCCGACCGCGAAGACTGGCGCCGCTTCCGCGCCGAGCGCCTGGACAAGGAAAACATCTCGGTCGAACCGCGCAACCTCAGCGTGAAGCAACTCACGGCGGACACCTGCGAAGCCAACTTCCGCCAGCGCTATCGCTCCAGCGACTTCAACGACGATGTCGACAAGCGCCTGGTGCTGAAGAAGGAAGCCAATGCTTGGCGCATCATCCAGGAAATCGCGCCTAAGAAATCCAGCACGAACTGAGCGATCAGCAGACAGCACAAAGGGCGCCCGCGGGCGCTCTTCGTTTTGGTGCTGAGGAGGGACGGCTTACGGCCAGGAACAGCCACTTCCCCTTGCCGTAAAGCAGTCCTCTGAATGGCCGCTGTACTTTGATACCTGCCGGATGGCCGAAGCACGCAACTCGGCCATTACAGCCGCTCAAGCCTTCACTAGTGAACGACCGCAGGTGTGCGTATAGCGGACTGCACAGCGCCTACAAAACCGGGGCGATTCAGAAGCCCCGTTGGTGCTCCGGTACTTCGGCTTCGGCGGCTTGCTCATCCTGTAAGTCTATCGGCTGCAAGCTGGCGTGCCGGGCGACTTGGGCAACAAAACCTTGCAGAACGCCCAAGACCTGCGGCTGTTTTCGTACGGGTTTGTACGTATCAGGCAATGCGCTGCCATGGTCGTTACTAGTCTGGACTTGTGGCATGCGTCTGAGAGAGGCGCGTGCGGCCAACAGACAGGGCTCTGCCCGAGGAAAATCATGAGTATTGCGAGAAAGTTGCTAGCTTTCATAGTGCTGACCCTCGTCGCACTGGTAACGATGCTAGGTGTAAGCCTTTACGTTAATCGTCAAATCAAGGTGCAGCAGGACTACATCAGCGAGGTGGTGCTGCCCTCAATGCGAGCCTTTCGTGAGATCACCGAATACCTGGGCGAATATCGCCGCGTGTTCACAAGCTTTCAGCGCGTGGTAGGCACACCTGACGAAGCCAAGCTTCGGGTGGTTGAAGATATGGAGTCAAACGGCGCCAAATTGGAGGCGGCGTTTGCGGCCTACGCCAAAACGATCAGCAGCCAGGAGGAACGAGCACTGCACGAGCGTACAGTGGGCCACTGGAAGACCTATTTCACTGCAGTGCAGGAGAGCCTGCCCATCCAGCGCTCAGGTGATAAGGAAGGCACTGAGGCCAAACGAGTGGTCATCCGACAGGCCGGTGCCGATTTCCTTAAAGCCATGCGCGAGCAGGTGGAATATCTCGGTGGAGCACAAGATCGCGCCAAGAGCGCGATGGAAGAAGCGCAGAGTCGTGCTGCCTCAGTAACTACCGCGCTAATCGTGATTGCAACCTTGCTGCTGGGGGGCTTGGGCTGGGAGCTTTATCGCACCTCGGTTCCCCCACTGGTACGCATGACGCAGACCATTGAACGCATTCGCGACGACCGCAATTTGGCTCTGCGGCTGCCAGCCACGGGACAGGATGAGGTATCAAGCGCGTCACGTGCGCTCAACACTCTGATTGAGGGCTTTGCCAATGATTTCAGGGTGCTGCGCCAGTCGGGTGCTGAGTTGCGGGCGGCATCCGATGGTCTGAAAGAAACAGCAAGCCAAGTTTCCGAAACAGTTTCCACGCAAAGCGAAGTGTCGTCGTCGATCGCCGCAGCCACCGAAGAACTGACTGTAAGCATTCACCACGTGGCCGACCGTGCACGTGACAGCCGCAAGGAGTCAGACAGCTCCGACGAGCTGGCGCGATCGGGCGTAGGCATGATGAATGAGACGGTGGCGGGTATCGGACACGCAGCAGATTCGGCACGCTCAGCCGAAGTCCTGATGGGTGAGCTACAAACACGTGCAGCAGAGATTGAGAAGGTGGTGGGCGTGATCCGGGGGCTGGCCGACCAGACCAATCTGCTCGCCCTCAATGCCGCTATTGAGGCGGCACGCGCTGGTGAGCAGGGGCGTGGCTTTGCTGTGGTAGCCGACGAAGTGCGCAAGCTGGCCGAAAACACAACGCGGGCTACGGTGAGCGTTACAGAAAGCATCAACAACATCCTTGACGGCACCCACGGCGCCACGAGCAGCGTGCGCGACACGGTGAGCTCGGTGGCACAGGGCGTGAGTCGCACAGCCCAAGCGGGCGAACTGATGCACCAGATCAGCCAGCACGCGCGCCAAGCAGCCTCGATGGCCGAAGAAATTTCTACCGCGTTGGGTGAGCAGACATCTGCAGCCGACTCCATCGCCCAGCAGATCGAGCAACTCGCACACATGGCTGAGAGCAATTCCGACTCTTCCGACCGTACCCGTGAGGCTGCCGGCACGCTCAGCGCCATGGCCGGGCAGCTCAACGAAATGGTGAATCGTTATCGGTTGGAAGGGTAACGAGGCTACCTCACGCCCCGAGGGGGCGATGATTTGCGTTTTACGGAGACAAGCGCAAGTTCATGTTTTTTTGGGCGAGATGGCCGCGAGCCAACCCCACAAAAACCGCACGTAGTTGATTCACTTTGAAACCAGCCACAAAGCCTACGCGAGCAACTCGGCCAATGCAGCCGCTCCACCCCTCCCGTTTGAACGTCCGTAGTCGTGTACAAAACGGACGACCCGACCTCTACAAAAACCGGGGCGATTCACCAAATCCATGATCGAGGACCGCCGTTCGCTTCTGAGCGTGCTGACACGGCTGGACTCGGGTTGAGGGGGCCTAAACCGTCTCCATCAGCAAGGCTTGCTGACGCCGTAAGTGCGCCTGAAAAAGCGCCGGATAATCTGCGGAAACAGCTGCGATCACGCTCGCTCTCGCACTGAGCGCTTTTCGCCAGGCGTTACCCCTGGGAAAGTCGGCGAACAGCGATTCGGTGCTATCGGTTTGCAGCACAGCGAAGTAGCGGAAGATGGGCGCAAAAACCGCATCCACCATGCCAAAGGCCTCACCCGCGAAGTACGGGCCAGGCCCGAGAGCCTTTTCGAGCTGAGCCAGCTTGTCCTTGAACGAAGCGGCTTTCAGATCGGCGCTGGGTTGATCCCTGGCGTTCAGATACCCCCAGGCCTCTCCCAGGGTTGCGGAGCCAAATTCAATCCACGCGCGGTGCTTCGCTCGCGTCAGCGGGTCATCCGGATAGAGGCTGGGACCGGGCTGGGTTTCCTGCAGGTATTCGCAGATCGCCACACTCTCGAACAGTATTTCCTCCGCGCCGTCAGCTTCTTGCACCTGAAGCAGGGGGACTTTGCCGGTCGGCGAAATCGCCAGAAACCAGGCGGGTTTGTCACCAAGATCCACATTGATGCGATGGAAGGGAAGCTGCTTTTCGATCAATACGATGGCGGCTCGCTGAACGAAGGGGCACAGCGGGTGGCTGATCAGGGTAAGCGTAGGCATTGTCAGGTCGGGTTTTGAAGGGTGGGATCGAGGAAGGGGCGCGGGGATATTCGCCACGCCCCTCCTGCTTGTTGGCTGCGGTCTTGAAGCCGAGGGCTTGTCGCCGAACGCGGCGACTTGGACGCCAGCCTTGCGTGGTCAGCGATTGAGCAGGCGGCCGCCATCGACAACGATTTCCGATCCGAGCGTCCAGCGGGACTCGTCGGAGGCCAGGTACAGCACCGCTTTGGCTACCTCGTCGGCGGTGCCGAAGCGACCGAGCGGGATGGTAGCGGCGATGTCCTTGTTCACTTGCGCGCGGTAGGCGTCGGGAATGCCGAGCTTGTCGTACAGCGGCGTTTCGACCGGGCCAGGACTGACCGCATTGACGCGAATTCCGCGTCCGAGCAATTCAGTCGACAGCGTCTTCGACATGTTCAGGAATGCGGCCTTGGTGGCGGCATAGACGGATGAGCGATCCGCACCGGCATGCGCACTGACCGACGTTGTCAGAACGACGGAGGCGGGATTCGCAAACACCGGCAGCAGTGCCTGCAGCAGGAAATACGGGCCCTTGACGTTGACATCGAAGGAGCGGTCGAACATCTCTTCCGTCCATTCTTCGATCGGCAGCCACATGGATACGCCGGCATTGAGGAAGGCGACATCGAGCTGGCCGTAGTGGTCCTTGACGGCCTGCGCCAGTTCCCTTTGCGCAGCGACGCTGGCCGAGTCGGCGCGCAGCACCGGAACCTCGGAGCCGAGTTCGGCCCGGGCATTTGCGATGGAATCGGGATTGACCCCCGTGACGACGACGCGAGCGCCTTCGGCCAGAAACTGTTTTGCGGTTTCCAGACCGATGCCGCTGGTGCCACCGGTGATGAGCGTACGTTTACCTTGCAAGCGTGACATTGTGTTCTCCATTCAGTAACGACCACCGTGGTCGGCAGGGAGAACTGTGCGCTTATGCATTAATCTCGATAAGATAGCGTCGTTGAATATATTTCATGCGTTCAATGCATGAATATGGAGGCTGCGTGGACCGATTTCTCTTGATGACCTGCTTCGCGCGCGCCGTGGAGACGGGCAGTTTTTCTGCGGCAGGACGCGATCTGGGCCTGGGGCAACCCAACGTCAGTCGCTACGTGGCAGCGCTGGAAGACCACTTGCAAACGCGACTGCTGCACCGATCCACACGCAAGCTGTCTCTGACGCCGGAGGGCGAACGCTACTACGCCGACATCCGGCGAATCCTTGACGCGGTGGAGGAGTCCGAGTCCTCATTCAGAAGCAATGCCGACCCATCAGGGTTCTTGCGTGTGGCCTGCCCCACCGCGCTTGCCCATGCCTTCGTGTTGCCATACGTGCCGGAATTCCTGGAACGCTATCCCAGACTGACACTGGATCTCCAGATCAACGATCGCTACGTGGACCTCGTCAATGAGGGGACAGAACTCGCCATTCGCATCGGACAACTGGAAGACAGCGCACTCCGCGCCCGGCGCATCGGCTCGTACGAGCGCGTCTTCGTGGCCAGTGAGGATTACCTCGCCAAACGCGGGGTTCCGCAGACACCAGATGATCTGCGCGAGCACGACTGCGTGATCTACACCTTGCTGGCGTCGGGCGCGACATGGCGCTTCCGCGACGCCGAAATTCCGGTTTCCGGCAGGCTGAGAGTGAACTCGCCAGATGCTGTCAGTGCAGCGGTCACCGCTGGTCTGGGGGTTGGGCATGGGCCGGCATGGCTGTTCGACGAAGGCTTGAAGAGCGGCCGCCTGAAGTACATCCTGACGGGACATTCCGCGCCGGCCGTCCCTGTTCAGATCGTTTATGTTGCCAACCGGCTTCTGCCGACCCGGGCCATCGCATTCATGGACTTCATCGCTGACGCGTTTTCAAGGATCCCGGCTTTCAACGGGGCCACTCCATCGGCCAGGCTGTAGGGGAATGATTAGCCCCTGCTCTGGCCGATCTCCTGATGCCGAGGTTCGGACAGGCACAGGGACGGTCAGGCTTAGATGACCGCTCTTAATGGCTGTTTCCATCTCTTGCCCAGGTGGATTCCCGCATCCGCTTGATATCTCGATTCGGCGGATCTCCGAATAATCGGCTGTACTCCCGGCTGAACTGGGATGCGCTCTCGTACCCGACACGCGTCGCCGCACTGCCCGCATCCAGATTTTCATTGAGCATCAGTTGCCGGGCATCGAGGAGGCGCAGGTTCTTCAGGTACTGCAAGGGGCTCACGCCAACTACGGCACGAAAATGCTGCCTAAAAGTTGAAGGGCTCATATGAGCTTTGGCCGCAAGGTCATCTATCAGCACGTTCTCTGTGTAGTGCTGTTTCAGCCATGTGACCACCTTGGCAATTTGCTGGCTCGGCGAGCCTATCGCAACGAGACGGCGCAAGTTGGGGCCATGCCCCCCATGCAGCAGGCGAACGACGATCTCCTGCTGGATCAGGGGTGCGAGGAGAGGAATCAGCGACGGTTCGGCGAGCAGGCGGAGCAGCCGAGTCAGCGCATCCTGCAAGCCTGGATCCAGTGCTACGAGGGATATTCCTCGCGTCGTCGAAGCCTGGAGCGGGCTCGCAAACTCCATCTCCGCCGCCGTCTGGGCGATAAGGCGAGCATCGAGCTCCAACCAAATCCCGAGAAAAGGCTCTGCGGTGCTGGCACGCGTGACATACGCCACCACGGGCATATCCACGGTCGTTATAAGAGATTGTCCGGCCCCGTAGTCGAAGATCTCGTCGCCCTGAGTGATCCGCTTGCTGCCTTGCACGATCAGTACAAGACCCAAGCCATAGATGCAAGGCTTCGGATCGGTGGTTGAACTGCAGCGACGGAGTTTCAGCGCGGGAATCGGCGTGTCGTAATCTCCATCAGTTTGTGCAGTCTCGCCAACCAGACTGACAAGCTCTCCGATGTCAGGCCTTGCTTCAATGGCCATTGGACGTCTCCGTGTAGTCAAGGCTTTGCCTTCAGGTTTTGTGGTTGAAGCTTAGCATTGCCAAACTCAGACCAACCCGGTCATCGATCGAATCTCATCATTTCAGGCAAGAAGTGCGACGGTTTTGGCAAACGCGCCCCAGGTGCTTAGGGACACACTGCTTGCCATGGGAGCGCAACTCGCTGCGGAGCTCCCGTTTCAACCGTGGAGATTCAATTCAAATGACCCCAACCAGATCGAGGCTGTTCCAGCCATTAACTTTCAAAAACGGACTCACCTTGCGCAACCGCGCCGTGATGGCACCGATGACGACATGGTCGGCGAACCCGGACGGCAGCATCTCCGACCAGGAAGTGGCCTACTATCGCGCTCGTGTAAACGGAGTCGGCATGGTGGTGACAGGTTGCACGCACGTGACTCCGGACGGTATCGGCTTCACGGACGAGTTCGCCAGCGATGATGATCGCTATATTCCCAGCCTGCGTCGCCTCGCGGAAGCGGCCAAGAGCGGCGGTGCGCCGGCCATCTTGCAGATTTTCCACGCCGGCAACAAAGCCTTGCCACACCTCGTGCCGGATGGTCGCGTTGCCAGTGCCAGTGCCCTCAAGGTGCCGCCCAGCCCGTTCAATAGCGCCGAAGTGACCAGTCATGCGCTGAGCGGGGAAGAAATCGAAAAGATCATCAAGGCGTTCGGCGAAACGACACGTCGCGCCATTGAGGCGGGTTTCGATGGCATCGAGCTACATGGCGCTCATGGCTTCCTCATCCAGAACTTCTTCTCGCCCATGTTCAACCAGCGCGAGGATGAATGGGGTGGCTCGCTCGAAAACCGCATGCGCTTCCCTATGGCCGTGGTGCGCGAGGCTCAGCGGGTCATCGCAGAACACGCCAAGCGGCCTTTCCTGCTGGGCTACCGCATCTCACCGGAGGAACCCGGCGAAGGAGCGCTACGTATTAGCGATAGCTACGTGCTGATTGACCGGCTGATCGAGGCGGGCGTCGATTACCTTCATGCATCGCTCTTTGACATTCCGAATGCCAGACCCGCCGACCACACCGGCGAGCGAACCACTGCCGAGCTGATCGTTGAGCACGTCGCTGACCGTATTCCTTTAATTGCGGCAGGTCTTATCCGGACGCCCGAGGACGCCGAAAAAGCATTAACGACAGGCCTGAAGTTGGTCGCCATCGGGCAGGGCCTGGTGATGAATCCGACCTGGGTCGAACTCGCAAGCGAAGGCAGGGATACAGAGATTGCCACGGCGCTCGATTCCGAGCGCGTGCCGCAACTGACGATCCCCGACAAGTTGTGGGGCGTTATTCAGGTGGCGAAAGGCTGGTTTCCACTCGTTGAGGCAACACAGCCTGCCGCTTGATGGTTCCTTAATGCAAGCAAGCACTCATTCAGCCTGGGGCCAACGGCCTCCGGTTTCCTGCGTTTGACCTCCGGAGCGGGTTGGGCTGACTGAACCAGGTAGGGCGGGTCAATGAAATGACCTGCACGGACAAACCGTCCGATCTGGAATGATGGTTGTTGTGTCGCGGGGCGGTTATGTGTGGGGCGGTTGAAGGTGTGCCGTCATGCGCGGGTTACAGCTTCGCCTAACCCGCCCTACGCCTGAGCACCCGCTTTTTAGTTCCCCGACCACCCGCTCCGGATCAATTGCTGCCCAAAAAGACAAAGGCGCCTCACGGCGCCTTTGTCTTGTGCAGTACCGCCGGCGCTCAGCCGCCGGTGCCACCCACGGTCAGGCCGTCGATGCGCAAGGTCGGCTGGCCGACGCCGACCGGCACGCTCTGGCCTTCCTTACCACAGGTGCCCACGCCGGGGTCCAGCGCCAGATCATTGCCGATCATGGAAACGCGGGTCAGCGCGTCCGGGCCGTTGCCGATCAGCGTCGCCCCCTTCACTGGCTGGGTGATCTTGCCGTTTTCGATCAGGTAGGCTTCGGCAGTGGAGAACACGAATTTGCCGCTGGTGATGTCGACCTGACCTCCCCCGAAGTTGGCCGCGTAGAGGCCCTTCTTGACCGATGCGATGATCTCGGCCGGATCCTTGTCGCCGGCCTGCATCAGGGTGTTGGTCATGCGCGGCATCGGCAGGTGGGCGAAGGATTCGCGGCGGCCGTTGCCGGTGGGTGCAACGCCCATCAGGCCTGCGTTGTGCATGTCCTGCATGTAGCCGACGAGGATGCCGTCTTCGATCAGGGTGGTGCAGCGGGTGGGATTGCCTTCGTCGTCCACCGTCAGCGAGCCGCGGCGCCCAGTGAGGGTGCCGTCATCGACTACGGTGACGCCCTTGGCGGCGACACGCTGGCCGATGCGGCCGGCGAAGGCGGAGCTGCCCTTGCGGTTGAAGTCGCCCTCAAGACCGTGGCCGATAGCCTCGTGAAGCAGGATGCCGGGCCAGCCAGAGCCCAGCACTACGGTCATGCTGCCGGCCGGGGCGGGCTTGGCGGAGAGATTCACGCTGGCCTGATGCACCGCGCGGCGGGCGTAATCGCGCAGCACAGCGTCGTCGAAGAGCGCGTAGTCGCTGCGGCCACCGCCGCCGGAGGAACCTTGCTCGCGGCGGCCGCCATCCTCGAGGATCACCGTCAGCGACAGGCGCACCAGCGGGCGCACGTCAGCCGCCAGGTGGCCGTCGCTGCGGGCAACCAGCACCACGTCCCAGCTCGAGGCGAGGTAGGCCATGGCCTGCACGACGCGCGGATCTTCGGCACGGGCATATTGTTCGAGGCGCTCGAGCAGCGCGATCTTGGCGGCGTCCGGCAGCGAGGGCAGCGGATCGACAGCGGCATAGAGCGGCGCTGGCAGGCCGGGCGAGCGCACGCGGGTCTTGCGGCTCTGGCCCTGAGCGCCGATGGCGCGCACGGTTTTGGCGGCCTCGCCAAGGGCGGCCAGGCTGATGTCGTCGGAATAGGCGAAGGCGGTCTTGTCGCCAGCGATGGCGCGTACTCCAACTCCTTGCTCGATATTGAAACTGCCAGCCTTGACGATGCCCTCTTCGAGACTCCAGCTCTCAGCACGCTGGTACTGGAAGTAGAGGTCAGCGAACTGCACATCGTGGCTCAGGATCTGGCCGAGGCTACGATCGAGCGAGGCGGTGGTGAGGCCATAGGGCGTGAGGAGGAGTTCGGCGGCGATATCCAGCGCGGGGTTTGCTGCGGGGTGACTCATGCGGGAAGCGTTCCAGGTTCGGTTGAGGCGGATTCTTTGAAAATGCGGTGCTGCAGGGCCGGCAGGCTCTCGCGCACGGCGGCGATACGCTTGGGATCGATCTCCCCCACGACCACGCCGGGGCCGCTCGCGAGGGTCGATACTATCTCGCCCCAAGGATCGATCAGCATGCTGTGGCCGAAGGTGCGACGGCCCGAAGGATGCTCACCACCCTGCCCCGAGGCCAGCACATAGCACTGGTTCTCGATGGCTCTTGCCCTGAGCAGGATTTCCCAGTGTGCCCGTCCCGTGGTTTCGGTGAAGGCGGCAGGCACCACGATGAGGTTCGGACTGCCCATGCGGCGATAAAGTTCAGGGAAGCGCAGGTCGTAGCACACCGAGAGGCCGACCCGGCCGCAGGGTGCTTCGAAGCTCACGATCTCGCGGCCGGCTTCGATAGTGCGGGATTCGTCGTAATGCTCGGCGCCACGCGTGAAGCCGAAGAGGTGGATCTTGTCGTAACGCGCCACGCACGCGCCCTGCGGGTCGAACACCAGGCTGCTGTTGAGCACGTGGGCCTGGTCTGCCGCAGCCAGCGGCAAGGTGCCACCGATCAGCCACAGGCAATGGCGCCTGGCTTCGGCCGCGAGGAAGCGCTGAATCGGCCCCTCGCCAAAGTTTTCGCGGATGCCGATCTTGGCCTGTTCATCAGCATGGATCAGCGGGAAATACTCGGGCAGCAGCACGAGCTGCGCCCCCTGTGCAGCCGCCTCAGCGATCAGGCGGGCAGCCTCAGCCAGGTTGGCGGCCACGTCCGGCCCGGAAATCATCTGCACGGCGGCAACACGCATGGCGGACGGCGTCATTTCTCTCCCTCCTCGACGGATGAAACTCCGGACTGGACACCGGATTGCACGGCAGCCTTCAGGGTACTGATCTTGTCGACCCGGGGCTCGGCCCACGGGCCACGCACCTGGTATTCGTAGCTGAACATTTTCTCGACCGGGTCCAGCAGGATCTTCTGCGCCACATAGGTGGCCGCGCCAATCAGCGGGTTGAACACGCCCACCGCCAGGGCGCCTCCCACGGCCACCGTTTCCGACAGGGTCGGCTGCACCATCACCTGCAGATCGTGCTGCTCGCGGCCCAGATCGGTATTGCCGGTGATGAAGACGCGTGCCGCCGGGCCGCGCACTTCGAGATCGTTGGTATGCAGCACGCCGGCGGCCACGCTCATCTCGCCGCTGATGCGGTCGAAGGCGAAGCCCTGGGCATAGATGTCGCTGAAATCGAGGGTCAGGCGGCGCGGCAGGGACTGCAGGCTCATGATCCCGAGCAGGCGGCCGGCGCCGGGGTCCATCTGGCGGAAGCGGCCCTTGCGGGCCTCGAGCTTGAGGCTGCCGGCCAGGCTCGGGTAGTCGATCGCAGTAGGCGCGCCACGCCATTCCGCCTTGCCTTCGAAGTCGACCGTGCCCTTATCGACCATGCCGGCGAAGCCCAGGCGCGCGAGCATCGCGCCGGCATCCTCGCTATGCAGGCTGAAGTCCAGATGGGTGCCCGGCTTCAGGCCGACACGCTGCCAGTGACCGCTGCCGGTGAATTCGAGATCCGGCGTCTTGAGGCTGACCTGCTCGAGCTTCCAGAGCTGGCCATCATTCACCGCACGCAGTTTGAGCTGGCCGAAATCGATGTTGCGGGTGCTGAAGTGCTCGGCCTCCACATCCAGCGCCGGCAACTGGCGACCACTGGCGGACTCGGCTACATCCACCACGCTGGCAATCTCGGCAGCGCCGCCCGGGTGCTGCAGGTTCAGGCGCTTGAGACGGGCACGCAGATTGCCGGCACCCAACTCGCCCCAGCTCAGCTCGCCGGCCATGTCCGGCCCGTCGAGCTGCAGGCTCCAGTCATTGCCACGACGCAAGGCTTTGCCCTGCTGGTCTCGGAAGCGATAGCCCCCCACGCGCAGCTCGCCCACCCGGAAAGCCGCCGCGACCTGGGGCTGACCACCGCTGCCCGAGGCAAAGCCCGTCATGAATTCATCGACCACCGGGATCCAGGGATTGACGTCCACCTGAGGCGCCACACCGGAAAAACGCCAGCCCTGCATCGGCAGCGTGGCGGTTTCGCCAACGGCCAGCGCGCCCGAGGTGAACTGGCAAGGCGTATCACCGCAGCGCTCGCTCCAGGCCACATCGAGACGCTTGTCGAGGCGCACACGCCAGATCTGGTTTTGCCCGCCCAAGGTCTCGCGCTTTTCCTGACGCAGGGAAAAGTTCAGCGGCCAGGCCTCGCTGGCGGGTTTGGCAAAGGGCGCCGGCAAGCTGGAGCTGATGCCGATCAGGCTGGTGTCCGCACTCAGATCAAGCAGGCCGTGGCGCACCCGGATCACCAGGGCCACTGGAGTTTCACCCCCAAGGTGACGCCAGGCCGGGTTGCGCACCAGTTGGTCCAGCCCACTCGCAGTCATGCTGCCCTGGGCATCGAAGCGCAGGTTGCCGTCCGCTTCGGTCACGCCGGTGGCGCGCACACGCCGCCCCAGGAACATGGCCCCTGCCACCGGCAGGCTGATACCCTTCTCGGTGAAGCCCAGCGTGGCGCTGGCTTCGGTGAATTCAGGCAAGGCCGGGATCAGTTGCAGGCTCGGCGCCTGGAAACGGTAATCGCCGCGCACCCGGGTGTGGATGGATTCATGCAGCGGGATTTCAATGCGCAGATTGAGTTCTCCATTACCGCTGGCACGCACATTGCGCGTGAAACTGCCAACCAGATTGGCCAGCAGGTGGCTGCCATTCACGTAGCGCAGGAAATCAGGGTTGGGGCCGCTGGCCTTGCCATCAACGGTAAGCACCTGCTTGCCCTGGTCCATCAGGTCCGGAATCTCGACCTTCACGCCGCGCGCGGTGGCTGCGCCGTAGCGGCCGCTATCGGCCCGGATGGTCATGCGCTGGCGATCAAGCATGAAGCTGCCTTGCAAGGCATTCATACCGGGCCAGCCGGAGTAGAACTCGCTGATCAGCGCGTCGCGCAGGCCGGCTTCGAGCTTGAACACGCCGGGCGCGTGATTGAAGGGGAACTGGTTCAGCTCACCCGTGAGCTGGAAGGCCAGGTTCTCACCGCGCCCACCCTGCAGATAGCTGCGCAGCCAATCCACGGCCTGCACCGGCGCCACCGCCGGAATGTAGCGCCACACCGCATCGAGCCTGGCCGCCGGCGCGCGCGCGCGGACATCCAGATAGCCCGGCCCGCTGGCCCGCGCCTGCCAGTAACCGGAGGCCTCGGCCTGCACATCCGGATTGCTGGCCTGCAGCCGGTCCAGCCGCACGGTGAGACGCTGGACCTTGTCCTGCGGCGCCGGCTCATAGCCCCAGCGCCCCTTGAGTTCGGCCTGATCCAGCACCATGAAGGGTTCATGCATGATGTGCGGCAGATAGAGGCCGCCCTGCTTGAAACCGAGGCGGAACTCACCACTGCGCTCGCTGCCGCTGAGCTGGCCCGAAAGCCCCTTGAAGCCAGGAATATGCCCCACTGGATGGAGGTGCAGATCAGCAAAACGGGCGGCCAGGGTGAAATGCTCGACCGGTTTGGCCGCACTCCCCTCCCAGCTGAGTTTCACATCTTCGATGCGCCCGGAAGGGTCGGCCAGCACCAGTTGGCGGCGCTGCTCCTCGGGCAGTGGGAGGAAGCTTGCGAGCTGGGCCAGCACCTTCACATCCTGGGCGCTGGTGGCAAATTCGCCGCGCGCTTCGCGCCCGGCCCGGGCCGGCACATAACGCAGACTCAGCGTGGTTGGGCCCACCTGCAGGCCGTCCTGTGCGGCGAGGCTGAGGCGCTCGGCCGCCAGATCGATACCTCCGTCACGGCGGCTCAGGCGCACCCGCCCCTGCAGCGCATGCAGGTCCAACTGCGGAATATCCTTGCCGAAGCGCAGCGACACCTCGGCCAGCGCCACATCGGCCGTCAGGCCGGTGAGCTGGAGGGCATCGAAGCTGGCCCAGGCACGTAACCCACCGCGTCCACGGGTCAGACCCAGCGGGTAATCCACCCATTGCTGCCAGACCGCCAGATCCGCCTCGTCGAGCGAGGTGTAAACAGTGCCGCGCCAGTCTTCGAGCTCAGCGAAACTGCGCCCGCGCAGATCGCCACGCAGATCCAGATTGGCCGAATAGGCCGCAGGCGGGCTCGCCTGCAGTGCGAAACGGTGACGCCGGCCGCTGTTTTCGAGGCGCAGACTGACCTTGTCCAGGGTCAGCGGTGGGGCCGAGCGCTGGGCATCGGCCCAGGTCAGGCGTGCATCGCGGATCAGGATCTGATCCTGCTGCAACACGAAATCTGCCGCGCCGGAACCCTCGCCACCGGTACTCACCGCCAAACCGGCCACGAACAGACGGCCATCGGCCTCGCGACGCACGGCCAACTCCGGGCGGATGATCTCGAGGCGATGCAGACGCAGGCCAAAATGCCACAGGGAGGACCAGGCCACCGCGGCATTCACCGCCGGCAATTCCAGCGCCGGGCGACCGGCCTTGTCCAGCACCTGCACATTGCGGATGGCGAGCTCCGGGCGCAGGCCATCCCAGTTTGCATCGAGCTGCTCGATGCGCACCGGCAAGCCGAGGGCCTGGCTCAGCGCCTGTTCGATCTCCACGCGGTGCGCGGCAATCTGCGGCGCGCCAAGATAGCGCAGCAAGAGCAGGGCCACGCCGAGCACGAAGAAGGTCAGCAGCAGCAGCGTGCGCAACAGCTTAGGCAACATCAGGGGCAGACGCAGCCAGGCCTGCCAACGGGAGCGGGCACGCGTGCACAGCGAATCAGGAGGGGTGCCGGTCGGCTCAAGCATTCAGGCTGGACGTCGCCACTGCGGTGGCGGCATGATGGGAGGGCGATTTTATCAGGGCCGGACCTGCTGCCGCCCTTTATTCCGCCGTAGATCACAGAGTCTGACAACCGTCCGTCGCGTTTCCACCATGACCGATACCACTGCCCTGATCAGCCGCGCCTGTGCCCACAGCCGCCACCTCGAACGCCAGCTTGCTGCCCGTCCCTGGCTGGCCGAGCGCCTCGGGACGAGTCTTGCTGCGCCACTCACGCGCGCCGACATGGAAGCCTTCCTGGCAGAAAGCCCGCTCGACGAGACGAATCTGGCCCCGCGCCTGCGCGCCCTCAAGAGCTGGGTGGCGGCGCACGCCATGGTGCGCGATCTGGCCGGGCTGGCGCCGCTGGAGGAAGTCACCGCGGCCATGACCAACATCGCTGAGGCCGCCATCGTCACCGCCCAGCGCGTGCTCACGGCCCAGCTCACGACCCGCTTTGGCACACCGCGCAGTCCCTCTGGCGAAGCCCAGGCGCTGATCGTGATCGGCATGGGCAAACTCGGTGGCGGCGAGCTGAATGTGTCCTCCGATATCGATCTGATCTTTGCCTACCCAGAAGACGGCGAAACCGACGGCGCACGCAGCATCAGCAACTTCGATTTCTTTACCCGCCTGGGTCGCGCGCTGATCGGCGCGATCTCTGAGCTCACCGGCGATGGCTATGTGTTCCGCGTCGACATGCGCCTGCGCCCGAATGGCGACTCCGGCCCGCTGGTGGCCTGCTTCGAGATGCTGGAGAACTACTTCATCACCCAGGGCCGCGAATGGGAGCGCTACGCCTGGATCAAGGCGCGCCCGCTGACCGGCACACGCCACGATGAGCTGAAGAACATCGCCCGCCCCTTCATCTTCCGCAAGTATCTCGACTTCGGCGCCATCAACGCCATGCGCGAACTGCATGCGCAGATCCGCCGCGAAGTGGCCCGCCGCGAAATGGCGGACAACGTAAAGCTCGGCCCCGGCGGCATCCGCGAAATCGAATTCCTGGCCCAGGTCTTCCAGCTGATCCGCGGCGGCGGTGATCACGGCCTGCAGATCCGCCCGACCCTCAAGGTGCTGCGCGCGCTGGTCCATCGCGGCCAGCTCGAAGCCGAAACCGAAGCCCTGCTGGCCGCCGCCTACGATTTCCTGCGCCGCCTCGAACACCGCATCCAGTATCTCGAAGACGCCCAGACCCATACCATCCCGGGCAATGCCGAAGACCGCCTGCGCCTGGCCCGGGCCATGAACTGCGACGATTACGAGGGCCTCATCGCAGCACTCAATGTGCACCGCCACATCGTGGGCAAGCACTTCACCGAAGTCTTCGGCGACCCGGTGGCGCAAGATCATCGCCTCGACCCGATCTGGCAAGGCGCCTGTGAAGCCGGGCCGACCGGCGACTGCCTCGGCGAGCTTGGCTACCGCAAGCCGCTCGAATCCTCCGCCCGCCTGCAGGAGTTCCGCAACAGCGCCCGCCTGCGCAGCATGGGAGACGAAGCCCGCCACCGCCTGGATGCGCTGATGCCGCGCATCCTCGAGCTCGCCGCAGCACGCCCCGATCCCGATCAGACCCTCGCCCGCATGATCGAGCTGCTCGAAGCGATCTGCCGCCGCTCGGCCTACCTCGCCCTGCTGCAGCAATACCCACAGGCCATGGCACGCGTGGTGGAACTGGTCTCCGCCTCCAGCTGGGCCGCCACCTACGTGACGCGCCATCCGCTGCTGCTCGACGAGTTGCTGGATAACCGCAGCCTCACCGAGGAGCCGGACTGGTCCCACTTCGCCACCGCCCTGCACGAGGCCATGGAGCGCCTCGGCGACGATGTGGAGCGCCAGATGGACGTGATGCGCGAGCAGCACCATGCCCAGGTCTTCCGCCTGCTCAACCGGGATCTCGCCGGCCAGCTCAGCGTGGAGCGTCTCTCCGACCACCTCTCGGCCGCCGCAGATACGGTGCTGGCCGAAACCCTCAGCCTGAACTGGAAGCGCGCCCGCCGCCACGCCGATGAACACCGCTTCGGCATCCTTGGCTACGGCAAGCTCGGTGGCAAGGAACTCGGCTATGCCTCAGACCTCGATCTGGTCTATGTGCATGACGACCCGAACACCGACTGCCAGCCGGTCTACGCCCGCCTCGCCCAGCGCATCAATACCTGGCTCGACAGTCGCACCGCCGCTGGCCACCTCTTCGAGATCGACACGCGCCTGCGCCCGAACGGCGAATCCGGTCTGCTGGTGGTGTCCCTGGAAGGCTTCGCCCAATACCTGCGCAATGACGCCTGGGTATGGGAGTTGCAGGCCCTGACGCGCGCCCGCTTCTGCGCTGGCCACCCGGCCGTAGGCGCCCAGTTCGAAACCCTGCGCACCGGCCTGCTGGCCCAGCAGCGCGACATCACCAAGCTGCGCGAAGAGGTGCTGGGCATGCGCCGCAAGATGCGCGAATCCTTCGCCAACAAGGGACCGGGCTTCGAGCTCAAGCATGACGCAGGCGGCCTGATCGACGTGGAATTCATCGTCCAGTATCTGGTGCTGGCCTATTCCCACGCCCATCCCGAACTCACCGAAAACAAGGGCAACATCGCCCTCCTGGGCCGCGCGGCCAATGCCGGCCTGATTCCGGCAGCGCTGGCCGAAGCCAGCGCCAACAGCTATCGCGCCCTGCGCCACGCCCAGCACGGCCTGCGTCTGAACCAGTACAAGAGCCGCGTGCCCGACGATAGCCTGGACCATTGGCGCACGCCAGTACAGGCCTTGTGGCAGAGCGTGTTTGGCGAATAGCAGCGAGGCTCCTGCATCGCCCGGCTTGGACGCTGATGCCAAAACCCACCGCATGAAAAAGCCGCCCGGCGCAACACGCGGGGCGGCTCAGCTTGCAAGTACTCGGAGCGGGATCAGTAAGCCGTCACATCTGCCGGACTCAGATCGCAATAGGCGGTGTTGAAGAACTCGCCGTTATTGGTCTGTGCCTCGCCCGGCTGCACGCCCACGGCCTGCACGCACACCTTGGGGCTGCCCTTGACGTAGTTCTTGATCTTCAGGTTACGCACCGTAGCCTTGTCGCCGTAGTTGTAGTTCAAGCGGATGGCATAGGCCTGGACGTTCTTGGCTGAATCCCAGATGCGGCCGGTGATATTCACACGGTCGATATCCAGTTTGCGCGGGCCACCGTTGTCCGAGCAATTGCCGCAGGACATCCAGAAACGCCCAATATCGCCATAGGTGTTGAAATCCCGCACCTTGACCGTGCTGCCCTTGCCGTTGTGCTGGAACACTTTGTCCGACGCATGGCTGGCCGAGCCCCCCACCACACTCATGACTTTGCCCGAGCCACCGAGCATGGTGGCCGCGTCTTCACACACGTCTTCCCAATGCACGTTCTCGAGCGTGCAATTGCCCTTGCAATGCACGCCATCGGAACCATTGAGGCCACCATGGATGATCACGTTCTTGAGCACCGCGCCATCTTCGAGCAGGAAGACCGGCTTCTGCCCTTCGTCATCACAGCTGGCGGCCTGGGCGCTAATGCCGATGCGCTGGAAGCCGTAGTCCTTGGTGGTATTGGCCGGAATGGTGACCGTCGTGGGATTGATCACAGTGCCAGTGGCCGCCGGGATACCGGCAGTCGAAGAGGCGGCTTTTGACGAAGCGGCGACGCTGGAAGCGGCCTTGGACGAAGCCGCCGCACTGGAAGCGGCCTTGGAAGATGCTGCCGCGCTGGCAGCAGCGGATGAAGCAGCTGCGCTGGAGGCCGCCGACGTACTGCCAGCATACGAGCACCAGGCCGAGGTGGTGTAGCTATTGCTCGGGAACGCCGAGCCGATGCAGGCAAAGCTGTCCGTCTTGGTGGCGTAAACAAAGCTACCGGACTTGCCGAGTGCCACCGAGCGGCTGCCCGTCATCGTGCAGGTCGCCCCGGTGTTCTGCGCACACTTGGTGTAGCCGGTCGGTGCATCCGAAGCGGCCTGGGTGCTGACGGCCGCCAGCGCCAGCAAGGCGCCGGTAATGAAACGGAATTTCATGTCTTGTCTCCTGCCAGGCTATGTAGTGGCCATCGCCGGTCCTGGCTCCCGGCAATGGGTCTCTAGCACTGAAGTAATAAGTTCAGTGGCGTGAAATATGTTCCGGCGCCCTGTCCAAGTCAAGTCGCAGAGCAGCAGGCTCAGGCCACCCGCAAGCAGCGCAAGGCCCCATTGCGTACGAGTGGGAGGTTTCCGGGCAGCCCGCTCAGGCCCG
Source organism: Uliginosibacterium aquaticum (assembly GCF_012972705.2). Classification (GTDB taxonomy): domain Bacteria; phylum Pseudomonadota; class Gammaproteobacteria; order Burkholderiales; family Rhodocyclaceae; genus Uliginosibacterium; species Uliginosibacterium aquaticum. The sequence continues at coordinate 970,735 of NZ_JABCSC020000001.1, read as the reverse complement.
GAATAGTCTGCAGCAGGGGCGCCAGACCCAAAGTGCGCATCCCCACCCCAATAAGGAGAACACCATGAAAATCAGGCATCTCACCTACCCGCTGCTCCTCTCAGCCCTGCTCGCCGCCTGTGCGATGCAGCCGCCAGCCCCGGCCAAGCTCACTGACGGCGTCCTTACCGGCAACGGCGGCATGACGCTCTACACCTTCGACCGCGACACGGCAGGCAACGGCAAGAGCGTCTGTAACGGCCCCTGCGCAACAAACTGGCCGCCGCTCTACGTGGCCGAGGGCGAAGCCCCGAGTGGGGACTACAGCATCGTCACGCGCGACGACGGCAAGAAGCAGTGGGCCTTCAAGGGCAAGCCGCTGTACTACTGGATCAAGGATCAGAAACCGGGCGACCGCACGGGAGACGGCGTGAACAACACCTGGCACCTCGCCAAGCCCTGAAGACCGCAGAAGGATGCGCCAGACACACGCGGGTCTGGCGCCGGCCTTTCAGCCCCGAATACTCTCGCGCTCCCGGCACCGCCAGGATTCACGAGTGACTGCTGAGGCAAGCCTTGAATCGAACGTCAATCCTTACCCTCGGCTATGGCAATCGCTTGCCCAGGACATGGGAGCGAACCGAATAGCCAAGTTCTTCATAGAGGGCCATCGCTCTCTCGTTGAAGGACCAGACCTGCAGACGCATGTCCGCGGCTCCACGTCTCGCCGCCCACGCTTCGGCCAGAGCAACCAGAGCCCGGCCAACACCCTTGCCTCTGTGCTCTGCGGCGACTCCGACAGAGCCAATCCGACCGTAGGTGATGGCTGCATGAGCGGGCCTGTTTCACTGACCAGGCCGACGGCGATGAACCCGATGATCCACGCATTCTCCTCCGCAACAAACATGGCGGAATCCGGAGAAGCAAGGCTCTTCGCCCAGGCGTCATGATCGCGCTCGAGGCCACCACAGGGCGCGAATATCTGTGCCAGGCAGCACGGTGGATCTGGTGCGCCTCATTGCCCAGCGCGCAGATTGAACTCAGGTCCGTGACGGAGGCTTCGCGGTAAGAAATCACGGTGACGCCCAAATCCAGGCAGGGCGCCCGGCACCATGCTTCCCGAGCGCTCCTGCAAGGCGAATACTTAAGACCGAACAGATCAAGATGCACCTACGCAGAAGAAGGCGCTCCGCCTGTGGGTTTGCCTTGGTTCATTTTCGCGATCTGGCGATCGTGCCAGCCCGCGAACAAGAGCATCGCAGTGCAGGCTCCGATCAGCGCCATGCACATATCCCACTGCGTATCCCACTGGTCGCCCTGGGTGCCGAGAAACTCGTCAGCCCCCTGCCCGAGCAGCAGTGCCGCCCACCATTCGACCAGCTCGTAACAGGCACTCACGGCCAGCGCTACGCAGATGCACAGGAAGGCAGCCATTCGCCGGCCGCGCACCCAGGCGCCGCGTAGCAGGATTTCACGCGCCACCATGGCCGGCACAAAGCCCTGCATGAAGTGGCCGAGACGATCATAGGGGTTGCGCGCAAAGCCCAGCCAGTCCTGCAGCCAGAAGCCAAGCGGCACCCGGGCATAGGTATAGGCCCCGCCATAGATCAGGACGAGGCAATGCAAGGCAATGAGGATGTAGAGCAAATCCGTGAGCGGATAGCGCTGGCGGCTGGCCACCAGCACAGCTACTGCAAGCACCGCAGGCACGACTTCCATGACCCAGGTAATGCGATCGAAGGGGGCGATACCGGACACGATCAGGGCCAGGACGACCAGGATAGCAAGGCTGCGCGGCAGGGCTTCGGACGAGGTGGCGGACATGGAGAACTCCGGCTTGGGCAAGGCGCCAGTGTAGCGCAGCGCCCGCCCGGCTATGGCGCAGGCATGCCGGCTGGATCTGCCCGGATCGGATTCAAGGCACCCTGGAGCCAAGCCCAAGAGGGCCTTTGTCTGCGCGGCAGCGCGCGGATTTCAGCAGCGGAAGCGTGCGACCGTCTCGGTCAGGCCGCGAGCGAGATGCTCCAGTTCGCCTGCAGCCTCGCGCCCACGTTCTACGGCAGAGGAACTAATCGCGCTACTCTGGCTGATCTGCTCCACACGCTGGGCAATCTCGGTCGAAGCGCTGGTTTGCTGGCGCGCCACTTCACTCAGCTCACGCAAATTCTCCAGCGAGCGATGGGCACCTTCATCAAGCTGGCGTAGCGGATCGCGCAGGCTTTCAACTTCGCTCACGCCGCTTTCCACCTGCTGCCGCGCCACGCCCATTTCACCTGCCGCTTCCCGCGCCTGGCGTTGTACCTGCTCGATCATTCGCTGGATCTGTGAGGTGGCCGTCGCGGTTTTTTCGGCCAGCTTGCGCACCTCATCAGCGACCACGGCAAAACCACGCCCACCCTCGCCGGCACGCGCAGCTTCAATTGCAGCATTAAGCGCCAGCAGATTGGTCTGGTCCGCAATCTCGTGGATCACGTTGGCAAAACCGCTGATCTCTTCGGCGCTGCTGACGAGAGCCGTCATCGAGTTGGCGGTGCCATCCACGGTGCTCACGATGTGGCGCACTTCTTCTGCGGCGTGAAGCACAAGGTCGCGTCCACAGGTGGCCGTCTGCGAGGTTTCGTGTGCAACCTGCACCACCGCCTCGGTGCGCTCGGCAGCGCTCCACACACTTTCAGTAAGGCCACTCACCATCTGCGAAATACCTGCCAGGGAAGTGCTCTGCTGGCTGACTGTTTCAGCCACACCACTGGCCACACCGCTCATGGTGTGGGCAGCTTCCTCTACATTACGCACACTGGCCTGCACCTCACCAATCACGATGCGCAAGCCCTCCTGCATGCGCGCCAGCGCCATCAGCAACTGGCCCACCTCGTCGGCGGACTGCGGTGCGATCCGCTCGGTCAGATCACCGTCGGCCACCCGGCCGGCTACGCGCACGGCATCAGCCATCGGGATGGCTATCCGGCGTGCCATGAAGAAGCTGGTGACGATGGAAAGCAACAGGGACGCGACCAGAATCGCCGCCGTCATCAGGAGTGCCTGGCGGGCATCCGCTTCGGCGGACTCATAACGCTCGCGAGCCGCATCGGTCTGGCTCTCGATGGCCTGACTCATCGCCCGGACGATCTCGCGGAACACATCGTCAGCGGTCTGCATGCCCGAGCGGCCCATGTTGGGGTCCACGGTCGCCATATCCAGCGCCGTACTGACGGCCTTGCGATAACGCGCCAGACCGCTGGCCACCTCGCCCAGCACGGCACGTTCGGCTTCCCCGATATCGTTTGCAGTGCGGATGGCCTGGACCTGGGAGTCGGTCCGGACGATGGCCGCATCGATGGCTGCTGTGCGCGCCGCCACCTTTTCGGAAGCCAGACCATCCAGCGCCGTGAACAGGCTGTAGGCCTCGGCATGAGACTGCAGGAGGCCGTTTTCCAGCCCCTTGAGGAGGAGCACATAGTTGAAGCGTTGTTCGAACAGCTCGCGCAGGGCAGCGCCCATTGCGTTGATCGAAATGACACTGCTGGCCCCAAGGAGCAGCATGAGCAGCGCGCACAAGAGCGGTGCAGCGAGCATCCGGTGAATGATCCGCATGAAGCGCTCCCGGTGGGTATCAGGCTAGCGGGCCCGGCAGAAGCCGGCCCCTTCACGCAGGCTCAACGCTTGTACACGCCGGCACAGACAATGTCCTCGCCGGAGCGCTCGCAATACGCTTGCTTGGGCAAAACCTTTTTGCTGACCGGATCGGTGAATTTGTAGTCCTGCCAAAACTTGCCTTTGCTTTTGGCAAGATCAACACGCTCACGCACAAACAGCTTGCCGTCCGGATCCTTGAAATCGATCAGATCCTTGCCGACCATCTTGTCGTTCTGGCCATGAGCCAGCACCTTGCCGGTGGTGTCATACACCACCGGATAAAGATCACGATCAATCCATTTCGGGGCTTTGGCCGTGATCTCGCTCAGCGTCGCCGCGCGGTTGGACTTGAGCGCCGCAACGGCCTTGACCACCATGCTTTCAGCCTCTTTGGCAGAAGCAAACTCATCCGCTGCGTGAGCACTACCGAACGCGGCCAGCCAGGCCACGCACAGGAAGGGAACTGTTTTCATCTTGCCTCCGGGAATCAAGCAGGCTCCACTTGGCCGCTCTCTGAATTAATAACGTCGCCAGCGGCACAGCTTTGAGGCGCACAAAGAGGCAGCCCCTGCAGCTTCATGCCCCCAGGGCGGGAAGCGCCTGAAGAGGCTCAGGCCAACTCCAGGATGCGCCGGGCAATATCGGGCAGCGCCAGTTGCTCCTGCACGCCGCCCAGGCGCATGGCCTCCTTGGGCATGCCGTAGACCACGCAGCTGGCTTCATCCTGCCCCAGCGTCAGTGCGCCGGCGTCGTGCATTTCCTTGAGGCCGCGCGCGCCATCATCACCCATACCGGTCATGATCACGCCCAGCGCACTGCTCCCCGCGAGCTTTGCCACCGAACGAAAGAGCACGTCCACCGAGGGTTTGTGGCGATTCACGAGCGGGCCGTCAGCCACCTCCACGGCCCAACCGCTGGCCACACGCACCAATTGCATGTGGCTGCCACCCGGCGCAATCAGGGCGCGCCCCGGCAGCACCCGATCGCCATCCTGTGCCTCACGGATCTCGGGTATACAGAAGCTGTCGAGGCGTTCGGCAAAGGCAGCGGTGAATTTCTCCGGCATGTGCTGCACGATCACCAGCGGCGGGCAATCGGCCGGCATCTGGCGCAGCACGTTCTCCAGCGCCACGGTGCCGCCCGTGGAAGTACCGATAGCCACCATGCGGGCGCCCGCACGGGGGGCACGCGCAACAACGGGCTCCGCACTTCGCGCTTCAGGCAGCGCCGATGAAGCGCCGGACGCCGCCTGCAGGCCACGCAGGTTGGCATGTGCCGCAGTGCGGATCGCGGCAAGCAGATCGCTGGTCACATCGTGCAAGAACTGGCGCACACCCAGCCGGGGCTTGGTGATGATGCTGATGGCCCCTGCCGCCATGGCCTGCATGGTGACCTGCGCGCCGCGCTCGGTGTGCGAGGAGCAGATCACCACGGGGGTCGGTCGCTCGGCCATGATCTTGCGCAGGAAGGTGATGCCATCCATGCGCGGCATTTCGATATCCAGCACGATCACATCGGGCCAGGCATCACTCATCTTGGGCAGGGCAAACAACGGGTCCGCTGCCGTGCAGGCAATTTCCATATCCGCGGCATGGCTGATCAGCTCGCTCACCACTTGGCGCACGATGGCCGAATCATCGATCACAGCTACCCGGATCCGCCTCATTTCCGGCCTCGCGCCCGCGCCATCTCGCTCGGGCTGACGCCCTGCTGCTTGAGCCACACATCGCCGCTCCAGACATCCAGCATCAGCTTGCGGTGACTTTCACCGCCCAGATGCTTGGCGATCAATGGAATGCCGTAACGCTCCAGCTGGGCCAGCCCCATCTCGATGTTGCGCTCGCCCACATTAGCTTCGCGACGCTGCGCAATGTCAGCAAACATGTTGGCGCCGCCAAAGAGCTTGGCCTGGAACTCCTCGGGCTCAGCGGCGACCCGCATGATGTGGCCCATGAACAACTTCATGGCCTCGTCGCCATAGCGCCCGTCGTAACTTCCACCCTCAGGGATCACCCCGCGCGAGGGCAGCATGAAATGGCACATCCCCCCCACCCGCAGCCTGGGATGCCACAGGGTGATCGAAACACAGGAGCCCAGCAGAGTGACGATACGCGTATCCGCACCACCGAAATGGAAGCCCCCCGGATTGAGGAACACCTCCTGGATGCAATCCGGGCGCTCATTGAGGAATCCGGGCGGAGTGAAGGATTGGGCTGCCATGGTGAAACGAAGGTATTCAAACAGATTTCAAGACGGAAGCCAGACACTCTGGCCAGACACCTGCGGGCGGCTGGCCGATGCCCGGCGCCGCACACGGGCCACCCGTGCAGAAGGTTCAGGCGGCGAGCGTTTCCCCCTCCCGGTTGTCCTGCAGGCTGCCGTGCAGTGCGCCGAGTGCAGCGAGTTCATCGAGCGAGAGCACGTGATTGACGCTGAGGATGATCACGAACTGCTCGCCAACCTTGCCCATGCCGGAGATGAAGTCCGTACGGATGTTAGCGCCGAAGGCTGGCGGGGCTTCGATGCGGTTGGCCGGAATATCCTGCACCTCGCACACGGCGTCCACGATCACGCCGATATCGTGGCGCTCGCCTTCGCCCCCGCCAATCTCGATGATCACGATGCAGGTGCGCCGGGTGATCTGGCAGCCTCCGCGGCCAAAGCGCGCCGAGAGATCCACCACCGGCACCACCGCGCCGCGCAGATTAATCACGCCACGAATGTGCTCGGGCATCATCGGAATGGTGGTGAGCTTGCCGTACTCAATGATTTCCTTGATCGACAAAATGCCGATGGCGTAGAGCTCGCCACCAAGCAGGAAGGTGAGGTACTGATGGCTCTGCTCGTCGGCCAGAGTGGCGGCGAGCGAGCCTGCTGGAATGATGTTGGCCATGATGCCCTCCCTTTAGAAGCGCACGAATTCCTTGTCGCCCGGCTCGCCACCAGAGCCGATGCGTACGGTGTGGCGCGTGGAGCGCATGGCCTTGTCGACCACCCCGGCACTCGCCGCTCCGCCCGCCAGCTTGAAGAAAGCCATCAGCTGCTGCAACTGCTCGGCCTGACCACTCATTTCTTCGGCCGTGGCCGCCAGCTCTTCAGAGGCCGAGGCGTTTTGCTGGGTGAGCTGGGAGAGCTGGGAAAGGGCGGCATTGATCTGCCCGACGCCGCCCGATTGCTCGGTGGATGCGGCAGCGATCTCCTGCACCAGTTCGGAGGTCTTCTGGATCGAGGGCACCATTTCATCGAGCAGCTTGCCAGCCTTCTCTGCCAGCTGCACCGAGCCGCCGGCCAGCTCGCCGATTTCCTGCGCGGCCACCTGGCTGCGCTCGGCCAGCTTGCGCACTTCAGCCGCCACCACGGCAAAGCCCTTGCCGTGCTCTCCGGCACGCGCCGCTTCGATCGCGGCGTTGAGCGCCAGCAAATTGGTCTGGTAGGCAATGTCGTCGATGATGCCGATCTTGTCTGCAATCTGCTTCATGGCGAGAACGGTTTTTTCGACCGCTTCACCGCCCTCGCCGGCTTCACGTGCGGCCTTGATGGCCATACCGTCGGTGACCTTGGCGTTATCTGCGTTCTGCGTCACCGAACTGCTCATCTCTTCCATCGAAGCTGAGGTTTCCTCGACGCTGGCAGCCTGTTCGCTGGAAGCTTGCGAGAGTGACTGCGAAGTAGCACTGATCTGGCCGGAGGCGCCGGTGAGGCTATCGGCTGCAGTACGCACCTCGGTAATGATCTGGGCGAGCTTGGTGCTCATTTCATCCAGCGAGCCCAACAGCATGCCAACCTCGTCGGTGCTGTCTGCCTTGACCGTGGCAGTGAGATCCCCCTGCGCAATCCTGTTGGCCACATCAAGCGCCTGATTGATCGGCCGGGTGATGCTGCGGGTCACAATCCAGGCCGCCAGACCCGCAATCAGCAAGGCACCGAAGAACACCACCAGCACCAGTAGTTTGGTTTGCTCAGCCAGCTTTTCGGCGCTATGTCCATCCTCTTCCATCAGCTTGACCTGGAATTTGATCAGGTCATTCACGGCATCCATGTAAGCGCTCTGGGTCTTGCGCAGCTCGCCGAAAATGGTGGCTACCGCGTCGGCACGCCGGTTTTCGTTGACCGCCTTGATCACCACATCCTGCTGCGCGACATAACCAGCCCGCGCTACATTCACTACCTTGAGCAGCTCGACGCCCTTTTCGGAGGTAATGTTTTTCTCGAGCTTTTCGAGGCTGTCGCTAATGCTCTTGCGCAGCAGGGGAATCTGGTCCAGTTCGGCTTTCACCGCATCCGGCTTGTCAGCCAGGACTGCATTGCGCAATCGCCGGGCCACAGTATTGAGGTCATTGATGACATTGTTGGACCACTCCGTCTTCGGGAAGCGGTCATTCACCATCACATTGACCATCTCGTCGAGCGCACTGACGCGGGTGTAGGCCAGGATGGAGATGATACCCATCATGGCTACGACCAGACCGAAGCCGATGGCCAGCTTTACTCCGAGTTTCAGATTTTTGAACATGATCCAGCTCCTTCACATTAAAGCGATTGACTGCGACGTCAGGCACTGGCCGGGCTGGCCGTGCGCTGGGCGCGCTCCTGATCGGCGGCAAGCGCGATCAGGGCCGGTACATCCAGGATGAGGGCGACTTCGCCGCCCCCGAGAATCGTCGAGCCGGCCACCCCGCGCAGGTGACGGAAGATGCGCCCGAGCGGCTTGATGACGGTCTGGAACTCGCCCATCAGCTCATCCACCACCAGGCCGGCTTTCTGCGCACCGTAGCGCACCACCACTACGTTTTCGCGGCGCCCGGCAAGCCCGCCAAGCTCTAGGAATTCGCGCAAGCGGATGCACGGCAGCACTTCACCGCGCAGGTTGATGTAGCGGCTGCCGGCCTTGTCGGCCGACAGTTCGATGCACTCCTCGACCATGTCCAGCGGCACCACGTAGGCTGCGCCGGAGACGCCCATCAGGAAGCCATCGATGATGGCCAGGGTGAGCGGCAAACGGATGCGGAACAGGCTGCCGACACCTTCACTGCTCTCAACCTCCACCGTGCCACGCAGGGATTCGATGCCACGTTTGACCACGTCCATGCCGACCCCGCGACCAGAGAGCTTGCTCACCTGATCTGCGGTGGAAAAACCAGGCTCGAAAATGAGGCGATAGATGTCCTGGTCGGGAAGCTCGGCGCCGGCTGCGATCAGGCCACGCTCGATCGCCTTGGCGCAGATCCGCTCCCGGTTGAGGCCGCCGCCATCGTCCGAGATCTCGATCACGATGCTGCCTGACTCGTGATAGGCGTTCAGCCCCACCGTGCCACGCTCGGGCTTGCCACGCGCACGCCGCACATCCGGGGCTTCGATGCCATGATCGATCGCGTTGCGCACGAGGTGCATCAGCGGGTCGCCGATCTTGTCGACCACGCTCTTATCGAGCTCGGTTTCCTCACCCGAGATGCGCAACTCGATGTTCTTGTCCAGCTCCTTGGCCACATCACGCACCACACGCTGGAAGCGGGTGAATACCTCGCCGATCTGCACCATGCGCAGACGCAAGGCGCTCTCACGCACTTCCTCGACCAGACTGGAGATGGTGGCGGTGGCTTCGAACAGGGCGCTGTTGCGGGTGCGCTGGGCCACCATCGCAGCGGCCGATCCGGCAATCACGAGTTCGCCAACAAGGTTGATGAGATGATCAAGCTTGTCTGCTGGCACACGGATCAGCTGGGCTTCAGCAGCACGCTTCTCTTGCGCCTTAACCTGCTTCACAGCGGCAGCCTCGACGATCTCTTTCTGCACCACCTGCTGGCTGACGAGAATTTCTCCCAGCGGTTGCGGCGCTGTTTCCCGCGGCTCACCGGCACTCTCTTCGCGGCTCTGGATCTGCAGGCTGTCGAGCAGCTCCTGACGAGTGATGGCCCCGGCCGCCACCAGGATCTCGCCGATCCGCAGATTGTCTTCTGGCAGACTCATGACCAGCTCGATGTAGTCGGCCAGTTTGCTGTCCGGCGGCAGGATGTGGAGCAAGCAGCTGTCACGCACGAACTCGAATACGCGCTCGATCTTTTCCTTGCTGGTGTCGGCACGAAAATCAATCTCGCAGCCCAGATAACAGGATTCGGGATCCATGCTGGCCGCGGCCGGAATCGCATCCACCAGCGTAGTGATATGCACGATCTCGCCGAAGCTGGCGAGGTAGCGGATGAATGACAGCGGATCCATGCCTTCACGCAGCACGTTCTCACCGAAACGGATCGAGATGTGCCAGCAATCGTGGCCGATCAGACTGCCCGTACCCTGCTGCAGCGGCAGTTGCACGGCAGCATTGGCCGCGGCGGCCTCCGACTGACCGCTGATCTGGCGCATGCGGGCCAGCAGTTCGGCACCGATGGCGTCCATGTCTGCCGAAGGATTGGCGGTGTGGTCCGGGATCAAGGGCAACAGGGCGCGCAAGTGATCCACGCTGCCAAAGAGCGTATCGAGCAGCTCGGGCGAGATCGCCAGACGCCCCTCGCGCACATCGTCGAGCGCGTTTTCAAGCACATGCGAAAAACGCTCGATGAAGCCACATTCGATGATGCCGGCGCCGCCCTTGATGGTGTGCACCGCGCGAAAGATGGCATTGATCAGATCCGCGTTGAGCGGATCGTTCTCGAGCGCAAGCAGGCTCTCGTCGAGCAGCGCCAGCAATTCCGTGCATTCGGCCATGAAGGCCTCGCGGACCGGATCCATGTTCAGGCCTCCCGGGCCGCTGCGGCCCTGTGTGAATCAGCGTGCATCAGCATCGGGTCGCCAAACCAGCGGGCGAGGCCAAGCAGATCGAACACTTCCTGCACCTCGGCGCTGTGAGCCACGATGGCCAGATGGCGCTGGCGACGCTGCGCTTCGCGCTTGGCCAGCACCAGCACCTGTAAACCAGCACTATCGAGTTCATCCACACGCGAAAGATCAAGCTCCAGCAACTCGGTTTCTTCCAGCCGCTGCAGGAGCTGGGCCTTAAGCTCACCCGCGTTGTAGATCGTGATGCCGCCCACCGGCGTCATCTGCTGCGTTCCACTTCCAGGCATGCCACTCTCCTCGCTCAGAACAGCTCGACCTTGGGGCCACCACCACCAGCAGCGGGCGAATTGCCCAGAGCCGAAGCATGGGCATCGCGCTGCTCATCCATCACGTAGTTCGAAAACATGTCGTCCAGGGTGTCGGCCAGTGGCACCAGCGTAGGTGCCTCGGCACAGGCCGGATCGAGCACGCCGGCCATCTGTTCCAGGTGTGCGCCCAACTTGCCGATCGCCGCCAGCACGTGTTCGACCTGCTGACGCGTCACGTCCTGAAACTGGATATCGGCCATCACATCCATGAAGGTGCGGGTCAGCGCCTCGCTGGTGGTGCGCAGTTGCTCCACCGTCTCCCCTTCGCGCATCACGAAATAGCCGTAGCGCGCGCCCATCTCGATGAGCTGACCAGAGAACTCCTCCAGCGTCTCGACTTCTTCCTTCTGCACGTCATGTGCCATGCGCTGGGCGAATTGCTCTTCGACACGGGAGGCCACTTTCAGGATGCCCTCGCGAATCTGCACGACCGCGTGCTCGGTCTGCACCGAGAGCTTGCGTACCTCATCGGCGACCACCGCGAAGCCACGCCCCGCCTCGCCGGCCCGCGCGGCTTCAATCGCCGCATTCAAGGCAAGCAGATTGGTTTGGCCAGCCACATGCTTGATCAGATCCACGAGAGATTCCAGCGAGCGCGCATCGGCGACAATTTCCGAGATGCGGCGATGCTCGTCCTCGCTATCTGTCACCCGATCAGCGATATAGCGCTGCATTTCCTCGACCCGCCGGGTGTTCTTCTCGAGCCCGGCACGCGAGTTCTCCATCATCATTTCGGATTGCTGGTTGAAGGCGCCGATGTAATCGTTCATTTCAGTCAGGTGTTCGTCCACCTTCTGCAGGCGCTCCATGATGCGCAGCGCGGCCGCCTCGGTTGCCACCGTTACCGCCCCCAGTTGCTTGTGCACCACCCCCTGGAAAGCAGGAAACCCCAGCAGCTCTTCACGCACCGGGTGCACCCGGCGCTGCCAGACACTATGAAAGTCCCCCTCGACCTGCTCTCCCTGAGCCGCTAGGCCAAAGGCCGGGTCGCGAAAAAGCAGGAGCGAAGCAATAAACTGCACCGCAAACGCACACAGCACGGCGCCCTCCACCGCCAGCAACGCAGCCCCACGCGGACTTAGCCCGAACCAGTCCTGCAGGCGCGGGTTGAACCAGTCAAAGCCCAGCCAGGCCAGAAAGCCGATCACCGCTGCCGTGCCCAGCGACACCAGGGACACGCGCAGGATGAAACAGCGATGGCAGTTGAGTGGCTGCGGGGTGTTCATTTCATGACCAGCTTGATGGTGCCGAGCAGTTCGTCAGCCGTCACGGGCTTCACCAGCCAGCCCGAAGCGCCGGCGGCCTTGGCCTCGGCACGCTTGGACTGCTGCGACTCGGTGGTCAGAAACAGGATCGGTACGAACTTGAAGAGGGGCAACTGGCGCACGGCACGGATGAACTCAAGTCCGTTCATACCCGGCATGTTCAGATCGGTGATGACCAGATTGGGCTTCAGACCCGAGTTGAGCTTGCCCAATGCTTCGTCGCCTGAAGCAGCCTTGCTGACTTCATAACCCGCCTTGGCCAGGATGCTGGACGTACTCAGCAGCACGGTTGCCGAATCGTCCACCAGCAGGATCGACTTCATGATGTCCCCCGTTGAGCTTCACCGGATCGGGCGGACAGATGCGCCCGGTCTCCTGAAACCTATCGGCAAGGCGTCCGGCGACTGAAGAGGGTTTGTTACTTTTTGAGTCTGAAGCCGAAAGACTTGCCCATCAGGACAGTTAGAAGCTGTTCACGATTTGTAGCGAGAGGCCGTCAGCAGGGGCGAGACAGGGTTTAGCAGAGCCTGCTCTGCGCTGCCGCAGCCGGTTTGCTGTGCAAAGCAACCGTGGCAGAACAGGAACCGGAGTTGATGTTGATAAATGAGGATTCCGAGCAGCGCATAAGCCCGGATCAGAGCCTCGCCGTAAGATCGTGAACAGCTTCTTAAAGCGCAAAAGAAATGGGCCGCCCCGCAGGGCAGCCCTTGTTCAGTCCTGCGGTACGGCACTCAGTCCTTGCTGGCCGCCAGCAGCGCACGCAGATCCGGCTCCTGAATGGTCAGCAGAAGCTTGTCGACGCGATGCCGATCCATATCTACGACTTCAAACCGCATCCCCATGCATTCGAAGTGGTCTGCGACGCGCGGCACCCGGCCCAGCATGTGCATCACAAAGCCGCCAATGGTGTGGAAGCCGCCACTTTCACTGCCCGGTAGCTCATCCACCTCGAAGAAATCATGGAAGCGCTCCACGCTCATCGATGCCTCGATCAGCCAGCTGCCATCCTCACGACGGATCGCATCAGAATCTGGCTCCTCGTCATCGGCGGGCAATTCCCCGACGATGGAGGTAAGCACATCGGTCAGTGACACCACGCCTTCGAGCTCACCGTACTCGTCCACCACCAGCGCAAACTGCACGCGAGTCTTGCGGAAATTTTCCAGCAACTGCGAAGTCGTCACGGTCTCCGGCACATACAGCGCAGGGCGGATCGCCGACTCGACATCAAGCACTTCGCCAGACAGTGCAGGCTTGAGCAGATCAGCCACATGCAGCACGCCCAGCACGTTCTCCAGCCCGCCCCGGCACACCACCAGGCGGCCGTACTCGGTATCCGCGATCGTATTGCGCAATTCCTGCGGCTCTTCAAGATCGACGAAATGCACGTCCTTCCTGGGCGTCATGATCGTACCAATGCGCTGCTCATCGAGCCGCAACACGTTCGAAACGATCTCTTGCTCGCTCTCGTGGAACACTCCGGCCTCGGCGCCCTGCTCCATCAGCACCTTGATCTCTTCGTCGGTCACCGGTGGCTCGTCGGAGCGGCGCGCGTTGAAGGGGCGCAGGATCACGTCACCAGACACCGAAAACAACCACACCAGCGGACGCGTGGCGCGGGCCAGCCCGGACATCGGCCCGGCAATCACCGCCGCAATCGACTCAGGAGCCAGCAAAGCCAGACGCTTGGGCACCAACTCGCCAATCACCACCGACAGATAGGTGATCAACACCACCACGAAGCCCACCGAAAGTGGACGAGCGTAATGCTCAAGGGTGGAAAAGCCCGCCAGCCAATCGGCAATCGGCACCGCCAGAGCGTCTTCACCCACCACGCCGCTGAGAATGCCGATCGAAGTGATCCCCACCTGAACAGTGGATAGGAAGGAGGAGGGATCATCATGCAGGCGCAGTGCCACTTTCGCACCCAGCGAGCCTTCGTCGGCCAGCTTCTGCAGCCTCGCCTTGCGCGAGGACACAACTGCAATCTCTGCCATGGCAAAAATGCCATTCAGCACGATCAGCAGCAACAGCAGAAAAACCAGATTCATACATATCGCCGGCCTGATCCGGCGAGGTTTTCACAAGCGTCGAAGAATAGCACGCCGACCCTCCGGCCGCTTACGCCCCCTAGATTGAGCAGCCACCACCTCCGAAGCTTGTTCAGAATCAATCGGTTGCAAAAATTGACGATTACCCCTACCCGAACACAAGGGTTTACCCTAGGATTCGCCTCCCTCTATCCACGAACACTACCAGAACATGTCTTTTCACATCGAATCAACCAGTTACTGCGCAAATGGCCGAGCGCCGCGCTGGTCCTGGTGGATCCGTGGCGTGCATGGCAGCAGTCGTTATGGAATCGTCGGCACCGACGAAGATGGTGATGGTCTCTATCTCTTCATCCACCGGGGCAATCAGGCGCCCGAGCGCCAACCTCTGCTGGGACCAGAACAATTCTCGCTGGCAGGCAAGAGCTGTCGCACTGAAGCGCTCCATCAGGTTTCGCACGCCCTGAAAACGCTGGGCTGGAATCAAACCGCCTGAGCCACATACTGGAGCCGTGGCCGCCAGCCAAAGCGCCACTTCAGCCGCCTTACACAGGTCAGCGTCTCCCGGAAAGATGCCAGAGCCTTCTCAGCCCGACATAAGGCTTCACACCACACCGGAAATGAAAACGGCCGGATCAACATTTTGTTGATCCGGCCGTTGTATCTGGTCGGGGTGAGAGGATTCGAACCTCCGGCCTCTACGTCCCGAACGTAGCGCTCTACCAGGCTAAGCTACACCCCGTTTTGTTACTGCACTCCCAGCTGAAGCCTTAGTGGTTCCGGCCAACTGCGAAAGAACATAATTGTAGCAGCACTTCCTTGAAATTGGAAGGGGGAAGTTCAATCAAAAGTGCCGCAGCGGCCTCAGCCTCACGCGCGGCATGAGCGCGCGTTGCTTCGAGTGCGCCAGTCGCGTGCACAGCGGCCATCACCTCGGCAAACAACTCGCGCCCACCCTCTTCGATTGCCCGACGCACCAGCGCTGCCTCAGCAGGCTCACCATGTTGCATCACATGGATCAACGGCAGGGTCGGCTTGCCTTCAGCGAGATCATCGCCAAGATGCTTGCCGGTTTCCGCTTCATCCCCTGAATAATCCAGCACATCATCAATCAGCTGGAAGGCTGTGCCGATATGGCGGCCGAATGCGGCCAGGCGTTCCTGCCCGGCCTCATCCAGGCTGCCGAGAATGGCGCCCAGACGAGTAGCAGCCTCAAACAGGGTGGCGGTCTTGTAATGAATCACCCTCAGGTAATCCTCTACCGTCACATCTGCATTGTGTACATTGAGGAGTTGCAACACCTCCCCTTCAGCGATCACGTTGGTGGCATCAGCCAGCACGCTCATCACGCGCATGTCCTTCACCCCCACCATCATCTGAAAGGCGCGGGAATACAGGAAGTCACCCACCAAAACAGCCGCAGCGTTGCCGAACATGGCGTTCGCCGTGCTGCGGCCGCGGCGCAAATCAGACTCGTCCACCACATCGTCATGCAACAAGGTGGCGGTATGGATAAACTCCACCACTGCGGCCAATTCGTGATGATGTGTGCCGCGATAGCCCAGCGCATTAGCCACCAGCAACAACAGCGCCGGACGCATGCGCTTGCCACCGGCGCCGATAATGTACTCGGCTACCTGATTGATCAGGACGACTTCGGAAGACAGGCGCTTGCGGATGACCTGGTTGACCGCTTCCATGTCTGCGGCCACCGGCGCGTAGAGTTGTTCTAGCTGCAAGGCTTCACTCGGGGCGTTTGGGGAAAGGCGGGATGTTAGGCGGCGGCTCGCAGCAGCGTCAAGCTGAACAGAAGATACGGCTTGACTTTCCCTTTTCGAATCAACATAATCTCGCGTTTCCCACGCTCTTTGCAATTGGAGTTCCACATGTACGCGGTCATAAAAACCGGGGGCAAGCAGTATCGCGTTGCCGCTGGCGAAAAAATCAAAATAGAACAGATACCGGCAGACGTTGGCACTGAAATCACGCTGGACCAGATCCTCATGGTCGGCGAAGGCGAGTCCGTTAAGATCGGCGCTCCCCTGGTTGAAGGTGCATCTGTCAAAGCTACTGTCCTGGCTCAGGGTCGTCACAAGAAGGTCGAGATCTTCAAGATGCGTCGCCGTAAGCACTACCAGAAGCATCAGGGCCACCGTCAGAATTTCACCGAAATCCGCATCGAAGCGATTTCGGCCTAAGCAGGAGCTAATACGCCATGGCACACAAAAAAGCAGGCGGCAGTTCACGTAACGGCCGCGAATCAGAAGCAAAACGACTCGGCGTCAAGCGCTACGGTGGTCAATTCGTTCTGGCTGGCAACATCATTGTTCGTCAGCGCGGCACTGAATATCACCCGGGCGAGAACGTCGGCATCGGCAAGGATCACACCCTGTTCGCACTGAAGGACGGCCACGTGAAGTTCGTGGTTAAGGGCCCGCAGCAGCGTCGCACCGTGACCATCGTTCCGGAAGCTCAGGCCTGATCAGCTTCCGCGCGATAGCAGAAAGCCCCTTCGCGCAGCGATGGGGCTTTTTCATTTTTGAGACTCAGGAAAGACCATGAAATTCTTCGACGAAGCGCGCATTGATGTCTATGCCGGCGACGGTGGCAACGGCAACGCGTCGTTCCGTCGCGAAAAATACATCCCCCGTGGCGGCCCTGACGGCGGTGACGGTGGCCGTGGCGGCAACATCTACGCCGTAGGCGACCGCAACCTGAACACCTTGGTCGACTTCCGCTACACCCGTGCCTTCCGCGCCGAGCATGGCGAAAAGGGCGGCAGCACAGACTGTTACGGCAAGGGTGGTGAAGACCTGTTCCTGAAGATGCCGGTCGGCACCGTGATCAAGAATCAGGAAACTGGTGAGCTGATCGCCGACCTGAATCAGGACGGCAAGCAGGTACTGATTGCCCAAGGCGGCAAGGGTGGCCTAGGTAACCTGCATTTCAAGAGCAGCACCAACCGTGCGCCACGCCAGAAAACCAATGGTGAGCCGGGTGAGCACTTCAAGCTTGCGCTGGAACTCAAGGTTCTGGCCGACGTCGGCCTGCTGGGCATGCCCAATGCCGGCAAGTCCACCTTCATCCGCGCTGTTTCCGCCGCCAAGCCCAAGGTTGCCGGCTATCCCTTCACCACCCTCGCCCCCAACCTCGGCGTTGTACGCACCAGTGAAGGCCGCAGCTTCGTAATTGCCGACATCCCCGGCCTGATCGAAGGCGCCTCGGAAGGGGCCGGTCTGGGCCATCGTTTCCTGCGCCACCTGCAGCGTACCCGCGTGCTGTTGCACCTCGTGGATCTGGCGCCCTTTGACCCGGAAGTCGATCCGGTGCGCGAAGCCCGTGCAATCGTTGAAGAGCTGCGCAAGTACGATGAGTCGCTGGCTGAAAAGACCCGCTGGCTGGTGCTCAACAAGCTCGACCTGATCCCGGAAGAAGAGCGCGAAGATCGCATCCGCGCCTTCCTCGATGCCTACGGTGAGCCGGAACGCTGGTTTGCCATCTCCGGCATCAGCGGCAACGGCTGCCAGCCACTGATCTTCGCCCTGCAGGACTTCATCGACGCCCTGCCGCGCTGGAGCGAAGAGGAAGAGCTGGCGGCAGTCGCCGCTGGCCCGAACGCTTACCCGATCGGCTCGGACGACGAGGAAGACGAGGATGAAGATGAGGACGATGATTACGACGGCGAGATCATCTACGCTCGCTAAGCACTCGAAATCGTAGGCTGCGCGTAGCGCAGCATCTTGCTCTCAACCCCTTGCACGAAGGTGCGCATGGCGCACCCTACACACCATGCGCAATGCCATCCGCAACGCTCGCCGTCTCGTCGTCAAAGTAGGCTCCGCCCTCGTCACCAACAACGGTGCGGGTCTTGACCTGGCTGCCATCGGCGACTGGGCGCGCCAGATTGCCGCACTGAGAACCGAAGGCCGCGAGATCGTACTGGTCTCCAGCGGCGCGATTGCGGCCGGCATGCAGCGCTTGGGCTGGAGTGAGCGGCCGGCCGAGACGCATGCCCTGCAGGCAGCCGCAGCCGTCGGCCAGATGGGCCTGGCACAGGCGTATGAGGGCGCATTCAACCAGTACGGCCTGAAAACCGCCCAGCTCCTGCTGACCCATGCCGATCTGGCCGATCGCCTGCGCTACCTGAATTCGCGCTCCACGCTGTCCACCCTGCTGGAACTGGGCGTGGTGCCAATCATCAACGAGAATGACACTGTCGTGACCGACGAAATCAAGTTCGGTGACAACGACACGCTGGGCGCACTGGTCGCCAATCTGATCGAAGCGGATGCGCTGATCATCCTGACCGACCAGAAAGGCCTGTACACCGCAGACCCGCGCAAGGATCCGGCCGCCACCCTGATCAGCGAAGGCCAGGCCGAAGACCGCAGCTATGAAGCCATGGCGGGTGGTGCCGGCAGCGGTATCTCGCGCGGCGGCATGATCACCAAGATCCGTGCGGCACAACGCGCAGCCTCTTCCGGCGCGCACACCCTGATCGCATCCGGCCGGGAAACCGATCCGCTGATTCGACTGGCTGCGGGCGAATCACTGGGCACCCTGCTCTACGCCAGCAGCACGCCGCTCGCCGCACGCAAGCAATGGCTGGCTGATCACCTGCAGCTGGCCGGCAGCTTCGTGCTGGATGAGGGGGCCGCCAGGGCGCTCAAGGGGGGGGCCAGCCTGCTGTCGATCGGCGTGACGGAAGTGCGCGGTGAATTCGGCCGCGGCGCTGCCGTAGCCTGCCTGGATCAGAGCGGGCATGAACTCGCGCGCGGTCTCAGCAATTACGCCAGCTCAGAAGCCCGGCGCATTGCACGCCACGCCAGCAACGAATTCGAACAGCTTCTGGGCTACATCGAAGAGCCCGAGCTGATCCATCGCGACAATCTGGTTCTGCGCTGAACGCCGCCCCAGAAAAAAAGGGCCGGTTTCTACCCGGCCCTTTTTTCTGCGGATCAGCTTATTCCTGAGCGGAGCGGGCGATGCGGCGCTGCCGCACACCTTCAGCCAGCGTCTCGAGCAGAGCAACCGAGTCCTCCCAGCCGATGCAAGCATCGGTGATGCTCTTGCCGTACTCAAGGGCCTTGCCCGGCACCAGATCCTGGCGCCCGGCCACGAGGTGGGATTCGCACATGATGCCGAAGATACGCTCATCGCCAGCCGCCATCTGCGCCGCAACATCCCTGCCCACTTCAATCTGGCGCTCGTACTTCTTGCTGCTGTTGGCGTGCGAGAAGTCCACCATCACTTTGGAAGCCACGCCGCTGGCGGCAAGCTCCTTGCAGGCCTTGTCGACGCTGACGGCGTCGTAATTAGGCTCCTTGCCGCCACGCAGAATCAGGTGGCAATCCTCGTTGCCGCTAGTCGACACGATGGCCGAGTGGCCCGCCTTGGTCACCGACAGGAAATGATGCGGCGCCGCAGCAGCCTTGATCGCGTCCACCGCAATTTTCACGTTGCCGTCGGTGCCGTTCTTGAAACCGACCGGACAGGACAGCCCCGACGCCAACTCACGGTGCACCTGGCTCTCGGTGGTACGTGCGCCGATCGCGCCCCACGAGATCAGGTCAGCGATGTACTGCGGGGTGATCATGTCGAGGAATTCGGTCGCCGCCGGTAGGCCCAACTCATTCACTTCCCACAACACCTTGCGCGCAAGGCGCAGGCCGTCGTTGATGCGGTAGCTGCTATCCATCCCCGGATCATTGATCAGGCCCTTCCAGCCCACCGTGGTACGCGGCTTCTCGAAATAGACGCGCATCACGATCAACAAGTCGTCCTTGAAGTATTCAGCCCGCTCCTTGAGGCGCTTGGCATACTCGACAGCAGCATTCGTGTCATGGATCGAACACGGCCCGATCACCACCAGAAGGCGATCGTCTGCGCCATGCAGGATGCGGTGGATCGCACTGCGCGCCTCGAAAGCGGTCTGGGCGGAGCGTTCGGTCGCCGGAAACTCGCGTAGCACGTGAGCAGGCGGAGCGAGCTCCTTGATTTCGCGGATGCGGACATCGTCGATGTGAAGCTGGTTGGAAGCACTCATGATGTTTCGTTCGGACAACAGGATCAGGGCCTCATTCTAGCCCGGAACCTCGCTTGAGCCCGCCTGCACAAGGCTATCGGTGCGATAAATCGCAACTTGCCCGATATCAAAGCGACCCACTGGAACAAATGACAGATGGGCAGCAGTCCGTATAATCGGCCTCAATAAATATCATCCAAAAACAAAATCCGGGGGGAAGTTGTCATGCACGCCTGTATCCGTTATCTGCCACTCATCCTGGCAACACTTGTACTCACTGCATGCGGTGGAGGTGGCGGCGGCGGCGGAGGTAGCAGCACCACCACTACAGCAACCGCCACCAGCAGCTCATCCAGCAGTACCGCGAGTACTTGCAGCAACACGGAGCAACTGAACTTCGTGCGCAATCATGTCGACAACGACTACCTGTTCTACAAGGACGCACCGCAAACAACGGCCGCCTCCTACGCAGGCCAGCCTGCCGATTTCTTCCTTGATCTCACCAGCCGCGCCCAGCCCGCCAAGGATCGCTTCAGTTTCGTGATCACCGCAGCAGAAGCTGCCGCCATGTTTCAGTCCGGCAGCGCCACCGGAGTGGGCATCGACACCCGCCGTGACAGCGCTCAGAGCCTGCGCGTAGCGCTGGTGCAGCCGGGCAGCCCGGCAGCCTTGGGCGGCCTCAAGCGTGGCGACCGGATCACCGCCATCAATGGCAGCAGTGTGAGCAGTAACCTCAGCAGCGCACAGATCAACGCGCTCTACTACGGCAAGGTGGGAGACAAGGTCAGCCTGGCCTATGTACGCCAGTCCGACGGCGCCAGCATTTCCGTCACCCTGACAGCCGCCAGCTTCAGTTCCGACCCACTACCACTGGCCTCAATACTCCCTGCAGGAAGCGCTCAAATTGGATATATGGCCTTCCACGAATTTACAAAACCTTCCGAAAACAAGCTCGCAAGCGCCATCAGCGACCTCGCCAAAGCGGGAGTCAGCGATTTGGTAGTGGACATGCGCTACAACGGCGGCGGCTATCTGGCGATTGCCGGCGAACTGGGCTACATGATCGCAGGCAGCCTGAGCCGGGATGCTAACGCGGCCGATGGTTACAAAACTTTCCAGTACCTGGTCCACAACGACAAGCGAACAAGCCGGAATTACGACTTTCACTTCACTCCTTACAAGCTGCTCGGCTCCTACGACACCGGTCTGAATGTGGCCCTGCCATCCCTGAACCTGAAGCGGGTGTATGTGCTCACCTCCTCCTCCACCTGCTCGGCCAGTGAGGCCGTGATCAATGGCCTGCGCGGCATCGATGTGGAAGTGATCACGATCGGCGGCAAGACCTGCGGCAAGCCGTATGGCATGTATGAGACCGACAACTGCGGCAATGCCTACTTCGCACTCGCCTTCAAGGGCCTCAATGCCAAGGGATTTGGTGACTACGAAGCAGGCCTGGCCGCCAACTGCACGGTGGCAGACGACTTCAGCCACGAACTGGGCAACAGCTCGGAGGCGATGCTGGCTGCAGCCCTGACCCATCGCAGCACCGGTTCATGCCCGACTACTTCGGTGGCCTTCGCCCTGCAAAGCTCGGGAAGCGTCAGTGATGCGATCGTGCAGGATGACGTGCCACTGCGTGGGCTCGGCAGCTCCATCATGCGCTGAACCCCGCCTTCGGAGATCCGGTCTGGCCGGATCTCCGAAGCGCGCAGCCCTGCTCAAGCCAGTACGCGCTCAAGCTGCTGACAGATTGCCTTGAGAATTTTCACGCGGGCAAAGCTCTTGTCATTGGCTTCCACCACGATCCACGGCGCCTTGCCGGTACTGGTGCGGTCAATCATGTCGACCGCTGCCTGCTGGTAAGCTTTCCACTTCTTGCGATTGCGCCAGTCTTCCTCGGTGATCTTGAAGCGCTTGTGCTCGATTTTCTCGCGCTCCCGAAAACGGCGCAGTTGCTCTGCCTTGTCGATCTGGAGCCAGAACTTCAACACGATGGAGCCGGCCTCGATCAGCTCATGCTCGAAGTCGTTGATCTCGGCGTAGGCGCGCAACCAGTCAGCCTCTGCGCAGAAACCTTCAATGCGCTCGACCAGCACCCGTCCATACCAGGAACGGTCGAAGATGCTAATCCGCCCCTGGCGCGGCATATGCCGCCAGAAGCGCCACAGGTAGGGCTGGGCACGCTCTTCATCGGTAGGAGCCGCCACCGGCACGATCTGGAACTGGCGCGGGTCCAGCGCAGCGGTGATGCGGCGGATGGCGCTGCCCTTGCCCGCCGCGTCCATGCCTTCAAAAGCCAGTACCAGGGAGCGACCAGCAAACTTCTTGTGACGAGAGAGTTCTGACAGGCGCCCCTGCCATTTCGCCAGTTCGCGGGCGTACTTCTTCTCTCCCAGACGCTGCCCTAGATCCAGCGCGCTCAGCACATTGCGCTCATCGATGCGTGCGGCGAGCGGTGCTGCGACCGCCAGGGGAGACTGCTGGACACCCGCGGCGAGGCGTGCCTTGAGTGCGTCCAGCAAGGCCCGGCCTACGCGCAGGTTGCGGTAATTGTCATCCGTACCATCGACAATGATCCACGGCGCAGCGGCCGTATTGGTCACACGCAGGACATGGCCGGCCACCTCCTGTAACTCGTCGTACGTTTTCATACGCGCCCACGAGAGCTTCGTTACCCGCCAGGCGGTGCGTGGATCTTTCTCGAGCCTCTCTAGACGGCGCTTCTGCCCGACCTTGCTGAGATGAAACCAGAACTTGAGCACCAGCGCACCTTCGTTCACCAGCATGGTCTCGAAACGGTTGATTTCATCCAGGCGATTGTCCAGCCCGCTGCGCGGGAGCTTGCGCGCGATACGTTCGGCAATCGGTGCCGAGTACCAGGAGCCGGAGAAAATGCCGATCCGCCCCTTGGGTGGCAACGCGCGCCAGTAACGCCACATCACGGGGCGCTCGCGTTCCTCATCAGACGGCTCGGCAAACGCCAGGGTGCTGAGAAAGCGCGGGTCCAGCCATTCATAGAGCTGGGCAATGGTTTCACCCTTGCCTGCGCCATCCACGCCGGAGATCAGCAGCACGACCGGAAATTTCCCGAGCTTGCCGAGTGCGCTCTGCGCCAGCAGCAACTCATTGCGCAACCGCGCCTCCTGCTGGCGGAAATTGTTCTTGTCGATGCGATGGCCCACTTCAGCGGATTCAAACATAGAGGTACTCCGGTAAGGATTCCGAAGCTTAGCGGCAGGAGGCAGAACCTGCTTGAGGCATAATCCGGCCAGAAACCAGAGCACGCCATGAGCCGTCGCCCCTTCATCCCCCAGCGCAATATCGTCTGGCTGGCCTTGCTGGCCATCCTCCTGCATGCCGCCCTGCCCTTTGTGCACGGCCTGCTGCAGACACCTGCGCGCGGCTTCTACACCAGCCTGTGCGCGGTAGGCAGTCCGCAGCAAACCATGTGGGTGGCGCTGGATGAGCAGACCCAACCCGCCCAGGAAAAAGAGCAGGCGCAGATGCTGCGCTGCCCGCTGTGCATGGCGGGCGCCCACCTGGCGCTCAATCCTCCGGCATATTTCACGCTGGCACTGCGTGGCGATCTGTTTCAGCCCCGGCCGCTGGCTGCCGCACAGCTGCACCTGCCAGGTTCGGCCACTGCCGCTTACCATTCGCGGGCACCGCCGGCCTTCTCCGCCTGACCCCGTTCACGCGCATCCTGCGGGATGCAAGGCAATGGCCACTCCTTCGGCCAACACGGAGAATTCCATGCACTATCGCAATCTACTGGCGATGCTGGCGCTTGCCGCCGGCATCCTGCCTGCCGCCCAGGCCCATGTCACCCTCGAGCAAGCCAGTGCCATCGCTGGCAGTACTTACAAGGCCGTCTTCCGCGTCGGCCACGGCTGCGCGGGCTCGCCTACCACCCGCATCACGGTCTTCCTGCCGCCGGGCTTTGTGGGCGCCAAACCCATGCCCAAACCGGGCTGGACCCTCAGCATCCAGAACGAGCCCTTGCTGCAGCCCTATGACTCACACGGCCAGCCCATCACCGAGCGGGCGGCGGTGATCACCTGGAGCGGCGGGCGCCTGCTGGATGCCGAGTATGACGAGTTCGTCCTGCGCGGCAGCCTGCCTGCTGAAGCGGGTCAGCACTACTTCCGCGTGCTGCAGAACTGCGAAAAGGGCGAGAACGACTGGGCCGCCATCCCGACCGGGCATGACAAGCCGGCCTTCCCGGCCGCCGTTCTGACCCTCACCCCGGCCGCTGCCAAGCCCTCTCACCAGCATTGATCCTCACACGCGGCGCCAGAAGGCGCCGCCCCCCTGCAAAGGAATCACTCATGTCATTCATCAAGCACTTCACTCTTCTTGCCCTGCTGGCCTGCGCTGGCGCCACTCAGGCAGCCGACTACACCAGCGGCAATCTGCGCATCAGCCAGCCTTGGGCACGTGCCACGGCACCGGGCGCAGCGGCCGGCGGCGGCTTCCTGAAGATCGACAACAAGGGGCCGGCGGACCGTCTGGTCTCCGCCAGCACAGGCGTCTCCAAGCTCGTCGAGCTGCACACCATGCGCATGGACGGCAACATCATGCGCATGGCGAAACTGGAGAACGGCATCGAGCTGCCTGCCGGACAGAGCGTCGAACTCAAGCCGGGTGGCCTGCATGTCATGTTCCTCGACCTCAAGGCCCCCTTGAAGGAAGGCGAGAGCTTCCCGCTGCGCCTGAAGTTCGAGAAAGCCGGCGAAATCACCGTGGACGTGAAGATCGAAGGGCTGGGCGCTGCGATGCCTGCTCAATCCCATCATCAGCACTGAGCCCTGACCGGCATTTCATCAGGCGCCTGCGGGCGCCTTTTATTTCCAATTGAACTATAGGAATTACAACTTATACACAAAATGCACTTTGAGTGGCGCTAGAGTGCGGACATTGATTCACGCGGAGCACACCATGAACGCCCTCGCCCACTCGCTCGCTCACACCACCTCATTCCACGCATTGCATGCGCTGGCGGCCCGCGCCATTGCCCGTGCCGAGCCTGACAATGCAAACGTGCTGATCGTGCCGGGCTTGCGCGGCAGCGGAGAGGCCCACTGGCAAAGCTGGCTGCATGCACAGCTGCCCGGCAGCCAGCGCGTTGAGCAGGCCGACAACTCCACCCCGGATCTCGCCGCCTGGAGCGATCGCCTTGGAGCGGCCATCGACGCCGCCCACGAACCGGTATGGATCGTTGCCCACAGCTTTGGCAGCCTGGCCAGCCTGCACGCCAGCGTCGGCCGTGAAGAACGCATCGCCGGCCTGCTGCTGGTGGCTCCCGCCGACCCGGACAAGTTCGGCGTCCGTGAGCACTTACCGACGCAAATGCTGGATATCCCCGCCATTCTGGTCGCCAGCAGCAATGATCCGTGGATGACGCTGGACAAGGCGCGCGGCCTCGCACGCCAGCTCGGCCTGAGCTTCCTGAACCTCGGCGCGGTGGGCCATGTGAATACTGACAGTGGCCACGGCCCCTGGCCGCAGGGCCTGGCGCTGCTGCGCCGGCTGCAGGCGGCGGTAACGGCCTAACGCCGACGCTCGCAACCGCCTTTGAACCAGCCCTTGATGGTGGCGGCCGGAATGGTCTTGCCGACGTAGCGGTCGAAATTCTTGTCGAGGCTGCAGGCCTTGCCATTGCAGTTGTAGATGAGCTGGATTTCGAGCGCCTGGCTGCGGCAATCGTACTTGATGCCGGTATGGCGCAGCAGGTTGGCATTGAAATCGGCAAAGCGGAACCAGGAGAAGACCACGCCGGCCTCGCTGCTGCTGCGACGATCAACGTCATAGCTCACGCCCTTCTCGGCAAACATGTTCTGCCAGTCGTGCTCGAAGTGGCGGCCGGCCGCGATGGCTGCGAGGGTGGTGGCGCGGCAGTCGGGTTTGGCTGCGGGCTGGCGGCAGACTTCCAGTTCGGCCGCCACCTGCGCAATCGCAGCTAGGCGCTCGATATCCAGCGCGCGCTCTGGTTCGGTGCTGCCGGGGCGCACGGCAAAACTGTCGCTGGCGGCACGCGCCTGCTGCATCAGTTTGTTCACGCTCTCCTGATCCAGCTTGATCGTGGGCACGAAATAGAGACGCCCCTCCGCCTGCAGATCCTCGCGGAAAAGGCCTTCCCAGTAATCGCCATTGACCCAGGTGTAACGCCCCTTGCCATGCTTGCGCCCCTGCTGCCACTGGCCGACATACTGGTCGCCAGTGGGCCAGGTATAGCGGCCCTCGCCCTGCGCGAGCCCTTTGTCGAACTGGCCTTCGTAGCGGTCACCCGTCGCCGCAAAGAGCTTGCTGCCCTGGCCTTGCGGCAAGCCCTGGCGGACTTCGCCGCTGTAGCGGTCGCCATTGGCAAATAGCAGCACGCCGCGCCCCTCGGGTTGATCGCCGGCCCAATCCCCCTCATAGGATTGGCCATTAGTCCACTGCATGCGGCCGCCGCCCTGGCGTAGGCCTGCCACACAGGCGCCCTCATAACGATCTCCATTGGCATACACGATGCGGGCCTTGCCGGTGGCCTGATCGTCTTGCCAATCACCGTCGTAGGACTGACCGTTGGCCCAGTCGAAGCGCCCCTGGCCATGGCGTTTGCCGGCGCGCATCTGGCCGCTGTAGCGATTGCCGTTATCCCATTTGATCGTCAGCTCACCAGTGATCAGCTGGGTCTGCGGATCGATCACGAAGCGTCCGGTGAACAGCGCGTCACTTGCCCGCACGCTTTGCTCGGGCGGCAGCGGCACCGCGCCCTGAGCCGCACACAGGCCAGGCAGCACGAAGAGCAGCGTAAGGATCAGGCGGCGCACAGCCATGGGGGCATCCTGCAAAGGGAGAAGATGCCTTGACGATATGTGCTGGCCGCCCGCGCGGTCAAGCGAGATGCGCCGCTCAGGCCTGTGGCTCGAAACCGGCCTCGGTCAGGCGGCTGACGATGGCTTCGCGGGCAAGCGCGGTTTCCACCTTCACCTGCTTGGTCGCCACGTCGATTTCCACTTTGGCCGCCGCATCGAGTTCGCCGAGGATGCGGGTGATGGTTTTGGCACAGCCGCCACAGCTGATGTCCGGAACGATGAATTCGTACATGGTGCAACTCCTGACTGGAAAAGCACCATATTCATCCCTGCCATGAGGGCAAGGTCAAGCCCGGCTCAATGCTCCTGCCGGGCTTCGGAAGGCAGCTCGCCGAAAAGCTGGCGGTAGTCCTTGGCGAACTGGCTCAGATGGGTAAAGCCCCAGGAATAGGCAACGGCGGAAATGGCGCTGCGGTGATCCTGCTTGAGGGCGCGCCGCACCTCGTTGAGACGCAGGCTGCGGATGAAACTCAGCGGCGACTGGCCGGTGACCTCTTCAACACTGTTCTGCAGGGTGCGGCGGCTCACATGCAGATCCCTGCACAGATCTGGAATCGACGGCGCATCGCCCGGACTGGCCAGCACCTGACTACGAATGCGGCTGACGATCTGCTGACGCGCAGAGACGCAACGCCGGGCGACCGGTGCCGAGGACTTGCCTTGCTGCAGCACCTCCACCAGCACATCAAAGACCCGCGCCTGCAGAAGCGCCGGATCGTCGCCCGCCGCCTCTGCGTCCAGCAGGATGTTGCTCAAGGCCGCGCACAGGCGATGCTTGCGCGCCGGCACGAGGGAAATCACGTCGCGCTGCTGGAGCACGCGATCGAGGTCCAGGCGGGTTGTTTCTTCGAGATGGCTCGCAAAGGCCGGGCGATCCACCACGATGCCGTAAAGATCGAAGTCAGGCGCAGTCAGCAGATCGAACTCCACGCCGCCGTCGCGCACGCATACCGCGTCCGCCGCCAAGGGCTTGCTGCCCATCCACATCATGCCGTCTTCGGCGGCCGGGATGCCGAACCACACAGAGTCCTTCCAGGCGGCACAACTCTGGCGCAGCTGGCGATTGGCGCGCTCGACGAAGATCTGGCTCTTGGGCAGCCAGAGTTCCATCACCTCGCCCTCGAATGCGCCCGCCGAGAGCTGGTCGTAACGCTGATCCCATTGCGAAAGGTTGAGTGCATGCTCATCCGCATCGCGCGCCCGGCTCACCCGGCGCAAGGCACGCGGCGCCGAGTCTTTCCGGGCGTCGCCCCGGTCCCTCACAAACTGATCCATGGAAGTCACTTCCTGCAGCCCCTAATACTTTAGCTCTAAGCAAGCGGCGTACCGGGCCCGATCATTGCATTGTCTGTTGACGCAAGCGCGCTGGCAGGCGGGATGCCGACCGAAGTAGCGCCTGGCACGCCAAAGAAGCGCCCCCGACTGGTGCAGGAGGGCTTCGGCACGGTGCCGGTGAAGCGGTGCCAAATCCTGCTATCGACGTGCCAAAACTTGATACGCCTCCCGGCAGGCTTTGATTCACGATGCGCTCACCAAACCAACTCGACTGGAGTCAATCATGAGTGGATCAACGCAAGCGCCGCACGGGCTGGCGGCAAGCCTAGGCACCTGGCAACTGTGGGGCATCGCTGTCGGCCTGGTGATCTCGGGCGAATATTTCGGCTGGAGCTTCGGCTGGGCCTCGGCCGGCACGCTCGGCTTCCTGATCACCACCCTCGCCGTTGCGCTGATGTACGGCACCTTCATCTTCAGCTTCACCGAGCTGACGACCAGCATCCCGCACGCGGGCGGCCCTTTCGCCTACAGCTATCACGCCTTCGGCCCCACTGGCGGCTATCTCGCCGGCATGGCCACCCTGATTGAATTCGTGTTCGCCCCGCCGGCCATCGCGCTGGCCATCGGCGCTTACCTGAATGTGCAGTTCCCCGCGCTGGATCCGAAAATCGCGGCCGTCGGTGCCTATCTGGTCTTCATGAGCCTGAACATCGTGGGCGTGACCATCGCCGCCACTTTCGAGCTGTGCGTGACCCTGCTGGCAATCTTCGAACTGCTGGTATTCATGGGTGTGGTGGCGCCGGGCTTCTCCTTCGCCAACTTTGCCAAGGGCGGCTGGGCCGGTGCCGATGAATTCTCGCTGGCCTCGATCGCCGGCATCTTCGCGGCGATCCCGTTTGCAATCTGGTTCTTCCTTGCGATTGAAGGCGTGGCCATGGCCGCCGAAGAAGTGCGCAGCCCGAAACGCTCGATTCCGATTGCCTACACCGGCGGCATCATCACCCTGGTGGTGCTGGCGGTTGGCGTGATGGTGATGGCCGGCGGCGCAGGCGACTGGACCAAGCTCGCCAACATCAATGACCCGCTGCCGCAGGCCATGAAGATGATCGTCGGCGAATCCTCCGGCTGGCTGCATATGCTGGTGTGGCTGGGCCTGTTCGGGCTGGTCGCCTCCTTCCACGGCATCATCCTCGGCTATTCGCGCCAGATCTTTGCCCAGGCCCGCGCCGGCTACCTGCCGGGCTGGCTCGGCGCCGTGCATCCGAAGTTCAAGACCCCGCACCGCGCCATCATCGCCGGCGGCGTGATCGGCATCCTGGCGATCTTCAGCGATGAGCTGCTGTCCTTCGGTGGCCAGACGCTGACCGCCAACATCGTGACCATGTCGGTCTTCGGTGCGCTGCTGATGTACATCCTCAGCATGGCTTCGCTGTTCAAGTTGCGTCGCAGCCAGCCGGATCTGCCGCGCTCCTACAAGGCGCCGTTCTTCCCGGTCTTCCCCGCCATCGCGCTGGGCGGTGCAGTGATCTGCCTGATCACCGTGACCTGGTTCAACCCGCTCCTGGCCGCCGTCTTCGCCGGCATCCTGGCGGTGGGCTACGGCTACTTCCGCGCCACCCACGCCCAGCGTGCGGCTGCGCCGATGGCCGCCCTGGCGGTCGAGACCGAGTAAGCGGGAGGCTGAAGCCATGTCGTATTCCGCCAGCGTAGGGGTGAGGCGTTATGTGTTCGCTGACCTCAAGACCCTGCTCGCCAAGGCCAGCCCGCTCCGCTCCGGCGATCTGCTCGCCGGAGTGGCGGCGGCCACCAGCGAGGAACGCATGGCAGCCCGGATCGCGCTGGCGGAAGTTCCGCTGGCGCGCTTTCTGGAAGAGATGATCATTCCTTATGAAGTGGACGAAGTGAGCCGCGTGATTCTGGACGATCACGACCCAGTGGCCTTCGACCCGGTCGCCGGGCTAAGTGTCGGCGAGTTCCGCGACTGGCTGCTATCAGACGCAGCAGGCAGTACGGAGCTCGCCGCGCTGGCCCCCGGCCTGACCCCCGAAATGGTCGCCGCCGTCAGCAAGCTGATGCGCAATCAGGATCTGATCCTGGTCGCGGCGAAATGCGAAGTCATCACCCGTTTCCGCAACACCCTGGGCCTTCGTGGCCGCCTCGCGGTGCGCCTGCAACCCAACCACCCGACCGATGATGCCCGTGGCATTGCCGCCTCGATGCTCGATGGCCTGCTCTACGGTGCCGGTGACGCGGTGATCGGCATCAATCCGGCGAGCGACAGCCTGCCCGCCATCACCACCCTGCTACACCTGATGGACAATTTCCGCGAGCAATACGCGGTGCCTACCCAGAGCTGCGTGCTCACCCATGTCACCAATACCATCCGCGCCATCGAAAAAGGCGCGCCGGTGGATCTGGTCTTCCAGTCCATCGGTGGCACCGAGGCGGTCAACAGCAGTTTTGGCGTCACCGCAGCGATCCTTGAAGAATCGATGCACGCCGCACGCAGCCTCAATCGCGGCACGCTGGGCAACAACGTGATGTATTTTGAGACCGGCCAGGGCAGCGCGCTCTCGGCCAATGGTCATCACGGCGCCGACCAGCAGACCCTCGAGGCCCGCGCCTATGGCCTCGCCCGGCGCTACCAGCCGCTGCTGGTCAATACGGTGGTCGGTTTCATCGGCCCTGAGTACCTCTACGACGGCAAACAGATCATCCGCGCCGGCCTCGAAGACCACTTCTGCGGCAAGCTGCTGGGCCTGCCGATGGGCTGCGACATCTGCTACACCAACCATGCCGAGGCCGATCAGGACGACATGGACACCCTGCTCACCCTGCTCGGGGTGGCCGGCATCAATTTCATCATCGGTGTGCCCGGCGCCGACGACATCATGCTCAACTACCAGAGCACCTCTTTCCACGATGCGCTCTACCTGCGCCGCGTGCTGAACCGCCGCCGCGCACCCGAATTCGAAGAGTGGCTGGAGCGCATGGGCATCGCCGACTACCGCGGCGAACTCCTGCCGCAAACCGAGCAACAGCCGCTGCTCGCCATGGCCGGCTCCGCCTGGGGGCAGACATGAGCAAGCTGCCGATCACACCGGACCCGTGGACACGCCTGCGCAGCCTCACTCCGGCACGCCTGGCGCTCGGGCGCAGCGGCGTCAGCCTGCCCACCGCCGAAGTGCTGCGCTTCGGACTCGCCCATGCCCAGGCGCGCGATGCGGTACATGAAGCCCTGGATCTGGACGCCCTGACCCAGGCCTTCAGCCAGGCCGGCTTTGCCAGCCTGCGCGTGGCCAGCCAGGCAACGGACCGCGCCACCTACCTGCGCCGGCCGGACCTCGGGCGCCGCCTCGCTCCAAGCAGCGCGGCGCTGCTGAAGCAGGCCGCCCCGGCTTCGCCTCTGCCGCTGCTCATCGTGGTCGCCGATGGTCTCTCGTCCCTCGCCATCAGCCGCCACACCCTGCCCCTGCTGCAAGCCCTGCTTCCGTATTTCCCGACCCTGCGCGAAGCACCGGTGGTGATCGCCAGTCAGGCTCGCGTTGCGCTGGGCGACGAGATTGGCCAGAGCCTGAACGCAGCGCTGGTCGCCGTGCTGATCGGCGAGCGCCCCGGCCTCTCCTCACCGGACAGCCTCGGCATCTACCTCACCGGCGGGCCGCGTGTCGGCCTCACCGATGCCTGGCGCAACTGCATTTCCAATGTCCGCCCGGAAGGCCTCGACTACGCCGAAGCGGCCCGCAAGCTGGCCTTCCTGATTGCCGGCGCACGCCAGCTCGGCCGCACCGGCGTCGATCTCAAGGACGACAGCGACACACCGGCGCTGGAATCCCGAACCCCTATGCCGGAGCTATCCGGCAGCGACTGAACCTCAGCTTTTCACGCTTCCCGTTCCACCCCAACCATTGCCTGACAGGAGAGAACCATGCTCACCCTCGCACAACGCACTATCCCCGCCGCCCTCGCTGCCCTCGGCCTGGCCCTGGCGCTGCCCGCTCATGCCCAGGAAGCCGCCACACCGGCTGCCACACCCGCCGCCACTCCGGACTGGAGCTTTCCCAGCAGCCTGAGCCTGACCAGCGACTACATCTTCCGCGGCCAATCTCAGACCTGGGGCAAGCCCGCCCTGCAATACGGCATTGAGGCCGATCACAGCTCCGGCTTCTATGCCGGCTTCTTCGCCTCCAACGTGTCGGACCACTGGCTGCCGGGCGCTTCCGTTGAAACCGATCTGTTCACGGGCTACCGCAACACGATCGCCGACACCGTCGGCTATGACCTCGGCGTGATCTACTACGCCTACCCCGGCGGCAACTGGAAGAACTCCAGCTTCACCGGCTACAACGATCCGAACGAGCTCAACACTGCCGAAGCTTTCATTTCGCTGAGCTACAAGGGGCTCAGCTTCAAGACCGGCCGGGCCCTCACTGAATACTTCGGCTGGAGCACCAACAACTCTCCGGTTGGCGGTGGTTTTGCTGGCGACAGCACGGCCGGCGTTACCGGCAGCACGCGCGGCTCTTACTTCTACGAACTCAATGGCAGCGTCGACGTGGCCGAAGGCTGGAACCTCAACGGGCAGCTCGGCCGCCAGATCATCGCCAATGCCACCGGGCTGGACATCACCTACTACAAGCTCGGTGTCACCCACAGCTTCGCCGACGGCTGGTCCGCCAGCCTGGCCTACTACGGCTCAAACGAACCAGATGCCTACAAGGGCTTCCTGAGTCTTGCCGACACCACATCCGCCTCCAACATCGCCAAGGACAAAACAGTCGTCACCCTCAGCAAGGCTTTCTGAGTCGCACTTGCACAGCGGAGCCCCCTGCCGGCACGGGGGCTTCGCAGCGTCTCCTCCTTCCGCTTGACCCTGCCATGATGGGAAGCCCTAGAGTCAGTGTGTCCTGACCCGGAGCCCAGCCATGAGCGCGCCCACCCCTGCAGCCCCCCCGACACACTTTTCCCTCCCCATCGAGGGCATGACCTGCGCCGCCTGCTCCACGCGACTGGAGAAGATGCTGCGCGCCACGCCCGGTGTGACTGAGGCGAGTGTGAACCTCGCCAGCGAGCGCGCCAGTGTGGCCGGCAGCGTCACCTTCGAAGCCGTGCTTGCCACCATCCGCCGCGCAGGCTTTGAAGTGCCGCTGCGCAGCGTACGGCTGGATGTGGCCGGCATGAGCTGCGCCAGTTGCGTGGCCCGGGTCGAGAAAGCTCTGCTCAAAGAGCCCGGCGTAGAAAAGGCCGAGGTGAGTCTGGCCAGCGAATCCGCCCGTATCGAAACCCGCCTCGATGCCGCCCCCGCCAGCCTGCTCGCAGCGCTCGAAAAAGCCGGCTTCTCGGGTCAATTACATGTGGCCGCCACACCGGCGGCCAGCGCATTCGGCAGCCACTCCCGGCAGCGCCTGGCGCTGATCGCCAGCGCCCTGCTGAGCCTGCCGCTGCTGCTGCCGATGCTCGTCGAACCCTTCGGCCTGCATTGGATGCTGCCTGGCTGGCTGCAACTCGCGCTCGCCACGCCGGTACAGTTCGTGTTCGGCGCACGCTTCTACCGCGCCGGCTGGAAGGCCGCCCGGGCCGGCAGCGGCAACATGGATCTGCTCGTGGCACTGGGCACCAGCGCGGCCTACTTCCTTTCCCTGTGGCTGCTGCTCCGCGGGCACAGCGCGCATCTGTATTTCGAGGCAGCCGCTGTGGTGATCACCCTGGTCCAGCTCGGTAAGTGGCTCGAAGCGCGTGCCAAACGCCAGACCACCGAAGCGATCCGCGCGTTGCAGGCGCTGCGCCCGGAAACCGCCCGGATCAGAAGCGACGACGGCGACAAGGAAATCCCCATCGGCCAGCTTCGCGTCAATGACATCGTAATCGTGCGCCCCGGCGAACGCATCTCGGCCGACGGCGTGCTGATCGAAGGCACATCGCACATCGACGAGGCGCTGATCACTGGCGAAAGCCTTCCGGTGGCCAAGTCGCCCGGCGCAGTGCTGATCGGCGGCAGCGTGAATGGCGAAGGCCTGATCGCGCTGCGTACCACGGCGATCGGCGCGCAGACGGCGCTGGCCCGCATCATCGAACTGGTCGAAAACGCCCAAGCGAAAAAAGCGCCAATCCAGCATCTGGTCGACCAGGTGGCGGCGGTATTCGTGCCGGTCGTGCTGGTGATCGCGCTGGCTACCCTGCTCGGCTGGGGCTTCATGGGTGGCAACTGGCAGGCCGCCATCCTCAACGCAGTGGCGGTACTGGTGATCGCCTGCCCCTGCGCGCTGGGGCTGGCCACACCCACCGCGATCATGGCCGGCACCGGAGCGGCGGCAAAACTCGGCATCCTGATCCGCGACGCGGAAGCACTGGAGATCGCCCATCGCGTACAGGTGGTGGCCTTCGACAAGACCGGTACGCTGACTCAGGGCAAACCGACGCTGGCTGCCATCGAGTCCGACCGTGACGATGCGCTCGCCATCGCCGCCGCGCTGCAGGCAGGCAGCGAACATCCGCTGGCACACGCGGTAGCAGTCGCCGCCAAAGACCTCAGCCTGCCGACGGCAAGCGGCGTAAAAGCCGAGGCCGGGCGCGGCATTCGCGGCGGCATCAATGGCCACGACTACGCGCTGGGTAGCCTGCGCTGGATGGGCGAACTGGGCTTCGACACCGCCACGCTCAGCGCACAGGCCGCCGCACATCAGGCGCAGGGGCATACCGTGTCCTGGCTGGCCGAGATCGCTGAAGTACCGAAGCTGCTGGCCCTGCTCGCCTTCGGTGATCTACCGCGCCCCGAAGCCGCCGAGGCCATTGCCGCCCTCAAGGCTGCCGGCATCCGCCCGCTGCTGCTGACCGGCGATCATGCGCTGAGCGCCGCCGCCATTGCCGCGCAACTCGGTATCGAAGACGTGCGCGCCGAAGTGCTGCCGGCTGACAAGGCGCGCATCGTCACCGAGCTGCGCGCGCAATTCGGAACCGTGGCGATGGTCGGGGATGGCATCAACGATGCGCCCGCGCTGGCCGCCGCCGATGTGGGCATCGCCCTGGGCAGCGGCACCGATGTCGCCATGGCTGCGGCCGGCATCACCCTGATGGGGGCCGACCCACGCCGGGTGGCTAACGCGCTGGAGATCTCGCGTCGCACCTCGGCGAAGATTCGCCAGAACCTGTTCTGGGCCTTTATCTACAACCTGATCGGCATTCCGCTCGCCGCGGCGGGCCTGCTCAACCCGGTGATCGCCGGCGCGGCGATGGCCTTTTCCAGCGTCAGCGTAGTCAGTAACGCCCTGTTGCTGGCGCGCAGACCCTAAGGCACTGACGGGCAGAGCGGCCCCACCCATCGGGCAGGCCGCGGTGCGGCGTTCACTTCAGGGCACTAATGCTCAGGAGAGGCCCTCGCCTCGAAGGAGCGCCGCATGCAAGAAGATATCCAGACCCGCAGCCCGTCCCTGCGCCAGCGCATGGCGGATCTGCCGATCGCCGCCAAGCTGAGCCTGCTCACCCTGGCCCTGCTCACCACCGTTTTCAGTGTGGCCGGGCTGTATCTGGCGCGCTCGCTCTCCACCCAGCTCGAAGCCAACGCCACCGGCGCGCTGCAAACGGCGAACCAGCGCATCGTGGACATGATCGAGGTGTACGCCGCCAATCTGGAGCAATCCGCCGCCATGCTCGGCGGCGAATTCGTCTCGCGCCTGCAGGCCGGTGTGCCGGAAACCACCCGCGCCAAAGACATCGCCGCCAGTGAAGCGAAAGCCACCGCCCTGATCGACAGCTTCAGCGCCGCCTCCGGCGCGGTCGCCACCCTCTTCGTGAAGGACGGCGATGATTTCACCCGCCTCGCCACTTCGGTCAAGGATGCCGCCGGCAAGCGCGCCGTCGGCACCCGCCTCGATCACGCCCACCCGGCCTATGCACCGGCCCTGGCCGGGCAGGCCTACACCGGCCGCGCCAAGCTCTTCGGCCGCGACTACATCACGCGCTACATCCCGCTGATCGAAAATGGCCGGGTGATCGGCATCGGCTTCATCGGTATCGACTTTACCGAGGGCCTTGCCACGCTCAAACAGAAGGTGCGCGCCATCACCGTGGGCGACAGCGGCCATGTTTTGATCTTTGAGCGCAGCGGCACGGACGCCGGCAAGGCCGTGGTCCATCCGGAAGCCGAGGGCCAAAACCTGCTGGGCGACAGCCACCCCTGGCTGCGCACAATGATCGAGGGGAAGAACGGTGCACTGCACTTCAGCTCGGCCAAGGACAGCAAGGCCGGCACCGAACAGCTCGGCGTGTTCAACAGCTTCGAGCACTGGAACTGGCTGATCGTCTCCACCGGCCCGCTCGCCGAATTCACCCGCTTCGCACGCGGCATTCTGCGCGACCTGCTGATCGCAGCCATGATCATGGCCGTGCTGATCGCCGGAGGCATCATGCTCTGCGGCCGGCGCTGGATCGGACGTCCGCTGGCTGGCGCAGTAGGCCTCTTCGAGCAAATAGCCGGAGGCGATCTGGGCACCCGCATCGAAGTGCACAATCGCGACGAGGTCGGCCAGTTGCTGGCCGCCATGCAGGGCATGACGCAGCAGCTCTCCCGCGTCATCGAAGAAGTGCGCGCGAGCTCGGAGAGCCTGGGTGGCGCCGCCAGCCAGATCACCGGCACCTCGCAGTCGCTGGCACAGTCCTCCAGCGAGCAGGCGGCCAGCGTGGAGCAGACCTCCGCCGCCATGGAGCAGATGAGCAGCTCGGTGACCCGCAATGCGGATAGCGCCCACAGCACCGATGAGGTAGCGCTCAAAGCCGCCGGTGAAGCGAATGAAGGCGGCGCGGCCGTGGCCCAGACCGTTCAAGCCATGCAGCAGATCGCTGAGCGCATCGGCATCATCGACGACATCGCCTACCAGACCAATCTGCTCGCCCTGAATGCTGCCATCGAAGCCGCCCGGGCCGGCGCTGCCGGACGCGGCTTTGCCGTGGTCGCCGCTGAAGTGCGCAAGCTCGCCGAGCGCAGCCAGGTCGCGGCACAGGAGATCGGCAGCCTCGCCAGCAACAGCGTGCATGTGGCCGAAAACGCTGGCAGCCTGCTGCAGCAGATTGTGCCGGCGATCCAGCAAACCGCAGAACTGGTGCAAGCCATCGCCAGCGCCTCGAATGAGCAGTCCGACGGCGTCACCCAGATCAACGCCACCCTCAGCCAGCTCGCCCAGCTCACCCAGCAGAATGCGGCCTCCGCCGAAGAGCTCGCCGCCACCGCTGAAGAGATGAACAACCAGGCCGGTCAGCTGCAGGCGTTGATGGCATTTTTCAAGCTCGGAGAAGAAGCCTCCGGCCGCAGCAACAGCCTGGCACAGCTCCCGCCCAGGACTACTCCCCGCGCCCGCGCCGGCTTCAATGCAGCGTCAGGCGAATACACGCGCTTCTAGGGTCTTTGACATTCATTCGGCGAATCGATGAATGAATATCAACAGCCCCTAGGGCAGCGTAAACTGGGGTTTTTCCTTGCCGGAAATCCTCATGTCCGCCAGCTTCGAACACGCCGACGCCCTTCAGGCCGGCTTCGTGGATATCGGTGCCGCCGCCGCAGCCAGTGGTGTGTCCATCAAGATGGTGCGTCACTACGAAAGCCTCGGCCTGCTCGGCAGCGTCCCCCGCACCGCAGCCAACTACCGCATCTACGGCGCAAGTCATATCCACACCCTGCGCTTCATCGCCCGCAGCCGCAAACTCGGCTTCTCGATGGACGAAATCCGCGAACTGCTCGCCCTGTGGCAGGATCGGGCACGCTCCAGCGCTGCCGTCAAAGCCATCGCCACCCGCCATATCACCGATCTGCAGACCCGCATCGCTGAGTTACAAGGCATGGTCGACACCCTCAGCCAGCTCAACCACTGCTGCGCAGGTGACACCCGCCCGGACTGCCCGATCCTGGCTGATCTGGCCGGCCACAGCGACATGATCGAAGGCGGCGCAAGGCCCGGCCAATCCCGCTAGAATTCGCCGACGATTTTGGAGGCATGCTCGTGTACGGTCTGATCCTCACGGTTTTCTTCGGCGTAATGGCGTTCTTCCTGTACCGGGCCTGGCGGGTCTGGCAGCAGCGTTTCGGCCAGCGCGACAACGATTTCGATGCCTACCAGCTTCAGCAACTGGTCAAGGAAGCCGAAGCAGGCAACCCGTTGCCTAATCACGAAACTTTTGAAATCAAACCCCTGCCCGTCACGCCAGCCGCTGCCGTGGTAGATACCACGCCGCGCACGCGCCGCCCCCTGCTTGATGGCCCGGCTCAGGACGCGTTCCTCCTGCTGCATGCCGACGTCGCCGCCGGCTTCCCGCTGCTGGCCAGCGTGGATATTGCCACCCTGCTGGACGCCCACGGCACTCCGCCGCCACGCGTCAGCGCGGACTTCGTGATCTGCAAGAAGGACTTCAGCCCGGCCGTGGTGATCTTCATCGAACGCAGCCCGGGAGATCCGATGATCGAGCGCGCCCAGACTCTCTTGCGCAGCCATCGCCTGCGCGTGCTGCGCTGGCCGGCCTCCTCCCTGCCCTCACGCGAGGAAATGCGGCGCCAGGTATTCAAGCCACGCGCAGCGGCCTGAGGCAGCGGCACGGCAGTGCCGCTCAAACGATACATCCTGCAGGCGCGGCCCAAGGCCGCTTCAACAGAAGCCGCCCAGAGCCGGAGTCAGAAAGAAAGCGCTACGAGCGGGCAGAGGTCAAAACGAGGCGCAGAAAAAACTACGTGCGCCGGTGTTTCGAGATCGGCCAACGCGCCTGCTTGATTCAGATGCCAGCACCCAGATCAAAGGTCTGGGAACTGACCATCTGTTCGCCCTGGAACACACGCAGATTGCGCGGGCGCAGCCAGACGGTTTCGCCGGCGGTCAGCGCGAGCTGGTTATGACGCTCGCGAGTCAGCTCGACCTCGAAGATCTCCCCCTGGTGTTCAACCTCCACCCGTACCAGCGGGCCGATGGCCTGCACATGCAGCACGCTGGCTGACAAGGCCCCGGCGGAGGACTCGCGCTGGATCTCGATGTCATGCGGGCGCACAAAGGCCAGCGCGTCATCCTTGGCGACATGCGCAGCCCGATCCACCTCGGCCCACTGTCCGTGCACACGGCTGTGGAACACATTCACGTTGCCGAGGAAGCGATACACGAAGGGCGTTGCCGGCGCCGAGTACACCTCGTCCGGCGTGCCCAGCTGCTCGATGTGGCCCTTGTTCATCACCACCACGCGGTCAGCCACTTCCAGCGCCTCTTCCTGATCGTGGGTCACGAACACCGATGCAATATGCATTTCGTCGTGAAGATGCCGCAGCCAGCGACGCAGTTCCTTGCGAACCTGCGTATCCAGTGCGCCGAAAGGCTCGTCGAGCAACAGCACCTTGGGTTCCACCGCCAGCGCGCGGGCCAGCGCGATGCGCTGGCGCTGACCGCCGGAGAGCTGCGAGGGATAACGCTCGGCCAGCCAGTCCAGTTGCACCAGCTTGAGCAGCTTCATCACGCGCTCGCGGATCTCGCCTTCCGAGGGGCGCTCGGCGCGCGGTTTCACACGCAGGCCGAAGGCCACGTTCTCGAACACACTCATGTGGCGGAACAGCGCGTAGTGCTGGAACACGAAGCCAACCTGGCGCTCCCGCGTATGCACATGGGTGGCCTCCTCGCCGTGGAACAGCACCTGGCCGGTATCGGCTGACTCCATGCCGGCGATGATCCGCAGCAGCGTGGTCTTGCCGCAGCCGGAGGGGCCCAGTAGTGCGACCAGCTCGCCGGTCGGGATCTCCAGCGAGATATTGTCCAGCGCCACGAAATTGCCGAAACGCTTGCTGATGTTTTTGACTTCGATGCTCATGACTCAAATCCTTGTGCAGATCAACGGGCCTCAAACCCGTCGTTCAATTCGTTGCTGTGGTCTTCTCCGGCGGCAGCACGGCATTGAGCATGTCCGTCTCCTTCTGCATCCGCCATTCCACAAAGGTCTTCGCCACCAACGTGACCAGCGCCAGCAGCGCCAGCACTGAGGCCGCGGCAAACGCGCCGACCGAGTTGTATTCGTTGTAGAGAATTTCCACATGCAGCGGCAGGGTGTTGGTCTCGCCGCGGATGTGGCCGCTGACCACACTCACCGCGCCGAACTCTCCCATCGCCCGAGCATTGGACAGGATCACGCCGTAGAGCAGGCCCCACTTGATGTTCGGCAGGCTCACCCGCCAGAACATCTGCCAGCCCGAAGCACCCAGCGACACGGCGGCTTCTTCCTCGTCCTTGCCTTGCGACTGCATCAGCGGAATCAGCTCGCGCGCGATGTAGGGCACGGTGATGAACATGGTGGCGATGATCATGCCGGGCAAGGCGAAGATGATTTTGATGTCATGCGCCGCAAGCCACGGCCCGAACCAGCCCTGGCGTCCGAAAATCAGGATGAAGAGGAGGCCTGCGACCACCGGGCTGACCGCGAATGGCAGGTCCAACAGGGTCGTCAGCAGGCTCTTGCCACGGAATTCAAACTTGGCCACCGCCCAGGCAGTGGCCACGCCGAACAGGATGTTGAGCGGCAGCACGGCCAGTGCCACAAACACCGTCAGCCAGATCGCGGCCAGAGTCTCTGGTTCGGCCAGCGCCTGCCAGTAAGGGCCAAAGCCCTGGCGGAAAGCCTCGGCGAACACCGACAGCAGCGGCAGGCCCAGGAAGAAGAACAGGAAAGCAAAGGCCAGAGCCATCAGCGTCCAGCGCACGCCGCGCGACTCGGTATTCACGGTGCGAATCTGATTCATGCCTGTGCTCCTTCATCCACATGGCGGCCCGTGTGGCGACTGGCAGTCCACCACTGCAGCAGATTGATCGACAAGAGCAGCACGAAGGAAATCACCAGCATCACCACCGCCAGCACCGTGGCGCCCGGCAGATCGTATTGCTCCAGCTTGGAGATGATCAGGAGCGGCGTGATCTCGGACACCATCGGCATATTCCCGGCAATGAAGATCACCGAACCATACTCACCGACCGCGCGTGAGAAGGACAGCGTGAAACCCGTCAGCAATGCCGGGAACAAGGCCGGGAACAGCACCCGGTGGAAAGTCTGCCAGCGCGAGGCGCCGAGGCTGGCGGCCGCCTCTTCCACTTCCGGCTCGATATCCTCGATCACCGGCTGCACCGTGCGCACCACGAAGGGAATGCCGATGAAGATCAACGCCACCACAATGCCGGCCGGCGTGAAGGCCACCTTGAAGCCGAGCCAACCCTCGA
The DNA here is from genome assembly GCF_012972705.2 of Uliginosibacterium aquaticum. Classification (GTDB taxonomy): domain Bacteria; phylum Pseudomonadota; class Gammaproteobacteria; order Burkholderiales; family Rhodocyclaceae; genus Uliginosibacterium; species Uliginosibacterium aquaticum. The sequence goes on along the minus strand of NZ_JABCSC020000001.1, from coordinate 929,285 downwards.
GAATCTGACCAACCCAGCCGGTATTGGCATACAGCGTGGTCAGGGTGATGCCGGCCACCGCGGTCGGCAAGGCGAAGGGCAAATCCACGAAGGCATCCACCAGCTTCTTGCCGAAGAATTCGTAGCGCACCAGCACCCAGGCCACGATCAGGCCGAATACCCCATTCACACAAGCGGCGATGAAGGCGGTGCCGAAAGTCACGCGATAGGCCGCCAGTGCCCGCTCAGCCGTGGCGATCTGCCAGAACTGAGCCCACGAGAGCTCGGCGCTGCGAGCCACCAGTCCGGCCAGCGGGATCAGCACCAGCAGCGAGAGATAGACCAGCGAATAGCCGAGCGAGAGGCCAAAGCCGGGCAGCACGTGATGTTTTTTGCTTGTCATGATGAAAACGGGCCGGCATGGCCGGCCCGTCCTTGTTCGAGAAGGCTTGAGAACTGTAGCAAAACGAAGTGTAACGCCGCGCTTCTGGCCAGGCGTTCCACCAGGGGCAGCGCCTCAGTACGACCAGAATCGTTTGGCTGCAGCTCTCTTATTTTGCCTGATAGACCTGATCGAAACTGCCACCGTCCTTGAAGTGGGCGGTGAAAGCCTTGTCCCAGCTACCGAAGATTTCTTCCACGGTGAAGGTCTTGATCGGCGGGAACTGCGCAGCGTACTTCTTGAGCACTTCGGCATCGCGCGGACGCAAATAGTTCTGCGCAGCGTTTTCCTGGCCGTCCTTGCTCCACAGGAATTCCAGGTAAGCCTGGGCCTGCTTGCGGGTGCCGCGCTTGTCGACAACTTTATCGACGACAGCAACCGGGAATTCGGTCAGCAGAGACTGGCTCGGATAGACCACATCAAAGTTGCCACGGCCAAACTCACGCGCGATCAGCTCGGCTTCGCTCTCGAAGGTGATCAGCACATCGCCCTGCCCGCGCTGAATGAAGTTGGTGGTGGCATCGCGCCCGCCGGGCGCAAAGGCCGGCGCATTCTTGAGCAGGCTACCTACGAAGGCCGCTGCCGTCTTCTCATTGCCGCCGGGCTGACGCAGCGCCCAGCCCCAGGCAGCGAGGTAGGTATTGCGACCGTTACCGGTGTTCTTGGGGTGCGGGATGGTGATCGTCACACCGGGCTTGGTCAGATCGCTCCAGTCCTTGAAGCCCTTGGGATTGCCCTTGCGCACGATGAACACCATGGTCGAGGTGTAGGGCGAAGCATTGTTGGGCAACTTCTTGTTCCAGTCAGAGGCCAGCAAGCCCTTCTCGGCCAGGAAACTGACGTCGGTCGGCTGGTTCATGCTCACCACATCGGCCTCGAGGCCGTCCGCCACCGCGCGAACCTGCTTGGAAGAGCCACCGTGGGACTGCTTCACGACCAGTTCTTCGCCGGTCTTGGCCTTGTAGGCCGCGATGAAGCGCGGGTTGTAGTCCTTGAACACATCACGCGCAACGTCGTAGGACACGTTGAGAATGTCCTTCTGCTGGGCCTGGGCGCCCGCAACGAAGCCCAGCAGGGCCAGCGCAGCAGCGGCGGATTTGAGGATCTGGTGCATGTTCTTTCTCCGTAGGGGGCAGGATGCTGCAAGTATGCCGCACCCCTTTATCCATTTCTAAAACAAAAATAGATTCACAAAGAACTATTGAGAATAACAATCTGCCGCACGTCTGCTGGCCCCCAGCACGAGGGCCGCTTCCACCCAGCCATTCGCTATGCTTGAAAAAACGGGCGACTGCCGCGCAAGCAAGCCCAGACATCTCTCGTCAGCCAGAAAGAAGATCATGCAATCCTTCCCCCTGCTCCGCCTCAGCCTCAGCCTGATCACCAGCTTCGCCGCTCTTGCGCTCAGTGCCTGCGGTGGCGGTAACGACCTTGCAGACACCTGGGCCGATATCACCAAGAGCGTCAATCTCGACAGCTACTCCGACTCCTGCGATGGCGAGAACTGGAAAACGGTGTCGCGCACCAGCGGCAACCAGACCATCCTGATGACGATCACGGTCAACACCACCGGTGACGTCGAACCGCTCAAGCCCGAATGGGGCATCGGTGACGGTCACTCGATCGGCAGCGGCCTGGTCTCAGCTACCAGCAGCACCGACGGCACCGGCCGAAAATTCACTCAGACTCTCGTCATCAACAGCACTGGAGACATTTCCTACCGCTTCAAGATCCGCGACAAGAACGACGATCTGCGTTACGAGACTACCTGCAAGGTGCACGTCAACTGAGCGGCAAAGGCTTAGCGGCCGTCGAGCGCCGCACCCATCACGCGGCGATAGAACTCATGGAAGTGCTGCATGCCATCTTCCATCGGTGACTGATAGGGGCCTACCTCGCTGCGCCCTTCGCGCAGCAGGGCGCGGCGGCCGCGATCCATGCGCTCGCCGATCTCGTCATCCTCGATCGCCGTCTCCATGTAGGCTGCACGCTCCGCTTCGATCAGCTCCGGCTCGAAAGCCGCGATCTCTTCCGGATAATAGAACTCGACCACATTGAGGGTCTTGTCCACCGCCAGCGGCTGGAGGTGGCTCACCACCAGAACGTGCGGATACCACTCGACCATGATATTGGGGAAGTAGGTCAGCCAGATCGCGCCGTGCTTGGGCAACTCGCCGCCATTGGCGGCCAGGACCGCCTTCTGCCAGCGCGCATAGGCCGGGCTGCCAGACTTCTGCAGGGGAGTCACGCCTACCCGCTGCACCGAATACCAGTCGCCGAACTGCCAGGAAAGGTCGTCACAGGTCACGAAGTTGCCCAAACCCGGATGGAAAGGCGCAACGTGGTAATCCTCCAGATAGACCTCGATGAAGGTCTTCCAGTTGTAATTGCACTCGTGGTGCTCGACGTGGCCCAGCACATAACCCGTGAAATCCAGCTCGGGCGCCAGCTGCATGCCGGCCAGATCGGCATTGGCCGAGCGCGGCCCCTTGAACAGCAAGCCCTGCCAGGACTCCAGCTTGCGCCGATCCAGATTCAGGCAGGGGTTCTGCGGAAAATGCGGCGCGCCAATCAGCTCGCCTTCCTTGGTATAGGTCCAGCGATGCACCGGGCACACCACATTGCGCGCCTTGCCACGCCCCTCCAGCATGATGGCCTGGCGATGGCGGCAGATGTTGGACATGTCATGCACGCCGTCCTCGCCCCTCACCAGCATGCGACCGTGGTCCTGCCAGCCCAGCGTGTAGTAATCGGAGAGTTCCGGCACCATCAGCTCATGCCCCACATAACCCGGCCCGGCGTCGAAGAGCAGGCGCTTCTCCACTTCAAAAAGGGCCTGATCAAAGTAAGCTGAAACAGGCAGCTGCGAGACTGCCGGGGCCAGCTGGACGGGTGTTGCGTTAGAAGACATGGTGCGCTTGATCCTTTCAGCCCGGAAACCGGGAGCAATAAATTATAATCGTCGGTTTATCCCCGGGGCAGCCCGGCATGCACGCGTGAGCACAATGGCCCGAAAATCCGCAGAACAAGCCGCCAGCTTCGAACAGGCACTGTCTGAGCTCGAAGGCATCGTTGCCGCCATGGAGCGCGACGACCTGCCCCTCGAAAACGCGCTCGCCAGCTATCAGCGTGGCGTAAAGCTCCTGCGTCACTGCCAGGGCACCCTGGCGGCGGCTGAACAGAAGATCCGGATTCTCGAGAACGACCAGCTGACCGACCTGCCTGGTGAGGAAAACCCATGAGCGCCCCGAAATTCACCGACTGGATGGCGCAGCAGCAGCAACGCGCCGAGCACGCCCTAGAAGCCGCCCTGCCCGCCGCTGGCATCGCGCCCGAGCGGCTGCACGAAGCCATGCGCTACACCACGCTCGGCGGTGGCAAGCGCGTCCGCCCCTTGCTGGCTTTTGCAGCCGGCGAACTCTCCGGCGCCCCGGTGGCCAGTCTCAACGCCGTAGCCTGCGCGCTGGAATGCATTCACGTCTATTCGCTGGTGCACGACGACATGCCCTGCATGGACGACGACGCCTTGCGCCGTGGCAAACCTACGGTGCATGTGCAATACGACGAAGCCACCGCCTTGCTGGTCGGCGACGCCCTGCAGACCCAGGCCTTCGACATCCTCTCAGCGCCGGACCTGTTTGCTGACCCAGCACGTCAGCTGCGTGCCCTCCATACGCTGGCGCGCGCCTCCGGTTCGCGCGGCATGGCCGGCGGCCAAGCCATCGATCTGGCCTCAGTCGGCAAGGAACTCACGCGCGCCGAGCTCGAAGTGATGCACCTGCACAAGACCGGCGCGCTGATCCGTGCCGCCGTGCTGCTGGGGGCGCTCGCCGGCGAAGTCAGCGACGAAGCCCTCCAGCACCTGGACCGCTACGCCAAGAGCATTGGCCTGCTGTTCCAGGTGGTCGACGACATCCTCGACGCCACCGCCGACACCGCCACCCTCGGCAAGACAGCTGGCAAAGACGCGGCCAATGACAAGCCAACCTATGTAAGCATCCTCGGCCTCGCCGAATCCCGCGCCCTTGCCGCTGAACTCACCGCCGAAGCCGAACAGGCCCTCGCCGGCTTTGGCAGCGAAGCCAGCCGCCTGCGTGAGCTAGCCCACTACATCACCAGCCGCCAGTTCTGAGCCCGGCACACCATAACAAGACAAGGCCACGCCATGAACACCTATCCGCTGCTGGACAGCATCAATACCCCAGCCGAACTGCGTGCCCTGCCGCGCGAGCAACTGCCTAAACTGGCCGACGAGCTGCGTGCCTTCCTCGTCGAATCAGTCTCCCGTACCGGCGGCCACCTCTCGTCCAACCTCGGCACCGTCGAGCTGACCATCGCCTTGCACTACGTGTTTGACACCCCGGGCGACCGCATCGTGTGGGATGTCGGCCATCAGACTTACGCCCACAAGGTGCTCACCGGGCGCCGTGAGGCCATGGCCAGCCTGCGCCAGTACCAGGGCATTTCGGGCTTCCCGCGCCGCTGCGAGAGTGATTACGACACCTTCGGCACAGCCCACTCCTCCACTTCGATCTCGGCCGCCCTGGGCATGGCCGTGGCCGCCAAGCAAAAAGGTGAGGACCGCCATGGCATCGCCGTGATCGGCGACGGCGCCATGAGTGCCGGCATGGCCTTCGAAGCACTGAACAACGCCGGCGTGATGGACGCCAACCTGCTCGTTGTGCTCAACGACAACGAGATGTCCATCTCCCCCCCGGTCGGCGCGCTCACCAAGATCCTTGCTCGCCTGCTCTCCGGCCGCACCTATGCCGCCGCCCGCCGCGCCGGCGAAAAGGTGCTCGGAGCCTCCCTCACGCGCAAGGTGGAAGAACACGTCAAAGGCTTCATCACGCCCAGCACCCTGTTCGAGGAGTTCGGCTTCAATTACCTCGGCCCGATTGACGGACACGATCTCGACGCCCTGATCCCCACCCTGCAGAACATCCGCAACATGGAGGGCCCGCAATTTCTCCACGTCGTGACCCGCAAGGGCCAGGGCTACAAGCTGGCCGAGGCAGACCCCACGCTCTACCACGGCGTCGGCAAGTTCGATCAGGCCGCCGGCATCCAGAGCGGCAAGAGCGGTGGCAAGCTCACCTTCACCCAGGTGTTCTCGGACTGGCTGTGCGACATGGCTGCCCAGGACGAGCGCCTGATGGCGATCACCCCAGCCATGCGTGAGGGCTCGGGCCTGGTGCGCTTCGAGCAGGAATTCCCGCAGCGCTATTTCGACGTCGGCATCGCCGAGCAGCACGCCCTCACCTTCGCCGCCGGCCTCGCCTGTGAAGGCATGAAGCCGGTGGTGGCGATCTATTCCACTTTCCTGCAACGCGCCTACGACCAGCTGATCCACGACATCGCTCTGCAGAATCTGCCGGTGATGCTGGCCATCGATCGCGGCGGGCTGGTCGGCGCCGATGGTGCCACCCACCACGGCGCCTTCGATCTCTCCTATCTGCTGTGCGTGCCGAACATGGTGGTCATGACGCCCTCGGACGAGAACGAATGCCGCCAGATGCTCTATACCGCCTGGCAGCATGAAGGCCCGAGCGCCGTGCGCTACCCACGCGGCAGCGGTTGTGGCGCCGTGCCGCAAACGGAGATGCAGGCCATTCAGCTCGGCAAGGGCGAAATCCGTCGCCAGGGCCAGCGCGTGGCCCTGCTCGCCTTCGGCACCCTGCTGCACGACGCATTGCGCGTAGGCGAGGAGCTGGGCGCCACAGTGGTCAACATGCGTTTTGCCAAGCCGATCGACGCCCAGCTGGTCCGCGAACTCACGGCCAGCCACGAACTGCTCGTCACCCTGGAAGAGAACGCCATCATCAGCGGCGCAGGCAGCGAAGTCGCCCGCGTGCTTGAAGAGGCGGCCCTCAACACTCCGATCATGCGCCTGGGTCTGCCGGACAGATTCATCGACCACGGTGATCAGACTCAGCTCATGCACGAGATCGCCCTGGATCAGGCCGCCATCCTGCAGCGCATCCGTGAACGACTCGACCATCTCCGCCATAGTTGAGTTTTTCAGTCGGGATTCTTAGACTGCTTTCATGACACACCACAGTCTGGCCTCGACGCCAGACGCAGCCCCCAGCCCATGAGCACGCAACACGCCCCCATCCCTGACGTCCAGGGTTTCGAAGACCGCCGTCAGCTGGCCATCAACAAGGTCGGCATCAAGTCGATCCGCCACCCGGTGCGCGTGCTTGATCGCGCCTCCAGCGGCGTACAACACACCATCGCCAGCTTCAACATGTATGTCGGCCTGCCCCACAATTTCAAGGGCACCCACATGTCGCGCTTCATCGAGATCCTTAATACGCAGGAACGCGAGATCTCGGTGGAGTCCTTCGAGCCGATGCTGCGCGAAATGGTGAAGCGCCTGGAAGCAGATACCGGTCTGATTGAAATGCGCTTTCCCTACTTCATCAACAAGAAGGCGCCGGTCTCCGGCGTGGAAAGCCTGATGGATTACGACGTGTGTTTCACCGGTGAAATCGACACTACCGGTAGTTACACGCTGACCATGCAGGTGGTGGTGCCGGTCACCAGCCTGTGCCCCTGCTCCAAGAAGATCTCGGCTTACGGCGCGCACAACCAGCGCTCCCACGTCACCATCACCGCCCGCACCAATACCCCGGTATGGATCGAGGATCTGGTCACCATCGCCGAAAGCGAAGCCTCCTGCGAGGTCTATGGCCTGCTCAAACGACCCGACGAAAAATTCGTTACCGAGCGCGCCTACGACAACCCGAAGTTCGTCGAAGACCTGGTGCGTGATGTGGCCGGCCGCCTCAATGCTGATTCCCGTATCGTGGCCTACATCGTTGAATCCGAAAACTTCGAATCGATCCACAACCACTCGGCCTACGCGCTGATCGAACGCGACAAGCGCCTGCAGCCGGCCTGAGCATCTCCGCCAGGCTCAGGCGGGTGGCAACAGGCAGCGCAAACGCTCGCTGCCAGTCTCCTCGATCAACTGCGCTGCGCGCAGCGGGTCGATTTCCACCAGGCGTCTGACCGCCTCCCGAACAGCGGCCTCATTACCGCAGCGCTGCTGACACAAGCCCATCAGGTAAAGCGGCAGCGGGCTCAGCGGCATCAGTTCGCGCACCCGCCGTAAGGGCGTGATGGCATAGGCGAATTCCCCCAGATCCATGTGCATGCGCGCCAGCGCATACCAGCCCCGCTCTTCATCCGGCTGCAGGCGTGCAGCCTGACGAAAGGCTTCGCCCGCATCATGCTTGTGCCCCAGATCATCCCGCACGCAGCCCAGTTCAAACCAGGCATCAACATCCTGTGGCGCCCATTGCACCAGTTGCTCCAGCGCCAGCGCCGCCTCGGCGCGCATCCCGCGCTGCATGGCCAAGGCTGCGTAGTGCCGGGCACAGGAGACGCATTGATGCAGATTCAGCAGATGGCGAAAGATCGCCGCAGCGCGCGCATTCAGGCCCAGCAGCCTGAATAGCACCGCCTCCAGCCAAAGCGCAATGAAGCCACCTCTCATGTCCGCTCTCCCGCCCAGACAGATCCACGCTTCAGCTTGGTTCAAAAAAAAAGCCCTCGCGAGGAGGGCTTTCCTTGAAGCGCAAACAATTGTGCCGGGCGGGAGCTCAGTAGAGCCGGTTCAGACCGTTCAGGGCCGCCACCCGATAGGCTTCAGCCATGGTCGGGTAGTTGAAGGTGGTATTCACGAAATAGGTAATCTTGTTGTGCGGCGCCGGCTGCAGCATGATCGCCTGACCAATGTGGATGATCTCCGAGGCCTGCGCACCGAAACAATGGATACCCAGCACCTCCAGCGTGTCACGGTGGAACAGGATCTTCAGCATGCCGGTGGTCTGGCCGGTGATCTGCGCCCGCGCCAGGCTCCTGAACAGGCTATGACCCACCTCATAGGGCACCCTGGCCTCGGTCAGCTCACGCTCGGTGCGCCCCAGCGAGCTGATCTCCGGCAGGGTGTAGATGCCGGTAGGGATGTCACGTGCGAGTTCTGCACCGGATGAACCGTCCACCAGATGCGCCGCTGCGTGGCGCCCCTGGTCATAGGCTGCCGAAGCCAGGCTCGGCCAGCCAATCACATCGCCCACTGCGTAGATATGCGGCACGGCAGTCTGGTAGTTTTCATTGACTGCCACGGTGCCACGCTTATCCGGCGTGATACCGAGGGCCTCCAGGCCCATGTCATTGGTATTGCCCTGACGGCCATTGGCCCACAACAGGAAATCGGTCTTGATGCGCTTGTTGGACTTGAGCTCCAGCACCACGCCATCCTCTTCGGCCACCACGCGCTCGGCTTCCTCATTGTGGCGCACCAGTACGCCCTGCTCGCGCAGGTGATAGGCCAGCGCGTCGACGATTTCATCGTCGAGGAAGGACAGCAGACGATCCCGCGTGTTGATCAGATTCACCTTGCAGCCAAGGTTACGGAAGATCGAAGCGTATTCGCAGCCAATCACGCCGGCACCATAGATCGTGATCGACTCCGGCGTTTCAGTCAGGCGCAGAATGCTGTCGCTGTCATGCACGCGCGGATGCTTGAAGTCGATATCCGCCGGATGATAGGGGCGCGAACCGGTGGCCAGCACGAACTGCTTGGCGCTATAGACCTCATGGCCACCATTATTCAATGCCACTTCCAGAGTGTGCTCATCGCGAAAACGCGCCCGGCCGTGAATCACCTGCACACTGTTGCGATCGTAAAAGTTCTGGCGCATCACCACCTGTTTGCGGATCACGCTTTCGGCAGTGCGCAGCAGTGACGGGAAGCTCACCTGCAGATCAGCCGAGTCATGAAACTGCGGGCTGTCGCGCATCTCGCGCAAGCCCGAGATGACCTGCCGCAAAGCCTTAGACGGGATCGTGCCCCAGTGGGTACAGCCACCTCCCACCTGACCATAGGCCTCGACCATGGCGACTTTCTTGCCGGCCTTGGCGCACTTCATGGCGGCACCCTCGCCACCAGGGCCTGAACCAATGACGATCACGTCGTATTGCTGCATGTGTCTCTCCGGATATGCTGGGGGCTGGCTTGCTGTTATAGGCGGATTATCCAAGCTTTAGGCCCGCGGCGAAAGGCGGAAAGCCCGTCCCGGCGTATTCCTGAGTCCCGAAGCCTCCTCCCGCCCCCGCCAGGCAACGCCCTTCCGCCTCGACAGATGACAGGAATGAGTCGAACCTTCGGGCGGATTGATATACTCACGAATTCAAGTGCGGTGCCAACCGCCGTCCCCAAGAGCCCGAGAGAAGATTATGAACAAGATCATCTACACCCTGACCGACGAAGCCCCGGCGCTGGCCACCTACTCTTTCCTGCCCATCGTTCAGGCTTTCACCAAGCCGGCGGGCATCACCGTTGAAACCCGCGACATCTCGGTCGCTGCGCGCATCCTGGCGAACTTCCCTGAGGCCCTGAAGCCCGAGCAGAAAGTTCCCGACACCCTCGCCGAACTGGGCGAGCTAGCCAAAACGCCGGAAGCCAACATCATCAAGCTGCCCAACGTGAGCGCCTCGGTGCCCCAGCTCAAGGCCGCCATCAAAGAGCTGCAGGCGCAAGGCTACGCAGTGCCCGATTACATCGAAGCGCCGGGCAACGAAACCGAACAAAAGATCAAGACGCGCTACGCCAAGGTGCTCGGCAGCGCCGTCAACCCGGTGCTGCGCGAAGGCAACTCGGATCGCCGCGTGGCCAACGCCGTCAAGCAGTTCGCCAAGAAACATCCGCACTCGATGGGCGCCTGGTCGGCTGAGTCGAAGTCCCATGTCGCCAACATGGTGAACGGTGACTTCTACGGCAACGAACAATCCGCCGTGATCGCCGAGGCCGGCAGCGTGAAGATCGAATTCTCCGACTACGCCGGCAACACGAAGCTGCTTAAGGAAGTGAAGGTTCAACAGAACGAGCTGATCGCCGCCACCTTCATGAGCGCCAAGGGTCTGCGCAAGTTCTATGAAGTGCAGATCGCCGACGCCAAGGCCAAGGGCGTGCTCTTCTCCCTGCACCTGAAGGCCACCATGATGAAGGTCTCCGACCCGATCATGTTCGGCTACGCCGTACAGGCCTTCTATAAGGACGTGTTCGCCAAGTACGCCGACGTGTTCACCAAGCTGGGCGTGAATCCGCGCAACGGCATCGGTGACGCCTACGCCAAGATCCAGACCCTGCCGGCTGCTCAGAAGGAAGCCATCGAAGCCGACCTGCGCGCCGCCGAAGCGGCCGTACCGGTCGCCATGGTCGACTCCGACAAGGGCATCACCAACCTGCATGTGCCGAGCGATGTGATCGTCGACGCCTCCATGCCCGCCGCCATCCGCGCCTCCGGCCAGATGTGGAACGCAGCCGGCCAGCAGCAGGACACCAAGTTCGCGATTCCCGACCGCTGCTACGCCGGCGTGTATCAGGCCGTGATCGAAGACTGCAAGGCATTCGGCAAGTTCGACGTGACCACCATGGGCACCGTGCCCAACGTCGGTCTGATGGCCCAGGCGGCAGAAGAGTACGGTTCACACGACAAGACCTTCGAGATCCCGGCCGACGGCGTGGTGCGCGTGATCGCCGCCGACGGCACGATCCTCACCGAGCACAAGGTCGAAGCCAGCGACATCTGGCGCATGTGCCAGACCAAGGACATCGCGATCCGCGACTGGGTGAAGCTCGCCGTCACCCGCTCGCGCGCCAGCAACACCCCGGCCATCTTCTGGCTGGATGACGCCCGCGCCTATGACCGCAACCTGATCGCCAAGGTTGACGCCTACCTCAAGGATCACGACACCAGCGGACTGGAAATTCACGTGCTCTCCCCGGTCGAAGCCTGCAAGCTGTCGCTCAAGCGTATCCGCGCCGGCCAGGACACCATCTCGGTCACCGGCAACGTGCTGCGCGACTACAACACCGACCTGTTCCCGATCCTGGAACTCGGCACCAGCGCCAAGATGCTATCCATCGTGCCGCTGCTGGCTGGTGGCGGCATGTACGAAACCGGCGCTGGCGGCTCGGCGCCGAAGCACGTGCAGCAGTTCCTCGAAGAGAACTACCTGCGCTGGGATTCGCTCGGCGAATTCTTGGCTCTGCAGGTTTCGATCGAAGAACTCGCCGCCAAGACCGGCAACAAGGCGGGCGCCGTGCTGGCCGAGACGCTGGACGAAGCCAATGCCAAGTTCCTCGACAACAACAAGTCACCGGCCCGCAAGGTTGGTCAGATCGACAACCGTGGCAGCCACTTCTACCTCGCCCTTTACTGGGCGCAGGCTTTGGCGGCTCAAAGCAAGGATGCCGGCCTGCAGGCCATCTTCAAGCCGGTCGCCGAAAAACTGACCGCCGACGAAGCCAAGATTGCCGGCGAACTGATCGGCGCACAGGGCAAGCCGGTGGACATCGGCGGTTACTACCACCCCGCTCCGGAGAAGTGCTCGGAAGCCATGCGCCCCAGCGCCACGCTGAACGCCGCATTGGCCAGTATCAAGTAAGCACGCATAAAAAGGGCGTGGTATCCACCACGCCCCCAGAATGATGCCCAAGCCCCGGACTGCGGGGCTTTTTTTCGCCCGTCTCAGCCCCGACGCCAGGGCCGGTGAAGTCGCAGGTCGTCCAGCACCGGCACCACTGCCATCAGCACCAGCAGCAAAGCAAGCGGCAACGTCGCCAGATAGCCCACATACTTAAAACCATAGGCCCCTAGCAGCCCTCCCAGAAAAAAACTCAAAAGCAGTGATCCGAGCACCCTGAGCCGGGCGCGGTTTGCCCGCACATCCGGGTGCAGGGGGCCGCTGGAGCGATTCCAGTAGAACAGCTTGCCCAGTTCCATGCCGATATCGGTCACCACACCCGTAATGTGGGTGGTACGGATCTCGGCATTGGAGGATTTGGAGATGACGGCGTTCTGCAACCCCATCATGAAACACAGCAGCATCACGGTCACTGGCACGAACAGCCCCTCAATCACCGACAGGCGTGCCCCCAACAATCCGAAGGAGAGCAGCAGCGCAGCCTCCAGCAGCAGCGGCAAGGCATACTCGCTGTGCCGAGCGCGCCGCCGGCTGTAATTGACCATGATTGCCGTTGTCGCCGCCCCGCCAAGAAACGACAGCAGCGCCCCGAGCCCGGCCAGAGCGAGCCCGACATTGCCGAGCACGAAATTGTCGGCCATCGAGGAGACAATGCCGGTCATGTGCGAGGTGTATTGACGGGTGGCCAGATAGGCGCCTGCGTTGGTCGCACCGGCCACGAACGCCAGGGTGAATCCCAGATGCCGGTTGCTTTCTGCGCTGCGAACCCGACCCGTCAAACGTCGTGCGTAATCGATGGGCATGCTCTTGATACACCTTCCACTCCGGTGCCAGGCACCGACGCCGAACTTACTGCCGGCCAGTACTGCCGAAACCACCTGCCCCGCGTTCGGTCGCTTCGAAAGCCTCGACCACGTTGAGCTTCACCTGCACCACCGGCACCACCACCAGCTGCGCGATGCGGTCCATAGGCTGAATCGTGAAAGGCTCCTTGCCACGATTCCAGGTCGATACAAACACCTGCCCCTGATAGTCCGAATCGATCAAACCGACCAGATTGCCCATCACGATACCGTGCTTGTGGCCCAGGCCCGAGCGCGGCAGGATCATCGCAGCCAGCCGCGGATCCTCCAGGTGCATGGCCATGCCGGTGGGGATCAGATGCGTGTCACCGGGATTGATCGTCAGTGGCTCATTGATGCAGGCACGCAAATCCAGCCCGGCCGCGCCAGCAGTACCGTACTGCGGTATGTTGTCGTGCAGGCGGGCGTCGAGAATCTTGATGTCGAGTTGGTGCATGTTGATTTCCGGAAAATAAGAGGATTAAACCTCGACCTTGAAGCCGAGATCGATTTCAGAAGCCGGCAGGCCGCGCACTCCCCAGTTTTCACGGGGAATTTCGCGCAGCCGCACCAGAATGTGATCAGCAGAAATGCCCAGCTCGCCCAGCTTGGCGGCTATCGTCGCATACAGAGTGCGCTTGGCCTCCAGCGAGCGGCCAGAAAACAGATCGATGCTGATCAGGGTGAACAAGTCGGGCTGGGCTTTGCCGGGCGGGCAGGCAAAGCGATGCGGCGGATGTGCCTGCAGACGCACGATTCGGTCGCCCGCCGGGATTTTCAGCGCCGAAACGATGGCGGCGTGTACCGCATCCATCAGAGCCGTTTCTTCAGCCGCAGTGCATTCGCGACGAATCTCTATCAACACCACAGGCATCTCAGACTTCCAGCATCTTCGCCAGATGCGCCACGATACCGGTAGCCACCTCAGTCTTGCTGGCACGCGGCAAGGGGTGCGAGCCGGCTGCGTCAAACAGCACCACCTGATTGGTGTCGCCGCCCATGCCATCCTGCACCAGATTGCCCACCACCAGTTGCAGGCGTTTGGCCTGGAGTTTGCCACTGGCGTAGGTGTCCAGATTCTGGCTCTCAGCCGCAAAGCCGACACAGAATGGGGCGGCCGGCAACGAGGCCACCTCGGCCAGGATGTCCGGATTGCGGGTAAGGTTGAGGGTCAGGCCATCACCCGTCTTCTTAATCTTGTCGGCAGCCACATCCAGGGGGCGAAAATCTGCCACCGCCGCCACACCGATGAAGATCCGCGCCTGCCCGACGCGCTGCATCACGGCCTGATGCATTTCACGCGCGGTCTGCACATCGATGCGCTCCACCCCATACGGCACCGGCAAGGCCACCGGGCCACTGATCAACTGCACCTTCGCTCCCGCCAGCGCCAGCGCACGCGCCAGCGCATAGCCCATCTTGCCGGAGGAGATATTGGTGATGCCGCGCACCGGATCGATCGGCTCGTAAGTCGGCCCGGCCGTCATCAGCACTGTATGGCCGGCCAGCGGCTTGGCCTGCAGGGCGCTAATCAGAGCTTCAACAATGGTTTCAGGCTCAGTCATGCGCCCTTCACCCACCTCACCGCAAGCCTGCTCGCCGGCATCCGGACCGATGATGCCAACGCCATCGGCGCGCAACTGATTCACATTGCGTTGCGTGGCCGGATTGCCCCACATCTGTTTGTTCATGGCCGGTGCCACCAGCAGCGGACAGGCGCGCGCCAGAGCCAGCGTCGACAATAGATCATCCGCCAGCCCGTTGGCGATCTTCGCCAGCGTATTGGCCGTGGCCGGCGCGATCAGCAGGGCATCGGCCGAGCGCGTCAGATCAATATGGCTCATGTTGTTAGCGCGGCGATCGTCCCAGGGATCGGTCCACACCGGATTGCCGGAAAGCGCCTGAAAGGTGGTCGGCGTGACAAAGCGCGCGCCGTTTTCCGTCATCACCACATGCACTCGCGCGCCGGCCTTGATCAGCAGGCGCGTGAGCTCAGCCGCTTTGTAGGCCGCGATACCGCCGGAAACGCCCAGCACGATGGTCTTGCCCGAGAGTTCAGTCATGCCCCAGTTCCGAAAAGGTAAGAATCCCGCAGTCCGTAATTCTATCCCGCAAGCACCATGGCAATCACTGACTGGCCCGAAGAAGAACGCCCGCGCGAACGCCTGCTGGGCCATGGCGCGGCCGTACTGTCCGATGCCGAACTGCTGGCAATCTTCCTGCGCGTAGGTGTGCGCGGCAAGAGCGCGGTGGATCTGGCGCGTGACCTGATTGCCCATTTCGGCAGCCTGAGCCGCCTGTTCAATGCCCCGCTGCCCGAGTTCAAGGCCTTCCACGGCATGGGTGAAGCAAAATTCGCTCAGTTGCAGGCCGTTCTGGAAATGGCACGGCGCGCGCTGGACGAAACCTTGCGCAGCCGTGATGTACTCGGCTCGCCCGGCGCAGTGCGTGACTGGCTGCGTTTGAAACTCGCCCACCTACCTCACGAGGTCTTCATGGTGCTACTTCTCGACGCGCAGAACCAGCTCATCGAAGCGCGCGAACTTTTCCGGGGAACCCTGACGCAAACCTCCGTATACCCACGTGAAGTCGTGAAACTCGCGCTGGCTCACAATGCCGCCGCCGTCATCCTGGCGCACAACCATCCTTCCGGTGTCATGGAAGCCAGCCGTGCCGACGAGTTGCTGACCAATGCGCTGAAACAGGCTCTGGCACTGGTAGATGTGCGGGTACTGGACCACTTCATCGTGGCCGGAAACGCAACGCCGCTTTCCTTTGCCGAGCGTGGCCTGTTATAGTTGCGGTCTTTCCAGCGCGCGGGCTTGAGCTCTGCCTGATTTTCAGGCTATACTCGCGTGCTTTACGGAACCAGTTACCGGAGCGAGATATGTCTCGAGTTTGTCAAGTTACGGGCAAGGGCCCGATGGTCGGAAACAACGTTTCCCACTCCAACATCAAGACCAAGCGTCGTTTCCTGCCGAACCTGCAGAATCGCCGCTTCTGGGTCGAAGCAGAAAATCGCTGGGTCAGCCTGCGCGTCTCGAACGCCGGTCTGCGCACCATCGACAAGAAGGGCATCGACGTCGTGCTGTCCGAGCTGCGTGCTCGCGGCGAGAAGTTCTGATCGCCACCACGACTCATAGAAATAGCGGAGATTAAAAATGGCTAAAGGCGGTCGCGAAAAGATCAAACTGGAATCCACTGCGGGTACCGGCCACTTCTACACCACCAACAAGAACAAGCGCACCACCCCGGGCAAGCTGGAATTCAGCAAGTACGACCCGGTGGTTCGCAAGCACGTGATTTACAAGGAAACCAAGCTCAAGTAAGCGCTGTGTGCGGCGCGGCCCGCACCCTCGCACTCTGGCTGGTTCCGACCTGCTGTACCCGAAAGCCCGCTCCTGCGGGCTTTTGCGTTTCGATACAGGCTCTCCGAAATGACTCACGCGTCTACTGAAAATCTGAACGTCGTCTCCTTCGATCACATGCCCTCGCCGGGCGAGATCAAGGCCCGTGTGCCGCTCTCCGATGCCGCAGCGGCTTCGGTCGAATCAGGGCGTGCCACCATCAAGGCCATTCTGGATCGCAAAGATCCGCGCCCGATGGTAATCGTGGGCCCCTGCTCGATCCATGATCCGGTCGCCGGTCTGGACTATGCTCGCCGCCTCAAGGCGCTGGCCGACGAAGTGGCCGACACGCTCTGCGTGGTGATGCGGGTGTATTTCGAAAAGCCGCGCACCACCGTGGGCTGGAAAGGTTTCATCAACGATCCGCGCATGGACGACTCCTTCCACATAGAGGAAGGCATGGAGCGTGGCCGCAAGTTCCTGCTCGACATCGCCGAACTGGGCCTGCCTGCAGCTTCCGAGACACTGGACCCAATCGCCCCGCAGTACTACGGCGACCTGCTCTCCTGGGCCGCCATCGGCGCCCGTACCACTGAATCGCAGACGCACCGCGAGATCGCTTCCGGTCTTTCCTCGCCGGTAGGCTTCAAGAATGGTACCGATGGCTCGCTCGACGCCGCCGTGAATGGCTGCCTGTCGGCCTCGCAGCCGCACAGCTTCCTCGGCGTAAATGATGCGGGCGAAACCTGTATCGTACGCACCCGCGGCAACCGCTACAGCCACGTCGTGCTGCGCGGTGGCGGTGGCCGCCCGAACTACGACACGGTCTCCGTGTCGCTGGCCGAACAGGCCATGGCCAAGGCCAAGCTGCCGGCCAACATCGTGATCGACTGTTCGCACGCCAACTCATGGAAAAAGCCTGAATTGCAGCCGCTAGTGATGAAGGACGTGGTTGGTCAAATCCGGGCCGGCAACCAGTCCATCGTCGGCGTGATGATTGAAAGTTTCATCGAAGCGGGTAACCAGTCGATTCCGAAGAACCTCGCAGAACTCCGCTACGGCTGCTCGGTCACCGATGGCTGTGTCGCCTGGGATACCACCGCACAGATGCTGCGTGAAGCCCGCACTGCGCTGCGTGACACGGTCGCCCAGCGCCAATCCTGATTCCCTCTCTTTCCTGAAAAAGGCAGAACCATGAGTCTGGTCACCCCCTTCAAGGCCCTTCGTCCGGCCGCCGGCCGTGCCGCCGAGATCATCGCCCCGCCCTACGACGTACTCTCGTCGTCGGAGGCCATCGAGCGCGCCGCCGGCAAGCCGTGGAGCTTCCTGCACATTTCAAAGCCAGAGATCGACCTGCCTGCCGGCACCGACATCTACTCGCCCGCGGTATATGCCAAGGCTGCCGAAAACATGCAGAAGATGCTCGACGCCGGCGTCATCACCCGCGACGACAAGGCCTGCTACTACGTCTATCGCATCATCATGGGCAACCATGTGCAGACCGGCATCGTCGCCGCAGCCTCGGTGATCGAGTACGACAATGGCCGCATCAAGCGCCATGAATTCACCCGTCCGGACAAGGAAGACGATCGCGTGCGCCAGATCGAGGCCCTCAACGCCCAGACTGGCCCGGTCTTCCTGGCCTATCCGGACGCCCCCGCCATTGACGCCGTGCTGACGGCCACCATCGCCGGCACGCCGGATGCTGACGCCACCGCCGATGACGGCATCCGCCACACCCTGTGGGTGGTACGTGATGACGCGACCATCACGCAGTTGAACAAGAGCTTCGATGCCCTGCCCGCGCTCTACATTGCCGATGGTCACCACCGCTCGGCAGCTGCCTCGCGCGTCGCTGCCTCGCGTCGTTCAGCCAACCCGCATCACACCGGGGACGAGCCCTACAACTACTTCCTCTCCGTGATTTTCCCGGCCCATGCGCTGAAGATCATGGATTACAACCGCGTCGTCTGCGATCTGAACGGCCTCTCGAAGGACGAGTTGCTGGCGAAGATAGCAGCCGCCTACAGCGTGACGCCTTCTACTGCGCCGGTGAAGCCGGCAGCACACGGGGAAGTCGGTATGTATCTGGCCGGCCAGTGGTACCAGCTCAAGGTGAAGCCCGAACTGATCCCTGCCGATCCGGTCGAGCGCCTGGACGTGAGCCTGCTCACCGCCCACATTCTGACCCCGATCCTGGGTATCGCCGATCTGCGCCGTGACAAGCGCATCGATTTCGTCGGCGGCATCCGTGGCCTGCCGGAGCTCGAAAAGCGCGTCAATAGCGGCGAGATGGCCGTAGCCTTCGCGATGTGTGCCACCACCATGAACGACCTGATGTCAGTCGCAGACGCTGGTCAGGTGATGCCGCCGAAGTCGACCTGGTTCGAACCGAAGCTGGCCGATGGCATGGCCTCACACGCAATCGACTGAAACACGCAACAGACGCAAAAAAGCCGACCCGCAGGTCGGCTTTTTTCATGGACAGCATTCGCCTCAGTTGATCACAATGCGTGAGTTGAGCGGCTGCACCGGACGGTTGTTTGGGTGATGCATGACATGCGAGAAGTGGCTCACCTGCTCATCCGAGCTTTCCACCGCCTGCTTCAGCACGATCCATGACACGCCTTCACTGCACGGTGGCGTCGTCAGCGAGCCGCTGAAGTAGTAGTAATCGCGTTTGCGCGGCAGCAGCTCCCCTGCAAGCAGCTTGCCATCAAAGGCCTGCTTGGTATTTGCAGCCTCCGGCATCTGCTGCCAGATCCGCGCCAGTCCGCTCTGTGCCTTGCCCGGCTTGAACATCACGGCTACTACGGCAAGCCTGCCGTCCTGGTCCTGATGGACGAGGTGACCCTCAAGCGGAAATTGCTTGCCGTGAATGGTGTTTTCGCTGGGGGCATGAAAATGTACCTGCTTGAGCTCGAAGCTGTGATCGCCGAGGCGAAGCGTGCTGCCCGGCGCAAAATTGGCCTGGATCGTATGACCGTTGTTGAGCACCTCGGTGACGGCTGTCGTATAGCTGAAGCGCAGTTTCGGCAAAGCCGCTTTCAGCTCGCCGCTCACGTTCACCGGCGACTGGTTCTTGCCCGCACCACAGGCCGCAAACTCGGGCGCCAGCTCGCCCCAGTGAGCGGGAGCCGCCTCACCGTCATAGGCCCAATGCACAGCTTCAGCCGCCATGCAGAGCGGGGCAGACAGCAGCATTGCCAGCGCGCTGGCAGACTTGATCCAAGCTTTTTTCATCATCAGCTTCCTTTTCAAAACACGACCTGTGCCGGCAACACCCGTTGCCGGCGGGGGCTTGAATGCTGGTCTTGCTGCAGCGCAAAATCAAGGCGCAGGATCAAATCCGGAACGCAGCGGATATTCAGGCTGCCGGATTGGCCGTTCAGCCCAGCCCCCGGAGATGCTCCAGCACCGGGTTCAGGAAAGCGGCGCCGAGGCGCTGACTACGTGCGCCATTCCAGCCGGTGCGCGAGTCCGGCGCATTGGCATTGTCCTTGAATGGCATTTCCAGCGTCAGGGCGACGCAACCGAAAGTGGTTGCGGCCCACTTCGAGCACAACGTCATCATCTCGTCGGTAAAGCGGTCGTCGGAGTAACCATGCTCAGTCTGAAAATCCGGGCTCACGCGCTTTAGATTCGCCAGGAAAGCCGCCTGCAACTCCAGATTGCGTGCCCCATAGCCCGGCACCATGTGACTGCCATCGATGAAAACGTAAGGCAGGGTCTCGTCGCCGTGAATATCGAGAAAAAGATCCGCTCCACGCTTCTTCATCGCACGCTGCGCATGCCATACCTCCGGGCTGCGCTCAAGCGTCGGCGCATGCCACTCACGATTCAGGTTCACGCCGGCCGCATTGCTGCGCAAATGCCCTAATGCGCTGCCATCCGGGTTGATATTCGGAATCAGATGGAAGCACGCCCGGCTGCGCAGCTCGCGCGCCACCGGATCGGCTGGATCAAGCAGGCGGCTGATGAACCCCTCCATGAACCACTCTGCCATGCTCTCGCCTGGATGCTGGCGCGCCTGCAGCCACACGCTCCTGGGCCCCGTTCCGATGTGCAGCAGATCCAGGTCGCGTCCCTGCAGACTGGTGCCGATACATTCGAGCAGCACCAGCGGCGAAGCTGAGCAACGCCCTAGAAAATCCAGCCGGCGCTCCTGTGAATAGGGCTCGAAATAAGCGAGCCACACAGTGTCATGCTGCGGCGTGAATTCGATGACCAGCTGCTCTCCGTCATAGCTCGTGTCGGCAATGCGGAACCAGTCCGCACGGTCATAACTCGCAGCACACTGGTAACCATGCCAGCCATCGGCATAACTGCATGCACCGGCATTTTCGATGACCAATCGCAGCGGCACTCCACGCACACCGTGCAGGCGGAAGTGGAACCACTGCAGGAACTGGCCGCCCGCATCGGGGCGAATGGCCAGACGGATATCGGCGGGATTGGCAGCATCAAGGACTTCGATGTTGCCGCTGTCAAACTGGCTGCTGATGTGAATCATGGAAAGTGGAAGATCGGAAGTGGTGAGTCGGGAGCAGGTGCTACGGATGCCAAAATCAAGCCGCTTCACGCCGGAACACCCAGCGATCCGCGTCTGATGCCGCAGGCGTGAAGACATAGCCTTCGGCATCGAACTGCTTGAGCGCGTCCGGATCCGTCAGGGCATTGACGATGGCAAAGCGGCTCATCAGCCCGCGCGCGCGCTTGGCGTAGAAGCTGACGATTTTGTAACCGGCGCCTTTGCGCTCTTCAAACACAGGTGTGATCACTCGCGCAGCCAGCTGCTTCGGGCGCACCGATTTGAAGTACTCCTCGGAAGCCAGGTTCAGCAATACAGGCTTGCCGCCCTGCTGCGCCAGCTCCGTATTCAAAGCAGTGGTGATCGTATCTCCCCAGAACGCATACAGATCCTTGCCGGCAGGATTGGCGAGCCGGGTGCCCATTTCCAGGCGATAGGCCTGCATCAGATCCAGCGGGCGCAGCAGCCCATACAGACCGGAGAGCATGCGGAAATGCTTCTGCGCAAACGCGATCTGCGCGGGCGTGAAACTGTAAGCATCCAGCCCCTCATACACATCGCCATTGAAGGCGAACATCGCCTGCCGCGCGTTCTGCGCCGTGAAGGGTCTCGTCCATTCGGCGTAGCGGGTGAAATTCAGGGTCGCGAGGGGATCGGAAAGCGTCATCAGCTTCGCGATCTCGGCCGGACTCTTCTCGCGCAGGAGGTCAATCAGTTGCGCGCTCTGGTCGAGAAAGGCTGGCTGGGTAAAGTCGGCAACAGGCAGAGGGCTCTGGAAATCAAGGGACTTGGCAGGGGAGACGACGATCAGCATCGGAGCACGGCGGAAACGGGGTACAGGCTGCAATGATCGGCCAAATCCGGCGACGGCGCAAAGCCGGCCCTCCCGTCCACGGGTCGTGTGTTCGCCCCTGCGCTGGCATACACTGCAGGCAAACCGCCCACCCGCCCTGCACGGAAAACCAAACGTGGCCGAGACTCCGCCCGACAACGAGACCATCGTCCTCAATCAGACCGTCAACGCCGGCGCACAGCACCGCGACACGGCCCACAACGCGCTGCCGATCGGCACCCGCATGGGTGAATTCGAAATTATCGGGCTAATCGGTGAGGGTGGCTTCGGCATCGTCTATCTGGCGCAGGATCACTCGCTGGAACGCAAGGTGGCGCTCAAGGAGTACATGCCAGCCTCGCTGGCTTCGCGTGGCAGCGATGCCGCCGTGGTGGTGCGCAGCGAGCGACATCACGAAACCTTTGCCATCGGCCTGCGCAGCTTCGTGAATGAAGCGCGCCTGTTGGCCCGCTTCGATCACCCGGCACTGGTCAAGGTATATCGCTTCTGGGAAGCCAACGGCACGGCCTACATGGCCATGCCTTACTACGACGGCCGCACTTTGCGCGATGTACTCGCCTGCCTTGATGCGCCACCAGACGAAGCGACGCTCAAACGCCTGCTGGCACCGGTCATGGAAGCACTGGAGCTGATTCACGCCGAGCAATGTTTTCACCGCGACATCGCACCGGACAACATCATGATCCTGCGCGATGGCCGCCCGGTGTTGCTGGACTTCGGCGCCGCCCGCCGCGTGATCAGCGATATGACCCAAGCCCTCACCGTAATCCTCAAGCCGGGCTACGCGCCGATCGAGCAATACGCCGAAATGCCCGGCATGAAACAGGGGCCGTGGACCGATCTCTATGCGCTTGCCGCCGTGGTCTATTACGCCATCCTGCACAAGCTGCCTCCACCTTCAGTCAGCCGCATCGTGCAGGACAGTTATGAGCCCCTGAGTCAGCTTGCCGCGGGGCGCTACAGCCACACCTTCCTGCGCGGCATTGATGCCTGCCTAGCGGTGAAGGCCGAGGACCGCCCGCCTTCCGTTGCTGCCATGCGCGCCTTGATCGGCATGGCCGGCAGTAATCCGGCCAGCCCGCCGGCCACACCACTGGCACAGGCGCGCACCACGCCTCCAACACCCCAGGCAGCGGCCATTCGCGTGGATCAGGATGAGCAACGACCCCGCCCGTCCGCTCGGCCGCAGAACCGCCTGATACTCGTATTGCTGGCCGCTGGGCTGACACTGGCCAGCGCTGCCGGCTGGCATTTCACACGCGTAAGGTCTCCGCTACCGGCAGCCCCCATCGTCACCCAAAGCGAACCGGAAGCGCCGACCAGCGCGCCAGCACCACTTCTTGCCGCAGCGGCCAGTGAGCCTGGGGCCCTGGAGTCAGCCCCCATCGAGCAGCCAGCACCAGTACCCACCAGTGCTGCGACTGTGCTCGAAACAGAGTCAGCCCCTGTCGTGCCAACCGCCGCGGCAGCCAGCTCGGCCTCGACCCGCTCCGCCATAGCCAAGTCCAGAGCCCGCAGCGCGAACGCCTCTGGCGATACCGAGCGCAGCCAGGCAGAGCGCGATTACATGCGCCAGCTCAATCGCGATCTGGACAAGATGCTGCGCTAAGTCCTCAGGGCTCAAGCGAGTGGAGGCTGCGCCCCGGCGTCCTGCAGGCGAACCGCAATCGCCGTGTAGTTGTCATGGCGCGGCGCAGGATCGGCACTGACCACCCGGGCCATGCGTTCCAGCCAGTCCGGCATGCTCACCGCCTCGGCCAGAGTCGTCACCATCTGCGTCTCATGAACATGCTCCCACCAGCCATCGGAGCAGACCAGGAAGCTATCGCCGACCTGCAGGGGTAAAGCCTCGCCCGACACACTCACTTCGATCCCTTCCAGATTGCCGATGGCTGAGGTAAGCAGGCTGCGCTGCGGATGGGTGCGGGTCAGCTCCAGGCCGCCATAACCGGCATCAATCATGGTTTGCACCAGACTGTGATCGCGGGTCTGAAATACGACCTCACCAGCACGGAAGAAATACACCCGGCTGTCTCCAGCATGGGCCCACACGGCCTCGCGCCGCTCAAGATCAATCAGCAGCAACGCGCAGGTGGCGTGCATGTCATCCACATGATCCTGCTTGGCGACCAGTACCGCGCCGTGCGCCGCCTCGATCAGACGAGCGGCCACCGCAGAGCTCACTCCAGGCGAAGCCTCGAACATGCCCAGCACGGTTTCAACCACGATCCTGGCCGCAACATCGCCGCCGCCATGGCCACCCGCCCCGTCAGACACACACAGGCAGACACTATCGCCAACCCGAACCTGGCCGCATGCGTCTTCATTGCGACGGCGCGCTCCGATGTGGCTCTGCTCGGCGCTGTAAAGGGCAAGCATGACCGGGTCAGCAGGGCCGCTCGCCCGGCGGCGCAGCGATCTCATCCGGCTGCCGCTGCAGGGCCACGCCCAACAAGGTATGCAGGGTTTCGGCCGGCACAGCCTGCTGCTCACCGAGCAACAGGCGCAATTGTTCGCCGAGGCGCTCGGCCCGTAGCTCGTCCAGCTCAGCCGGCAGGCGCAGACCCTGCATGCCCAGACCGCGGATGAAGGCCTCAAGCAAGGCATGGGGGCTGCCAGCCGGAGGGCTCATACGAGTGCTGAGCTCGAAATCGAATTCCAGGGTTTCACTCACCGCCTCAGCGTCAGCCACTACCGGAGCCGCCACGGGCGGCAGCGGGGCAGACACAAGCCTCTGGCGCACCTGACGATCGGCGCCGATGTGCTCGACCAGCAAGGCCCAGCCCCCCATGCCGATCAGATCCCCTTCATGAAGGGTGACGACCTTGCCTTTACCGAGCTTGCGGCCATTGATGCAACTGGGATTACCACCCTGATCGACAAGGAAGTATTCGCCACCCAGCCACTTGATGCGGGCCTGGATGCGTGAGAGGTGCTTGCCCGGGTCTTCCAGCAGGAGGGTATTACCTTCCTCGCGACCGATGCTGCCCCCTTCAGGGCCGAATTCAACGCACTGCGGGCGGCCAGGAGGGGCGCCATCATGGCTCTGTACGGCAATACGCAGCACGCTGCTCTCCTGTGGTCATGGCCGGCCGCAGCCGTACCCCCTCATTGCAGCACAGGCGCACCCGCCGCTTCAAGGGCCGATGCGGGCAGACAGCATGCGCGCGGGTAAATCCAGCGCTCAGCCTCTCCACTGGGTCATGTTGGTCGCCGTGCTGGTCACCAGGCTGGAGGTGGATGTGGCGGTGTGCATTTCCAGCGAGGTGATCTGGGCCTTCTCCGCCAGCGTCAGCAGGTTCAGCGAAATCCGGAAATCGTCCTCCATCAGCTCCAGCAACGGCATCACGGTCTGCACCAGCTCGCGCAGGCGCTTGCGGGCCTCTTCCTTGCTACCGGTGCGGATCTGGGTCAAGGCATGATCAACGCTGACGGCCAGGCGGCTGAAACGGCCGATATTGTCCGGCGTAACCTCGCCGGACTCGGACACCACACGGTTGCCCCCCAGCAAACTGCCGTCGGCCACGCGGGCTGCGGCAAGCTGAAGCAGTTCTTCCAGCGAAAGATTGGGATCGCCGTGCGCGCTGGCCAGCCCGATGGTCAGGCTGATGCGAATACGGTGCTCCTTGTAGGTCATCACGATGGTGTCGATGGCCCGGCGCAATCTCAAGGCGAAGGCGCCACAGGCATCCAGATCGGCAGACGGCGAGATCACCGCAAACTGACCTTCGGCGAGGTGGGCGATCGTGTCTTCCTTGCGCACCTTGGCCGACAGCAGCTTGGAGAGCTTGCGATGCACCAGCTGACCAA
Source organism: Uliginosibacterium aquaticum (assembly GCF_012972705.2). Lineage (GTDB taxonomy): Bacteria > Pseudomonadota > Gammaproteobacteria > Burkholderiales > Rhodocyclaceae > Uliginosibacterium > Uliginosibacterium aquaticum. Next base: position 903,979 of record NZ_JABCSC020000001.1, on the reverse strand, counting down.
CGCTGTGACCGTAGCTCTCGCACAGTTTGTCGTAGCCATCGACCTGGATGACCATCACCGACACATCGCCACGGTTGCGGCGCACCAGTTGCTCGCGGCTCTCTTCGAGCTCGCGGCGTGTCTGGGCCAGTTTGACCAGGGCTTCGATGCGGGCGACCAGCTCGACGCGCGGCGTCCCCTTGGTAATGAAGTCAGTGGCACCCATGGCCTGGGCCTTCATGCGTGCTTCGTTCTCGTCTTCACCCGAGATGATCAGCACCGGCAGGGTATTCACGCGTGACAGACGCGAGCCGCGGATGCGCGCCAGCAGGCCGAAACCGTCGAGGCGAGGCATGCCGATGTCGGAGATCACGACCTCGATGGTCGGGTCGAGCAGCAGGGTCTGCCAGCCCGCTTCGCCATCGACCTCCTCGCGCACATCGAACTTGTCGCGGATCTGCTTGATCAGCGAGGCGCGCACCATGCGCGAATCATCCACGATCAGCACACGCGGCAACTGCGCAACCACTTCACTCATGTCATGTCCTCTGTTTCGCCACTGCGGGCAATCTGCACCACGGTGCGGCCCGTGGCGCGGGCTGCAATGAATTCACCAAACACTTGCGGCAAAGCTTCGAAAGGGATTATCCGCATGATCGAGGCAAGATGGCGCGGCCGCAGATCAGCGGCCAGCCGCGCCCATGCGCGTTCGCGCACACTGAATCCAGCATAGACCGAATCGATGCCCAATAAACTGACGCCGCGCAGGACGAAGGGCATCATCGAAGCGCTCAGATGGCTGTCGGCTGCCAGCCCGATACTTGCCACCACACCGGTGGGTTTGCTGGTGGAGAGCGCCCAGGCCAGCGTCGCGCCCCCCAGATTGTCGATCACGCCGGCCCAGATTCCCTTGTCCAGCGGCTTGAACGCATCCAGCGGCAGTTCACTGCGCAACATTACCCGGCTAGCGCCCAGGCCGCGCAGCCAGTCGGCCTGCTCCGCCTTGGCGGTGAGGGCCACCACCTCGTAGCCCCGCCCGGCCAGCATGTCGATGGCGAGAGTGCCAACACCGCCGGAAGCGCCGGTCACCAGCACTGGGCCGCGCTCGGGCTTGAGGCCATTCTCTTCCATCCGGGTGATGGCCATCGCTGCGGTCAGTCCGGCGGTGCCGATGGCCATCGACTCCTGCGAAGACAAGGACGCCGGCAGCGGCAACAACCAGCCCCCAGGCAGCAAGGCGCGCTCGGCGTAGCCGCCGTGATGCGCCACCCCCAGTTCGTAGCCGGTAGCAATCACTTTCTCGCCCGGCGCAAACCGGGGCGCCGCACTGCGCAGCACGGTGCCGGCCAGATCGATGCCACCGACGCAGGGGAAACGGCGCACCACCTTGCCGCGGCCAGTCGCGGCCAGGGCATCCTTGAAATTGACCGAAGAACACTCAACACGGATCAATACATCGCCCGCATCCAGCGCAGTTTCATCCAGGCTCAGAAAGCGTCCGCACAACGCCTCACGGGTCGCAGGCGCAGAGCGTTCGATGCAGAAGGCGCGAAAAAAAGTCACCGGTAACAGGCTCTCGTAAAGGAAACAGCGCAAGTGTGAGGGCAGGCTTTGTCCGGCCGCAATCCTAATCCGCTTTTACGGCGCCGAGACCTGCCGCGGCGCAGCAATTCCGGCATACGCCGAAAGATCTACGACCAACGGCAAACAATTGATAAAGCTAAAGATCTGCTCACCCCCTGCCGTAGAACAGGGGGCATTCCCTTGCTATGAAGAACCATGCTCGCCAAACCTCTCGATTCCGTTGACAGCTATATCGCTTACTTCAGCAGCCACGAACTCCCGGTACTGAGGCGGAGCATGCGTGCGCTGGGCGAGTTGCATAGTAACGAAGATCGCATCAGCGGCCGCTCGCTGGCCTCTGAAGTGCTACGTGACCCGATGCTGGCCCTGCGCGTGCTGGTGTATCTGGAAACCCATCGCCATCGCAAGCAGAACCACGACATCACCACCATCGATCGCGCCATCATGATGATGGGCATCTCGCCCTTCTTCGACAAGTTCGGCAAGCTGCCGACCGTGGAGGCCTATCTCGCCAGCCATCCCAAGGGCCTGGTGGGCTTGCTGCATGTAGTCAGCCGGGCGCAGCACGCAGCGCACTGGGCCCGCGATTTCGCCCTGCTGCGCCACGACATCGATGTAGACGAAGTCACCGTGGCGGCCCTGCTGCACGAAGCAGCCGAAATCCTGTTCTGGTGCTTTGCGCCAGTCTGCATGCAGCAGATCGAGCAGATGAAGAAGGATCAGCCGGGCCTTCGCAGTGTGGTGGCGCAGCAAGCCGTGCTCGGCGTGAGCATTCAGGATCTGCAGGAAGCCCTGGTCCAGGCCTGGCACCTGCCCGATCTGCTGATCACCCTGATGAGCGACGAGAACGCTCAGAATCCACGCGTGCGTACCGTGCTGCTGGCCTGCGACCTCGCCCGCCATGCCGCCAACGGCTGGAACGATCCAGCCCTGCCCGACGACTACACCGCGCTGGCCGAGCTGCTGCATATCAAGCGCAGCGCAGTGATGCAGCGCGTGGGCGCCCCGGAGGAAATGTGGGCGCCCGTGCTGGCCGGAGAGATCGCGGCAGAGTAAAGGGCTACAGGAAGCGAACGAAAGCATGCGCCGGCAGCGGCGCTTGAAACGCCCCCGCCTGCCCGCCTCACCACTCTCCATGCCCGATTTTCGGGATAATGCCGGCTTCCCCGCCGTAGTTGCCGCCGCATGCCTGCCATCCACAAACTCCCTGAAGTCCTGATCAACCAGATCGCCGCCGGCGAGGTCGTCGAACGCCCGGCCTCAGTGCTCAAGGAGCTGATGGAAAACAGTCTGGACGCAGGTAGCCGGGCGATTGAGGTAGCACTTGCCCAGGGCGGCGTGAAGCAACTACGCATCACCGATGACGGCTGCGGCATCGACAAGGACGACCTGGCCCTGGCACTGGAGCGCCACGCCACCAGCAAGATTGCTTCGCTCGAAGACCTGGAGGCCGTGGGCACCATGGGTTTTCGCGGCGAAGCGCTGGCCGCCATCGCGTCCGTCGCCCGCACCAAGATCATCAGCCGCGCCACCGGCGCTGCACACGCCTGGCGCGTCACCGAACGCGAACGTGAGCCAGCGCCAGCAGCCCTGAATAGCGGCACGGTGATCGAGGTGGAAGACCTCTACTACAACACCCCGGCGCGGCGAAAATTTCTCAAGTCCGAGTCCACCGAGTTCGGCCACTGCGACGACGTGTTTCGCCGCGTGGCGCTGGCCCGGCCGGATGTCGGCTTCCAGCTGGCCCACAACGGCCGCGTCTCCCTGCGCCTCGCGGCGGGTGATGCCGAGCGGCGGGTACGCGAGATTCTGGGCGACGACTTCATGGCCAACTGCCGCCGCGTCGAAGTGGACAGCGGCCCGCTGCGCCTTTACGGTTTCGCCGCCCTGCCGGCCTATGCGCGCGCCAACCGCGATGCCCAGTTTTTCTACGTGAATGGCCGTTTCGTGCGCGACAAGCTGATCCAGCATGCCCTGCGCGAGGCCTATGCCGACATCCTCCACGGCGCACGGCATCCGGCCTTCGTACTGTTCCTCGACATGGATCCGGCCGGAGTGGATGTGAATGTGCACCCGGCCAAGACCGAGGTGCGTTTCCGTGAAGGCCGCGCGATTCACCAGTTCGTCTTCCATGGCCTGTCGCGCTCGCTGGCTGTGCCGGTGCAGTCCGCCAGCCTGGCGCAAGGACCTGCAGCGCCCCTCGCACCCTACAGCGGCCCCACCGAACAGGCTCGTCTCGGCGTCGAAGAGCCAGGCCTGCCGCAAAACCTCTCGGCCTGGCAGACCCGCGCAGAACCCGCCCGCAGCGAGGGCTTCCGCCCGGCCAGCTTCGAGCGTCCGAATGGCGGGGCCAGCTTCAATCCGGCCACCCTCGAACGCCTTGCCCCGCAGATGCCGAACCTGCCCGCTGCCGACGCCGGTAGCGCAAGCTCGGCCCCGCTTGGCTATGCCGTCGGCCAGATCCATGGCGTCTATGTGCTGGCACAGAATGCCCACGGCCTGGTGCTGGTGGACATGCATGCCGCCCACGAACGCATTCTCTACGAGCAGTTGAAGCATGTGCTCGATGGCGCCCCCGGTGTGCAGCGCCTATTGATTCCGGCCATCTTCAACGCCAGCAAGATAGAGCTCGCCACCGCCGAGGAGCAGGCCGACACCCTCAATCGCATGGGCTTTGACGTCGCCGCCGCCGGGCCGAACGAGCTCGCCGTACGTAGCGTACCGGCGCTGCTCGGGCGCGCCAACGTGAGTGAACTCTTGAGAGCCCTGCTCGCCGAGCTGCGCGATTTCCCGGCCTCGGAGGTGATCGCCGCACGGCGCAACGAACTGCTCGCAACCATGGCCTGCCACGGCGCAGTGCGCGCCAACCGCCAGCTGACCCTGCCCGAGATGAATGCACTCTTGCGCGACATGGAAGCCACCGAGCGCGCCGATCAGTGCAACCACGGCCGCCCGACCTGGACCCAGCTGAGCATGAATGATCTCGACAAGCTCTTCATGCGCGGGCAATAAGCCGACGCCACCATTCCTTTACCCTATTCCAAGTTGCTGAAGGCCAGCTCATGAAACGCCCCTACCTCCTCGCTCTGCTGGTCTTCCTGGTCGGCTGTGCCACGCTCGCCCGCGAAGATCTCGGTGCGCTCTTCGGCCCCGCCAATCCGGCCCGTTTCGATACCCCGCATGCCGAGGCCGGCCAGGTCTCTTTCCGCTCGGAAGTGCTGCCGGTGCTGGAGCAGCGCTGCGTGGTCTGCCACGCCTGCTACGACGCCGCCTGCCAGCTCAAGCTCGGCTCCTTCGAGGGCATCAGCCGCGGTGCCAGCAAGGACAACGTTTATGACGCCGCCCGCCTGTTCGAGGCAAACCCGACCCGCCTCTTCATTGATGCCGACCAGCCTTCAGCCTGGCGCAAGAAGGGCTTCCATCCGGTGCTCAACGAGTTCCCGGCCACGCCGGCGGCCGAACTGCAGGCCAGCCTGCTGGCGCGTGCCCTCGATCTGAAGGAGCGCCATCCGCTTACTCCGAACGAACCCGCACCGGACTCGCTGGACTTCTCGCTGAATCGCCCCAACCAGTGCCCCAGCATCGAGGAGTACAGCGCCTTCGAACGCAAGAACCCGCTGATGGGCATGCCCTTCGGCATGCCGGCTATCAACAGCGCGGAGAGCAGCTTGCTGCGACGCTGGCTGCAGCAAGGGGCGCCCTACGAAGGTTCGCGTCCGCTGGCGACCAGCGTGACGGATGAAATCCGCAAGTGGGAGCGTTTCTTCAACGGCAGCTCGCTGCGCGAGCAACTGGTATCCCGCTACATCTACGAGCACCTGTTTCTCGCCAATCTGTATTTCGAAGGCGAGCCGGAGCTGCGCTACTTCCGCCTGATCCGCTCCACCACGCCCTCGGGCCAGCCCGCCCGCGAGATCGCCAGCCGCCGCCCCTTCGATGATCCGGGCAAGGCCCCGTTCTACTACCGCCTGCTGCCGGTGGAAGAAAGCATCGTTGCCAAGTCGCACATGCCTTATGCCCTGAGCGCCCGGCGCATGACACGCTGGCAGGAGCTGTTCTTCACGCCGGATTATCAGGTCACGAGCCTGCCGAGCTACGCGCCCGAAATCGCCGCTAACCCCTTCAGGGCGTTTGCCGAGCTACCGGTGAAGGCGCGCTACCGTTTCATGCTTGATGAGGCCGAATTCACCGTGATGGGCTTCATCAAAGGCCCGGTATGTCGCGGCCAGACCGCACTGAACGTGATCAATGATCACTTCTGGGTCTTCTTCCAGGATCCGGAAACCCTCACCAGCTCAGACGCCGAATTCCTCTCCCTGGAGAGTCGCAACCTCACCCTGCCCGCAGCGGAGGAGAGCAACTCCCTCGTGCTCACGCCCCTGATCCGCTATTCCCGTCAGGAAGAGCGCTACCTGGAAGCCAAGTCCGCCTATCTGGAAAAACGCTTCACCCGCCCCGAAGAGGTTTCGCTGGACCTGCTCTGGAACGGCGACGGCCAGAACGCCAATGCCGCCCTGACGATCTACCGCCATTTCGACAGCGCCACCGTGATGAAAGGCCTCGCCGGGCAAACCCCAAAAACCGCCTGGGTCCTGAGCTACTCACTGCTCGAGCGCATCCACTACCTGCTCACCGCTGGCTATGACGTTTTCGGCAACCTCGGTCACCAGGTCAACACCCGGCTCTACATGGATTTTCTGCGCATGGAGGGTGAGTTCAACTTCATTGCCCTGCTGCCACAAGCCGAGCGCATCGGCGTGCGCGACTACTGGTACCGCGATGCCAGCCGTAACGTGAAGGATCACGTGTATGGCAAGTACGCCCATTACAACCGCGAATCCGGCATCCGCCTGTCCGGCAAGGAGCCTCCCGCCCAAGAAGTGATGGGCATGCTCGCCGAACGCCTGCGACCGATACTGGAGCAACAGCACAGCCTTGCCAGCCTGGCCGACAACCGCTTGCGCCGCGAGTTGGAGACGCTTGCCAGCGTGCGCGGCGCCACCCTCAGCTGGCTGCCCGAAGCCAGCTTCCTGCGCATCGAAGAGCCCGGCCGCGCGCCCCTCACCTTCACCCTGCTGCGCAACACCGCGCATCGCAACATCACCATGCTGCTACGCGAGGACAAGGCCGTGGTACCCGCCGAATACGGTCTGGACGTGCTGCAAGGCATCGCCACCGCCTACCCGAACGCCTTCTACCGCCTCCAGCGCAAGGAGCTGGCGGAATTCACCCAGCGCATCGCCCGCCTCGGCAGCAAGGCAGACTATCGCGAACTGATGGAGCGCTTCGGCGTGCGCCGCACCAGCCCGGATTTCTGGGCCATGAGCGACGCCATCAATGCCGACTACCGTCGCCAGGAACCGATCGAAGCGGGCATCCTCGATCTGAACCGCTTCGAGAATCGCTGATCCTTCGCAAGTCACACGCCACTTGTTGCGCAAATTTTGCGCAACAAGTGGCCTCAAAATGCGATAATCGCGGCCCTTTCTCCGCTCTACCCTTCCCCGCCGTGATGCAACTCGACAGAATTCTCCAATCTCAGGGCTTCGGCTCGCGCAAGGAATGCCGCAAGCTCGTGCGCGATGGCGAAGTGAAAATCGGCGGCGTGGTCGCCACCGATCCCTTTGCGGAATACGAGGAGCAAGGCTTCCAGTTCGAAATCGCCGAGTGGGAATGGGAATACAGCGAAAAGGTCTACGTAGCCCTGTACAAGCCTGCCGGCTACGAGTGTTCGCATAAACCCAAGCACAACGAAAGCATCTACCACCTGCTGCCCGACCCCCTGGTAGCACGTGATGTACAGAGTGTTGGCCGCCTCGATGTGGATACTACCGGTCTGCTGCTGTTCTCGGATGACGGCCAGTTCATCCACGCCATTTCCTCAGCCAAACGCCAGGTCACCAAGAGCTACCGAGCCATTACCAACCAGCCCGTACGCGACGAAGAAATCGCCCAGCTGCTGGCCGGCGTGCAATTGATTGATGAGCCCGAACCGGTCGCCGCACTCGAAGCGCGCAAGGTCGGCGAGAAGCAGATCGAGCTGGTGATCGACCACGGTAAATACCACCTTGTGAAACGCATGATCGCTGCGGCCGGCAACCATGTGGACAAACTCCACCGCTATGGCGTGGGCGGCCTTTCGATGGAAGACGGCACCCTCCCCGAGATGGAGCCGGAAGACTGGTGCTACCTGCGCCCCAAGCACCTCGCTCTGCTCGGCTACCAGCCCTGAAAACGGGATAGATCCGCGGCGCCGGGCGATTTCGGCACGTCGCAAGCTAACGTTGTACGCCTGCGGATCAGGTTTCGACCTTACCCCGCTCGCTAAGAAGCTGTTCACGATCTGTAGCGAGAGGCCGTCAGCAGGGCATCGATACGCACAGGAGCCGGAGTTTATGTTGATAAATGAGGACTCCGAGCAGCGCATGAGCCCTCTCAGTGATCAATGAGCGGCCTCACAGTAAGATCGGGAACAGCCTCTAAGATTTCTCCCATTCTCATTTCTCGTATTGAAATGAAAAACCGACGCACTTCACCGCGCCGGGCTACGCTTAAAAAATTACCCTGAAGAAAAACAAGACCATGGCTGAAGACAGCAAACGCAGCAAACTCTCCCTTCCCGCCAAAACGGGCGATGCGCCCACCAGCGAGCGCCGCACCCGCGCCCCGCTACGCGGCTCCAGCAAGCCACGCGCGCCCAAGCCCGCCACCTTCCGCCCACGCGAAGAGAGCAGCGAACGCGCGCCGCGCGAAGGCCGTGGTTCTGACGAGCGCCGTCCCTATGCAGACCGTAACGAACGCGGCGACCGCCCGCGTCGCGATGGCGAACGTCCGGCGCGCCCGGCAGGTGATCGCCCCCAGCGCGATGCGCGCAGTTTTGACGAACGCCGCCCGGCCTATTCCCGCGAGGGCGAACGCCCGCGCCGTGATGATTCCCGCCCCTCCCGGCCCGCTTTCGGTGAGCGCACGCCGCGCCCCAGCGGCCCGCGTCGTGAGGAAGATCGCACGGGGTTCAACGGCCGCCTGCCGCGCGAAGAGTTTCGCGGTGGCGCCGGGCGTGGTTTCGATGAGCGCCGCCCGCAGGGGGATCGCCCGCCGCGCCGCGAAGGCGAGCGTGGAGCGCGCCCGGAAGGCCGCGACGAGCGTCGCCCCGCCTATTCCCGCGAGGGTGAGCGCGCCCCGCAAGGCGATCGTCCGCAGCGCAGCTTCCGCGACGACGGCGGTGACCGCCGCTTCGGCAGCGCGGCCAAACCCCGCACCGAAGGCGAACACGGCTCACGCCGCCCGACCTTCGAAGGCGGCAACGAGCGCCGCCCGGCTTATCCGCGTGATGGCGAGCGGCCGGCTTTCAGCCCGGATCAGGAGCGCCGCCCCTATGCCGAGCGAGCCCCGCGCGAAGGCCGCAGCTTCGGCGAACGTGATGGCCACCGCGAAGAACGCCGTCCGGCTTTCCGGGAGGGTGATCGTCCGGCCCGCCCGGCTTTCCGTGACGGCGAACGCTCCCGCCCGGACAACCGTGCCGCGGATGAGCGCCGCCCTTACGCTGAGCGCCCTGCCCGCGATGGCGAGCGCGCAGCCCGCCCGGCCTTCCGCGATGGCGCCCAGGCGCGCCCGGAAGGCCGCAGCTTCGGCAGCGAGCGTCCGCGTCGTGATGAAGCCCCGCGCACTTACGGCGAGCGCCCGCGCCGCGACCTCGATCGCGACGGTCCGGCCCCGGCGCCGAAGTTTGGCGACGACCAGATGCCGGCGGCTCCGCGCGGCACCAGCTTTGGTCGCAGCCGTGCTGAAACAGCGCCCGAGCCCGCACCGGAGCGCTACCACCGGCCGGTGCCGCCCGAACGCTTTGCCAACGCCCCGGCCGCCGCACCGGTGGATCAGCCGGGCGCCGTGCGTCTGTCCAAGCTGATGTCGGAACTGGGCCTGTGTTCGCGCCGTGAAGCCGATGACTACATCGAGCGCGGCTGGGTCAAGGTGGATGGCGAAGTGATTGCTGAGTTGGGCGCCAAAGTGCTGCCCACCCAGCACATCGAGCTCAATGCCGTCGCCGAAGAAATGCAGCTGCGCCGCATCACGGTGCTGATCAACAAGCCGATCGGCTATGTCTCCGGTCAGGCCGAAGATGGCTACGAGCCCGCAGCCGTGCTGATCACGCCGGAGAATCACTGGGCCGAAGACCCGACACGGCGCCGTTTCGAATCCCGCATCATCCGCAAGCTGGCTCCGGCCGGCCGACTGGACATCGACTCCACCGGCCTGCTGGTACTGACTCAGGATGGCCGCGTCGCCAAGCAGCTGATCGGCGAGACCAGCGAAGTCGAGAAGGAATACCTGGTGCGCGTGGAAGGCGAACTATCGGCCGAAGGCATGCGCCTGCTGCATCACGGTCTGGAGCTGGATGGTGTCGAGCTGCAACCGGCGAAGGTCAGCTGGCAGAACGAGGATCAGCTGCGCTTCGTGCTGCAGGAGGGCCGCAAGCGCCAGATCCGCCGCATGTGCGAGTTGGTCGGCCTGAAAGTGGTGGGCCTCAAGCGCATCCGGATCGGCAGCATCCCGCTCGGCAAACTCCCCGTCGGCCAGTGGCGCTACCTCGGCGAGCACGAAAAGTTCTGATCGATGTAACTACCGCGCTGTAGCTTTCCATTCGCTCAGACGCTGGTCTGAATTCCTGTCAAAAAAAGGGCTGCACATGTGCAGCCCTTTTTCATTCGAAAACCCAAGACTTACTGCAGAGGTAAATGCGCGACGCAATCGAGCACGAGTCTGGAGATCAGCTCCGCATCCGGCTCCGGCACAGCAACAGAGGGACGGCCCTTGCTGCCGGTGGCGGTGATGGCGAGCTTGCCTTGCGGATGGCTGATCACGAATTCGTTGGCACACAGGCGGCAATACACCTTGTCGCCATCCCGATGAGTGCGGAACACATTCACCACCGGGCCGCAGGCCGGGCACTCCTGCACCGGCACACCCAGATCCGAGTGGCCGAGGATGTGGCTGATCGCGCCGGCTCGGGCCAGCGATACGAAACGCGCGCCGAACTCGGCATCGAACTCGCTGCCTAGCCCGGCCTCGATGACCTGCAAGGCAGCTTCGAGCGTCAGCGGGCGACGCCACGGGCGGGTGCTGGTCATGGCGTCGAAGGCGTCCGCAACGCCGATGATGCGGGCCGAGAGGGGAATTTCGAGGCCCTTCAGACCATCCGGATAGCCCTTGCCGTCTGGCCGCTCGTGGTGATGGCGGATAGCCTCGCCGAGGAAGGCGGCGAGCGGGTGCCCATCGAGCATGCGCACGCCAACGGTGGAGTGCTCCTTGACCACTTCATATTCGGATTCGATCAGGTGCTCCGGGCGCAGCAGCACTGAATCAGAAATGCCGATCTTGCCCAGGTCGTGCAGGAAACCGGCGATCGACACGAGCGCAATGGTCTCCTCGGATTGCACGCTGCCCTCTGCCAGCAGCCGCGCGTAACGTGATACGCGCCAGGCATGGCCCACGGTGTAGGGGTCCCGCGCCTCCACCATCGCAGCCGTAATGAACAGCCCGCTCAGTTCTTGCTCCAGCCTTGCCCGCATATGCCTCACCTCCGTGTTTGCTGCAGCGCGATCATAGCAAGAGAGACTTACGACAAGATGTGTGAAATCTGCTGTCGCAAGCTCGTGGAAAGCCCCGATCCCTCTGCCCTTTGGTGCAGACTATAAATGAACTAAGTATCCATGCACTGCGGGGCGTGATGAATCGGAATCCTGGTCTTCGCTGGCTGCTCTTTCTGCTGTGGCTTTTATGCGGCACGGCAGGCACGGTGCTGCTGGGCATTTCTCACCCGGAGCTATGGCTGGCGCTTACCGGTGCAGCACTGGCCTGGCTACTGCCGGGGGCGCTGATTTCGGTGTGGCTGATCCGCCGCGCCGAGCGCCGCGAGGCCGATGTACTGGCCTTCTTCCAGCGCGCCCTGGATGTGATCCCGCATCCGGTGTATCTGAAAGATGCCGATAGCCGCTACATCCTCGTCAATGAAGCCTTCGTGCTTGACAAGCGGCGCAGCCGCGAAGCGCTGCTCGGCAGCAATGGCATCGAAGCGGCGCGCACCGAATCCATCCGCCTGCAGCGGGAAGAGGATCTGGCGGTACTGGCCGGCATGCCGCTGCGCAAGGAAGAGCACAAGACGCACGCTCATACCGGCGCGGAAGTCTTCCGCCTGGTAGCCAAGGGCTGTTGCACAGACAGCGCCGGTGCCCCAGTAATCATCGGCTCGCATATCGACATCACCGAGCTGCGCCAGGCCCAGCGCGAGCTGGCAGAGGCGGCAGAACGCGAGCGCCAGCTGCGCCGCCGCACCCAGGAATTCACCCAGCGCCTGATCGACGTGATCCCGGCTCCGGTGTATGTCCGCAGCGTCGAGGGCTACTACCTGCTGGTCAATGAGAGCTTCATGCGCGAGCGGGGACGCAGCATGGAAGAAATCCTGTCGAATCTGGCCTGGGCCAGCGAGGAAACGGCCGAGCGGGTCAAGGCCGAGGATGCCCTTGTGCTGGCTGGCGAGACGGTGTTCAAGGAAGAGCATGTGCCCCATCCGGATACCGGTGCCGAGCGCTTCCGCTTGATTTCCAAGCGCGCCTGCGAGGATACCGACGGGCACAAGGTCATCGTCGGCGCCAACTTCGACATCACGCCCTGGCGCCAGGCTGAACGCGAGCGCCAGTCTGCGCTGGAGCGCGAACAGGCATTCCACCGCGCCACCCAAGTCTTCATCCAGCGCATTCTCGACATGATCCCGGACCCGGTCTACGTGAAGGATGCGGCGGGGCGTTACATCCTGGTCAATGAAGCCTTTGCCCGCGAACGTGCGATGCCGCCGGAGGAGATCCTCGGCAGCACGGCACTGAACCTGACCGGCGAACTCGAGGCGCGCGAAACCTCGCTGCGCGAGGATGCCGAAGTACTGGCCGGCAGCGAGATCTTCAAGGAGCAGCACAGCACCCATCCAGTGAGCGGGGCGGAGGTGTTCCGCGTCGTCTCCAAACGGCGCTCGACCGACTCCGATGGTCAGCCGGTGATCGTAGGTGCGCACTTCGATCTGACGCGCTGGAAACTCGCTGAGCGCAGCCTGCAGCAATCCCTCGAACGCGAACGCGAGTTGCGCGAGCGCGTGCAGACCTTCACTCAGCGCCTCATCGACGTGATTCCGCAGCCGGTGTATGTGAAGGATGCGCAGAGCCGCTACATCATGGTCAACGAGGCCTTTGCCGAAGATCAGCAGCGCCCGGCCAGCGAGTTGCTCGGCGCCACCCCCGAGATGTTCCCGGGCGACGCCGCCCATGTGCAACTGGTGCGCGAAGAAGATGCGCGGGTACTCTCCGGCGAGGTGTTGCTCAAGGAGGAGCGGCGGCGCCATGCCCTCACCGGGCGCGACAGCTACCGCCTGATCTCCAAGCGCAGCAGCCTGGATGCCGAGGGCAACCCAGTGATCGTCGGCGCCAACTTCAACATCACCAGCTGGCGCGAAGCCGAGGAGCGCGCCGCGCGGGCCTCGGAAGCCAAGTCCATCTTCCTCGCCAGCATGAGTCACGAGATCCGCACCCCACTGTCGGGCGTGATCGGCATGCTGCGGATCGCCCTGCGCCGCGAAGTGCTCAGCGAAACTGCGCGCGACAAACTCTCGATCTGCCTCGCCAATGCCGAGCACCTCTTGGCCATCATCAACGACATCCTCGACTTCTCGAAGATCGAGGCCGGCCAGCTGAGCCTGGAAAACATCGATTTTGCGCTGCGCCCCACGCTTGAAGAGGCCATGCAGGCCTTCCAGGTGCACGCCCAGGCCGCCAGCCTGTACTTCCGCATCGAACTGGATCCGGCCCTGCCCAGCGCGCTGCGCGGCGACCCCACGCGCCTGCGCCAGATCCTGATGAACCTGGTCAGCAATGCGCTCAAGTTCACCGAACAGGGCGAAATCTGCTTGCGGGTCCAAAACCTCATCACCACTGGCGGCAAGTGCACCCTGCGCTTTGCCGTGGAGGACACCGGCATCGGCATCCCGAGCGAGGCACTACCACGCCTCTTCGAGCAATTCCAGCAGGCCGACGCCTCCACCACCCGGCGCTACGGCGGCACCGGCCTGGGGCTCGCGATCTGTCGCCAGCTCGTGGATGCCATGGGCGGGCAGATTACGGTGCAGAGTCAGGTCGGCGTCGGCAGCTCGTTCAGCTTCGTGCTGAGCCTGCCAGTAGGCACGCTCGGCGAAGCACCAGAAGCCTCGCCGCTGGCCCCGCATGCGCGCCGCCTGCGCATCCTGTGCGCCGAGGATTCCCCCACCAACCAGCTGATCGTGCAGGATCTGCTCGAAGAGATGGGCCACCATGTGGATATCGTCGCCAATGGTTTCGACGCCATCACTGCCCTCGCCCGCCGCGATTACGATCTGGTCCTCATGGACGGGCGCATGCCGCAGATGGATGGCATCGAGGCGACGCGCGCAATCCGCGCCGGTGGCCTGCCCGAATTCCGCGTACGCAAACCACACATCCCGATCATTGCGCTCACCGCCAACGCCAGCGAGGACGATCGCCAGCAGTGCCTGGACACCGGCATGGATGACTTCCTCACCAAGCCGATCAACGAACACAAGCTCCACACCATGCTTGCTGCATGGATCGAGCGCATCGAGCCGCCGCCCGCAGCGCACCGCACCACTCATCACGGCGGCAGTTACACGCCCTCGCCACGCAAGGGGGATTTCGTCACCCGCCTGCGCAGCATGTTTGATGCCGAGCTGCCGCAACGCATCAGCGAGATCGAGCGCGCCATGGATGCGGAAGACTTCACCAGCCTGGCGCGTCAGTTCCACAGCATCCGCGGCGGCGCGGTCTATACCGGCGATGAACACCTGCTCGAGCTGGCCGAGGTGCTCGAAGCCAACGCCGATCAGCACGAACTGCCCAGCGTGCGCAAACTGTGGCCGCAGTATCGCCGCCAGCTCGAAGAAACCGTCGCCAGCCGCGCCTCTGCCGCATCCTGAAGGCAGCCCGGCCTTGCGGGCAATCAAGCCCGCCCGGGGGGCGCCGTTAAGAAGCGGGAGAACCCTTGCTTGCCGGAGCCCGCATGCCCCCTGCCTGGCGTCTGCCCGTCCTGAGTCTGCTCGCCGCCCTGCTGCTCGCCAGCCTGCTGTGGCTGCTCGCCCTGCCCGCGCCGCTCAGCCTGGCGCTGGCGGCCCTCGGTGCCTGCGCAGTGCCCCTGCTCGGGCGACGCGGGCCACGCGAGCAGATCGATAGCGCCGACATGCAGCACTTCGTACAGCGCCTCATCGACGCGATTCCCCAGCCGATCTACGTCAAGGATGCCGAGGCCCGCTTCCTGATGGTCAATGAAGCGTTCGCCCACGAGCGCCGCCGCCCGGCCAGCGAGCTGATCGGCCTCTCCTCATTCGACCTCTCGCCCAATGCGGCCATGAGCCAGACCATCAATGACGAGGATCACGCCGTACTGGCCGGCCACGCCGTGTTCAAGGAGCAGCACACCACCTACCCGGTCACCGGCGAGGAGTGCTATCGCCTCGTCTCCAAGCGTCTGTGCCAGGCCCCCAACGGCCAGCCCCTGATCATCGGCGCGCATTTCGACATCACCAGCCTGCGCCAGACCGAGGCGGGCCTGCAGCAGGCGGTGGCGCGCGAGAGCCTGCAGCGCGAACGCATCCAGACCTGGATGCAGCGCCTGATCAACGTAATCCCGCAGCCGGTCTATGTGAAGGATGCCAACAGCCGCTACCTGCTGGTCAATGAAGCCTTCTGCAACGATCGCATGCTGGCGGCCGCCGAACTGCTCGGCAAGACGCCCTTCGACCTGGCGCGGGATCCGGCTCACGCCCGCAAGGTGATGGCCGAGGATCAGGAAGTACTTAATGGCGGCAAGATCTACAAGGAAGAGCTGATCCAGCATCCGGTCACCGGCGAACCACGCTACCGGGTGATCTCCAAGGGCAGCTGCCCCGATGCCGATGGCCGCCCGGTGATCGTCGGCGCTAACTTCGACATCACCAGCTGGCGCCAGGCCGAGCAGAACTGGCGCCAGGCCAGCGCCGCCAAATCCCAGTTCCTCGCCGCCATGAGTCACGAGATCCGCACCCCGCTCTCGGGCGTGATCGGCAGCCTGCGCCTGGCCTTGCGCGCGCCCGGCCTCGAAGACGAAGCCCGCAGCTACATCCAGACCGGTCTGGGCAGCGCCGAATCCCTCCTCTCCATCATCAACGACATCCTCGACTTCTCGAAGATCGAAGCCGGCCAGTTGCGCCTCGAGCAGATCGATTTCGAACTCGCCGCCACGGTGCGCGAAGCCACCCAGAGCTTCCGCGACAGTGCCCGCGCCCGCGGTCTGGCCTTCGAAACCAGCATCGACCCGCAAGTGCCGCCCTTCCTCAAGGGCGACCCCACCCGTCTGCGCCAGATCCTCATCAATCTGATCGGCAACGCGGTGAAATTCACCGAGCGCGGCAGCGTGACCCTGCGCCTGCGCTGCAGCCCGGCCCCCGAAGGCAGCTTGCGCCTGTTCGGCGAAGTGGAAGACAGCGGCGTCGGCATTCCGCCAGAAGCCCAGGAGCGTCTGTTCCAGGTTTTCCAACAGGCCGACCTCACCACCACCCGGCGCTTTGGCGGCACCGGCCTGGGCCTCGCCATCTGCCGCCAGTTGGTGGAAGCCATGGGTGGCAGCATCAGCCTGCGCAGCCAGCCGGGCCAAGGCAGCTGCTTCAGCTTTGATCTGCTCCTCGCCCCAGGCCGCAGCACGGCCACCCCGGAAGAAGCGCCGATCACCCCGCACAGCCACCGCCTGCGCATCCTGTGCGCCGAAGACGTGCGCGTGAACCAGCTGATCCTGCGTGGCCAGCTGGGCCACATGGGCCACGAAGTCGATATCGCCGAGAATGGTCGCGCCGCCGTACAGGCGCTGGCCCAGCAGGACTATGACCTCGTGCTGATGGACGGACGGATGCCCGAAATGGATGGCGCCGAAGCCTCCCGTGCAATCCGTGCCGGCGGGCTGCCCGGCTGCGCCGTGCGGAACCCGTCGATCCGCATCGTGGCCGTCACCGCCAACGCCAGCGACGAAGATCGCGACTACTACCTCGCCGCCGGCATGGACGACGTCCTCACCAAACCCCTGCGCGAAGACGCCCTTCACACCATCATCAAGGACACCATCGCCGGCCTCGCCACCGAAGGCCGCCTGAATGCACGCCACACCCTGCGGCAATGAGCGAAGCAAGGCCGGCCACAGGCCTCCGCCCGATCGCCACCCCGCCAGCTGCAGTGATGATGGGCACCGTAGCGGCTTGCGCCACCTCGGGAAAGCCCGCCCGCTCAGCCACTCAAGCCACTGTCCGGGCACGCCGTAATAATCCGTATCGCAGCCCCCGGAGAGATCAGCCCCGGCCATGTCAGCCCTCACGCAGCGCATCCTCGCCCTGCTTGCCCAGAGCCTCGCCCTGGCCCTGATCGTAGCTGCGCTCAATCACGGGCTGGGCGCCGACCACGGCTTCGGCAGCAGCTTCCTGTCGGCCTTTTGTGCCCTGCTCCTGCTCGGCGGCCTGCACCTGCGCCAGGCCTGGTTGCAGCGCGAAGCCAAGCACACCCTGCACTCAGCCCTGGAGCGCGCCGGCCTGTCTCTACTGCTGCTTGATGCCGAACGCGGCGTGCGCCATGCCAATGCCAGCTTCCTCGCGCTGGACGAGCGCAATCGCGAGGCCCGTAGCCTGCCGCACTTTGGCGTGGCCTGGCTGCACACCCTGGAGCGCCACTTCAGTCAGGCCATGGGCAGCAAGGGTCAGTCGGAACCTGAAGAAGTGCTGCTCAAACCGGACGACGGCCGCGAGGCGATGCTCCTGCGCCTGTGCGCGACCCGTGTGAGCGACAGCCGGGGCGAGCCCTGCGTACTGATCAGCGCCGAGAACCTCAGCGCCCACAATCAGACCCTGGCGGCCGCCATCGCCCGCGAGCACGCCCTGCGCACGCGCAGCCAGCGATATGTGCAGACCCTCATCGACGTCATCCCGCAGCCGGTCTACGTGAAGGATGAGGAAGGCCGCTTCGTACTGGTGAACCAGAGCTTCTGCGCCCGCCACAACCTCACGGCCGGGGAACTCATCGGCCAGGCCCGTCAGGTGCTGGACGCCGACATTCTGCGGGCCGAGGATGCCTTGCACGAAGATCTGCGCGTGATGGCCGGCACCCCGATCTTCCGTGAGGAACATCTGCGCAAAAACGAGCAGGATCTCTACTTCATCATCAGCAAGCAAAGCTGCGAGGATCCGGAGGGCCGCCGCGTGCTGGTAGGCACCCAGGTGGACATCACCCCCTGGCGGACGGCCGAGCAGGCCGTGAAAGATGCGCTAGAGCGCGAAACCGAGCGCCGCGAACGCACCCAGGCCTTCTTCCAGCGCCTGATCGACGTGCTGCCCTACCCGGTTTCAATCAAGAACGCCGAGAGCCGCTACCTGATGGTCAACGAGGCCTTCGCCCAGAGGCGCGGCATGCACCGCGACGCCTTGATCAACCTGACGCCGCATGCCGTCATCGCCGCCGTGATCCCTCAGGACAACCCCTATCACGCAATAGCACTCCATCACGCCAGCCTGGGGCAGGAGGAAGACCGCCAGGTTCTGGCCGGTCTGCATCTGCGCAAGGAGGAAAACCGGATCATCGGCCCGAACGGCGAGAGTCGCGACCAGATCGTCACCAAGACGGCCTGCGAAGATCCGGATGGCCAGCGCGTGATCGTGGTCTCCACCTTCGACATCACCGAACTACGCAATGCCCAGCGCGAACTTCGCGCCTCTCTCGATGCCGAGCATGGCCGCGCCGAACGCATCCAGGCCTTCCTGCAGCGTCTGCTCGACGTGATCCCGGAACCCGTCTATGTGAAGGATGCCGAGGCACGCTACATCATGATCAACGAAGCCTTTGCCAGCCAGCGCCAGCAAACGGCCGCCGAGATCCTCGGCAAAACGGCGCGCGAGCTGGCTCCCAGCCCCGAAGTGGCCGCCCGTGTACTGGCCGAGGATGAAGAAGTCCTCGCTGGCAGGATCATCCGCAACATTGACGACACCCCGCACCCGCTCACCGGCCAGGCGCGCTGGCGGCTCATCACCAAGGGCTCCTGCCTCGACCCGGAGGGGCACCCGGTCATCATCGGTGCGAACTTCGATATCACGGCGGTGCGCGAAGTCGAACGCCAGCTTGCCACCTCCCTGGCTGCCGAGAAAGACCTGCGCAGCCGCACTCAGGACTTCATCCAGCGCCTCATCGATGCCATCCCGATCCCAATCGGCGTGCGCGATGCGGCAAGCCGGCATATGCACGTCAATGCGGCCCTCCTGAGCGACGCAGGGCTCTCGCGCGAGCAGATCATCGGTCAGCGCATGAGCGACTTTCTCTCCGACCCGCAGCAGATCGAATCCTCGCTGCGCGAAGACCAGGCCGTGCTGGCCGGGCAAGACCTGTTTGAGGAAAAACAGAATCTTGGCTTCAGCGGGCAGGATATCCGCGATCTGATTGTCTCCAAGCGCCGCTGCCTGGATGTGGACGGGCAACCGGTACTGGTCGTGGCCCAGATCGACGTCAGCCTGCAGCGCGAAGCCGAGCGCCAGGCCCTGGCCCTGATGGCCAACGAGAAATCCCTGCGCCAGCGCACCCAGGCCTTTGTCCAGCGCATGATCGACGTCATTCCTTATCCCTTCTTCATCAAGGATCAGGCCAGCTGCTATGTGCTGGTGAACCAGGCCCTCCTCGAAGAGCTGCAGCTCGACAGTGCGGCCCTGATCGGCCGCCACACCCTGGATATCGCCGCCAGCCCGGAAGCCGCCCGCGTGATCATCGAGGAAGAGCAGCGCGTGCTGGCCGGCAAGGACATCAGCGAAGAGCGCCACGAACAGCCACTCAACGGCCGCGGCCCATGGGCGGATCGCATCATCAGCAAGCGTCGCTGCCTGGACGTGGATGGCAAGCCGGTGATCGCCGTGCTGCATCTGGATATCACCGAGCATCGCCGCATCGAGCGCGCCCTGCAGGAAGCGCTGCAACGCGAAGCCGCCTTGCTCGGACGCATGCAGGACTTCCTGCAACACGTCATCGACGTATTGCCGCAGGAGTTCTACATCAAGGATGCCGACAGCCGCGTCATGATGGTCAATCCGGCCTACCTCGCACGCCGCGGCCTGCTCGATGCCGCTGAAGCCCTTGGCAAGACCGGACCACAGATCGGCGCGGATTTCCTCGAACGCCACCCCCGCCTGCAGGCCGATCCAGCCTTGCTCGCCCAAGCCCGCGAAGCGCTGCAACTGCGCTGGGCCGAAGCACGGAGCGAAGACCAGGAGGTGCTTGCCGGCAAGACCATCCTCAAAAAAGTGGCCCGTAGCCTGCCCGGCTGCTATGACGAGCATGTCGTAGTGATCGCCAAGGCCGGCTGTCTCGATCCCCAGGGGCGCCCAGTCATCGTCTGTGCGAGTTATGACCTGACCGAACTCGATACCCGTAGCCGCTCTGGCGACCCGCCCGCCGCTGCGCCTCGCAATACCTGAATGTGCGTCTGCAGCATCGAAAACCCTGCCAATTCCCGCGATTTGGCAACACAATCCATCCACTCGTATTGCTGCCAGGGCCACACACCGTGCGCAACCAATCCATCCTGATGCTCGCAGGCCTGGCCGCCCTGATTGCCGCGCTCCTCGCTGTCGGGCTGGAGCTGCCTCCGGCTGCAGCGGCCGTACTGGGCGCACTCCTCGTTGTGCCACTGCCACTGGCCCTCTCGCGCCAGCCAGGCCTCCGCCTGGCAGCGCAGCGCGAAGACAATTTTGCCGCGCTCGCTGCCTCGCCCCACCCACTGCTCCTCCTTGATGCCGAAGGCCAGTTGCTCGCCTTCAGCCGAGGCCTGCACCAACTTGCCGCCCTTCCACCCTCCGCGCACCGGCAGCCCATACAGGGCCTGCCAGCGCCCTGGCAGAGCCTGATCGTGGAGCTGCACGCCGAAGCCATGCGCAATGGCAGCAGTCATCGCCAGCAGTGGTTGGCTCGCGCCGATGGCCAGCCCGCCCTCCAGATCGACGTGCATTGCGTACAACTATGCGGAGTGGATGCCAGCCCGCAGTTGCTGATGACCTGGACGCCACTGCCCCGCCCCGAACCGGCCCTGCACGACGAAGGCCTGCCAGACCTCGCCGAGCGCAAGCGCGCCTTCCTGCAGACCCTGATCGACGTGATCCCGCAGCCGGTTTATATCCAGCGCCTGGAAGCCGATGGCAGCCACTACCTGCTGGTCAACGAAGCCTTCTGCGCCAGCCACAACCGCTCGCGCGAAAGCCTCATCGGCAGCGCCGCGGCCGAGCTGCTCGATCCGCTACAAGCCAATGCCCTGCTGCAGGAGGATCGTGCCATCGCCGCCGGCTCAGTGGTGTTCCGCGAGGAGCAGGCCGTCGATGCCAGCACCGGCCAGGAGCGCATCCTCATCGTCAGCAAGCAATCCTGCCTGTCGCCGGAGGGGGGGCGGGTGATTGTTGGCACCCACTTCGACATCACGCCCTGGCGCCTCGCCGAGCGTGAAGTACACCAAGCGCTCGACCGCGAACGCAGCCTGCGTGAACGCACCCAGAGCTTCGTGCAACGCATCATCGATGTGATTCCCTACCCGGTTCACGTCAAGGATGCACATTCGCGCTACCTGCTCGTGAACGAAGCCTTTGTGCGCGAGCGTGGCTGCAGCCGCGCCGAACTGCTCGGCCATGACCCGAGGCAGATCGCTCGCCTGATGACCGACCACAAGGCCAGCGCACGCGAGGAAGAAAACCTGCGCGCCGAAACCTCCCTGCGTGAAGATCGTGCCGTGCTGGCCGGCGAAACCGTGATCAAGGAAGAACACAACCATCACAGCGTCACCGGCGAGGAGCGCTTCCGCACCGTATTCAAGTGCGCCTGCGAGGATATCGAAGGCCAGCCGGCAATCGTCACGGCAATGTTCGACATCACCAAGTGGAGCATCGCCGAGCGCGAACTGCAGCAGACCCTGGCCCGCGAAAAGAGCCTGCGCGAGCGCACCCAGGCCTTCATCCAGCGCTTCATCGATGTCATCCCGCAGCCGCTCTACATCAAAGATGCGCAGAGCCGCTACCTGATGATCAATGAAGCCTTTGCCCGCGAATTGCGCCGCGATCGTAACAGCGTCATCGGCCACAGCTCCGACGAACTGGCGCCCAGCGCCGGAATCGCCGCCGACTCGGCCCGGGAAGACGCCGCCGTACTAGCCGGGGACGTGATCCTATGCGAGAAGCGCGATCAACCCTACAGCGGCGCACCGGCACGTGAGCGCATCATTTCCAAGCGTCTGTGCCTGGATGTGGACGGCCAGCCGATCATCGTCGGCCACCATGTGGACATCAACGCACTGCGCGCCGCAGAGCAGGAACTGCAGGACGCGCGCCCAGGGCCGGCACCCGGATAGGAGCAAGCCCCTCTGCCGGGTTAAAATCGCCAATTCGCGAAAATTCAACCCGGATCCACCCCATGTCGTCCTCGCAGGAAAAAGTCGCTTCCCATTACGACCACAGCGCCACCGAAAAGACCGCCCAGCAATTCTGGGAGCGTACTTCCGCCTTCAAGGCCGTTGAAGACGCGAGCAAGCCCAAGTACTACTGCCTGAGCATGTTCCCGTATCCGTCGGGCAAGCTGCACATGGGCCATGTGCGCAACTACACCATCGGTGACGTGCTGACCCGCCACCACAAGATGCGCGGCTACAACGTGATGCAACCCATGGGCTGGGACGCCTTCGGCCTGCCGGCCGAGAACGCCGCCATCGCCAACAAGGTGCCGCCGGCGCAATGGACTGACGACAACATCGCCTACATGAAGGGCCAGCTGCAGTCCCTCGGCTTTGCCATCGACTGGAGCCGCGAGCTCGCCACCTGCAAGCCCGACTACTACAAGTGGAACCAGTGGCTGTTCCTGCGCATGCTCGAAAAGGGCATCGCCTACAAGAAGACCCAGACCGTGAACTGGGACCCGGTCGACCAGACCGTGTTGGCCAACGAACAGGTCATCGACGGCCGCGGCTGGCGCACCGGTGCCGTGGTCGAAAAACGCGAGATCCCCGGCTATTACCTCGCCATCACCCAATACGCCGACGAGCTGCTGGGCGATCTGGACACGCTGGACCAGTGGCCCGAGCGCGTGCGCCTGATGCAGGCCAACTGGATCGGCAAGAGCACCGGCGTGCGCTTCGCCTTCCCGCACGACATCAAGGATGAAGCAGGCAGCCTGATCAATGACGGCAAGCTGTGGGTCTTCACCACCCGCGCCGACACCATCATGGGCGTCACCTTCTGCGCCGTGGCCGCCGAGCACCCGCTCGCCACGCATGCCGCGCAAAGCAATCCCGAACTCGCCGCCTTCATCCAGAAGTGCAAGAGCGGTTCGGTGATGGAAGCCGACATGGCGACCATGGAGAAGGAAGGCCTGCCCACCGGCCTCTTCGTCACGCATCCGCTGACCGGCGAACAGGTCGAAGTGTGGGTCGGCAACTATGTGCTGATGTCATACGGCGACGGTGCGGTGATGGGTGTGCCCTCGCACGACGAACGCGACTTCGCCTTCGCCAAGAAATACAGCCTGCCGATCATCCAGGTCGTCGGTCTGGAAGGAAAAACCTACTCCACCGAAGCCTGGGAAGAGTGGTACGGCAGCAAGAACGGCCACTGCCTGAACTCCGGCAAGTACGACGGTCTCGGCTACGCAGCGGCGGTCGAAGCGATTGCCGCCGATCTCGCCGCCAAAGGTGTCGGCGAAAAGAAGATCCAGTGGCGCCTGCGCGACTGGGGCGTATCGCGCCAGCGTTACTGGGGCTGCCCGATCCCGATCATCCACTGCGATGACTGCGGCTCGGTGCCGGTGCCGGACGACCAGCTGCCAGTCGTGCTGCCGGTGGACTGCGTGCCGGACGGCTCCGGCAACCCGCTGCACAAGCGCCCGGACTTCCTCAACGTGCCCTGCCCCTGCTGCGGCAAGCCGGCGCGCCGCGAGACCGACACCATGGACACCTTCGTGGATTCCTCCTGGTACTACGCGCGCTTTGCCACCCCGGGCAATGACGGCGCCATGGTCGACGAGCGCGTCAATTACTGGCTGCCGGTGGATCAGTACATCGGCGGCATCGAACACGCGATTCTTCACCTGCTCTATTCGCGCTTCTGGACCAAGGTCATGGGCGACCTCGGCCTCGTGAACTACCGCGAGCCCTTCAAGCGCCTGCTGACGCAAGGTATGGTGCTCAATCACCTGTTCTCGCGCCGCTCCGACAAGACCGGCATTGAGTGGTTTGCGCCCGAAGAAGTCACCCTGCAGCGCGACGAATCCGGCCGCGTCACCGGCGCCACCGCGATCCGCGACGGCAACCCGGTCGACTACGGCGGCTACGGCACCATGTCGAAGAGCAAGCGCAACGGCGTCGATCCGAATGCCATGATCGAGCAGTACGGTGCCGACACCTCGCGCTTCTTCATGATGTTCACCGCGCCGCCTGAGCAGACCCTGGAATGGTCGGACGCCGGTATCGAAGGCAGCTACCGTTTCCTGAAACGCGTGTGGGCCTTTGGCCACCTCTTCGCCACGACGATCCGCCCGCAGATCCCCGGCCAGCGCAAGCTCAATGCCGACAAGCTGCCGGAGAACCTGGCGCTGCTACGCCGCGAGATTCACCTGAACCTCAAGCAGGCCAATTACGATCTGGGCAAGCAACAGTTCAACACCGTCGCCTCTTCGTGCATGAAAATGCTCAACGCATTGGAAAAAGCGCCCCGTGACACAGGCCTGGCAGCCGAAGTCATCGAGGAATGCTTCGGCATCCTGCTGCGCGTGCTCTCACCGATCACCCCGCACATCACCCACACCCTGTGGGCGGACCTTGGCTATGGCGAAGACATTCTCTCCGCCCAATGGCCCGAGCCGCTCGACGCCGCCCTGGTGCAGGACGAGATCGAATTGGTGCTGCAGGTGCTGGGCAAGACGCGTGGTTCTGTGAAGGTGCCGGCAACCGCCGACAAGGCCACCATCGAAGCCCTCGCCGTGGCGTCCGAAGCAGCTCAGAAGTTCATGGAAGGCAAACCGGCCAAGAAGATCATCGTGGTGCCGGGTCGGCTTGTTAATATCGTCGTATGACAACAGGACTGAGGACTGAGGACTGAGGACTGAGCAGAACTTCCCGCCGGCCTAGCCGGCGCTGAGTTCCACGCCCTCGACACTCATTGCTCAGCACTTTTCCCTAAGGAAAAAAATGCTCCGTCGCGCCTTCATTGCTGTCGCCCTGCTTGCTTCGCTCACCGCCTGCGGCTTCCAGCTGCGCGGCGCGCAGTCGCTCCCCTTCGCCACGATCCAGCTGGGCATGAACCCTTACGAGGACTTCACCGCCGCCATCAAGCGCCAGATCGCCACCAGCGGCAGCACCCGCGTGGTCGAAAAGATCGAGGATGCCGAAGTACTGCTGCAAGTCGTACGCAACGAGAAGGAGAAACACATCCTCTCGCTGACATCCACCGGTACGGTGCGCGAATACCAGCTGCGCCAACGCTTCTCTTTCCGTCTGGTCACCAGGGCCGGCGCAGAGATCATTTCGCGCAGCGATATTTTCGTCTATCGCGACGTGAGCTTCAGCGAAGGTCTCGAACTCGCCAAGGCGCAGGAAGATGCCCTGCTCTATCGCGACATGGAGAACGACATCGTGCAGCAACTGATGCGCCGTCTCGCCAAGGCCAAGATGCCGCCCGCAGCGCCAGAAGCAGCAGCCTCGGCACCGGCCGCCACGGCTTCGGCACCGGCCCGCTGAGCGGAGCACGCTTGAACCTGCGCCCGGAACAACTCGCCGCCCAGCTCCAGCGCGGCCTTGCACCACTTTACGTACTGCATGGCGACGAGCCGCTACTGGTGATCGAGGCAGCCGACACCATTCGCGCTGCCGCGCGTGCTGCCGGTATCACCGAGCGCGAAGTGATCGTCACGCACCAGCATTACCGCTGGGACGAGCTCGGGCTCGCTGCCGGCAACCTCTCGCTGTTCGGTGATCGCAAGCTGGTCGATCTGCGTATCCCCAACGGCAAGCCCGGCAAGCAGGGCGGCGAAGCGCTGACCCGCCTGGCGCGCGAGCTCGACCCGCAGGCCACCGATCTCACCCTGATCACCCTGCCCCTGCTGGATTGGGCCACACGCAAAGCCGTATGGTTCGTCGCGCTGAGCGAGGCCGGCACCGTCGTGGAATGCAATGCACCGGAGCTCGCCCAGCTACCGAACTGGATCGCGGGCCGCCTCGCGCGCCAGCAGCAGAAGGCCCCGGCCGAAGCGCTGGACTTCATTGCCGGCCATGTGGAGGGCAATCTGCTCGCCGCTCACCAGGAAATCCAGAAGCTCGGCCTGCTCTACGAACCGGGCATGCTGAGTCTGGAACAGATTGAAGACGCGGTGCTACATGTAGCCCGCTACGACACCGAAAAACTGCGCACCGCGCTGCTCGAAGGTGATGCCCCGCGCTGCGCCCGCCTGCTTGAAGGCCTCAAGGGTGAAGGCGCCGCTACCCCACTGGTACTGTGGGGCATGGCCAATGAGATCCGCACGCTTGCCAATGTGCGCGCAGCCATGGATGCCGGTCAGAGTGTGGATGCAGCGCTGAAGGCTGAACGCGTTTTCGGCCCGCGCCAGCAACTCGTCAAACGCGCCGTACAACGCCTCAAGAGCGGTGGCCTGCGCGCAGCCCTGTTGCATGCTGCACGCATAGACCGCCTCGCCAAGGGCATCGGCCGCGGCGACGTCTGGGACGAGTTTCTGCAACTTGCCCTACGCGTGCGTATGCGCTGACAATCAGTAATAACCCTAAAGCCTGCATCCCCACTGCCGTAGAAGGGAGAATCCCCCTTGCTGGAGTTGGACATGCTCGCCCTCGACAAACTGCAGGTCCGGACCCGCCTTGCGCTGGTCATTGCTGCGGCCCTGGCCGGCCTGCTGCTACTTGCCGGTTTTGCCCTGATTGAATCACGCAGCACCGTGATGCGGGGCCATGAAGAACGCATTCGTCATCTTGTCGAAACCGCCACCGGTATCGTGCAGCATTACCGCGCACTGGAAACCAGCGGCAAACTCTCCCGCACCGAGGCCCAGACCCAGGCCAAGGAAGCGCTGCGTACTCCGCGCTTTGCCAAGGATGACTACTTTTTTATCTACGATTTTGACGGTCGCGGCGTGATGGTGGCCGGGGCGCCCAAGCTCGAAGATCAGGACATGCGCGGCAAGACTGACGCCAACGGCTTCAAACTGTGGGACGCCATCGCGGCCACAGGCAAGGGCGGCGCAGGTTTCATCCGCTACCAATTCCCCCGTGCCGGCCAGACCGTCGCCCTGCCCAAACTGGCCTATGTGGCGGGCGTCGCGGAATGGCAGTGGGTGGTGGGTACCGGGGTATATGTCGATGACGTGAACGAAGTGCTGCTGGGCCAGGCCCTGCACTTTGGCGGGGTAGCACTGCTGGCCCTGCTTCTCACCGGGGTGATCGGCGGCCTGGTAGCCCAGCGCATCGTTCGTCAGCTCGGTGGTGAGCCGGCCGAACTGATGCGCATCATGCAACGCGCCGCAGCGGGCGATCTGAGCACCCGCTTCCAGATCAGTGGCGGAGACTCCAGCAGCGTACTGGCTCAGCTCAAGCTGATGCTGGATGGCATCGGTGGCCTGATCCGCGAGATCAATGCCGGCTCAGCCAAACTCAACACCAGCGCCAGCGAGATCGCCCGCACTTCACATGAAGTCTCCAGCGCCGCCAACCAGCAATCCGAAGCCACCAGCGCCATGGCTGCCGGTATCGAGGAGATGACGGTCTCGGTCAACCACATCGCCGACAACGCCCATCAGACCGAAAACGAATCCCGCCAGGCTTCGGAACTCGGGCGCGAAGGCGAGCAGCGTGCCGCCAGTGCTGTGAGCGTCATTTCCGAGATTGCCTCCACGGTGCAACAGGCCGGCGAACGGATCGACGGCCTCCTCAAGCGCACGGATGAGATCGGCTCGATCGCTGACGTGATCAAGGAAATCGCCTCGCAAACCAATCTGCTGGCCCTTAACGCCGCCATCGAGGCCGCCCGCGCTGGCGAACAAGGCCGTGGTTTTGCAGTCGTCGCCGACGAAGTGCGCAAGCTTGCGGAACGTACCACCAATGCCACCGCCGAAATTGCCGGCATGGTCGGCGCCATTCAGAGCGACACCCGCGATGCGGTGAAGGTTATGGAGTCTGCCATGCCTCAGGTTCAGGCCGGGGTGGCGTCCACCGAAGCAGCGGCGCAATCGCTGCGCGCCATGCGCCAAGGCGCGGAAGAAACCCTCAGCCGGATCCGCGAAGTGGCCAATGCCACGCGGGAACAGGGGCAGGCCAGCAACAGCATCGCTCAGCAGGTCGAGCGTGTCGCACAAATGGTCGAGGAGACCAGTCGTGCGGTGGCCGGCTCAGCGGAAACGGCCCGCCAGCTAGAAGCACTTGCGCAGACCCTGCAACACTCGGTGAGCCGCTTCACCGTCTGAGCACTCTACAGGCGGCGGCAGGCAGGACCACAGGGTTTCGCCCATACGCTAGCGGATATATGATCAGGGCATCGCCCTCGGCAACAAGGCGCCTTCATGCTGCACCTTCGCCCCATCCTGCTCGCCCTGCTCCTGTATCTTGGCGCAACAGCCCCGGCCGCCGGCCAGGACCTGCTGCGTATCCTGAGCTGGCCCGGCTACGTCAGTAAGGATGCGATCAGCGCCTTCGAGCAACGTCATCAAGTCAAAGTACAGGTGCAGGAAGTCACCAGCGATGACGCACTGTGGTCGCTCGCCAATGCCGCAAACGGCGGCGATTTCGATCTCATCGCAGTGAATACCGCCGAACTCGCACGTTATATCGAGGCCGATCTGGTCGCCCCGATCCGCACCGCAAACATTCCCAATACCCGGCGGCAAACGGCCCGTTTCCGCCATCCCCAGAGTATTCCGGGGCTGGTACGCAGCGGTGAGGTGTTCGGGATTCCCTACACCTACTCGGCCATGGGGCTGATCTATAACCGCAAGTTGATCACCATCCCGCCGACCTCCCTCGACGCGCTATGGGATCCACGCTACAAGGGCAAGGTACTGGCCTACGAGGGCAGCACGCATAACTTCAGCCTCGCCGCCCTATCGCTCGGCTACCATCGCCCCTTCAATCTGCAGCCAGAGCAGTTCGGCAAGGTAGTGAAGCGGCTCAAGACCTTGCGCGAGAATGTGGCGAAGTTCTATGCCACTCCGGAAGAGGTCGTACAGGCCTTCCGCGAGCAGGAGATAGCGCTGGTCTTTGCCAATTACGGTGATCAGCAGATCCAGTTGCTGCTCAAGGCGGGTATGGACATCGGCTACGTGATCCCCAGCGAAGGCGCGCTGGCCTGGCTGGATTGCTGGGCGGTCATGCGCCGGGCAGGCAACCGGGCGCTGGCCGAAGCCTGGATCAACCACACACTGAGCAAGGATGTGTCGTCCAGCCTCACCCTGCGCGAGGGTCTCGCCAATACGCTCAAGGACAGCCCTCGCCCAGCCATGCCGGACACGGGCAAACTGATCTGGCTGGAGCCGGTGGAAAACAGCGCCCTGCGCAGCAGTTACTGGGAACGCATCGTTACTCTGCCTCCGCGCGGGCACTGAACGAGCACGCTCAGACGTGTTCGGGCAGCGCCGCTTCCAGACTCAGCAAGGCGCGTAGCACGGCCGCTGCTGCACCTTGCGCAGCCGTCTGCACATCCACCCGCATGACCTGCACCTGCGGGGGAATGAGGCCGGAGTCGGCATACAGCTCATCGAGACGCGCACGCAAGCCAGCCATCAGATCACCGCCAAGCTGGAAGGCCGCGCCCCCCACGAAAACCCGCCCCGGATCATAGGTCTGGCACAAGTTGTAAATGAAAGCCCCGAGATGCCTGCTCAAGCTCTGCAAGGCCGCCAGCGCACGCGGCTCGGCGGCCTGAACGGCGCTGCGCAACTCGCTCTGTAGCGCAGCGGGTGACAGGTTGCGCGGCAGCTCAAGTTGCCGCCCCATGGCTTCCAGGGTCAGCATGGCCTGCACACACCCGGCACGCCCGCAACTGCAGGCAGGCCCTTCCAGCTGCAGCGTCTGGTGCGCCACATAGCCCGCCAGACCGTGACGGCCGCGCATCAGGCGGTCATGCAGCATGGCCGAGACCGCTACATTCTGCCCCACATGGACATACAGCAAGGCTTCGGACAGCTCCAGCCGATTGACCTCGGCATGCTGCAAGGCGATGCAGTTGGCCGCCCGATCCACGATGACCGGTACATCCTGCATGCCTTGCGCCGCCAGACGGTCCAGCAGGCCTGCGCGCACCGGCAAGCGACTCCAGCCCGTAGACTCGGAAAAGCGCAGATCCCCCGTCAGCGGATCCACCGGCCCCGGCACAGCGACGCCAATCCCGCAGATACGCCGGCCGGCGATCTGGAAGCGCGCCTGCATGTCACTGATCTGGCGTGCCAGGGTATCGAGCACAGCCTCACCGGCAAGCCCCTCGGTGCTGAGCACGCTGAGTTCAAAAACCTCGCCGGCCAGGGTGCTGGCGACCACCCGCGAGCGCTCGCCATTGATATGCGCCCCCAGCAGTACTAGGCGGAACGCATCGAACACCAGCGGCGTCGGCCGGCGCCCGAGCGTCGTTGAAGCCAGTCTCGGCTCTTCGGCCAGCCAGCCTTCTTCAGTCAGGCCCTCGACAAGGCGCCCGATGGCGGCACGCGTCAGTCCGGTCGCCTCGGCCAGGTCAGTCCGCGAAACCCCTGGCCGTTTGCGCACTTCGCGCAGGATCGCCATCCGGTTCACATTCTTGATGAGCTGCTGGTTTCCGGTAATGAGCATGAGTGGGCGCTGCAACCTCTGGTTGGGGGTCTATGCAAAATGCGGAACGATTCTGGTGCATGACTTGTGCGGCATGCAAGTCTGAAAACGCCAGAATCGTGGGCTTTCTGCTTGAAGTCACGAAATACAACAAAGAAAAAGCCGGCTTGCGCCGGCCTTTCCATACAGCCTGCGGTGCTCTGCTTACTGCTGGTAGGAACACTTGTTCGGATCGCCCAGCGGGTCGACACCGAAGACCGCAACGGTACAAGCGACACTCTTGCCCACGCCGACATACTTGGTCACCCACTTGCCCTTGCGGCCGAAAGCCACCCAGCCGGTGCCCTTGGTAACCGAGCAGGTTTCACCCAGTGCGGCGCACTTGGAGAAGCCGTCCGGATAGTCGCCCGTGCCGGTCAGGGTCGGGGCGGTGCTGGCGCTCGACGAAGCAGCCGCGCTGGAGGCCGCGGCGCTGGAGGCTGCAGCCGACGAAGCAGCCGTGCTGGAAGCCGCAGCACTGGAAGCGGCGGCGCTGGAGGCAGCCGCCGAGCTGCTCGCAGCGCTGGAGGCGGCGGTCGAGCTGGTGGAGCCGCTACAGGCGGAAGCCGTCAACACAGCACCGTTCTTGCCCACACCGGCATAGCTTGCCAGCTTGTCCTTCACGCACTGGGCCGTCACCGGCTCATAGGTGTAGGTCAAGGTCTTCGGGAAGGTAGCCGTGTTGGTCCAGGCCGAAGCGCTCTTGTCGCCACTGGCCGGGGTGGTCCAGGTGATGTTGTAAGTGGCGAAATCAGCCGTGCTCAGGATGTTGTTGTTGCGCAGATCCCAGAAACCGCAGTTGCTGCCGCTGTCGTAGAAGCAGACCACCGGGTTGACGGCGTTCTGGAAGTAGTTGCGTTCGATCAGCGCGTAGCCGGCCTGACGGGTGTTGATGCCCGAACCGGTGATGCCGTCGTACAGGTTGTTGTACACGTGGATCCAGCCACCGCGTTGCAGCGGCAGGCGGGCATTCACGTTCTTGTAGTAGTTGTGGTGATAGGTGATCTCGCGGCCGCCATCGATGTCGCTGGAGGAAGAGCCATCCAGGCCGACCTTCTTGCTATCGTGGATGTAGTTGTAGGACACGGTGATGTTGTGCGAGGCCTTCTTGATGTCGATGGCCGATTCGAAGGTCAGGTCGCCGTCGGGCGAGCCGTTGCATTCGTTGTTCACCGCAAACATCTCGTTGTGGTCGATCAGCACATTGGAGGCGCTGTCGATGCGGAACATGTCCGCATCGTTGCTGGCGCCGCCCAGGGCTCCGATTTTCATGTTCTTGACCACGACGTTGCTGGTGCCGCCGTTGAGCACGATGCCAAAGTTGGCCGAGGAGCCGTTGGCGCCTTCGATGGTCACGCCAGCGGTGTAGTTCTTCACCTCGACATAGCGGTAAGCATCGCTCCAGTGCGGGGCCGGGCAGTTGCCGGAAGAATCCTTGGTGGAATCCTTGACGATCTGGGCAATCAGCGCATCTTCATTGCCGGTATACACGATGTGCAGCGGATAGGCGCCGGTGGCCACCTTGGTGCCCGCATCGTTGTAACGCGCATTGGCTATGATGGTGTTGATTTCCGCGTAGGTCGACACGGTGAACTTGCGGGCGGTCGAGATATTGCCGTCCGCGGTGGCGAAACCGCCGGTGGAGGCCGCGAAGGCGCTGCCGGTGAGCATGGCAATGGCTGCCGCGGTGGCTTTCAGTTTGAAGCTCATTTTGTCTCCTCAAGAGTAATGGTGCCAGCCTGAGCAGTTCATCCATGACTGCTCTTGAGCGGAAACGTCTTGTCAGAAACGCCCCGACAACTGGTGT
Source organism: Uliginosibacterium aquaticum (assembly GCF_012972705.2). Taxonomy (GTDB): domain Bacteria; phylum Pseudomonadota; class Gammaproteobacteria; order Burkholderiales; family Rhodocyclaceae; genus Uliginosibacterium; species Uliginosibacterium aquaticum. The sequence goes on along the minus strand of NZ_JABCSC020000001.1, from coordinate 871,668 downwards.
CGGAATTAAATGCGCGGCCCGTTCAAATAACAATTCAAAGGGCGTTAACTGGGTAGTTTTTACAAGTGTTAGTTTGTATCCAGGTGTTATCAATTAACCAAGTAAATTCATTTCATTGCCAAAAATGCAGAAATCGCCCGCAAACAGCAAAAGAATTTCGCGGCAGCGCACAAATTGTTAGCGGAACCATCTACAAATCTGATTCAAGCTGCGGCGCACAAAATCTTTGCATAGCGCGCTCAGACTCGCAGCCACCGCCGCATTTCGACCGTTCGTCGGGATTGCACGACTCAACTGCTCAAAACCTGAGCAAATTTAATTTATTTACATATAGAGATTAAGAAACATAAGGGTAATCACCTACATCCCAAGACCTAAACTAAAGTAGTAAGACAAAGTTCAGCTTGGCGTTTACCGACGCATCGCATCAAAGGCGTAGCTGCGCGCCAACGACAAATTCAAGCGTGCGCTGCCATCGCCAGCCAGTTTCTGCCCCAAGGCGGTTCGTTACACAGAGCGGAATGCGCACCCGCGAAGGATACTCACCGCTCGATGAGCACGCCAAACAAGCCTCCGGAATCAAGCCGCCCTGAGCTCACAAACAAAGTGCAAGAAAAAATCTGAAAAGCGGCGAGGCGTGATGCAAACCCGGATCGGGTCAGCGATCAGCCATGCATGGCAAAGCGAGCAGGCCAGCCTTCATTGCTCGAGACGGGCCATGCAATGCTTGTGATGTCTTCAACCGGCAGCAGCGCCGCGGCAAGCACAAGCTAGCTCTACTCGCCGGCATCGCCGGGCCTGAGCCGGCTCAGCGGGCATAAGAAACCGGGGCCGCACCTGCGCACGGCCCCATCGTCAAACCGGCAGGCGCGGCCCAGGTCGGCCGAGGTCTGGCGGCATCACTTCTGGTTCAGCACCGAGGCTCGCTGCAGGCGTGCACACCAAGCCGGATACTCGCTGTCGAGCAGCTTGGCCGGCCACTGACCGTACCAGGCATAGCCCGTGCGTCGCTCGTGGTGGATGTCGGCATACTTCGCCACCCGGATGCCATCCCGGTTAGCCAGCACCACGCTGTTGTCCTTCAGGTCATAGAAGCGCGCCCACAACAGCGGCGCAGCCGGATCCTCGACCAGCAAACGGTCCGTCGTCGCGGTGTGGTACTCGTACTTGACCGGCTGATCGAGCTTGACCGTCTCGATCTTCAGTCCCTTCAGGGCCGAGCGCTCGAACCATTTCACCCCACCTTCGATTGCGCGGATCTGGGCCGGCGTGGGTTTGTCGATCCCCATCAGGTAACGCAGCATCTCGATGCTCTCCTGCGACACGATGGAGGCCAGCTCGAAGCTGCGGCCATTGGCAGGAAGCAAGGTATCGGGGTGGTATTGACCTGCCCAGCCGGCCAATTGGCCGTTCTGCACGATCTGCAACTGCAGCACGCAAGCATCACCACGCTTGACGGCAGCCCCTGCCCGCGCACGGGTAGCCGCAGGCATAAAGGCAAAGGGCGCGCTGCCAGCGGCGATCTTGCGCAGGGTGCGCAGCACGCCGGAAGTCACCTCGTCCGCCATGGTGATGTAGGGGTGATAGGACTGCTCGCCCGGCACGGTGTGCGGCCAACCACCACACTTCTTGTGCTGATTGTTCAGGGTGAAGTCCAAACCACGCAGCAGGGCTTCGCGATAACGCGCCTCCCCCGTCTGCCCATACACGGCCGCCAGATATTCAATCTGTGAATAGACGTTACGGTTATCAAAGCTGGCCGACTCGATCTTCTGCTCTTCCTGGATCTGAGCCTTTTCGGCATAGCTCAGTACCCGTGTAGGGTCGCGGTTCTCGATCCAGCCTCCGTTGAGACGCTGGTAGAGCAAGACATTGTTGGCGATCTCCCGGATCTGCTCCGGGGCGTACTTCTCGTACTTGTCGCCGTAGCGATTGCGCCAGTGCTTGATACCGTCGTCAAAGCCCTGCAGCGATACCGCAGTGTAGCCAGCCGCCACGGACTGGCCACCAAGCATTCCAAGCAGTGCACCGAGCAGCGCGCTGCGAATCATCTTGCGAGTCATGTGTTCCCCCCGGAACGGGTTATCGAGTGCCGGGGATCATAGCCCAGAGTGGATCAGGCAGAAGAACTGGAAAAACCGTGCAGGAACCGCTGCAGGATCACGCGCAACGACTCCTGCGCAAGCGGCTTGCTGAGGTAATCATTCATGCCTGCGGCAAGGCATTCATCACGATGCACTTCGAGGGCATTGGCGGTCAGTGCCACTACCGGCAGGTCATGTCGACGCACGCTGGAATGAGGGTCGCGGATCTGGCGGGTAGCTTCCAGCCCATCCATTTCCGGCATCTGCAGGTCCATCAAGACCAGGTCATAGTCACTCCTGCTCAGCGCGGTGAGCGCCTCGCAGCCATTCATGGCGGTATCGGCCTGCAGACCGAACAGCCCAAGCATGGCCAAGGCCACCTTCTGGTTGATGATGTTGTCCTCTACCAGCAGGATGCGCCAGGCGCCTGTCGCACTGCGTGCTTCGACTGGCACGGGGAGCGGCAGCGGCGGGGTGAACAGCTCACGCACCACACGAGCTAGGCTGTCGACACGTACCGGTTTGCTCAGCACCGTGGTACGGCGATAACCGCTGCCACTAGGCAGGTCCAGCAAAGCCCCCGGGGCGAGCAGGCGGATGCAGGCACAGCCTTGCAACTTTCCATCCTGCGCGAGGCGGATCAGCAAGGCTTCACCGCCAGGCATGGCGGCACTATCGACAACCAGCAGGTCCGGCAAGGCAGAGAGCGCAGCAAGCCGATCCAGCTCGGCCAGCGCCTCCTGACCATCCGCCAGCACGCAGGTAGTCGCCCCCCATGCCCGTAGCCAGGCTTCCAGCCCCACACGCAAGCCACTGTCCGGGCTGACCAGCATGACCCGGCCATTGCCAGGCCAGGGCAAGGCGTCCAAGGGCTGAGCGAGGCCCAGATCGAGGGGCAGGTAAACATGAAAGCTGGCGCCCTGCCCCGGCTGGCTATCGACCTCGATACGCCCCCCCATCAGCCCCAGCAAACGATGGCACAAAGAGAGCCCGAGGCCCGTGCCACCAAAACGCCGGGTCGAGGAGGGGTCGAGCTGGGCGAAGGGCTCGAAGAGCCGCGTCTGATCTTCGGGATGGATGCCGATGCCGGTGTCGCGCACGATCAGATGCAGGCTGTGTGGATCAAGCTCATCCGGTGCGGCAGAGAGGGTGATAGCGCCACCCGCCGTGAACTTCACGGCATTCGAGAGCAGCTGGGCAAGAATCTGGCGCAGCCGTACCGGGTCTCCACGTGCCTCGGCCGCCAGGCTCGGGCTGAAGAGCCAGCTGAACTCAAGGCCTTTGTCGCGTGCCTTGAGCGCGAAGGGTTCAGCAGCATCCTCAAGCAAGGGAATCAGGGCGAAGTGCTGCTGCTTGATCTGCAGTGCACCACTGTCGATCAGGGAGAAGTCCAGGATATCGTCCATGATGCCCAGGAGGGTCTCAGCGCAATTGCGGGCAGTCAGCGCGTGATCGGCCTGCACCGGGCTCAAGGGGGCGTTACACAGTAACTGAGTCATGCCCATCACGCCGTTGAGCGGCGTGCGCACCTCGTGGCTCATGACGGCAAAAAAAGCGCCACGAGCCCGATTGGCTTCCTCAGCGGCGTCCCGTGAGGCTTCAAGCTCGGCATTCAGGCGCACCAGGCGACGAGCCGTCTGCAAGACGAAGAACAGCCCGGCCGCCAGCACTGCGCTCAGCAACCAGCCAGCCAGCCGCAAGGGCAGGCTGGCCTCAGTCCGCGCCGGGCTGGCCAGCTCGTACTCCTGCAGACGCCAGTTTCCGCCCGGAATCGCAATGTCGATGCTCAGGGCACGGCCACTGCGCAACTCGCCAAACACCGGCTCTCCGCGGCTGCCCTGGGCATCCTTGCCGAGAATGCTGATGCGCTGGCCTGCCGGTCCGTCGAGGCCCACTCGCTGCCAAAGCCGGGCCGAATCGAGCACGGTGCTGATCAGGCCCCAGTAGCGTCCATCGTCCAGGAATACCGGTACGCGATAGATCAGCCCCTCCCCGCCCTGCACCAGCTTCACCGGTCCGGCCAGGAAGGGGCTACGCTGGCGAATGACTTTTTCGATGGCCGGCCATTGCTGCGGATTGTCCGGGTAGTACGGGCCAATCGCACGTTCGTTGCCAGCGAGCGGATAGACATGACTGATCCGATTGCCAGGCGCGATACCGATATTGCGGATGGCGTGGCTGTTTCCATAGAGAATCGCCAGCACACGGCGCATTTCCTCGGCATGGACCTCGCCACGATCAGCGCGGATGAATGCCTCCACACCGCTGGCCAGGTAGAGCGTGGAGATCAGCTCGCTCTCGATCCGCGCACGCAGGGCATACAGCCGTTGCAATCCTTCCTGTACGGTCTGACGCTGCAGACGTTCGCGCTCCTGGCGCACGAACAGCTCGCTCAGCGCGCCCCCCGCCAGCAACAGGCACAGCGCCACCACAGCAGGGAAAAAGCGCGGGATGCGTGTCTTCACGAGCAGAGCGTCCGGAGTCTCCTGCGGGCCAGAGGAAACAGGCGCCCCTCACCGCACCCGTCTGTAGGCGCTAACGGCAAAGCGGCCCAAGGGCTTGAGCGGACGTAAAAAAACCGGCCTCAACGAGACCGGTTTGTGGGGACACAAGTCCTCCCGAGGCTCAGGCCGCCACGGCGCCTTCACCACGAATCGCTGCGGCCAGGGCCATGTCGCGCACCAGCACATGCTCGCGCAGCCAGCTGGCGAGAAACTGATCGATATCCAGCTGAGCGGTGCGGGCACCACGTGCCACGCGTGATTGCAAGGCACAGACCTCGCTCACGAAACGGTCGTGCTCGGCCTTGTGAGTGGGGTAATGCGGATAGCCGATCTGGCGCATAAAGGCTTCTTCGCGCGCGAAATGGGCTTCGGCGTAGTCACGCAGGGAATCCACGATGCTCTGGGTTTCCTGATTGATCTGACCGGAACTCATGTCCTGATGCAGGCGTTCGAGCAGGCTGAACAGGTTGCGGTGATCATCGTCGATGGCTGCGTTGCCAACAGCCAGATCACTAGTCCATTTGGCGAGACTCATAGGGAAATGCTCCTTGATACCGAGAAGAAAAACGGGTGCGCAGAAAGTGCTCGGCGCTTGGTGTCAATGATTGCCCCACTGGCAAGCGACGGGTTGACGCAACACATCAAATTGCATTTTTTCAACGCCTCGTTGCAGTTTTCTACAGAGAGCCCTGCGCCAGCGCAAGTCCGGCAGCAAGACAAAAAAAAGGCCGGCACCGCAGTGCCAGCCTTTGCTTGTTGCTTGCCCGGAAGGCTCAATCCCGCGAGAGGCGGGCAGTAAACACTTCATCGGCGTGATCCGGAAACTGGTAGCGCTCGAAAGTGCCACGGATCTTGTCCATGTGACGTTCTGCATCCTTGTCGAGGAAGCTGATACCCAGCGGCTTGCCATTGGCCGCGAGGGTCATGAAGGCAAAACGCCAGCGCCAGGTCTCGGCCAGTCGCTCGCGCAACTCACGTTCGTTGGTAATGGCCACGCCTGCCGCCTTGATCGACTCAAGAAACTCGACGTAGGTCTGATCGCAAATCTGTTGTCCCATCTCCTGCTTTCCTTTCAACGCAAAACTGCGTCCTCCATGCGGCAAATAACGCGGCCTCTACGGGCAGGTTGACAGGTTTTTGCAGTTTTTTTCAGGGCTCGCGGCGTACCGGCCCTGTCAGGAGCGGAAACGGGCGCTGCGGCAGCATCGACAGCCAGGCCGCCACGCCCGCCAGCGCTATGCCGGCCAAGGCATCCAGCGCTACATGCTGACGCGTCGCCACGGTGGACCACACAATGGCCACACACCACAGCGCACTCGCCCAGCGCAACCAGGCCGGGCTGCCGAAATCCCGCAGCAGGCGATCCAGCCAGATCGCGGAGAACACAGCCGTGGCCACATGCAGCGAGGGGCAGGCATTGCCGGCCGCATCCACCCCCTTGAGGAACGCCATGCCCGGATAGCGGGCCCAGTCGATATCCGCTGGCGGCACAGCCGTAGGCCACAGATAGAAACTCACCAGACCAACAATACACAGCAGACCGATGCGCACGCCGTAAGCCACGATATCGACGTGCCGGAGCATAAAGATCGGCGGCAGAGAAACGTAGGCCCACAGAGAAAGGTAGGGAATCAGGGCGAGCGGATGGAAGCTGATCCAGGAATCCAGCCAGATCCTGGGCATGATGAAAGTTACATCCGCCGGATTCTTGAGCAGATAAATGTAGGCCAAAAAGAAGACGAAGGTAAAGCCCATGGTGCCCAGGCTCTTGAACCAGAAGCAGCGGCGCAAGGTCTGCCAGAAGCGCTGCCCCCAACCCAGTTGATGCATCTCGTGTTCCAAACCGGTCTCCGACTCTAACTGCAGCCACCCAGGGCATGCACCTGCTGCATTGTGCCAAAGCTCACCCGCCTGCGCTCACCCAGTGCGACGGAAAACGGCTGGACCCAGCTCTGCCGAAGGGATAAAATCCCGCACTTTTCAAAGACTTAGAAAACCACGTCAGCCCGACGACCGGCTCGTGCGTTTCTTGTCTGGTCTGGGTAATCCCGCAGCAACACCATGAACCGAATTCGTTCCCGTCTGCCGCTGATAGACACGCTGAAGGCGATCGCCTCACAACTGATCGTTCTGCATCACCTCGCCTTTTACGGCCCGATGTCTGACATCGCCCTGCCCTTGGCGCCTGACGCCATCAGCTGGCTCTACGACCATGCACGCATGGCGGTTCAGGTATTCCTCGTGCTGGCGGGCTTCCTGGCCGCCCGCAGCCTTGCGCCGGCGGCCCTGCCCGGCGCCATCCAGCCGCTACGCCTGATCTGGCAACGCTACTTCCGTCTTGCCGTACCGCTGGCCATCGCCCTGCTGATCAGCGTGCTGAGTGCTGCCCTGGCCCGCCAGCTTTTGAACCATGAATCCATTCCTGCCGCCCCCACCCTGTGGCAGATGGTTTCTCACACACTCTTGCTGCAAGGCGTTCTGGGACAGGAGTCCCTGTCCGCCGGGGTCTGGTACATCGCCATCGATTTCCAGCTCTTCGCCATGCTCTGCCTGATCCTTGGTGCCGTCAGCAAGCTCGCCCACCCGGCACGCGTCGCACTGTGGCTGGTGGCGGGTCTGACCTGTGCCTCGCTCCTGCACTTCAACCTGCAATCGGATTGGGACAACTGGGGGCTGTACTTCTTCGGCGCCTACGGTCTGGGAGTGATGGCTCAGTGGAGCTCCCGTCACCGGCATGGCCGGGTCTGGCTGCTGCTGCTGTGTTCGCTGGGCATCGCCGCACTGGCCTTTGAATTCCGCCCTCGCATTGCGCTGGCCTTCGCAACCGCCACGCTGCTGGCGGTCGCTGCCCGCTCCGGCTGGCTTGAGCGCTGGCCGGACTTCCGCCTCAGTGCCTGGCTGGGCCAGATTTCCTATTCGGTGTTCCTGATTCACTTCCCGGTCTGTCTGCTGGTTAATGCCGTGTTCTCGCGCATCGCGCCAGACTCACCCGCGTTGAACCTCGCCGGGATGTTACTGGCCTGGCTACTCAGCATCGGGGCCGGCCATCTGTTCTATCACCGCATCGAAACCGGCCTGCGCCCGCAGGCTGCTGTCCGCGCACTGCGCACTGCACTCAGCGGAGTCTGACTTGAATCTGCCATCCCCCGCCGAGCGCCGTCAGCGCCAGCGTTTTGCTGCCCTGCGTGAGGGCAAGCCTTGTATCGAAATCCAGATCGGCGATGCACGTGGCACGCTGATCGATCTGTCGCTGGATGGTTTCGGCCTGCCAGCCACACTCCCGCTGTCCAGCGCCCCCTTCGACTTCGTCCTGCGCCTGATTGACGGTTTCGGGGACAAGGTGCGCGGGCGTGCCGAACTGGTCAGCCTGACCGGAGAAGGTTCGCAGCGCCAGCAAGGTTGCCGTTTCATCGAACTCGATGCCGCCGGCGCCCAGACCCTCAAGGAGTGGCTGGTGGTGATCGTGATCTGCAGCGCCTCGGTACGCCTATCCAGCCGCGAGGCCGAAGCCATCGTGCAAGGCCCATCCCTGATCTGAGCATGCAGAAACACATCGTCATCCACAACGCCGAACGCGACAACATCGACACGTGGGTCAAGTATCGCAACGGGCTGTGCGACAGCTGCAATGCGGTCTGCTGCACCATGCCGGCTGAAGTGCGCGTGCGCGACCTGATCCGCCTTGGGGTAATCGAGGCCTTCGATCTAGAGACCGATCCCAAGCATCTCGCCAAGCGCCTGCAGAAGATGGGGGTCATCGAGCACTTCAACTTCCGCCACAGCCTGTTCACGCTGGCCCGCCGGGCAGGCGGCGACTGCCACTTTCTGGATGCCAGGACGCGTCAATGCACCGTGTACGAGAAACGTCCGGACACCTGCCGCGATCACCCGCAGAAGATCGGCCCACGCCCCGGCTTCTGTCCTTACCGCCAGAAAAGCCGGCCAGCGACACGCTCCGCCGACTGAATCCGCGATTGCCGTCTATAGTGAATGAGCGCCGCCCCTTGCAGTGGCGCATTCAAGGAGGCAGCCATGAGCCACAAGGAACAGCGCGGGAACAAGGAAACCAAGAAACCGGCTTCGCACAGCATGAAGGAAAAGCGCGAGCTCAAGCACGCCAAGAAGCATGCACGCGACACCCCGGTGATCGTGCCGCCGCACAGTCCGCACTAGGATCCATCACAGGGGCCAGACCGCCCCCTAATCAGCAAGCAGCTGATTGAGCAGTTGTGCCAGGCGCAGGCCGGCGCGCTCGATCTGTGCGCGGATCACGGCCACGCTGTGTTGCTGGTAAGCAAGATCCAACACGATCGGTTCGCGCAGTTTGGCGTCACATGAAAAGCCTGGCAGGGGTTCATACACTTCGCGCCGGGCAAGGTCGCGCGTTTCGATCATCCATTGCGTCGGGCTGTCCACCGCCAGCCGCCCCCGGCTGACGGGCTGCGACTGGCGCGTCCAGCCGGCCAGCGCAGCATTGAGCAGCACGCCGTCCCACACGGTGTGGAAGGTGTCTTCGGGCTTGAGACTCATGCCGGTAACGAGCACTTTTGCCCCACCGCCGTTGCGATTCACGCCCGAATGCAAGGGCATGTGCAGATCGCCCAGCAGATGCACCACCCACTTCAAAGCCTCGTTGCGCGCTCGCTGCGGCTGCGAGCGATCAGCCAGCACGGCAGCGTAGCGGATGATCAACTGATCGACGCAGTTGCCATCACGACAAGCGCCCAGTTGCTCGCTGCAGACCTGGTTGCTACGCACATGCCAGCCCTTGTAGGCAGCGGGGTCGGTTTTAACGGCCTCATCGCGGATCTCGTCCGGCCAGGACGCGATCTCGCTGAGATGCTTGCGCCCCGAAGATTTCTCATTGCGATCCAGATCCCCCACCAGCAAGGCACTCACCTGCCGCAACGCGGCCGGGCTCAACTGCGCCTCGGCAATAGCGGCCACTGCGGCGTGGCCCTGCGCATTCCAGGCACGTGCCCCGCCAGAGATGCAGAGCAATGCAGCCATCAGCAGAAGACGGGGCAACATGACGCCTCCTGATCAGTAGTGCGGAGGGATTTCCTCGCGCAGATCGCGCTTCTCAGCACTCCCCTCCGCGCCCCCCTGCATCTGCTGGTAAAGCAGACGCAGCTGAGCCTGCAGATGATCAAGCTGCTCCTGCTGGCGCCACACGGTGCGATTGAGTTCCTCGAGCAGATCCTCGGCCAGACAGAGCTTGCTCTCGAGATTGATGATGCGATCTTCCATGGGGCACTCAGCAAGGCGGATGAAGGCCGCCATTGTACCCGCCCCTCCCCGCCCGCCAGCGTTTGCCCGATACTGTGCTCCCATCGGCAGCTTCGTCTGCCATCGACTTGCCCGCCTCCAAGGAGCCCCGCCCGATGCACACCACGATCATCAGTGCCGCCACCCTGCAAGCCCATCTCGCCGATCCGGCCTGGATCGTTCTGGATGTGCGCCACGAACTCACCGACCCGCAAGCCGGCCGTGCGGCCTATACGGCCGGCCACCTGCCCGGCGCGTTCTTCCTGCATCTGGATGAGGACCTCTCCGGCCCGAAGAACGGCAGCAATGGTCGTCACCCGCTGCCGGACCGCGTCAGTTTCGCCGCCCGTCTGGCCGGCCTGGGTGTCAATCAGGCTTCGCAGGTGGTGATCTATGACGCTCAGGGCAGCATGATGGCCGCCCGCCTGTGGTGGATGTTGCGCTGGATCGGCCACCAGGCCGCAGCGGTTCTGGATGGTGGCATGCCGGGATGGCTGGCCGCTGGCGGAGAAATCACGAGCACACTGCCGCCCGCCCGGAACGCGGGAAACCTCATCGCAGGTGAATCCCTGGTGGGCAGCATTGATGCCGCCGAAGTCATGAGCAATCTTGCCGTGCAGGACAAGCTGGTCATCGACGCCCGCGCGCCGGATCGCTTCCGTGGCGAGAATGAAACCCTTGATGCGGTTGGCGGCCACATCCCGGGCGCGTGCAACCGCTTCTTTCGCGACAACCTGCAAGCAGATGGCCGCTTCAAGCCCGCGGCTGAGCTACGGGCGGACTTCACCGCCCTGCTCGGTGCCCGCCCGGCCTCCCGCATCATTGCCCAGTGCGGCTCCGGCGTGACAGCCTGTCACAACCTGCTGGCACTGGAGATCTCCGGCCTGCCGGGCGCCATTCTTTATCCGGGTTCGTGGAGTGAATGGAGCAGTGATCCGGCCCGGCCGGTCGCGACCGGCAACTGATCAGGCATGCATGCCCAGGGTGTGCTTGCAGTGTGGATAGGCCCGGCACCCCCAGTAGCGTCCCTGCTCGTTCTGGCGCGGAATCATCTTGAGGAGGCAGCCAGGGCAGGTCGGCGTCGTGTAGTCGCCCTCCACCGCCAGATTCAGCAGGCGCTGACTGCTTTCCTGCGGCAAGCGTCCCAGCAGGGCGAGAAACATACGGTCATCCACCAGGGTGATCTGCTGCCCCCGGGCGAATTCCTTGGCTGCGCTGCTGAAACGCCAGGCCCCCATGAAGAAGGCCCGCTCCACGCCAGCCTCCTGCATCCGCTGCACAAGAGGCTGGAGGGCCTCGACGCCAACCTCCTGGCGCCCGCGCGCCTTGCAGTGCAGCAGCGAGAAGGGCTGCTCACTGCCGGCCTGGCACAGCACAGCCTCCAGACTGCCATCCGCACCGGCCGTCACCTCCCGCGCAAGCAGCTCTCGCTCCTTGTAGAAGGCCAGGCACAGATCCCCCATGCGCTTCCACTCCAGCGCATGCAACAAGGCGAGACTCCAGTCGCGGGGTTTGGCCACAGGCTGACTGGCCAAGCTGACCACCGCATCCAGCGGTGCCGGACGTGCAGCAGCATCGTCAAGCTCGAGGGCCTCATCCTCGGGCGCCTCCTGGATGTGCCCGAGCCCGCGCAGAATGGCCAGCACCAGCAAGCCATAACACACGGGCAGAACCAGCCACGACAGCCAGCCGGCCGATCCGCTGTGCACCGCACGCGGTAACACATCCCCCAGCACGAAAAGCGCGAACGCCCGCAGTGCCGGTCCCTGCCAGCCGGCGCCGAGCCAGCGGGATGCGCCAAGCAACGCAATGGATCCAGAGGGGACAGGGTCAGCAGCATGCATAGCGGCGTCTCGCGGTAAGCGTGTCATTTCCCGATCATAGCCAGCGCATTCTTCCCCGTTCCCCGCAGGCCACCAACAGCGGACGAGTGGCCGGATCGACAAGCCTTGCGGGCGCTAGACTGCGGCTTCTGACACCCTGGGTCCATCGCATGGATGCAACTCGCAGCTCTACCGCTCCGCAGCATCTACTGCTGGCCCTCGTGCTCGCAGGCCTCCTGCTGTTTGCGGCACATGCGGCCAGCACGCGCCTGCTTGCCCCTGCGCCGGTAGCGCCCGCACAAGCGACAGCCAGCGCCCCCAGCGATCTCGTTGCCCGCGTTGAAGAAGCCAATCAGGCTGAACTGCGCCGTGCCCGCGTCGCCCGTGAGCAGCAACTCATCGAAACCGATCGCCAGCGCCGCGAGCAGAACATGCAGGCCGCCCTGGCGGCTCGCGAGCAGGCCGATGCCTTCGACCGCATCGAGCGCGAGCGCAAGGAGCAGGCCTGGCAGCGTTTCTATGTCAAACCGCGCAAGTGCAACAATGCCAGCGAGCCGACGATCACCGTCGAATGCAGCAACCACTTCCTGCGCGAGCAACAACGCTTCGAGAAACAGTGGGCCGAGGGCAAGCCGGACAAGCCTTGATCTACAATCGCGGCTGACCACCCTACCGGCCCGCCATGCTCAGCTATCGTCACTCCTACCACGCCGGCAACCACGCCGATGTGCTCAAGCATTCCATCCTGGTCCAGCTCCTGGCTTATCTCGGCCAGAAGGACAAGGCTTTCCAGATCATCGACACCCATGCTGGCGCCGGCCTGTATGCGCTCGACTCCGTCCATGCCGAGAAGCTTGGCGAGTTTCGTGGCGGCATTGGCCGCCTGTGGGAACGCACCGACCTGCCGCCGATGCTGGCCGCTTATGTCGCCGAAGTGCGTGCGCTCAATGGCGACGGCACGCTACAGGCCTACCCCGGCTCGCCCTGGTTTTCCCAGCGCGCCTTGCGCGAGCAGGACCGCATGCGCCTGTTCGAACTGCACAGTACCGACTTCCGCACACTGGATAGCTACTTTGGTCAGCAAGGCAAGCAGTGCAAGGTATTTGCGGACGATGGCTTTGCCAACCTCAAAGCCCTGCTGCCGCCACCAAGCCGGCGTGGCCTGACCCTGATCGATCCTTCCTACGAGCTGCGCGAGGATTACAGCCGCCTGATCCAGGCCCTCAAGGATTCGCTCCTGCGCTTCCCCACCGGCATGTACGCCATCTGGTACCCGATGCTGGCCAAGCCGGAATCGAAGCAGCTGCCCCGCCAACTCAAGGCACTCGGCGCCAGCAACTGGCTGCACGCCACCCTGAGCGTCCGTGGCCCCTCACCAGAGGGCTTCGGCATGAATGGCAGCGGCATGTTCATCATCAATCCGCCATGGACGCTGGCAGCCGCTCTGCAAGCGGAACTCCCCTGGCTCACGGCCGTACTTGCCGAGGATGAAGGTGCCTGCCACACCCTTGAGCATGAAAGCACCTGAAAAGCGCAGGGGCATGTGCCGGAGGTCATGACGCAGCGCTAGAATGGCTCGCCTTCCGGCATTCCCGCCACTCACAGGAGAGTCCCCCATGCGCAAGATCGTGATCGCCAGCCTCGTCGCCCTGTTTGCCAGCAGCGCCTTTGCCGCCACCTGCGATGAGCAGGCCGCCGACAAGAAGCTTGCCGGAGCCGCCAAGACCAGCTTCCTCAAGAAGTGCAACGCCGATGCCGCGGCCGCTACCCCCAGCGCCTGTGATGCCCAGGCCGCCGAGAAAAAGCTCGCAGGCGCCGCCAAGAATAGCTTCCTCAAGAAGTGCGAAGCCGACAGCAAGGCCACCAGCGCCGGCAACACCTGTGAAACCCAGGCCGCCGAGAAGAAACTCGCGGGAGCCGCCAAGAACAGCTTCGTGAAGAAATGCGTGGCTGACGCCAGCGCCACCAAGTAAGCCCTGGCCACCTGACGACGGGCCTGCCCACAAGTACTCTCGGGCAGGCACGCCGCCGGGCCGTTACCGATAGCTGGCCTTGCCTGTTTACCCCGTCACGATGAATCTGCACTGGTTCGATCAGCTCTTCAGCAAGCATCCTCATCCGGATGCACGTCCCCTGCTGCGCCGCTTGCGCCAGGGCGTGCTGGTGTTCTACGCGCTGACCCTGCTGATCGTGCTACTGGCCGTGGCCTGGATCAGCTATGCCGATTATCAGGGCACCTTGCGCAGCACTGAGCGCCAGGCCCTGTCCCTGGCCCGCTCACTGGACGAGCATGCCACCCGCTCACTGGTCTCGGTCGAGCAGGCCATGCAGAACGTGGCCGAAGACGTCGAACGCGCCGGCGGCATGAATCGCCTGGATGAACACTGGGCGCACGAACGGATGAAGGGCAAAGTCGAGCTCACCCCGCAGATCCGCGCCATCATCGTCATGAATAGCCGCGGCACCCTTGCCGCCCATGGCCTCGAATACCCGACCCGGCGCGTGGACCTCTCCGACCGCGCCTACTTCGCCTATCACCGCAGCCACAACGATGTGCGCCTGCGCATCGGCGAGCCGATCATCAGCCGTACCGACTACAAGTGGCTGATCCCACTGACCCGCCGCATCAATACAGCCGACAGCCAGTTCGATGGCGTGATGCTCTCCGGCGTGGAGCCGGATTACTTCCTGCGCTTCTACGACTCCCTGCAGCTCGAGCGCGGCACCAGCATCCAGTTGCTGCGCACGGATGGCGTGCTGCTGCTCAATCACCCGCTGGATATCACCCAGCTTGGCAAGAACCTGCGCGACAACGACAGCGCCAGCTTCGATGCACTGCAGCTCAACCGCACCGCTTTCTTCCGTGACCAGAGCGCCGAGGGCGATCACTTCGTCGCCCAGCTGGTCAGCGCCTCCAGCGTGCCGGTGATCGTGCGGGTAAAGCTCGATACCGAACGCGTGCTGGCCAAGTTCGTGACCGATACGCGGATGCGTGTCGCGCTCTCCTCACTGATTCTGGTCGCCCTGAGCCTGATGCTCTTCGTGCTGCTACGCCAGATCCGCCGCGTCGAGGAATCCGAATCGCGCCTGCAGCTGACCCAGTTCGCGATGGATGAGTCGCCCGAAATGATCCTCTGGTGTGACTCCGGCGGCCATCTTCAGTACGCCAACCGGCGCCTTGCCGAGGTCAGCCAGTTCAGCGCCAGCGAGCTGCTATCGATGGGTTTCGGCGAGCTGATCGGCGACTCCGAGCAGCGCTGGGAGCAACTCGAGAACACCCTGCGCATCGTCGGCCGGCAGAGCCAGGAAAGCGTCCTGCGCTGCAAGAATGGCCAGCGCGTGCCACTGGAACTGACCGCTGCACGCATCTCGGACAAGCACCGCCATTACCTGTGCATCACCGCCCGCGACATCAGCGAACGCCTCGCCGCCGAGGAAGAGCTGCGCCGCCATCGCGACCATCTGCAGGAGATGGTCACCGAGCGCACGGCGGAAGTACGCACCGTGCTGGATGCCAACCCGCTCGCCATCGTGCTCTCGGTGCAAGAGCACATGCAGCTCGTCAACCCGGCCTTCGAAGCCCTCTTTGGCTATGGCATGAACAGCATCAACGGCCTGCCCGAGCGCCTGATCCATGCCTCGGAAGAGTCCTACAGCCAGACCCGGCGAGCCATCGAGAATCGCGTCGCCCTCGGCGGCACCTACCGCGGTGAAGCCGAGCTGCGCCGCAGCGACGGCTCGATGTTCTGGGCCATGCTGTTTGCCCGCGCGCTGGTGCCGAACGAGCCCGAGCGCGGCCTGGTCTTCATCATCGAGGATGTAACCGCCCAGCGCACCGCTGCGCTAGCCCTGCGTCAATCCGAGCAGCTCAAGCGCTCGGTGCTCGACACCACCGCCGACAGCTTCGCCCTGATCGACCGCCAGCGCCGCTTCGTGGACGTCAACCAGGCGCTATGCCTGCAACTGGGCATCAGCCGCGGCGCCCTGCTTGGCCAAACCCCCGAAGCCGTATGGGGCGAAGCCATCGCCGGACGCCTCTTCCCGCAAGATGACAAACAACTCTCCGCCACGGCCAGGCGCGAGATCATCCTGCCGGTGCAGGATGGCCAGCGCCATCCCTTCATGGTCAGCTACGGCCTGATTCCAGACGATCGCGGCGAGACCGAATATGTTTTCGCCTTCCTGTCGGACATCTCACGCCAGAAGGAAATCGAGAAGACCCTGCTCGAAGCCAAGGAAGCGGCCGAAGCGGCCAGCCACGCCAAGAGCACCTTCCTCACCAACATGTCACACGAGCTGCGCACGCCGATGCACGCCATCCTCTCCTTCTCCGAGATGGGGCTGCACAAATCCGGCGCCAATGAGGCGAGCGAACTCGCACGCTACTTCGAACGGATCCAGAACGCCGGCAAACGCCTGCTGGCACTGCTCAACGACCTGCTCGACATGTCGCGCCTGGAGGCGGACAAGATGAGCTACGACAAGGCCCGCCACTACCTGCAGAACACCGTGCAGGCCGCTATTGCCGAGGTGTCCTCACTGACCATGGCAAAAGCGCTGAGCCTGCTCAACAACGACAGCTACCCACGCCTCCTGGCCACCTACGACAAGGCCCGCCTCACCCAGGTGCTGATCAACCTGCTCTCGAACGCTATCAAGTTCAGCCCCGCCAAAAGCAGCATCGAGATCGACTATCTCAGCGAGGCGGATCCGGTCACTGGTCAGCCCGTGGTCGGCCTCACCGTGCGCGATCATGGCCCCGGCATCCCTGAAGGCGAGCTCGAACTGATCTTCGACTCCTTCGAACAGAGCAGCAAGGCGCCAAGTCCTGGCGGCACCGGCCTGGGGCTCACCATCAGCCGCCGCATCATGCTTGATCATGGCGGCAGCATCTGCGCCGCCAACCATCCCGAGGGCGGCGCCGTCTTCACCATTCGCCTGCCCGCCGAAGCGCCCAGCCCAGCCCTTACCGAGCACGCCTGAAACACCCCGCACGCCGCGACTGCGGCGCAGCATGACGCCCTGCTGCACCAGATCAAAGATTCGCTCCCGCTTGCCGTAAACGACAGGATGAGCGGTGCTGGGCCAAGGGCGTGGCACGTTGCTTGCACTATCGCGCAGGCCCGGCTCCAGGCACTACCGGCACGAGCGGAGAATGATGAACGCACGCCTCACCGAGACTCTTCGCCTGAACCTGTTGCTGGCCGCTGCCAGCGCCGGGCTGGGCGCGCTCGCCCTGCGTGTTGCGATCGACCCCGGCATCACCACACCGATCTTCCCCGGCACCGGCATCGCCCTGGCCGCCCTCCTGCTCTTTGGCCTGCGCGTGCTGCCCGGCCTCTACCTTGGCATGCTGTGCGTGCAGCTCGCCACCTCGCTCAAGTTTGGCTTCAACCCACTGCTCCTGCTGGGGCTGCCGGCCAGCGTCTGCCTGCAGGCCCTGTTCGGCCGGTGGCTGGCGCGCAGCCTCAAGGTATATCCCTCGGCCCTCGACGAAACCCGCGAAGTCGCCCTCTTTGTTGGCATCGTCGCCCCCATCGGTTGCCTGCCCAGCGCCACGCTCGCCACCTTGCTGCTGCAAGTGGGCACCCAGGATGCGGGACACGCCGATTTTTTCAACTGGGCCAACTGGTGGATCGGCGACACCCTCGGCGTGCTGATATTCACCCCGATCTGCTTCACCCTGCTGGGCCAGCCGGCCAGCCACTGGGAAGGCCGCCGCCGCACGCTGGGCATCCCGCTGCTGCTGGCCACCCTGGTCATTGCCGGCGCCCTGATGCTGGTGCGTCAGCGTGAAGAGATCCGCCTCCAGTCCGAATTCCTGCGCGACGCCGAAAGCGTTGCCAGCGTTCTGCACAGTCGCCTGCAAGCCAAGCTGGACATGCTCCTGGCCCTCGAGCGCCATCTGAGCCTCAACGAAAATCCGCTCACCCCACGCGATTGGCAACGCCTCACTCATGCCTGGCTCAACCGCTATCCCGGAATCGTCAACCTGACCTGGAACCCGCGCATCCGCGTGGCCGATCTGGCGAATTTTGAGCTTGCCCAGCAGCACGCCGGTCGCAGCGGCTTCCGGGTCATGGACCGCGATCTCGCCGGGCATCTGAAACCCGCCGAGCCCGCAGACGAATACTTCCCGATCACCCTGATCGAGCCACTCGCTGGCAATGAAAAAGTCCTGGGCCTGAATCCGGCCGGCTACGCACGCGGAGCCATCCCGATCGGAGTCTCGCGCAGCACCGGCCGCCCTGCGGCCAGCGAGCCGATCACCCTGGTTCAGGGCGATCGCAGCCAGCCCGGCGTAATCGTGTATCAGCCGGTTTTTTCAGACGACACCCTCAACCTGCGCGGCATGGTGACACTTGCCATGCGCATGGAAGACATCGTCGCCCTCGCCCGCGAGCAGATCATCTCGCCACACATCAGCCTGTGCCTCGCCGACCGCAGCGCCGAGCCCTCCTCCCAGCGCCTCGCCGGCCCGGCCGACTGCGCCCGCCCGGATTGGGCCGACAGCGGCCGCATCCTGATCCGCAGCATCGGTTTTGCCGACCGCGAATGGCAGATCATCCTGCGCAGCGAAGCCCATTTTTCCTCGGCCAGCCGCAGTTGGGCCTCGGGCGCCGCAATCGGCTCGGCGCTGGTCTTCTCGGCCCTGCTGAGCGCCTTCCTGCTGCTCACCTCGGGGCGGGCACGCCGCACCGCCGAACTGGTGGCCCAGCGCACTGCCGAGCTGGCCCGCGCCAGCACCCGCCTGCGTGACCAGCAAGCCCTGCTGGCCCAGGCCCAGCGCATCGCGCGGATGGGCAGCTGGGAACTCACCCCGGGTGGCGGCACCCTGCACTGCTCGGAAGAATTCCTGCGTTTGCTGGAGCTGCCGGGCAACACCCGTGTGCAGCGAGAAGAGTTGCTGCAACGCCTGATCGCTGACGATCGCCCGCATCTCGATACGGCACTCGAAGAAGCGGCCCGCAACGGCAGCAGCCAGGCGCTGGACTGCCGCATGGCCGACCAGAACGGCGTCGAGCAGATCCTCCATTTCCAGGTCGAGAGCGAATGGTTCATGGGCCGCCTGATGCGCGTGTATGGCACCGCCCAGAACGTGACCAGCGCCCGCCAGGCCGAGGCCCACATCCAGTACCTCGCCCGTTTTGATGCCCTCACCGGCCTGCCCAACCGCAATTACTGGCTGGAGCAGGCCCGCGCCGTGCTGGCCGGCGCGCATCGCCATAGCGATCAGGCAGCAGTACTGTTCCTCGATCTCGATCACTTCAAGACAATCAATGACTCGCTGGGCCATCAGGTCGGCGATGAACTGCTGGCCACCGTGGCCCAGCGTCTGCGCCAATGCCTGCGCGCCGAAGATCTGCTGGCCCGCCAGGGGGGCGACGAGTTCGTACTGCTGCTACCGCGCCTGAGCCACATAGAGGAGATCACGGCAGTGGCCGGCAAGCTCGTCAGGAGCCTGGCCGCCCCTTTGCAGATCAACGGGCACGAGCTCAGCGTCTCGGCCAGCATCGGCATTGCCCACTATCCGAGCGACGCCGAGGATATCGACACCTTGCTCAAGCATGCCGACGTAGCGATGTACAGCGCCAAGCAGTCCGGCCGCAACAACTACCAGTTCTTCGTGCCGGAGATGAATCAGCGCGCGATGCAGCGCCTGCAGCTCGAAACGGCCCTGCGCCGGGCCATCGAACGCGGCGAGATGGTGCTCCACTACCAGCCTCAGATGGAGCTTGAAACGGCACGCATCGATGGCTGCGAAGCCTTGGTGCGCTGGCAGCACCCGGAACGCGGCATGGTGCCGCCGATCGAGTTCATCCCGCTGGCTGAAGAATCCGGCCTGATCCTGCCACTGGGCGATTGGGTGCTGCGCGAAGCCTGCGCACAGCAAGCCCGCTGGGCCAGAGCAGGTATGCCGCTGGCGATGGCCATCAACATCGCCGCATTGCAGTTCCAGCAGGCAGAATTTGTGCCCAGGCTGCGCCAGATCCTGCAGGAAACAGGGGCCGACCCACGCTACATCGAACTGGAGATCACCGAGGGTGCCCTCCTCGCATCCACGGACGAGTTGGTCGAGCGCCTCGACGCGCTCTGCGCCATGGGGCTCTCCCTCGCTCTGGACGACTTCGGCACCGGCTACTCCTGCCTCGCCTACCTCAAGCGCCTGCCCATCCAGCGCCTGAAGATCGACCGCTCCTTCATCAAGGACTTGCCAGGTGATCTCGAAGACGCGGCCATCGCCGCGGCCACCCTGTCCATGGCGCGCGACCTGGGCATGCGCGTCGTGGCTGAAGGCGTGGAAAACCCGGCGCAACGCGACTACCTGATGGCGCGTGGCTGCCACGCAATCCAGGGCTATCTGATCGGCAAACCCCAGCCTGCCGCAGCCTTCGAAGCCTGGCTACGGCAGCAGGAAGGCCTCCCGGGCAGGTCCGAGCCAGATTGAGTGGGCACCTCCTCCTGCGGCGCATAATTCCGCTCAACCTGCTGCGGAGGTCCGCAACCGGTTTCAAGAAAAGGAGGAGCAGCATGCACAAGTCGCTTTCCGCGAGTCTGGTAGCACTCGCTTGCCTCATATCCGGCAGTGCGCTGGCGCAATACGTCTACCCGGCCAAAGGCCAGTCTGCCGAACAACAGAAGAAGGACGAATACGAATGCCACAGCTGGGCCGTCGGCCAGACCGGCGTGGATCCCACCAAACCTGCGGCGCCCGCACCCGCTCCAGCCCCCGCACCAACGGGTGGGCGGGTACGCGGAGCAGCCGTCGGCGCAACCGTCGCCGCCATCACTGACAATGACGTTGGCAAGGGCGCAGCCGCCGGAGCCGTGGGCGGCGCGGCAGCCCAGCGTGGCCAAAGGCGCCAGCAGGCCGCGGCCCAGCAGCAACAGGCCACCGCCCAGACGCAGGGCAACAGCGCCGCTTACAACCAGGCCCGCGCCGCCTGCCTCAGCGGCCGCGGCTACAGCGTCAAGTAAGACTCGCGCCGGGCGGCCCCTCCGCTCGGCCGCTCACTGCGCCCGGGGCGCCCCCGACTCAGCTCCGCCGAGCGCGGCATACAGTTGCAGCAGCGCCGCCTGCGAGCCGCGCGAGGCCTGCACCGCACTGAGCTCAGCCGCCAGCAGATCCTGCTGGGCATTGAGCACCTCAAAGTAATCCGTCACCCCTGCGCGGTAGCGCATGTCCGCCAGACGCAAGCGCTCCCGCGTGGCCTTCACACGCCGCGCCAAGGCATCGCTCTGCTCAGACAGGCGCTGGAAGCCGACGATCGCATCCTCCACCTCGCGCAGGCCCTGCAGCACGCTGCCGGCGTAAGTTTCGGCCGCTTCGCGCTGGCGCGCCTCGGCCAGATCAAGCTGGGCCATCAGGCTGCCGCCGTTGAAGATCGGCAGATTGATCACGCCTCCCGCCGACCAGGCCTCGGTGCCGGTGCTAACGACTTTCGAGAGATCGTAACTGGCCCAGCCCAGCATGCCGGTGAGCTTGATCGAGGGCAGCCAGGCCTTGCGCGCGGCGAACACGCCATGCTGGGTGGATTCCAGCGCGCGTTCAGCGGCCCGCACATCCGGCCGGTTCAGCAGCAGGTCAGCGGGCAGCCCCACCGGCAGCGCGGTCGGGCGCGACAAATCGCTGACCATGCCGCTACGCGGCACCGCATGCGGCGGGCGACCGATCAGGATGGCCAGCGCATTCTCCGCCTGGGCGCGGGCACGCCCGATATCGGCGCGAGTCGACTCGGCGCCGGCCAGCGCGGACTCGGCCTGATTCACATCCACCATCGACACCACGCCGCCCTTGAAGCGGCGCCGCACCAGATCCAGAGAAGTGGCCTGGCTGGCCACGGTACGCTCGGCGATCAGCAACTGCTCATCAAGCTCCAGCAGCAGCAACCAGCCCCCTGCAACCTGGGTATCCAGGCTGACCTGGGCAGCCCGGTAGGTCTCCTCGGCGGAGAGCCAGCTCTGGCGACCGGACTCGGCCTGATCGGCAATACGCCCCCACAGATCAAGTTCCCAGCTCAGTGCGGCGGCCAGTTGGGTGGATTCACCGATCTGGTTGTCCAGTGCGGCACTCACCGGCTGCTTGCCGCGTGAGGCCGCGCCCTGCGCGTTCAGCGCCGGCCAGCGCTGGGCGCGCAGCACGCCATAGCTGGCAGCGGCCGCATCGACGCGGGCCGCCGCGGCACGCAGGCTGCGGTTGTTGTCGCGCGCGGCCTGCAGCAGTGCGGCCAGATCCGGCCGCGCAAACAGTGCCGCCCAAGGGGCCGGCGCATCCGCCACGGTCTGGCTGGGCAGGCTGCGCCATTGCTCTGGTATTTCCAGGGCCGGACGATCCACCGTACCCGGCGTGGCACAGCCGGCCAACCACAGGCTGATCGAGAGAACGAGGCAGGTGTGCTTCATCATGCGTCCTCCCCCTGACGGTCTGCCGTGCCACGCCCCGCATCCCGTGCGGCATCCCGCGAACGATTCATGGCGTAGAAGAACAGCGGCGTGAAGAACACCCCGACCAGGGTCGCCGCGAGCATCCCACCCATGATGCCGGTGCCTACCGAATGCTGGGTCGCAGCGCCGGCCCCCGAAGCCGTCACCAGCGGAATCACGCCGAGAATGAAGGCCAGCGAGGTCATCACGATCGGGCGCAGACGCAACCTGGCCGCCTCGATGGCCGCATCACGGCTGCTCATGCCCTCCTCCCATTTCTGCTTGGCGAACTCCACGATCAGGATGCCGTTCTTACCAGCCAGACCGATCAGGGTGATCAGGCCGACCTGAAAGAACACATCATTGGCCGAGCCCCGCAGGAATAGGGCCAGCAGCGCGCCAAGGATGCCGATCGGCACCACCAGGAAGACGGCCACCGGCAAGCGGAAGCTCTCATAGAGCGCAGACAGGAAGAGGAACACGAAGATCAGCGAAAGCAGGAACACGAAGCCCTGCTGGCCGCCGGAGAGCTTCTCCTGCAGCGACTGGCCGGCCCACACAAAGCTCACCCCCTGTGGCAACTCAGCCTTTGAAATGCGCTCCATGGCCTCGATCGCCTCGCCCGAGCTGTGCCCTGGTGCCGAAACGCCATTGAGCTGGATGGCGGGATAGCCATTGAAGCGGCTCAGCGAGATCGGCGCCGAGCGCCATTCCGTTGTCGCCAGCGAGGAGAAAGGCACCAGTTTGCCTTCGGCATTGCGCAGATTGAAGTTGCCCAGAAACTCAGGATCGGAGCGGAAGCGTGGATCGGCCTGGAGCTTCACTTTCAGGTTGGTACCGAACTGGGTGAATTGATTCACGAAGCTCGAGCCCATCAATGCGCCGACCCCGGTGTATAGCTCGGAGAGATTCACGCCCATGGCCTTGGCCTTATTGCGATCCACATCAAGGAACAGGGTCTGCACATCGGGCGCAGCCACGCTGCGCACGCCAGCAATCGAAGCTTCCTGCGTAGCGGCCTGGACCAACTTCAGCGCGGTTTCATTGAGTTTGACGCGGTCCCCGTCGGTGGAGATCAGCCGGTAGTCGAAGCCCGAGATCATGCCCATGCCTGAAATGGCGGGCTCGTTGATGGCAAAGATGCGCGCCTCCGGAATCGTGTACAGCGCCCGGTTGGCGCGCTGCACGATGGTAAAGGCATGATCCTTGGCCTCACGCGCAGCCCAGTCCTTGAGGGTGATGAAGAAGAAGGCCTGGTTGGCGTAACGGTAGAAGATCGAGAAGCCCTTGATCGCCAGCACCTGCTCCACCGCCGGCTCCTGGCTCATGAAGTACTGCTCGGCCTTTTCCACCACCGCCTGGGTGCGCTCGGGCGAAGCACCGGAAGGCAGATCGATGGCCACCATCACGGTGCCCTTGTCCTCGTCCGGCACGAAGCCACCGGGTATGGTCTTGAGCAGGAAAACCATGCCACCGAGCAGCACGGCATAGAGGATGAAGCAGCGTACCCCGCGCCCGAGCATGAAACTCACCACGCCGGTAAAACGGCCTGTCAGGCGCTCAAAAAGCGCATCGAATTTCTGGATCAACTTCGGCTTATGCACGCCCGGCTTGAGAATCAGCGCACACAGAGCCGGCGTGAGGGTCAGCGCGACGATGGCCGAGAGCAGCGTGGAAATCGTGATGGTGATGGCGAACTGCTTGTAGAGCGTGCCGGTCACGCCCCCCAGGAATGCAATCGGCACAAACACCGCACAGATCACCGAGGTAACGCCCACGATGGCACCGCCAATGCCCTGCATGGCTTTCTTCGCCGCGTCTTTCGGCGAGAGCTTCTCGCTGTGCATCAGATGCTCAACGGCTTCGACCACCACGATCGCATCATCCACCACGATGCCGATCGCCAGCACCATGCCGAAGAGGGTCAGCATGTTGATCGAAAAGCCCATCACCAGCATGCCGGCCAGGGTGCCGATGATGGAGACCGGAATCGCGATCAGCGGCACAAGCGTGGCCCGCACGCTGCCAAGGAAGAGGTACACCACCACCAGCACCAGCAGGAAGGCTTCGATGAAGGTATGCACCACCAGCTCGATGGACGCATTCACGAAACGCGTCGTGTCATACGAGATCACGCTCTTGATTTCGGCCGGCAAATCGGCACCCAGCTCATCCATGCGGCTGCGCACCGCCTTGGCAAGCGCCAGAGCATTCGCCCCGGGGCGCAGATAGATGCCCAGCGCAATAGCCGGCTTGCCATTGAGGCGCGAGGAGATCGAATACTCCTCGCTGCCCAGTTCAACGCGCGCCACATCGCGCAGGCGCACCACCGAACCATCCTTGTTGGCGCGCAGGATGATGTCCTCGAACTCTCTCACCTCCACCAGCCCGCCACGCGTCTGCATCGGGAAGGTCAGCACCTGACCACTCGGCGCGGGCGCCTGACCGATTTCGCCGACGGCAAAATTCTGGTTCTGCTCACGCACACCGTTGATCACGTCGGTGACGGACATGCCGTACTTGGCCAGCGAATCCGGATCAACCCACAAGCGCATCGAGTACGGATTGCCGAAGAGCGACACATCACCCGCACCAGGCAGGCGCTTGAGCTCGTTCACATAGCGCGAGTAGGCCAGGTTGGCGAGATAGGCGGCGTCAAAGCGCGGATCATCCGACTGCAGCGCCACGATCATCAGCATCGAAGGATTGGACTTCGACACGCGCAGGCCCTGCTGCAGCACCACTTCCGGCAGCAGCGGCTCGACGCGCTTGACGCTGTTGTTCACATCCACCGCAGCGAGGTTGAGGTCAGTGCCGGGCTCGAAGGAAATGGTCAGCTCCATCAGGCCGCTGGCCGAGGCGGAGGACTGCATGTCCAGCAAGCCCTCGATACCGTTCATCTCGCGCTCGATCGGCGCAGCGACGGTGGTTTCGATGGTTTCCGGGCTGGCGCCGGGATAGACCGCCGTGATCTTGACTTGCGGCGGTGCGACGTTGGGATACTGCTCCACCGCCAACTGCTTGACCGAGAGCAGGCCCAGCAGGGTGATGAACAGCGCAATGACGGTCGCAAAGACCGGGCGATTGACGAAGAAACCCATGCCGATCTCCTCAGCGCGCGGCCGGCGCACTGGCGGCAGGCGACGAGACCGCTGCGGGCGAGGGCACGAAAGTCTGCGCCCCCGGGCTCAGCTTCTGGCCCCCCTCCACCACCACCATCTCACCCGCACCGAGGCCTTTCTCGATAGCCCATTTCTCGCGCTGCCACTTGCCAACCACCACATCGCGGCGCTCGGCGCGGCCCTTCGCATCCACCACCCACAGATAGTGCCCGGTGGGGGACTTCATCACGGCCTGCTGCGGCACCAGGATGGTGTTGGGTGACTCACCCGAAGTCAGCTCGATACGCACGAAGAGGCCGGGCAGCAACTCAGCCTTGGGATTCGGCAGCACCGCACGAAGGGCAATGGTGCCGGAGCTTTCGCTCACTTCGATGTCAGCGAAATCAATGCGCCCGGTGGGCTTGAGCTGCGAACCGTCCGGCATGATGATGCGCGCCACCGAATCGCCGTGCTCCTGGATCGCGCCGCTCTGCAGCGCCTTGCGGAAGGCCAGCGCATCGCGGTCCGAAATCGTGAAGGACACATAGATCGGATCGAGCTTGTCGATCACGGTCAGGCGGGTCGGCGAGCCCTTGCCAACCAGACGTCCCTCAGGCATTTCGCTACGCCCGATACGCCCGCTCTCGGTGGCCAGGATGCGCGTGTACTCAAGATTCAGCCTGGCCCGATCGACCTGCGATTCAGCGGCCGCCACCGTCGCTTCGGACTCCTTCATCGAAGCCACGGCATTGTCATACTCCTGCTGGCTGATGGCGTTTTCCTTCACCAGCGGCGCCAGGCGAGCTTCACGCGAGGCCGCATTGACGGCGGTGGCCTTCTGTTTGGCCAGGCTGGCCTCGGCATCCCGCAGCGCCGCCTCATAGGGTGCGCGCTCCAGCGAATAGAGCAGATCGCCCTTCCTGACCTGGCTGCCTTCAACAAAGTGACGCGTCTCCAGAATGCCTTCCACGCGCGCCATGATCTCCACCGATCGATATGCCTGGGCTCGGCCAACGAACTCGGTCACCACCGGCACCGTTTCACTGGTGGACTTCTCGAGGCGCACCGGCACCGGCGGCGGGCCGGCCTTCGCTACATCCTGCTTGCCATCACAACCAGCCAGCAGGCTCGCCAGCAGCCCCGCCACCCCGATCAATATCGTGCCGCGCATGAATTCCCCCGTTGAGTCCCTTGCTGCCTCGCTGACCGCTTGTAACCGGCCGCACCGCCCCTGCGGTATGGACGAGACCTGACCATTCGGCCACAGGGCCATGCCAACGGCAAGCGCGTAACTGCCGGACTTTCGGGCAAGGATGCCGCACCGTGGGCAGCGCAGCGCGACTCAGGACTTGGCGGGCGCCACGTAGCGCTCGGCGCGCTGGCCACTGAGGCGATAGCTGGCCACGCCGAAGGGACTGTCGATGTGCTCGATGCGCAGTTCCCCACTGATCCAGAAGGGCTCCATCATGCGGCCCCTGAAGGGCTTGTCCATCACCACATGAATGGTCTGGTTGGAGGGCGGCGGAGGCGAATGGATGCAGGCGCCGAAGTAAGGCACCAGCAGGAACTCACGAATATTTTCACGCTCGGCATCGAGTGGCACCAGAAACCCGGCAATCCGTACGCTCTGGCGATCCAGCGCCGGCACCGCCGGAGCCTTGTCCCAGGCTTCACGCATCTTCTGCATGAGCTGATTGGCCTGCGGATCGCCATCCTGCAGGCGGGCGATGTCCTCCTGCCGGATGCCGGCCAGCGGATCCCAGCCCTTCGGCGTGAGATCCTCCCAGAACAATTCACGATAGCTGCTGGCCGCCTTCACGGCAGCCGGCGCGAGACGCTCACCGAGCTTGTAGGCGGGAGCGTCAGTCTGCTGCGGGCCACAGGCCGCCAGCAGCAAAACCATCAGGCTGGACATCAGGCACAGCGGCCGCTTCAGCTTCATCTCAGAACTCGTTCTGAAGCTTCTTGTAGCCCGCCACCAACTCATTGTTGGTCCGCGCGACATCTTCCGAAAACTCGGCCGCCGAGGCCGTCACTTTCGGGATGGTCGCCAGATCGGTGCGGGCGTTGATATAGGTGGTGGAAGGCACATAGAAACCTGCCGGCAGATCACAGCCGTCGACCACCGAGTTGTGGCGCACCACACAGCCCTCGCCCACCTTGCAGTTGAAGACCACGCTGTTGAAGCCGATGAACACCCGCGGGCCGATCTCGCAGGGACCGTGCACGATGCTGCGGTGGGCAATCGAGCTGTGCTCGCCGATCTTCACGGCGGCACCGGACTTTGAATGGATCACCACCCCGTCCTGAATGTTGGAATGCGCACCGATCACGATCGGCTGCATGCCGCCCGAGGCATCCACCTCGTCGGCACGAATCACGGCATAGGGGCCGATGAATACATTGTCGTGCACGATGACCTTGCCGCAGATGATTGCGGTGGGATCGACAAAAGCGGATTCGGCAATCACGGGAAGATCGCCACTGGGGTTCTTGCGAATCATGAAAGGGGTTCTCCTGGGTTGGAAAGCTTGATGATCTCGTCACCCTGCACGGCATTGTAAAAGCTGGACGAGCGGCCGGTGTGACAGGTACCACCTTGCTGATGCCAAGCTTCGCTCAGACGCTGCAGCAGATCGGAAGTTTCCCGCTGGCGCAGCACGCCCCGTGGCCGATACGGCCAGAAGCAAAACACGATGCTTACAGGCCTGCAGCCGCCAGTCGCACCACCCAGAGTTGCAGCCCCCGGATAACATCATCCGGTTGTGAGCAATATCCTGCTGAAACTCAGCACTCCAGCATCTCTTCCCTTTCAAATTGAGCAGTACAGGCTTCGCCCCGGAGGTCACCGTGTTCTCTCATGTTTTCCTTGGCGTCAATGACTTCGAACGTGCGCTGGCGTTTTACACCCCGCTCATGGAAGCGCTTGGCATCGAGACCCGGTTCTGTGACCAGAGCCGTCCCTGGGCGGGCTGGCAATCCACGCCGGGGCCGCGCCCCTTGCTCCTGATCGGCAAGCCCCATGACGGCCTGGCCGCGCAGCCCGGCAACGGCAACGGCAACATGCTGGCCTTTCTGGCCGAGAGCCGGGCCACCGTAGACCGGGCATTCGATCTCGCGCTCTCGCAAGGCGGCACATCGGAAGGCGCCCCCGGACTGCGGCCGGAGTACCACGAACATTATTACGGCGCCTACTTCCGGGACCCGGATGGCAACAAGCTTTGCGTGGTCTGCCACGCACCGGCCTGAACTCGCCCCGCCCCGCTCGCATCCCCCAGCGAAGCGATGAGCAGGTGTTGGGTGC
The DNA here is from genome assembly GCF_012972705.2 of Uliginosibacterium aquaticum. Lineage (GTDB taxonomy): Bacteria > Pseudomonadota > Gammaproteobacteria > Burkholderiales > Rhodocyclaceae > Uliginosibacterium > Uliginosibacterium aquaticum. Next base: position 843,159 of record NZ_JABCSC020000001.1, on the reverse strand, counting down.
AGGCGCAGGATGGCCTTACCGCGTCTACAGGCGCGGGCTCAGGCCATCCGCCAGCGACAGGCGATAGGCCCGCCAGGCTGGCAGGAGGCTGGCCAGCAAACCGGTAGCGACAATCCCGGCGAGCCTCAGCCATTCGTCCTGCCCGGGCCACAGCCCGGCCACCACGATGCCGAAGCGGCTCTGTAGCCAGGCCCCGCCCAGCCATACCGCCCATTGCAGCAGCACGAGGCCCAGCAAACAGCCAGCCAGCGTGATCCCCAGACCCTCTATGATCAGCAGGGCCAGCACTTCGCGTGGCCGTGCGCCGACCGAACGCAGGATCGCCAGCTCGCGCCGGCGCGCGTCCAGCCCGGCGAGGATCACGGCCATCAGCCCGGCGAGGCTCACCGCTGCCACCAGCGCGGACACCGCCTGTAGCGTCCGCTCGCCTGCGGCCAGCATCTGCCACAACTGATCGAGCACCACGCCGGGCATGGCAGCGCTCAGCGCTTCGCCCGGAGCGGTATTGAGTTCGCGCTGGAGGCGGAACACATCGCTGCGATGCTTGAGGCCGACGAGCTGAGCAGTGATGGTCTTCGGCGTGAGATCAAACTTGCGGACCAGCTCCGGCGGCACCGAAAGGCCCGCCAGCGGCATACCGCCCTGCCAGTCGACATGGATGGCCTCCATCGAAGCGAGCGAGATGTGCACGCTGCGGTCGACCGGCGTGCCAGTGGGCGCGAGGATGCCGACCACGCGGAAGGGTTTGTCGCGGTGCTCGGCACCTTCCAGTTCGGGGCTGCCATGCGCCAGCACGATGGACTGATCGAGCGTGTAACCCAGCTCACGCGCCACGCTGGCGCCGATCACGGCTTCGAACAGGCTGTCGAACAGGCGGCCACGGGTCAATGCAAGCGCCTGAGCATCGCCATACTGGTAGCGCTTGAAATAGTCCGGCTGGGTGCCCACCACCGGGAAACCGCGATGCGCGTCGCCCAAGGAGATCGGCACCGTCCAGGCCACGGCAGGATGCGCTGCGATGCGCTGGGCCGCCGCCCAGCTCAGATTCGGCGTGGGCTCACCAATCCGGAATACGCTGTAGAGCAACAAATGGGCATGGCTGCCCCGCGCACCGACCACCAGATCGGTACCGGATAGCGCGCTGGAAAAGCCTTCGCGGGCACCGGCCCGCAAGCGCTCCACACCCAGCAGCAGAGCAGCCGCCAGGGTGATCGAAAGCAGGGTCAGGCCCAGGGCATAGCGGCGGTTCCAGGCACTGGCGAGCGCCAGCCGCAGCAGGATGAGCGCCTTCATGCAGCGCCTCCGGCATTGAATTCACTGAGCGCCTGCACGCGCCCGAAGTGAGCGGCCAGGCGCTGGTCGTGGCTGACGAAGATCAGGCTGCTGCCAGCTTCGTTTGCCTCGTGCAGCAGCAGGTCTACAAAGTCCTGCTGACGCTGGGCATCCAGCGCCGAAGTCGGCTCGTCGGCCAACAGCAGTTCGGGTTGGCCGATCAGGGCGCGGGCGGCGGCCACGCGTTGCTGCTGGCCGACCGAGAGGGCGCTGACCGGCCTTTGCCAATCCGCCGCGAACAGGTCCAGATGGCTCAGGAGGCGCTGCGCTTCGGCCTGCAGCGAAGCCGCCCCGCGGCTCAGCGCTCGCGCCTTGCGCCGCGATGAGAAGCGGCAGGGCAACAGCACATTGTCGATCACGGACAAGTAAGGCAAGAGATTGAACTGTTGGAAGATGTAGCCGATGTGCTCACCACGCAGGCGATCGCGTATCGCCGCGGGCAGATGGTCGACACGTTCACCCAGCAGATGGATTTCGCCCGCAGTTGGCCGCAGTACGCCAGCCAGCAGGCTCAGCAGGCTGCTCTTGCCGCTGCCGCTGGCACCATGCAGGAACAGGTGCTCGCCGGGCTGCAGGGCGAAATGCGTGATGGCGAGGCAGTCTGCAGACTGGCCGGGCCAGCGTTGGCGCAGCCCGTGCAGTTCGATCAGCGGGGCGCTCACCAGACAAGGCCGCGCGACGAACCGGTGAGCCGGGCAGCACGCTGAACTTTGCTCGTCACCAGCCGGGCTTCAATCACGCGCAGGCGTTTGAAGGTGTCAAAAAAAGCCACTTCCAGGCGCTTCAGTTCCGCCGGCCGGGCGCATTTGAAGCGGTAATGCGCATCCAGATCAGCGTGCTCCTGCTCGCTGGCACCGGCTGCAGCAGGTGTCGCCTTCTCGCCGAGCAACTCGGGGGGGATGGCCGCCGAGGCCAGGCGTACCCCAGTCAGCGCGCAGCCGGCGGCCGGGCTCGGCAGCAGCAGCGAGTCCCCACTTCGCAGCAGCGTTGCCAGCTCACGCACCCTGGCCAGATCCTGCGCGGATTTCGGTTCCCGCTCGAAACCGAGCAGGCTTTCGAGTGGCAGTTCCAGTTCAACGCTGAAAACATCGCCCTCCAGGCTGGCGTTGAGATGACCCACGCCATGGCTATGCCCCTCGGCGGCCTGTGCTGCGGCCGAAGAGAGCAGAAGCAGGATCAGGGCGACAGGTTTGCGCATGGCGGAATTCTCGACGGGGTGGATGGCCGGGAATTTGAGCACAGCCCGCGCTCAGATGCAACTTCGTTGCGTTAATAAAAAGCAGGCTGGCTCACAGCCCGAGCCGAGCCGGGTCCACGCTGTCGATCTGCTCCGCACGCAGGTAGCGCCCGGCATAGTCGAGATACACGCCGCTGCGCACGAAAAGTGCGAACAACTCGGCATCGAGATGCCCTTCCGCCACCATGCGGGCCATGATCTGCAGGGCCTCCGAAAGCGTCTTGGGCGCCTTGTAGGGGCGATCCGCCGCGGTGAGGGCTTCAAACACATCCGCGATCGCCATGATCCGTGCCGGCACACTCATCTGGCTGCCGGTGAGGCGGCGCGGATAACCCTTCCCATCCATGCGTTCGTGGTGGCTACCGGCAATCTCGGGCACCGCGCGCAGATGGCGCGGGAAAGGCAGGTCCCCAAGCATGACGATGGTCTGCACGATGTGGGCATTGATGATGTAGCGCTCTTCCTCCGTGAGCGTGCCACGGCTCACGCACAGGTTGTGGAGCTCACCCCGGTTGAACCTGGCCGCAGGCACATCCATGTGAAAGCCCCAGGGATTGTCAGGCGCAATCTGCTCGCTAGGCGGACGGGCGACGAGGTGCTCGGGCTTGTCGGCAAGCAGCCGTTCAGTGGCCGGCAGACGGGCGACAGGCTGAGCCGCCAGCAACTGGGCCTCTTCTCGCGACAGACCGAGGCGATCGTCAAGCGTACGCAGCCAGGTACGCGCTCCGATCGACTCAAGCCGTGCGATGCGCTCGGCATCAAGGTACTCACCCCCCTGATTGCAGGCGGCGACGAAGGCAAACTCATCATCCAGGCTCTGCCACTCGGCCTGCAGCGCCGCCAGCTCCTGCGCGGTAGGTGCGGACGGGCTGCGCGCGCGCCAGAAAGCGAGCTCGGCATCGCGCTTGAGCAGCTCGAAGCGGGTACGGATCTCGTGGATGCGGTTGTAGAGGGTTTCAAGCTTGGTGGCCTTGTCCACCACGTATTCCGGCGTGGTCAGCTTGCCACAATCGTGCAGCCAGGCCGCAATGCGCACCGCTTCGCGCTCATCCACGCTGAGCCGGAATTCGCGCAAGGCCCCCTCCTCGCTGGCGTGAGCCGCTTCGGCGAGCATCAGGGTCAGCTCGGGCACGCGCTGGCAATGGCCGCCGGTATAGGGGCTCTTGGCATCAATCGCGCCGGCCAGCAACTTGATGATGGCGTCGAGCAAGCACTTCTGGCTTTCGACCAGGCTGCGCGTCTCGATCGCCACGGCTGCGGTGGAGGACAGTGCCTCCACGAAAGCCAACTGGGGATCACGCAGGCTGCCAACGCCACGGCCGAGCGGGCGGCTGGATTCCAGCACCAGCACGCCAACGAAATTGCGCTCGAAGGTCTCGAGCGCCACGGCGAAGACTTCGCTGCCGCGCTCACCCTGCATGCCAATCACGCTCTGGCGCGACAGCGCCACCTGCACCACGGGATGCGCAGCGTCCGCCTCCAGCGCCAGGCGCAGCGGATAAGGCGGCATGCCCTCGCCGCGTTGCTGCGAGCAGCTCAGCGTGCGCGAATCCGGATCGAAGAGATACAGCGCGCCGGAGCGGGCCTGCACGGCCGCCAGCACATCATCGAGCACCATCCCCAGCAGCTGTTCGAGCTGGATCTGCGAATTCAGCGCGGAATTCACTTCTAGAAAGCGCGAGATCGTGGCCCGCATCTGCCCGGTGGCACTGGTCAGCAGATCGACCTCGGCAATCCGCGAGCGCTTGAGGCGGCTCGGACGAAAATCGAAACTGGTCACAGCCCGCGCCTCTTCAGCCAGATCGCGCAGCGGCCGCACCACCCGTTGGGTCAGCCAGAAGCACAGCGGAATGGAGCCCAGGACCAGCGCCAGGATCACCCACAGCTGGCGCCACAAGAGGCGCTGGGCCTCACCGAAGAGTTCGCTGCCGGGCACCGCCATAAGCACCCGCAAGGCCTTGCCACGCGCATGCAACTCTATCGGCACCGAAATCAGCTCCCAGGTTTCACGCCCCAGCTGCACTTCGCTACGCTGCGACGCGCTCGCTGGCAGGCGCGCGGCAGCCACCAGCGCCGGCAGCCCCAAATCGCCCAGGCGCGCCAAACGCGCTTCGCCTCGGCTGGCGTCGAGTACCGCGGAGCGGCGGGCGTCCTCGAGTGCCACGGTCGAGGACGAGGCATCGATGATCGCCACCTGAGTGCCAGGCGAAAGCTTCAGCTCGCCAAGCTCCTTGCCCAGCTCGCGCAGTGTGGCATCCGCCCCCACCACCGGGCCACCTTCGTGCACCAGGCGCGCCAGCGTCACGCCAGGCTGGCGAGTCGTGAAGAAGAGATAGGGATCGGTAATGATCGAGGCGCCAGAGCCTTGCTGCTCGGCCTGGATGAACCAGGGCCGGGAGCGCGGATCGAAGCTGTAAGCGGGACGCTCTTCACGCCGCAGCAGATGGCCGGCGGCGTTGTAGAACAGGAATTCGCCGATCGGCCTCCCACCGGGGCCATTGCTGCGCGACTGCACCAGCAGGCTAGCGCCTACCGGCGCCTGAAAACTCTCGCGCAGGCGGGCCTCCCGCAACGGACGGAAGAGAATGAAATCCCCCCCCGGATAGCCCACATACCAGGCATCGAGCAGCGGGTTGGCCTTCAACGCAGCCTGCGCCATGCCTACCGAGAGCAGACGCTCGGACAAGGTGCGGGCGCGCACGATCTCGCTGAAGCTCAACAGCTCCAGCTGGTTCTCGGCCGGCTGCAGAATTCCGCGCAGCTTTTCGGTCAGCGAACGCGACACATGACGGATCGATTCATTCACGGCCGAAGAGGCTACGGCGCGTGTGCTGTAATACGAATGCACCACCAGCACAGCAGCCATCAACACCAGCAACAACGCCATCCCGGCGGCCGCCAGCACATGCAAGGGAAGCCGCAAGTGGCCGTGCTCGCCCCGCTCATTCATTGCACGCTCCCCATCATCATCCCGACACGCCGGCTAATGCGCCATCAGCACGCACACAGGGCGATCTCCCGCCCCTCGGCCATGCTGATCGCCACAGCCTCGGTGAAGGCCATGTATTTCACACCCTCCGCAAAGCGTGTGTGGCTCACGGCCTCCAGGCCACGAATGGCGCTGATGAATTCTTCTTCGACACGCCAGCCGCCCGCCTCCTCCGCCGGGATCGGCACCGGCTGCAGCACGGCATCTCCGCGCCGCCCGCCGCTGAGCTCGCCGTCGGCAAAGCGCAGCGTGCCTTCGCTGCCAAAGAGCACGATTTCACTGGATTTGTACAACCCGCTCACGGCTGAAATCGTGAAGCAGGCCTGCGCGCCACAGGCCATGTCGGCCAACACGCTCACATGCTCCGGCACCCGCACGGCACGCAGGCGGCCTGCCGCATCGACACGCTGGGTCACGAAAGTACGGCCCTTGGCAATCACGCTGCTAGCCTCGCCCACCCAGCGCATCAGGCTCTCGTACCAGATGCCCAGACTCATCACGCTGAGGCCGGAGAGCTCTGCATCCTGGCGCCAGTTGAGCGGTGCAGCGGGATCGAGAAAGCGACCATCGGCTACCCGAACCTCGATACTCAGCAAGCGGCCGACAAAGCCCTCGCGCAGCAGGCGCTGGACGGTACGATCCACCCCGAGGGTGAAGGGCGCCGGCACCACCTGCGCCACCAGATCCGGCCGGGCCAGGGCCGCGGCATGCATCTGGCGCGCCTCGGCAAGATTCATCGCCAGGCGCGCCTCGGTCAGCACATGCTTACCGGCGGCCAGCGCAGCCAGGCTCACCGGGCAGTGCAAGTAGGGCCAGGTGCCAATCATCACCGCGTCGATTCCCGCATCATTGACCAGCGCACGCCAGTCTGCGGCCACCTGCGGAATGCCGAGCTCGGCCGCCACTTTTTCCGAGGAGGCACGCGAGCGGTTCGCGACGCACACCACCTCCACACCGGCCTGCGCACGCAACCCCGGAATATGCTTCTCGCGCGTATTGGCGCCAGCCCCGACGATACCGACGCGAATCACCTGTTTGCCTGAAGTCATTTCTCGCCCCCGCCCGAATTTGTATGCTGGAAGCCTACTCCACGGGAGACGAAAATGAATCCGGACTTTCACACCAGCGCCCTTGTGATCAGCAGTGCGGGCATGGGCCAGGGAGACGCCACGCTCTGCCAGCGCCTGCTAGGGAACTACCTGAAAACACTGGCGGAACTCGAAACCCCGCCACAGAGCATTCTTTTCTACGCCGCCGGCGTGAAGATGGCGCGCCATGACTCAGCCTGCCGCGCGGAGCTCGATCTGCTCGCCAAGGCAGGCAGCCGGCTGGTGATCTGCCGCACCTGTCTCGATCACTACGGGCTGCTGGACCAGGTCCCCGCAACGGAGATCGGCAACATGCTGATGATTGTCGAAGCGCAGGGCGTGGCCGACAAAGTCATCAGCCTGTAAGCGCGCGGCCTGCCCGGGTGCAAGAGCAGCGCCAAGGGCGAGGGAAGACACTGATACTTGGCGATGTCTTTCAGCAGCTTCATGCGGCCCTTCTCGTTTCTAAGGGGCGGCCTCTTTTGCTCAAGCCATACGCGTCAACGCGATCCGGCGGATGATTGGCAACAGACCCTAAGCTTGGTCAACAAGCCTGCATGCGAGTGAAAACACGGATGGCAGAGCGCTGCGCCGGAGTTCATAATTGTGGCCTTTCCGTACCAACGGGTACGGACCAGAACCGCAAGCACCGGAGAACATCTTGAACCTGCAACGCACCGCTATTGCCCTCGCCCTTCTGGCTCTGGCCGGCACTGCCAGCGCCGATATCACCGTCAAGCTCGGCGCCGCCGGCCCGCTCACCGGCCCGATCTCGCACATCGGCAAGGATGGCGAAAACGGCATCCGCCTCGCCATCGAAGACGCCAACGCCAAGGGCATCACCATCGGCGGCCAGAAGGCCAAGTTCGAGCTGGTCAGCGAAGATGACCAGGCCGACCCGCGCACCGCCACCACGGTTGCCCAACGCCTGGCAGATGCCGGCGTGAAAGGCGTGATCGGCCACGTCACCTCTGGTGCCTCTATCCCCGCCTCGCGAGTCTATGAACAAGCCGGCATCCCGGTGATCACTCCGTCTTCCACCAGCCCGGCACTGACCAATCAGGGTTTCAAGGTGACCTACCGCGTGATCGCCAACGATCTGCAGCAGGCGGATGCAATGGCCAACTATGCGGTGAAGAAACTCGGTGTGAAGCGCATTGCCGTGATCGACGATCGTACCGCCTACGGCCAGGGGCTGGCTGACGCGCTGGTCGCCAGCATGAAGAAGCTCGGCGTACAGGTGGTGGGCCGTGAATTCACCAACGACAAGGCCACGGACTTCATGTCCATCCTCACCAAGATCAAGGGCCAGAATCCGGACGCGATCTTCTACGGCGGCATGGATGCCCAGGGCAGCCCGCTGTTGCGCCAGGTGCGCCAGCTTGGCTTGAAGTCCGTGTTCCTCTCCGGCGACGGCCTGTGTACCGCCGAGATGCTCAAGCTCTCCGCCAAGGATCTGGATAACCGGGTGTTCTGCACGCAGGCGGGCATCCCGATGGAAAAGATGCCGGGCGGCGCCAAGTTCAAGGAACGCTTCAAGCAACGCTTCAATGCTGAGGTGCAGCTCTACGCACCTTACAACTACGATGCAGCCACCGCCCTGATCGAGGCCATGAAGGCGGCTAACTCGGCTGAACCGGCCAAGTACCTGCCGGCGCTGAAGGCACTGAACATCAAGGGCATCACCGGCAACATCAGCTTCGATGCCAAGGGTGACATCAAGGAAGGCGGCGTGACCTTCTACTCCTACAAGGATGGCAAGTGGGCTGCGGCCGACTGATCCTCACTCGAAGACGCACGTAAAAGAGGCCCCGCAAGGGGCCTCTGTGTTTTGGGCCGTCGCACTCAGGCCCCCTTCCCTGCTTCCCCGATCCGCTCCAGCTGGACATGCGCCTGATGCAGCAATGCATTGAATGCCTGCACGCCAGGATAGGCTGAGCCGTGGGATTCGTTTGCCAGGCGCTGCCCCATTTCCCGCAGCACGGCAAGCAGGTCTCCCAGCTCAGCAATCGTCTCGAGCCGTTCGGCCTCTCTTGAATCATCACGCATGATCAAGCTCCTTTCGCTCTGACGAGCATGCTTACGCTTTGCCCCATGCTTCGTTATAGCCGGCAAATTGCGCCCGGCAGCTCTCCGGGCTGAGCCACCGCAAAGCCTTGCATTAATTCCCTACTAAAATCCCGGGCTTTCAGAATTTCCCCGTAATTCATGAACAGCATCCAGCCGATCACCCTGCTCCGCCCCACCCCCAGTAGCCCCGACAAGCAAGCGGCCATTCCCGGTCACCGCGTCGAGCTGCAACTGCTCACCACCCTCAAGTGCAACCTGAAATGCACCTATTGCTCATTGGGCGTGGGAGAGGTGCTTGGGTCCCAGCAGCATGTGGACTACTCGCTGGATCAGCTGAGCGCTTTTGTCGACAGCCAACTCACTGGCCTCGAAACCTATGTCACCTTCTATGGCGGCGAACCCACGCTGAACCGCCCCTACATGGAAGAGGTGATCGCGCGCTTTCCGAACTTCCGTTACCAGCTGCAGACCAATGGCACCCTGCTCGATGGTCTGCCGGACGCAGTGCTGGCGCGCATGTCCAATTTCCTGATCTCCATCGACGGTGGCGAAGGTACCACCGACGGCTATCGCGGCCGCGGTATCTATCGCCAGGTGATGAAGAACCTCGCCGCGATCCGCCCCAGAACCAGCGGAAGCATCACCGCACGCATGACCTGGAGCCACCCGGAAATCAGTTTCGAGGAAATCGATCATCTCACCGAGGTCTTCGATTACCTGTACTTCCAGTTCGTCGCCGACCGGGGCGCCTATCCGGCTGAGGGCATGGCCAAGCGCAAAGCCATCATCACACAGATGGTCGCCAGGTTCTTCCAGCACCCGGATCGCCTCTACCCGGTCATTCCGATCATGGGCATGGTGCGGAACAAGGTGATGCCCTCGAAGGCGCAGGAGCTGTACCAGGGCAAGACCCAGTGCCGTGCCTCCACCCACATCCTGAATGTGATGCCGGACGGGCGCATTTTCCCCTGCCCCGACCTGCTCTACCTGCCCGAGATGCAGCAGGGTTCGGTGGTCGACAACTGGCTGCGCGCCAGCCCCCTGCAGCCGGATCCGGCCATGCCATGCGCGAGCTGCGAGGCCTACAGCTTCTGCCGCGGTAACTGCATGAAGAACCTGTATCTGGCCTACGTGAAGAAGGATGAGGATTACCGTCGCGAAGTCGTCGAGCCGATCTGCGAGCTGGTACGTTTCATGGGCGAAGAGATCGACCGCCACGATCCGCAAGCCTGGTTCGCCCGCGCCAGCCTGCCGGTAAGAAAGCTCATCACCGACTGCGAAGTCTACGAATACGTCGAGATCATGCCCTGAGCGTCTGCACCAGGCCGGCGCAGCAAGCGTGCTGCGACAGGCCAGTACTGCCGACTCAGTGGGCCGTCCAGGCCCCGTCAACCGGCAGTGCCGTGCCGGTCATCGAGCGGGCGCCGTCGCTGCAGAGGAACACGGCGAGTGCGCCCAACTCGTCCACCTCGACGAATTTCTTGGTCGCCTGCGCGGCGAGCAGCACATCGCGGATCACCTGCTCCTCCGTCATGCCACGAGCCTTGGCGGTGTCCGGAATCTGCTTCTCAACCAGAGGCGTCAGCACATAGCCCGGGCAGATGGCATTCACTGTAATACCGCATTCAGCCACTTCCAGCGCCACAGTCTTGGTCAGCCCCAGCACCGCATGTTTGGTAGCAACGTAGGCCGACTTGAAGGGTGAGGCCACCAGTGCATGCGCTGAAGCAATGTTGATGATGCGGCCCCAGCCACGCGTCTTCATGCCCGGCACGGCGAGGCGGATGGCATGGAAAGTCGCCGAGAGATTCAGCGCTACGATGAGATCGTACTTTTCCGGCGGAAAATCCTCGATCGGGCTCACATGCTGCATACCGGCGTTATTCACCAGGATGTCCAGGCTGCCATGCGCCTGCTCCACACTGCGGATCATGGCCTCGACAGCTTCGGTCCTCGTCAGGTCTCCCCCCACGAAGCTGACACTCACGCCAAACTCGGCGGCCAGTTCGCTGCGGATCTTCTCGATTGCAACGGGCTCGCCCAGACCATTGAGGGCAATCGTGGCACCTTGCGCCGCCAGCGCCCGGGCGATCCCGAGGCCGATACCACTGGTGGAACCTGTAACGAGTGCTACCTTGCCCTTGAGTGTCATGATCGACTCCTTTTGATGTGTCGGACGCAAGCCGGTTGATTGTGCGGCGCAAAACAGTGGCCTGTCAAAACCGGAAATGATTTTGGCATTTCAGGGCATAGCACCTCAGGCTCTCGGGCGGAACGAAAAAACGCCCGCTGGCGCAAGCGCGAGCGGGCGTCTGGCTGAGCCGGAAAAGAATCAGCTGGCTTCAGCTTCCATCTTGATGGCACCGCAGGGGCACTCTTCCACACACACGCCACAACCCTTGCAATAGTCGTAGTTGAACTCGAACTTCTTGCCGGGGCCAAGCTTGATGACGGCGTTATCCGGACACACCCCATAGCAGTTGTCGCACTCGAAGCAGTTGCCACACGACAGGCAGCGGCGCGCTTCGAACAGGGCATTGTCTTCGTTCAGGCCACCCTGCACTTCATCGAAGGTGCTCTGACGACGGATGATGTCCAGCATCGGACGAACCGTCTTGTCAGCATCGGTGTAGTACCAGGTGTTCAGCTTCTCGAAAGTCGCCAGCTCCTTCTTCGGCGGCTTGACGTAAGTCGTGCCCGCCAGCCAGGCATTGATGTGGCGCGCGGCCAGCTTGCCATGGCCAACCCCGACGGTCACAGTACGGTCGGACGGCACCATGTCGCCACCGGCGAAGATGCCCGGGTAGCCGGTCATCATGTTTTCGCCCACCTTGACCACGCCATCTTCAAAGCTCAGATCCGGCACGCCGTTGAGCAGGCCCAGATCCACATCCTGGCCCAGCGCCAGGATCACCGAATCGGCCTCCAGGGTGTCGAACTCGCCGGTCGGTACGGGCTTGCCGTTCTCGTCCAGCTCCATCTTCTCGACCTGGATGGCGCCCTCGCCCACCTGCTTGATGGTGGACAGCCAGCGCATCATCACGCCTTCCTGCAGCGCTTCTTCCACTTCGAAGTCGTGCGCCGGCATCTTGTCGCGGGTACGGCGGTACACGATGATGGCTTCTTCGGCACCCAGGCGCTTGGCGGTGCGGGCCACGTCGATAGCGGTGTTGCCGCCGCCATACACGACCACGCGGCGCCCCAGCATCGGCTTGTCTTCACCTTCCATGCTGCGCAGCACCGATACGGCATCAAGAATCTTGGCCGATTCGGCTGCCGGAATGGCGGTGCGCTTGGCGATATGGGCACCCACGGCGAGGAAGGCAGCGTCGAACTTTTCCTCCTTCATGGTCTTGAGCAGATCCTCAACCTTGGTGTTGAGGCGCATTTCCACGCCCATGTCGAGGATGCGCTGCACTTCAGCGTCCAGCACTTCGCGCGGCAGACGGTACTTCGGAATGCCAAAGCGCATCATGCCGCCAGCCAGCGGGCCAGCTTCAAAGATCACCACCTGGTGACCCATGCGGCGCAACTGATAGGCGGCGGACAGGCCCGATGGGCCGGCACCGACCACCAGAATGCGCTTGCCCGTTTCAGCGGCCGGGGCAGCGAACTTCCAGCCCTGCTTGATGGCCTCATCGCCAAGGAAACGCTCCACCGAGTTGATGCCTACGGCCGAATCCAGTTGGCCACGGTTACAGGCGCCTTCACACGGGTGGTAGCAGACGCGGCCCATCACGGCCGGCATCGGGTTGGCTTCGGTGAGGTGACGCCAGGCGGCCTCGTAATCGCCAGACTCGGCGTGAAACAGCCAACCCTGGGTGTCTTCACCCGCAGGACAAGCGTTGTTGCACGGCGGCAGGCGATTGACATAGGCCGGGCGGAAACTGCGCCAGGAACCCGTCTTGTTGGCCAGCGAAGAGCCCACATTAAGGGTGATTGCAAACGGTTTGTTCATTGTTTCAAACTCCCTTTCGCCTTACTTGTGCTCGCTGCCGGGGAAACCGACAGTGGCCTTGTCTTCGCCGAGCAGACCGAACTTGCGGATGTTCTGGTCAGCCATCGCCTGGAAGCGGGCAATCAGCTCCAGTTGCGGGGTCTTGCCGAAAAGGTGGGCAAAACGACGCTGCAGGCGCAGATAGGCCTCAACCGGCTGCTTCTGGCGGATCTTCGAGACATTCGTGACTTCGCCATACTCGGCTTCAAAGACCGGGAACAGACCGGTTTCCTTAGCCAGGCGGGCGAGCTTGATGGTGTCGCACGAAGCCGAACCCCAGCCTAGCGGACACGGCACGAAGATGTGGATGTAGCGTGCGCCGCGCATGTTCATGGCCTTGGTGACCTTGTATTCCAGATCGCGCAGGTCAGACACCGAGGCGGTGGCCACATAGGGAATGCCGTGGGCCATGGCGATCAACGGCACATTCTTGCCCTGACCCCATTCATTGCCCGGATGCTCGCCCACCGGCATGGTGGTGGCGGTACGGGCGGCCGGCGGGGTAGCGGAAGAGCGCTGCACACCGGTATTCATGTAGGCCTGATTGTCGTAACAGATGTAGAGCACATCGTCATTACGCTCGAACATGCCGGAGAGGCAGCCGAAACCGATGTCGGTGGTGCCGCCGTCACCGCCCTGGGCGATCACGCGGGTTTCCGCCAGCGGCTTGCCAGCCTTCTGCGCACGAATCTTGGCAGCAGCGGCAACACCCGTAGCCACCGCTGCGGCATTGCCGAACAGCGAGTGAATCCATGGAATCTGCCAGGAGGTTTCCGGGTAAGGCGTGGAAAACACTTCCAGACAGCCCGTGGCATTCACAGCGATGAGTTGGTTGCCCGTGGCGCGCATGGCCGCATCGATCGCATAACGCGCGCCGAGTGCTTCGCCACAGCCCTGACAGGCGCGGTGACCAGAGTTCAGCGAGTTGGTGCGTTCGATCTCGGACTGCACCGAACGTTGCTCGGGCGGCAGCAGGCGGTTGCCGACGGTGAAGGTGCCGGTCTGATAAAACTTGACGTCTTGATGTCCCATGTCTGCTCTCCTCAGCCCACGTTCGACTTGGTCTGACCCAGGTCGCGCAGGATGTTTTCGGCAATCGGGCCGGAGCGACGGGTGGTGCGCTCACGATCCACTTCCTTGTTGACGATGTTCCAGTCCAGATCAAGGAAATGCAGGGCTTCGAGCTGATCGTGCATAGCCATGCGGAACACGCGGTGCAGCGAAGAGCGGGTGATGTTGCGTCCGCCCAGACCGGCCACGACCGTGTAGATACGCTTGTCCAGACCATCGAGGGCCATGCGCACGTCGGTGGCGACGATGCCGCCAATGCCGACTGCCAGGCTCTTCTCCAGCACCACGATGCGCTTGGCATGCGACAGCGCACGACGAATCGCCGAGACCGGGAAGGGGCGGAAGGAGTTGATGCCAAGCACGCCAATGGAAATGCCATCGGCACGCATCTCGTCGATGGTGTCCTTGATCGTGCCGAGCACCGAGCCCAGCGCAATGACCACGGTTTCAGCGTCTTCGAGCATGTAGGGGCGGACCAGACCACCAGAATTGCGGCCGAAGATCTCCTCGAATTCCTTGGAAATTTTCGGGATCAATTCCAGTGCCTGCATCTGCTTGGCATGCGCCAGGTAGCGCACTTCCGAGAAGGCTTCCGGACCGACCATGGCGCCGATCGACACCGGCGCAGCGGGATCGAGAATCTGGCGCGGCGAGTACGGCGGCAGGAACTTGTCGACCTGCTCCTGCGTCGGGATATCGACGCGCTCGTAAGCGTGAGTCAGGATGAAGCCGTCCATGCAGACCATCACAGGCAGGCTCAGCTCTTCAGCCAGCTTGAAAGCCTGGATGTGCAAATCGGCCGCTTCCTGGTTGGTTTCGGCAAAGATCTGGATCCAGCCACAATCGCGCTGGCTCATCGAGTCGGAGTGATCGTTCCAGATATTGATCGGCGCACCGATGGCGCGGTTGGCCACGGTCATCACGATCGGCAGGCCCAGGCCGGACGCGTTGTACACGGCTTCGACCATGAACAGCAGACCTTGCGAAGCGGTCGCCGTGTAAGTGCGGGCACCGGCCGCCGAAGAGCCGATGGCCACCGACATGGCAGCAAACTCGGATTCGACGTTGATGTATTCGCAATCCTTGATTTCACCAGCTTTGACCATCTCGCCGAGGCCTTCGACGATGTGGGTTTGCGGGGAAATCGGGTAGGCACAGATCACTTCCGGGCGCGACAGCGCAACGGCTTCCGCAACGGCGTGCGAACCTTCACATTGCTTAAGCATGGGCGGCCTCCTTGGCAGCGAGGGCGATGTTGTAGGCCTCGGTAGCGGCGGCGATATTGCCCTCGGCGACCTTGCCGGAGAACTTTTCACGAATCGCAGCTTCAACGGATTTCAAGGAAATCAGGCCGGATGCGGCGGCAAAAGCACCGAGCATCGGCACGTTGGGCGCGTTGCGATTGACGTACTTGAAAGAGAGATCGGTCGCCGAGACGGTGATCAGACGCTCCGGACGGAAGCGCTTGAAGAGCTCACCGAGACCCAGTTCCTCGAAGCTGCGATTGGTGTTGAGCACCACATAGCCATTCGGCGAAAGGCCCGCGAAAACGTCGATCTGATGCAGCAGGGTGGCATCCTGGATGATCAGTGCATCCGGCTCCATGACCGGCTCGCGCAACCGGATTTCCTTGTCTGCAATACGGCAGAAAGCCACCACCGGGGCGCCTGTCCGTTCCGAGCCGAAGCTCGGGAATGCCTGTGCATGACGGCCTTCAAGAAAGGCTGCGATCGACAGCATTTCTGCCCCCGTCACCACCCCTTGACCGCCGCGACCGTGAATCCTCACCTGGAACATCCATATCTCCCTGATGTGAGACTAGCTTCGGTATCCGGAGACAAGCTGCGCACCTCATCGGGGCGGTGCGGCCGGCCTCCTGCTGGTCGCCAGGAAGGCCTTCAATGAAAGCCGCCAAGGCGATGTACGGAAACTATTGCATATAGCGAGATTTCTCTATGCGCCATATCAAGTTTTGAGGCTTGTCAGCCCGGCAAAAGCCAGTCATTACGCGGCAGCACCTCAGAGAAGCACGGTGCAGGGGCACATCGAAGCATGGCCGGAGCGCCAATAAAAAACGGCAGCCAGGGTGCCCTGACTGCCGTTTCCTGCCAGCTGCTGCCGGAGGGGCTTACTTGAGTTCCTTGTGCAGCAGGCCAAGAATTTGGCGACTGGCTTCAGTCGAAGCCGGCTTGCCTTCCTTGTCCTGCAACTGGACCACAGTCTGTTCGCCTGCGGCGCTTACGGCCACGCGGAACTGGTCGGTACCGGACTCTTTCTTGCCGCTGCCAAACCAGCCGGAGAACCAGCCGCCGCTTTCCTTCTTCTGCCCCGTCAGGTCTTCAGCCGAAACATAGCGCACGAAATACAGACCCTTGGCGCGGTCGCGGTCTTCCACCACCACACCGATCCGGTCGAGCGCCAGCCCCACCTGGCGCCAGCTGCGGTCCAGGCCATCCTTCACAGTCAGTTGCTGGCTGCCATCGGCAGCAGCGCCGAGCGTGGCACGTTCAGCCACGGGCTTGGCAACTTCAGCCACCACTTCGCGGGCAGAGGTTTCATCACGCCCCAGGCGAATCATCAGACGGGTCAGCATCTCGGCTTCCATCTCGGGATTCGAAGGCTGCAGCTCGAAATAGGTACCGGTCTGGTTACCCATGTTCGGGTTGTACATCTTCTCTTCGAGGCCACGATGGGTGATGTAGATCTCGACCTCGCCCGGACGAGCGCCTTGCTCAATGCGGGTACGGTAGCGATCACGCTCACCGTTGCTGACCATCGAACCAAGCACATAGCTCAAGGCATTGCGGACGGGATCGGAATAGACCTTGGCGCGGTTCTCGGCCCAGTCAGTTTCCATGATCAACAGTTGCTGATCGTCCTTGACCAGAACGAAACCCAGTTCCTTCCAGAAATCGCGCAGTTTCGGCCACAACTGCTCGCTGTTGCCTTGCAGCACCAGCCAGCGCGTATTGCCAAAACGCTCCATGCGGACCTTGTCCGCCGCAACCGGCACTGCAGCCGCCGGCTTGGCCGCCGCTGCACCCGGCGCGGCCGTAGCGGCCGTGTAACCGGAGTAAGTGGCTGAACCAGGCGTATCCGGCACCACGAAACGCTCATCGCGGCGTGGCGTCACCAGATCTGGCGGCACGATC
The DNA here is from genome assembly GCF_012972705.2 of Uliginosibacterium aquaticum. Taxonomy (GTDB): domain Bacteria; phylum Pseudomonadota; class Gammaproteobacteria; order Burkholderiales; family Rhodocyclaceae; genus Uliginosibacterium; species Uliginosibacterium aquaticum. Next base: position 826,223 of record NZ_JABCSC020000001.1, on the reverse strand, counting down.
AGGGAATCGGTCTTCACGCTGGTGTCAGCACCAGGCGTCTTGTAATCAATTTTTTCGTTCCGATTGCCGCCACAAGCTGCCACAGCCAGGCTCAGCACGGAGGCAGACAACACTACACGCAGGGATGAACGCATCAGGTCAGGACCTCTCAGAACTGGATATCGGCGGCACGCATCGCAGTGCGCACGCGCTCGTGGAAAACATCGGAAAGCGGAGTCAGCGGCAGGCGCAACTCGCCCTGCAACAACCCCATCTGTTGGGCAGCCCACTTCACCGGAATCGGATTGGCCTCGACAAAGAGGTCACGATTGAGCAGGTAAAGCTTGCGGTTGATCTCGTTGGCGCGCACCACATCACCGGCCCGCGCGGCCACGCACAGCTCGTGCATCAGGCGCGGTGCCACGTTGGCGGACACCGAAATCACGCCATGGCCGCCGAGCAGCATGAAGCACATGGCGGTCAGGTCGTCGCCGGAGTAAAGCGCAAAATCGGCCGGGGCGCGCATGGCCAGATCGGTAATGCGGTCGATGTTGCCGGTAGCGTCCTTGATGCCGACGATGCCCGGCACATGGGCCAGACGCAGCACCGTGTCGTTGTTCATGTCGGCCACGGTGCGGCCCGGCACGTTGTAGAGAATCACCGGCAGATCAACCGCCTCGGCGATCGTCTTGAAGTGGCGATACATGCCTTCCTGGGTCGGACGGTTGTAGTAAGGCACCACCGAGAGCTGGGCTTCAGCGCCGACCTTCTTGGCAAAGCGGGCCAGCTCGACGGCTTCGGCCGTGGAGTTGGCGCCAGTGCCGGCAATGATCGGCAGGCGGCCGGCGGAATGTTCGACCGCCACGCGGATCAGCTCGCATTGCTCGTCGACACTCACCGTCGGCGATTCGCCCGTTGTCCCGACGATCACCAGACCATCGGTGCCTTCACGTGCATGGAAATCAATGAGGGCCCTGAACGCGGGCAGATCGATCTGCCCGTCTGCCGTCATCGGCGTGAGCAGGGCGACAAGGGAACCGGTGATCATGGTGGTCCGCAAGACGAATGGGAAAGCGGGGATTGTAGACCAAGGACCGCGCGCTGAGTGCTGGCCGCCGAGTAAAAGGCTTGCAGCAGCCTTGCATTCAGGCCCGGCGCCTCAGATATCCGCCAGCGCCCGGACGTGGGCAATCACGCTGCGCCCCAGCGCCGGCAGCACATAACCCCCTTCAAGCATCGACACCAAGCGCCCACCGCAATGAGCATCAGCCCACTGTCTGAGCTCGCGGCTGATCCAGTCAAAGTCCTTGTCGAGCAGACCCATCGAGGCCATGTCGTCCTCGTAGTGGGCATCGAAGCCTGCCGAGATAAACAGCATCTGCGGTTGATGGCGCGTCAGCGCCGGCAGCCACACATGCGTCAGCAGCTCGCGCACCGCATCCCCCCGGGTGCCGGCAGGGAAAGGGCTATTGAGCATGTGCGGCACCTGCACCTGGGTACCACAGTAGGGATAAAGCGGATGCTGGAAAAAACTGAGCATCTGCACGCGCGGGTCGGCGATGAAGATGTTTTCCGTGCCGTTACCGTGATGCACATCGAAATCGATGATGCTGACCCGCTCCAGTCCATGCACCTCCAGCACATGGCGTGCGGCCACCGCCACATTATTGAAGAAGCAGAAACCCATCGCCCGCAGCCGCTCGGCATGATGGCCGGGCGGGCGGACCGCACAGAACGCGTTATGCACGCGACCTGCCAGCACCAGTTCGCTGGCGAGAATGCCCGCGCCGGCGGCCCGCAACGCGGCCTTGAGGGTATGACGAGTCATCGCCGTATCCGGATCAAGATGGCGCAAGCCGCTTTCCGGCGCGATCTCGAAGAGCTCTTCGACATAAGCAGGCGAATGCGCCCGGTAGAGCTGCTCCAGCGTGGCGGTGGGCGCATCCTCACGCATGTCGAGAAAGCCGTCCAGGCCCTCGCCGCGGATGCGATCAAGGATCTCGGTCAGGCGTTCAGGCGACTCCGGATGCTGCGCACCCATGGTGTGCAGCCAGCAATCGGGATGGGTAATGAAAGCCGTACGGCTCATCTCATCGGGTCTCCTGTCGGGCTGCGGCTGTTTCGCTGCAGTTCTTGTGGGGTCTGCCGTTTAAACTAGCGCGGGCCTGATCCATGCGCCAGAGAACGATTGGCCAGAATACGGGTCTGCCACCCAAGAACCCATCCGGAGATTCCCATGTCTGCCCCCATCCCGCACCCCTTGTGCGCCAGCCTCCTCGCCGGCCTCGGCCAGATCCTGCTGGGCAAGCCCGAGGCGCTGCGCCTGTCGCTGGCCTGCCTGCTGGCACGCGGTCATCTGCTGATCGAGGACCAGCCGGGCGTGGGCAAGACGACCCTGGCCCACGCCCTAGCGGTGTCACTGGGGCTGGCCTTTCAGCGCGTGCAATTCACCAGCGATCTGCTGCCGGCAGATCTCATCGGCGTAAGCATTTTCGATGCGGCCCAACAAGGTTTCGTGTTTCATCCCGGCCCCGTGTTCACCCAGGTGCTGCTGGCCGATGAAATCAACCGCACCACCCCCAAGACCCAGAGCGCGCTGCTCGAAGCCATGGAGGAGCATCAGGTTTCGATCGACGGCAAGACCCACGCCCTGCCCTCGCCCTTCTTCGTCATTGCCACCCAGAATCCCTCGCAGCAACTGGGCACTTTCCCGCTGCCCGAGTCACAGCTGGACCGCTTCCTGATGCGCCTGTCACTGGGCCTGCCGGATGCTGCGGCCGAACGCGCCCTGCTCGCCGGCGACGACCGCCGCGCCCTGATCGGCCAGATCCGCCCGCAAATCGACCCGGCAGGCCTGCAGGCATTGCAGCAGGAAGCTGCCGCCCTCCATGTCGGCGAGCGCCTGCTCGATTATGTGCAGGCCTTGCTGGCCAAAAGCCGTCAGTTGCCCGGTGGCGCCAGCGGACTCAGCCCGCGCGCCGGTCTCGGCCTGCTCGCTGCCGCGCGGGCCTGGGCCCTGATCGCCGGGCGCGACCATGTCCGCCCTGAAGATGTTCAGGCGGTATTGCCCGCTGTCGCCGGGCACCGCATCAATGCGCTGGATGCCCGCGCCAGCGGCGAGGCATTGGTACGCGGTCTGATCGAGACCGTGCCCCTGCCGTGAGCGCCGCCACTTTGCGCCAGCGCTTCCGGCGCTGGGCCACGCGCACCCGCACGCCCGAAACACAGCCGATCCGGCTGCCGCAGCGGCGCGTTTACGTACTTCCCACGCGCGCCGGCCTGGCCCTGCTGGCCACGCTGCTGGCCATGCTGCTGGCCTCGATCAACTACAACCTGTCGCTCGGCTACGGCCTGGTCTTCCTGCTCGGCAGCGTCTTCATCGTGCACATCCTGCATAGCTGGCGCACACTCACCGGCCTGCAACTGAGCCTATCCCCCAGCGGCGAAGCCTTTGCCGGCGGCATGGCGCAGTGGCGAGTGGAGCTCGTCAATGAAGCCAGCCACGAGCGGCCCGCCGTACGTCTGCGCGACAGCCAGGGGCGTGAGCTGATGCTCACGGACGTCCCCGCCGGCCAGCACAGTGAAGCCTTCATCGCCCTGCCCTGCTCACAGCGTGGCTTGCTTCAGCCGGGTCAGCTCAGCGTCGAGAGCACACAGCCACTGGGCTGGATCAGGGCCTGGAGCTATATCGAACCGGATGCCCCGGCCGTGATCTACCCCTCCCCCGACGGCGAGCGCCCACTACCCGAAGGCTGGGGTGACAACGGCGAAGGGCGCAGCCGCGAGCGCCCGGGTCAGGATGATTTTGCTGGCCTGCGTGGTTTCCAGCCCGGCGACTCACCCCGCCAGATTGCCTGGAAACAACTGGCGCAAGGGCGCGGCCTGCTCACCAAACAGTTCGCCAGCGCCGGTAGCCCGGCCTGCGTGCTGGACTGGAACATGTTGCCCGCCACGCTGCCGCTGGAGGAACGCCTCTCACAACTGGCCCGCTGGGTGCTGCAAACCCGCCACAGCGGTGCCCGCACGACCCTTCTGCTGCCGGACAGCCAGACCGGCCCAGGCGAAGACGCGGCTCACCATCAGGCCTGCCTGCTGCGCCTGGCTCTGTTCGGTCTGGAGCGGTCACGATGAGCACCCGCAACACATTACCGCGCGACACCTGCTACGCCCTGCTGGCTACCGCAACGCTCTCGCTGGCGCCTTTCCTGCCGCACATTCCCTGGGGAATGGGGCTGCTGGCAGCGCTCCTGCTCGCCTGGCGGGCCTGGCTCGCCCACCAGGAAGCCGAGCGCCCCGCCCTCACGGTATTGATCCTGCTGGCCGTGCTGGGCGGCGTGCTGTGTTTTGCCGAATACCGCACCCTGCTCGGTCGTGAAGCCGGTCTCGCGATGCTGAGCCTGTTGCTGCCGCTCAAGCTGCTCGAAGGGCGTAGCCCACGAGACGGGCGTGCCGCCCTGTTGCTGTGCTGCTTCCTGATGACCGGGCAATTTCTCAACGAACAGAGTCTGCCGGTCGCGGCCATGGTGCTGGCCTGCGCCATCGCCATCCTCGCCACCTCGGCCCGCCTCGAGCGCCCCGCCCTGGCGCTGAAACCGGCCTTGCGCGGCAGCCTGCGCCTGCTGGGCGGCGCCGTGCCCCTGATGCTGCTGCTGTTCGTGTTCTTCCCGCGTATCGATGGCCCGCTCTGGCGCCTGCCAGGTGACGCTCATGCCGGCAAGACCGGGCTCTCGGACAGCATGCAGCCCGGCTCGATTTCGGAACTGATCCAGTCCGGAGAGATCGCCTTCCGTGCCGAATTCGAAGGCGAGCTGCCACCGCCCCGCGAGCGCTACTGGCGCGGCCCGGTGCTGACCGACTTTGACGGCCAGCGCTGGCGCGAACGCCCGACCCAGACCGCCCCGCAACCCGACTATGAAACCAGCGGCCCGGGCTATCGCTACACCCTGACCCTGGAACCACATGATCGCCCCTGGCTGCTGGCGCTGGACTATCCGGCCGAGGGCGCCAGCGACGCCACCTATTCGAGCAACTTCAGCCTGCTCGCCCGGCGCCCGGTCAGCACCCGTCTGCGCATCAGCCTGCATTCCTTTCCGGCCAGCCAGGTCGGCCTGGAAGAGCGCCCGGGACGCCTGCGCGCCGCCCTCAGCCTTCCGGAAGGCAGCAATCCACGCACGGTCGCTGCGGGCCAGGCACTGGCCGCCGCGCATGCAGACCCGGGAGCACGCGTCGCCGCCGCCATCGCATTCATGCAGGCCGCACGTCTGAGCTATACCCTGAGCCCACCGCTCGCCAATACGCATGCAGCCGACGAATTCCTCTTCGACAGCAAGCAGGGCTTCTGCGAGCACTTTTCCAGCGCCTTCGTGATTCTGATGCGCGCCGCCGGTGTGCCGGCCCGGGTCGTCACCGGCTATCAGGGCGGCGAGCGCAATCCGGTCGATGGCATCCTGGTCGTACGCCAGTCCGATGCCCACGCCTGGGCCGAAGTGTGGCTGGCAGGACGCGGCTGGGTTCGTGTCGACCCCACCGCCGCAAGCTCCCCGGCCCGGATTGACGATGGCATTGCGCAGGCCCTACCGGACGCGGACCTGCCGATGATGATGCGTGTCGACTCGGATTTCCTGCGCGGGCTGCGCCACCGCTGGGAAGCGGTGTCGAATGGCTGGAACCAGTGGGTGCTGGGCTACAACGCCAGCCGCCAGCTGGAACTGATGCGCCGCCTGGGCCTGCCCGCGGCCGACTGGCGTCTCCTCACCGCCCTGCTGGGCGCCGGTGCCGGCCTGTGGCTGGGCTGGCTCGCCTGGCGTCTGTGGCCGCGCCGGGCAAAACTCGACGCGCTGGATCGCCTGTGGCAGCGAGCCTGCCGCAAGCTCGCCCGGCGCGGTCTGCAGCGGGCAGAATGGGAAGCTCCGACTGACTTCGCCCAGCGTGCCGCCTTGGCGCTACCGGCACATGCCGATACCATCACGGACATTGCCGAACATTATGCCTGCCTGCGTTTCGGCCCGACCCCACCCACCACCGCGGCAATCGCCACCTTGCGTCGCGCGGTGCACGACTTCAAACCATGACCCTGAACCGCCTGCTGAGCCTCGCCTTTGCCACCTTCGCCTGCAGCCTGCAGGCCCATGCAGCCTACTTCACCGAACGCCCGGAAGTTCAGCTCTTTATCGAAGAGATCGCTGCACGCAACAATCTGGATGCCAGCGTGATCCGTAATGCGCTGGAAGGCGCCACTCCGCTGCCGAAGGTCATCGAACTGGTCAAACCGCCCGCCAACCCCGGAGTACGCTCCTGGCAGCGCTACCGTGCCCGCTTCATCGATACCACTCGCATTAAAGGCGGACTCAGCTTCTGGCAGGAGAACGAAGCCACCCTGCGTGCAGCCGAGGCCCGCAGCGGCGTGCCGGCCGAGATCATTGTCAGCCTGATCGGGGTCGAAACGGTGTATGGCCGCAATACCGGAAACTTCAGCGCGCTCTCAGCCCTGGCCACCCTGGCCTTCGATTACCCGCCGCGCGCCGAACTGTTCCGCCGCGAACTCGAAGCCCTCTTCATGCTGGCTCGTGAGCAAGGCCGTGACGTGACCAGCTACCGTGGCTCCTACGCCGGTGCGCTGGGCCTGCCACAATTTCTCCCCAGCAGCGTGCGCAACTTCGCCGTGGACGGTGACAACAGCGGTCAGATCGATCTGGCCGCCAGCACCGCCGACGCCATCTTCAGCGTCGCGAACTTCCTTGCTCAGCATGGTTGGCAACGTGACGGCAAAATCGTCATGCCTGCCCGAATCAGCGACGAAAGCAAAGCCCGGGAACTGGTCGAGGCGGGCATCCTGCCGACACTGGATGCTGCCCGACTGGCAGCGGGCGGTGTGCGCAGCGCGCTGCCGGCAGACAGCCGTGAGCTTGTCACCCTGGTCGACCTGATCACCCCCGAGGTGGGAACCGAATACTGGCTGGGTTTCCAGAATTTCTACGTGATCACGCGCTACAACCGCAGTAGCTTCTACGCCATGATCGTGCACGATCTGGGGCAAGTGCTGAAAGCGGAAAGAGCCCAGCTTGGCAGCGCACAGCCGGCCCAGGCGGGCTCGGCGTCACCCCCGAAGAAAAGCACCAAGACTAAAACAGCACCTCGCGCGAAACACCTCGGCGCTTGAGGATGCGGCGCAATTGCGCCAGCGCCTCGAGCTGGATCTGGCGTACCCGCTCGCGAGTCAGCCCCAGCTGGGCGGCCAGATCCTCCAGAGTCAGCACCTCGACATCATCCAACCCGTAGCGGTACTGGATCACAAGACGCTGCTTCTCCGAGAGCTGGCCGATCCACTCACGAATCAGCGCCTCGACCTCGGCGGTATGAATGTTCAACTCCGGGCTGACTGCCTGCTCGTCGGCCAGGGACTCGCCAATGGACAGGTTCGGATCGATATCCAGCGGCGCATCAAGTGAAGCCGTATGCTCGGAGAGAGCAAGAATGTCACGCACATCCTTGAGCGGCCGATCAAGTTTCTGAGCCACTTCTTCCAGGCGCGAAGAGTTGCCGTTGGCCGCATCCACCTGGCGCTGCGCACGCAGCACCTGATTGAGCTCCTTCACCACATGCACCGGCAAACGGATGGTGCGCGACTGGTTCATGATCGCGCGCTCGATGTTCTGGCGGATCCACCAGGTGGCGTAGGTGGAGAAACGGAAGCCACGCTCCGGATCAAACTTCTCCAGCGCGTGCATCAGGCCGAGATTGCCTTCCTCGACCAGATCCAGCAGCGGAATGCCGCGATTCAGATAGTGTTTGGCGATGTTGACCACGAGGCGCAGGTTGCGCTCAATCATGGTCTGACGAGCTTCAAAATCCCCCAGGCGCACCCGGCGCGCCAGCGCAGCCTCTTCCTCGGCGGTCAGCAGCGGGTTGAGGCCAATTTCGTTCAGATAAATCTGGGTAACGTCGCTGAGAAATTCGTTCTCGGGCTGAACGACCGGCTGGGGCTCCGGCTCTGCGAAAGCCTCCAGCTCTGCGGGCAGATCCGTTTCCTTTTCTTCTGCGTCATCGAGGAATTCCGGATCGTACATGGGGCACCCTTTATCTGGTCGGCAGTAACTTCAAAGGATCGACAGGTTTGCCCTGGCGACGGATTTCGAAATGCAGTTTCGGACGATCAGCATCAGATTTGCCCAAGGTAGCAATCTTCTGCCCTTTCTTCACCTGCTGGCCTTCTTTGACAAGGATTTCCTGATTGTGTGCATACACGCTCGAGAAATCGTTGTTGTGCTTGATGATCACCAGATTGCCATAACCGCGCAGACTGGACCCTACGTATTTAACCTCACCCGTCCCTGCGGCCAGAACCGGATCGCCCAGCTTGCCATCGAGGTCGACACCCTTGTTGCTGCTCTCGTTGAAGCTGCCGATGACCTTGCCACTTACCGGCCAACTCCAGCTGCCATCGTCAGCCACTACCGGCGCCTTGCTCTCAGCCGGCGCGCTCTGCGCCGCCGGCGCTGAAGCACTGGTCACAGGAGCTTTATCGGCAGGCTGCGTCAAATCTTTCCATGCCTGAGGGGTGTAGGCGATGCGCCCGCCCTTTGGTTCAGTTTTGAGCTCCCCCGTCGCTGCGGGAGTCGAAACGCTTGCAGGCGGAAGACTGGAACTGGCACTGGAAGCCGCGGTCGAGCCAATCACTGCGGGCGGCGGTACCGGGCGCGATTCGATGCTGGAGGCTGGCGCCACAGGCTTGGCAACAAGCACATCAGCCTGCGGCGCTACGCGCAACTCCTGCCCGACTTCGATCAGATTCGGATCGGTAAGATTGTTCCAGGCCGCCAGCTCACGGTAATCGCGCTTGTGCAGATTGGCGATGCTGTAGAGCGTGTCACCTTTCTTCACAATGTAGTGGCCAGGCTTGGCCACGGCAGGCCCTTCCTGCGGACGCGCTGGAGCACGCACTTCAACAGGGGCCGGGGCGTTCGAGCTACAGGCCGCGAGAGCCAGGATCAGCCCCGCGAGCGGCAGCACCTTGTATTTCAGCATGCGTTCAACCTCATTCAGTTCCAGCCAGCAAAGGCACGAATCGTACTGCATCAAGCTTGGTCTCCTTGAGACCGCCATTGGCCTGGCGCTCGATCAGCACCATGATCTGGTCTGCGCCGGCCTGGCCGAGCGGAAAGACCATGCGTCCACCCGGCGCAAGTTGTTCAACCAGCACGCGCGGCGTGGTGGTCGCTGCCGCCGCCAGAATGATCGAATCGAAAGGCGCGACTTCAGGCAGCCCCAGATTGCCGTCGCCATGTTTCAGACGCACATTGGGCAAGCGCAGAGGCCGCAAGTTCGCACGCGCCTTGTCCAGCAGCTTGCCGATGCGCTCGATGGCATAAACGTCGCTAGCCAGCTGCGACAACACGGCAGCCTGGTAACCACAACCGGCGCCCACTTCCAGGGTCTTGCCCATTGCCCGTCCGCCAGCGACCAGCACTTCGGCCATTCGTGCCACCACATAAGGCTGCGAGATGGTCTGCTGGAAACCCAGCGGCAAGGCCGTGTCTTCATAAGCACGACTGGCCAGCGCCTCTTCCACAAAGGCATGGCGCGGCACACTCCCGATCGCCCCCAGGACGCGCTCATCGCGAATGCCTTCAGTGCGCAAACGCTCGACCATGCGGGCCCGCGCCCGCGTCGCCGTCTGCAAGGCTGCCGGATTCATGGCCATCATTGCCCCAGCCAGTCCTGTACGCCGGCAATCTGGCCGGTGTGGGTGAGATCGATCTGGAGCGGCGTCATCGAGACAAAACCATTGGCGACGGCATGAAAATCCGTACCCTCGCCCGCATCTGCAGCCTCACCCACCGGACCGATCCAGAAAATCTGTTCACCACGCGGATTGGTGCTGCGAATCGCCGGCTCGGCACGGTGGCGCTTGCCCAGACGCGTGACACGGGTGCCTTGCAAGGCTTCATAAGGCAGATCCGGCACGTTCATATTGAGCAGCAGCGGCTCAGTGAAGGGGCTACGCTGCACACGCTCGACCATTTCACGCGCGAGACGCGCAGCAGTGTCGAACTGCGTCGGGGAACGCCCGACCAGTGACACTGCGAGGGACGGCACGCCGAGCAGAAAGCCCTCGGTCGCTGCTGCCACCGTGCCGGAATACACCGTGTCGTCACCCATGTTGGCGCCGTGATTGATGCCCGAGATCACCATGTCCGGCTGCATGTCCAACATGCCAGTCACCGCCAGATGTACACAGTCAGTCGGCGTGCCATTGACGTAATAGAAACCACTGGGCGCCCGGCGCAGTTGCAGCGGCCGATCCAGCGTCAGGGAGTTGCTCGCGCCACTGCGATCCCGCTCGGGCGCCACCACCGTGATTTCTGCCACCTTGGCCAGCTCCCGCGCCAGCGCCTGCAGGCCGGGCGAAAAATAGCCGTCATCATTGCTGAGAAGAATGCGCATGCTGCGTCACCGACTGATCAAGTCGATGATTATAGAGGCGGGATGCACAGCGCAGCGACTCAGCTCTGATTGAGGCGGAAAATCTCGTCGAAACGCAGTGAATTGCGCTCGAAAACCTGCAGCAACCGCGGATCCATCTGCTCCGGCCGAGTCCGTGCATCACCACGCAGCATTACATTAAGCGCCTCGGCATGCGAATAGGCGCGCTTGTAGGGGCGCACGGCTCGCAAAGCATCATATCGATCACACACGGCCATGATGCGTGCCGCGAGCGGGATACGCTCCCCTTCCAGCCCACTCGGATAACCCGAGCCATCCCAATTTTCGTGATGACCCAACGCGATTTCTGCCGCCATCTTCAGATAGGCGGAGCTTCCGCCACTGAGGAGCTGAAACCCCATTTCACAGTGCCGGCGCATGACAAGCCACTCATCTTGGTCCAGCGGCCCCGGTTTGAGCAGGATCTCATCCGGCACTCCAACCTTGCCGATGTCATGCATCGGAGAAGCCTGGGTAATGCACTCAACAAAGGCCTCATCCTGACCGATGCAGTCGGCCAGCAGACAACAATACTGGCTGACGCGCTGGATATGCCCCCCGGTGTTCACATCCTTGAACTCCATCGCCCTACTCAGCGCAAAGATGGTTTCCAGATTGGCGCCACGCAGGGCATCCGCGCTCTGCCGGAGCTCTCGTGCAAGAATGCGATTGGCATCCTCTACACGAACGACGTAGTCATGCATGCGCAGATAGTTGCCGATGCGGGTTGCCAGCTCGGTCTCATCCACAGGCTTGGCTACAAAATCCTCCGCCCCAGCCTCCAGCGCCCGCATGCGCGCAGTGCGATCACTCAGCGCAGTCATCACAACCACCGGGATGTGGGCCAGCGCCGGATCGGTCTTCAGGCGTGTCACCAACTCGAAACCATCCATACGAGGCATTACCACATCAGTCAGCACAACCTCCGGCCACCCCAGGCGCGCCACGATCATGGCCTCCTCGCCGTTGCAGGCAAGGCTTACTGTATGGCCGCGCGACTCCAGAATCGCCGCCACGACCCTCCGCACCGTCTCGTCATCATCGACTACCAGGACCTTGCCCTTCAACGGCACTAACATCATCAGCTCCGACAACCCTCTTCGGGGCATATCGACTCGGCCTCACAAAACTGAAGTGGCCGTGCGGGCGAACAACAGTGCGGCCCAGATGGATGCAAGCGCAGCCCCCGTCCTCCCGAAGCTTGAAGCTCAGCACTCCAGCACAACAGTGATGCCACGCAAGCTGCCAAGCTGAAAAGCCCAAGGGCTTAGCGTCTACTGCACTTATGCCGGGCGTATCGCCGATAAGCCCCTTGCCAGTCATCAACAAGCTCCCTTTGGGCCTGCGCCAATGGCATATCTCTCGTACAGACAAGACACAGTAGCGTCACTTCGATACGCGACTTCCGCCCATTAGCCTTCGAACTCAGCAGTTGAAAGTTGGATAACTGCCGTGGATGCCCGCCCAGCGCGATTGCAATCCGATGATCCAGCGCCCAGTCGGATGCTGCCTGCAGCGGGATGCCGGCCTCGCCCATGAATCGGTATTTGATCGGGTTGGTAAAGGATGTGGATGGCCGTACCGTCGCAGAGTAGCCCTTCCGGCAAATCGTCTGCTGAAGGGTGTTCTGGCGAACGTCGGGATTTAGCGCCGGAAAACCTGACGCAATGGCCATGGCCGGCAAGGCCAAAACCGAGATGAGTAAGAACTTCATTGCTGAAATGGCGTACGGCCCTTTTCTGATCCAAGCGGTCCGCGTGAAAGCGGAAGTCGCCGCGCGAAGAATGACGATATGCGTGCTGACATGAAACCAGAAGCCGATACTCAGAAAGAAAAACGGCCCTGTGATCACTCACAGGGCCGTTCGTATTCTTGGGGCGACATACCGGGTTCGAACCGGTGACCACTGGAATCACAATCCAGTGCTCTACCAACTGAGCTAATGCCGCCACTGGCACTTCTGATTTTACATCTACTGCTGGCCTGCCCGAAGGGAATCGAACCCCTAACCTACGGCTTAGAAGGCCGTTGCTCTATCCAGTTGAGCTACGGGCAGTTCCATGTCGAGCAGGACCCCGGGCAATACCGTCCAAGTGATCACTTCAGGAACCTTGGTCGGGGCGAGAGGATTCGAACCTCCGACATCTTGCTCCCAAAGCAAGCGCGCTACCGGACTGCGCTACGCCCCGAGGGATCGAAATTATATGCGGAGCAAGCCCGCAGAGTAAACACCGAAATCGAATTTTTCTACTCTTTCGTTTCGTTCCGGAAACTCTCCGGCAGGTTGTCGTGAAAATGCGGCGGCTCGACGCGCTCATCCGGACAACTGCGGAAGCCGAATAGCGGGTACACCGGACAGTAACGAAGCACTCCGGTTGCCAGGGGCACGATACCTATCCACCCCCAAGCACCGATGTGGCCTGTTGCGGCCAGAATAATGAGGGCCAAGCCAAAGATCACACGGATGGCGCGATCTGTACTGCCTACGTTCGGGTTCATGCTGTCTCTCCTTCTGGTTATACGCAGCGGCTGACGAACCATAACAATCAGCCGCAACGCTCTAAGCGGAATCCCTGACTGCATACGCCCTGCCCCTGCCTCGCGGCAGGCTGCAAAGCCACGGTCTCATCACCTGCATACTTGAAGGATAGAAGCCCCTGGAGCAGGCTACCGGGGAATCACCACGAATGCCTTCATACTTAGACAGTAATACAATCAATCACATCAGCTTTTCACGAGGCAGGCCACACCATGCAGGCGCTCGACGACTCCGCACTCAATCACGTCGCCACGTACTTCCGCGCACTCTCCGAACCGACCCGTCTGCGCATCCTTAATGCGCTGCGCGACGGAGGCAAGAACGTAAGCCAGATTACCGCCCTAACTGGTTGTGGTCAGGCCAATGTCTCCAAGCATCTCGCCCTCCTCTTCGAGGCCGGGCTTGTGACGCGCAGCGCTCAAGGAACTGCGGTGTTCTACGCCATCGCCGACTCAGCGACCTTCGAGCTGTGTGACATCGTGTGCGGCAACGTGGCGCGCATTGTGGAGCGCCAGTTCTCCAACACCAGTGCGGTCAAGCGCCAGCTGGGCAAAGTGGCTCGTTAGACGAGCAGCACAGCCCCGCCAAGCACCAGCATGACGACCGTAGCGAAGCACACGCGCCTGGCCGTCCCACGACTTCCCAGCACCAGAGTAAGCGCAGCCTTGACCAAGGTATTCGCCCACACAGCAGCCACCACGGCATAAGCGGCCAACTGCAGCTGTTCGGGGGCGCGAGCGAAATCAACCATCGACAAGGTAATCGCATCGACATCTGTCATGCCTGCGAGCACTGCAACGTAGATCAGGCCACTGGCCGAGAAGCTGCGCCGGGCAAGCTCCACCAACAGCAGCACAACGGCAAACAACAGACCGAACTTGGTCGCCGCCCACAAACTGAACGGATTTTTCAGCGGTACCACCCCCACACGCTCGATCTGATGCGCCATATCACGCAGACTCTGGTGGTAATACCAGCCAGCCAGAGCGGCATTCACCAGTAGCATGGCCGCGAAAGGCGCCAACAGCGGTCTCAACAGGGCGGCATTGAAGAGCGTCACCATGGCCAGTACCCGTACAAACATCACGCTCCAGGCAATCAGCACCCCCGCCGCATAGGCATCATCCAGTTGCCGGGCCGGATCGGCCGCGCTACGGCTCTCACGCGCCAGCGACAAGGTGACCGCGGTCGAGGACACCAAGCCGCCGGTAAGCCCCGTCACCGCCACGCCACGTGCACTCCCCAGCCAGCGCATGGCCAGGTAGCCCACCAGCGAGAGTGCCGAGATCAGCACCACCAGCAGCCAGAGTTTGTAGGGATTCAGTGCAGCCCATGGATCCACCGCTTGTTGTGGCAGCAGTGGCAGCACGATGAAGCTGGCAATCAGCAACTTGAGGCCGGCAAAGATGTCGTCCTTGCCAAGCTTCTGGATCGCACCATGCAAGGGATCCTTCAAGGCCAGCAAGGCGGTATTGGTGACTGCCAGACCGACCGCAATCGCCACCTGGCCAAACATGACCGCAGCCCCCAACAAGAACACACTGAGACCGGCCAATTCGGTCGTGATGCCGATCGAGGCCGCATCGGCGCGTTTTTCGAGCAGGTAAGCGGCGGCGATCAGGATCAACAGACCGATCAGCGTAGTCACGAAGATTGCCGGCATGGCGTTCTGCACAGACAGCCAGGCCGCCAGCGCCCCGGTTTCAGACAACAGCATGAAAGTACGGATGCCCGCAAAGGAAGGCTTCTGGGTATCCGCCTTTTTCTTTTCGCGCTCAACTCCGAGCAAGGCTCCGATCAGCAGCGCTATTCCGAAAAGCTGGACGGTTTCAAGATCAGGCGTAGGCAAAGCCACGACAGGCTCTCCGCATGAGGGCGTTCAGTGCACTAACGGCGCCTCGGCAAGAAGCTGAATCATGCGCCGCAGCACGCCTGCTTCAGAACTCAGGCGTTACGCGACAGCAACTCGCGAATAGCTTCCTCGCACAAATCCAGCACCTGTTCGAATCCATCCGGACCGCCATAGTAGGGATCGGGAACGTCATGGCCAGGATGGCTGGCCGAGTAATCCAGAAACATCTGAATACGCTCTTGTAGATGCCGCGGACACTCCCGTTTGAGCCACACGTAATGCCCCTTGTCCATGGCCAGGATCAGATCGAAATGCTCGAAGTCCTCAGCCACCACCGGCCTGGCACGCAAATCGGCAAGCTCATAGCCGCGTTTGCGCGCGGCCTTCTGGGCGCGAGGGTCCGGCGCCTCGCCTGTGTGATAGGCATGCGTGCCGGCGGAGTCAAACTCGAAGCGCTTGGCCAGCCCCTGCTCAGCTGCAAGATGGCGAGCAATGCCATCCGCTGTCGGGGAGCGACAGATATTGCCGGTGCACACGAAAAGGATGCGTTTCATTCGGGGTTAGGGAGTCTGGGGTCTGAAAAAGATCGCTATTGCCCACAGCCAGCATCAATGGTGATCCGCCCCAAAAGCACGCTGGCGCAGCCTGAAAAGTTCGTCACGGGCGGCGGCGGCTTTCTCGAAATCAAGATTCTTCGCATGCTCCTGCATCTCCTTCTCGAGCTGCTTGATGGCTTTGGCGAGCCCCTTCTCGTCAAGCAAAGCGTAATCCTTGCGTGGTTCTGCCGCCATGCGGCCGGTACGCGGATTAGTTTCATCATCCTGATACACGCCGTCGATGATGTCCTTGATGCGCTTGTTAACCGATTTTGGCGTAATGCCATGCGCTTCGTTGTGGGCAATCTGCTTGGTACGCCGACGCTCGGTTTCGCCAATCGCTGCGCGCATCGAGTCCGTCATGCGGTCCGCATAGAGAATGGCGGTGCCGTGCAGATGGCGGGCAGCGCGACCAATGGTCTGGATCAGCGAGCGCACGGAACGCAGGAAACCCTCCTTGTCCGCATCCAGAATCGCGACCAGCGACACCTCGGGGATATCGATGCCTTCGCGCAGAAGGTTGATGCCGATGAGCACATCAAACTCGCCCAGACGCAGATCGCGCAGGATTTCGACCCGTTCCACGGTATCGATATCGCTATGCAGGTAGCGCACGCGCACGCCATTCTCGGCCAGGTAGTCGGTGAGATCCTCGGCCATGCGCTTGGTGAGCACCGTGATCAGCACCCGCTCGTCCACCGCCACACGCTTGCGGATTTCCATCAGCACATCATCCACCTGGCTGATAGCCGGGCGCACTTCAACAATCGGGTCCACCAGGCCGGTCGGGCGTACGACCTGCTCAACCACCTGCCCCTGATGCTCCTCCTCGTATTTCGCCGGCGTCGCCGAGACGAAAACCGTTTGCGGCATCAGCTGTTCGAACTCGTCGAACTTGAGCGGACGGTTGTCCGCCGCCGAGGGCAGGCGAAAACCGTATTCGACCAGATTCAGCTTGCGCGCCTGATCGCCCTTGAACATCGCGCCCACCTGCGGAATGGCCACGTGGGACTCATCGACGAACATCAGCCCATCGCTCGGCAGATAATCGATCAGGGTTGGCGGCGGATCGCCCGGCATGCGCCCGGACATATGCCGTGAGTAGTTTTCAATCCCCTTGCAGAAACCCAGCTCAGTGAGCATTTCGAGATCGAAACGGGTACGCTGCTCGATGCGCTGCGCCTCCACGAGCTTGCCGCCGCGATGGTAGAACTCGATGCGCTGGCGCAGCTCTTCCTTGATGTTCTCGATGGCCTTGACCACCGTACTGCGCGGCGTGACGTAGTGACTGGACGGAAACACCGTGAATCGGGTGAGTTTCTGCTTCATGTGTCCGGTGAGCGGATCGAAGAGCGTGAGATGTTCGATCTCATCGTCAAAAAGCTCGATCCGCACGGCAAGCTCAGCGCTTTCAGCCGGAAAGACATCGATCACGTCCCCACGTACGCGGAAGCAGCCGCGCTGAAAATCCACATCATTGCGGTCGTACTGCATCGCCACCAGGCGCTGCAGCACATCGCGCTGGGGCATTTTCTCCCCCTCGCGCAGATGCAGGATCATGCTGTGGTAATCGACCGGGTCACCGATACCGTAGATGCATGACACGGTCGCCACGATCACCACATCGCGCCGCTCCAGCAGGCTTTTTGTAGCCGACAGGCGCATCTGCTCTATGTGCTCGTTGATCGAACTGTCTTTCTCGATGAACAGATCACGCGAAGGCACGTAAGCCTCGGGCTGGTAGTAGTCGTAGTAGGAGACGAAATACTCGACCGCGTTCTCGGGAAAGAACTCGCGGAACTCGGCGTAGAGCTGGGCGGCCAGGGTTTTGTTCGGCGCGAGCACCAGCGCCGGGCGGCCACAGCGCGCGATCACGTTGGCCATGGTGTAGGTCTTGCCCGAGCCGGTCACCCCCAGCAGGGTCTGGAACATCAGTCCGTCGCCAATACCTTCGGTCAGCGCAGCAATGGCTGCCGGCTGGTCACCCGCAGGCGGAAAAGGCTGGTGCAGCCGGAACGGGCTGCCTTCAAAGCTCACAATTGTTGGGGAAGCCGGCTGCTCAGCCATGATAAAATCCTGCGTTTTCAGCCTCTTGCCGGTCAACCCGGCGCGCAGGCAAGCCGTTGATTATTCCGCAATTCGCCCGCCGGCGCGAACCTGCCGGCCACTTTCTTTTGACGCTGGAGAATCCATGAGTTCCTCGATCTTTGCCGCCGTTGAAATGGCACCCCGTGACCCGATTCTGGGCCTGAACGAAGCCTTCAACGCCGACACCCGTGCCACCAAGGTCAACCTCGGGGTGGGCGTGTACTTCACCGACGAAGGCAAGATCCCGCTGCTGGGCGCTGTGAAAGCGGCTGAAAAAGCCCGTCTCGAAGCGGCCCCGGCCCGTGGTTACCAGCCGATCGAAGGCCTGGCTGCCTATAACAAGGCCGTTGCCGAACTGCTCTTCGGCAAGGAATCCCCGCTCCTGACCGAAGGCAAGACGATCACTATCGAAGCCCTCGGCGGCACCGGCGCCCTCAAGGTTGGCGCCGACTACCTGAAGCGCCTGAATCCGGCCGCCAAGGTCTATATCTCCGATCCGAGCTGGGAAAACCATCGCGCGCTGTTCGAATCAGCCGGTTTCCTGGTCGAAAACTACCCCTATTACGATGCCGCCACCCGTGGCGTGAACTTCGCCGGCATGAAGGCCTGCCTGGAATCGCTGCCTGCCGGCTCGGTGATCGTGCTGCACGCCTGCTGCCACAACCCGACCGGCGCCGACATGACGGATGCCCAGTGGGCTGAAGTTGTGGCCGTGTGCCAGGCGCGCGGTCTGGTGCCCTTCCTCGACATGGCCTACCAGGGTTTTGCCGATGGCATCGATGCTGACGCAGTGGCGGTACGCGCCTTCGCCGGCTCGGGTCTGCAGTTCTTCATTTCCAGCTCCTTCTCGAAATCCTTCTCGCTCTACGGCGAGCGCGTTGGCGCGCTGACCGTGGTGTGTGACTCCAAGGAAGAAGCCGGCCGCGTGATGAGCCAGGTCAAGCGCGTGGTGCGCACCAACTACTCCAACCCGCCGACCCACGGTGGCGCCATCGTCGCGGCCGTACTAGCCTCGCCTGAGCTGCGCAAACAATGGGAAGACGAGCTGGCCGGCATGCGTGTGCGGATCCGCGAAATGCGTAGTGCCCTGGTTGAAAAGCTGGCTGCGCGCAAGGTGGCACAGGACTTCAGCTTCGTGCTCAAGCAGCGCGGCATGTTCTCCTACACCGGCCTGACGGCCGAGCAGGTGGAGCGCATGAAGACCGAGTTCGGCATCTATGCGGTCTCCACCGGCCGCATCTGCATCGCCGCACTCAACAGCAAGAACATCGACGCCGTCGCCGACGCCATCGCTGCAGTGCTGAAGTAAGCACACGCTTAAACAAAAACAAAGGGCCGCTTGCGGCCCTTTGGCGCTTCTGGTGCAACCAGATTAGCCCGGCAAGCGCGAGCGCACGTTCGCCACCGTCTGCCAGGCAGCTCGCTCGGCATTCCCCAGCGCATAGTGCAACGCTTCCTCCGCGCTCTGCGCCATGAACGTCTCGATCAGACGCTCCAGCAAATGCAACTGCGGCAACATCGGCCCACAGAAAAGCACTCGTTCATCGCGCTGAATCACCAGAGTCGGGAAATTCTCGACGTCGATATCATCCGCCACCTCCGGCTCATCCTCGACATCCACCCACACAAACCCCGCCAGCGGAAATTTCTGCGCCAGCGCCTGAAACCCGGGTTGGTACTCGCGACATGTCCCGCACCAGCCCGCACACAGGCAGGCCACAAGGAACTCCGCCTCTTTCGAACTTACCGCCATTTCACTCCATCCGCACAAAAAGAAACCGGCCCTCAGGCCGGTTTCGATGATAGGGCGAAAGGCCGTCAGCGCGCGATCAGCGAGGGCGCACTGGCTTTGCCGCTCAGCTCAAAATTGCGCGAGATGACTTCCCCTCCCGGCAGAGCAAGCGTACCACTGACCGAACCCTTCAAACGCCCATCCGGATCAATCACGAAGTTGCTCGAGCCACGCAATGCGCCAGAGGACAGCCCCTGGAAATTGGCCTGCGCCGGCGCGCCGGTGCGGCCACCAAACTTGCCTGATATCTGCTCGAAACGCAGCAAACCACCGCCGACCACACCGGTACCGCTACGGCGCATCCCCTCAAGCAGACCAAAGCGATCGATGGAGCCAGACTTCAGCACATAATTACCTTCTACCACCACGGATTTGCCAAGCTCGGCCAGGGTGTCAGCGGAGGAACTGATCTTGAAGCTGCCGCTGAGAATCCCATCCACCACCGCGCGTGGATAGAGACGATCAATCACATCCCTTGCCCGCACGCTTTCCATCTTGAGCTCGCCTTCGAGCAGGAACTTGCCCGCTGACACCAGCCGCAGAACGCCGCTCAAGGAACCACCGTCGCCATTGGCGCCGATGCGGTCCAGCAATACGTAATCGTCAGCCATCTCCCCCTGAGCTACCACACTGTCAAAGCGGAACGCCGACAACAGTTGCGGTTTGAAGTTGCCAGTCTGAACCAGCACCCCCAGGCGACCACCCTCGCGCGGGCTCAGATCAAGACTGATGCCGCCTTCAAGCTGAACCCGGATGCGGCTCATTGCACCGTCGTCACCAAACTGCATCTCACCTGCCGGCAGCGACAGCGGGGTATCACCAAACATCAGCTTCAGCGACGAAAACTCGATGCGTGTCACAAACCGGGAGGAAGGGCCATCCACAACCCCCAGACGTGCCAGCGAGCTGGGTTTGGCCACGATTTCACCCGCAACCACCCGCACCTTGCGCGTTTTGAACTCGGTGATCCAGTCTGCCCAATCCGGCATCATCCAGGCTCGACTGATCTCGATCGGGGTCGCCGTCATCACCTTGACCTTGTCGAGCTCGATCGCAGGCCCCTTCTTGAAAGCATATGACTGCGCAGCAAATTCCACTGGCAGCCCGAGCCAGGTCTGCTTCTCGGGCGCAGCCGAAGCCTGGGCCCCGGAAAAGCTCAAATTGAGCAGCAAGGCAGTCTTGAGGAGCGTCGGCAGAATGCCGCGCAGGGCTCGATGAGCAATCACTTTTTGTTCTCCTGAAACGGGTCACGCGCGGCAAGGGTATCTGCCCCTAGCAAGAATCGCCAGCCAATCACGTATTTTCTAAAAAAACTTGACACCCCGTATAGAGATGTCTATTATTCGGCCTCTCGATTCCCCGATAGCTCAGTCGGTAGAGCGCCGGACTGTTAATCCGTAGGTCCCTGGTTCGAGCCCAGGTCGGGGAGCCAAATTCCAGAAAGCCCAGCAGAAATGCTGGGCTTTCTGCATTTCTGCGCCAGACTCCTCGCCGGGAAGCCCCGTCTTGGAATCAAGCGATCAATAATAAGCGCTCAGGCCGCAAGCGGCCTGATTCAACGGACTGCCGGCACGGCCTGTGGTTCTGAACGGCAGAAGGCCCGCTCACCCAGAATGTGGGTAGCTCGCACACAGCGCTCATCGCCCATCATCATCAGTGCAAACAGGCGCTCGCCAAGCGCTTCAACCCCCTCCAGCCGCCAGGTCAGCTCCGGCGTCGCGGCCGGGTCCAGAACCACGAAATCGGCCTCGCGCCCGCGCTGGAAGCTGCCAATCTGTGCATCCAGCCCCAAGGCCTGAGCACCTCCCAGTGTCGCCAGATACCAGGCTCGCCAGGGCGAAAGGACTTGTCCGGCCGCCTGACTGACTTCATATGCGGAAGCCATGGACTGCAGCATGGACAAACTCGCACAGCCCCCTACGTCCGTTGCCAGCCCTAGACGAACGCCAGACGCGCTGAGTTCGCCCTGCGGGCAGAAACCGCTGCCAAGAAACAGATTGGAACCAGGGCAGAAAGCGATCGCCGTACCACTAGCGGCCAGGCGCGTACGCTCCGATGCGCTCAGGTGGATGCCGTGACCATAGATCGCTCGAGGCCCGAGCAAGCCGTAATGTTCATAAACATCAAGGTAGTCACGTCGCCCCGGAAACAGCTCGGCCACCCAAGCCAGTTCCTGCGGATTTTCGGAAAGATGGGACTGCAGATGCAGCCCCGGCCGGCTATGCCACAACTCGCCGGCCACCGCGAGTTGCTCGGGGGAAGAGGTCGGAGCAAACCGCGGTGTCACGCTGTAGCCCAGACGGCCCTGACCATGCCAACGCTCGATCAGCGCCATGCCGTCGTCGAGTGCAGACGCAGGCGTATCACGCAGGGCCGGCGGGCAGTTGCGGTCCATCATCACCTTGCCGCAGAGCATGCGCAGGTTGCGACGTGCAGCAGCACTGAAAAAGGCATCCACGGAGTGCGCATGCACGGTTGCGAAGACCGAGGCGGTGGTGGTGCCATGAGCCAGCAGGCGCTCAACGAAGAAGCTCGCCGTGCGCTGCGCCAAGGCCTCATCAGCCAGTGCCGTCTCGGCCGGGAAGGTGTAGTCCTCCAGCCAGTCCAGCAACTTGCGACCCCAGGAACCCATCACACGCAGTTGCGGGTAATGAGTGTGGGTATCGACGAACCCCGGCACGATCAGCTGACCGCGATAATCGAAATAGCGCGCAGCATCGCTGATGTGCTGCGGCACACCATCCAGCACGCTGCCCCAGGGGCCACAGGCGAGGACCAGACCATCCTCGACAAGAAGACCGCCATCTTCGAAATACTGCCAGGCCGAGGAATCGTCCGCGGCCCCCGGGTCAGCCAGGAAATGCAGGATGCTACCCCGCACGAGAATGGCTGTCGGCAAAGGATTCATGCGCCCTCCTTGGCGAACGGGTTCAGTTGCCGATCCAGGGCTTACCCAGGGAGGCGGGCAAATTGAGCTGGAGAAGCTTGCGGTCACGTGAAATCAGCACCAGCACCACGATGGTCGCCACATAGGGCACCGCGGCGAGCAGTTGCGAGGGCAGCTCGACACCCAGCCCCTGCGCGTGCAGTTGCAGGATCGTCATGCCACCAAAGAGATAGGCGCCCAGCATCAGACGGCCTGGCTTCCAGGTGGCGAACACGACCAGCGCCACGGCAATCCAGCCTCGTCCGGCCGTCATGTTCTGCACCCACAGCGGGGTGTAGACCGTGGACAGATAGGCGCCGCCGATGCCGGCCATGGCACCGCCGAAACAGGTTGCGGCATAGCGGATGGCGGTTACCGGATAACCAATCGCATGCGCAGCCTCCGGGCTTTCGCCCACGGCACGCAGGATCAGCCCCCAGCGCGTACGCGCCAGCATCCAGGCCAGCCAGGCGAAAGTCAGCCAGGACAGATAGACCACCCAGCTCTGGCTGAAAAAGACCGGCCCGAGCAAAGGGATCTCTGCCAGCCCCGGAATGATGAGGGGCTGCAGGCCCGGTAGGCTCTGACTGACGAAATACTGCCCGACGAAGGCCGACAGACCGATACCAAAGATGGTCAGGGCCAGCCCGGTAGCAGGCTGATTGGTACCCAGTGACAAAGTCAGGAAAGCAAACGGCAAGGCCGCCAGCGCTCCGGCCAGGGCACCGCACAACAGCCCGCCCGCCACGCCCCAGTGCAGGCCGCCGGCAAAACCGGCCACCGCACCAATCAGCATCATGCCCTCAACCCCCAGATTGATCACCCCGCTCTTCTCGGTGACCAGTTCGCCCAGCCCGGCAAAGACCAGTGGCGTGGCAGCAGCGAGTGTGGTGGCCAGCACCGGAACCAGATATTCGATCATGCCGTCACCTCCTTGCGCTGACGCAGGCGGAAATCCACAAAGGCATCCGCCCCCAGCAGGAAGAACAGCAACATGCCCTGAAACAACCAGCTGATGGCCGCCGGCAACTGCATCGAGACTTGCGCCGCCTCGCCCCCCAGATAGATCAGCGCCATCAGCAGGCCGGCCAGCACGATGCCCAGCGGGTGCAGGCGTCCAACCCAGGCCACGATGATCGCGGCATAGCCATAGCCGGGTGAGAGCGACAAGGTGAGCTGGCCAACCGGCCCCGCGGCCTCTGCCGCTCCGGCGATGCCGGCGGCTGCACCGGAAATCACCAGACTGACCCATACCGTTCGGTTCGCGGAGAAACCCGCATAGCGCGCAGCGGCGGGCGCCTCACCGCCCACCGCGAGCTGGTAGGCCATGAAACTCTTGGCCACGAAAAGCCAGAACACGGGCACCAGCGCGGCGGCGATGTAGACCGAGGCATTGATACGCAAGCCCTCGAAGAGCGGCGTGAACATGGCTGGCTCCGCGAACAGGATGGACTGCGGAAAATTGGTGCCACTCGGATCACGCCAGGGGCCACTGACCAGCCAGGACAGCAGATAGGTGGCGACGTAAGCCAGCATCAGGGTGGTCAGGGTTTCCTGAGCCTGAAAGCGCGTACGCAGCCAGGCCGGAATCGCGCCCCACAAGCCGCCACCAACCGCTCCTGCCAGCACCATGGCGGGCAGGATCCAGGCCCCCTCCATGCCGTCGGTGTAGATCGCCACGCCGCTGGCGCAGATCGCCCCGAGCAGGAGCTGGCCTTCGGCACCAATGTTGTAGATGCGGGCGCGAAAACCCAGCGCCAGCCCCTGGGCGATCAGGATCAGGGGAGAAGCCTTGAGCAGCAATTCGCTCCAGCCATTGGACGTCTCCAGCGGCTCGATGAAGAACACGTAGAAGGCCTGCAGTGGCGGCTTTCCCAGCAAGGCAAAGATGCCGGCGGCGACCAGCAGGGTCAGCAGAATGGCCAGCGGCGGGGCCAGCCAGCGCATGGTGCGGGACGGATTGGCACGGGGTTCGATAAGTTGCATTGCTCAGGCAGCCTGTTGTTGGGTTCCGGCCATCAGCAGGCCGATTTTTTCCGCGTCCGTATCTTCCTTGGGGACCGGCAGCGAGAGGCGGCCGGCAGCCAGCACCGCAATCCGGTCGCAGATCTCGAAGAGCTCCTCCAGCTCCTCGGAGATCACCAGCACCGCCACGCCACTGCGCGCAAGGTCCAGCAGGGTCTGGCGCAGGAAGGCTGCAGCCCCTACATCCACCCCCCAGGTCGGCTGGGCCACGATCATGACTTTCGGGGCCTGCATGATTTCGCGGCCAACGATGAATTTCTGCAGATTGCCACCCGAAAGGCTGCGCGCAGCCGCCTGTGGCCCTGCGCAGCGCACGTCGAAACGCTCAATGCAGCGCGCTGCCCACTGGCGTGCGCCAGCAAGATTGATCAGTCCGTGGCGGCGCAGCTCGCGCTGGCGATGCGCCGTGAGGGTGAAATTCTGCGCCAGGCTCATGGCCGGCACCGCGCCACGCCCGAGGCGCTCCTCCGGCACGAAGGCCAAGCCGCGATCACGACGCTCGCCAGCATGCAGATGGCCCACCGCCTGCCCGTCAATCAGCACGCAACTCGCCGCACTCGGCACTTCACCCGACAAGGCCGCCAGCAACTCGGCCTGCCCGTTGCCGGAAATGCCGGCAATCCCCACGACCTCACCACGATCCACGATCAGGTCGATCTCATGCAGCGAGGCGCCAAAGGGGTCGTCGTTGGCATAGCTGAGGCCGCGCAGTTCCAGCACCGGAATCCGCTCGCCTTCATAGGGCGTGGCCGAGCACACCGGCAGCTCGCGGCCGATCATCATGCGTGCCAGCGAAGCGGTGCTTTCCTGGCGTGGATCAGCTTCACCGGTCACCCGCCCACCCTGCATCACGGTGGCGCGCTCGCACAACTCCTGAATCTCGTGCAGCTTGTGGCTGATATAGAGGATCGAAACCCCCTCGCTGGCCAGCTGGCGCAGGGTGGCAAACAGGCTGCGCACGGCCTGCGGCGTGAGCACCGAGGTCGGTTCGTCGAGAATCAGCAACTGCGGGTTCTGCAACAGGCAGCGAACAATCTCGACGCGCTGCCGCTCCCCCACGGACAGGCTGTGCACCAGGCGCTCCGGCTCCAGCGGCAGGCCGTACTTCGCGGAAACTTCGCGCACGCGGCTCGCCAAGGCACGCAGATCGAACTTGCCTTCCAGTGCCAGAGCAATGTTCTCCACCACGCTGAGGGTTTCGAAAAGCTGAAAGTGCTGGAACACCATGCCGATGCCGAGCTGACGCGCGGCAGCCGGATTGCCAATCTGCACCTGGCGACCATTCCACAGGATCTCACCCTGATCGGCCTGTACCGCACCATAGATGATCTTCATCAGGGTGCTCTTGCCGGCGCCGTTTTCGCCCAGCACGGCGTGAATTTCACCGGGCCGCACGAGCAGACTCACATCATCGTTGGCAAGCACACCCGGATAGCGCTTGCTGATATGCAGCAGCTCGAGACGCGGCGCTGGGTCGGGGCGGGAGGAAGTCATGCGGGACCTGCAGGCAGAAGAGGAAAGGCGGCGTGCAAAGTCTAGCAGCCCTGCCCTGCTGACAGCACGGCAATACGCCATCGAATGCTGATAAGCATCATAATCGCTGGCTGATTGACGCTACCCTGCGCCGAATCCATGCTGTGACCTCCCGCTCGCCTCTCAAATCAGGAGTTTTCCAATGCGCTTCCTGCCCCTCCTCGGCCGCCTGGCCGCCCTCGCCCTGACTGCCTGTACGCTCGCCGGTGCCGCACACGCCGAAGAGCCGCTCAAGGCTGGTTTCATTTACATCGGCCCGACCGGTGACCACGGCTGGACCTACGCCCACGATCAGGGCCGCAAGGCCATGGAAGCCAAGTTCGCAGGCAAGGTGAAGACCACCTTCGTCGAGAACGTGCCGGAAACGGCCGACGCCGAACGTGTGATCCGCGATCTCGCCAGCAAGGGTCACAAGGTGATCTTCGCTACCTCCTTCGGCTACATGAATGCGATGGACAAGGTTGCGCGTCAGTTCCCGAAAACCGTCTTCATGCACGCCACCGGCTACAAGAGCGGCAAGAACCTCGGCATCTACGACGTGCGCACCTATGAAGGTGCTTACATGCTGGGCGTGGTGGCCGGCAAAATGAGCAAGTCCGGCAAGCTCGGCGTGGTCGGCTCGATCGCCATTCCGGAAGTGGTGCGCAACATCAATGCCTTCACCCTCGGCGCGCGCAGCGTGAACCCGAAGGCCACCACCCGTGTCATCTGGGTCAACAGCTGGTTCGACCCGGGCAAGGAACGTGAAGCCGCCCTGGCCCTGATCTCGCAAGGCGCGGATGTGCTGATGCAGAACACCGACTCCCCGGCAGTGGTTCAGACCGCACAGGAAAAGGGTGTGTTCGCCTTTGGCTGGGATTCGGACATGAGCAAGTTCGGTGGCAAGGCACAGCTGGCCGCCTCGGTCCTGAACTGGGAAGTGATCTACAGCCAGGAAGTGGACAAGGTTCTCAAGGGCACCTGGAAGACCACCGATCTCTGGTATGGCGTGAAGGAAGGCGCCGTAACGATCGACAACTTCGGCCCGGCCGTACCGGCTGACGTGAAGAAGCTTGCCGAAGAGCGTCGCGATGCGCTCAAGGCCGGCAAGCTGCATCCCTTCACCGGCCCGCTGAAAGACAACGCAGGCAAGGAAATGGTCGCCGCTGGCCAGACCATGGCTGATGCTGACCTGCGCAAGATGAACGCCTACGTTGAAGGCGTTGAAGGCTCGATTCCGAAGTAAATCCGTGCCGCTTTAAAAACAATCGGGGCGCCCATGGGCGCCCCGATTGTTTTTACGCACCCGCAGGCAGGCTCAGAAGGCGATTCGCAGCTGCCCGGCCAGCGTGGCCGGCGTCTTGGATGCGGAAGGAATGTAGATCAAGGCCGCTTCCAGATAAGGCATGCGCAACACCAACTCGGGCAGGACCGCCAAGTGGATACCGTGCTCCACCCCACCGATCTGGATACCGTCCTCATACCCCGAAACACCGCCTAGCACCACGCCAGCATGCAGACGCATCCAGTCCGGCCCGAACAGGCGCCACTGGTACTCGCGCCCGGCATACACCGAGTAGCGCCGGATGCTGTTGTAATACCCGCCAGCAGTCCAGCCACCTGGGGTGCGGAAACCTATCCCCTTGTTGTTTTCGTTGTACTCGTAGCTCGGGTCATCCACCATATGCTTGGATTGAAAACCACTGGCAATAGCCCAGTCCAGCGGCTCCTTGGAGCGATTCAGATCCGAGAAGAAACCCAGGATTGCGTTGTCTTCGGCATGCAGACTGCCGGAGAAGGAAAGAGCGATCAAAACCGTTGCGACAAGCTTCAGTATGTTTTTCATGTCAGCCACCACTTGCTTTATCTGGGCTGACCTGAACACCTCCATCGGTCAGCCTCCAGTACCGTGCAGCGCACGGTGCTTGCCCTGACAACAGAAACCAGTCGGGCGTGAGTAGGCTTACGGATCACGAAACATTTTTTTTAGAAGCGTGTGCCCTAGTGAAAACTAGCTGCGGCAAGCAAAGGTAAATATTTCCTACATAAACTTTCGGCATAAGAGAAAACCCCTAAAAGCCGGAAGTCCCCCTGAAAAGCACAGCTATTCCACATACCTGCAAGGCAACCTACGCTTAAGCCTCAGGCTGAGTGGGCTCGATGACAAAAAGCCGGATTTTTACAGGGGCCTTCAGATAGAACTAAAGTCGTAGCTGTATATCCGGCGCAGGCTGTCGGCCTAAAAATCCGGGGCCGACAAAGTACCGATCCAGCGGTACAACACCCCACCCGGCAAGGTGCTTACACGTGTCGACCGGGATCATCTGCGCTCAAGGACTACACCCTGCCAGACCGGCGGGCGACGGCTCCTTCTTGGCATACCGCCAAGCAGCCGCTTATCCCGGATCAAGGCAGCCCTGTTACAGGCGCGGTTTATTACAGGCCTCACGGCAGCCATAATGCACACCATGCCCCTGGCCGAAACCCGCCTTCCCCTCAGCAGCCTGCTGCGCCCCACGGCCCCTGCGCCGGGCCCCGTGCTGGTAGACCAGCTCGGCCGGCCGCTGCGCGACCTGCGCATCTCGGTGACGGATCGCTGCAATTTCCGCTGCACCTACTGCATGCCGCGCGACAAGTTCGGCCGCGAGCACGCATTTCTCGCCCACGACGAAATCCTGCGCTACGAGGAAATAGCCCGTCTGGCCCAAGTTTTCAGGGGGCTTGGGGTGGAGAAGATCCGCCTGACCGGTGGCGAGCCGCTGATGCGCAAGCATCTGGATCGCCTGGTCGCTATGCTGGCGCAGATCCCCGGGCTGGATCTCACCCTGACCACCAACGGTGCGCTGCTCGCCCGCCATGCTGCGGCACTCAAGGCCGCCGGCCTTAAGCGGGTCACGATCAGTCTCGACGCGCTGGATGAGGCCGTGTTCCGCAGCATGAGTGACGCCGAATGCAGCGTGAGCGAAGTGCTGGCCGGCATCGATGCCGCAGCCGCCGCAGGTCTCGGCCCGCTGAAGGTGAACATGGTGGTGCGGCGCGGCGTGAATGATCACCAGATTCTGCCGATGGCACGCCACTTTCGCGGCAGTGGTCACATCCTGCGCTTCATCGAGTACATGGACGTCGGCGCAAGCAACGGCTGGCGCATGGACGACGTGCTGCCGGCCCGCGAAATCCTCACCCGCATCGCCAGCGAGTTCCCGCTCGAGGCCATCGACCGTGACTACCCCGGCGAAGTCGCCGAGCGCTGGCGCTATGCCGATGGCGGCGGCGAGATCGGCGTGATCGCCTCCGTCACCCAGGCCTTCTGTCGTGATTGCACGCGCCTGCGCCTGTCGCCCGAAGGCAAGCTGTTTACCTGCCTGTTCGCCAGCGCCGGCCACGACATGCGCGCATTGCTGCGCGAAGAGCGCAGCAATGCGGAACTGGCGGCCTGGATTGGCGCGGTATGGCAGGCGCGTGGCGATCGCTACTCCGAGCTGCGCGGTCAGGCGAGTGCGAGCGCCCAGAAAATCGAGATGAGTTACATCGGCGGATGACGCAGCGACCTGCACTCACAGGCGTGATCCTGGCCGGCGGCGCCGCGCGGCGCATGGGCGGGCAGGACAAGGGGCTCGTCGACTTCCGTGGCCGTCCGCTGGTGGCCTGGGTGATCGAAGCGCTCGCCCCGCAGGTGGACGAACTGCTCATCGTCGCCAACCGCAATCTGGACCGCTATCGCGTCTTCGGCCACCCCGTGGTGAGCGATCTGCGCCCCGACTTCCCCGGCCCGCTGGCCGGCTTCGAGGCAGCCCTCAGCGCTGCGCACCATGACTGGGTGCTCACTTGCCCGGTCGATACGCCCCTGCTGCCGCCGGACTATGCCCGCATGCTCTGCCCCGCCTGCCCGCAGCGCGCGGCCGTGGGCTGCCTCGACGGTCACTGGGAGCCGCTCTTCAGCCTGCTGCCCAAAGCCGCCCTGCCCGGCCTGAGTTCGATGCTGGATGCAGGCGAGCGCACCGCCCGCCGCTGGCTGGCCAGTCTTGATCCTGTCCTGATCGCGCTCGACGCTCAGGCAGCCAGCCTGCGCGATGCGGACGATGCCGCTGCGCTGCGTGCGCTGGCCGGCACGCTGCCGCCCCTCACCCGGGAGTCATAAAGCCTCTGAACGGCAGCCTCCATGCTGAAGACATGCTAGATTCGGTGCCACGCCCACCCGGAGCCTGCCATGCCGCCCCTCCTGCACCGTTTCGCCCGTTCCCTGCTCCTCCCTTTGCTGGCCCTCGGCATGCTGCTGACCAGCGCACCGGGCCTTGGCGCCGAAACGCAGGCCAGCGCCACGCTGTCCATCATGAATCGCGAAGTCGTGCAATTCCGCGCGCCTTTGCTTGGCGCCAGCCCGCAACAACGTGTGGCGCGCAGCGAGCAGGCCCTGAGGGAAGCCATCGCCCACGGCGGCAAGCTTGAGCTCTCGGTGCAGGCCACCCCGGCAGGCAACAGCATCCTGCTCGACAACTTCCTGCTCTTCACCCTGCAGCCCGAAGACGTCGACAAGCTCAGTGGCCAGACGCTCGAAGCCCTCACGGCCGAAACGCTGCACCGCCTCGAACAGATCCGCGAAGAAAACCACGAAAGCCGCGACCTCAAACTACTCCTGCGCGGCCTCGCCTGGGTTGTGGGTGAAAGCGCTATCTACGCACTGGCCCTGTGGCTTTTGCTGCGCTCACGGCGCTGGTTAAACGCTCGTCTGATACGCGCGGCAGCCCGCCAGAGCGAGCATCTGAAAATCATTCCGGGCGAACTCCTGCAGCCCCGCAGGCTGCTTGATCTGCTCGGCAAAGTGTTGGCTGTTCCGTACTGGGGCGCCATCGCACTGCTTGCCTACACCTGGCTCAGCACGGTGCTGGGGCAATTCCCCTATACCCGCGCCTGGGGCGAGCGCCTCAGTGATTTCCTGATCGGCATCGTCATCACGCTGGGACAGGGCATCCTGCGCGCAATCCCGGATCTCGTGATCGCCGCCTGCATGTTCCTGATCGCGCACGCAGTGGTGCGCATCCTGCGCCCCTTCTTCGACCGGATCGAAGCCGGCAGCGAGGCCTTTAGCTGGCTGGATGCCGAAACCGTGCGCCCCACCCGAAATATCGTCACCGGCATCATCTGGATCTTCGCGCTGGTAATGGCCTATCCCTACCTCCCGGGCTCCAACTCCGAGGCCTTCAAGGGGGTATCGGTGCTGCTGGGCCTGATGATTTCACTGGGGGCCTCCAGCGTGGTGGGGCAGGCCGCCAGCGGCCTGATCTTGATGTACACCCGCACCCTGAGGCGCGGTGAATATGTGCGCATCGGCGAGCACGAGGGCACCATCGTCGAGATGGGCGTCTTCAACACCCGCCTGCGCACCGGGCGCGGCTCCGAAATCACGTTGCCGAACTCGCTGATTGTCGGCCACTCCACCACCAATTACTCGCGCACGGTCAAGGGCAAAGGCTACGTCGTCGACACCGCCGTCACCATCGGCTACGACACGCCCTGGCGCCAGGTCGAAGCCATGCTCATCGAGGCCGCCGGCCGCACTGACGGCATCGTCGCCAAGCCACGCCCAGCGGTGTTCCAGACCGCCTTGTCGGACTTCTACCCGGAGTACACCCTGGTCTGCCAGGCCGTGCCCAGCGAGCCGCGGCCGCGCGCCGAAGTGCTCAGCGAGCTGCATGCCCACATCCAGGATGTGTTCAACGAGTACGGCGTGCAGATCATGTCGCCACACTATCTGGGCGACCCGGCCAGCGACAAGATCGTGCCCCCGGCGCGCTGGTACGCAGCCCCCGCCCGCCAGCCCGAATCCTGATCAGCGACGCGGCAGCCAGCGCGCCGCGCACAGGGCCATGGCGAGACAGCTCAGGCCGATGCCAAGGAACACCGGCGGCAGGCCGAAGCGATCCGCCGCCAGCCCGATTGCGATGGTGCCGAGCGGCCCGGGAAGAATGGTCACGAAGCGCATCGAAGTCACCATCCGCCCGAGCAGCGCATCGGGCGTCACGGCCAGACGCAGGCTCAGATAATTCACAACATACAGCGTGCTGCCGGCGTTGAACACAAACAGCGCGATGCCGGCGGCCAGCGCCGTAGCGGGCCAGTCCGCCTGCGGCAGCACATACAGCAGATAGCCCAGCGCGGCCAGGGCCACGCCTGCCACCAATGCGTTGCGCATGCCAAAGCGCTGCCCGGCAAAATGCGCCAGCGGCGCCCCGGCCAGTCCGCCCAGCGCCCCCAGCGTGTTGACCAGCCCGATACCGCCCTCCCCCAGCCCCAGATTGCGCGCGGCATGCAGCACATACAGCGCCTTGAACGCGTCCGACAGCATGATCCACACCGCCACCACGCCGACCAGCCCGCGCAGCATCGGCGTGCGCCACACCAGCAGCAAACCTTCGCGGATCTGGGCAATCACGGAAGCGCCCCGATGCGACTGTGGTACCTCATTCAGGCGGATGCTGGCGATCAGGACGCCCGCGATCACAAAGCTCGCCGCATCCACGCTCACCGCCAACGGCGCGCCCACCGCCGCGATCAGCAGCGCCGCCAGAGCCGGCCCGCACACCTGGGCCAGCGAACTGGCAGCCGAGAGCTTGCTGTTGGCAATCACCAGCCGCTCGCGCCCGACCAGCAGGGTCACCAGCACCTGAGTGGCCGAGCCGCCAATGGCCTCCGTCGTCGACACCACGAAGCCCACCGCATACAGCACGCCCATGCTCAGGAAGCCACCTTCGTAGCCCAGCGGCACCAAAGCCAGCCCCGCCGCAGCCACAAAATTGAAGAGCACCGCCAGACGCTGCTTGCGGCTGCGGTCAATCCACACCCCGGCCGGCAGGCCGATGGTGATGAAGGGCAGCAGTTCGCACGCGGCCAGAATCCCCATCTCGGTGGCGCTGGCGTCGAGCAGGCTCACCGCCGTCAGCGGCAAGGCCATCAGGGATACCGCCGTACCGAGCGCCGACAAAGTGCTGGCGACGAACAGCCGCAGGAAACCGGCGTCACGCCACAGGGATTCGGCAGGAAGGAAGCTGAACACGGAACAGGATGCGCGCTGCAAAACGGGGCTGCGAGTGTGCGGGGCTGCCTGCCCCGGGTCAAGCCAGCGCACCCGCTTACCCCGCTGCCAGCTTTCAAAGATCAGGGTCGGGATGTTCTAATCCTTCTTTGCCCCTGCTTCACCCGGCTTTGACGATCATGAACATCCAGACCTACATGCAGGACCTCGGCCGTCAGGCCCGCGCTGCCTCGCGCCTGATGGCGGCCGCCTCCACCGAGGCCAAGAACACAGCCCTGTGCACCATCGCCGCGAAGATTCGCGCCCGCGCCGATGAGCTCCTCGCCGCCAATGCGCGCGACCTCGAACAGGCCCGCGCCGACGGCCTCGAGCCGGCCATGATCGACCGCCTCACGCTGACCGCCAAAGGCATCGAATCCATGGCCCAGGGTCTTGAGCAGATCGCCGCCCTGCCCGATCCGATCGGCGAGATCAGCAACATGAAGCGTCGCCCGTCCGGCATTCAGGTCGGCCACATGCGCGTGCCGCTGGGCGTGATCGGCATCATCTACGAAGCGCGGCCGAACGTGACTGCCGACGCCGCCGGCCTGTGCCTGAAGAGCGGCAACGCCGCCATCCTGCGTGGCGGCAAAGAAGCCCTGCACTGCAATCAGGCGATTGCCGCCTGCGTACGCGAAGGCCTCGAGGAGGCCGGCCTGCCGGCCACCGGCGTGCAAGTTGTGGAGACAACCGATCGCGCCGCTGTGGGCGAGCTGATCACCATGCCGGAATTCGTCGACGTGATCGTGCCGCGCGGCGGCAAGGGCCTGATCGAACGCATCAGCCGCGACGCGCGCGTACCGGTCATCAAGCATCTGGACGGCAACTGCCACGTCTATCTGGATGACGCAGCCGACGCCGCCAAGGCCCTGCCCATCGTCGAAAACAGCAAGACCCAGCGCTACGGCACCTGCAACACCGCCGAATCGCTGCTGGTAGCCCGCTCACGCGCCGCCGAACTGCTGCCGGCCGTGGGCGCGATGCTCGCCGGCAAGGGCGTGGAAATGCGCGCCTGTGCCGAATCACTGGCCATCCTGCGCAGCGCCAACATCGCTGGTGCAAAGCTGGTCGAAGCACAGGAATCAGACTGGAGCGAGGAATACCTCGCCCCGATCATCGCAGTGAAGATCGTCGCCGGGCTGGACGAGGCCATTGAGCACATCAACCGCTACAGCTCGATGCACACTGACAGCATCGTCAGCGAGAACTACACGCGTGCCATGCGCTTCCTGCGCGAAGTGGATTCCGCCTCGGTGATGGTGAATGCCTCGACGCGCTTTGCCGATGGTTTTGAATACGGACTGGGTGCCGAAATCGGCATTTCTACCGACAAGATCCACGCCCGCGGCCCGGTCGGCCTCGAAGGCCTCACGTCGCAGAAATGGATCGTGTTCGGCAATGGCGAGGTCCGCAAATGATCTGGCGGGCGGCACTCATCTCGCTCCTGCTCGCCTGCTCGTTGCAGGCGGGCGCAGTCGAGATCGGCGGCGCCCGCTTCGATGAACGGGCACTTCTTGGCGGCAGCGAACTGCAGCTCAATGGCGCCGGCCTGCGCACCAAGTTCATGCTCAAGATTTACGCGGTAGGACTCTACCTGCCAAACAAAGCCGCCACCCCGGCAGAAGTCTTTGCCAGCCGAGGCCCCCGCCGCATCCAGATCATCACCCTGCGCGAGCTGACTGCTGAGCAATTATCCGAAGCCCTGCTGGACTTCATGCGCCGCAACCAAAGTGATCTCGAATTGCAAAAGGTCCAGAGCCGTATCGACAGCCTGCAGCAAACCATGCTGGGCATCGGCAAAGTCCCCGCCAAAACCACTATCCGTCTCGATTACATTTCTGGCCAGGGCACTCGCGTGCTGGTAGGTGGTGAGCAAAAAGGAAACGATATTCCCGGTGAAGATTTCAATCAGGCCTTGCTGAAAATCTGGCTCGGCGAACATGTGCCGCAAGTTTCCGTGCGTGAGGCGCTGCTCGGGCAGCCCCAGTGAAATGACCCCGCTGAACGCCATTGCCCGGATTCCGGGGTGCGTGCTCGGGCTACGTCAGACAGCCAACGGCACGATCGAGGAAATCGTGTTCATGCCGCCGGAAACGCCCCTCGAGATCATCACCAATCCAGTCGCGGAATCCTTCTGTCTGCAATTGGAGCAATACCGCCAGAACCCGGCTCAACGCTTCAATCTACCAATACTCGCGCGCGGTACGATTTTCCAGCAGCGCGTCTGGCAGAGCATCCGCACTATTCCTGCAGGCCAAACCCTCAATTACGGAGAAATTGCGGTCCGCCTCGGATCCGCACCACGCGCCGTCGGCCAGGCCTGCGGCGCCAATCCCTTTCCGCTGGTGACACCCTGTCACCGCGTACTCGGAAAATCCGGCATGGGCGGTTTTTCTCATGCCACAGGCGGTTGGTTGCTCGATACCAAACGCTGGTTATTGCAGCATGAGGGCGCGCTGTAAATGACCAGCACCAATCACCCGGAGATTGACGCCTTCATTGACGATCTCTGGCTGCAGGACGGACTCGCCAAAAACACTCTCGAATCCTATCGCAGCGATCTGAAGCTTTTTGCCCAATGGCTGCAACAGCACACGCAACGGGAGCTCATTGAGGCGCAGAGCAGCGACCTGGCCGCTTATTTCAGCGAAATCTCTGCTCGCAGCAAACCCGCCACTCAGCGCCGGATCTTGTCCGTTCTGCGCCGTTTCTATCGCCAGCAATTGCAAAACCAGCGTATCGCCCGCGACCCCAGCCTCGATATCGGCACGCCCGCAACCGCCGAACGCTTCCCGAAAACACTCAGCGAAACCCAGGTCGAAGCCCTGCTTGCCGCGCCGGAAATAGCCTCGCCTTTCGGCCTGCGTGACCGCGCCATGATCGAAACGCTTTACGCCAGCGGCCTGCGCGTTTCCGAGCTGGTAAATCTAAAACTGTTTGAAATGGATTTACAGCAAGGCCTGGTCCGCATTACCGGCAAGGGCGCCAAGGAACGTCTGGTACCACTGGGTGAATGGGCCCTCGAATGGGTAAAGCGCTATCTCGCCGAAGCGCGTCCAGTGCTGTTGAA
The DNA here is from genome assembly GCF_012972705.2 of Uliginosibacterium aquaticum. GTDB lineage: Bacteria > Pseudomonadota > Gammaproteobacteria > Burkholderiales > Rhodocyclaceae > Uliginosibacterium > Uliginosibacterium aquaticum. The sequence goes on along the minus strand of NZ_JABCSC020000001.1, from coordinate 790,293 downwards.
AGCGCCCTGCGACGATGTTTTCCTGACCCGTTTTGGCAGTGCCATGAGCCGCCAGATGTTCTGGAATACCATCAAACAGCACGCCTCGAATGCCGCGATCGACACCCACCTGATTTCTCCCCACACCCTGCGCCACGCCTTTGCTACCCATCTCCTCAATCATGGTGCCGACCTGCGCGTAGTTCAGCTATTACTGGGCCATGCCGATATTTCAACCACCCAGATTTACACCCACGTCGCGCGCGAGCGTCTGAAAAAAATGCATTCCGAACATCATCCGCGCGCCTGAAAATCACCCGGACTTCTGGGTGATTGCCCGGCTGAAAATAAGTTCAAACTGTAAACATATAAAAATGGATTTGCGCGAATAGAATTAATAGTGGCAAAATCTTCCGCACCCACAGGCAAGCAGCTTTTATTTCCGCTCTGCACATGCCTGTATTCAGAAGGCGCCCCGGCGCCACAAATTCCAGGCCTTACCGCGACAAAGGACATCGATATGCTGCTGACCAAATCCCAGCTCAACAAAGCCACTGACAAAGACCTCAGCCAGGCTGCCGAAGCCATCAAGGCCGAAATCACCAAGCGCGCCAGCAACTCCAAAGAAAAGGCCATGAAAGAGCTGAAGGCTGTTGCCGCCAAGCACGGCATTTCGCTGGACGCCCTGCTCGGCGGCAAGCCGGCCAAGGCCGGCGCGGCCCCCAAGGCACCGCGCGCCAAGAAGGCCGGCAAGGTCCGCGCCAAGGTTGCCGCCAAATACGCCAATCCGGCTGATGCTTCGCAAACCTGGACCGGCCGTGGCCGCAAGCCGCTGTGGGTGGCCGATGCCCTCGCTGCGGGTCAAAGCCTCGAATCGCTGACCATCAAGGCCTGATTTCCCAAGGCTGAAAAAAAGGCGACCCGCCCGGGTCGCCTTTTTTGTTTCTGTCTGATCGATTGCTCAACTCCGCGGCACACCCAGCGGACCTAACCCCCCTCCGCGCGGCGGTTCATCGCCATTTCGACCGCGTTCGATATATACCCCTACCCGACGCACATTTTTCATGACGCCCGGCTTGGAAATCGAAACGCGAACCCACGGCGCATTGAATTCTTCGAACATCAGCGCCACAACAAACTCACCCAGCGTTTCAAGCAGATTGAACTGACGCTCGGCCAGAACGGCGCGAATTCTCTCCACGACCTGATCGTAACCAATGGTATCCGCGATATCATCGCGCAGCGCTGCCGCATCCGGCACGCCGAAGGTCATGTTGATTTCCAGCGGCTGCGAAGCTGAACGCTCGCGCGGGAAAATCCCGACATTGGCATCCACCAGCATGCCTTCGATGAAAATAAAATCCATGTCCGAATATCCGGCCGCAAGGCCCTGAAGAAAATGCTGCTGATTCTACTCTCGCTACTCGCCGCCTACCTGATCGGCTCCATTCCCTTTGCCGTTGTCGTCAGCAAACTGATGGGGCTAGACGACCCCCGCAGTTTCGGTTCGGGCAATCCCGGCGCCACCAATGTACTGCGCAGCGGCAACAAGAAGGCTGCGCTCTTCACCCTGATCGGCGATGCCGCCAAAGGCGGTCTGGTAGTCTGGGGCGCACGCAGCTTCGGCCCGACACTTGGCCTGGATATATCCAGCACCGTTCTGATCGCCGTCGCCGTCTTTCTCGGCCACGTATTCTCGATCTTCCTGCGCGGCAAGGGTGGCAAGGGCGTTGCGACCGCTGCCGGCGTGCTGCTGGGCATTGACCTGCTGCTAGGCGGTGCGGTACTGCTGGCCTGGATTGCCACCGCCGCCGTCTCCCGCTACTCCTCGCTGGCGGCCGTCGTAGCGGCCATCGTCGCACCGGTGCTGACGCGCGCCATCACCGGCTCGGAAGAATGGACGGTCGGCGTAATGGCCATGGTGGTCGTACTGCTGTGGCGCCACAAGGCGAACATTGCCCGCCTGATCAAGGGCGAAGAAAGCAAGATCGGCAGCAAGAAACAAGGCGCGGCTAACTGATTTCGGCCAGTGGCCAGCGCGGGCGCACCGCAAACGCGCCCCCCGTGGCCGCAGCCGCCTTGCCGGCCTCGATGCGCATGGCACAGGCAAAGGCGATCATTGCGCCGTTATCCGAGCAGTACTCCAGCTCGGGGAAGAACACCTTGCCGCCACGCTTGCCGATTTCCCGCCGCAGACGCTCACGCAGACGCGAGTTGGCGCCCACGCCCCCCGCCACCACCAGCTGACTCAGGCCGGTCTGCGCAAGGGCTGCACGTGCTTTGGCGCACAGCACGTCCACCACGGCCTCCTGAAACTCGGCGGCCAGATCCGGAATCCGCTCTGGCGTGAAATCCGCCTTCTGGGTCGCCGTCAGCACTGCCGTCTTGAGTCCGCTGAAACTGAACATCAAATCGCCTGAGTTTTTCATCGGGCGCGGCAGCTTGAACTTGCCTGCCTCGCCCTGCCCAGCGAGTTTCGACAAAATCGGCCCGCCCGGGTAGGGCAAGCCCAGCAGTTTGGCCGTCTTGTCGAAAGCCTCACCGGCCGCGTCATCCACACTCTCGCCCAGCAAAGCGTAATCGCCGACTCCGCCCACGCGCATGAGCTGGGTATGCCCGCCCGACACCAGCAAAGCCACAAAAGGAAACGTCGGCGGCTCGCTCGACAGCATCGGCGAAAGTAGATGCCCTTCCAGGTGATGAATCGGGATCGCCGGGACATCAAGTGCCAGCGCCAGCGACTCCGCCACACTGGCGCCCACCAGCAAAGCTCCCGCCAGGCCGGGCCCGGTCGTGTAGCCGATGGCGTCCAGCTCGCTCAATTCGCGCCCTGCTGCCAGCATCGTCTCGCGGATCAGCGGCACGATGCGCCGCACATGGTCGCGCGAAGCCAGCTCTGGCACCACGCCGCCATAAGCCGCATGCATGTCGATCTGCGAAAAGACCCGGTGCGCCAGCAGGCCACGGCCGGTTTCAACCAGGCCGATGCCGGTTTCGTCGCAGGAAGTTTCAATACCGAGAACGAGTTGAGGCTTCATCATGACGCCGATTTTATCGCATCGCCGTCCCCGCCTCCGAACAAGGGGCTTGGAATTTTGCAAACTTGCAGATAAACTGGCGAGCTCTTCACATAGTCTGTCCAGCAAGGAACACAGAATGCCTGGTGTACGCGTCAAGGAAAACGAACCGTTTGAAGTCGCCATCCGCCGCTTCAAGCGCACCATCGAAAAGGCTGGCACGCTGACTGAACTGCGTGCTCGCGAGTCTTACGAAAAGCCCACGACTGAGCGCAAGCGCAAGAAGGCTGCGGCCGTCAAGCGTCTGCACAAGCGTCTGCGCAGCCAGACCCTGCCGCCGAAGCTCTACTGATCGGCATGCGTGCCGCTGCGGCACGCTCCAGCACGTCTGCATGAAGCAAAACCCGGAGCCCGCAAGGGTGGCCGGGTTTTTGTCTTGCCACCCCAAGAATTCAGCGGAGTTTGAGATGAGCCTCAAGGAACGTATCTCGGAAGACATGAAGGCCGCCATGCGTGCCAAGGAAACAGCCAAGCTGGGCGCCATCCGCCTACTCATGGCTGCCATGAAGCAGAAGGAAGTCGACGAGCGCGTCACGCTGGACGACACCGCAATCATTGCGATCGCCGACAAGCTCATCAAGCAGCGCCGCGATTCGGTAGCCCAGTACGAAGCTGCCAAGCGCGAAGATCTGGCCGAAATCGAGCGTGCAGAAATCGCCGTTCTCGCTGCCTACATGCCTGCCGCCCTTTCTGACACTGAAATCGATGCGGCCGTTGCAGCCGCGATCAGCCAGACCGGCGCAAGCGGCCCGGCCGACATGGGCAAGCTGATGGGCGTCCTCAAGCCGCAACTGGCCGGCCGCGCCGACATGACCGCCGTCTCAGCCAAGGTCAAGGCCGCACTGGCAAAATGACCCCCGGGCGAAGCGAAACTTCGCCCGCCCTCACCCCAAGCCTGAGCACCGCGAGTGATCCCCGAGTCTTTCATTCAGGATGTATTGGCCCGCACCGACATCGTCGACCTGATCGAGCGCTACGTGCCGCTCAAGAAGGGGGGCGCCAATTACATGGCTTGCTGCCCCTTCCACAACGAGAAGAGCCCCTCCTTCTCGGTCAGCCCGACCAAGCAGTTCTACCACTGCTTCGGCTGTGGCGCCCACGGCACGGCAGTCGGCTTCCTAATGGAATACTGCGGAATGTCCTTCCGCGACGCGATCAAGGACCTGGCGCAGCAATGTGGCCTCACGGTGCCGGAAGACGACGCGCCGCAGCAGGACCGCGCCCAGCTCAGCAGCCTGCTCGAAGCCACCACCCGCGCGGCGCGTTATTTTCGCGAACAACTACGGTACGCGCCGCAGGCCATTGAGTATCTCAAGCAGCGCGGCCTCACCGGCGAAATCGCCAAGGCTTTCGGTATTGGCTATGCGCCGGACGACTGGAACGGTTTGCGCAGCGCTTTCGGCAGCGACTACGACAGCCCCGCCCTGCTCGAAGCCGGCCTGGTGATCCAGAACGACGCCGGGCGCCGCTACGACCGCTTCCGCGACCGCGTAATGTTCCCCATCCTCGATCAGCGCGGCAACATCATCGGTTTTGGCGGCCGCGTACTCGGCCAGGGCGAGCCGAAATACCTGAACTCACCCGAAACCCCGCTGTTCGAAAAAGGCCGCGAACTCTACGGTCTTTTCCAGGCCCGCCAGGCCATCCGCGAGAGCGGCGTAGTCGTGGTCACCGAAGGCTACATGGATGTCGTGGCGCTGGCGCAATACGGCTTCGGCGCTGCCGTCGCTACCCTCGGCACAGCCACCACAGCCACCCACATCCAAAAACTGTTTCGCCAGTCCGAGAAGGTCGTGTTCTGCTTCGACGGCGACAAAGCCGGTCGCAAGGCTGCGCGCCGCGCGCTTGAGAACAGCCTCGACCAACTCGCCGACGACCGTGAAGTCCGCTTCCTGTTCCTGCCCACCGAACACGACCCCGACAGCTTCATCCGCGCCGAAGGCCTCGAAGCCTTCCACCGTGCCGTGCATGACGCGATGCCGCTCTCCGAATTCCTGCTACGCGAACTTCGCGGCGACCTGAACCTGGAAATCCCGGAAGAGCGTGCCAAGCTCGTCCACGAGGCCAAGGCGCTGATCCCGAAGATTTCAGCCCCCATCCTGCAGCTGCAAACCATCCGCCTGCTTGCGGACGACGCCGGCATGAGCAGCGAGGAAGTCTCCCACGCTCTCGGCATCAAGCCGCCCCCACGCAACAAAGTCGCTGCACGCCCACGCGCCGGGCGCAGTGCGCCAATAGGCCCCCAACGCCAACTGCTACGCCTGCTCTCGCAAAACCCCGAACTGCTCGACCGCCTGCCCGGCGATCTGCCCGAATTGCTCGGAGACAGCACGGAATGCGCCCTGATCCAGCTTTTCCGCGACGCACACGATCACGACCACTTCGGCCCAACTACCATTGCAGCCCTCTTCCAGAGCAGCCAGGACGACGCCCAACGCGCCCTCTTGCGCGAACTGCTCAACGCCCCAGAAGAGGACACTCCGCCAGCACGCGAAGATGCCACACACAACTCCAGCAAAGCGGCGCAAGCCGAACTGGACGGCCATATCGCCAACCTGCGTATCGCCATGATCGATCATGAATTCAACAGCCTGCGCCATCGTTTGGCCGAAGGAGAAGCACTCGAAACGGCCGAAATGCGCCGTTACGCAGAGCTTCCCACGCTAAAACAGCAGCTTAGATCTGGACAGAAGACCTCCTGATCGCCTAGAATTTACGGTTCTTCAGAATTAACCTGCCTTGCACCGAGGACCCTGATGGCCAAGGAAAAAGCAACACCTACGAGCAAAGATCTCCCTAAAGCCAAAGCAGCCCGGGGCAAGGAAAAAAGCAAGAACCTGCCGATCGACATTGCGCCTTCTGACAACACCGTAGACGCCGAAGTCCGCCGCACCCGCCTGAAAAACCTCATTGCCCTAGGCAAAGAGCGCGGCTACCTGACCTATGCGGAGATCAACGACCACCTGCCGGACGACCTTGTCGACGCCGAGCAGATCGAGTCGATCATCTCCACCTTCAACGACATGGGCATTCGCGTATTCGACGAAGCCCCTGCCGCTGAAGACCTGTTGCTGACCGATGGCGTGGCGCCGGCCTCCGTTGACGAAGCCGCCGAAGAAGAAGCCGAACAGGCGCTCTCTTCGGTCGACTCCGAATTTGGCCGCACCACCGACCCGGTGCGCATGTACATGCGTGAAATGGGCACCGTCGAGCTGCTCACCCGTGAAGGTGAAATCGAGATCGCCAAGCGCATTGAGGAAGGCCTCAAGCACATGGTGATCGCTATCTCGGCCTGCCCCTCGACCATGGCCGACATCCTCGGCATGGCCGACAAGGTCGCCAAGGACGAAATGCGCATCGACGAACTGGTCGATGGGCTGGTTGATCCGAACGCCACCGAAGCCGCGGCCGAAGCCCAGGAAGTCGAAGAAGACGAACTCGCTGAAGAAGAAGCCGACGACGAGGACGACGAAGACGCCGGCAACGCCGCCGCCAGCGCCTCCCTGCTGCAGCTCAAGACCGAAGCGCTGGTGCGCTTCGAGACCATCCGCGGGCTCGTCGAGAAGATGATGCCAGTGCTGATCAAGAAGGGTCCGCACGAAAAGACCGTCATCAAGCTCCACGAGCAGATCAGCGCCGAGCTGATGAATATCCGCTTCACCGCACGCCAGATCGAAAATCTGTGCGACGGCGTGCGTCACATGGTGGAAAACGTGCGCAAGCACGAACGCAAGATCCTCGACCTGTGCGTCGAGCGTTCAGGCATGAGCCGCCAGCACTTCATCAAGGTCTTCCCTGGCAACGAAACCAACCTTGACTGGCTCAAGAGCGAGATCAGCTCCGGTGCGCCCTACGCCACCACGCTGATGCGCATGCAGCCGGCGATTCTGGAAGAGCAGCAGAAGCTGATCGACCTGCAGGATCACATCCAGATCCCGCTCAAGGACCTGAAGGAAATCAACAAGCAGATGAGCACCGGCGAGGCCAAGATGCGCCGCGCCAAGCGCGAGATGACCGAGGCCAACCTGCGCCTCGTGATCTCCATCGCCAAGAAGTACACCAACCGCGGCCTGCAGTTCCTCGATCTGATCCAGGAAGGCAACATCGGCCTGATGAAGGCGGTGGACAAGTTCGAATACCGTCGCGGCTACAAATTCTCGACGTATGCGACCTGGTGGATCCGCCAAGCCATCACGCGTTCGATCGCCGATCAGGCCCGCACCATCCGTATCCCGGTGCACATGATCGAAACGATCAACAAGATGAACCGCATCTCGCGTCAGATCCTGCAGGAAACCGGCGCCGAGCCGGATCCGGCAACGCTGGCGATCAAGATGGAAATGCCGGAAGACAAGATCCGCAAGATCATGAAGATCGCCAAGGAACCGATCTCCATGGAAACGCCGATCGGTGACGACGACGACTCCCACCTGGGCGATTTCATCGAAGACACCGCCACCTTGGCTCCGGCCGAGGCTGCGCTGTACTCCTCGCTGAAGGACACCACCAAGGAAATCCTCGACTCGCTCACCCCGCGCGAAGCCAAGGTACTGCGCATGCGCTTCGGCATCGAAATGAACACGGACCACACGCTGGAAGAAGTCGGCAAGCAATTCGACGTCACCCGCGAGCGCATCCGCCAGATCGAAGCCAAGGCCTTGCGCAAGCTGCGTCACCCGAGCCGCTCCGAGAAGCTGCGCAGCTTCCTCGACGGCGAAGGCTGATCCGCACACCCGTTTCACTGCCGCACGGCCGCCCACGGGTGGCCGTGTACGCATCGGGCCTCTAGCTCATGCCTGGTTAGAGCAGCGGACTCATAATCCGTTGGTGCCGAGTTCGACTCTCGGGGGGCCCACCACTCCATTCACAGAAACCCCGCCAGCGATGCCGGGGTTTCTGCTTTTGTGCGCTCGCCGCAACAGTTTTGTTCCCGAAAACATCAAACAATGTTACCGGTCAACAAATTTCCTCTGGTTCTGACTATATTTGGCGACAAGTTCGGTGGGACGGTACTTCCCGTTGCCGACGCATATAACCAAAGACGTAGAACCAAAGGAGTTGCAGCATGCTTGTCCAGAAAAAACCCGGAATAGCCCTTTTGCTGGCCACCGCGGCCGCCCTTGTTGCCTGCGGTGGTGGAGGCGGTGGTGGCAGCTCATCCACTACAACCACGAGTTCGACAAGCAGTACTTCATCCAGCACAGCCGCATCCAGCGCATCAACAAGCAGCAATGCAAGCGCCACAGCCACCCTGGTCGGCTCGCTCGGCGCAACGGGCTGGGCCACTTACGGCACCGGCACCACCGGCGGCAACAGCGCCACTGCAGCCAAGACCTACACCGTCAGCACCCGCGCCCAGCTGATTCAGGCCCTCTATGGCAACAGCGCCACCATCAACGCTGACGGCAGCATCGCCAGCGGCAGCCTCGATAGCAGCGCAAAAATCATCTACGTTTCCGGCGAAATCAGCCTGAATACCAACAAGGCCGGCACTGAGCTGACCGCTGACGACTACCTGACCTACGCCAACGCAGCCAGCTCGACTTGCGCAAGCTATGGCTATACAACCACAGCAGCACTTTGGGCTGCATATTACGCAGCCTATACGCCCAGCGTGTGGGGCAATTCGACCGCGGTCAGCGGCACCCCGGAAAGCGCCCGCGTGTGCGCAGCCAATATCCAGAAGAAGGTCGTGCGCCTGTCGATCCCGTCCCATACTTCAATCATCGGCCTAGGCTCGAACGCCAAAATCGTACACGGCCAGCTTTTACTGGATGGCGGCTCCAGCACCTCGGTGGTATCCAACATTGTGATCCGCAACATCAGTTTCGAAGACGCCTTCGACTTCTTCCCGCAATGGGATCCGACCGATTCGACCACCGGGCGCTGGAATTCGGCCTATGACAACATTTCGGTCAACTATGCGACCAACGTCTGGATCGACCACAACACATTCTCGGACGGCAGCCGTATCGATCACGACTACCCGTCGGTATGGACCGACTCAGGCTGGACCGGCAGCGACTTCAAGGTTCAGCACCACGACGGCCTGCTGGATATCACCAAAGCGGCCAACTACGTGACTGCCTCATATAACCACTTCCATGATCACGACAAGTCGATGTTGATCGGCAGCACCGAAACGGCTAGCACCACAGCCGAAAACCCTTCGGTACTGAAAGTAACTTTGCATCACAACTATTTCCAGAACCTTAAGCAACGTCAGCCTCTGGTGCGTTACGGCGTAGTTCATCTGTTCAACAATTACTTCACGGGTGACATGAGCAGTTCGGCAAACTACCCATGGTCAGTGGCATGGTCACAAGCGCAAGGAGCAAAGCTTTACGTCGAGAACAACGTCGTTCAGCTGAGTAATGGCACCCCCACCGGCGCAAATGTGTACAAGGGATCGTCCGGCAGCAAGACTGCGGCCTGCGTGACAACGACCAGCACCAGCACCGAATACTGTTCAGCCTATGCTTGGCACGTTGGCAACATCCTCAATGAAAATGCACTCGATGCCGGCGGTGCCGTCACTGGTGTCACCACAACCAACGTTACAGTCAGCAGCACTCCTTGGTATGCCATCAACGCCACTACTGGCGCCCCCACAGCCAAGCCTTCCGACTTCTACACCTACACTCCGGAAGCCACCAGCAACCTGGCCACCACCATCCCGGCAAGCGCTGGCGCCGGCAAGCTCTGAGTCACCTGTTGCACGCTGAATGACACAGCCTCGCAGCCTTGCGAGGCTGTGTCATTTTCCGCAAAAGCAGGCAAAGCACAGCGCTTATCCCCCTATACTTCCGCCTTTCCGGCAAACACACGGCACGCATGACTGCTTCATTTGCTCTGTTGCGGGTTCACCTCCCGCCACAAGGTCTGACGGATGCCCCGCTCGACTGGCTCGGCCTGAATGGCTCGGGCCAGGCTCAGGCGCGTGGCACCACTTTGCTCGCGGACCTGCCCCCGTCAGACCGCCTGGAATTGATCCTGCCCGCCAGCCGGGTGGCGGCGCATCGTATCGAGTTGCCCGCACTCACCGGCAAGCATGAAGCGGCGCTGATTCGCCAGGCCCTTGAAGATCGTGCCCTCGGCGATCTGGCCGCCAGCGTGATCGTCAGCGGCGCACGTCAGGACAAACTGTTGTGCGTATGGGTCTGTGAGCGTGCCTGGCTGGAGCGTCAGCTGGCGAATTTTGCCAGCCTGCGCCAGGCCGATCTGCTGACCCCCGAACAAGCCCTGCTCGCCCCCGGCCAGCACGCCGAAACCCCATCGGGCTGGATTTTCCAGCGCGCCCCCGGCGAGTACGGTCTCCTGCCCTCACAGGACTTGCTGTTGTCCCTGTGCCCCGACTCCCAGGCCATCGACACCTTGCTGACGGCCCCGCCCATCAATCGCGTGAATCTGCTCGTCGGCCTGCCAGGCCTGCGCCGCGCTCAGGCCAGTTTTTCACTGGCTCAGCTCAAGCCGGCGCTGTGGCTGCTGATCGCGGCAGCGCTGATCTACCTGCTGGCCCAGGTTCTGGAATGGCGCCAGCTTGCTGCCCGCGAGGCCAACCTGCGCCAGTCCATCCGCCAGAACTTCGCGGCCGCCAATCCCGGTGTGCCGATCGTCGATCCGATCCTGCAATGGCGCCAGAGCCGTGGCCAGCCTGGCCAGCAAGGAGGGGATGCGCTCGATCAGCTGGCCCGGTTTGCGGCCCTGAGCGGGCTGAGCCTGAAGCCAGCCCGCATCGAATCAGAAGAGGGGCGCCTCAAACTCACCCTCACCACGACTGACGCGAACCAGCTCAAGCCAATCCTGCAAGGCAAGGGCATCAGTTTTGAGAGCCAGACCACCGACAAGGGGCTGGAACAACTGATCATCAAGATCGACAAGGGGCAGCCATGAAAGACCAGCTGATCCTCTGGCGCAATGCCGCCGAGCGCTACTGGCGCGCGCGCAATCGGCGCGAACAACTGGTCCTGATCATCGGTGGCATCGTGCTGCTGATCGCCCTGTATCTGCTGAGTCTTTTCAGCGTGCAGGGCCGCATCGAGTCCCTGCGCCGCCGACTGCCCGAGCTGGCCCTGAACAGCTTCGAGATCGCCGCCGGCAAGAACGCTGCGCCGGTAGCACCGACCAAGCGCGGTGAAGATCTGCGCAGTGAAGTGTTCCGCATCCTCGCCGAGCAGGGCGTGCAGGCCGAGCTGCGCGGACTGAGCGCAGAGCGCGTGGAAATGACGATGAACGCGCGCGCCGGCCAGAGCCTCATCAACAGTCTGAATGCCATCCGCCTCACCGCTGGCGCCCGTGTCACCAGCCTGCAGATCCGCACCCTGGAATCCGGAGAGCAGGCGGAAGCCACGGTGATTCTGGAGCGTCGCCGATGAAAAAGCCCCTGACCTGGATTCTCCTGGCGCTGGCGCTGAGCCTGCTCTTGCTGGTGGCCCGCTTCCCGGCCGGCCTCGCCGCACGCTTTTTACCGACGGATATCGCCTTGGCGGGGCTGGAGGGCAGTCTGTGGCAAGGCCGCGCCACCGCGCTCGGTTACAAGGGCATCGTGGCCCAGCAAAAGCTGGCCTGGCAATTCCAGCCCGGCGCCCTGTTCAAGGGGCAACTGGCCTGGGCACTGCAGAGCGAGCATGCCGGGCGCCCCGGCAAGCTGCGCGCCGTGCTCGGTTTTCGTGGCCCCGTGATAGAAGGCCTGGAGCTGAGCCTGCCACTGGAGCCGCTGACTCAGTTCAATCCGACGCTCGCCGGCGTGCGCCTGCGCGGCGATCTGTTCGTACAGAGCGAGCGCCTCACGCGCGGCGAACCGATCAACGTGAGCGGCCGCATCGAACGCGTCAGCTCAGCCATGGCAGGTGAAGTCACCTCGCTCGGCAGCTACCAGTTCCGCGTCACGGCGAATGCCGCCGGCGCCGGCGCCATCGAACTGAGCCATCTGAGCGGTACCCTGCACGCGCAGGGTGGTGGCAGTTTTGATCTGGCCAAGAACAAGGCCAAGCTGGACCTGCGCTTCAAACCGGAAGCCGACCTGCCTGGCCTATCGCCCGTGCTGGCCACCCTGCCGCGCGATGGCGACAGCTATCTGCTGAGCTATCCGCGCTGAGCCATGGCAGCCTTCAGCTACAAGGCTCTCGCGGCCGATCAGAAAACTATCCAGCGTGGCCGCATCGAGGCCGACTCGGCTCGTCATGCACGCAGCCTGCTGCGCGAGCAGGGGCTGGCCGTGCTCGATCTCCAAGAGGCCCGTGAAGCCAGCCGCAGCTTGCGCCTGGGCGGCGCCAGTCTGGCGACCCTGACCCGTCAGCTGGCCGGCCTGCTCGATGCCGGGCTGGCGATCGACGAAGCCCTCGCCGTGCTCGCCGAGCAATCCGAAAACAAGCGTGAGCAGACCTTGCTGGGCCTGATCCGCCACGACATCGCCTCGGGTGTTTCGCTCTCCGCCGCGCTGGCCCGGCATGAAAAAGTTTTTCCGCCCTTCTACCGTGCCCTGGTGCGTGCCGGTGAGGAGTCGGGCAAGCTGCCCGGCGTGCTGGCGCGCCTGGCGGACTATCTGGAGCGCCGCGAGGAGCTCAAATCGCGCCTCGCACTAGCCTTCATCTACCCAGCCATCGTGATCTTCGTGGCCACCGCAGTGATCGTCGGCATGCTGACCTGGGTCGTGCCGCAGATGGTGCAGGTCTTCCAGGGCGCCAAGCAGGTGCTGCCGCTGCCCACCCGCCTGCTATTGGGCATCAGCCACTTTCTGGGCAGCTGGGGCGGCTGGATCCTGTTGCTGCTGATCGTGGCCGTGGTGGCCTTCCTGCGCGCCATGAAAAAAGACGATTTCCGCCAGCGCGTGCATGCCTGGCGGCTCACCCTGCCCTGGTTCGGCAAACTCGAACGCAGTGCCGAAACCGTGCGCTTTGCCAGCACCCTGGCGATTCTCGCTGGCAGCGGCGTGCCAGTGCTCAGCGCGATGGCTGCGGCCAGCGGCGTGATGAGCAACCTGCCGCTCAAGCGTGCCGCCGAGCAAGCCGCCCGCCAGGTACGCGAAGGCATGTCGCTGGCGCGCGCGCTCGAAGCTGCGAAATCTTTCCCGCCTATCCTGGTGCATCTGGTGGCCAGCGGCGAAGCCACCGGGCGTCTGGACACCATGCTCGAACGCGCCGCAGCCGAGCAATCCTCTGGCCTGTCACGCAAGGTCGAAACCTTTTCCCAGTTGCTGGGCCCTGCCGTGGTGCTGGTGATGGGCGCAGTCGTATTGTTCATCGTGCTGGCAATCCTCTTGCCAGTGTTCGAAATGAATCAGCTGATCAAGTAGGAGACAGGCAACATGCAAGCTCGCAAGCGCAACACCGGCTTCACCCTGATCGAGATCCTCGTGGTGGTTTCGATTCTCGCCATCCTCGGCGCCCTGATCGTGCCGAAGATCATGGATCGACCCAGCGAAGCCAAGGTCGTCGCCGCCAAGCAGGACATCAACTCCATCGTGGCCGCGATGAAGCTCTACAAGCTCGACAACGGCCGCTATCCCACCCAGGGCCAGGGCCTCCAGGCGCTGGTCAGCAAGCCCAGTGGCGATCAGGTCCCCACCAACTGGAAAAGCGGCGGCTATCTGGAGCGCCTGCCCAAGGATCCTTGGGGCAATGACTACCTGTACCTGAACCCGGGCCTCAAGGGTGATATCGACGTGATGAGCTACGGTGCCGACGGCCAATCGGGCGGTGAAGGCTTCGACGCCGACATCAGCAACGCCACCCCCTGATTCCACGCAGCACCATGCGCCGCCCGGCCACAGGCTTTACCCTGCTCGAGTTGCTGGCCGTGATGGCCCTAGTGCTCATCGTGCTGGGCATTGCCGTGGTGCGTCTGGATGATTCGGGCGAGCGCATCACTCGCGGCCAGGCTGAAGAGCTGAGCATTCGCCTTGAAGCGGCACGCGATGAAGCCGTCTACAGCGCCCGCCCGGTGGCTTTTTCGAGTGATGGCGCAGGCTATCAGTTCTGGCTCGGCGACAGCGGGCGCAAGCAGTGGATGGCCATGCCGGCCACCAGCGATCTGCGCCCACAAGCCCTGCGCGGTGACGTGCACATCCTGAAGCAGCGGGTCAATGGCCGCGAAAGTCCGCTCGGCGAGCGCCTGGTGTTTGCCGCAGATGGCCTCTCCGAACCCTTCAGCCTGACCCTCGAGGGCGGCCAGGCCCGGGTACAGGTGATTGCCGATGCGCTCGGCCGCATCACAGTGGAAACGGTGCCCGACGATGCGCCCTGAAACCGGCTTGCGCCCCACCGGGGGCTTCACCCTGCTTGAGGTGGTGATTGCCCTGGCCATCATCAGCATTGCCCTGGCCGCCGCCATCCGGGCCAGTAGCTTCGGCGCTGAACGCGCCTGGGATCTGCAGCAACGCACGCTGGCCGGCTGGGTTGCCAGCAATGTGACGAATGAAGTCTTCGCCACCCGCAGCTTCCCCGAAATGGGGGCTGAGGAGGGCAAGGCCAGCCAGGGCAGGCATGAATTCATCTGGCGCCGCGAGATCGGCCCCACCCCGAACCTGAGTTTCCGGCGCATGGAAGTGAAGGTTTTTTCGGTTTCGAAACCCGAGGACGTGATGGCCCGCCAGATCAGCTACGTCGCCCGGGTAGGCAACTGAGCCATGCGCAACCGCGGTTTTACGCTTATCGAAGTCATGGTCGCGCTGGCCGTATTCGCCATCGTGAGCCTGCTCGCCTGGCGCGGGCTGGATCTGATGACCACCTCGAAAGCCCGCCTGGATGCTGAAATGCGCGGCTGGCGCGAGCTGGAAATGGTGTTCGAGCGCCTCAACATGGATCTCACCCAGATCGCGCCACGCAGCTGGACTGACACCGATGGGCGGGTTCGCTCGCCGGTGCAGGGCCAGATGTCGGACTCCGGCGAATCCTGTCAGCTCGATCTGCTGCGCTTCGGCGCCGACCAGGAACCTATCCATGCCCGCTATCGCCTCACCAAGGGTCGCCTGGAGCTGGAGTTCCCCGTCTTCGCCTATTCCGCAGCAGCCTCCCAGCCGGCCGCCAGCGAGCAGAAGCCTAATCTGCTGCTCGAAGGCGTGAGCGCCTGTTCGCTGGAGTTCATCGATCGCAGCAATGCCAGCCACAAGAAATGGCCGACCGAAGACCTCGCCGACATGACTCGTCCACGAGGTCTGCGCCTGCACCTCACCCTTGAAGGGCGCGGCGAATTTGCCCGCACCTACTACCTGCCATGAACGCCGGCCGCCCTGCTCCGCACGCCCAGCGCGGCGTCGCGCTGATCGTCTCGCTGCTGGTGGTGGCCATCGTCGCCGCAATGGCCTTGCTGTTCACTGCGCGCCAGCAACTGTGGATGCGCCAGATCGAGAATCGCAACAACTTCAGCATGGCCCAGGGTGTCGCCATTGCCGCCATCAACATGACACGCCTGACGCTGCGCGATGACGCTCGCAACAACCAGGTCGATCACCTGCTCGAGCCATGGACCATCCCGATCCCACCGGTGGCCGTGGAAGAAGGCCGGGTTGGCGGGCGGATTGCCGAGATGCAGGGCAAGCTCAACCTCAGCAATCTGCTACCCGCTACCAATACGGCGGTGAAGGAAGACGACCCCAAGTTGCAGCGCGCCGCCAGCGCCCTCAGCGTGAGCACGCGTGATCTGGCCAGCTTGCTGACCCAGTTCGTCGCCCTGCGCAAACGCGAACCCAACAGCACCCCTGAACTCAGCGAATTGCTGCGCCTCGCAGCGCTCTCGGCCGACAAGGCCGAAACGCTCAAAACCCGTCTGGTGATCCTGCCGGAGAAAACGCCGGTGAATGTGAACTTCGCCAGTGCTGAGGCGCTCCAGGCCAGTATCGAGGGCCTGAGCTCGGGAGACGCCTCCAGCCTCGTCGCCCGCCGCACTGGTAACCCCTACCTGAGCATCGAAGACTTCACCAAGGCCCTGCCGGAGAGCCTGCGCAGCAAGCTCGACCGCCAGGCCGTGGACGTTCAGAGCCGCTATTTCATGATCTATATCGATGCCTGGTTCAACGAGATGCACATGGGCTTTGAAGCCCTCGTCCAGCGCAACGGCAAGGACACGCCCAGCATGCTGTGGATGCGACGCAGCAGTCTGAGCCAGTCCTGAAGACTTTGTGACCGAACCCATATCCTTGCAGCCCGGAAACCGCTAAATTTTCGCCGTGAATATCAGACTCCCTTTCCGACTCCATCGGCCCGCCTTGCGCTGGCGCCCCGACGCCCGCTTCCTCCAGCGCGCGCTCATGGCCCTGACCTTCCTGCTCTTGTGCTGGGCGCTCTCCAGCCTGCTGGCGACCCTGCTTGGCTGGCGCAGCAATGAGCCCGCCCTGAGTCTCGCCGCGCCGCCGACGGAAGACGGTGCCAGCGGCCGTCGCGCCCTTCTGCGCTGGTTCGAGCAAGCCCAGGAAGCCGCCCCGGTCAGCCCGCTGGCCAGCCTGCAGCTGATCGCCGTCATCGCCGGGCACAACGGCGTGGCTCTGATCGGTGGCATAGAGGCCAGTCCGGTCGCCGTGCAAGCCGGCAAAGAAGCCAGGCCGGGCCTGCGCCTGGTCGAAGTACAGGCCGATCGCGCCATCTTCGAGCAAGCCGGCGTACGCAACGAACTTGCCTTCCCGCCCGGCGCCACCGCCACGGTCGGCAACCTGCTCAGCCCGGCCCCGGCAGCACCGCCTGCCGTAGTGCCGGTGAAGCCAGCAGCCAGTGCCCCCGCCAAACCCAGCCCGGCCACCAGCGTGTCGCGTGGGCGCCTCGCCTCGATCGCCCAGAGCGGCAATCTCGGCGCCTGGGACAAGGGCCTTGCAGCCTTCCCGGATGGCGGCATCCGCATCACCGCCGCGGCCGAACAGCCCCTCGCCCAGATCCTTAATCTGCGCGATGGCGACATCATCCGTCAGATCAACGAGCGCGAGATCGGGCAGCTTGCCGACATCTCCCTCGTCTATCACTACTTCAGCCAGACCCAGGACGTCGATCTGCAGATCCTGCGGGACGGCAAGCCCGTGCATCTCCAGTACAAAATCCAGCCATGAAAATCAAAACCATCGCCGCCGCCACCCTGCTGTGTTTTGCCTTGTCGGCCCATGCGGCAGACGAGCGGGTGACGCTCAACTTCGTCAACTCCGATCTGGAAGCCACGCTCAAGGCCGTCACCGTCATCACCGGCAAGAGCTTCGTGATTGATCCCAAGCTCAAGGGCACGGTGAATATCGTTTCCAACCAGCCGGTAGATCGCAATCTGGTGCTACCTATCGTGCAGAGCGCGCTGCGCCAGCAGGGCATCACCCTGATCGACAACGGCACGGTAGTGAAGGTGCTCGCCGAGGGGGATGCCAAGCAGCACGGCAGCCAGATCGTCGGCAAGGGCGCGATCCCGACGGGCGACCGCTTTGTGACCCAGGTCTATCCGCTACGTTACGAATCGGCCACCCAACTCGCCCAGGTGCTACGCCCGATGCTTGGCAACAACAGCGTAATCGCCGCCTACCAGGCCGGCAACGTGCTGGTGATCAACGACTACGCCGAAAATCTCTCGCGCATCAATCGTTTGCTGGAACACCTGGATCAGCCCTCGGGCACCAACGTATTCCAGATCCCGGTCAAGCACGCTTCGGTGCAGGACGTAGCCCAGAACCTCGCTCGCCTGATGCCGGAAGTGGTGCTGCAAGGCACCGCAGCACCGGTGCCGGTGCCCGATGGGGTCAAGCGCGTGCTGCTGATTACCGACACCCGCAGCAGCCAGCTCATCGTGCGCAGCGACAGCTCTGCCCACACCGAGCAGCTCAAGCGCATCGTGGAGATGCTCGACCAGCCGGGCGCCACCGGCAGCAGCATGAACGTGATCTACCTGCGCAATGCCGAAGCCACGCGCCTGGCCACCACCCTGCGCGGCATCCTGACCGGGCAGGACAGCGGCAGCACCAACTCCAGTCTCTCAGGCGGCGGCTCCTCGGGCAGCAGTGGCAGCAGCACAGGCAGCAGCGCCTCGACCACCGCCGCGTCTTCAGGCGTGCAAAGCGGCCAGAGCACCGGCAACACGGCCACCTCGGTCAAGATCGACGGTGTGAACGTGATGATCCAGGCCGACGCGGTCACCAACTCCCTGATCATTACCGCGCCGGACAAGATCTACCGCGACATCCGCGCCATCATCGAGAAGCTCGATGTGCGCCGCGCCCAGGTTTACGTCGAAGCCATGATTGCCGAGGTGAATGTTTCCAAGACCGGCGAATTTGGCTTCCAGTGGATGGTCGCCGGCGGCAACAACAACCTGACCGGGGGACTGATCTCCTCGATCTCGGGGGGGGCCAACAGCATTGCAACCATCGCCAATGGCCTCATTGCCGGCAGCGCCACCGTTCCGGAAGGCGTCAACATCGGCGTGTTCAACGGCGACCCAACCAACGGTACCGCCACCCTGGGCCTGCTGGCCACTGCGATCCAGAAGTCCGGCGACGGCAATGTGCTGTCCACGCCGAACCTGCAGACCCTGGACAACGAAGAAGCGCGCATCGTGGTCGGCCAGAACATCCCGATCATCACCGGCACCCAATCCTCCACCGGCTCCAACCAGAACCCCTTCACCACCGTGGAGCGGCGTGACATCGGTATCAAGCTCAAGATCAAGCCGCAGATCTCCGAAGCCGGCGCAATTACCCTGAACGTGGCTCAGGAAGTCTCCAGCATCGATACATCGGTGAATACCAGCGGCACCGGCATTGCCACCAAGGTGCGCACCATCGAGACCAAGGTGCTCGTCGATGATGGCCAGATCGTCGTACTCGGCGGTCTGATCGATGACCGTCAGTCCACCACGGACAACGGCATCCCGATCCTCATGGACATTCCCTACCTGGGCAATCTGTTCCGCTACCGCACCCGCGAGCGTCAGAAGGTCAACCTGATGGTCTTCCTGCGTCCGGTGATCCTGCGTGACAGCACGGCCAACAACAACCTTGCCAACGAACGCTACGCCTATCTGCGCGCGCGCCAGGCTGAGTACAGCCCGGAAAGCAGCTGGGTACTGCCGAATTTCCCGAACACCCAGTTGCCAGAGCGCGACAGCCTCGTCAAGGGCAAAGGGCTCGATCCGGACCGCACAGTGCCGGCCACAAACATTCCGGCCCCCGCCAGCGAAGCACTCCAGGCAGCCCCCAGCGCTCCCGCCGAGGCGCCCAAAGCACCATGAGCGAGCGCCTGATCAGTTTTGCCCATGCCCGCGAATACGGGCTGTTTGATGGCGACCCGAATGAGGATGGCCAGTTACCGGTGTGCTTCCGTGAAGGCGGCGACTTCGGCATGCTGGCCGAACTGCAGCGTGTCGCGGGACGCCCGCTGGCGCTTGAAGTGCTCCCGGTGGAACGCTTCCAGCAACGCCTGAGTGAAGCATTCAATCAGGGTGGCACGCGGGCCTCGCGCATGGTGGAGGACATTGCTGACTCGGTCGACCTCTCCAGCCTGCTCGAGGAAATGCCCGAGACGCAGGATCTGCTTGAAGCCGAGGAGAATGCCCCGGTCATCCGCCTGATCAATGCCCTGCTCACCGAGGCCCTGCGCGAAGGCGCCTCCGATATCCACTTCGAGCTCTTCGAATCCCGCGCCACGGTGCGTTTCCGTATCGACGGCGCATTGCGCGACGTGATCGAACCGCAGCGTGGCCTGCATGCGGCCATCGTGTCGCGGATCAAGATCATGGGCGGTCTGGACATCGCCGAGAAACGCCTGCCGCAGGATGGCCGCATCACCCTGCGCTTGGCCGGCCGGCCGGTGGATGTGCGAGTGTCGACGCTACCCACCGCCCACGGCGAACGCGTAGTGCTGCGCCTGCTCGACAAATCCGCCAACCGGCTGGATCTGGACAGCCTGGGCATGCCGCCGCAAACGCTCACCCGTCTGCAGGGCCTGCTTGCCCAACCGCACGGCATCCTGCTGGTCACCGGCCCCACCGGCTCGGGCAAGACCACCACACTGTACGCGGCACTGGCGCAGATGGATGCGCGCGAGCTGAACATCATGACGGTCGAAGATCCGATCGAGTACGAACTCGACGGCATCGGTCAGACCCAGATCAACTCGCGCATCGAGATGAGTTTCGCGCGTGCGCTGCGGGCCATCCTGCGGCAGGATCCGGACGTGATCCTGATCGGCGAAATCCGCGACCTCGAAACCGCCCAGATCGCCGTGCAGGCCTCGCTCACCGGCCACCTGGTGCTGGCCACCCTGCACACCAACGACGCGCCAAGCGCGATGACCCGTCTGGTAGACATGGGCGTCGAACCCTTCCTGCTGGCCTCATCCAGTATCGGGGTGCTCGCGCAACGCCTCGTCCGCCGTCTGTGTCCGGCTTGTCGGGTAGCCTACGAGCCTGATGCGGCCGAGCAAAAGCTTCTCGGCATCGGCCCCGAGCACCTTATCTACCGTGCCTGTGGCTGTGAGGCTTGTGCCCAGACTGGCTACAAGGGTCGCGGCGGCATCTATGAGCTGATGGTTTTCGACGAGAACACGCGCAGCCTGATTCACGACGGCGCCAACGAGCAAACCCTGCGCAGTCACTCTGCCGCGCATGGCATGCAGAGCCTGCGTGAAGACGGTTTTGCGAGGGTCCGCGCGGGCTACACGGCCGTGGACGAGATCCTGCGCGTCACCCGCAGTGAGTCTGGCGACTGAAAAGCTGAACGCCCGCCCCAAAGCCGGCTAATGCCGGCTTTTTTCTTGCCTGCGGCTCAGGGCTCGGAGGCGTGACACCGAACATCAAATCGCCATCCCCCAGACGAAAAAAAGCCACCCGAAGGTGGCTTTCTGTTTGCCGAATACGGCGCGAATCAGGAGCCGGACAGCTGGATGCCGGCAGCAGCGGCATCGTAGCGGTGACGATTCACGATGCGCTTGTCGCGCGGGTGGGTACCCGGCACGGCGGAGATCAACGCCTTGGTGTAGGGGTGATCCGGGTTCGAGCAGATCTTCTCTGCCGGACCATGTTCCACCACCTGCCCCTTGTACATCACGGCCACGCGGTCGCAGAAGTAACGGATCACGCCGATATCGTGCGAGACCAGGATGAACGAGAGGTTCAGCGTGTCTTGCAGATCCAGCAGCAGATCCAGCACTTGCGAGCGCAGGGTCACGTCCAGCGCCGAGGTTGCTTCGTCGGCGATGATCAGACGCGGACTCAGAGCCAGTGCGCGGGCGATACCGATACGCTGACGCTGACCACCCGAGAAGGCGTGCGGGTAACGTTCCATCGCGCCGGCCGGCATACCGACCATGGCCAGCAGCTCTTCGGTACGCTTGCGCAGCGCTTCACCCGTATGGGTGCCGGCCACCAGCAACGGCTCACCAACGATCTGGCCGATCGTCATGCGGGGGTTCAGCGAAGCGAACGGATCCTGGAACACCATGCGGATTTCACGGTGGACCTGGCGCAGCTCATGCGTACCAGCCTTGGCCAGATCGGCGATGCGGCCATCAGCCATGCGGAACAGCACTTCACCGCCGGAGCAGGACAGCACGCGGATCACGCAGTTGCCCAGGGTGGTCTTGCCGGAGCCGGATTCGCCCACGATACCCAGGTTCTCGCCTTCGAACACGTCCAGCGAGACGTTGTCCAGAGCCTTGAACGGGGGGTTCGGCTTGCCCATGAAGTTCGAACGGGCCGGGTAAATCTTCGACACGTTGCGGATTTCCATCAGCTTCTTGTCCGTCACACGCGAACCGCGAGCGGCACGGGCCGACGTTTCCAGCTTGCGCACGGAGTCGATCAGGGCCAGCGTGTAGGGGTGCTTGGCTTCGTAGAAGATCTCTTCAGCGGAACCGAACTCCAGCATCTTGCCGTTCTGCATCACGCCGATTTCGTCAGCGATCTCAGCCACCACGCCCATATCGTGCGTAATGAACAGCACGGCCATGCCGTAGGAGGTCTGCAGTTCCTTGATCAGCGCCAGGATTTCAGCCTGGGTGGTCACATCCAGAGCGGTGGTCGGCTCATCGGCGATCAGGATCTTCGGGTTGCAGGCCAGCGACATGGCGATCATGGCGCGCTGACGCATACCGCCCGAGTACTCGAAGGTGTACTTGTCGATGGCAACCTGCGGGTTAGGAATCTCCACGCGGCGCAGCAGTTCGATAGCACGGGTGCGAGCTTCGGCCATGTCAACGTTCTGGTGCAGCAGGATGGTTTCGCAGATCTGGTTGCCGATGGTGTGGATCGGCGACAGCGAGGTCATCGGTTCCTGGAAGATCATGGAGATTTCATGACCCCGGATGGAGCGGATTTCCTTGCCGCGCTCGTGCAGCTGAGCGAGATCGACACCCTTCGGATCCTTGCCGTAGTACATCATCGAACCACCCTGGATCTTGCCGGGAGGATCAACAATCTGAAGGATGGAGCGCGCCGTCACCGACTTGCCCGAACCCGATTCGCCCACGATACACAGCGTCTTGCCGCGCATCATCTTGAAGCTGATGTCATCAACGGCCTTCACAGCCTTCTCGCCCGTACCGAAGTAGGTGCGGAGGTTGCGAACGTCGAGAATGATGTCGCTAGTTTGGTTTGCAGTATTCACGTTATCAACCAATCCTGGAATTAATGCGAGTACGGGTCAGCAGCATCACGCAGACCGTCACCGAAGAAGTTCATGGCCAGCACGGCGAGCACGGTTGCCACGCCAGGCAGGAACAGCCAGGGAGCAGCCGAGATCACGCTGATCTTCTGTGCGTCCTTGAGCAGCACGCCCCAGCTGATTGCCGGCGGCTGCAGACCAAGACCCAGGAAGGACAGGGTCGTTTCAGCCAGAATCATCGACGGGATGGCCAGCGTCACTGCAGCAATCACGTGGGAGGCCATCGAGGGCAGCATGTGACGGAAGATCACACGGCCTTCGGAACAACCGTCCAGCTTGGCAGCGATCACGAACACTTCACCGCGCATGGCGAGGAACTTGCCGCGCACAACCCGTGCGAGGTGGGTCCAGCCGATCAGCGAGATGATCACCGTCACCGAGATATAGACCAGGTGCGGCGGCCAGTTACGCGGCATGGCAGCAGCCATCGCCAGCCAGATCGGAATGGTCGGCAGCGACAGGATGAATTCCACCACGCGCTGGATCACCCAGTCGATCTTGCCACCGTAGTAACCCGAGATACCGCCGAGCACGATACCCAGCACGGTCGACAGGATCACGCCGATCAGACCCATGGAAAGCGTGAAACGCGCACCGTAGATCACACGCGAGAACATGTCGCGACCCAGGCGGTCCGAACCGAACAGGAAGACCTTCTCGCCTGCTTCAGCCGGCCCGAAGAGGTGGAGGTTGGTCGGCACCAGACCCAGCATCTTGTACTCGAAACCGGGCACGAAGAAGCGCAGGTAGGTCTTCTCGTCGGAATCGACATAGGTCGGCTTCAGGGTTTCCGGATCGCGGGTCAGCTTGAACTTGGTCACGTAGGGCTTGAAACCATCGAACTTGACCATTTGCGGCGGCTGATAAACCGTGCGCGAGCTCGGATCTTCCGGATCGAAGGGCGACAGGAACTCTGCGAACACCGCCACGACGTACAGGAAGGCCACGAACATCATGCTCCAGTAAGCCACTTTGTGCTTCTTGAAGCGGGCCCACATCAGCTCCCACTGCGAGGCGTATTCGATACCGCCACGCAGGTTGGCCATATTGACCGTTGCGGCCGCCGGTTCCGCCGCGGCGGCAGCGGCCACGGTCGTTGCTTGTTTGTTTTCTGCGCTCATTGTTCCAACCTAATACGCGGATCGAGGATGACGAGAAGGATGTCGGAAATCAGGGTGCCGACCACGGTCAGCGCACACACCACCAGCAGAATCGTGCCGGAGAGGTAGATATCCTGAGACATCAGGGATTGGAACAGCATCGGGCCAACGGTTTGAAGGTTCAGCACGATGGAGGTGATCACAGCGCCCGAAACCAGGCTCGGCAGGATCCAGCCGATCGAGGACACGAAGGGGTTCAGGGCGATGCGCACCGGATACTTCAGCAACAGCTTGGTTTCGGACAGGCCCTTGGAGCGGGCGGTCACAACATAGGGCATGTACAGCTGGTCGATCAGGTTGGCACGCAGGATACGGATCAGGCCAGCGGCCGATGCTGCACCCATGATGATCATCGGGATGATCAAGTGCTTGCCAAGGTCAGCCACACGAGCCAAGGACCACGGGGCGTTCTGGAACTCACTGGAGAACAGGCCGGTTACGTCCATGCCGTAATACTTCTGGGCGATGAACATCATCACCAGGGCCAGCAGGAAGTTGGGCACTGCCAGACCGATGAAACCCACGAAGGTGAAAACATAGTCGCCAATCGAGTAACGCTTGACGGCGGAGTAGATGCCGATCGGCAGGGACAAGGCCCAGGTGAACAGCATTGCGGAAAGGGACAGGATGAGGGTCAGGCCGATACGCTCGCCAACCAGATCCTTAACGGGGGATTGCCATTCGAAGGAATAGCCAAAGTCACCCGTCACAACCCCTGTGATCCAGTGGAAATACTGGACGATCATCGGTTGATCAAGACCAAAGCGATGACGCAGTTCAGCCATCTGGTCAGGAGAAAGGGTTTCGCCAGAGGAGGCCACCATGGCGGCATAACTGTCGACGAAGTCGCCCGGAGGCGCCTGAATCAGGAGGAATACCGTCAGCGACACCATGAACATGAATGGAATCGCCGAGAGCATGCGTTTGAATATGTAGTTAAGCACGGCTTGACTCTCTAAGAAGACCTCGGGAAAGGGGGGCTCAGGGGCCGGAGCCCCCGAGCTTTTACAACAGGATTACTTGTTGAACGACCAGGTCGCCGGCAGGGTCGGAGCCGGGTTCGGCCAGGTCCAGCCGTCAGGCATGGCTACCGGAACGTTCGACAGCTTGGCGCTGCGAACACCCGCGTTGGGAGCCGGAGCCACGGTACCGATGACTTCGAACTCGTTGGCTGCTTCTTCAAGGATCTGCTTGAAGAGGCCATCTGCTTCAGCCATGGTCTTGGCACCTTGCCACTTTTCGTACAGGTCCAGGCGCTTCTGCATGCTGGCGGAAGGCTTTTCACCCTGCTTGCCATCAGTCAGATAGTACTTGGTCCATTGCAGGCTCATACGCGACTCTTGCGGATGAATAGCCAGCCACGGGCGCGGGTTGAAGGTCGGATCCAGACCGCCCGAGAACACATCCATCGAGATGTCGTACTGGTTGGTGTTGGCACGATCGTAGAACAGCGAGCGCTCGGACGAGTTGATCACTAGCTCGATGCCCACCTTCGAGAAGTGCTTGCGCAACAGCTCGGCGGTTTCCATCAGGGAGGCGTTCGAGATCATGACGATCATGCCCATCGACACGCGGCCACCGTCAGGATACGTACGGAAACCATCAGCGCCCTTCTTGAGGCCCAGCTTGTCGAGCAGCTCTTCCGACTTCTTCAGATCCAGATTCAGATACTGAGTAGCCAGCTTCTCGTTGTAGAACTTCGAAGCCTTCTGCGGGCCGGACTGCCAGGGGTGAGCCTGACCCAGATACACGATGTCATTGATTTCCTTGCGGTCAATGGCGTGCGACAGGGCAATGCGGAAGTCCTTGTTGCGGATCAGCTTCTGCAGCTTGGCGTTGGTGGTCGAGTGGTTCAGCCACAGACCGCCCTGGTTGGCGTTGATACCAGCGCCGGAAACCAGCTTGTAGCCGCCCTTGGCTGCGTTCTCGGCCAGCACCGGACGGTTCTGGATCGAGGAGATGTGACGCATCTGGAAGTCCAGCTGGCCGTTGATGGCTGCCAGCAGGATGGTTTCCACTTCGGAGATCACCTGGAACTGGACGCGATCGATATAGGGCAGCTGATTGCCCTTGTCATCCACCTGCCAGAAGTAGGGGTTACGCTCCAGCACGACCTTGGTGGCCGAACCCGAATACGGATCCTTGATGACCCACGGATCCATCACCGGACGAGCCGGATTGCTCCAGCGCGACGGGATTTCCAGGTCGCCACAGTACTTGCGCAGCAGACCAGCCCAATCCTTCAGGTTTTCGGCCTTGGCCTGGTCGGCCACCTTGGCGTTGTACTTCGGGTGGAACTGGCTGCAGTACTTCTTCTGATACATCGTCGGGTACTGAGCAACCGGAGTTGCCAGCTTCTCGAGGAAGGGCAGATAGGACTTGGCAAACTTGAAGACGACGGTGAAATCGTCGGTCTTGGTCACTTGCACACCCACACCACCCGGCTGGAAGTCGGCCGGCAGTGCGTTCAGGAATTCCTTGTTGGCCAGCACATCGTTCATGGAGAACAGGATGTCGTCGGCGGTGAAGGGCGTACCGTCAGACCACTTGGTGCCCTTGCGCAGCTTGAAGGTATACACGGTAGCGTCAGCATTGACGTCCCAGCTCTCAGCCAGGTTCGGCACAACCTTGTTGAAACCGGTAGCTTCCCAGCGCACCAGCGACTGGTTACCGATCAGCTTCACAATATTGTTGTGGTCGTTGTTGGCGCGCATGGCGGTACGCAGAACGCCGCCATACTGGCCCGTACGCTCCAGAGGCTTAACAACCTCGGGCTTCTCGGGCAGGCGCTGATCGACAGGCGGCAACGCCTTGTTGTTCGCCAGCATCGGGGCCTGTTGGTAGGCCATTGCCAGCGAAGGTACGGCGACTACGGCGACCGCTGCAACGGCAACCGCGATACGAGAGGGAATAAACCTCATCACGTCCTCCTAGTTGAAATTACCGGTTAGAGAGAGTCTGTGCAGCACCCGGACACACTGCGCGCGCCTAGTATAAGCACAAACCCCAATTAATCCTACCATCAAGACTTTTTATCCACAGGGCAAAAAAAAACCACGACGCTGCTGCTGCCCCGCATCGCATATTCCCGATGCTGCATCGTCATGACCCGCCCTTTCTGGACCCCTGCGACGGATGAACCTTAGCCCCGCAGAACCGCCCTGAACTTGTGCAAAGTCAATTCTGCCACGATTTCTTCAGGGTTTACCCTAGACCACGGCAAATATGTCACAGTGCCGTGCAATGCCGCACTGCAACAAGCTTTCCGGGCAAGCCGCCCTTCGTCAAAGAGCGTGTTTCTCAAGCCCTTTCACCTTGCGCCGATAAGAGAGGGGAAGCCTCCCTGCTTGCGCCATCACCACCCCATGAACATCGCCATCATTGAAGACACGCCGGTCAATCTAGTGGTGATGCAGAGCCTCATCAAAAGGCTGGGCGATCACGACTGTCTCGTATTTTCCGACCCGGAACTTGGCCTGGCCTGGTGTCTTGATAATGCCCCGGACCTGATCATCGTCGACTACATGATGCCGCGCCTGGACGGCCTCGAGTTCGTACGCCGCTGCCGGGCCACGCCGGATTTGCGCGATCGTCCGATCCTGATGGTGACTGCAGCCGCTGAGAAGGAAGTGCGCTATGCCGCACTCGAAGCCGGTGCCACCGACTTTCTTACCAAGCCAATCGACCGCAACGAATTCAATCCGCGCGTGCGCAACATGCTGCAATTGCGCGCCAGCATGGCCGCCACCAGCCTGCGCGCCGATGAACTATCGATCGCCGTGCGGCGTGCCACCGAGGAAATCCACCTGCGCGAGCGCGAAACCGTCATGCGCCTGGCGCGTGCGGCCGAATTCCGCGATCCGGAAACCGGCTCGCACATCCTGCGCATGGCGCACTACTCGGCGATCATCGGTTACCAGCTGGGCATGCCGGAAGAGTTCGTCGACCAACTCCTGTCAGCGGCTCCAATGCACGATGTGGGCAAGCTCGGCACTCCGGACCACATCCTGCTCAAGCCCGGCAAACTCAGCCCGGAGGAAATGGAAATCATGCGCCAGCATGCGCTGATCGGTTACGAGATCCTCAAGAACTCCAGCTCCCCCGTACTGCAGATGGCCGCCGAGATTGCCCTGAACCACCATGAGAAGTACGACGGCAGCGGCTATCCACAGGGTAAGGCGAGAGAGGAAATCCCGATCGTCGGTCGGATCGTGGCGGTGGCAGATGTCTTTGACGCCCTCACCTCGGAACGTCCCTATAAGCCGGCATGGGATCTGGAGCGCGCTCGTGCCCATCTGGAAGCCGGCCGCGGCAACCATTTCGACCCTCGCTGTGTAGATCTCTTTCTGGCCAGCTGGAACGAAATCATCGAGATTCACAACATTTACCAGGACTGACGCGCATGTCTACCACGCCCCCCCCAATCAACCGCCACTGGGTTCTTGAGCAGATCGGCGACGACGAAGATCTGCTGCGCGAGATCGCCGCCGTGTTCATGCTTGATTCGCCGGACCTGCGCCAGCGGCTGGCAGACTGCCTCAGCAGTGGCGACGCCGCGGCGCTCCACGCAACGGCTCACTGCGCCAAGAGCGCGGTCGGCAACTTCGGATCGCCGCTCGCCGTGGCCGCCGCGGTGGCGCTTGAAGAGGCAGCTCAAACCGGCGACACTGCGGCCTTGCCCGCACTGACAACCCAGCTTTGCTCAGCCTTGCTGAGTGTGGAAGAGGCCTTGCAGCGGGAGGTCCTGAACTCATAATTTCCCCTGATGAAACCAGCCCTTGCCCAGCCGCTGCTGCTCGTTCTGCTCGCCCTCACCTCCCCCGCGCGCGCCGATGTGTACGGTTTCATCGATGAGCGCGGTGTACACAATTACTCGGACATTCCCTCGGACCCGCGCGCCCGCCTGCTCTGGCGTGATCTCAACGGCCCGAAGGCCATCGGCATCCCTTCCAGTGCAGGCCTGATGAAAAGCCTGCCGGCGGAGCTGGTGCGCCATATCGAGGCAGCGGCCAGTGCCCATTCCATCGATGCCGTCCTGCTCAAAGCCGTCGTCGCCGTCGAAAGCCACGCCAATCCGAAAGCCCGCTCCCCCAAAGGCGCGATGGGTTTGACCCAGCTAATGCCGGCCACCGCCGCCCGTTACGGCGTGCGTAATGCTTACGACGCACGCCAGAATCTTGATGGTGGCGCGCGCTACCTGCGCGATCTGCTCAAGCTCTTCAACAACGACGTGAAGCTGGTGCTGGCCGCCTTCAACGCCGGGGAAAATGCCGTCATCCGCTACGGCCACAGCATCCCACCCTACGCCGAAACAAAACGCTACGTTCCAACCGTGCTGGAGCAGATGGCCATCTTCAGGCGCCAAGCCCGCTCCTGAATACCTGCCGTCGCAAAGCAGTACGACGGCGCAATGACCGCCCGCCCCCAGCGGCCAGGGATTTTCATCTTCACCGGACCATGATCCGGCTCGTGACGGAGCCCGGTGCCTGGTCTGGCCCCCGTGCGCGCCGGGCGCTGCGACCGGGCAAACCCTAGTTCAAATCCATCACGTATCTGCCGCTTAATGCCAGGGTGTGCCCTCGACGGCACACCTGCCCCATAACAGATACAGAGAGACCATCATGCCCGTCATCCAGATTGCCCGTCGCATGGCTGGGCTGCTGGCGCTTGTCGCCATCAGCGCCCACGCCCAGGTTGATTCCATCAAGATCATGGCCCCCGCCAATCCCGGTGGCGGCTTCGACACCATTGCCCGCACCCTCGGCGACGCCTTGAAGGCCTCCGGCCAAGCCAAATCGGTGGCGGTAGAAAACAAGGCCGGAGCGGGTGGCGCGATCGGCCTCGCCCAGTTCATCAACACCGAAAAAGGCAGCGGCCACTCCTTGATCGTGGCTGGTGCCGTTACTGCAGCATCAGTGGAAGCCAACAAATCGCCGGTCAATCTCTCGATGGTCACACCGATCGCTCGCCTGATGGGCGAATACAACGTGATCGTGGTGCCGGCCGCCTCACCCTTCAAAAGCATGAAGGATCTGGCTGCAGCCATGAAAGCCAATCCCGGCGCGGTGGCAATCGGCGGAGGCTCGGCCGGCAGCGTCGATCATGTGATGGTGGCGCTGATTGGTGAAAAGCTCGGGGTCAGCGCCGACAAGGTCAATTACGTCGCCTTTGCCGGCGGTGGTGAGGGCAAGGCGGCCATCCTCGGCAGTCAGCTGGCCGCCTATGTCAGTGGCTATGGTGAGCTGGTGGATCTGATCAAGGCCGGCAAGCTGCGCGCCATCGGCCTCTCGGCGGAAACCAAGCAGGCGGACATCGAGGTACCGACCTTCAAGGAACAGGGCATCGATGTGGTGATGTACAACTGGCGCGGCGTGTTTGCCCCCGCCGGCATCAGCGAGGCGCAAAAGAAAGCGCTGGTCACAATGGTCGAGGCCGCGCTGAAGGACCCGGCCTGGAAGAGCAAGGCAGACAAACTGGAATGGCTGGACCTGTATCAACCGGCCGAGCCCTTCAAGGCTTTCGTCGAAGCGGAATCGAAGCGCCTCAAAACCGTCATCGGTGGCCTCAAGCTGAACTGATCTCGACCGCCCAGGGCTGGCCTGCCACTCCCGGGCGGCAGCCCTGCTCCACCGGAGGCTTTTCCATGACCCACTGGCCCGGCCGTCATCAGGCCTACCTTGCCATTGGCGTGATCGTGCTCGGTCTCGCCATGGCCCTGCAGATCACCCAGATGCCCACTGGCGGCGGCTACGCCAGAGTCGGGCCAAACTTTTTCCCGGGCCTCATCGCGGCGGGGCTGATCATTGCTGGCGGCGCCTTGCTGCTCAAATCCACCCGCTCGTTGGGCCATGCCAGCCCGACGGACGAAACCGGCGACGAAGGCGTGCCGCCCGTACCGGAAGCAGAGTGGCGCGGCTTTGCCCTGGTTTCCGGCACCGTACTCGCCCACCTAGCCTTGATCGGCCTGATTGGCTTCACCCTCTCGGCCTGGCTGCTGTGCTACGGCATCTGCCGGGCACTGGACACACCGCGCCGCACGCTTGATCTGATTCTCTCGCTGGGCTTGGCTCTCGGCCTGTTCCATACCTTCCGCGCCCTGGGCGTCAACCTGCCTGCCTTCATCCCGGGAGTGCTGTAAACATGGAATCCCTGAACGCGCTGTTTTCGGTCGGATTCGCTACCGCCCTGAGTCTGAGTAACCTGCTCTGGGCACTTCTCGGTTGCAGCCTGGGCACCGCCATCGGGGTCTTGCCCGGCATCGGTCCGGCCGCCACGGTAGCCCTGCTGCTGCCGCTAACCGCCGGAGTCGAGCCCACCGGGGCGCTGATCATGCTTGCCGGCGTGTACTACGGCGCCATGTTTGGTGGCTCGACCACCTCCATCCTGCTCAACACCCCGGGCGAAGCCGGCAGCATCATCAGTGCATTGGAAGGCAACAAGATGGCCCACGCCGGGCGCGGCGGGGCGGCATTATCCACCGCCGCCATCGGCTCCTTCGTGGCCGGCACCATCGCCACCGTGCTGCTGACCCTGCTCGCGCCGGTCGTGGCCGATCTCGCCCTCAAGCTGGGGCCCGCCGAAAATTTCGCGATCATGGTGCTGGCCTTCGTGGCGGTCTCGGCCGTCGTCGGAGACATGCCGGAAAAAGGCTTCGTGGCGCTCTTCATTGGCCTGGCGCTAGGCATGATCGGTATCGAAGAGCAGTCCGGCCAGGCCCGCTTCACCTTCGGCATCCTCGAACTCACGGACGGCATCGATATCGTGGTGGTGGCCATGGGCCTCTTCGCAGTCGGCGAAACCCTCTACACCGCGACCTACGAGAACCGCATCAAATCCAGACTGGAACGCATCACGGGTTCGATCTGGATGAGTGCCGGCGACTGGCGCCGCTCCTGGAAGCCCTGGCTGCGCGGCACCCTGATCGGCTTTCCCTTCGGCACCATCCCGGCCGGCGGCACCGAAATGCCGACTTTCCTGTCCTATTCCACCGAAAAGAAACTCGCCAGCCACCCGGAGGAATTCGGCAAGGGCGCCATTGAAGGCGTGGCTGGCCCCGAGGCGGCCAACAATGCGGCCGCCACTGGCACCCTGGTGCCTTTGTTAACGCTCGGCATCCCCACCTCGGCCACCGCCGCGATCATGTTGTCAGCCTTTCAGCAGTACAACATCACGCCCGGTCCGCTGCTCTTTGATACCAATCCGGAGCTGGTCTGGGGGCTGATCGCCAGTCTCTACATCGGCAATGTCATGCTGCTGGTGCTCAACCTGCCGCTGGTGGGAATCTGGGTACAGTTGCTGCGCATCCCGCGCCCGCTGCTCTACGGCGGCATCGTGGTGCTGGCCACGCTCGGGGCCTATTCGCTGCGCCAATCCTGGTTCGATCTGCTGCTTCTATATATGGTGGGCGTACTCGGCTTTGCCATGAAACGCTTCGAGATCCCGGTGGTGCCACTGATCGTCGGCCTGATCCTGGGGCCGATGGCCGAGAAACACTTCCGCCGTGCCATGACCATCAGCCAGGGCGATATCACCACCTTCTTCACCCGCCCCGGTTCGCTCACCATCCTGATCATCGCCGGCCTGCTGCTGGTGCTGCCCCCTTTGCTCAAGCAATGGCGGGCCCTGCGCCGAGGCTGAGGTCTGACACCCGGAGCCTCACCAGAACGGCGCTCAGAGCTGTGCATTTACAAGCCGAAGCGCCGCCCCCTCGGGGTAAAATCAGCGGATGCCCGAGATCACCCCCCACGCCCCCGCCTTCGTCCACCTGCGCCTGCACACCGAGTTCTCGATCGAGGACGGCATCACGCGCATCGACGATGTAATTGCTGCGGCGGCCAAAGATGGTCAGCCCGCCCTGGGCATCTCGGATCTGGCCAACCTGTTCGGCATGGTCAAGCACTACAAGGGCTGTCGCGCCAAAGGCATCAAACCGGTCATCGGGCTGGACGCATGGATCACCAACGATACCGAACGCGACAAGCCCTTCCGTGTGCTGCTGCTGGTCAAACACCGCGAGGGCTATCGCCAGATGTGCGAAATCCTCTCGCGTGGCTTCAATGAAAACAAGCACCGTGGGCGCGCCGAAATCCGTCGTGACTGGCTCACCGCCGAATCCGCCTCGGGCCTGATCTGCCTTTCCGGTGCACAGCAGGGTGATATCGCCGCGGCCATCGCCTCCGGCAACCTGAAAGCCGCCGAAGCACTGGCGCTGGACTGGGCGCAACGCTTCCCGAACAGCTTCTATATAGAAGTGCAGCGCGCGGGCCATGCCGGCAACGAAAACTACGTTCAGGCCGCCCTGCATCTGGCCGGCGAAACCAGCCTGCCGGTCGTTGCCACCCACCCGGTGCAGTTCCTCAAGCGTGAAGACTTCAAGGCCCACGAGGCCCGCGTGTGTATCGCCCAGGGTTACGTCCTCTCTGATACCCGCCGGCCCAAGCCCTTCACCGAAGAGCAATATTTCAAGAGCCAGGCCGAAATGGTCGAACTCTTTCACGACATCCCGGAAGCGCTCGAAAACTCGGTCGAGATCGCCCGCCGCTGTTCGCTGTCAGTGGTGCTGGGCAAGAACTACCTGCCGCAGTTCCCCACCCCGGACGGCATGAGCCTCGACGACTTCCTCGTCTTCGAAGCCAAGCGCGGGCTGGAAGAACGCCTGCTCGAGCTTTACCCGGACGAAGCCACGCGCGACCGGGAACGCCCACGCTATTACGACCGCCTCAAGTTCGAGACCGACACCATCGTGCAGATGGGCTTCCCGGGCTACTTCCTGATCGTGGCGGACTTCATCCAGTGGGGCAAGAACAACGGCGTGCCGATCGGCCCGGGCCGGGGTTCCGGCGCCGGCTCGCTGGTGGCTTACGCCCTGAAGATCACCGATCTGGACCCCACCGCCTACGCCCTGCTGTTCGAGCGCTTCCTGAACCCCGAGCGGGTGTCGATGCCTGACTTCGACATCGACTTCTGTCAGGAAAACCGCTACCGCGTCATCGACTATGTGCGCCAGCGCTACGGTCACGATGCCGTCTCGCAGATCGCAACCTTCGGCACCATGGCCTCAAAGGCCGTAGTGCGCGACGTCGGCCGCGTGCTGGACCTGCCCTATGGCCTGTGCGATCGCCTGTCCAAAGCCATCCCGGTGGTGCAGAACAAGCCGCTGGGGCTGGAGGAAGCACGCGAAGCCGAGCCTGCCATCAATGAAATGATGAACGACAGCTCGGACGGCGAATCCGTCTCCGAGCTGTGGGAGCTGGCCCTGCCGCTCGAAGGCATGACCCGCGGCGTCGGCATGCACGCCGGCGGCGTGCTGATCGCGCCGGGCAAGATCACCGATTTCTGCCCGATCTACCTGGCGGACGGCGACGACGCAGTGACCGTGTCGCAGTTCGATAAGGACGACGTCGAAGCCATTGGCCTGGTGAAGTTCGACTTCCTGGGTCTGCGCAACTTGACGATTATCGAGCTGGCGCTCAAATACGTCGAAAAGCTCACCGGCTCGCGCCCGGACCTGATGAGCCTGGGCTTCTCGGACCCTGCCGCCTACCAGATCCTGAAAGATGCCAATACCACGGCAATCTTCCAGGTGGAATCGGACGGCATGAAGAAGCTTCTGAAGAAGCTCGGCCCCGACCGCTTCGAAGACATCATCGCCGTGCTCGCGCTCTACCGACCGGGTCCGCTGGGCTCAGGGATGGTGGACGACTTCATCCTGCGCAAACAGGGCAAACAGGAGATCGACTACTTCCACCCGGACCTGAAAGCCTGCCTGGAACCGACCTACGGCGTAATCGTGTATCAGGAACAGGTGATGCAGATCTCGCAGATCATCGGCGGTTACACGCTGGGCGGCGCGGACATGCTGCGCCGGGCGATGGGCAAGAAGAAAAAAGAGGAGATGGACAAGCACCGCGCCACGATTGCCGAGGGCGCGGCGAAGAAGGGCTACGATCCGGCACTGGCCGAACACCTCTTCGATCTGATGACCAAGTTCGCGGAGTACGGCTTCAACAAGTCGCACACTGCGGCCTACGCCGTGGTGACCTACCACACGGCCTGGCTCAAGGCTTACCACTGCTCGGCCTTCATGGCCGCGACCATGTCGTCGGACCTCGACAACACCGACACGGTCAAGATTTTCTACGAAGACACGCTCGCCAACCGGATCACCGTGTTGCCGCCGGACGTGAATCACTCCAACTACCGCTTCGAACCCGTGGATGCCAAGACCATCCGCTACGGCCTCGGCGCCGTGAAAGGCTGCGGCGAGCCGGCCGTGCTGGGGATTCTCGCCGCGCGCGAGAAGGGCGGACCGTTCAAGGATCTGTTCGACTTCTGCGCCCGCATCGACCGCCGCGCAGCCAACCGCCGCGTGGTCGAGGCGCTCGTGCGTGCTGGCGCACTGGACACCATCGCCCCCCTCACGGAGGAAGGCAAGCCTCATCGCGCCAAGCTGCTGGCCAGCGTCGGCGTAGCCATGGAAGCCGCCGACCAGGCCGCCGCCAGTGCGGGCCAGGGCGGGCTTTTCGACATGGGCGACGGCCCCTCCGAAATAGCGCCTGAATACATTGAGGCACGTGTCTGGAAGGAAAAGCAGCAGTTGATGGAAGAGAAACTCGCCATCGGCTTCTTCCTCTCCGGCCACCCCTTCAACAGCGCAGCCCCCGAAGTGCGCCGTTTCATCCGCACACCGCTCTCCCGCATAGAACCCAAGCGCGAGCCACAGATGCTGGCCGGCGTGGTGACGGGGCTACGCATCAAGATGGGCGCCCGCGGCAAGGTGGCTTTCGTCACCATCGACGATGGCAGCACCCCGCTGGACGTGACCGTGTATGCCGAAGTACTGGATGCCAGCAAGGGCAAGATCAATCAGGACGAGGTACTGATCGTCGAGGGCAAAGTCTCCAACGATGACTTCACCGGCGGCTTCCGCGTGATCGCCGAACGCCTGATCACGCTGGGTGAAGCGCGTGGCCGCTATGCCCGGCTGCTGCGCCTGTCCATTAACGGTGAGGTGGCCAAGGCCGGTGGTGGCCCAGCCGCCGTGCGCCAGTTGCTGGACCTGCTCGGAGGCTATCGCGGCAGCCGCGATGAAGGCGGTTGCCCGATCCGCATCCGCTATCGCAATGGCGCCGCCGAAGGAGAGTTGCCACTGGGTGAAAACTGGCGCGTTCGTCTGGAAGACCCCCTGCTTGAAGGCCTGCGCGAATGGCTCTCGCCCGAGAGCGTGGAAATCATTTACCAGTAGCACTTTCGTACATATTGCTGTGTAGCATCTTGTCGACAGGCAGCTATCCTTTCGTCCGGTTTTACACCCACGGCCCTGCCAACACGCCAGTCGCCCGACTACAATTGAATCGTCCTTTCAACAAACTCCGGCCTTCTCGTGCGCTCGCTTCGCCTGCCCTTTCTCGTCGCCTTGTTGTGCCTCGCAGGCCAAGCCCTGCCGGCCCACGCTCAAGCGACCGGCTTGCGCCTGAAGCACACGCCGGAGAGTCAGCAAGCGGGTGAAAGCGGGCTGCGCCTGAGCTTTTCCAGCTTCAGCGCCGCTGGTGAAGTCACTGCAGCACAGTCCTCTCCCCTGTTTGATGCGGCCAGTGTACGCAACAGCCTGCGCGCGGATTACCCCCTGCTGGCCAAGGGCGTGCATACCAGTGTTGGTGTCAGCTGGAATGATCTTTCCGCCAGCACCTCGGGACAAGCTTCCTCGCGCAGCAGCCAGCTGGCAGCCGTCCCCTTTCTCGGCTTGAGCTGGCAAAGCAGCCAGGCTCGCCAGAATCGCTGGTCTCTCTCTGCCGAGGTCGGCACTGCACTGGCCGGAAACTGCAGCGGCATGGCTCCCAGCTGCAGCGGAGCACCTACAACCGGGCTGAACCCAAGCAGCTCCGGCAGTGGCCTGCGCCTGAATCCCTATGTGAACTTCGGCGCAACCTTCCGCTTCGATCAGTAAGCGGATGAGTACCGGATTTTTCGATCAAGCCTTTCTGGATGCGCTAAGCGTCCGTGCCCGCGAAAATCCACGCCGGCGCCAGAACCACAATCTTCACCCTAACCTTGAAGCCCCGGCTCAGCGTTTCTTCAACGCCATCGAGCCCGGTAGCTACGTGCGGCCACACCGCCATCTGGCGCCCGGCAAGGAAGAAACCCTGCTCATGGTGCGCGGCAGACTGGGCCTGGTGTTCTTCGAAGAATCCGGCGCAATCACCAGCACCCACTTGCTCACGGCCAACAGTCAGTGCATCGGGGCGCAAATCCCGTTGGGCTGCTGGCACAGTGTCGTCGCGCTCGAAACCGGCTCAGTATTCTTCGAGGTCAAGGACGGCCCCTACCTGCCGATCACCGCCGAAGAGCAAGCCCCCTGGGCGCCCGCCGAAGGCTGCCCTGCTGCTGCCGAGTTCGAGCAGGCCCTGCGCGCACGCTTCTGACGGGCCTGTGCTAGGGTGCGGGAGTCTTCATTCCCCGCCTCTGCCATGGCTCGCCTGCGTATCGCCAGCTACAACACCCAGAACCTGTTCGCCCCGCCCGCCGCCCTGAACGCGCCGGATGGCAGTGATGTGCTCAGCGACGGTCTGGAGCTCTCCACCCTGCTGCGCGAGGAAAGCTACGAGGGCGAAACAGGCCGGCGCATCCTGCAACTGGTGCAGAAATACTTCCTGCATCGCGGCGACGCCAAGCACCCCTGGTTCGTGCTCAATGAAATGCGCGGGCGTCTGCTCGCCATGCACGGCCGCAAGCTGCTAGGCCTGCGCGCCAAGGGCGCAGCGGACTGGGTGGGCTGGCTGCAGTGGCAGCGCATGAGCGCGCTGGACGAAGGCATCCGCAACACCGCCCGCGTGATCGGCGCCGTAAATGCCGAGGTGATCGCCCTGTGCGAGGTGGAAAACCGCCCTACCCTGCAGCAGTTCAACCAGAGCGTACTGAGTGAATTCACTAGTCCCTACCCGGTGCAGATGTGCATCGATGGCAACGATTCGCGCGGCATCGACGTCGCCCTGCTCTCGCGCCTGCCGCTGCGTTCGATCCGCACTCATGTGTTCGACACCTTCATTTCGCCGCTCACCGGCAAACCGCATCCAGTGTTCGCCCGCGATTGCGCCGAATACGAACTGGGCCTGCCCGACGGCCGCTCGCTGTGGCTCCTGATCAACCACTTCAAGAGCAAGGGGCCGGGCCGCCCCTCGGACCCGGCTCCGGAAAACGTCTGGCGCCGCATCCAGGCCGAGCATGTGGCGGCTTATCTGGATCGCTTTGATCTGCAACGCGATTGCGTCGTGGTCGCGGGGGATCTCAACGAAGACCCGGCCGAGGGCAATCTCGCCGCCCTGCTCGGCAAGCCAGGCCTGACCGACGTACTGACCACCGACAAAGCGCCTGAGGAAACCTGGACCCATCGTTTCAAGGACGACTGCAGCCGGCTTGATTACCTGCTGGTCTCGCAGCCGCTGCGGGAGCGGCTGGTGGCCGCCGGCATCGAGCGACGCGGCATTTTCTCGCCAGAGATCGCGCAAAGCGAGCGCTTCGCCGAGGTAGTGGACCGCGCCACCCAGGCCTCCGATCACGCCGCGATCTGGGCGGATTTCGAGCTGTGAAGCGCATTCTCGCGGCTCTGCTGGCCCTGGGCTGCCTCGCCCCGGCCACCGCCGCTCCGGCAGCCTGGTACTGGTGGGTAAGCCGGACCACAGGCCAGCGCGTCTGCAGCCAGACCTCCCCCGGGGAAGGCTGGCTGCACGAGAAACGTGCTTACGACAACTCGCGTTGCGAGGCCTGAAGCGACTGGCGTTCACGCCCGCAAACAAGCAGCCCCAACTCAGTGGGCGCCGTCCCGGATGATGTGGTCAAAGGCCGACAGCGACGCCTTCGCCCCCTCGCCCATGGCGATGATGATCTGCTTGTAGGGCACCGTCGTGCAGTCTCCAGCTGCGAACACGCCGGGCACCGAGGTCTGGCCCTTGGCGTCGACCTCGATCTCGCCGCGCGGTGACAGATTCACCACGCCCTTGAGCCAGTCGGTGTTCGGCACCAGCCCGATCTGCACGAAGATGCCTTCGAGTTCGATGTGCTGCACTTCGCCGCTGACGCGATCCTTGTAGTTCAGGCCATTAACCTTGTCGGTACCGGTCACCTGCGTGGTCTGCGCCGAAGTGATGATCGTCACATTGGGCAGGCTGCGCAGCTTGTTCTGCAGCACCGCATCGGCGCGCAGAATGCTGTCGAACTCCAGCAAGGTCACATGCGCCACGATGCCGGCCAGATCGATCGCGGCCTCCACGCCGGAGTTGCCGCCGCCGATCACCGCCACGCGCTTGCCTTTGAACAAGGGACCGTCACAATGCGGACAGTAGGCCACGCCCTTGGTCCGGAACTCGGCCTCGCCCGGCACGTTCATGTTGCGCCAGCGCGCACCGGTGGAGAGGATCACCGTCTTGCTCCTGAGCACTGCACCATTCTCCAGCGTGATTTCCACACCGCCCGCCACCGGCTTGAGTGCCAGCGCCCGCTGCAGGTTCATGATGTCGACGCCGTACTCCTTCACATGCTCTTCCAGCGCCATCGCCAGCTTCGGGCCTTCGGTGGCCTTCACCGAGATGAAGTTCTCGATGCCCAGGGTGTCCATCACCTGACCACCGAAACGCTCGGCCACCACGCCGGTGCGGATACCCTTGCGCGCCGCATAGATCGCCGCCGCCGAGCCGGCGGGGCCACCGCCCACCACCAGCACGTCAAAGGGCGCCTTGG
Source organism: Uliginosibacterium aquaticum (assembly GCF_012972705.2). GTDB lineage: Bacteria > Pseudomonadota > Gammaproteobacteria > Burkholderiales > Rhodocyclaceae > Uliginosibacterium > Uliginosibacterium aquaticum. The sequence continues at coordinate 750,727 of NZ_JABCSC020000001.1, read as the reverse complement.
CATTGAGCTTTTCGGCGTCGCGTGCCGCTGAATTCGTGTCCAGCTTGGCGATGATTTCTTCCAGCGTCATGCGACCCTGACCGAAGAGTTCGCCATTCAGATAGATCGCCGGCACGCCCATGATCTGACGCGATTCGACTTCAGCCTGAAACAAGGCGCCATCGATCATCGTCGAGCGCACATTCGGATTCAGCACCGCCATCAGGTTCAGGGCCTGCACCACGTCCGGACAGTTGTGGCAGGAGAGCGAGATAAACACCTCAAAGTCATACTGCCCCGGCAAGGCCTTGATCTGCTCGATCAGCTCAGCCTCAACCTTGGGCGGATGCCCGCCCGCCTGCAGCAGCGCCAACACCAGCGAGGTGAACTCATGGCCGAGCGGGATGCCGGCAAAGCGGATCTTCATGTCCGAGCCCGCACGGCGTACCGCGAAGGAAGGTTTGCGCTGCGATGCATCCGTATCTTCGAGCAGCATGATCTTGTCGGAGAGCGAGGCGATCTCGTCGAGCAACTCACGCACCTCGGCGGACTTGGCGCCGTCATCCAGCGAGGCGACAAGTTCGATGGGATGCTGCAAACGGGTCAGATAACTTTGCAATTGGGTCTTGAGTGTAGCGTCGAGCATGATGATCTCCTGCGTCAGTTGAATTCATTTGGCATGCACTCATGCCATGCCTCAGCGCATCGGAGACGATGGGCTCAGGGATGGGATGAGGGGGATGGAAAGATGCCGGCCACGCCCGCTACTAACGAGAGAGGATGTCTTTCGCAAGCGCGGCCGGCGTACTGCTCGATCTCGTAGGTGCGACTTCAGTCGCACACCGCACATGGGCGGCCAACTGAAGTCGGCCCTACAAAAACATCGTTACGCTCAGATCTTGCCGACCAGATCCAGCGACGGAGCCAGGGTGGCTTCGCCTTCCTTCCACTTGGCCGGGCAGACTTCACCCGGGTGGCTGGCGACATACTGGGCAGCCTTCACCTTGCGCAGCAGCTCGGAGGCATCACGGCCCACGCCACCGGCGTTGATCTCGACAATCTGGATCTTGCCTTCCGGATCCAGCACGAAGGTGCCACGATCGGCCAGACCGGCTTCTTCGATCATCACGCCGAAGTTGCGGGTGATGGTGCCGGTCGGATCACCAATCATCGGGTACTGGATCTTCTTGATGGTGTCGGAAGTGTCGTGCCAGGCCTTGTGAGTGAAGTGCGTGTCGGTCGACACGGCATACACCTCAACGCCCAGCTTCTGGAATTCGGGGTACAGATCGGCCACGTCGCCCAGTTCGGTCGGGCACACGAAGGTGAAGTCAGCCGGGTAGAAGAACACCACCGACCACTTGCCCTTCAGATCGGCGTCAGACACCTGCACGAACTTGCCGTTGTGATAGGCGGTGGCGTTGAAGGGCTTGACGCTGGAATTGATGTAGGACATGAGGTTTGCTCCTTGAAATTGGGTTTGTCGGAAGCGACAGAAGCCATATTAAGGAGTCGGGATTAATAGACCTAATTTATTAAACAAAACGTTTCGATAGCCAATCATTATCGCCCTCTACGTGAAGCGACAGCCCTGTGCATCGGCAGCTCAAAACCATGCGCGGAAGCCCCGATCAGGCCCGCTAATCCGGATCAGATCCGCGCAGCAAGCCTGTCGCTGCCCGTGCTATCTTCGCTCCCAGTCCCGCCATGGGATTCCGGAGGCCTTATGTCGTCTGCGCAGCGATCTGCGCCCTTGCGCGTACTCTTCGTCGAAGACGACGAAAACGATGCCATGCTGCTCGCCCGCCACCTGCGTCGCGAGGGTTACCAGTTGGAAACCGGCCAGGTCAGCAGCCTCGCCGAGCTGAACGCTGCGCTGCAAGGCGCAAAATGGGACGTCGTCATCTCCGACTTTGCCCTGCCCGGCTTCTCGGCGCTCGAAGCGCTCGAAACCGTACTCGCAGCGGACCCCGACACGCCTTTCATTGTGGTCTCCGGCATGATGGACGAACTGACGGCCTGCGCCATGATGCGCGCCGGCGCCCAGGACTATCTCAGCAAGGACAAACTTGACCGCCTCGCTCCCGTGATCGACCGCGAACGCCACGAAGCCCGCATCCGCCAGGAGCGGCGCATGGCGCTCGAAGCCGTGCAAGCCAACGAAGAGCGCTTCCGCGCGCTGGCGGCCAACATCCCTGGCGTGCTGTTCCAGATGATTCTGGGGGAGGACGGCAGACTGCCCTTCCTGTATGTCAGCGAGGCCTGCATGATGCTGCTCGGCATCCCCGCCGACGTGTTGATGTCGCGCCCCGACCCGCTCCTAGATCTCGTTCTGCCGGATGACCGCAATGGTCTCAACACTGCCCTGCGCCTTGCCGGCACGCGCGGTGGCACCCTGAACTGGGAAGGGCGCATCCTGCCACCAGGTGCTGACATTAAGTGGATCAACATGCGTTGCTCACCACGCACCCTGGCCGATGGCCGTGTGCTGTGGGAGGGGGCCATGTGGAACATCACCCAGAGCAAGGTCGCCGAATCCGAGCTGCGCGCCTCACGCTCCCAGCTGGCCGAACTCTCCGAACACCTCCAGCGCGTCAAGGAAGACGAGCGCGACCGCATTGCCCGCGACATCCACGACGTGCTCGGCGGCACCCTGGTCGGCATCAAGATCTCGGCCAAGCTGCTGGCGGGCAAGCTGGGCCAGGCCGAACCGGCCGCCCTGGCCCGCATCCACGATATCGAGGTGATGCTCGACGAAGCCATCACGACCGCCGGGCGTGTGGCCCGCGAATTGCGGCCGGGCATTCTCAAGGAGTTCGGGCTCGCAGCCGCCATCGAAAGCTATGCCGAAGACTACTCACATCGCGCCGGCATCTCCTGTACCGTGCTGTGTGCCGACCACGATATCGAGACCGACGAAAATATCTCCCTGGCCCTCTTCCGCACCTACCAGGAAGCCCTCACCAACGTCAGCAAACATGCGCAGGCAGCCCAGGTCGAAGTGCGCCTGATGCAGGAAGAGAACGACATCGTGCTCGAAATCAGTGACGACGGGCGCGGCCTGACCGAGCAGGACCTGGTCAAACCCAAGTCCTTCGGCCTGCGTGGCATTCGCGAACGCCTGAAAGGGCTGGGCGGAGACATGGAGCTTCTGCAGCGCGAGCCGCGTGGTACAACTGTCATCCTGCGCGCGCCACTGACGGCTGCATATACTGAAGGTGGCAATAACCTTGCCGTAAACAGGGTGGATGGGCTCACCACGAGCTGACAACACGGACAAGAACATGACTGGGAAAATTCACGTACTGATCGCTGACGATCACGCCATCATCCGTCAGGGGCTCAAACAGATCCTCTCCGACACCGAGGATCTCGAAGTCAGCGGCGAAGCCGATGGCGGCATCAAGGCCCTGCAACTGATCCGCGAGAACACTTACGACGTCGTGCTGATGGATGTCTCCATGCCGGACCGCAACGGCATCGACTCGCTCAAGCTGATCAAGAAGGAGTTCCCCAAGCTGCCGGTGCTGATGCTCAGCATGCACCCGGAAGAGCAATACGCGATCCGCGCCCTGCGCGCGGGAGCAGCCGGCTACTTGTCCAAGCAAGGCGCGCCCGAACAACTTGTCACCGCAATCCGCCAGGTCGCCTCCGGCAAGAAATTCGTCAGCGCAGCCGTGGCGGAAGAGCTGGCCAACTCGATCGGCGAAGACCTCGACAAGCCGCCGCACGAAAAACTCTCCGACCGCGAGTACCAGACCCTGTGCATGATCGCTTCGGGCAAGACCCTCACCCAGATTGCCGAGCAGCTGAACCTCAGCGTCAAAACCGTAAGCGTCTACCGCGCTCGCCTGCTGGAGAAAATGAAACTGCGCAACAACGCCGAATTGACCCACTACGGGCTCAAGCACGGGCTGGTGGAATAAGGGCGGCCTGCGGGCGAAACGCTACACAGCATGGCTGAATTCAACTCCCCTTCCGAAATCGCGCGCGAAACCCTGCGCCGGCTGGCCATGCGCCGCAGCCTGCCGACTCCGGAGAATTTTCGCGAGATTTACCACGAGATCGCGGGCACCCAGGCTGAAGACCCTTTCCCCGAGCGCCAGTTGCGCCAAATTGCAGCTGCCCTGCCGCGCGCCACGCCGGAACAGCTCAAACTCGCGCGCCAGTTTGAAGCCGCTTTTGCCGAACACAACTGGGCCAGTTTTCGCAGCCACCTGATCAATCTTTTTACAGAACAGGAAAGCGAACCGCTTGCCTGGGGAAGCCTGATCCGCGAGCTGCTGGCACAGATCGAGCGCCGCCAGATGGGCCTCAACAGCGTCACCAAGCAAGAAGCCTTCAACCGCATCATGGAAAGCAGCTCGGCCGACCCCGACCTGCTCTACTCCCGCCTGCAAGGCCTGGTCAAAGGCTGGAGCCAGTTACCCGCCAGCAGCAATGCCAGTGCGGAAACACCCGACGACGAGCCAGAAAACGCGCGCCAGCGCGCCACCAGCACACCGGCACGACTCGATGCTGCGCCGGAAGCCTGGCGCAAACTGCTGGCCGACACCCTGGATAGCGCCATCGGCCTGCTGCTGATCGACACCCCCGAACTCGCCAAGGAAGCCAGTGCCCTGGGCAAACTGCTGCGCGAGCCGGTCGCGGGTGAGGAAGAAGCCTTCAGCGAGCGCCTGAAGAACTTCGCCTACAAGGTGCAATGGGTTGCGCAGGACCAGAGTTATATCCGTCAGGCCCTGCTGAACCTGCTCCAGCTGATCATCGAGAACATCAGTGAGCTGGTCATTGAAGACAAATACCTGCAGGGCCAGATGACGGTGCTGCTGGAACTCTTCCGCGGCCCACTGGACAAAAGCACCCTCGAAGAGCTCGGCGAGCGCCTGCGTGATGTGATCTACAAGCAAGGCACCCTTAAGCGCAGCCTCAACGAAGCGCAGAACCAGCTGCGCGAAATGCTCGCCCACTTCGTGTTGCGTCTGGGTGAGCTGGCGGACGCCACCGGCAACTACCACAGCAAGGTCAGTGCTTTTGCCGAGCGCGTGGCCCATGCCGGCAGCCTGCAGGAGCTCACCGGGCTGATCGATGACATCGTGCAGGAAACCCGTCTGGTCGAAACCAGTGCCCGGAATTCACAGGACGAGCTGCAGCATCTGCGCATCGCCGTCGACCAGGCCAATCGCGAAATTTCCCGCCTCGAAGGTGAGCTCGAGACCGCCAGCGAGCTGGTCCGCCACGACCCGCTGACCGGCGCGCTGAATCGCAAGGGGCTGGACGAAATGGTGGCACGCGAGCTGGCGCGCATGAAGCGGCGCAGCAGCAAACTCTCGATCGCCTTGCTCGATGTGGATGACTTCAAGAAACTCAACGACAGCTTCGGTCATCTGACCGGCGACGAAGTCCTCAAACACATCGCCCAGGTCATCCGCGAAACCATTCGCCCGCAGGATTCGGCCGGCCGCTACGGCGGCGAGGAATTCCTCATCCTGCTGCCGGACACCGCGCTGGATGACGGCATCTCGGCGCTACGCCGGGTGCAACGCGAACTCACCAAGCGCATCTTCCTGCACGACAACCAGAAACTGCTGATCACCTTCAGCGCCGGGGTGGCGGAAGTTCAAGCCGGCGAAAGTATCGAAACAGTGATCGAGCGCGCCGACCAGGCCATGTACCGCGCCAAGAAAGCCGGCAAAAACCGCGTTGAAGCCGGCTGATCAGTTCTCACTGAACAAGCGCAACAGCGCAGCTTCATCCGCACCCTCAATGCGCACCACCTTCTGCCGCGACGTTTCGCCACTGAGCAGCGTCACCGCCCGTTTCGGCAAACCCAGCGCTTCAGCAAAGAACGCCTGCAGGCAGGCGTTCGCCTTGCCCTCCACCGGTGGCGCGGCAAGGCGCACTTTCAGCGCCTCACCGTGCAGGCCGGCAAACGCGGTGCGCTTGGCGCCCGGCTGCACATGCAGACTCAGGGTGAAGGCCCCGTCCGGCTGACGCCTTACGGCGACCGGCAAGTCCGCCATCTCAGGGCAGCCAGAACATCAGAATCTGCAGGACCAGCAACAACACCAGCGGCGACAGGTCGACATTGGCGATCGGCGGAATCACGCGCCGGAACGGCGCCAGGAAGGGTCGCGTAAACATGTGCAACGGCCCAGCCAGCGGCGAATGCGGATTCACCCAGGACAGCACGGCGCTCAGAATCACCACCCAGAACAACATCTGCAAGGCCGCCTTGATAAGCCCCAGAAAGCCGAACACCAATGCCGATAGCAGCAGGCTCACGGGCTCGACCTTGCCCGCCATCAGCCCCAAGATCAGCACCACCGCGACCTGGATCAGCCAGGCCGGCAAAAGCGAACACAGATCCAGCTTACCCACGCTGGGCACCCATTTCTGAAACGGCAGCACCGCCCAGTTGGTCGTCGCCAGCACGAACTGTCCCAGCTGACTGACAAAGGAAATGCGCTGGAAGCGCATCACCGTGCGCACCAACAGCAGCGCGGTGAAGAAGCCCGCAACGGTCTGCAGGATCAAGGCAAAAGTTCCATAGAACATGTTCGGCTCCTTTTCAGTTCGTGTCTGCGCCGAGAATCTCGCCCAGCTCGTGGCCGCGTGCAGCAGCTGCCGTCAGCGCACGCTCCACCATGGGCAGGAAACCGTCTGCCGCGAAGCTCTTCAGCGCAGCTTCGGTCGTGCCGCCCTTGGAGGTCACGCGCTCGCGCAGCACCGCCGGCGCTTCTGGGCTGGCAGCAGCCAGCGCCGAGGCGCCCACCAGGGTCTGGATGGCCAGCCGGCGTGCCGTCTCAGCACTCAGGCCAAGCTTTTCGCCAGCGGCCTCAAGGGCCTCAATGAAATGGAAGACATAGGCCGGGCCGCTGCCAGACAGGGCGGTCACCGCATCGATCAGAGCTTCTTCTTCAACCCATACACTGCTGCCAACGGCCGCCATGATGCGGTCCACCGCCGCGCGTTGTGCCGCACTCACGCTGGCATCGGCAAACAGGCCGGTCATGCCCTGCCCGATCAACGCCGGGGTATTCGGCATGGCACGCACCAACAGGGAGTGGCCACCCAACCAGCGGCCGATATCAGCCAGCCGCAAACCGGCAGCGATACTCACCACCAGCTGGTTTGCCAGCTTGCCGGCTACCGGAGCCAGCGCCTCGCGCATCTGCTGCGGTTTCACCGCCAACACCAGCACCTCGCAGGCCTGCGCCGCGTCATCCAGTGCCGCGACGGCACGCACGCCAAAGTCCTGCTGCAGGCGCTCGCGTGCGGCTTCGTACAGCTCGACGACCTGAATGTCGGTGGCGCTGAAGCCCTGCTTGAGCAAACCGCCAATGAGAGCAGAGGCCATGTTGCCGCCACCGAGGAAAGTGATTTTCATGCTTGGTTCCCGTGTTTCGTTATTGGTTTTTCTGACGTGTGCCAAATATCGCCGAGCCGACCCGCACCAGCGTCGAGCCCTCGGCAATCGCCAGTTCCAGATCATCCGACATGCCCATCGACAAGGTCTCCAGCGGCAAGCCCAACTGCTCGCGCAGGCTATCGCGCAACCCGACCAACTGACGGAAGCGGCTGCGCAACAAAACCTCATCCTCACTAGGCTCCGGAATGGCCATCAAGCCGGCCAGCTCGACCCCGGGCAGCGCCGCTACCGCCGCAGCCAGCGCCGCCAGTTCAGCCGGCGCTACTCCGCTCTTGCTGGTTTCACCGCTCACATTCACCTGCAGACACAGCTTGAGCGACGGCAAGGCCTCCGGGCGCTGCTCGGACAAGCGCTGAGCAATCTTGAGCCGGTCGACCGAATGCACCCAGGCAAAATTCTCCGCCACCAGCCGCGTCTTGTTGCTCTGCAGAGGGCCAATGAAGTGCCACTCGATCGGCAGATCCCGCAGCTCCGCCATCTTGTCGACCGCCTCCTGCACATAGTTCTCGCCAAACGCCCGCTGGCCCGCAGCAAAAGCTGCCCTCACGGACGCAGCTGGCCAGGTCTTGGAGACGGCGAGCAAACCGGTCGAACCGGCCAAACGCCCGTATTTCCGCCCGGCGGCGTCGATACGGGCACAAACAGCTTTCAGGTTTTCGGCAATGCCGGGCATATAATCCATTCAACTTCGTGTGCCAATGCGCCGAAAAGTATAGCAGTCGTGCCGAACTCCCCCTTTTGAATCCCGGGAAGCGAATTCACCATGGAAATTACCGAACTGCTGGCCTTCTCCGTCAAGAACAAGGCCTCCGACTTGCACCTCTCGGCCGGCCTGCCGCCGATGATCCGGGTGAACGGCGACGTGCGCCGAATCAATCTGCCGCCGCTGGAGCACAAGGATGTGCACGCCATGGTGTATGACATCATGAACGACAGCCAGCGCAAGCAGTACGAGGAATTCCTCGAGTGTGACTTCTCCTTCGCGGTGCCTAATCTGGCGCGCTTCCGCGTCAACGCCTTCATCCAGGAGCGGGGTGCCGGCGCGGTGTTCCGGACCATTCCGTCCAAGGTGCTGACGCTGGAAGATCTGAACTGCCCCAAGGTTTTCAAGGAAATTTCGGATCAGCCACGCGGCATCGTGCTGGTGACCGGCCCGACCGGCTCGGGCAAGTCCACCACGCTGGCAGCGATGGTCGATTACGTGAACGAGAACCAGTATGCCCACATCCTCACCATCGAGGATCCGATCGAATTCGTGCACCAGAGCAAGCGCTGCCTGATCAACCAGCGTGAGGTGCACCGCGACACCCACTCCTTCTCCAACGCCCTGCGCTCCGCCCTGCGGGAAGATCCGGACGTGATTCTGGTGGGCGAGTTGCGTGATCTGGAAACCATCCGCCTCGCCATGACTGCCGCTGAAACCGGCCACCTGGTGTTCGGCACCCTGCACACTTCCTCAGCCGCCAAGACCGTTGACCGCGTGGTCGACGTATTCCCGGCCGAAGAGAAGGAAATGATCCGCGCCATGTTGTCCGAATCGCTGCGCGCGGTGATCTCGCAAACCCTGCTCAAGACCAAGGACGGTCAGGGCCGCGTGGCCGCTCATGAAATCATGATCGGCACCCCGGCAATCCGTAACCTGATCCGTGAAAACAAGGTCGCGCAGATGTACTCCTCGATCCAGACCGGCCAGCAATATGGCATGCAGACGCTGGACCAGAACCTGCAGGATCTCGTGCGCCGCAATATCGTTTCGCCTGCCGAGGCCCGCGTGCGTGCGTCCAACAAGGATCTGTTCCCGGGCAACTGAGCCCTCAACGCATTGAAGCAAGGCCGGGGCACCCGGCAGTTACGGAGACAGCATGGAACGCGATCAGGCGCTCAGGTTCGTACAGGACCTGCTCAAACTGATGGTCAGCAAGAAGGGCTCGGACCTTTTCATCACCGCCGGTTTTCCGCCCGCGATCAAGATCGACGGCAAGATCGTGCCACAGTCGAACCAGATCCTCTCGCCCCAGCACACCCAGGAAATCGCCCGCGCGGTCATGAACGACAAGCAAGCCGCCGAGTTCGAGTCCACCAAGGAGTGCAACTTCGCGATCTCGCCCTCCGGCATCGGCCGCTTCCGCATGAACGCCTTCGTGCAGCAAGGCCGTATCGGCCTGATCGCACGGACCATCGCGGCGCGCATCCCCACCCTGGAAGAGCTGGGCCTGCCGCCGATCATCCGCGAGATCGCCATGTCCAAGCGCGGGCTGGTGATCTTCGTCGGTGGCACCGGCACCGGCAAGACGACCTCACTGGCTGCGCTGGTGGACTACCGCAACGAGCACACCTACGGCCACATCATCACGCTCGAGGACCCGATCGAATATGTGCACGCTCACAAGAACTGCGTGGTCACGCAGCGCGAAGTAGGGCTGGATACCGAATCCTGGGAGAACGGCCTCAAGAACACCCTGCGCCAGGCGCCGGACGTGATCCTGATGGGCGAAATCCGCGACCGCGAGACCATGGACTACGGCATCGCCTTCGCCGAAACCGGCCACCTGTGTCTGGCCACGCTGCACGCCAACAGCGCCAACCAGGCCATCGACCGGATCATCAACTTTTTCCCTGAAGAGCGCCGCTCCCAGCTGCTCATGGATCTGTCGCTGAACCTGCGTGGCATCGTGTCGCAGCGCCTATTGCCACGCAAGGAAAGCAAGGGCCGCGTGCCAGCCATCGAGGTGATGCTGAACTCACCGCTGATTTCGGACCTGATCTTCAAGGGCGAAGTGACCGAGCTGAAAGATGTGATGAAGCGCTCGCGCGAAATCGGCATGCAGACCTTCGATCAGGCGCTCTTCGATCTTTACGAAGCCGGGCTCATCACCTTCGAGGATGCCTTGCGCAACGCCGACTCGGTGAACGACCTGCGCCTGCAGATCAAGCTCAACAGCAAGCACGCAGACAAGGATTTGCTCGCTGGCGTGCAGAATCTCGACATCATCTGAGCGCAATCTGCTTGCACATGACAAGGCCGCCCGGAAAACTCCGTTGCGGCCTTTTCCTTATCTGACGACGGCGCACGCATGCTGATATCCGCCCTGCTCCCCGGAATCCAGATCCTGATCATGGGCATGGCATTTGCGCTGGGGCTCTCGATCCATCCAGAAGATTTTGCCAGCTTCTGGCGCCAGCGCAGTCAGGCGCTGCGGGCAGGCTTGGCAATGTTCGTCTGCGTACCGCTGGTGGCCGTGCTGCTGACCCGCCTGCTGCCCCTCTCTCCAGCTGCGGCCACAACCCTGATCGTGCTGGCGGCCTCCTCCGGCGTCCCGCTGCTGCCGCGCAAGCTTCACTGGCTGGAGCATTCGCCCTTCACCTTCGGCCTGCTGCTGCACTCGGTGTTGTGCGCCAGCGTCATGCTGCCACTCTGGATTCATTTCGCAGCCCACCCGGAACATGAACCGCCAGCCCTGCAGGTATTCTCGGTGATGGCCCGGGCCTACCTGCTGCCAATGCTGTGCGGCATTCTGCTACACCGTCTGCGTCCGGCCTTTGCCGAGCGCATCTCGCAAGGCATGATCAGGATCGGCAGCCGGCTGTTGCTGGCTTTTCTGGTAGGCGTACTCGGCACCCAATGGCGCATGTTCGCGGAGCTGAACGGCACGAACATGCTGGCCCTGACGCTGCTCTTCACGGCTTCGATCGCCATCGGCCATCTGCTCGGCGGCCCGGCGCCGAAGGATCGTACGGCCCTGGCCGTTAGCTGCTCGCAGCGCTTTGCCGGGGTCGCTGTGCTGCTCAGCGCCAGCGCCCCGGGCGGCGAGCTGCTGTTCGGGGTGCTGGTCTATGCGCTGCTGGCTCAGCTCCTCGAACAGGCCTACGTCATGTGGCAGAAACGGTACATGGCAAGCACGGCAGGCCTGATCAACTCCGGTTCTGTCCCGCCACCACCTTGAACTCGAACACCCGGCAATCAAGATCGCCGTTCATGAGCGGGGTGCGTTTGCTAGCCTTGAGGCCCATGCGCTTGGCCATCTCCAGATCGGCCGTGAGGAAGTAGCAATTCCAGCCGGCAAAGCCCCGCTTCAAGGTATCTCCCAGCTTCGGATACCAATCGTAAAGCTCGTCACCGGAGGACAGGCGCACGCCGTAAGGCGGATTGCTGACCAGCACGCCAGCGTCATCCGGCGCTTCCAGATCCAGCACATCACACACCAGCAGTTCAACCTTGCCGGTAAGCCCGGCAGCTTCGAGGTTGGCCTCTGCATTGCTGACCTGGCGAGGATCGATGTCTGCGCCAAATATCGGCAGATTGTCTGCAGTTCGCTGGCGCGCCTGGGCGGCCTTGCGGATGCCTTGCCAGAGTTCGGCATCAAACTGGCGGAACTTTTCGAAAGCGAAATGTCGCCCAAGACCCGGCGCGATATCGAGCGCCATCTGCGCCGCTTCGATCAGGAAGGTGCCACTGCCGCACATCGGATCAAGCAGGGTCTGGCCCGGTTGCCAGCCGCTGAGCTTGAGAATGCCGGCAGCCAGGTTCTCCTTCAGCGGCGCCTCGACCTTGGCGCGCTTGAAGCCACGCTTGTAGAGCGGCTCACCGGAAGTGTCGAGATAGAGCGTACAGGTCTGCTCGTCCAGAAAGGCATGAATGCGCATGTCCGGGCTATGCGTATCCACATCCGGCCGGCCGCCCTTGATGGCGCGGAAGTGATCGCAGATGCCATCCTTGATGCGCAGGGTGACGAAGTTCAGGCTCTTGAGGGGAGACTTGATCGAGGTGACATTGATGCGGATCGTATTGATCGTATCGAAGTGGCGCGCCCAGGCCACGCTGCTGGCTAGGCGGTAGATTTCCTCCTCGCTGCGGTAGCGTGTGAAGCCCACCTTCCACAGCAGGCGAGTCGCCAGACGACTCTCCAGATTCACGCGATAGGCATAGGCCCAGTCGCCCTCGCTGGCCACGCCGCCATGGGTGGGCTCCACACGCGTGGCCCCGCAGGCACGCAACTCTTCGGCAAGCAGGGGTTCAAGGCCGCGCGGGCAAGGGGCGAAAAAGGTTTCAGTCATGGAAACAGCTCAAAAAGGACGAACGATCACAAGGATCAGGATCGCCAGCAGGAAGAAGACCGGCACTTCGTTGAACCACCGGTACCAGACATGGCTGCGCGTATTGCGCAGCTCGCGGAACTCACGCAGCAGCTTGCTGCAGAAACCGTCATAACCGGTCAGGGCCAGCACCAGCAGCAACTTCACATGCAGCCAGGGCTGGCTCCACCAGGAAGCAGGCCCGGCGAGCGTGAAAGTGATCGCCACACCGAAAATCCAGGTGCCCAGCATCAAGGGCAGCATGAAGCGCTTGAGGCGCTGCGCCATACCCAGCAGGCGCGCGTACTCGCTACTGTTCTCAAGCGGCACGGCGGCCAGATTCACATAAATGCGCGGCAGATAAAAAAGGCCGGCAAACCAGCTGATGACGAAGAAAACGTGCAGGGCCTTGAGCCACGGATACCACATGTCATTGTCCTTGAGATTGAAGTTCGGCACAGGCTGCCGCGAGGCCATCACGCACATCGGCAAAGCGCGGCGACCAGCGCAGCTCGCGGCGGATGCGGGTGTTATCGAGACGACGCGACTCGCTCATGAAGCTCAGCGTCACAGGTGAGAGATGCTGCGCGCACTCGGCTCGGCTCAGACGCGGCGGGCGCGCCAAACCGAAAATATCGGCCATTGCGTCGTAATAATCCCCCATTGCCAGCTGCGAATCGTCGCACACATTGAAGATGCGCAGGTGCGGGCCACGAAACAGGGCCAGCCCAGCAGCGCGTGCCAGATCAGCGGCGTGGATGTGATTGGTAAATACATCCTCACTCGCCTGCAGCACCGGGTCTCCCCGCTGCAGGCGCGCCAGCGACAGACGCTCGGCCGCATAGATGCCGGGCGCGCGCAGGATGCACAGGGCACAGCCGCTGGCGATGGAATGGGCCCGCAAACACCGCTCGGCGGCCACCCGACGACGCGCGCGTGCGGTGGCCGGACGCAAGGGATGCGATTCATCGACCCGCGCGCCTGCGCAATCCCCATACACACCACTGGTACTCACATACACGATGCACCGCGGCCCCTGCCCGCGTTGCTGCAAGGCGGCCAGCAGACGACGCATGCGCGGGTCATCCTGGCCGCCTTCCGGCGGTGGCGCGCAATGCAGCAGGACATCCGCCAGCCCGCCCAGACGTCGCAGGCTGGCAGCATCATCCAGATCACCGGACACCGGCACCGCGCCGACCAAACGCCACTGCGCCGCCGCTTCTGCCCGGCGGACAAGGGCATAGACGCGAAAGCGCTGACGCAGCCAGGGCATGGCCCGCAAGGCCACGTCGCCACTGCCGATGATGAGAAGACGATCCATGCGCGGATTATCCCAGATCACCCGGCGGCAGATGCCTTCATTTCGGCGCAGCTTGGGCGATAATTCAGGAATCCGTTTCCTCCCTTTTGCATACGCCCGCCATGTCCTTCAAGGTCACGCTCCAGCCCAGTGGTCGCAGCTTCGCGGCCGATGCCGACACCAGCCTCCTGCAAGCCGCCCTCGATGCCGAACTGATGGTGCCCTATGGCTGCCGTGATGGCGCCTGCGGCGCCTGCAAGACCAAGGTGCTGGCCGGCAGCGTGGCCCATGGCCGCAGCCCGCTCACCACCCTGCCCGAGGCCGAGCGCGCCCAGGGCCTGAGCCTGATGTGCTGTGCCCACGCCCAAAGCGATCTGGTGCTCGAATGCCGCGACGTACGCTCGGCGCACGACATCCCGGTGCGCAAGATGCCCTGCCGCGTCCAGAGCCTGGAAAAACTCGCCAGCGATGTGATCCGCCTGACCCTGCGCCTGCCACCGAGCGACACCTTCCACTTCCTGCCCGGTCAGTACATCGACTTCCTGCTCGCTGATGGCCAGCGTCGCAGCTTCTCGGTGGCCAATGCGCAGAACGAGGACAACACCCTCGAACTGCATGTGCGCCTGATCACAGGCGGGCAATTCACCGGCCACGTCTTCACGGCCATGAAGGAGCGCGACATCCTGCGCATCGAGGGCCCGCTGGGCAGCTTCTTCCTGCGCGAGGCGCCGGAAGAAGGTGGCCACAAACCGCTGGTATTCCTGGCCGGCGGTACCGGTTTCGCGCCGATCAAGGCCATCGTCGAACACATGCTGAACCACGGCAATGGCCGCCCGGCCACGCTCTACTGGGGCGCCCGCGACCCCGGCGGCCTTTACCTGCATGAACTGGCCCAAAGCTGGGAACGCCAGCTGGCCAATTTCCGCTACGTGCCGGTCATTTCCGACGCAACAGAGGGCTGGAGCGGGCGCACCGGCCTCGTGCATCAGGCCGTGATGGCAGACCTGCCGGATCTCTCCGGATATCAGGTTTACGCCTGCGGCGCACCGGCCATGATCGAAGCCGCCAAAAAGGATTTCAGTGAACGCTGTGCGCTGCCGTTAACCGACTTCTACGCAGACGCCTTCACCTTCGCCGCCAGCCCGCAAACATGATGTAACCCCGCACTGGCGCAGGGCGGCTAGACCAGAGCACATAGCAGGGAGCCCGCATCATGAGCACCGGAGTACTGATTACCCGCGAGCCCATCGTCAATCAGCAACGCGCCATCACCGCCAACCGCATCATCGTGCATGCGGCCAACATCACACAGGCCGTGCAGGCCCTTGAAGCCCTGCGCCCGCACTGGCCCGCAGTCCACCCGGTTTTCATCAGCTTCGGCCGCCTGGTGCCCTCATCCGACCTGCTCGGCTGGGCTCCACCGGAAAACACTCTGATCGAGATCCCGGCACCGGCCCTGCAATACACCCAGATCCAGGAACTTGTCGGCCGCTTTGCCGAGGCCGGCACACCGCTGGCCCTGTCCTGGTATCAGCCCGGTACGGCATGGCCGGAAGGTATCGATTGCCGCTTTGCATTGGCTGACATCAACAAAGTCCCTAACCCACACAATGCGCCCGGTCTGCCGCTGGCCTGGGGGCTGGCTGACGTGCCGGCCTTCGAACGTGCCGTCACCTCCGGTTATACCGGTGCTGCAGGCTGGTTCTTCCTGAAGGGCGTCACCCCGTCGAAACAACTCGCCCCTTCGCATGCGCAGATCGTGCATCTGCTGAATCTGGTGCGTAATGACTCAGATATCAGCGAGATCGAAACCGCCCTCAAGCGCGATGTCTCCCTGCCCTACAAGCTGCTGCGCTACATCAATTCGGCCGGCTTCGGGCTGATGGTGGAGGTGCAGTCCTTCCGCCATGCAGTCACCATTCTTGGTCGTGACAGGCTCAACAAGTGGCTATCTCTGCTGCTGGTCTCGGCCAGCAATGACCCCGCCGCACCGGCCGTGATGCAGGCGGCGATCGCGCGCGGACGGATGATGGAAATCCTCGGCGAACAGTTCTTCGACAAGAACCAGCTCGACAACCTTTTCATCACCGGCGCCTTCTCGCTGCTGGATGTCTTGCTCGGCTCCGAGATCGGCGTCGTGCTGGAGCAGATGACCCTGCCCGAGCCAATCCACGAAGCCTTGTTGCAGGGCGAAGGCCTGTACGCACCCTTGCTCAAGCTGGCCATTGCATCCGAGGGCTTCATGCCGGATCAGCTACGAGCCCAGACCGAATCGCTAGGCCTCACCGTGCAGCAGGTATCCGCCGCCTTGCTGCAGGCCGTGGCCTTTGCCGACACCCTCAGTTTCGGCTGAACGCGGGTCCAGAAAACACAAAGGGCGCCGTCGGCGCCCTTTGCTTGCCGGCCTGAAAAACCTCAGGCGTAACCATCCGGATTGCCGCTTTGCCAGCGCCAGGAGTCCGCGCACATCTCTTCAATCCCGCGCTTGGCTTTCCAGCCCAGCAGTTCGGCCGCCATGGCCGGATCCGCATAGCACTGGGCTATATCCCCTGCCCGGCGGGCCACGATTTCATAGGGCACCGGCTTACCGGAAGCTTTCTCGAAAGCCTTGACCACGTCCAGCACCGAGTAGCCCTGCCCCGTACCGAGATTCACCGTCAGCACACCCTGCTTCTGCGCCAGGTACTCCAGCGCCTGCACATGCCCCACAGCCAGATCGACGACGTGGATGTAGTCGCGCACGCCCGTGCCATCCGGCGTGGCATAGTCGCCGCCGAACACCGCGAGCTTTGCCCGTTTGCCCACCGCCACTTGCGACACAAACGGCATCAGGTTGTTCGGAATGCCATTGGGATCCTCGCCGATGCGCCCTGAGGGGTGCGCGCCGACCGGATTGAAGTAGCGCAGCAAGGCCACCCGCCACTCGGGATCGGCGGCAGCCAGATCGCTCAGCACATACTCCATCATCCACTTGGTGCGACCATAGGGATTGGTCGGGCCGGTCGGAAAGTCCTCACGGATAGGCACCGTCGCCGGATCGCCATACACCGTGGCCGATGAGCTGAAGACCAGGGTCTTCACACCAAACTCAGCCATCACTTCGGCCAGCGCCACAGTGCCTGCAATGTTGTTGTCGTAATACATCAGCGGCTTGGCCACCGACTCACCGACCGCCTTGAGCGCCGCGAAATGAATCACGGCATCAATCGGCTGCGAACGGAACACCCGGCGCATCACGGCCTGATCACGCACATCCGCCTGATGAAACGCCAGCAACTTGCGCCCCGCAATCTCTTCGACACGGCGGATAGCCTCCACCTTGCTGTTGGAGAGGTTGTCGATCACGATCACCTCATGCCCGCTGGCCAGCAGCTCCACGCAAGTATGAGTGCCGATATAACCGGCGCCGCCGGTGACGAGTACGGTAGCCATGCTTTCAGTCCTCAGGCGTAGCTTTCACATTGCACGAACTTAAGCCCCTGCTGGTCCTTGCCAGAGAGCTGCGGCACGATGTCACCCAGGCGCCAGTCCACGCCCACCACCGGGTCGTTCCAGGCGAGGCAGCGCTCATGCTCGGGCGCGTAGTAATCGGTGGTCTTGTAGAGGAAGTCTGCCGATTCGGACAGCACCACGAAGCCGTGGGCAAAGCCCGCCGGCACCCAGAACTGGCGCTTGTTTTCGGCTGACAACTCGACGCCCTGCCATTTGCCGAAAGTGGGCGAGGAACGACGCATGTCGACCGCCACATCCCACACCCGGCCACTCACCACACGCACCAGCTTGCCCTGCGGTTGCTGCAGCTGATAGTGCAGGCCACGCAGCACCCCGCGTGCGGAGCGGGAGTGATTGTCCTGCACAAAATCCAGCTTCAGGCCGGTAGCCTCAGCAAAGGTTTTCGCATTGAAGCTTTCCATGAAGAAACCGCGCTCATCGCCGAAAACCTTCGGTTCGAGAATCAGCAGGCCTTCCATTTCGCCCTTGATCACATTCATTGCAACGTCCTCAAAAATGCCATTCTTCTGCCATGCGCGGCACCTGGTCGCGCAGACTACCAATGTGTTCCTCCCACCAAGCCCGGGTATTGAACCACGGGAAGGCGGAAGGGAATGCCGGGTCTTCCCAGCGCCGAGCCAACCAGGCTGCGTGATGAATCATGCGCAGGGTACGCAGCGCTTCAATCAGACTCACTTCACGCGGATTGAAATCCGCAAAATCCTCGTAACCCACCAGCAGATCGCAGAGCTGGCGCGTCATCTCGCCACGCTCGCCACTGAGCAGCATCCACAGATCCTGCACAGCCGGCCCGGTGCAAGCATCATCGAAATCAACGAAATGCGGCCCGGCATCGGTCCACAGCACATTACCCGGATGGCAATCACCGTGCAGGCGCAAGGTCTTCACATCCCCTGCGCGCTCGAAGCTACGCCGCACCTGATCCAGCGCGGAGCTCGTTGCACTGCGGTACGCCTCGCGCAGATCTGCCGGCAGATGCGGGCAATCGAGCACGTAAGCTGCAGGCTGCTCACCCCAGCTCACGGCGTCCAGCGTCAGGCGATGCTCAAAGCTGCGGGTCGCGCCCACAGCATGGATTCGCCCAATGAAACGCCCCAGCCACTCCAGCACGGCCGGATCGTCCAGTTCCGGGCTGCGGCCGCCACGTCGCTCGAACACGGCCACGCGAAAACCTTCATGCCGGGCCAGAGTATCGCCATCCGGCAACACGATCGGCGGCACGGCGGGAACCTCCTGCTCGGCCAGCTGGAGCGTGAAAGCATGCTCTTCGCGAATGGCCGCGTCCGTCCAGCGTTCGGGCCGGTAGAACTTGGCCACCACGAAACCGCTATCCTCAACCCCGGCCTGATACACCCGGTTCTCATAGCTGTTCAGCGCCAGCAAGCGGCCGTCCGTACGCAGACCGGTGGCATCAATGGCATCCAGCACCAGGTCGGGTGCCAGGCGGGAGAAAGGGTGAGCGGCAGCCTCGGTCATCAGGCGCGCGCGTCGCCCCAGCGCAGGATGGTGCGGTCGTCCCCGGCATACACGGTATGGCCGGTACGATCCACGCAGTAGTGCGACGACACGATCATTTCGGCGAAGGTCATGCCAGCACCGATGCGGGTGTATTCGAAGAGCACGCTGCGCACCACGGTCGAGGCCTTGCGGATATGGCAGCCATGGCCGATCCAAGTCGGGCCAATGATGGTCGCACCTTCCTCGATCTTCACGCTGGAGCCGATATAGACCGGGCCCTCGATGTGTACCTTGTCCCAGTCGATATGGGTATTCAGGCCCACGAACACGCCCGGACGCACCTCCTTGCCCGGCATGTCCATCTGCGCTACTTCGCCGCGCAGCACGCGCTGCAGCACGGTCCAGTAATCGGTTACGCGACCGATATCGATCCAGTTGAAGAAGCGGTTCTGGGCGAAGAAGGGCAAACCTTTCTCGACCAGCGAGGGGAAGAGTTCAGAGCCAATGTCATACACCTTGCCGGAGGGCACCAGATCGAGCGCAGCCGGCTCGAAGATGTAGATACCGGTGGAAGCCAGCGTGCTCTTGGCCTCCTCGGGGCTGGGTTTTTCCTGGAAGGAAATGATCTTGCCATCCTCGTCGGCCACCACGATGCCGTAGTTCTTGACTTCGGAGAGCGGCACATCCAGCGTCACCACCGAAGCAATCGCGCCCTTGGTCTTGTGCTCGTGAAGCGCGGCACCGATATCCAGATCGATGATCGCATCACCGCACAGCACCAGAGTGGTTTCGTCGAAGAAACCGGAATTGTCCTGGATGTGCTTCATGCCGCCGGCCGAGCCGATCGGCTTGGGCAGGATGTCACCGTGCTCGTAGGCGCCCTCGTAGGAGTAGCCGATTTCCACGCCCCAACGGTGGCCATCGCCGAAATACTCCTCGATCTTGCGGTGCATGAAGGCCACGTTGATCATGATCTCCTTCACACCGTAGCGCGCGAGGTGCTCGATGATGTACTCAAGCACCGGCTTGCCGAGGATCGGCACCATAGGCTTGGGAATATCCTTGGTCAGCGGACGAACACGGGTGCCCTGCCCCGCTGCGAGAATCATTGCCTTTGCCATCACACGCTCCTTGTGTTCAAAATGTCTCAGTAAATCGTTTCGTTCAGGATCTGCATCAGATACTGCCCATAGCCACTCTTGCCCAGGCGCTTGGCCTGCTCTTCGAGCTGGGCATTGTTGATCCAGCCGTTGCGCCAGCAAATCTCTTCCGGGCAACACACCTTGAGCCCCTGACGCTTCTCCAGGGTCTGGATGAACTGGCCCGCTTCGATCAGGCTGTCGTGCGTGCCGGTGTCCAGCCAGGCATCGCCCCGCCCCAGCATCTGCACATCAAGCTGGTTCTTCTCGAGATAGATCCGGTTCAGATCGGTGATTTCCAGTTCGCCCCGCGCGGAGGGCTTGAGGTTCCGGGCGAACTCGACGACTTGCTGGTCGTAGAAGTAGAGGCCCGTCACGGCATAGCGGCTGCGCGGGGCTTTGGGCTTCTCTTCGAGGCTGATCGCATGGCCTTCCGCATCGAATTCGACCACGCCGTAACGCTCGGGGTCGGACACCGGATAGGCAAACACGCTGGCGCCATTCTGGTTCGCATCGGCGGCCTTGAGCCGGGCCGCGAGATCATGGCCGTAGAAGATGTTGTCGCCAAGCACGAGGGCCGAGGGGTGGTCACCCACGAAGTCGGCGCCGATGATGAAGGCTTGGGCGAGTCCATCCGGGCTGGGCTGTACGGCGTACTCGAAATTCACGCCCCAGGCTTTACCGTCGCCGAGCAGTTGCTCGAAGCGCGGCGTGTCCTGCGGGGTGGAGATGATCAGGATGTCGCGAATCCCCGCCAGCAGCAGCACGCTGAGCGGGTAGTAGATCATCGGCTTGTCGTACACCGGCACGAGCTGCTTGGAGACAGCGAGCGTAATCGGGTGCAGACGGGTGCCGGAGCCACCGGCGAGGATGATGCCTTTACGGGGCTTGTGAGCCAGAGGAGCGGTCATCGGGGAGGTCTTTCTCAGAGGATTTCGGTGAGCATGCGGGCGACACCCTTTTGCCAGTGCGGCAGGGTGAGGCCAAAGGCTTGCTGGAGTTTGGTGGTCGCGAGGCGCGAATTGAGCGGGCGCGTGGCCGGCGTGGGGTAGGCGCTGGTCGGTATCGGGCTGACCTCTTGTACCTTGAGCTCGCGGCCGGCTTTGCGCGCTTCTTCGAAGACGAAGCGGGCGTAGTCGTACCAGCTGGTTTCGCCTGCGGCGACGCAGTGGTAGAGGCCACACAGCGCTTCGTTGGCCTGGGTCTGGCGGATGGCGTGCGCGGTGACGTCGGCGAGCAGGTCGGCCCCAGTGGGGGCGCCGATCTGGTCGTCGATGATTTTGAGCGCATCCCGATCCGTGGCGAGCTTGAGCATGGTCTTGGCGAAGTTGCCACCGCGTGCGGCATAGACCCAGCTGGTGCGGAAGATGAGGTGGCGGCAGCCGGATTGCTGGATCAGTTGTTCGCCTTCGAGCTTGGTCTGGCCATAGACGCTGAGCGGGCCCGTTGCGGCGGTTTCGTCGCGTGCGGCGTCGCCCGTGCCATCAAAGACGTAGTCGGTGGAGTAGTGCACGAGCAGTGCGCCGATGTCTTTGGCGGCTTGTGCGACTGCGCCAGGGGTGGTGGCGTTGAGCAGACGGGCGAAGTCGGCTTCGCTTTCGGCCTTGTCGACGGCGGTGTGGGCGGCTGAATTGACGATGACGTCAGGTTTGAGCGTGCGCACGGTGTGTGCGACGGCATCGGGCTGGCTGAAGTCGCCGCAGTAGTCGGTGCTGTCGAAATCCAGCGCGATCACGTCACCGAGCGGGGCGAGTGCGCGCTGCAGTTCCCAGCCGACCTGGCCACCACAACCGAGAATGAGGATTCGGGAGGCCATGGGTTCAGCGCGCCTCGTAGTTCTTGGCAAGCCACTCGCGATAGCTGCCATTGAGTACGTTGGCCACCCAGTCTTGATTGGTAAGGTACCACTCGACGGTTTTGCGGATGCCGGTCTGGAAGGTTTCGGCCGGGCGCCAGCCGAGTTCGCGTTCGATCTTGCGGGCGTCGATGGCGTAGCGGCGGTCGTGGCCCGGGCGGTCGGTGACGTAGGTGATCTGCTCGGCGTAGGACTTGCCGTCGGCGCGCGGGGAGAGTTCGTCGAGCAAGCGGATCAATGTCTGGACGATCTCGATGTTAGGCATCTCGTTCCAGCCTCCGACGTTGTAGACCTCGCCGACTTTGCCCTTGGCGAGCACGGCACGGATGGCGCTGCAGTGGTCGGTGACATACAGCCAGTCGCGGATCTGCTGGCCGTCGCCGTAGATGGGGAGCGCCTTGCCGGCGAGCGCGTTGGCGATCATCAGCGGGATCAGCTTCTCGGGGAAGTGATAGGGGCCGTAGTTGTTCGAGCAGTTGCTGGTGGTCACCGGCAGACCGTAGGTGTGATGCCAGGCACGCACGAGGTGATCAGACGAAGCCTTGCTGGCCGAGTACGGGCTGTTGGGCTCGTAGGTGTTGGTTTCGGTGAAGGGCGGGTCGTTGGGCTTCAGGGAGCCGTAGACTTCGTCGGTGCTCACGTGATGGAAGCGGAAAGCGGCCTTGGCTTCGCCTTCGAGCGTGTTCCAGTAGGCGCGCGCAGCTTCGAGCAGGGTGAAGGTGCCGTCGATGTTGGTGCGCAGGAAGGCGGCCGGGCCGTGGATGGAGCGATCAACGTGGGACTCGGCGGCGAAGTGCACGATGGCGCGCGGTCGGTGTTCGGCCAGCAGGCGATCAATCAGGGCACGGTCACAGATGTCGCCCTGCACAAAAGTGTGGCGCGCATCCCCTTGCAGGCTCTTGAGATTCTCCAGGTTGCCGGCGTAGCTCAGCACATCCAGATTCACCACCGGCTCATCGCTCTGCTTGAACCAGTCCAGCACAAAATTGCTGCCAATAAAGCCGGCTCCGCCGGTGACGAGAATGCTCATGACGTGATCTCCGAACCTCGTGAGGCTCTGCCTGTTCTCAAAAATGGCCGTATTAGAGCACGGCAACAAAGCACCCAAAGATACGCACCAGCGGCTACGGCTACAAGCCAGCCACCACTCGTCGCCTGCGCGTAAGGGAATGACTGGCTCTGCATCACTTCAACACATCCGGATAACCGTAGCTTTTCGCCAGCTTCTCCAGCACCTGGCGCTCCCAGGGCGGGCTGGTGCGATAGAGCGCCAGCAACCATTGCTGCAGGCTGGGTGGCATATCCGGCCACATGGCCAGCACCAGATCAGATGAGAGTTTCTTGACGCCCAGCTCATACGGCCCGTACTTCAAGGCCTGCTCCAATGACGCAGCAGCCCCGGCATGATCACCGAGGGCGTAAAAACTCAGGGCCAAGTTTGACCAGGCCGCACCATTCTGCGGGCGCAGACGCAAGGAAGTCTGCTGGTAGCCCATCGCCTCACCGAAATAGCCCTTTCGAAGGCTCGGCTCATTCCAGCCGCGCTGACCGCGTAAGGTGTTCAGAATGCCCAGGTAATCAAAGGTGAGCGGGTTGTCCGGCATGATCTCCGCCGCCGCCAGCAGGTCATCGCGCGCCTGCATCCACTCTGGCACCGTCCACTTCGCGCTCCCAGCAACCCAGGTATCAATCCTGTAACGCGCCTGAATCGCGCTGAAATCACCCCGCATCAGGCGCTGGCCTTGCCACATGCCCCAACCGGCTGCCAGCAGGATCAAACAAATCAGGAGCCAGTTCCCCAGCTTGCTACGCTCAAGCAGCATGACCAAGCTCCCCGCCCAACTCGATGCCGCACAAGCGCGCCGGGCCATGAATGCTCAATTCATCCGCCAAGGCAGCCCCGAAACGGCGCTCCAGCACCGCGCGGGCTTCCCGCATGCGGGGCGGGCGGCCCTGCAGATTGTGCGCATCGCTGGCAATCGCACTCGCCCACCCCTCGTGCAGCATGAAATCTGCCGCCGCAAGCACGCGCGGGCCAAACTGCCCCACCAGCGAAGCAGCCGTCAGCTGCAGATAGCAGCCGGCATCCACAAACTGGCCGACGCGATCAGGCTTCTCCATGATCGCCTTGTTGCGCTCAGGGTGCACCAGCACCGGGCGGATACCCATGCCAACCAGATGCCGCACCAGATTCACCGAGCCCAGTGGAATCTGCGCATCCGGCAGCTCCAGCAGCATGGTGTGATAGCCCTCGCAACGGCCGAGGAAAGGGATGTGGCCTTGCTGAACCAGCTCCAGCACTTCGTGCGACAGACGCACCTCGCCCCCGAAGGACAGGCCCAGCTCGATGCCGCGCAAACGCAGCAAATCACGGAACAGCGAAAATTCGCGCTCGATGCCTGCTTTCAGATTGTCGAACCGGCCGGGGAACACATGCGGTGTCGCCACCACATGGCGAATCCCGTCAGCCACGATGGCGCGCGCCAGCGCCAGCGCTTCGTCCGGTGTCGCCGGGCCATCATCGATACCCGGCAGCAAATGGCAATGAATGTCGATCATCTGGAAACAGCCACCCGATTGGCGATGCACATCATTTGTTCGTGGCGCAGGAAACACGGATGTGTCATTGCCACCACCTTCTAAAAGACACTGGATTCCCGCCAGCGCGGGAATGACAGAACTCAAGACTGCTCTTGCGCGACGCGTTTCAGCCCGCCAGAAACCGCAATGCCCGCTTTCGCGGGCATCCTGTCAAACCGCCCGCAGTGAAATCAGGCTGCGCTTTTTGTCTTCTGCGAGTAGCCGTAGCCCTCGTAACCATCCTTGCCATAGCCCGAGTACTCGCCGTAGTACGTCTGGGCCTTCTTGAAGTCCAGATGGTTCAGCACTACGCCCAGCACCTTGCCTCCAGCACGCTGCAACCGAATGAGGCCTTTGCGCGCCAAGGGATACGGCGTTTCCATCGCCCGCACCACGTACACCACACTGGTTGCCAGCGGCGCAATCACCATCGCATCGCTCACCAGTTCCACCGGCGGAGAATCAATCACGATGACTTCGTAGTGCTTGGCCAGCACTTCCAGAGTTTCACGGAAGCGTTGCGAAAGCAGCAACTCCACCGGGTTTGGAGGGATCTCCCCCACCGGCATCACCGCCAAGGACGTACCCTTAATGCTATGGATGCACTCCTCCAGCCTTGCGGTCCCCGCGACCAAGGCTGAGAGGCCACGCGCAGCCGGCGGCAGCGCCAGGCGACGCGCCACCTGCGGACGACGCATATCCGCATCGATCAAGAGCGTGCGCTTGGTCTGGGCATGGGCCAAAGCCAGATTGGAGGCCACGGTGGTCTTGCCTTCACCTGGCACACTCGAAGTCACTACCAGAACACGGCAAGCCGCATCCAGGTTGGAAAGCAGCACGCCGGTCCGCGCGGTGCGCACCGCCTCTGCCAGATGAGACTCCGGCTTGTCGATGAACATCGTCATCGCATTCTTGCCCGCCTGCACGCCCAGCTCGGGCAGCGCCGAGAGCACCGGCAACTGGAAGCGGCGCTCCGCATCCTCGATGCCCTTCACGGTGTTGTCGAGCTTGTCCAGCAGCAGGGAGATCAGCACACCGGCGAACAGGCCCAGCACCAGCGCAATCGCAATCACCTGCCCCTTCTTGGGCTTCACCGGCAGCATCGGCGCCACCGCTGCATCCACCACACGCGCCACCGCACTTTGCAGATCACCGCTTTCGTGGGTTTCCTTGGCGCGGTTCATGAACATTTCATAGAGCTGCTTGTTGGTCTGCACCTCACGCTCGAGCACACCCAGCTGGAATTCCTGGCGGTTCACGTTCTGCACCGAACCCCGCGCCGAATTGAGCGCGCCTTCCAGCGCACGCTCAGTGGCCTTGGCCGACTCATACTCACGCGTCAGGCTGGCCGCCACCGATTGCATCTGGCGCAGCAAGTTGTCCTTGGCGGCCTTCTGTTCTGACATGGCCTGCACCATGCGCGGGTGCTCGGCACCATAGCGCTGCTGCAATTCAGCTACTTTCTGGCTGGCCGCGGCCTCGGCCTTGCGAGCCTCACCCACGGCCTGGTTACGCACCACCGCCGGTACCGAAGAATAGTCTCCGTCCTTCACCGACTTCATCTGCTCATAAGCGCTCTCGGCTTCAGCACGCCGCGCCTTGGCCTCAACCAGGCGTTGGGTCACTTCACCGATCTGCTGACCGATCATGGTCTGGGCCGAGCCCGAAAGGCTCACGATCCCCGCCTTCTCACGATAAGCCTGAAGGGCCTGCTCCGAGCTCACCAGCTTGTCGCGCAGGGATTGGGTGCGCTCCTGCAGCCAGTTGTTGGCCTGCTGGGTCATCTTGAACTTGGCTTCACGGTCAGCGCTGATATAGGAATCGGCAACCGTATTGGCCACCAGCGCAGCCAGCTTCTTGTCTTCAGCCGTGAAGCTCACCTTCACCAGCTGGCTCAGGCGCACCGGCTCCACCGACAGCTTCGCAGAGAACGCCGCCACAACGGCATCCACCAGCTTGTCCTCAGTCCAGGTGGCTTCCGTCTTCTGGATGCCCAGCGCAGTCTTGAGCTTGCCGATCACGCTGTCGTCGGGCTTGCGTACATCGAATTCCGGGTATTCCCACAGGCGCAGGCCGCGCACCACACGGGTTGCCACCTCGCGGGATTTCAGGATCTCCACCTGGGTCTGGTAGTGCTCCTTCTCCTGCGAAGCGCCGCCATACACATCCTCGATCGACAGCACCTTGCGCTTGCCCTGCTCGATCAGCACAGTCGTTGTGGCCCGATATTCCGGGGTAATCGAAAACACGATGGCGCCTGCCAGCACGGCCACCACCAGGCCCAGCGCAAGGATCGCCCACTTGCGTTTGGTGATGCTGCGCCAGTACTCCAGCAGCTCAAGCTTGCTCTCTTCAGACAAGCCACCACCCAGCGCAGTAAAGCCCTGCTCGGATTCGGAAACGGATTGGGTATGTTGATTCATGTTCGGGAACGACCAAAAGACAAGGGCGGTTGCGGCGCAAGCCAGCCGGAAATCAGAAGAAGCTCTCTTCCACCGTAACGATATCGCCCGGATAGACCGCGGTATTCAGATCCACCTTGAGCTGGCGCTGTTGCGGATCATCCCCGCGAATCAGGAAAAGCTTGCTGAGCGAAGCACGCTCCTTGAAGCCGCCCGCCAGGGAAGCCGCCTTGCGCACCGTAAGGCCCGGCTGGAAGGGATAGCCACCGGGCTTGTCCACCATGCCGTTAATGAAAAAAGGGCGATATTCATCCACCGAAACCGACACCTTCGGATTCACCAGAATGCGACCCTTGAGGCCTTCCACCACCTTCTGTTCGACTTCGCCCAGCGTATTGCCACGCACGGCCAACTCACCCAAGCCCGGCATGAAGATCGAGCCGCTATCGGTCAAGCGGATCTTCTCGCGGCTCAGATCTTCTTCACCAAAGACGCGAACCGAAATCACATCGCCTGCACCAAGACGGTAAGCAGAGAGAAAACTCGAAACGGACGCAGGCTCGGCCGCAGGTGCCTGAGCAAGGCCCAGCGCACTCCAGAACATCAGCAGCACAAGGCTCACAACGCGCAAGAACATCAAGTTTCTCCAATCGAACCAGACGCAAAGGCTGCCGGCTGGCAAGCCTCGCTCACAACACCAGCATAAACCGCGCCTGCCGGCGCAGCCCATTCAAAAAATACCATCGAGCGATCATGCCGGTGCAATGCCCGCTGACCACCCCGGGCCCCGCCAGCTGAAGCCGGCCCTACAAAACCTTCAAGCGCCGGCCCGATGATCTTCGTAGGTGCGGCTTCAGCCGCATACCCCACCTCCACCTCGGGCCCCGCCGGCTGAAGCCGGCCCTACAAAACCTTTAACCGCCGGCCCGATGATCTTCGTAGGTGCGGCTTCAGCCGCATACCCCACCTCCACCTCGGGCCCCGCCGGCTGAAGCCGGCCCTACACAACCCAACCCGGCTATCAGAACGAAGCTTCCACCTTCAGCATGCTCAGGCGACGCACGTAGTCATAGGTATCCACCGTCGAATCGCGATGCGAGAAGGTGTATTCCAGACCCACGCCCAGCCAGCGGCGCACGTCATACATCAGCGCAGCGGAATAGACGTACTCGTCATCCTTCCGGTTGGTGTTGCGATAGTTGGTATCGAGCTTGCCAGCCGACAGCTTGCTGTGCAGATAGCTCTTCCAGTCGTGGTTCCAGCCCAGCGACACGCTCTTGGCAATCGGCACGCCGGTGAAACCATCCGGATCGTTGGCGGAACGGCCACCGATCAGGTCAAACGAGGAATAGCTCAGCGGCTTCCAGCGCACCGAGGCTTCCCAGGTCGGGCCCAGGTAATCCTGGCGGATGCTGGTATCGAAGTTCTTCTGTTGCTGGCCCGCCTTGATCGTGCCGGTCACCGCAGCCGAAGCATCCCACGAGAGCCCCAGCAGGTAACGGGTGTCATCGTTAGAGAGCAGATTGGTGTCGTTGGTGTAATCAAAATAGGTGCGGCGATACTCAGCGATCAGGCGCGTCTTGGGCATCACGCGGTAGTAGAAGCGAGCGCCCACATTGGTGTTGTCCACATCCGCCGATTCGGTGGTCGCACGATTGTTCTGGTAGCGCTTGGCGCCCCAGCCGGCGTCCATTTCCACGCGGCCGATAGCTTCCTCGGCACCGTAACGGAAAGTGGCACTCACCGCCTTGCTGCGATAGTGGTCGGCGGTCTGGTTGCCGATGCTGCGGTCAGTCGAGCCGATCGGATCATAGTGATCACCACCCGAAGCCCCCCAGGCAATGGCGGCACGCGAGCTGAACACGTTCTGGGCCTGGAAGATCAGGTCATTCTGGCCAAGGCTGTTCGGGGTGTAATTCGGGTAACGCACGAAATCGCCCTTGTAACCCAGGGTGTAACGATCTTCACGGTAGCGCGTCTCGGCGGTCACGGTCGGGCGGATGCGGTAGAAAGCCGAGCCCGGCTCCGAACCCTTGCCCGCCATGGTCACGTTGCTGTCATAACCCGTAGAGGCTTGGGCATCCGCATAGACATTAACGCCATCGGCCACCTTCAGGGCTTGCTGCGAACGCCCCGCAGCCACCGGCACCCCACCGGACTCGAACACATTGCCGGGCAGCACATTGGCCGAATTCGGTACAGCGCGCGAAGAAGCCGGAATCGTGTCCGCCTCGCCAGCCGCCCAAACCCCCGTCGCCCCCAAGGCAAACAGCGAAGTCACTACCAGATGAAGTTGCTTGTGTTTCATACAAACCCCCGAGTCAATTTTTGTTGATCCCATTGCCGCGATCATCTTTTTGCTGCATTGCAGCTCTCACGCCGATGATCGCTGATTTTTGTCAGCCCGGCGCGGAACTAATACCCAAACCAGAGCCAAAAGCACACAGAAAGTCAATGCGTTAGCCGGGATCTGCAGGTTGAAATCCACCCAGCTGTGAATCAGCAAACTACAGATCGCCATCGCCACGCCAAACGCCATTCCCCGGTTCAAACGCGACTCGCGCTCGTTCCACAAACGCGTAATGCGCCCTATCGTCAGCAGCAGCGCGGTGGCCAGCAGGCTGAGCCCCACAAAGCCCGTCTCGGCAGCGATCTGCACATAATCGTTATGTGCGTGATCCCAGTAGCCCTCCTTGTCCGCACTCTTGAAGCGCGGAAATACCGTATAGAAACTGCCCGCACCAAACCCCGTCAGTGGCCGCTCCAAAGCCATTCCCAAAGCCTGTCTTGGCGTTTCCGCCCGCTGCTCCAGAGACTCTTCGCCCTGCGCATGCTCGGTTTCCACCGCCGTGTTCTGCAGGCGCTGCACCACGCGATCCAGCCCGACCCATTGCCCCACAATCACCACATCCACCACGATCAGGCTCAGCACCAGCCAGAAAGCCGATCTGCGCAGGCGCGGGTTGTTCAGCATCCCCAGCCCGCCCACCACCAGCAGGGATGAGAAAAAGGCCACATTGCCCATGCGCGAGCGCGTCAGCACCAGCGTGATCACCATGATCACAAGCATCAGGCGTACCAGCATCTTCCCCGAGAGCATGAACTTAAGTACAGCCACCAGCCGCTGGCGTCTGTTCGGTACCGCACCCGAGCTTCCCATGCGCGCCAGCATCACCCCCACCCCGGCCGCAATGCATAGCTGCATATAGCCCGCCAGATGATCGAAGTTGGCAAAGGTGCCCATCGCCCGGCTGCCCTGCTGGTAGTTCATGAAGAGATAAATGTGCTCGGCACGCGAAGCAAACAGACCGATCGCCAGCAAAGCCTGAAACACCCCGGCCCCCACAATCATGCCGGCCAGCCACATCACCCGCCGCTCCGTATTCACCAGCAGCAGCACCAACGCAAACGCCGCCGCATACGCCATGGTCGCGAGCAAGTATTGCAAGCTGTTGAAAAGCTCCGCCGAAATCGGCGTATTGCCCATCAGGGGCAGGCGCTGCCCAGCGATCCACAGCCCGAAGAGCACGATACAGCCCAGCGGCCACTTGCCAGCCCCCAGCCGCTCAAGGAGGGAATCGCCACGCACAGCTGCTGCCAGCACCACCAGGCCCAGCACTCCCAGCAAGGTCAGCACCAGAAAGCCCAGCGCCCAGGTGCGATTGCTCGCCAGCGGCACAGGCGCCCAGGCCAGCACGCCCAGCAACACCACAAACGCCCAGCCATCCACCCGCTCAAGCCATGCCGCCATGCAATCCGGTTCCGATCAAAATTCACATCATAGAGAACATCAACCCGATCTCGTCGCTGCGGATCCATCCGCGCGCCACACAGCCAACCCGGGCCCCGCCGGCTGAAGCCGGCCCTACAAAACCCTCACCCATCAGCCCGACGGCCTCCGTAGGTGCGGCTTCAGCCGCATATCCCACTTCCACCCAGAGCCCAGCCGGCTGAAGCCGGCCCTACAAAACCCTCACCCAACAGCCCGATAGCCTCCATAGGTGCGGCTTCAGCCGCATATCCCACTTCCACCCAGAGCCCAGCCGGCTGAAGCCGGCCCAACAAACCTCGGCTGCTACGCAAACAGCCAAAGAAAATGGCAGCCGTAGCTGCCATTTGCGCGGCATCGCGAAGAGTCAGCTGCGGCTGGCGCCACCGCCGCCGCCACCAAAGGACGGGGCATTCAGGGTCGGCGCCTGATTCGAACCACCCGTTACGCCAGGAGCCCCCTGAGCACCCGAGTTCGGGCCGGCCGCCGTCGGGCCACCCGCCACTGCGATCGGGTCAGCGCCAGCAGCCACCAGCGCGTTCGAAGCTTGCTGGGCCGGCACTCCGGCAGCCACCATGGCAGCCTGAGCTTGAGCCGGCGGCACGCCAGCTTCCAGCAGCGCTGCTGCGATCTGGCCTGCATCAGCACCATCAGCCTTCAGCGCCTTGGCGATCTGCTCAGCCGTCTTGCCAGCCTTCACTTCGGCGGCCACCTTGGCGCCCAGAGCACTGGGGGCCTTCGGAGCGCCCTGCGCAAAAGCAACACCACTCACCATGGTTGCCAGCGCCAAGGTCAGCACGGAAATCTTGTTCATTACGGACATTCCATCCCCCTGTATCAAATTCGGGCTATAAACGCTGCAAAGTATACCGATCACACCTGATTGACAGGACTCAACTTCTCACCAAACAGGGCAAAATTCACACATTAAGTAAATTGACGCAGACGCCCACTAAACATAGAAGCGCCCCTATTAGAAACACGCCCAAGCCCCCCGAGATTCAACCTGACACACATACGCGCCCCTCCATTCAATGACCAAAAGCCATACGAGCCAAAACAAGAGCAGCGCTGAAATCAAATGCGAATAAACGCCAACAGCTCCTCAGTGCTAGCGTGCAAAAGTGCCGAGTTGCCACGGCTTTCCACGTTCAGGCGGATCACCGGCTCGGTGTTGGACATGCGCAGGTTGAAACGCCACTCGGCGAACTCCACCGACAAGCCATCCGTGTGGTCCACCAGCAGCGCATCCTTGCCGTAGCGCGCCTCAGCCTGACGAATGATCGCCGCAGCATCCTTCACCTTGCTGTTGATCTCGCCGGAAGACGGGAACTTCGCGATCCGCTCGGCCACCAGCGCCGAGAGCTTCTCGCCGCGCACGCACAGCAGTTCCGCCACCAGCAGCCAGGGGATCATGCCGCTGTCGCAATACGCGAAATCACGGAAGTAATGGTGGGCGCTCATCTCGCCGCCATACACCGCATCCTCAAGCCGCATGCGCTCCTTGATGAAAGCGTGGCCCGTCTTGCTCTGCACCGGAATGCCGCCCGCTTCGGCCACTACGCCCACCGTGTTCCAGGTCAGGCGCGGGTCGTGAATGATCTTCTGGCCCGGATTCTTCTTCAGGAAGGCCTCTGCGAGCAGACCCACGATGTAGTAGCCCTCGATGAACTCACCGGTTTCATCAAAGAGGAAGCAGCGATCGAAATCGCCATCCCAGGCAATGCCCATGTCCGCCCCGTGCGCGATCACCGCATCGCGCGTGGCAGAGCGATTCTCCGGCAACAGCGGATTCGGGATGCCGTTCGGGAAAGTGGCATCCGGCGCGTGATGCACCTTGATGAACTCCACCGGCACATCCAGCTTCGCGAACACCGCCTCAATAGCATCCACCACATGCCCCGCCGCGCCATTGCCGGCATTCACCACCAGCTTCAGCGGCTTCAGGTTCGCCGGGCGGATATAGCCCAGCAGGTGCTGCACATACGCATCCAGCGTGCTCTGCCGGGTCAGCGAGCCGCGCTGGCCCACCGGCCCGAAGGTATTCGCCTCGGCCAGGCGTTGGATCTCAAAGAGCCCCGTGTCGCCACTGATCGGCTGGCTGCCAGCCTTCACCAGCTTCATCCCGTTGTAATTGATCGGGTTATGGCTCGCCGTCACCTCCACCCCGCCATCCACGCCAAGATGGAAAGTCGCGAAGTAAATTTCCTCGGTGCCGGTCATGCCCAGATCAATCACATCCACACCGGCATCCATCAAACCATTGGCCAGCGCCAGCTTCAGCTCTTCGGAGGTGGCGCGCACATCCCCGCCCACCACAACGCTCTTGGGCTTGAGATATTCGCCGTAGGCGCGGCCGATGCGGTAAGCGATGTCGGCATTCAGCTCCGGGCCGAGTTCGCCACGAATGTCATAGGCTTTGAAACACGTCAGTTTGCTCATATCAAGACTCGTTGTTAACACACGAAAAGTTAAATGATTCAGCACCAAAAAACTTTAAAAAAGTCGCTTCTTTCGGCGCATCAGACAGGACAAAACTAGCAGCGCGGAGAAAAGCGCCGCTCACCGAATTGCCAGAAAAGCATCGCGCAAAGCGTAATACGCAGGATTGGGCTGCATGTCCTGATCAAACGGAAGCGGCTTCACCGCACTGCCCTCCTTGCGGATACCCGAATACTTATCAGACAACTGCCAGCAACTGATCAGCTTCACATTTCGGTGCGCAAGTACTGTTCGGGCAAACCGCCCATACAAATCCCCCACAAATTCATCTGGATTCGCGAGCGTTTTCCGGAGCATTCCATCCTGTACATCCAACTCGGTGATGTAGACGTCCACCGGAAACTCATCCAGTTCTGTGATGAAATCCGAAAGCACATCCAAGCGCAAAGAAGGTCCGGGATTCAGATGGCACTGCAAGCCCACCGCATCAATCCGCACCCCGGCATCCAGCAACTCCCGAACAGTACGCAACAAGCCTTGGCGCACCTTGTCCGCCATCGGCGTAGCACGCTCGACCCAGGCCTCATTCAAGCAAAGACGGGCCTTCGGATCCGCCTTCGCCGCCGCCCTGAAAGCGCGGGCGATATAGCCTGGCCCCATGGCGTTGTACCAGACACCCTTGCGATAGCCGCCGGCCTCGCGATGATCCGGCCAGAAAGGCTCATTCACCACATCCCAAGAATGCATGCGCCCAGCGTAACGCCCGGCCACTTCATCAATGTGACGTTCCATCCAGTAAGCCGCCTCTTGATGACTCAAACCCTTAGCCCATTCCGGCAGACCTTCATTCCAAACCAGCGTATGCCCACGGAGTGGAACCCCAGCCTCCGCAGCAAAGTTAACTAAAGCATCAGCTTTTCTGTAATCAAGAACATCCACCCTCGGACGCAACTGTCCGAACTTCATATTCAAATCAGTTGTGAATACGCCGCAGTGATGCCGTAGCAAAAGCGCATATTCCGGATCTTGAAGAGCCTCCATGTCAATGGAAGATCCAAAACAAAGGCCGCGTCTGCGAAGAATTTCAGTGAGCGATTCCTGAATAGAAGCGCCCACACGCCCAGCCAGACGTCTCTCCCATGTATCAGAGCCCCCGAGAGCGGAAGCCTGAGCGGAATAGAAAAGACACCCCATTAGAAATTGTCTTCGTTGCATGCGCAGCCTTCAAAAACAGTCGTGATCATAAAACTTATTTAGCACGATCACGTTTAACAGAAGCGCCGAGAAACAGCCGGCGACTGAACGAGTAATCGGGCACGAGATGCTCAACCAGAATCGGACCCAAAACACCACACACCACTCCAAGCACCACCATCGCACCAAGAGAATCAACCTCCATAGAGGCACTTAAAATCCTGGCCCCAGCGGCAAAAAAAACGTGATAAAGATATATTGAATATGACCGAACCCCTACCCACGCCAACCAGTAAAATTTCAGCCTCATCGCATACAGTGCCGAAACAGAAGAAACCGCCACCACCAGCGACGCCACACTTTGACGATCAGTCCCGATGCGCTCACCCCAGACAAGCATGCAAACAAAAACGACCGCCAGCACGCAAACACCTGCAGCTCGCCCCACCCCATCCAGCAAGGCGAATCTTTTCAGCAACAAACCAAACATAAAATAGGGAAACAGATAAACGGCCCCTTTGACCGAAAAGTATTCAAAACCAGCCCCCGAGAGCATCAGTAAAACAGCAATCAATAATACAAAAAAGAACGATCTCCCATCCGTTATTTTCTGCCAGTACTCCAGCACTGCCACCACAACAAAGATCAGGAACAATGACTCAACAAACCAGAAGTGTGCATACGGAATCACATGCAAAAGCAACCAGCTCTCGACACGATGATTCGAACCAGGCACAAAACTCTGAATAAGCGCAAAAAAAGTCCCGACAAAAAGCATAGGCACCAACAGCCGCTTGGCCTTGCCGACCAAGAACTCGAAAAACCCGCCAGAAAATGGCCTTGCGCCATAAACAAACCCGGAAAGCACCGTAAAAATGGGCATCCGTACATGAACGAGCAAATCATTGAATTCTCGCAGCACGCCTTTTTCGACATGAAGCCCTGACGCCGCGCTGCTTCCAACCACGTGATAAAACACTAGCAACAAACACGCCAAGCCGCGAAGCGTATCAACCTCCAGACGCCGATCATTCTTTTGAACAATTTCTGTCACAACAACGGTTACCTCAATGACCAGCGGCGAAAATCAAATAGAAAATCAATTCTTTCTTTCAACAAGGCACGAATCACGCACGGAACACCCACACCAATCACGCACCCCATAAAAAGATGAAGCCACGCCGTGTTGACACCCAGAACCTTGGCTAAAACAATCCGGAATCCGGAAGCAAAAACAACGTGCATCAGATAAATATAAAGGGAGTTCAACCCCAGAAATGCCAGGCACTTCGCCAACCTCCCTCGCGACAAAAACGAAAAAATAAAAACAGCCTGCGAACATACCAAAGCCACAAGCAACGCAGCCCAGGCGCGCCCGGATTCCGAAACCACCACCCCAGAGATACCCCACCCCTGCAAAGCAATGCTCGCGGCCAAGACCAGCAGCCCATAGCGGGAGACTTCGGAAATGGCATCAGGCCGACGAGAAAGCACCACTCCGAAAAAGAAATAAAAGAAATATCCGCACACATACTTAAGCGGCGGGCAGGACTGAGAAACAGGGCCATAGACAACAGCCAGCGCAGAAAGAGCCAGGAAAGCAGCCATGGTCTTGCCTGATGGCTTAAAAACCATCAACAAAACGGCAGTTAAATTCAAAAAAAACAGCGCATACAAATACCAGAAGTGTTGGCGAGGAAAAATCAAAGACCAAGCAACTTCTGACCAGAGCACGGGAAAATTCTTGTACTGGGAGATGCTAACCTCTACCGCCCCCTGAAAAATGGACCACACCACGAACGGATACAAAAGTGAAGCAGCACGATTAAAAACAAGGCGCCAACCATGCCGAAAAAAACTTTTCTCAAACAAAACCCCTGAAATAATAAAGAAAAGCGGCATATGAAATGAGTAAACAATAGAATCCACGGCTTGAAACCAGGCATCAGCAGCCATTAGATCCGCATTAACCAAACCTCGCGCAACATGTCCGTAAACAACAAGAAGTATTCCAACCCCCTTGGCACAATCGATCCACCGTATTTTTTCTTCAAGCACTGAGACTCTCCTCAACGCCACCCGACCGACGACTGCACAGCATAAAAACAAAAACAATCATCAAAAAAGAAAAAGCAGTCGACTTCACGGTTAGGCCGACACCTGAAGAAATAGCGAAGAAAAAGAAGGTGATAGGCCACCACGCCAGAGATGAATAAGTCTCCGCGCACAAGCACAAGGCGCGCCAACATCCTATAAAAATAAATACGCTTGCCAGTGCACCATAAATCAGGAGCATTCCTACCCAAAAAATCTCAATGCCGTAAATGGTTCCAAACACCACCTGCCGGTAAGGAAGTAGCCCTTTAAAATCCCCAAAGAACAACTCCAACCAAGAGGTGTCCGCAACAATCTCAAGCGCAGAAAACCGGGTCTGCCCACTCCCTTTGTCGTCCTGCAGCCGCTCAAGCAAAGGATCCAGCATGCCAGCCTGATACGCCCAGAGTGCTGCGCATAGCAGCGCAAAGACAGCACACAACACTTTGAAGAGATCGATGCGGTTGTCTGTTTTCCCCGAGAAATCGAGCCACAGCCGGGCCAGGCTCATCAACAACACGAAGAGGATGGTTGCAAAAATACTGGTGCGGCCACCGAACAGGGGCATCACGGCCAGGCAATGCAGAAGCGTGAAGATCTGCAGGCGACTCGCCCGACGAAAACAGATCAGGGCATACACCGCCACTACCACAAGGCCGCAGGCAAGGGTTGCGGCCAGGGGGTGGCCAAACAGGCCTGAAGCGCGCCACTCCCCCCATTCAGACACATCAAGTTCTGCCCCGGAACCGGTGTAATCAAGCAATACCGGCGGCACGAGTGCGGAGCCCTGCACAAACTCGATCACCCCCATGATGGAATTCACCAGCATTAGTGCATGCAATAGATATTCCAGCCGCAGGGCCTGGCTGCGGTTCATCTGAAGCAGGAGCGCCAGCAGCAAGACGGGCGTCAGCCAGCTGACGATCAGACCAGAGAGCGGCTGCTTCAATACCAGCTGGGCATAAACAATCGCCAGAAGGCTGCAACACAGGCTGGTGAAGATGGCCGGCTGCAACAAACCCGCCTGCAAGCGCTGGGCGCCATTTCGATAGCCCAGCAGCGACAGCAAAGCTGCGATCAGGGTAAAGGTGGAGGGGTGAATCTTTTCTATCGGGTTCCCGCCCAGCCCGGCGTAGTTGTAACCCCAAAGCGCCAAAAGATTGCCGGAAGCACCGATGATCAGGGCTACGGACAAGAGCAGCAAAAAGTAAGGCAGGAAGGGCAAGCCCCCTTTGTACAAAAAGGGCTGTTGGGGATTCATATTCACGTCGTCAACTCCGGGCGGGCGCTCGCCGCTGTTGCAGCATGGAACGGAGCATGCGGTGGTAGGCGAGCATCATGGCCAGCACATAAGCCAGCCCGCCCACCATGATGTTGCCGGCAAGATTCAGCAGGCGCTCTGCCAGCACCGGCTTGATCAGAATGGCGCCGGCCATCACCGCACAGCAGGCGCTAACCTTCAGACAATGCGCGGTGGGAAATTGCAGCTCGCGCCTGCCCACCAGATAAAAAAGCATGGCTCCGGCTACGCCAGATGCAGCCAGCGCCATGGCCACAACGCCGCCCGATAGCCCCCACAAAGCCATGCACGGAAAAAACAAAGCGAAGGTCAGCACAACCAGGCTCACATCCACAAGAACAAGCGGGCGCGGGCGCACGGTGACCAGAAAATAGTGGTTCAGGTAGTTGTAGATGAAGGCGAACATCCCGCCGCTGATCAATGCCCAAGGAAGGATGGCCTGGGTGCTCTGCTGAAAATCTGAAGAAACGGCGAGACGGATGAGGTCCGGGCTCACCAGATGCAAACCGAGCAGGCTGGGCAGCATCACAGCCAGCAACAAGGCGCAGTTATCAGCCAACTGCTGCATGGAACGCTCAAGGCCAGACTCCTGCATGCGCCGGATCGCCATGGGCAAAGCCGCTGCCGTGACTAGCATGGCGGCGATAGCGGCTGCGCGCTGACCGAGGCCGAACCCCACTGCGAACTGGCCAGCGGCAGCCAAGCCAAGGCGGTAGTCAACCAGATAGCGCGTGAGATTGACAGCCAGCCAGGCCAGCACACCGGAGAGCAGTAGAGGCGCGCCATACTCAAAGGCTTGACGCAGAATCGGTCGATCAAAACCATTATCAACACCGACCCAAGAAGCACGCCTAAGCGAATACACCCCCCCTAGCGCTTCCCCAGCGGCATAACCCAGCACGGGGAAGGCGGGATTGTCGCCATAGGCGAGCAGCATTGCGCAGCCGAGCCCAAGGCCCAGCACTGGCCCGCAAAGGGAGAGCACGTTGTAATCCAGCGCCCGGCCAAGAGCTGCCGCCACGGTAGCCTGATGCTGATTGATGCCCCTGAGCGCAACAAAGGCCGCAGTGCCCAGCACCAGCAAGCCGGATGGCTGGGCAGAGACTAGCCAGACTAGCAAACACAGCGCAAACACCATCTGCGCGACGGCCGAGACAGCAAGAACACGGACAGATGTGCTGGCGAAGCGTTCGATTGCCGCACCCTGCTCGCCCACGAAACGCAAGGCATATTGCGACCACCAACCCAAAAAGAGCGCGCGGACCAGTTCCTGCTGCCCGGTGATCAGCGTGGCGGCACCAATCGTGTCGGAACTGGCGATATGCGTCCAGATCAGTACTGAAGCGAATTGCGCCAGCGGACTCAGCAGCTGAGCCGGGAGCGTCTGCAGGGTTCTACGGATCAGCATTTACGAGTAACCATACAAAAATTACAAAAACAAACCCCTAAAAATTTAAACAAAAATTTCGAAGCCCGGACAAAAATCAACCGGAGGAGAAAAATTAACTCGCAAAAATATCAAACAAAATTTTAACCTTCCCTCTCCATCAGATGGCTTCTCAAAAACCCCTGCACAGGCTTCTCAAACAAATAGTAAACCGGAACAGATAAACAAAAAACGCCAAATATATAAACAAAAAAAACCAACCCACTCCACACCTTCCAAACACCACAAAAAAAATAATCACAAACAATAACAATAAGAAGCTGAAAAGGGAAGTGGATCAGGTAGCTCGAATAAGTTAAATTCCCAAGAAACTCAAAAACCTTATGAACCCCCCTATGAATCCACCAGCCTTCTGAAAATGAAACAAGAACAAAGAAGC
Organism: Uliginosibacterium aquaticum; assembly: GCF_012972705.2. Classification (GTDB taxonomy): domain Bacteria; phylum Pseudomonadota; class Gammaproteobacteria; order Burkholderiales; family Rhodocyclaceae; genus Uliginosibacterium; species Uliginosibacterium aquaticum. The sequence goes on along the minus strand of NZ_JABCSC020000001.1, from coordinate 711,374 downwards.
AAGAGACCATAACACCATAATAACCACTACCAACATCACGCTGATTAGCAACATATGCAACGCTCGCCAGCGCCAAAAGCACATGAACTGTATTTGGCAATCCTTTTAACCACCTCCATTGATCACCACTTAAAAAAAGCACCGCAAGCCCACCAACATAAAAAAAAGAAAAACATTCAACAACAGGATTTATAACCCCCAACGCCCTAGCCACAACAGACAACAAAATTAATGCAAAAACAACCCTAAAAGACCTCCCGACAAACAGACTAACAAAATAAAACACGAAATACACAAACACTTCAACAGACACAGACCAAATAGACCCATTAAAACTCAGCCCTGGATTAAAAGCCCAATTACTAGCCATAAACAATTGCAATAAAAAATGCTTCAAATCATTGTTTTGATATACAAAATAGCCAGAGTTATAGTGAAAATAAAAAGCCTGAAGAAGTAAAACCAACAACAAAGTTGCAAAATGCAGAGGATAGAGTCTAGAAAACCTCAACACAAAAAACCGCCACGCCCCAACACGCCTCGCACCGATATCTTCAGAGTATTTCCAAAAGAAAACAAATCCACTCAGTGCCCAGAAATAACGAACAGCTTGATGCCCGCTTGTATAAAAGTAGTGAAAAACAGAATTCAGGGGCTGCTCACCAACAGCAAACGCCGAAGCTCCAGGAAGCTCAAAAAAATGCTGGAAATGCCAAACTAGGACAGATAGCGCGCATAAAAAACGAACAACCTCCAATCCGATAAATTTATTTCCAGAAACATCCAAATTTTTTTCCACTTTTTCCCCGCGGGACCTCGGTTAACAAAAACAAAAGATCTCGAGAAAAACAAAATATTCAGGCAGATCGAACGAGAGAAGCATGGCGAGCATACAGAACACCCATCTGACGGCTGGCCTTGTAGGGCACCACACGTTCGCTCACAGCCTGAGGCTCAAGCTCCCCGGTACGAATCCGGCTCCAGTAGCGAAGCAACTCGTTCGCCAGGGCCTGCGCAAGCTCGGCACTGTCGTTGTTGCCCGGCAGCACGGTGCCACTGACGTCGTCCCTGATCACGAGATGCATCTGCGGCAGATGGATGGAGCACACCGGGCGGCCTGAACACAGCGCTTCGAGCACATAGACCGGCATGCCTTCGAAGGTGGAGGTCACCAGCCCCAGATGCCAGCCTCGCCAGAGCTCGGCAATCTGGGCGGAGTTCTTGAAGCCATGCCGCGTGGTGATGCCGGCGATGGCGGCGAACTCGGGAAAATCGGTGGGGTCAGCCGCGCCCACGTAGTGGAAGCGCGCGCCGGCCGGCGCCAGTTCGTCCACGCGCCGGATCACGTCGAACATCATGCCGGGCCGCTTGAAGTGGTCCAGCCTTCCGACGAATGCGATCTGCACTGGCCCATCAAGCTGGAGATAGGGCGTTGGCTGGAAGAGCCGGTCGTCGACGCTGACGGTCATGAATTCGGTTTTGCCTGCAGCGCCCTTGATTTCCTTGCGGATCCGCTCGGTCTGCTCCTTGTTTACCGAATAGACGTGCGCGGCGTGCCGAACGGCGTGGCCTTCGTTGAAGCGATGGAGGTAAGGGTATTTCGACAGTAGCGAATCCATGGGCTGATCGGGCCGCATGTCGCCGTGTGTGGTGAGTACGTAGGGCACGCCGATCAGCTGGCACAGCCATGAGTATTCGTAGCGCTGGATATCAAGCGTGGCAGGCATCTCTCTGGCAAGCGCGCGGATGCGAGGCAGGTAGCGAAGCACGTTCTTGAAGAAGTTCAGGGTGACGGATTGCAGCAGGCGCTTGGCGGCGCTGTTCACCGCTACCGTGTGGCAGTGCATGATGGGCATGAACCAGTAGCTGCCGGCTTCGTCCTGGATTTCGACGAGTTCGCCGAGCTTGCGCTGCCCGCTGTCGTCCACGCCGATCAGAATGACGCGCAGGTCAGCGGGGCGATAGCGAATGACCTGGCGGACATGTGTTTCGATTCCGCCAACCTTGCTGCCGAAGGGGTCCAGCGCATGGAGGGCGATCAGGGTGCTGCGAAAATTCGTTGAGGTGTTCATGCTCTGATTCTCAGATACGGTGTTCAGGCTGCCCGGGGCTTGATGCAGCTGGCAATCAGCTCGCCGGTTTCGCTTGCGGCTTTCTGCCAGCTGAAGCGGGAGGCATTGACTCGTGCTTTCCGGGAGAGGTCGGCAAAGAGCGCGTCGTCGTCATGCAGGGTTTTCATGCAATGTGCGAGCGCATTGGCGTCTCCCACCGGGAAGTAGAGCGCCCCCTCGCCCGCTACTTCGCGCAGCACGGGAATGTCGCTGGCGATGACGGGAAGCCCGTGGCACTGGGCTTCAAGCACCGGCAGGCCGAAACCTTCATAGTGCGATGGGAAGGCAAGGTAGCGCGCAGAGGCATATAGCTCGCTCAGACGGGGCGCTGACACGTAGCCAAGCGACTCCGGAAACACGCCTCCACCTTCAATCTTCGCTGCGTAGGCAGGAAACCGGCCCTGGTCATCGCTGCCGACATGATGGACCGGCAGCGGGCACCCCTCGCGCGCAAGCAGCGTCATTGCTTCAACAAGGGTGTGTGCACCCTTGTTGGGAGATACGTTGGCAACAAAGAGCCCGTAGCGGTCGGGTGCGCGGAAAGCCGTAGTGCTGACTTCAAGACACGGCGCTTCAAGCACGACGCGCGTCTTGCCCGCAAAGGATGGGTGGAAACGCTGCACATCGCGCTGCGTATTGGCCGAGACACAAAGGACGGCAGCGCTGCTTCGGCCCGCGAGCGGGAAAAACAAATTCCACCAGAGGCGGTGGTGCCATTTGTAGGAGGCGGGGGAGACGTCGAAGTAGAGATCGTGCGCGACGAAAATTTTCGGCGCGGTAGTGAGCACGCCACCAACGGGGTTGGAGTTGAATACCAGGTCTGCACGGTAGCGGCGAACCCGACCATGCAGCAGCACGTTCTGACGCAGGATGTTCAAGGGCTGCGAGGCAATGAAGGGATGCTCTTCAACGACAATGGTCGAGTTCCGTATTTCGGCTGGCAGCTGCTCGCGCTGCCAGCAGGTCAACAGAACAATATGGAAACGATCCTCCCGAATCATGGCCTTGAGCAGGGAGAACAGGTAGTTGCTGATGCCGGATATCCGGTTGCCCGGCTCGAGCAGATGATTGACCAATAGCGTGGGCTTCATCAGGCGCCACCGTTCAAGGCCAATGGCCGGCGCATGAAGGCACGGAAGGCCTCCATGTCTGCATCAGCAAGCTGGTTCCAGTTTTGCGTGGCGTGCTTTGCCCGGGCAAGACTGCCATTGAAAAACCCGGGAGCCTCCAGCACTTCGGCAAGCTTCGCGCACGCTTGCTCCAGCGAGGTGTTCGGGATGAATGTGCTTGATGCCAGACTGGCGACTTCCCGGAACACCGGAATATCTGAAACAACCATCGGGATGCCACTGTAGAGCACTTCAAGCAAAGGAAGCCCCAGCCCTTCATCAAGGGAAGTGCACAAGAATGCATGGCTCTGCCCAACCAGGTCGCGCAGAGCGGAAACCGAGAGGTAGCCGTGGTAGTGGACGTGCGGGAAGCTTACGAGCTTGTCTGCGATATTCCCCCAGCCCTCACGACCCGAAATATGCAATTCAACAGACCGCTTGATCTTGAGCGCCAAGGCGCCGGTAAGCTCGGCCGCATATTCGTAGTTCTTGCGCGGCTCAAGCGTGCCAAGCATGACAAACCTGAGCGGAGCATTGTCCGCAGGCATGTGACGCTCGATTTCTTCAAAACCAAAGACATTCTCGGCGCGCGGCCGAAGGGTCATGATGTTTGCGTCTGCCCTGCACTCCTTGCGCAGATTGGCTTCCGTGGTTTTCGAGTTCACGAAAAAATTGCGCAGGTGCCGGATTGCGTAAATGAAGGACGGACGCATGTAGAGGCGCGCACGGATGTTCAGCTCATCCAGCCTCTCAAGCAGAAACAGATCGTGGATATAGGGAATGACTCGTTTTCCGAACAGCATGCTTGCTGCAATGCTGGGAGGAAACCCCGGAAAAAGGAGTTTTGCATCCGGATTGCGGGATGCCAGCCACGGAATTTCAAGCCACTGTGCGCGAATCATCCCCAGCGCTGAGGCGTGCGACGTATGAAGAACGTCAAATTCTGCCAAGGCATCTGGGGAAAAGAGATCTGCAGATATACGCTCGATGCCGGTGATCTTTCGCCCCATGTGCGAGTAATCAACCAGGGCTGACGGAGAAGCGTTCGACTGGTTTTTGCTCATTCCGGAACGCCCTTCTTTTGCCTGACAAATTCCCTGGCCGCGTAATAAAAGAACTTCCAGGAATTAACCAGATACCGTTTCGCCAGCCGACGCGGCTCTGAGCAAAGGCGCCAGATCCATTCAAGGCCGTATTTCTGCATCCACTCAGGCGCCCGGACGAGATTTCCACTGAAAAACTCAATCCCGGCGCCGAAACACAAAACACAGACGTTAGCTAGCCTTGCTCTATTCCGGTATGACCATATTTCAGACTTAGGCGCACCAACCCCCATGAATAAATGGGTAGCGCGAACACGGCCAAGATCAGCCAAGAGCTGATCCGAGAACTCTTCATTCCGCTCGAAGCCAAACGGAGGTACTTTTACAATAAAACAGGACTGCTCAAAACCGCGCTGTTCAAGCCAGGCCTCAAGATGCGAGCGAGTATGTTCGGTCGCAACGAGAAAACATGGGCGATGCTTTTGTGGATAAAGCGCCTGCATGATCTCAGGAAAAAGATCTGCCCCTGTAACGCGCTCAGGGATATCAACCCCTGTGAGCTTCAGGAATTTGGCAACAGGAAAACCATCAACGGTCAGCTTCCAGGCGTACTCGCAAGCACTCCTGTAGTCCGGATTTTCGTGGAGTGTTATGACATGGTCGACGTTCGGAGTAATTAGCAGGCGACACTCGAAAACTTGGCCGAGCTGACAGGAAACAACGTCTGCTACAACCTCAGAGCGGGTCTGCATACCGAACCTCAGTCCGAATACCGGTTTGCTTTTTTGGCAGTCATGAAGGATTTGCATACGCGGCAATTGATTCCGAACAGGATCAAAAAAGAAAAGGGGAGGCTAAGCCCCCCTCTTGATTCAAGCTGAGGCAGCGTCAGCTTCGGCCATAGGTGTCTTCAAAGCGCACGATGTCGTCTTCGCCCAGATAGGAGCCGGACTGCACTTCGATGATCTCCAGCGGCAGCTTGCCGGGGTTGGCGAGGCGGTGCACATGGCCCAGCGGGATGTAGGTGGATTCGTTTTCACCGAGCAGCAGGGTTTGCTCACCATTCACCACTTCGGCTGTGCCGCTCACCACGATCCAGTGTTCGGCGCGGTGGTGGTGCATCTGCAGGCTCAACGTAGCGCCGGGATTGACGACGATGCGCTTGACCTGGAAGCGCGGGCCCATGTCGATGCTGTCGTACCAGCCCCAGGGGCGGTAGACCTTACGGTGGCTGGCAGCGAGGGTTTTGCCCTCGGCCTTGATGCGGCTGACGATGGCTTTGACGTCCTGAGCGCGGGATTTGTCGGCGACCATGACGGCGTCCGGGGTCTCAACGACGATCAGGTCTTTGATGCCGACGGTGGCAACGAGGCGGCTCTGAGCGAAGACGAGGCTGTCGTGGGTGTCTTCGAGCATCACGTCACCCTGGGTGGCGTTGCCCTCGGCGTCTTTGGTGCTGACGCTCCAGAGGGCGTCCCAGGCGCCGACGTCGCTCCAGCCAGCGTCCATGGGGACGACGACGGGCTGACCGAGTTCGGGATGGGCGCCGAGTTGTTCCATGACGGCGTAGTCGATGGAGTTCGACGGGCAGGCGGTGAAGGCGGTTTTGTCGACGCGGATGAAGTCGCTGTCGCGCTTGGCACCATCAACAGCAGTCTGGCAGGCGGTGGCCATGTCGGGCTGGAGGGCGGCGAGGGCCTTGAGCCAGACGCTGGCGCGCATCATGAAGATGCCGGCGTTCCAGAGGTACTGGCCGCTGGCGACGTATTCGGCGGCACGGGCGGCATCGGGCTTTTCGACGAAGGCGGCGAGCTTGCGGGCGCTGCTGGCCGCGGGCATCACTTCGCCGGTGCGCAGGTAGCCGTAGCCGGTTTCGGGGCGATCCGGAACGATGCCGAAGGTGACGAGTGCGCCGGCTTCGGCCTGCTTGAGGCCTTCTGCCATGGAAGCGAGGAAGGCGGGGCCGTTGGTGACGATCTGGTCGGCGGGCATCACGAGCAGGATCGGGTCTCCGCCTTCTTGGGTGGCGACCAGCGCGGCGAGCTGCATGGCGGGGGCGGTGTTGCGGCCCACCGGTTCGAGCACAATGCGATCCGAGCCCTTGCCAATCTGGCGCATCTGCTCGGCGATGATGAAGCGGTGCTCTTCGTTGGTGACGACGATCGGCTTGGCAATCTCGGCGGCAAAGCCTTCGAGGCGACGCGCGGTGATCTGCAGCAGGGATTCCGGGCCCGTCAGCGGCAGCAGCTGTTTGGGGTAGGTTTCGCGGGAGGCTGGCCACAGGCGGGTGCCGGAACCACCAGAGAGAATGACGGGCTGGAGCATGGCTAGAAATTCCTGAGAAAACGATGAGGGCCTGATTATCGGCCAGAAGCCAGAGTGCTTAGTTCAGGGGCGATGACTATGGATTAAAAGCCATGCAAAGGCCGGGCCAAATGCCGCCACCCGGCGCCTTTACCTCTTAGTTGCTGCGCGCCTTGAATTCGACCAGTTCACTCAGCGCCGTGCTCCCCAGCGCAGCCGAAGCAGTGGCAAGCGGCTCGGCGCTTGCAATCGTGCTGGGTGCATCCTGCTTGCTCGCCATGAGGCCAGAAGAAAGCATGAGCCCCAGGCTGGCGAGGCAAACCACTGCGCAACGGATGTAGAGATTCATGATGTTTCCCCGGGCATTGCTGATTTCTGTTCTGTAGTGCTTTGTGCAGAGCAATAAACATGCGCACAAGGAGTGCTCACTCGCTCGGCAACTTCGCCCCCTTAATCGCAGCAAATGGCTGTTATCAGGGTTTGTGCGGATGTTACGGCGGGCATGTTGCGGGTGCGTGAGAAGTGGTTCTCAGTTGACGCCAAGAGCCTGAATTTTTTACTCAGGAATGCGGCAAATGTCACAGCTTCGAAGTTATTCCCGGCTCAAGGTGGGCTAATGGAAGCTGCTGATTTTTCGGGGGATATGCCCTTTGGGGGAAGTGCCAGACGATGGAAGATCGAAGGCGGCGCACCGCAGCGGGGCAGAACGATGCTTGATGGTATGCGTGGGTGCGGTTTGAGCCGGAAACAGGGCCCGACGCGTTCCGTAGGTGCGGCTTTAGCCGCATGAACCCACGCCACCCCGGGCCCAGCCGGCTGAAGCCGGCCCTACAAACCCTCACCCATGCCAGCCCGATGACTTTCGTGGGTGTGGCTTGAGCTGCGAACAAGGGCCCGACGTGTTCCGTAGGTGCGGCTTCAGCCGCATGACCCCCGCACCACCCCGGGCCCCGCCGGCTGAAGCCGGCCCTACAAACCCTCACCCATGCCAGCCCGATGACTTTCGTGGGTGTGGCTTGAGCTGCGAACAAGGGCCCGACGTGTTCCGTAGGTGCGGCTTCAGCCGCATAAACCCACGCCACCCGGGCCCCGCCGGCTGAAGCCGGCCCTACAAAACCCTCACCCATGCCAGTCCGATGATTTCCGTGGGTGTGGCTTGAGCTGCGAACAAGGGCCCGACGTGTTCCGTAGGTGCGCCTTCAGCCGCATGAACCCACGCCACCCCGGGCCCAGCCGGCTGACGCCGGCCCTACAAACCCTCACCCATGCCAGTCCGATGATTTCGTGGGTGTGGCTTGCGCTGCGAACAAGGGCCCGACGTGTTCCGTAGGTGCGGCTTCAGCCGCATGACCCCCGCACCGCCCCGGGCCCAGCCGGCTGAAGCCGGCCCTACAAACCCTCACCCATGCCAGCCCGATGACTTTCGTGGGTGTGGCTTGAGTTGCGAACAAGGGCCCGACGTGTTCCGTAGGTACGGCTTCAGCCGCATGAACCCACGCCACCCCGGGCCCCGCCGGCTGAAGCCGGCCCTACAAACCCTCCACCCATGCCAGCCCGATGACTTTCGTGGGTGTGGCTTGAGCTGCGAACAAGGGCCCGACGCGTTCCGTAGGTGCGGCTTCAGCCGCATGAACCCTGCATCACCTCGGGCCCCGCCGGCTGAAGCCAGCCCTGCAAACCCTCACCCATGCCAGTCCGATGATTTCGTGGGTGTGACTTGAGTTGCGAACAAGGGCCCGACGTGTTCCGTAGGTGCGGCTTCAGCCGCATGAACCCTGCATCACCTTGGGCCCAGCCGGCTGAAGCCGGCCCTACAAACCCTCCGATGATCCAAATAAGTAGGGCTTCAGCCGCATAAACCACCACCCAAAAAGGGGCCAGCCAGCTAAAGCCAGACGGCATCCCAATGCGGATAGGCCCCTATTTCGCTTGCGAGATTTGCGCGCAATGGGTTGGCGACAATGTAACGAGCCATGGACTGAAGATTCTCGTCGGTACGTGCGGCATGATCGTGAAATGCGCGCTGCCAAACCTTGCCACCTGCGCCATGGATGGCATTGATTTCCCTCGCACTCCGCCCCTTCATACGCCGGATTACTTCACTCAACTCAACGCCCTGACTCAGTTCGAAGAGCCAGTGCAGATGATCTGGCATTACTACCCACGCAAGTGAGCTGACCAAAGCTTGCTCATGCAAGGTTTTCAGGGTTCGTACGACGATCCGGGCGGATTGAAAATCGGCAAATACAGGTCGTCGTGATTCGGTAACCGTGGTGACGAGATAGACGCGCCCGGCTTCGGACGCTCGCCCTTTACGTAGATGGGTATAAGGCATGAGATCTTTTGGCAAACACGGGGGCAAGAGGAAAGGATAGTCGCCCGGCTCACAGCAAAACTGCTACGCCCGCAGGGGTGGGAGGAGGATTGACGCCAGGAGCCCAGAAACCAACGCGGGCAGCTACACGTAGATGCGATTTTAGCTGCCTCAACAAAACAAGGGCCCTATGCGCTCCGTAGGTGCGGCTTCAGCTGCATGAACCCACGCCACCCCGGGCCCCGCCGGCTAAAGCCGGCCCTACAAAACATGCCCCAACAACCCGACGATCTCCGTAGGTTAGGCTCGACACAGCGCCTCACCACAAAGCTAGGGCCCGACGCGTTCCGTAGGTGCGGCTTCAGCCGCATGACCCCTGCACCACCCCGGGCCCAGCCGGCTAAAGCCGGCCCTACAAAACATGCCCCAACAACCCGATGATCTCCGTAGGTTAGGCTCGACACAGCGCCTCACCACAAAGCTAGGGCCCGACGCGTTCCGTAGGTGCGGCTTCAGCCGCATGCCCCCTGCATCACCTCGGCCCCCGCCGGCTGAAGCCGGCCCTACAAAACCCTCACCCATACCCGCTCGATGATTTTCGTAGGTGCGGCTTGAGCCGCGTACCCCCTGCACCACCCCGGGCCCAACCGGCTGAAACCGGCCCATCAAAAGCGCCATGCCGCGTCAGGTGACTGAGCTCTCCGCCAGATAGGCCTCGAACGCCATTCGCACACCTGCTTCAAGGTCAACCTCGGGCAACCAACCCATGTTGCGCAGCCGGGTGCTGTCCATCAATTTGCGAGGGGTGCCATCGGGCTTGGTGGCGTCGAACTCGATGTCGCCCTTGTACCCGACGATCTTGGCGACCTTTTCGGCCATTTCGCGAATGGTGAAGTCCGAGCCGTAACCCACGTTGATGTGGCTGAGCATGGGGCTGGTGTAGGTGTCGTAGATGGCTTTATCTAGATTCATGACGTGGATGCTGGCCTTTGCCATGTCGTCCACGTAAAGGAATTCGCGGTAGGGAGTGCCTGTGCCCCATAGCTGAATGGAGTGCGGATGACGCAGGAAAGCGAGCTCACCCCCTTCGTCATCTCTGAGCAGGCCGAGCATCTGAAGGATATCCACCGGGATTTCGCCATGCGCCTGCTCGTTGGCGACGATGCCGGCGAGATCCCCTTCCATGGACATCTTGGCTAGGTGGAATTTGCGGATCATCGCGGGCAGAACGTGGCTGTTGGCGAGGTGATAGTTGTCACCCGGGCCATACAGATTGGTGGGCATCACGCTGCGGTAGTCGGTGCCGTATTGCCGGTTGTAGCTTTCGCAGATTTTGATGCCGGCGATCTTGGCGATGGCATAAGGTTCGTTGGTAGGCTCCAGCTGGCCGGTAAGCAAAGCTTCTTCGGCCATCGGCTGCTGGGCATGCTTGGGGTAAATGCAACTGGAACCCAGAAACAGAAGCTTGTGAATGCCGGCGCGCCAGGCCTCCTGGATGACGCTGGTTTCGATCATCAGGTTGGAGTAGATGAACTCCGCCGGATAGGCATTGTTGGCGTAGATACCGCCCACTTTGGCTGCTGCCAGATAGATCTGGTCGATGTGCTCGAACTGGAACAGGTGGCGCACGGCGTACTGATCAGTGAGATCAAGCTGCTTGTGGCTCTTTGTGATGATGTTTTCGCGCGGCACGCCTTGAGCAAGGAGCTGGCGAACAATCGCCGAACCGACCATGCCGTTGTGGCCAGCCACGAAAATGCGCGGGTGCGTGTTCATTCCAGTCATGGCGTGAGCTTTCTTCAGTGATTGAGTCTGAATGGCCAGGAGCTGCACTTCACAAAACGGATGGTGACGGCGACGGACTCGTATACGCGGCCACTGTATTTACCCAAGCCCAATGCCATCAAGTTCGTGATTGAAACGTGCCGAATGGCTGCATTTAGAGTGTCCTCCCGCAGGAGACTCGTTTCAGCGCGAAAAAGCAGGTCAAGAGAAGCCCATTTCCAACTTAATGGCTTTCAGCGCCTTGAATAGACGACTTTTGCGGGCGCGCGATGGTTTTGCGGACGTGGTTTGAGCCGCACAAGCGCTTACCAAACAAGAACCGATTCGTTCCGTAGGTGCGGCTTTAGCCGCATGACCCCTGCATCACCTCGGGCCCCGCCGGCTGAAGCCGGCCCTACAAAATCAAAACCGGCCCGACGATCTCCGTAGGTGCGGCTTCAGCCGCATGAGCCCTGCGCCACCTCGGGCCCAGCCGGCTGAAGCCGGCCCTACAAAATCAAAACCAGCCCGACGCATTCTGTAGGTGCGGCTTTAGCCGCATGCCCCCTGCACCACCTCGGGCCCAGCCGGCTGAAGCCGGCCCTACAAGGTCAAACCCGAGCCTGCCGTCGCGCCCGGACCTGTTGCTTGAGGATGCTCGCGAGCAGCACTCCGAGCGCAGCACCGATCAGATCCGCGGTGAGATCGTCGAATCCTGCCTGACGGCCTGGCAGGAACATCTGCTGGAGTTCGTCCGCGGAGCCCAGGGCAAGCGCGGCAAGCACGGCCCAACCCCAGCGCCAGCCGATGCCGGCATGCAGAATGAAGGCAAAGCCTGCGAAGACGGTGGCATGGGCGACCTTATCCCACGGTGGGGTGAAGAGCCCCACGGCATAGGGCTGGGCCCCGCCGATGAAAAGCCCGAGGACAATTGCCAGAGCCGCCAAGGCAGCCAGCAGGCGAAGGAGTTTGTAGGGCATGGACGTGGATTCAGCGGAGGGCATAAGAGGTGGCGGATTTGGGTCGAGTATGCGACGCAAGGATCATGCCCTGCCTCTGTGACGGGCAGGCATTTCACATCCGCTCCGCCCCCGTGATTATTTGCGCGAGTGCGGTGTTTTTCGTAGGTGCGGTTTGGGCCGCAAACAAGGGCAAGACATGTTCCGTAGGTTCGGCTTTAGCCGCATGAGCCCTGCGCCACCCCGGGCCCAGCCGGCTGAAGCCGGCCCTACAAGGTCAAAACCGCGGTGCTTAGTAGGCGGTTTCGTCTTTGGCCATGAGGCCCACCGTACGCAGAATGATTTTGAGATCCAGCGCGAGCGACCAGTGCCGCAGGTAGTGGAGATCGAGGACGATGCGACGCTCCATTTTCTCGAGCGTGTCGGTTTCTCCCCGCGCGCCATTGACCTGCGCCCAGCCGGTAATGCCGGGCCGCACTTTGTGGCGGACCATATAGCCCTTGATGAGCTTGCGGTATTGCTCGTTGTGGGCCACGGCGTGCGGGCGCGGACCGACGATGCTCATGCGGCCCTGCAGGGCATTGATGAACTGTGGGAGCTCGTCGAGCGAGGTTTTGCGCAGGAAGGCGCCAACCCGGGTGATGCGGGCGTCGTTCTTGGTGGCTTGCTTGACGACCGGGCCGTTGTCGGTGGCCGTCATGGAGCGGAATTTGTAGACCAGCACTTCCTTGCCATCCAGGCCGTAACGGCGCTGCTTGAAGATGACCGGGCCGGGAGATGAGAGCTTCACGGCAATCGCGCAGGCAAGCAGCACCGGCGAGATCAGGACGAGGATGATGGACGAGAGGATCACGTCTTCCAGCCGTTTGATCACGCCATTCATGCCCCGGAAAGGGGTGTCGCACACAGCAACGACGGGCATGCCGCCGATCTGCTCGACACGGCCCTGGATGAGGTCGGTGACGAAGAGGTCTGGTGCAAAGTAGATGCTGGCGGTGGTGTCCTTGAGCTGATCGAGCAGTGCGAGGATGCGTGGCTGAGAGGCCATGGGCAGGGCGATGTAGATCTGGTCGATACCTTGCGCCTTGACGAATTGCCCCAGCTCGCTGACGGTGCCGAGCAGCGGAAGATCGCTGGAGCGCGGGCTCATGCGTTCGCGTGGGCGATCATCGAAGAAGCCGCGAAAACGAATGCCGGCGTAGCGGTCGGTTTCGAAATGGCGGGCGAGCTCAACGCCCGTATCGTTGCCGCCAATGATCACTGCGCTGCGCTGGTTGCTGGCGAGTACGCGCTTGAGCATCTGGCGGGCGGCTTCGTGAGCGAGCAGCAAGGCGAGCAAGGTGCCGACCTGCCAGACCGCGATCACGCCCTGATGGTAGTAATGCAGATAGCCGGTGGTGTGGCCGAACACGAGCAGCGTGAAGCACAGCGTGAGCCAGGCCAGCGCGGCTTTGCCGGCCATGCGCCAGCGGTCTTCGGAGATGCGCAGGATGCCCGGGAAGAGCAGCAGGAAGGTCATCAGCGAGAGCGCCAGATAATGGCGGTCGAAGCTCTGGCCGAACCAGGCTACGCTGGCGGCCAGACTGAGCACGGCGATGCAGGGGCCGAGCAGGGTTTCGACGATCCCGACGAGGGGATAGCGGCTGCGAAGACTATCTTCCTGCCCCAGCCAGGAGAAGGAGGCTGCGGTTCTCATTGTGGGTGTTTCCCCGGATTGTTGGTCTGGAGAATGCCACGCAGCGCCGCAAAAGGATTGGAACTATTTCACGCGCCGGCTGATTCCGCGCGGGCGGAGAGGTGGTCGGCCATGCGCACGTATTCGGCGACACCAAGGGTTTCGCCGCGCGCCTGCGGGTTGATACCCAGCGCAACAAAATCTTCATCCGAACACAGCTCGCGCAAGGTGTTGCGCAGCGTCTTGCGGCGCTGGCCGAAGGCGGCGGTCACGATGCGCCCGAGCAGGGCTTCATCGCGACAGGCGCATTCGCTGGCAGGCTTGGGCTGCATGTACACGATGGCCGAGGTGACCTTGGGCGCGGGCTTGAAAGCGGTGGGCGGCACATCGAACAGGCTGGCCATGTTGAAGCGGTATTGCAGCATCACCGAGAGGCGGCCGTAGGCTTCGGTATCAGGCTCGGCCACCATGCGGTCGACGACTTCCTTCTGCAGCATGAAGGTCATGTCGCGTACGCGCTCGGCATAGCTGGCGAAGTGGAACAGCAGCGGCGTGGAGATGTTGTAGGGCAGATTGCCGACGACCCGCAGCGGTGCCGGCAAGGTGCTGAAATCGAACTTGAGTGCGTCGCCTTCATGGATGGTGATCTGTGCCGGCGACCAGGTTTCCTTGAGTCGGGCAATCAGATCACGATCGATCTCGACCACATGCAGATGGCCACAGCCTGCCTGCAGCGGCACGGTGATGGCGCCCAGGCCCGGCCCGATCTCGACGATGTGCTCGCCCTTTTTGGGCGCAATCGCCGTGATGATCTGGCGGATGATGTTGGGGTCAGAGAGGAAGTTCTGCCCGAAGCGTTTGCGGGCGATGTGGCCTTGAGGCATTGGAAATCCTTGGTGATCAGGGCGGGATTCTACCCTGCCCGACGCTGCAGGCCGTAGTTGTGCGGCAGCCGGTCTCAGCAGCGAAGCCCACTCCACTCCGGGCCCTATGCATTTCGTAGGTGCGGCTTCAGCCGCATGCCCCCCGCCACCCCGGGCCCCGCCGGCTGAAGCCGGCCCTACAAAATCAAAACCGGCCCGATGACCTCCGTAGGTGCGGCTTTAGCCGCATGCCCCACACCACCCCGGGCCCCGCCGGCCGAAGCCGGCCCTACAAAATCAAAACCGGCCCGATGAACTCCGTAGGTGCGGCTTTAGCCGCATGCCCCACGCCACCCTGGGCCCCGCCGGCTGAAGTCGGCCCTACAAAATCAAAACCGGCCCGATGACCTCCGTAGGTGCGGCTTTAGCCGCATGCCCCACACCACCCCGGGCCCCGCCGGCTGAAGCCGGCCCTACAAAATCAAAACCGGCCCGATGAACTCCGTAGGTGCGGCTTTAGCCGCATAAACCCACTCCCCCGAGCTTTACATCCGCGCGGCGATCTTTTCCTTGATCTTCGCTACTGCGGCAAAACCGGCTTGCTCGCCGCGCAGGATGGCTTCGTGGCGTTGCTGGAAGTTGGCGAGCGGCAGGCCGCTGGTATCCGGGCGGATCACTACGTCGGCATCGCGCAATTCGAAGCCGCCGATGCTCACGCCCATGATGGAGATGGTGTCGAGCAGGATGTCCACACTGCCTTGATTGCGTTTGCCGGAAGGGCGGCCGGAGATGTCGACAGCGATCACGATATCAGCGCCGAGCTGGCGTGCGGCGCGCACCGGCACCGGGCTGGTAAGGCCGCCATCGACGTATTCCTTGCTGCGGATCACGACCGGCGAAAACACGCCCGGCACTGCAGAGGAAGCGCGCACGGCGGTGCCGACGTTGCCAGTCACGAATACCGCTGGCTGACCTTCGGCAAGATCGGTGGCCACGGCCGCGAACTTGCGCTTGAGGCCTTCGATCGGGCGACCGGCCACTTGCTGGTTGATGAATTTCTCCAGCGCCTCGCCCTTGAGGAAGCCGCGCTCGAAAATGGCCCAGTCCGTGAGGGCGCTTTCGTCCATCTGGAAAGCGAGCTTCTGCAACGCGAAGGCATCATTCCCGGCAGCATACAGCGCGCCCACCGCGCTGCCGGCGCTGGTGCCGACAACGATATCCGGCACGATGCCCTGGGTTTCGAGCGCCTTGATCACGCCAATGTGAGCGAAGCCACGCGCAGCCCCGCCGCCGAGCGCGATCGCCACCTTGGGACGTGGCTTGGGCTGCGGCATCACCACGGCAACGGGGGCAGACGCCACCGGGCGCGGCACTTCAGGCTCGGGGCGGGTATTGCCGAAAGTGCAGGCGGCCAGCAACAGGAGGCTGGCAAGTGAGAGCAGGTGTTTCATGACGGGTTCAGGGTTGCGTGGCAATCATTGCCAGCGCGCAATCGACCGCGGCAAACAGGCTGCCCGGATCGGCACGGCCGCTGCCGGCAAGGTCGAGAGCGGTGCCGTGATCCACCGAAGTACGGATGATGGGCAAGCCCAGGGTGATGTTGATGCCGCCGCCAAAGGTGGCGAACTTGAGCACCGGCAAGCCCTGGTCGTGATACATGGCGAGCACGGCATCACCACGCGCGAGCTGGCGTGGGGTGAACAAAGTGTCCGCCGGCAGTGGGCCGATGAGCTGCATGCCTTCGGCGCGCAGGCGCTCGAGCACCGGATTGAGGATGTCGATCTCTTCGCGCCCCATGTGACCGCCCTCGCCCGCATGCGGATTGAGGCCGGCAACGAGAATGCGCGGCGTCGCGAGGCCAAACTTGTCGCGCAGATCGGTGTGCAGGATGCGCAGCACGGCTTCGAGCTCTTCTGCGCTGACGAAGGCCGGCACATCCTTGAGTGCGAGGTGGGTACTGGCGAGCGCCACCCGCATCCACGGACGCAGCTCGGAGCCGTACTGCCCGGCCAGCATCATCACGACACGCGGCGTACCGGTGTGTTCGGCGAGGTATTCGGTATGGCCGGAAAAGGGAATGCCCGCGTCATTGATGACGCTTTTCTGCACGGGCGCGGTGACCATGGCGGCGAACTCGCCGCTGATGCAGCCGGAGATGGCGCAATCGAGGGTCTGCAGTACGTAGCGGGCATTGCTCACATCAAGCTGGCCAGCCACGGCGGGCGTGGCAAGCGGCACATGCAGCACTTCGAGCGCCCTCGCTACGGGTTCAGCGCTGGCTGCGTAAGGCTGCCAGGCGATGCCAGGGCAGCGTTCCGCGAGCAGGCACTGATCACCGATCACCACAATGCGTACCGGCCACTCGCGCTGCGCCAGCGCTGCGCAGAGCTCAGGGCCCACCCCGGCAGGCTCGCCGGAGGTGATCACGATCACGGGGCGTTTCGATGCCATGTAAACGACCCCTTGAAACTTATTCGGGCTTGATTTCGACGTAGGCAGTATCACGCACCTGACGCAACCACTCTTCAGCAGCATCGCCAATCTTGCGCTCACGCACCGCCTGACGCGCAGCAAACTTGCGCTGGTCAGCGGTGACGTCCATCTTGCGGCGCTCGAGCACCTGGATCAGGTGCCAGCCGAAGGGGCTGGCAACCACGCCACTGAGTTCGCCCGGCTTGAGCGCATTCATGGCGCGCTCGAACTCCGGCACGGTTTCGCCAGCGTTCAGCCAGCCCAGATCGCCGCCCTTGGCAGAGGTCAGATCGGAGGAGTGAACCTTGGCCATTTCTGCGAAATCGGTGCCGTTGCGGATGCGCTCGGCCAGATCTTCGAGGCGGTGAATGGCCTGGGCTTCGCCGACCACATCGGTGGTGCGGATCAGGATGTGGCGTGCGTGAGTCTGCTCGACCTCGACCTTGGCTTCGGCCTTGGCGCGCACATCCAGCAGCTTGAAGATGTGCAGGCCTACCGGGCTGCGCAGGATCTTGCTCACGTCGCCCTTCTGCATTTCGGCCATTCGATCGGCAAACAGGGGCGGCAGGCTTTCAATACTGCGCCAGTCAATCAGGCCGCCCTGCATTGCATCCTGGGCATTGGAGTAGGTGGCGGCGAGCTTGCGGAAGTCTTCACCGGCACGGATCTGACGCATGACTTCTTCCGCCTTCTTGCCCAGCGCCATCCATTGTTCGGGGGTTGCCGCTTCCGGCGCGCGCAGCAGGATGTGGGTCAGCTGGTATTCCTGGCCCTTGGCTTCCTGCGCCATGGCTTGCAGCACGGCAGCCACTTCAGCATCCGTCACGGTGATCGTCGCATCCACCTCACGCTCACGCAGGCGCGCCATGACGATTTCGTTGCGGATGTTTTCGCGGAACTGTTGCCAGTCCAGCCCTTCCTTGGTCACGGCCTTGCTCAGTTCGGCCGGCGCAATCTTGTTCTGCTCGGCGATCCGTTGCAGTGAACGATCCAGTGTGGCGTCATCCACACTGAGGCCACGCTGCTTGGCCATCTGCAGCTGCAAGCGCTCCATCACGATGCGATCCAGCACCTGCGAGCGCAGTTGCGAGGCTGCGGGCTTCGGCGTGCCCTGCCCGGCAAGCTGGCGCTCCACCTGTTGAATACGGGCACGCAGTTCGGAGGCCAGCACGACTTCGTCATTCACCACTGCGACCACGCGGTCGAGTTCGGCAGCCTGCACGCACAAGGGCAGCAGGACGAGAGCCAATGCGGCTCGAAACATGGACTTCTTCATGGAGGTTCCGGACATGCTCAGGAAATCGGGTTCAGGCGGGCATCAATCCCCGAACTTGGGGTCGCCCACGCCGGGATCGTTGATCTTGCCATAACCGCTCACGCTACGCTTGAGCAGGTTGACCGGGTTTGACCCCACAGAGGCCAGACCGTTGAATTCGATCTGCAGGAAGATCGAGGTGTTCTTCTCTTTCTCGTTGGTGACCAGCGATTGCCAGACAGTGCGGAAGACCCAACAATCGGCCTTGTACTCCAGGCCGGCGATGATCTCGCTGGTGCGGTGATCGCGCAGGTTGCGATCATAGCGGCCCACGCCATACCAGCCGCCCCACAGGGGCCACTGGCCAGACACATCAAAACTGCGGAACTGGTCACGCTGATAGCGGTAGCTCGCCGCCAGGGCCTTGGACAGCCCGGGCTGGTAACGCAATCCGGTCACCGCACGCTCCCACAGCCCTACGCGCGGATCGTACTGGAGCACGGTTTCGGCCCACAGATCGCTATGCACCCGGCCCGCCACACCGCCAAGCAGGTTGGCCGTGCTGCCGGTGCGCAGGGTTTCACCCGGCAGGGAAACACGCTGATCCGCGAAGTAGTAACGCTGGGCAAGCGCGGCGCGCAACCACTCCTCGCCACTGGAGGCATCGATCATGCGCGACTGCACACCGGCGGTCAGCTGGTTGGAGTCCGCGATCCGGTCGTTCCCCGAGTAAGTGTTCTCGGAGAAGATCTGCGCGAAGTTGAAGTCCGCCTTAGCTGTATCGAAGACCGGGATTTCAGTCTGGTCGCGATAGGCCGCCTTCACATAGTAGAGGCGCGGCTCAAGGGTCTGGACCTGGGCCGTATCGCCGATCTGGGTGTCGCGCTCGAAGATCAGGCCGGAATCGAGCGACATGATCGGCACCTGGCGCCGCATGGCCGCCTGACCGTCGGTGGTCGTGCGGTCCACGTTGTAGCGCGTGGCATGCAGGCCCATTTTCGGGATTACGAAAGAGGACGAGCTCTCCATCGGGTAGGACACTTGCGGATAGGCCACGGTGCGGCGGCCATCCGGCTGGGTCTGGGTGGTTCCCGGCACCGGCGTGGAGTGCGAAAAACTGGTGTACTCCATCGGCAGGGTGAAGGCGAAGCCATGGAAATCCGGCTGGCGCGCCGTCAAGGAGAGAGAGGGCTGGCGGTTATAGGGAGACGCCCCCTCCAGAACCTGATAGCGCTGCACCAGCAGGTTGCCGGACAGCCAGGACCCGCTGTTGTAGCCGAGCGTAGCCTGCTGCAGAAGGGTGGATTGCGAAGTTGCCGTGACACGGGAACTCAGGTCATCGAAGTAGGCGCGATCGGATACCCGCGTGGCATCCACGTCGGCGGTGAAACCATTGCCCAGGTTCTGATTGTGGCGCCAGCTGGCCAGCGAGCGGCTGGTCTTGTCTTCCTTGTCCTCCGGCAGGACTTCTGCCTTGAGGGTACCGGTACTGCCCCCCGTCAGGTAGCGCCCTTCACCCGCCAGTTGCAGGCCACGCGTGCTCATCCAGCGCGGCGCGAAGGTGGCATCGTAATTGGGGGCAAGATTGAAGTAATACGGCAGGTAGGCATCAAAGCCCGTATTACTGGTGGCTCCGATTGTCGGCGGCAGGATGCCGGACTGGCGCCCGCCGGACAAAGGAAAGTCCATCCACGGCGCATATGCGATCGGCACGCCCTTGAAGACCAGTGAGCTGTGTGTAGCCTCGCCCTTATCGCGATCGAAATCGAGATCCAGATCGCTCATGCGCAGATACCAAGAGGGATCCGGTGCCGGGCAGGTGGTGTAGGTCGCATTCTTCATGCGGTACTGGTTCTCGCCCTCCAGCATGAGCTGGTCAGCCTGGCCGGTACCACGCACGACCTGCGTGACGGAACGATCATTGCGCCCGGTACGCCGGTCCTCAACGCTCGCCCCCGGCACCTTTTTCTGCCGCTGAAGAACATAGGACGGCGTCTCGAACTCACCGAAGAGGGTGTCCAGATTCACCCGGGCCTTTGGTCCTTCGATCTCGTCATCGCCACGCTTGAGCTTGACGTTGCCTTCTGCAAACACCTCGTTGCTGACCTGATCGAACAACAGGCGATCACTGTTCAGCAGCAGATTGTCGCGTTGCAGGCGCACGTTGTTGGTGGCATTCAACCGCACCTGATCCACGCCATCGATCTTCTCGGCGTCGATACGGGTGCTGCCCGGAGTGGACTGGGTTGCGCCGGGCTCGATGACCGGACGCAGCACGGTGGTACCGGGCCGGGCTTCGTGGGTCGAAGCGGTCTGTGCGTTGGCCAGCAAGGGCATGGCCGCCCACACAGCGATCACCAGCTGGCGCCGGAGGGGCAGGTCCTGATGCATGACTCGGGTTCGTTCCATGAAAGCCTTGCTGCAGCAGATCAAAGAATCCGGCAAGGAGAGCCGGGCGGGTTTGCTAAGATTGGCGGGCATTTTACATGAGCACAGCACCAGCACCGGAGCCTTCACTTGGAACGTCTGCAACAAATTCACGCCTGGCTGGAGAAATGCCTGCCCGGCAAGCGCTTCAGCCTCGCCCCCGCCTCGGCCGACGCCAGCTTCCGCCGCTATTTCCGCGCCACGCTTGAGGACGGCAGCACCCGAATCGTCATGGATGCGCCGCCCAGCCATGAGGACTGTCGCCCCTATCTGCACGTTGCGCGTCTTTTCCACGACGCCGGCGTGCATGTGCCTGAAGTGTTCGCCGAGGATCTGGAGCAAGGCTTCCTGCTGCTCTCCGACCTGGGCGGCAGCACCTACCTCTCGGCACTCACACCAGCCAATGCCAACGAACTGTATGCCGACGCACTCGGTGCCCTGGCGGCCATCCAACGCGCCAGCCGCCCCGGCGTGCTGCCCGAATACGATCGCGCCCTGCTCTTGCGCGAGCTGATGCTGTTCCCGGAATGGTATGTGGCCCGCCACAAGGGCGTTAGTCTTAGCGACGCAGAAATGGCCGAGCTGCTGAAGGTTTTCGAAACCATCATGGCGGTCAATCTCGCCGAGCCTCAAGTCTTCGTGCATCGTGACTACCACTGCCGCAACCTGATGGCCTCCAGCCCCAATCCGGGCGTACTGGACTTTCAGGATGCCGTGTACGGCCCTATCACCTACGACCTGGCCTCGCTGTTCAAGGACGCCTACATCCACTGGGACGAAGAACAGACGCTGGACTGGCTGGTGCGCTACTGGGAGATCGGTCGCCAGCTGGGACTACCGGTGCGGCCGGACTTCAACGATTTCCATCGCGACTACGAATTCATGGGCGCCCAGCGCCACATCAAGGTGCTGGGCATTTTTGCCCGCCTCTATCATCGCGACGGCAAGGACGGCTATCTGAAAGACATGCCGCTGGTGATGCTCTATCTGAAAGCCACCTGCCGACGTTATCGCGAACTGAAACCCCTGCTGCGCCTGCTCGAGCGCCTGGAACCCGAGGAGCTGCAAATTGGCTACACCTTCTGAGTCGCGAGTCCTTGATACGGCAAGGCTGGAGTCCGTACTGACCGAATTCGCCCGTGTCCGCGACTGGGATCAGTACCACAATCCGCGCAACCTGATCCTCGCACTGACCGGCGAAGTCGGCGAACTGGCCGAGATCTTTCAGTGGCGAACTGACGCCGAAGCCGCGACGATCATGGAGGGCGAGAAAGCTGAGCACGTTCGCCAGGAAGTGGCGGATGTCTTCCTGTACCTGATGCGGCTGGCCATGGTGCTGGGCATCGATCTGGATGCAGCCGTACGCAACAAGATTGAGCTGAACGCGAAAAAATATCCGCCCAAACTCGAGTGCTGAGCCCCTGCTCTACGCAAAAAAAAGAAAGCCGCCCGGATTCAGTCCGTGGCGGCTTTCTTTTTCTCACAGCCGAAGGATCCCGGCTTAAGCGCCCCTCTGCCGCCGCGCCTCGAACAGGCAAATGCCAGAAGCGACCGACACATTGAGACTTTCGACCGAGCCATGCATCGGGATCTTCGCCAGCTCGTCGCAGGTCTCGCGGGTGAGGCGGCGCAGGCCATCGCCCTCAGCACCGAGCACCCAGGCCACCGGCCCCTTCTGGTCGATTTCGTAGACCGTCTTCGTCGCTTCGCCCGCCGCGCCGATGCACCACACGCCGGCATCCTGCAGCTCGCGGAGCGTCCTCGCCAGATTCGTCACCACGATGTAAGGCACGGTATCCGCCGCGCCGCTCGCCACCTTGATCGCCGTGGCATTCAGGCCCACGGCACGATCCTTCGGCGCAATCACGGCATGCACGCCGGCCGCATCCGCAACACGCAGACAGGCACCCAGGTTGTGCGGATCGGTGATGCCATCCAGAACCAGGATCAGGGCATTTTCGGTCAGGTCTTCAAGAATGTCCGAGAGGTGCAGCACCTTGTGGCGCGGATCGATCTTTGCCACCACCCCCTGATGGCGATGCGTGCCAGCCATGCCATCAAGCCGGGCAGCATCGGTCGGAATGATCCGCACCTTGGCCGCTTCGGCCTTGGCCAGCAGATCGCGCGCGCGCGCATCACCGCGCTGGGCGGCAACATGGATTTCGAGGATGGATTCCGGATCAACCCGCAGCTTGGCAGCGACGGCATGAAACCCATGAATGAAACGCGACTCAGCCACGACGGCTTCCTTTCTTGTTGGCAGTAGCGGTGCCGCGGCCGGCACCTGAATTCGTATTGCGCTCTGCCGACGCAGGCCTGGCTGCCGTACTGCGCTTGCCAGAGCCGCCCAGCAGCACGGACTTCACACTTTCCAGCGGAGAGGACGGCACGCCTGCCAGATCACGCCAGCTCACCGGTTCGTCCTCACTGACAAGCTCCGGCACAACCGCTTTGGGCTTGGCCGGGCGGGCGGGCTTACGCGCCGGCACAACCTCCGGCACCTGCCGCTCGGCCTGCTGCGGTTCCACCTGACGCTCCCGCTCACGCGCGGTCTTGCCCACACGTTCGGTGGCGCGTGCCACGCCCTCAATCAGCCGGAAATCGATCTTGCGCGTTTCCAGATCCACCCGCACAAGCTCAACACTGACCCGGTCCGAGAGACGGAACTGCTGTCCGCTACGCTCACCAACCAGGGCATGACGAGCTTCGTCGTAGTGGAAATAGTCCGCCCCGAGATCGGAGATATGCACCAGACCTTCGACAAACAGATCGTCAAGGGTCACGAAGATACCAAAAGAGGTGACCGACGTAACTACGCCGTCGTACTGCTCGCCGATCCGATCCTGCATGTAATAACACTTGAGCCAGGTTTCAACATCGCGACTGGCCTCGTCGGCGCGCCGCTCGGTCTGCGAACAATGCACGCCGATGTCTTCCCAGATACCGTTCTTGGCCGCCGAGGCGCGCTTCTTCTCGGCCTCGCGGGCTGCCCGCGCAAAAGCCTCGTCCGGCTGCTTGCCGCCTTTTTTACGGCGCGTGTCCTTGAGCAGCTCGACCGGGCCGCTGGCGGGCTGGTATTTGCTCCCGCACAGTACCGCCTTGATCGCACGATGCACCAGCAAGTCCGGATAGCGCCGGATCGGTGAAGTGAAGTGGGTGTAGGCGTCGTAGGCAAGACCGAAGTGGCCAACGTTCTCCGGGCTATACACCGCCTGCTGCATGGAGCGCAGCATTACCGTCTGGATCAGCTGGGCGTCCGGCCGATCCTTGATCTTGTCGACCACCTTGGCGAAATCCGCCGCGCGCGGCGATTCGGCGCCGCCGAGCCCCAGACCGAACTCGGCCAGGAACTCACGCAGCTTCTCCAGCTTCTCGACGGTCGGGCTTTCATGCACCCGGTACAGGGCCGGATGCTTGTGCTTCTGCAGGAACTCGGAGGCGCAGACGTTGGCCGCCAGCATGCACTCCTCGATCACACGGTGGGCGTCATTGCGCGCCTCAGGCACGATGCGCTCGATCTTGCCTTCGGCATCGAAAACCATCTTGGTCTCGACCGTCTCGAATTCGATGGCACCACGCTTGGCGCGAGCCTTGAGAAGGATGCGGAACAGCACATCCAGCGTTTCCAGGTGCGGCACAAGCGGCGCATGCTCAGCCCGCAAGGCTTCATCCTTGCGGCCTTCTGCATCACCGTAAAGCATTGCCGCAACCTTGTTGTACGTCAGGCGAGCATGCGAATACATCACCGCCGGATAAAAGCGATAGGCCTTGATCGCACCGGTGGCGTTGATCGACATGTCGCACACCATGCACAGGCGCTCCACCTGCGGATTCAGCGAGCACAAGCCATTGGAGATTTTCTCCGGCAGCATCGGAATCACCCGGCGCGGGAAATACACCGAGTTGCCGCGCTCCAGCCCTTCGCTGTCGAGCGCCGATCCGGGCGTCACGTAATGACTCACGTCGGCAATCGCCACCAGCAGGCGATAACCACGACCATCTTTCGCGCAGTACACGGCGTCATCGAAATCCTTGGCCGTCTCACCATCGATGGTCACCAGTGGCAGGTGGCGGATGTCCTCGCGCACGCCCCCCTCCCAGTTCCAGTCTTTCTTGCGCACCACATCCGGCAGCTTCTTGGCCTCAGCCTTCACCTCGTCCGAAAACTCGAAAGGCAGGTCGTGCTTGCGCAGCGCGATTTCGATCTCCATGCCGTCATCGGCATAGTTACCCAAGGTTTCGATGATCTGGCCGATCGGCTGGCTGTGCTGGGTGGGCTGCTGAAGGAGATCAACCGTCACCACCTGTCCCGCCTTGGGCTTGATCTTGCCGCCGGGCGCCAGCAGGATGCCCTGGCTGATCCGCCGGTTTTCCGGCAGCACCATGGCGACGCCCGCCTCGACCTTCACGCGGCCCACCAGACGGGTATTCGCACGCTCCAGGATTTCGATGATCTTGGCCTCGCGGCGACCGCGCTGATCCACACCGATCACGCGCACCAGCGCCCGATCGCCATGCAGCACTTCACGCATCGCGCGCGGGCCGAGGAAGAGATCGGGGCTGCCATCGTCCGGCACCAGGAAGCCGAAGCCATCCGGATGACCTTCAACGCGGCCGCCCATGAGATCGGCCTTGTCCGGCAGGATGTAACTGCCACGCCGATTGCGCATCAACTGGCCGGCACGCTCCATGGCGCCAAGACGGCGAGCGAAGTGTTCGCTCTCCTCGGGCAGGATCTCCAGCTCTGTCGCCAGCTCTTCGCCGGACAGCGGGCAGCCTGCCTGCTCAAGGACCTGTTCGATGTACTCGCGCGACGGCAGCGGGAATTCGTACTTCTCCGCCTCACGCGCAAAGAAGGGATCGGCGCGGCGGATTTTGGACACACGGGGTTTTTTCATGTTTTTCTTGTTCTCCTGTTGACTCATTCGTTCAGTTCTCTATAATGCCGGTCTTCGCTGCTTCTGCAGTGAATTGCCCAGGTGGCGAAATTGGTAGACGCGCTAGTTTCAGGTACTAGTGCCGCAAGGTGTGGAGGTTCGAGTCCTCTCCTGGGCACCAGATTCGCAGAGGAAAGCCAGCTCATCGAGCTGGCTTTTTTCTTTTGTGCGCCGGATGCGTAATGTTGCGTCAAATGTTACTCGTCGGTATGAATTAAAAATCGGGTTGAATCTGAATTGCAGAATGTTAAAGGCCGGCGGGAACGCCGGCCTTTTTCTTTTTGATCAGGCAGCAAACGGATGCTGCTTGAGGATTGTTTCATCACGCTCCGGGCCGGTCGACACAATCGCGATCGGCACTTCGCAGACTTCTTCAAGGCGGTTCAGATAGTTCTGCGCCTCCACCGGCAGCTCTTCCCAGCGCTTCACACGGAAGGTCGTGCTCTTCCAGCCCGGCATGCTTTCATAGATCGGCTCGCAGGCGGCCACATCGTCCGCTCCGATCGGCAGCAGATCGATCTTCTTGCCGTGCAGCATGTAGCCCGTGCAGATCTTCAGCTCATCGAGACCATCCAGCACATCCAGCTTGGTGATGCACAGACCAGTCAGCCCGTTGATGCGGGCCGAACGACGCAGCGCTGCCGCATCAAACCAGCCGCAGCGCCGCTTGCGCCCGGTCACCGTGCCAAACTCGCGCCCCACGGTCGACATCTGCTCGCCCGGCGTGCCCTTGGTCTCGATATCCAGCTCGCTCGGGAAAGGACCACCACCCACACGGGTGCAATAGGCTTTGGTGATGCCCAGCACGTAGTGCAGCATGCCCGGACCGACGCCCGCACCGGCAGCCGCCTGACCAGAGACGCAGTTCGACGAGGTCACGAACGGATAGGTGCCATGGTCGATGTCCAACAAGGTGCCCTGGGCACCCTCAAAGAGCAGGTTCTGACCTGCCTTGTTGGCGGCATACAGATCGTCGGAAATGTCGGACACCATCGGGCGAATGGCCTCGGCGTCCTTCATGGCCTGATCAAACACGATCTGGAAGTCCACCGGCTCGGCGCCCAGATACTGGGTCAGCACAAAGTTGTGATAGTCCAGCACTTCGCGCAGCTTGGCAGCAAAGCGCTCCGGGTTGAACAGGTCATACACGCGCAGGGCGCGACGTGCCACCTTGTCGGCGTAAGTCGGGCCGATGCCCTTGCCGGTGGTGCCAATCTTGTCGGCCGCACACTTTTTGGCTTCACGCGCCTTGTCCAGCGCCGAGTGGTAAGCCAGGATCAGCGGACAGCCAGGGCTGACCTTCAGGCGCGAGCGCACCTCGATGCCATCCTTCTCGAGAATAGCGATCTCGGACAGCAGGTGATGGATATCCAGCACCACGCCATTGCCGATGTAGCACTGCACGCCCTCGCGCACGATGCCCGAGGGCACAAGATTGAGCTTGTACTCCTTGTCACCGATCACCAGCGTGTGGCCCGCATTGTGGCCACCCTGAAAACGCACCACACCCTGCGCATGGTCGGTCAGCCAGTCGACGATCTTGCCCTTGCCTTCATCGCCCCACTGCGTGCCGACGACCACTACGTTCTTTGCCATTTGATTCTTCCTCAGTCTTCCAGAGCGGCGACGCACCAGGCGCCATCCTTCAAAACAACGCGGCGATCACAGCCCGCCTCACGCCACGAGCCCGTATGCCCCGGCAACTCCTGCATCACGACTTCACCCCCGGCACGCAGCGCGCTCACGCACGCCGCCAGCTCGGCCGAATTATCCAGAGGGGCAAGAATGGCGCCCGACATACCGACACCCGCCCCAAGCGCAGCAAGCTCGCGCAAATCGAGGCTGAAACCTGTCGCCGGACGGGCGCGGCCAAAGGCACGCCCCACTTCGTTATAGCGACCACCCAAAGCAACCGCAGTCGGTGATGCGCCGCAGTAGGCCGCGAACATCAACCCCGTGTGGTAGTGATAACCGCGCAAATCCGCAAGATCGAAGCTCAGCGGCAGCTCCCCCAGCTGACGGGCCAGGTGCAGCAACTCATCAAGCGCGGCATGCACACCGGCAACGTCCGGCAACACGTCACGAGCGCGCAGCAGCACATTGGCATCACCATACAGCCCCGGCAAGGCGAGCAGACCGGAGCGCGCAGGCTCAGCCATGGTGGCGGTGAAATCACGCAACGCCGGTACATCCTTGGCCTGCAGGATGCCAAAGAGCGCTTCTTCTGCCTCACGATCCAGCCCTGCCAGTTCAGCCAGGGCACGGAACAAGCCCACATGCCCCACATCGATACGGCTGGCGCGGGCACCGGACAGCGCCAGCGTGCGCGCCAAAAGACGCAACACCTCAACATCGGCCTCGATTCCGTCGTGGCCGTACAACTCGGCACCGATCTGCAGCGGCTCACGCGATGCAGTCATCGAACGAGGCAGCACATTCACCACAGGCCC
The DNA here is from genome assembly GCF_012972705.2 of Uliginosibacterium aquaticum. Lineage (GTDB taxonomy): Bacteria > Pseudomonadota > Gammaproteobacteria > Burkholderiales > Rhodocyclaceae > Uliginosibacterium > Uliginosibacterium aquaticum. Next base: position 683,691 of record NZ_JABCSC020000001.1, on the reverse strand, counting down.
GCAGTAGCACAGGCGGGTCACGCCCTGACGATTAAGCAAATGGGCATCGATACGCGTGACCTGCGGCGTAGTATCGGCGCGTAAAGCCATTGTGCGGCCAGAGATCTGGTCGACGAACTTGAACATGGAGTCGTCCATGTCACGCCCGGTACCAGACACCAGCGAGTCGAGATACTCGACCGTCGGAGGAATCACGAGCTGATAGCCGTTGAGGCGGAACTCGTCCAGCAGAACGCGGCGCAGGTGCTCAATGCCCTGCGCCTCGACCGGCAGCACGTCCGCAAAATATTCGGGCAGCGCCCAGCGTGGCAAAGCCATAGGAATCAGTAAACCAGGATGAAGAGCAGCGCCCCGGTGAGCAGAGAGAGCATGCCCGCAAAGCGGATCTGCCCGTCTGCCCAGCGGGTAATGCGCTGGAAGGTAGCGCGCCAGGCAGCCGGCGCGCACAGGGGGACAAGGCCTTCAAACACCAGCATCAGGGCCAGTGCGGCCAGAAAATAACGCAGCATGCTTACTTGCCGCTGTCCTTGCCGCCACCGCTCTTCATGTACTTGAAGAAATCGGAAGACGGATCAACGACCAGCATGTCGCTCTTGCTGCGGAAAGTCTGCTTGTAGGCTTCCATGCTGCGCCAGAAACGATAGAACTCGGGGCTGCGGCCAAACGCCTCTGCGTAGATCGCGGCCGCCTTGGCATCGCCCTCGCCCTTTATCTTCTGAGCATCGCGGTAGGCCTCAGCAATCACCACCTCACGCTGACGATCCGCATCCGCCTTGATCTGCTCGGCCTCGGCCGAACCGGTGGAACGCAACTCGTTGGCCACACGCTTGCGCTCGGCCTCCATACGACGAAATACGGATTCGCTCACGTCAGTCGGCAGCTCTACGCGCTTGACACGCACATCAACAATTTCCACGCCGTACTGTACGGAATCTGCTGCAGCTTTGGCCTGCACCGCATCCATGAGTTTTTCACGCTCGCCGGAAATCACGTCATGCACCTGACGCTTGCCGAACTCCTCACGCAGCACGGCATTCACTGTTTGCTCAAGACGCGTATTGGCACGCACCTCCTCGACCCCGAAGGCACGATAGAACACGGCCGGATCCTTGATGCGCCAGCGCACGAAGGAATCCACCAGCACGTTCTTCTTCTCCGCCGTCTGGAAGAGCTCGGACTCGGGTGAATCGAGCGTCAGAATGCGGCGATCGAAATACTTCACATCCTGAATCATGGGCAGCTTGAATTTCAGCCCTGGCTCGGTCTCAAAGCGTTTGATTTCCCCCAACTGGAAGACCAGCGCGTACTTGCGCTGATCCACGGTGAAGATGGACATCGACAGCACGGCGACTGCAATCAGCAGTGCACCAAAAATCACGGGCAAACGGGCATTCATCAGCGGCTCTCCCTTTCACGCGAACGCAGGGCCTCGCGACTGCGAGGATCCGGCTCCTGACGCGGCGCAGCGGCCGGCGTCTCGACAACCGGCTTGCTCGCCGGTACAGCGGCATCGACAGCTGCAGCAGGAGCGGCACCACCGTTCTGGATCAGCTTGTCGAGCGGCAGGTAGAGCAGATTGCCATTGCCCTTGGAGTCCACCAGCACCTTGGTGGTATTGCTATAGACCTGTTGCATCGCATCGATATACATGCGGTTGCGCGTCACTTCCGGCGCCTTCGAGTACTCGGCAAAAATCTGCTTGAAGCGGCTGGCATCGCCATCCGCCTGAGCCACCACCCGCTGAGCATAGCCTTTGGACTCCTCACGCAGACGTGCGGCCGTCCCTTCAGCCTTCGGCACCACATCGTTGAAGTAGGCCTGGCCTTCGCTCTTCAAGCGTTCGCGATCCTGCCCCGCCTTGACGGCATCATTGAAAGCCTCCTGCACCTGCTCCGGCGGCTGGGCGTTCTGCATGGTCACCTTGCTGATCAACACGCCACTGCCTTTGTAAGGGCCGAAACGGTATTCATCGAGCGCCTTCTGCATCATCAGATGAACCTGCTTGGCAACAGCCTCGCGCCCTTCGTAGAGCACGAAATCCATCTTGCTCTTGCCGACGATCTCGCGCATGGCAGCCTCCGCCACCAACTTCACGGTGACATCCGCATCCTTGTTAGCAAACAGGAACTCCGCCGGATCGCTCAGCGTGTACTGCACGGCAAACTGGATGTTCACGATGTTTTCGTCATCCGTGATCATCAGCGACTCATGCAGATTCTTGGACCGGTCATTGGCGCGAAAACCGACTTCCACCGTGCGCACACGCGTGACATTGACCAACTCCACCGCCTCGACGGGGTATGGCAAGTGCCAGCGCAAACCTTCATTGGTGATTTCCTGCAGCTTGCCAAAACGTAACACCACGCCACGCTGGCTGGCATCGACTGTGTAGAACCCGCTTCCCAGCCACAAAGCCACCGCAGCCAGAACAACCAGCACCACACCGCCACCGAGCTGACGCGGATTCAGCGGCGCCGGCGGCGGCGGATTGCCGCCCCCCCCGCCCGAACGCTTGCCGAACATGCCGCTGAGCTTGTTGTTGAAGTCCCGCCAGATGTCTTCAAGGTCTGGCGGCCCCTGCTCATCGCCGCGCTTGCCCTCACCCTGCTTGTCGTCGCTTTGGCTGTTGTTGCCCCAGCGTGGATCGTTGATTGACATGAGTAGTCCGGTAATCATGAGTCTGCCTGGTCTGAGTCATCCATCGGGGAAGCCGGCGGCCCTAAAGCCTCACCGGCAATCATGATCGGGAAGAGCTGGCGAGCCAACGCGTTGCGCAGCAGATCCAGCCCTTCGCCCGTGCGGGCGCTGAGCAAAATGCGCTCGATTTTACCATAGCCATCCTCTTCCACTGTCGGCACACCATGCGTCATGTCGATCTTGTTCCAGACGAGGATCTGCGGCACGTCGCCCGCACCGATCTCGGCCAGCACCTCATTGACCACATCAATCTGCGCTTCGCGATCCGCCGAGGATGCATCCACCACATGTAGCAACAGATCTGCCTGCGCCGTTTCTTCTAGCGTGGCGTGAAACGCAGCCACGACCGAGTGCGGCAAATCGCGGATGAAACCCACGGTATCCGAGAGCACCATATGGCGTTGTGCATCATGCAGATAGACGCGACGTGAAGTCGTGTCGAGCGTGGCAAAGAGCTGATCGGCCGCATAAGCACCGGCCTTGCATAGCGCATTGAACAAGGTGGACTTGCCCGCATTGGTATAACCAACCAATGAGACCACCGGCACCTCACTGCGTTCCCTTGAGCGACGCCGTACCTTGCGCTGCTTCTCCAGCTGCCGCAGTCGCTCCTTGAGCAGGGCAACGCGCTTGCCCAGCAAACGGCGGTCTGTTTCAAGCTGCTTCTCGCCGGGTCCACGCAGACCGATACCCCCCTTCTGACGCTCAAGGTGAGTCCAGCCACGCACCAGACGCGTCGCCAGATGTTCCAACTGGGCCAGTTCCACCTGCAGTTTGCCCTCATGACTCTTGGCACGCAGGGCAAAGATATCGAGAATCAAGGTTGTACGATCAATGACCCGACGCTGCAGCACACGCTCAAGATTACGCTGCTGTCCGGCGCTCAATTCATGATTGAAAATCACGATATCTGCCCCGGAGGCAAGAACCTCGGCGGCGATTTCGTCAACCTTGCCAGAGCCCGCATACAGGGCTGGATCGGGCGCCTTGCGCCGGCCCTGAATGATGGCGACCGTTTCAGCGCCTGCCGAACCCGCCAGCATCTGGAATTCAGCCAGGCGTTCCGCCAACCCTCCGGCACCAAAATCGAGCTGCACCAGGACGGCGCGATTTCCTTCCGAAGCGGGGCGATCAAACATGCGGGGGCACAGGCAAAAATCCGGGTGCAACCTCAGGCTGCACCCGGATCAGGGTATTAAGAGAAACCGCTGCCCGCCATGCGGGCAGACGTTCATTCCTTTGGTGCGGCAGGTGCATCACCTGCATTTTCGTGCGGGATGGACACAGCACGAGCCGGCACCACGGTAGAGATGGCGTGTTTGTACACCATCTGGGTGACCGTATTCTTCAGCAGCACCACATACTGGTCGAAAGACTCGATATGGCCTTGCAGCTTGATGCCATTGACGAGGTAGATCGAAACCGGGATGTGCTCGCGGCGCAGGGTATTCAGGAAGGGGTCTTGCAGCATCTGGCCTTTGTTGCTCATGGTTTTTGGCCCTCAGAAATATTGTTATTGGAAAAGCTCGGCCAGTGAAGCACAGCGTGCGGGAAAAAGGGCACTGGCCAAAGGGGAAAGGTTAGCAGAACTTCCGCACGATCAATAGCGCACGATCAAGGATAGTCTTTGTCCGCATAGGGGTTGTGCGCCGAGCGGAACTCGATGCGCAGCGGGGTCCCCTGCAGCTTGAAGGTCTCCACGAAATGGTGCTCAAGATAGCGGCGATAGGAGTCTGGAATGTGCTCCAGCGCATTGCCGTGCACTACCACCACAGGAGGATTCTGACCGCCCTGGTGGGCGTAGCGCATCTTGGGACGATACACCCCGTGGCGTGGCGGTTGCTGTTTGGTCAGCGCGGTCTGCAAAGCACGCGTGAGCTTGGGGGTGGCCAGCTTGATCATCGCCGCCGCATAGGCCAGATCCACCGACTTGAGCAATGGGCCGATGCCAACCACTTCTAGCGCCGAGATGTAATGGTGGCGCGCGAAATCAAGGAAGTAGAGCTTGCGGGCAATCTCAGCCTTGATCCGCTCACGACGATAGTCGTCGACGCTGTCCCACTTGTTCACCGCCAGCACCAGGGCGCGGCCGGCCTCAAGCACGAAGCCGGCGATGTGAGCGTCCTGATCGGAGATGTCTTGACTGGCATCGAGCACCAGCACAACAACATTGGCCTCCTCCACCGCCTGCAAGGTCTTGATTACCGAAAACTTCTCGATAGCCTCAAAGACCTTGCCACGGCGACGCAGGCCAGCCGTATCGATCAGGGTATAGGCCTTGCCGTTGCGCTCGAAAGGCACGGCAATCGCATCACGCGTGGTACCGGGCATATCAAAGGCAATCACGCGATCCTCGCCCAGCAAGGCGTTGATCAGGGTGGATTTACCCACATTGGGACGACCAACGATGGCCACTCTAGGGCCCGCCTCGTCATCATCCCCAGGCTCTGCGTCCTTGGGAAAACTCTCCAGCACCAGATCCAGCAACTGACGAACGCCCTCGCCATGCGCAGAGGAGATCACATACGGCGTACCAAAGCCCAGCTCATGAAACTCGGCACTGAAAGTGTCGCGATTCATGCCTTCGCCTTTATTTACAGCGAGGAACACCGGGCGGCCCGAGCGGCGCAGCGTGTCTGCGATCTGCTTGTCATGCGGCGTCAAGCCGACACGACCGTCCACGATAAACAGCAAGGCGTCGCCTTCGGCGATGGCGGACTCGGCCTGCCGGGCCATTTCGGCCACGATTCCTTCCTTGGCCAGTGGCTCGAAACCGCCTGTATCGACGACCAGATAGGGGCGCGAGCCCCCACGGCCAATCCCGTAGTGGCGGTCGCGGGTCAGGCCCGGCATGTCCGCCACCAGCGCATCGCGGGTGCGGGTCAGACGATTGAAAAGCGTGGACTTGCCGACATTGGGTCGGCCCACGAGCACCAGCGTAGGTTTCACAACAACTCCAGATTTACTGCTTGCGCAGGCTCAAGGCGTAAAGGTCGCCATCGATGGCCTGCACTGCCATCCCGTCATTGGGCAGCGTTTGCATCAGGGCACGCACCCCGGACGAATCCACACGGCGACTGGCCACGAACTCTCCAGAACGCGCTTCAATTACATGGACATAGCCCTGTATATCTGCCACGGCCAGCTTGTCGCCCACCAGTACCGGACGGGTCAGGCGCCGATAGGCCAGCTTGTCCTGCTTCCACTGGCTGGCTCCAGACGCCAGATCGAGGGCATACAGAGTGTCGCCTGCATCGGCGAAATACAGGCTGCCAGCATCCGCGGCAATACCACTGGCCGAAGAAAAGTCACGCGCCCAACGCAGGCTGCCATTGCTGCGATCCACACAGGCAACACGCCCCTGGAAAGCAGCCACACAGACCTGATCGCCGCGCACCAGCGGATCGCCCACCACATCCGCCATGCGTTCAATCTCGTTGGAGCCCTTGGGCTGGGCAATCGTAGCTTCCCAGCGCTGCACCCCACTGGCGAGACTCAGCGCCAGCAGCTTGCCGCCCGGAAAACCGGCAAACAACACATCACCCGAACGCGCCAATCCCACCGGCGCACGCAAGGCCAAGGAGGCCTGAGCGCGCTGATAGACCCAGCGGCGTTTGCCGTCGCTCACACCATATGCGGCGAGTTGATTGTCGCCAATTCGCACCACCACCATATCTTCGGCAATCAGAGGGGAGGCGAGCACTTCGCCGCCCACTGTAGTCTTCCAGCGCAAGCCGCCCTTGTCTGCTTCATAGACAAGCAACTCGCCATCACTGCTGGTCACCACCACCACATTGCCATCACTGGCCACGCCACCGGAGAGGCGCGGCACGGTCTTGACCCGCCAGACTTCACGCCCGGCCGCATCGAAACGCGCCAACTGGCCCTTACGGGCGGCGGCATAGACACTGCCACCAGAAAGCGTCGGACTCAGCAGGGAGTCGCCGATCTCCGGCAAGGAAGCAGTCCACTGCTCGCGCAGCTCACCCGCCTGTTTGAAAACGGGCAACGGCGAAGGCTTGGGCCCAGGGTCGGATGACCACAGGAAGCAACCACTCAGACTAGAACTCAGGGCCAGGGCGGCCAGCACTCGCAGTTTCATCAGGCGCCTCCAAGCGCATCCAGCTTGATCTGCACAAGATTGCGGAAGGAGGTCGTCTGCTCACCCGCCTTGGACGCGGCCTCAAGGCTGCGCTTGTAGGCAGCGCGCGCCTCCGCCGTCTTGCCTTGGGAAAACAGAACATCTCCACGCAGATCTTCGAATCGCGGCAGATACGCCTCATTCGGCTCAGCCTTGAGGGTTTCCAGCGCCGGCTCAAGTTCCTTGGCATCGATTTGCAGCGCAGCCAGTCGCAGGCGGGCCACATCGCGCAACAGAGGATCCGCTTTGCTGGAAGCAGCCCACTCGAGACGGTTGCGGGCAGTCTTGGCATCCCCCGCTTCGAGTGCAGTATGTGCAGCTTGCAAGGCAGCCAGTTCAGCCGTCACGCTGCCGCCATGCTTGGCGACCAACTCGTCAGTCAGCACGCCGACCTTGCCGGCATCCTTGGCTTGCGCGGCAAGGCTCACGGCACTGTAGAGGCCACCAGCTTCGGCCGCCTGCTTGCCTTGATACCAGCGCCAGCCCTGCACACCAGCCACAACCAGCGCCAGCGCCAGCGCGGCGCCCGTCACGGTATTACCGTTCTTTTCCCACCAGGCCTTGATGGCCGAAAGCTGTTCCTGCTCTTCCAGATCGTAAGCTGCCATGTTCCGTCTTCCGTCTCTTGATTGATTCTGTCCGTGCCCGGCTCACTCGCCGTAAAGGCGGTCTGCCAGCAATTCAACGAGCGCTTCGGGCGTTACCGCCTGCTGCTCACCCTCTCCACGCAGAGGCTTGAGCGCCACCTGCCCGGCTGCTGCTTCATCGTCACCCACGATCACGGCATACGCCGCACCGGAACCGTCGGCCTTCTTCATCTGTGATTTGAAGCTGCCGCCACCGCAGTGAAACACCACCGCAAAGCCGGCGCTACGCAGCAGCTCGGCACTGCGGAAAGCGAAGGGCGCAGCCTGCTCTCCTTGATGCACCACGTATACATCGGGGCTCACCAGCGGGCCGGCATCCAGGCCTTCCTGCCACAGCAACATCACACGCTCCATGCCCATCGCGAAACCACAGGCCGGAGCCGGCTTGCCGCCGAGTTGCTCGATCAGACCGTCGTAACGACCGCCGGCACAGAAAGTAGCCTGAGCGCCAAGGCGAGTGGTCGTCCATTCGAACACGGTGCGGTTGTAATAGTCCAGCCCTCGCACCATTCGCGGATTGATCCGGTAGGGCACGGCAGCCTCGCGCAGCAAGGCTTGCACGGCTTCGAAATGCTTGAGGGATGCTTCACCAAGATACTCGATGAGTTTGGGCGCGGCTTCGACGATCTCCTGCAGCGCCGGATTCTTGGTGTCCAGCACACGCAACGGATTGGCGTAGAGGCGACGCTTGCCATCTTCATCCAGCTGGTCCTGATACTTCTCCAGATAGGCGATCAGCTCAGTGCGGTGTGTGGCACGCTCGGCCGCATCCCCCAGAGAATTGAGCTGCAGTTCGACATCGTCCAACCCGAGGTCATCCCACAGGCGACGACACATCACGATGTGCTCGGCATCCACGTCCGGGCCGGCAAAACCTAGGGCTTCCACACCGACCTGATGAAACTGACGATAGCGACCTTTCTGCGGACGCTCGTGACGGAACATCGGGCCACTGTAATAGAGGCGCTGCGGATTCTGGAAAATCAGGTTGTGCTCGATCACCGAGCGCACACAGGAGGCTGTGCCTTCCGGGCGCAGGGTGAGGTGTTCGCCGTTGAGACGATCCTCAAAGGAGTACATCTCCTTCTCGACGATGTCGGTGTGCTCGCCAACGCCGCGCGAGAACAGCTTGGTGTACTCCACGATCGGAGTGCGGATCGGCCGATAGCCATAGCTCCGCAGCCAGTCACGCACAATCTCCTCGAACGCTTCCCAACGCTCCGCCTCTTCGGGGAGCAGGTCATTCATGCCGCGCACGCCTTGCAGTTTGGTACTCATTTACTGGATCTTTTTCGGATACTTGGTGGCGACATACTCATCGAGGATGGCGCGGAACTCATGGGCGATATTGTCGCCACGCAGGGTCATGGCCTTCTGGCCATCGATGAAAACCGGAGCGGCCGGCGTCTCGCCGGTGCCTGGCAGGGAAATACCGATATTGGCGTGCTTGCTTTCGCCGGGGCCATTGACCACGCAGCCCATCACCGCAAGGGTCAGATTTTCAACCCCATCATACTGGTCGCGCCACACTGGCATCTGCTCACGTACATAACTTTGCACGCTCTGCGCGAGCTCCTGGAAGAAAGTACTGGTAGTGCGACCACAACCCGGACAGGCGGTCACCATCGGCGTAAAGGCACGCAAGCCCATGCTCTGCAGGATTTCCTGCGCCACGATGACTTCCTGGGTGCGGGCACCGCCCGGCTCGGGGGTCAATGACACCCGGATGGTATCGCCAATGCCTTCCTGCAACAGCACGCCCAGCGCAGCCGTGGAGGCCACGATACCCTTGCTGCCCATGCCGGCTTCAGTGAGCCCCAGATGCAGCGGGTAATCACAGCGACGCGCCAACTCACGGTAAGTAGCAATCAGGTCCTGAACGCTGGAAACCTTGCAGGACAGGATGATGCGGTCGCCTGCCATGCCCACATCCTCGGCGGCCTGGGCGGACTCAAGCGCGGAAACGATCAGCGCCTCACGCATTACCGCACCGACATCCCAAGGCTCCGCTCGCTGCGCGTTGGCATCCATCATGCGCGCCAGCACAGCCTGATCGAGGCTGCCCCAGTTCACACCGATACGCACCGGCTTGTCGTACTTGCAGGCGAGTTCTACGATCTGCGCAAATTGCGCATCACGCTTCTGCCCCTGTCCCACATTGCCGGGATTGATACGGTACTTGGCTAGCAATTCGGCACAGGCCGGATTGTCCGTCAGCAGCTTGTGGCCGTTGTAGTGGAAGTCACCGATGATCGGCACCTCCACATTCATCTTCGCCAGCTGCTCGACGATCTTCGGCACAGCCTTGGCTGACTCGTCGTTATTCACGGTGATCCGAACCAGCTCCGAGCCTGCGCGCGCCAGCTGGGCAATCTGGATCGCCGTCGCAACATGATCCGCAGTATCGGTGTTGGTCATCGATTGCACCACAATCGGTACCTGCGAGCCGACCTGCACACGGCCAATGCGAACCAGACGGGTCGGGTGCCGGCCCAGAGCGCCGGCTGAAGTGGAGTTTTGCGACATCAGAAGATTCTTACTGCAGTTTCACACGGGCCACATCGCCACGAATCAGCGGAGCCAGATCGACCGGCCGGCCCTTCCAGGAGAGCTTCACCTTGCCAGCATTGCCAATGACCAGATCGAAGGGCGCCTGCCCCTGCACCTCCTGGAGACCACCTGCCTGATTAAGACGGGAGAAAACGATCTGCCCGCTGGCATCACGCACTTCAACCCAGGAGTCACCCTCGAAGCTCAGCGTCATGCGCGGCAGGCCGCCAACGGCTGGCCCAGACGCCGCCGGAGCAATCGCCGCAGGTGCGGACTGGGTCACGCGCACGGGAACGCTCTGCACAGCTGACGGCGTAGCCAGCGGTATTGACTGAGCGGCCGGCATCACAGGCTGGGGCGCACTCTGCACCACCGACACGACGGCTGCCACTACGCTCGCCGGCGCACTCGCCTCGAGCTGCGGGGCGGGCACACTGCTCTCAGCCAACGGCTCGCTGGCGGCGGGCGATGCTTCAACCACGGGCACGGAAACCTCTTCCTGCGACGCTTTGAGCAGCGCCGTTTCCTCGCGCGCCTCGAGCCAGCCATAATGCCAGCCTGCGCCGAGCACCACAGCCAGCACCAGCACCAACGCCGCAATCGGCAACGCCGAGTAGCGCGGATTGCCCGGTGACGGCATGCGCCCCAGGCTGGGAGTGATCATCTGCTCGGGCAGCTCGGCCACAGCCGGCGCCTCGCTGCTCTCACCGGCACGCAGGAAGACATCTGCATCCAGGCCCAGAAACCGTGCGTAGTTACGCACAAAACCACGAGCAAAGGTGCTGCCCGGCAAGGCGCTGAGATCACCACGCTCGATCGCCTCAAGCTGACGCACCGTCAGCTTGAGTTGATCGGAAACCTGCCCCAGGGACAGCCCGCGCGCTTCACGCGCCGCACGCAACTGGGCCCAGAGGTTCTCTGCTGCGGTCTGCGCCGCCTCCTGAATTTGTTCACTCACTCGAACTTCCCCTGCAGAAAGTACTGATATTCGTTGGAGCCCGGAAACTCCTTGCGCATCCGCGAGCCCAGATCGGCGACAGTGCTGCGGTTGCCCAGACGGTTCTCAATGCGGACGGCGAGCCACAGGATCTCGACGTTGCTGTTCTTCATCTGCTTCAGAATCTGATCCATCCACTCCTTGGCACGCAGGTCGCGGTTGGAACGATAGGCGATATCCGCCAGGTAGTAATAAGCCTGCAGATTGGTCGTGTCAGCCTGAACGGCCCGCAGGAAGCGCTCCTCCGCCGCCGGAGTGTTTTTCTGGCGGAGCAGGCACAGGCCAGCATTGGTCCAGGCGCGCGTCGGCGTGGTGTAGTACGGGTTGCGCGCAGCCTGCTCGATACGCGGCAAACCTTCAGACTCACGCCCCTGCGAGCAGAGGAACCAGCCATAGGCGTTGGCGATCTCGGGATCCCCCGGCGCCAGGCGGGAAGCCTGCTCGAAGCCAGGGATGGCCTGTGCATACTGCTCCTGAGCGGCATACACCATGCCTTGCAGCAGATAGCCTGGTGCATAGGCGGAGTCTGAAGCGATCGCGGCACGCGCCTCGTCCAGCGCAACACCGTTGCGCCCGCTCTGCAGATAAGCCTGCCCCAACTCGACGTGCAACTTGGCAGAACGTCGCGCTGCAGTCGTGGCCGGTTGCTCGGCAGATGGACGGTCGGACTCAGCACCGCCACCGATGGGCAAGCCTGCCACACAACCAGAGAGCAGGCCAAACAAGGCCAGCAGTAAAACGGAACAGCGTACAGACTTGAGCATCAACGCACCTCTTGGATGGGTACTACACGTTTCTGGGTCCGGCGCGTCTTGTCCTTGACCTGCCCGGCCAGCTGGCCACAAGCGGCATCGACGTCATCCCCGCGCGTCTTGCGCGTGGTCGTGACAATACCGGCTTCATTGAGCAGTTGCGAGAAACGACGGACTACTGGACCCGACGAGCGATGAAAGCCGGAGTCCGGGAAAGGGTTGAAGGGTATCAGGTTGTACTTGCACGGCACCTCCCGTGCGATATCGATCAACTGGCGGATGTGCTCGTCACCGTCATTCACGCCTTCAAGCATGATGTACTCAAAGGTGATGAAATCGCGCGGCGCCTTGTCCAGATAACGGTTGCACGCGGCCAGCAAGTCCTTCAGGGGATACTTCTGGTTGATCGGCACCAGCTTGTCGCGCAAGGCGTCGTTGGGTGCGTGCAGCGACACGGCCAGCGCCACCGGGCACTCCTCGCGCAGGCGGTCCATGGCCGGCACGATGCCGGAGGTGGATACCGTCACGCGGCGGCGTGACAGGCCATAAGCATGATCGTCCAGCATCAGCTTGAGCGCTGACACCACGTTGTCGAAATTCGCCAGCGGCTCACCCATACCCATCATCACCACATTGCTGATGATGCGCTCACCATTGGGCTCGGCACCCAGCAGGCGGTTGGCCAGCCACAGCTGGCCGATGATTTCGGCCGCACTCAGGTTGCGATTGAAGCCCTGTTTTCCCGTGGAGCAGAAAGCGCAGTCAAGCGCGCAACCCGCCTGCGAGGACACGCACAGGGTGCCGCGGGTAGCTTCCGGAATGAACACGGTCTCGACCGCATTGCCATTGCCAACATCCATCAGCCACTTGCGTGTGCCATCGGTCGACAGATTGTCACGGATCGGCACCGGCGGCTGGATGCAGGCAGTTTCCTTGAGCAATGCACGCAGGCTCTTGGCCACATCCGTCATGGCATCAAAGTCGGTCTCCCCGAAACGGTGGATCCAGCGCAGGATCTGCCGGGCGCGAAATGGCTTCTCGCCGCGTTCGGCGAACCAGGCTATCAGGGCATCGGCATCAAGGTCGAGGAGGTTCTGCATGAGTCTTCACATCAGTGCCCGGCGCGGGTTGCGCCGGGCGGGAACTACTTAACGGCTATACACATTCATGCCGGGGAAGAAGAAAGCAACTTCCACAGCGGCAGTTTCGGCGGCATCGGAGCCATGCACTGCATTGGCGTCGATCGAATCAGCGAAATCGGCGCGGATGGTGCCGGCATCAGCCTTCTTAGGATCGGTCGCGCCCATCAGTTCGCGATTCTTGGCGATGGCGCCTTCGCCCTCGAGCACCTGGATCATCACCGGCCCGGAGATCATGAACTTCACCAGATCCTTGAAGAAGGGGCGCTCCTTGTGCACGGCATAGAACTGACCGGCTTCGAGCTCGGAAAGTTGCACCAGCCTGGCAGCAATGATTTTCAGGCCAGCATCTTCAAAGCGCTGGTAGATCTTGCCGATCACGTTCTTGGCGACGGCATCCGGCTTGATGATGGACAGGGTACGTTCGATAGCCATTTACTTCTCTCCTGTTAATGGGCTGTTGGTAAGTTATTGTTGTCAAAACCGCTCATTTTATCAGCAGACGCCCCACCCCGGCAGCCAGACTGCCAAATCAAGCCTCGCCCGGGCTAAGATTGGCGCATGACCAGCCCCACCCTGCCCCCTTCTACACCTCCAATCCCGCGCACCGGCACCTGGTTCTGGCGCCTCCCCATCCTGGCCATCGCCGCGCTGGTTGCAGTGATTTCACTCTTCCTGTGGCTCGGCCTCGCCCAGGAGCGCGAGGAGCGCCGCGCCGCGCTGGTCAGCGACAGCCTGTGGATGGAGCAGAACCTGCGCTACCACTTCGAAAGCACGGTGGATGAACTGGGTCAGATCGGCAACCAGTTCGGTACCGGCGGCGAACTGCACACCGAAGCCGCGCAGGACAAAGTTCGCGAACTCCTGCAGGGGGACGCGGGCCTCAGCGCGATTCTCTGGCTCAACTCCGATGGCGAGATGCTCAGCACCCTGCCCGCCAGCGCCGCGCCGGTGCAGGTCAGCGAAGAACACAACCTCACCGTGGTACGCGCCCGCACCCTAAACCGACCAACCTACGACCACCCCTTCCGACTCAAGGACGGTTCCTGGGCAGTGGAAGTCGTTCTGCCGATATTTGGCGCCAACGACTTCAATGGCTACGCCGTAGGTATTTTTTCGCTCTCCCGCGTGCTCGAAAAACACGTCCCATGGTGGTTTGCCGAGCGCTACCGGATCTCGTTCACCGATGACGGCAGCGACGAGCTGGCCAGTTCGACCCAAGCCAGCGCGGCCAACAACATCTCCTTCGGCGTGAGCTTCGACCGCATGGGCGGCCTGGGTATCCGCGTGGAGAGCTACCGCGACACCACCCGCGTGATGCCTTCCATCGTGGTCGCGGTGCTGCTGGCCTTTACGGTCGTGCTGATCTGGAGCTTGTGGATGCTGCGCACCCGGGTGCTGCGCCTGCAGGACACGGAAGCCGCCCTGCGTGCGGAACATGCCTTCCGCCTCGCCATGGAGAAATCCACCCTGGTCGGCCTGCGCGCCCGGGACCTCTCTGGACGCATCAGCTACGTCAACAGCGCCTTCTGCCGCATGGTGGGCTGGAACGAAGACGAGCTCGTCGGACTGAATGCGCCGATGCCCTTCTGGTTTGAAGACAGCAGCGAGCCCCTGCCCGCCAGCATCGCCGAAGAACCCGCGCGTGCGCGGGAGCTGCGTTTCCAGCATCGCGACGGCCATGTGCTCGATGTGCTTCTGTATGAAGCCGCCCTGATCGACGCCGACGGCCACCACAGCGGCTGGATGGGCTCAGTGCTGGACATCACGGAGCGCAAGCGCGCCGAAGCCCTGGCCCGCGATCAGCAGGAACAACTGGAGGCTACAGCCCGCCTCGTCACCATGGGAGAAATGGCCTCCACCCTGGCTCACGAACTAAACCAGCCGCTCTCGGCCATTGCCAGCTACAGTGCTGGCTGCCTGAATGCACTGAAAGCCGGCCGCTACGACGAGAAGCAATTCACCGACGTACTCGGCAAGATCAATCACCAGGCTCAGCGCGCCGGCAAGATCATCCACCGCATCTACGGTTTCGTGCGCCGCTCCGAATCGCGCCGTGACCGCATGGACGTGAATGCGGCCGTGCTCGAAGCCACCGGCCTGCTCGAAGCCGAAACCCTGCGCCGCAAGGTTCGCCTGCAGGTCGAACTGGCCATGGACCTACCCCAAATCATTGGCGACCGCGTAATGGTCGAGCAGGTCATGGTGAACCTACTGCGCAACGGCATGGACGCCATGCGTGGCACCCCGGAAGCAGAGCGCCTGCTGCGCGTACGCAGCGAAAGTAGCGGCGAAGGCGTGCGGCTGGTGGTGCAGGATCAAGGCAGCGGCATCCCGGCCGAGATCGCTGATCGCCTGTTCGACTCCTTCTTCACCACCAAGCCCGAAGGCATGGGCATGGGCCTCAAGATCTGCCGCTCGATTGCCGAGCAGCACAATGGTCGTCTGTGGTTTGAAGCGGCAACCGAAGGCGGCACCCTGTTCTACCTCTACCTGCCCATCGGCACCGAGGACAAGGACGCCTGATCAGCCCCGCCAGAGCCCGTCCGGCCCCCGCCACTCGATGCGCCAGCCCACTTCTCCCGGCAAAGCGCTACAGCCTGCTGCCGCCCCTACCCCACCGATCCACAACACTTGATCCCCGCAGCACAACAGGGGCAGAGTCTCACGCCACCAGACCGGCAGATCAGCCTCCTGACACAGAACCTTGAAACTGCGCGTCGGACGATTCTCTGCCAGACGCAGACGCTCACCACCGCACCGGCTCCGCAGCAGTAAGGACTGACTGCCCGGATCAAGACGCAAACCCGCCCCAGATATCGGCAGAAAGCGCACCCCCCCCTCAGCCCAGGGCATTTCTGCCTCCCCCGCCCATGGCTGCGGCGCAGGAAACATCAAGCGTGCAGGTTCGGTCCAGATCCGCTCGCGATAGGCACACAAGGCCAGGTCGCCGAAACACTCGCGTACCGGCGCCTCGCTGCGCAAGGCCCGCAGCCCCGACACCAGACGCGCCGCATCCGGCGCCTGCCCCCCCCTCTCGCGTAGCCAGTAACGCAGCAGATTGCGCCCTCGCGCCGGACTCAACGCACGCAAGCCTGAGCGCGAGCCAGGCAGCCCAAGCTTCACGACACCAGCATCCAGTACCGCCAGCTCACACAGCAGATCTTCAGCTTCCGCGAAATGCGCCGCCGCCCGCGCCAACGAGCGCTCTACGGCCGGCTGACGCGCCTTCAGCGCAGGCAGCACAGAATGACGCAGGTAGTTGCGCATGAAGCGGCTATCCGCATTGCTATCGTCCTCAATCCAGCGCAAACCCTCAACCTGCGCCCACTCGAGCAGCACGGCGCGCGGCTCGGCCAGCAGGGGGCGCCACAAGCGTCGCGCTGGATCACGCTCGCGCATGCCCGCCGCCCCCGCCACCCCAGCCCCACGCACAAGCCGGTGCAAGAGGGTTTCCGCCTGATCGTCCGCATGATGAGCGAGCACCACCCAGTCAGCCTCCACACTGGCAAATGCCGCATGCCGCACCTCGCGCGCCGCGGCCTCAAGCCCCCGCCCCGCATCAAGAGTTACCACAACGCGCTCGACGCGCAAGGGCAAACCCAAGGCATCACACTCTGCCTCGCAATGCTTCACCCAGTCATCGGCCCGAAGGCTCAGACCGTGATGAACATGCAGCGCAGAAAGCACAAAGCCCGCCTCAGGAGCGAGACGGGCCAGCAGATGCAACAAAACAGTGGAATCAAGGCCGCCGCTATACGCCACACACAAACGCGCACCGGCGCAGGCACGCAAGACAGGTAGCAGGCGAGACGCGAGATCAGGGCTGGGCATGGGCAAATTGTAGCCGCAGGCTGCAGCAAACCCCGACAACGGCGCTGTGCATCACCCAAGGCACGCCGGAGCGCCGCAAGCGGCCAACTCAAGCAGCGCTATTTGACTTGCTTCAAGCCGAGCTTTTGAAGCGGTGAAGAAGCGAGGGGGCCGAGATCGAAGATAGGGGCGGAAATGCACTTGGGTACGCCGGACACCAGGGTTTCGAGATCAGCCCGCACTCAGTTTCCTTGCCCCTCAGGCGGCAAGCTCCTTGAACTTGCCGTAGGAAATCAGGCGTTCGAAACGCCGCTCGGTCAGCTCCTGCGGCGACAGCTCGGTCAGCGTGCGCAGCGTGTCCTGCAACGCACGCTTGAGGCTGACCGCCATGGCGCGGTGATCACGATGAGCGCCACCCACCGGCTCATTGACCACCTTGTCGATCAGGCCGAGAGACTTCAGGCGCGACGCCGTGATCCCCATGATTTCGGCCGCCTCCGGAGCCTTGTCGGCGCTCTTCCAGAGAATCGACGCACAACCTTCCGGCGAAATCACCGAATAGGTAGAGAACTGCAGCATGTGCACCTGATCGGCCACTGCGATCGCGAGTGCGCCACCGGAGCCACCTTCGCCAATGATGGTGGTAATGATGGGCACGCGTAGCTCAGCCATGGCGTATAGGTTGTGACCGATCGCTTCGGACTGGCCACGCTCTTCGGCATCAATGCCCGGGTAGGCGCCCGGGGTATCCACAAAAGTGAACACCGGGATGCCGAACTTCTCTGCCAGCTTCATCATGCGCAAGGCCTTGCGGTACCCCTCAGGACGCGGCATACCGAAGTTACGGATGATTTTTTCCTTGGTGTCGCGCCCCTTCTGGTGGCCGATCACCATGCAGCTCTGGCCGTTGAAGCGAGCCAGGCCACCCACGATAGCCTTGTCATCGGCAAACGCGCGATCGCCATGCAACTCTTCGAAATCCGTGAACATGTGTTCAACATAATCGAAGGTATAGGGGCGCTGCGGATGGCGCGCCACCTGAGCGATCTGCCAGGGCGTGAGCTTGGCGTAGATGTCCTTGGTCAGCCCCTGACGCTTGGCCTCAAGGCGCGAGATTTCCTCGGAGATATCGACGGCGGAGTCGTCCTGAACGAAACGAAGTTCCTCGATCTTGGATTCAAGATCGGCGATCGGCTGCTCAAAGTCGAGAAAGGTAGTCTTCACGGAAGGTAAGCTGAATCAGAAAGGTTGTGCATTGTAACCGATCAGGCCCACACGACGGCTCAGCAAGTTTTGTTTGAAATCAGTCACTTGCAAAAACAAAAAAAATACGGGTGCGTATGGGGCTATCAGACCGCAAAAAGATAGCTGCGAATCTCATGGTCCAGCCCATATTCGCGCTCGGGCAAGGGCAGCAGTTTCACGGTCCTGTTCTGCCCCAGTACATACAGCGGCCGCTCGCTGCGCGCCGACAGCGGCAGGATCACCCGCACCGGCAGGCCGCGCCGCAGCGGATCAAGCAGAATGATCTTCACGCGCTGGGCGCCATCATCGGCCACAGCCCCGACTGGCTCGTCCCCCAGCAACTCGATCCCCACCTGATTGCAACCCTTGGCAGCACGCCACAGGCGCCGCACGGTTCCCACGCGCCAGCGGTTGCCGTCAGAGGAATGCATACCCAGCAACATGCCCAACTGAACTTCGTCGATATCCCCTTCGGGCGCCTCAGCCCCCACACCATGCGTGCTTGCATCACGCATGCTCCAGTCCCGCAGCAGACCGCCATGCTCTTCGCTACCCAAGCGCAGCGAAAACTCCTGCAGCCCCGTGGCGACCAGCAGACGGCCAGGCACTGGGTGGCGACGGTGGCGACGCAGCGGCGCATCGTTGGACCACACCCGAATCATGTGCGAGAGCACACTGCTGAGCCCGGCGGTATTGCCGGCATCATGCTGCAACAACAATCCTGCGGGTACATTGCCGGCGGACACCAGTTCAAGCAGCTCATGCAAGGCTAGAGTGGCGCTGGCACCACTGAAGAACAGGCCCTGCACAACCTGTTGCGGCACCTGCATCATGCGTGCGGGCGGCAGGGTGTGGCCGAGATCCACCCAGTACAGAGTGGTGGTACCCGGGCGACTGCTCAGCTCCAGACGCGGCGACACGTAATGCACCAGGCGCGAGGCCAGCTCCAGCCGATCAGCATCCAGCTGATCCGGCCCCAGACTGTGTAAAGCCACTGCACGCAAATATTCGCGCTCGACGCTGGTCGTCGCATCACGATCTGCGCGCAGGCGCACCGACTCACGCTCAACGCCGCTGCGCGCCGCCACGCGATAGGCCAGGTTCAACCGCGCCCACACCACGTCATCGATCGGACCATGCCGAAAAGCATCCCACTTGGCGCGCTGCGCCCCGGCACGAATCGCCCGCACCGCCAACTGGGCCAGAAAACTGCGGGCCGAAGGCTCTCGCTCGGCGGCATGCATGATCAGCAGATCCGCATACGCCTCCAGCACCATCGACCAGAAACCATGCGTCAGCGCCCACAAGCGCTTGCGTTCGCTTGCCGACTTATGCCTCGCGGCTAGATAAAGCTCCACACAACTGCGGGCTGCCGCCTGACTGGCTTCATCCAGGGCAAAAAGCAGACGGGCACACTCGTTGGGGCCCAGATCCGGACTCCCCACCAGCGAATCGATCCATGGCCCGGCCGCGCCAATGGCGTCTGCTGGCTCATGCCGCGAAAGCTCCCGCACAACCTGCTCCAGAGCGTGCTTTTCAGATAGCGGATGAAACTGAACCTGCTGGGCACGCATCAAACGGCTTCCCTGTGATTTTGTTACTTATCTCAAATTTTAATGAAATCAACAAAAAAACCAATTGAGCTTCGACAGACGGGTGCGCCGCGCAAGGCGCCAGTGCCGGGCTAGAATCTCGCCTCGCCCACACGAGTCTGACCCATGCGCCAATACCTCGACCTGATGCGCCACGTGCTTGAGCACGGCCACGAAAAAACCGACCGCACCGGCACCGGCACCCGCTCGGTGTTCGGCTGGCAGATGCGTTTCAATCTGGCCGACGGTTTCCCGATGGTCACCACCAAGAAGCTCCATCTGCGCTCGATCATCCATGAGCTGCTGTGGTTTCTGCAGGGCGACACCAACATCCGCTACCTGAAGGAAAACGGGGTTTCGATCTGGAATGAGTGGGCAGACGAAACCGGTGAGCTCGGCCCAGTCTATGGCAAGCAATGGCGCCGCTGGGAGACGGCCGACGGACGCACGGTGGATCAGATCAGCCAGCTCGTCGAAGGCCTCAAGAAGAATCCGGACTCGCGCCGCCACCTCGTCTGCGCCTGGAATCCAGGGGAGGTCGACAAGATGGCCCTGCCGCCTTGCCATGCCCTGTTTCAGTTCTACGTGGCGAACGGCAAACTCTCCTGCCAGCTCTACCAGCGCAGCGCCGACATTTTCCTTGGCGTTCCCTTCAACATCGCCAGCTATGCGCTCCTCACCCACATGATTGCGCAGGTCTGCGGCTACACGGTGGGCGACTTCGTGCACACCCTCGGTGACGCCCACATTTACTCTAATCATCTCGAACAAGCCCATCTGCAGCTCGCGCGCGAGCCGCGCGCCTTGCCACGGCTGCTGCTGAACCCGGAAGTGAAAGACCTGTTTGCCTTCCGCTTCGAAGACTTCACGATCGAAGGCTACGACCCGCATCCGCACATTGCCGCCAAGGTGTCCGTCTGATGCTCCGGCCAGAAATAGCCGTGATTGTGGCCCGCGCCCGCAATGGCGTGATCGGGCGTGACAACACCCTGCCCTGGCGCCTGCGCGACGATCTGCAGCAATTCAAACAGCGCACATTGGGCTGCCCGATCATCATGGGGCGCAAGACCTGGGAGTCACTCCCCCGCATCCTGCCCGGCAGACAGCATGTCGTGATCAGCCGCCAGACGCAGTACGCGGCGGAGGGCGCCACCGTAGTCTCGTCCCTGGATGCCGCAATTGCGGCCTGCGGCCGAGCCGAGCGGATTTTCGTCATCGGTGGCGCACAGATCTACGCGGCAGCACTCGACCTCGCCGATGTTTTGTGGATTACCGAGATTGATGCGGCCATCGAGGGAGATGCGCACTTCCCGGACTTCGACTCCGCCCTGTTCCGCGAAACCTCTCGCGAGCACTTTGCCGCTAGCGAACAGAATCAGTACGCCTTCGATATCGTCGAATACCGCCGGCTAGCCTGAGTCAGTGACCAGAAAAAAAGGGGCTGCCGCGGCAGCCCCTTCTCGTTTACAGGCATCGCGTCAAACGCTCGGGCGATAACCCACTTCCTTGAGCACTTCACTCACCCCGATGTGGCGCACATCGCGCCCATGCACCAGGAAGATGGTGTGCTCGGCAATATTCTTGGCATGGTCACCGATGCGCTCCAGTGCCTTGGCGGCAAACACCACGTCAATGCCGCGCGAAATGGTGCGCGGGTCTTCCATCATGTAAGTGATCAGCTGGCGCATCACTGCCTTGAATTCGGCGTCCAGTTCGTGGTCATCCTTCACCACTTCAGCCGAAGCATCCAGATCCAGACGAGCCAGACCATCCAGCGCCTTGCGCAGTTGCTGCACGGCCAGTTGGCCCAGATGTTTCATCTGCACGCGCGGCGGTCCTCCCAGATCGGACTGCATCAGCGTGCGCGCCACCTTGGCAATTTTCTTGGCTTCATCACCGACGCGCTCCAGATCCGTCACCGCGCGTGACACGGTCATGATCGTACGCAGATCGTTGGCGGCCGGCTGGCGGCGCGCAATGATTTGGGTACAGGCTTCGTCGAGTTCGACCTGCTGGACGTTCACGCGCTGGTCATTTTCGATCACGCGGTCGGCCAAGCCCAGATCCCCTTCGATCAGGCATTCCATGGCCTGCACCACTTGCTGCTCCACATAGCCCCCCATCTGGAGGACCCGGGTGCGGATGCCATCGAGTTCTTCGTCGTATTGCTTAACGGTATGTTCAGTCATGTCAGCCCTTTGCTGCGCGGATCAACTATCGATTGTCCCGCGCTTTGATGACAGTAATGTTTCAGCGCGAAAAAGTCTCGACGCCTTGCGGCGTGCCCAGCAGCAGCACGTCTGCTGGGCGCTGCGCAAAAAGGCCATTGGTCACGACTCCCACGATCTGATTGATCCGTGCTTCGAATTCCACGGGCTGTTCGATCGCCAGACCATGCACATCGATGATGACATTCCCGTTGTCGGTAATGACGCCTTCGCGCCAGACCGGCCGCCCGCCCAGTGCGGCCAGCGCACGCGTCACCTGAGCCCGCGCCAGCGGAATGACTTCGACAGGCAGGGGAAACTTGCCCAGCACCGGAACCTTCTTGGACGCATCGGCAATGCACACGAATTTCTTTGCGACGGCCGCCACGATCTTTTCGCGCGTCAGCGCTGCGCCGCCACCCTTGATCATGGCAAAAGAAGCATCGATCTCGTCTGCACCGTCGACATAGACGGACAGACTCTCGACCTCATTCAGATCGAAGAGCGGAATGCCATGCGCCGCAAGGCGTGCAGCACTGGCCTCGGAGCTTGCCACCGCCCCCGTGATGCGCGCGCGCATGCCGGCAAGACCATCAATAAAGAAGTTCGCCGTCGAGCCGGTACCCACGCCAATCACCTCGCCTTCTGGCACGTACTCAAGGGCAGCAAGCGCTACAGCCTTCTTCAATTCATCTTGGGTCATGGAGTCACCTGCACCTATTCAAGTTCCGCGCATTGTAGTTGACGCGCCCCGAAACCAGAATCCACAACGGAGAGAACATGGGACTTCTTGATCAACTCGCCGGCCAGGTAGTCGGCTCTCTGAGCGACGCCAAGCAAGGCAGCAATCCACTTTTAGACATTGCGACCCAACTGATCCAGAGTCAGGGAGGCATCGAAGGTTTGTTGGCCAAACTCCAGTCTGGCGGGCTCGGCACGCAGGCCGACTCGTGGGTGAGTACTGGCCAGAGTCTGCCAGTCGCCAGCGAGCAGATCAGCAATGCACTGGGGGCAGATACCCTCGAGCAACTGGCCGGCAATACCGGATTGAACACAAACCAGCTGGCAGGAGGTCTCGCCAGCATGCTGCCGCAGCTGATCGACCAGCTCACGCCCAATGGGAGTACGGCAGGCGCCAACGACTTGCTCAGCCAGGGGCTTGGAGCACTGCTCGGCGGACTAAAGCGGCAGAACTGAATCGGCCACAGCGCAAAAAAAAGCGGGCCAGTAGCCCGCTTCTCTTTGCGAAGAAGTGTTCAGCGCTCAACCGTCAGCGCCACCCCCATGCCACCGCCGATGCACAAGGTCGCCAAACCCTTCTTGGCGTTACGCCGCTGCATTTCATGCAGCAGCGTCACCAGGATGCGACAGCCCGAAGCGCCGATCGGATGACCGATGGCAATCGCCCCTCCGTTAACGTTTACTTTAGAAACATCCCAGCCCAGCTCCTTGTTCACCGACAGCGCCTGCGCTGCAAATGCCTCATTGCCCTCTATCAGCTCCAGCTCCTCATGCGTCCAGCCAGCCTTCTGCAGAGCCAGGCGCGAAGCCGGTGCCGGGCCGATACCCATGATGGCCGGATCTACAGCCGCCGAAGCGAACGACTTGATCTTCGCCAGCACCGGCAAACCCAGTTCCTTAGCTTTCGCCTCGCTCATCACCATCACCGCTGCAGCGCCATCGTTAATGCCTGAAGCATTACCTGCGGTCACCGTGCCAGCCTTGTCAAATGCAGGCTTGAGTGCAGCCAGCTGATCCACCGTGCAGCCAGACTTGATGAATTCGTCGCTATCCACCACGACGTCACCCTTCTTTGAACTGATCACGACCGGCACGATTTCGTCCTTGAATCGGCCTGCTTTCTGAGCTGCCTCAGCCTTATTCTGCGAGGCATTGGAGAAGGCGTCCTGAGCCTCGCGGCTGATCTCGTATTTCTTGGCCAGATTCTCGGCTGTGATCCCCATGTGATAGTTGTTATAGGCATCCCACAGACCATCGTTGATCATGGTGTCGACCAGCTTGGCATCGCCCATGCGGAAGCCATCGCGCGAACCATTGAGCACATGCGGACTGGCCGACATGTTTTCCTGTCCCCCGGCGATCACGATCTCGGCATCGCCACACTGGATGGCTTGCGCTGCAAGCATGACTGCCTTTAGGCCCGAGCCGCAAACCTTGTTGATGGTCATTGCAGGCACGGTTTCCGGCAAACCAGCGCGAATCACGGATTGACGCGCCGGATTCTGTCCCAGACCAGCTGTCAGTACCTGACCAAGAATCACCTCGCTGATCTGCTCCGCCTTCACGCCCGTCTTTGCCAACAAGCCGCGAATCACCGTCGCACCGAGTTCAGCCGCCGGCACCTTGGCCAGAGAGCCACCGAATTTGCCTACGGCCGTACGCACCGCTGCCACGATCACTACGTTGGTCATTTATCTCTCCTGAAGATAGGGGCGAGCGGCCCATCCGCTGCCGGCAAACGAATCCTGTTCAGCAAGAAGCGCGCCTTTTGTCTCCCGCCGGGTTCCGCGAAATATTAAGACTTCAGTATTACCGCTCCGAAACGCCTACCCCTTCGAACACGCAGGCTGTCCGTGCGGGCAAAAAAAAGGGCCGTCCGAAGACAGCCCTCTTGTCACTGCACCGTGAAAGTGCTCACTTCTTTTTCTGCGGAGGTAGATCGGTACATGCGCCCTCAAAAACTTCTGCGGCCATGCCGATCGATTCGCCCAGCGTCGGGTGCGGGTGGATGGTTTTGCCGATATCCACCGGATCGCAACCCATTTCGATCGCCAAGGTGATCTCACCAATCATGTCACCAGCATTCGGGCCAACGATGCCACCACCAATGATGCGATGGGTTTCCTCATCGAAAATCAGCTTGGTGAAACCGTAGTCGCAGCCGTTGGCAATCGCGCGGCCCGAAGCGGCCCACGGGAACTTGCCCACGCCGATCTTGCGGCCGGTGGCCTTGGCTTCGATTTCCGTCACCCCCACCCAGGCCACTTCCGGCTCGGTGTAGGCCACGCCCGGAATCACTGAAGCATCAAAATAGGACTTCAGACCTGAAGCCACTTCCGCCGCCACATGTGCCTCATGCACGCCCTTGTGGGCCAGCATCGGCTGACCGACGATGTCGCCAATCGCGAAGATATGCGACACATTGGTGCGCTGCTGCTTGTCGACCTGGATGAAGCCACGATCGGTAACGAGCACGCCAGCCTTCTCGGCCGAGATCTTCTTGCCGTTCGGGCTGCGGCCCACCGCGACCAGCACCATGTCGTACTTCTGCTCGTCGGCCGGAGCCTGATCGCCATCAAACTTGACCAGCACACCATCCGGGCGGCAGGTTACGCCCACGGTGCGGGTCTTGAGCATGATCTTGTCGAAGCGATGCAGGTTCTGCTTCTCCCACACCTTCACGAGATCGCGGTCAGCACCCGGCATCAGGCCATCGCCCATTTCAACGACATCGATGCGCGCACCGAGAGCCGAATAGACCGTGGCCATTTCCAGACCGATGATGCCGCCACCGATGACCAGCATGCGCTTGGGCACCGAGCGCAGCTCGAGTGCGCCAGTGGAATCGACGATGCGCGGATCTTCAGGGATGAAAGGCAGCTTCACTACCGAAGAGCCGGCAGCGATGATGCATTTCTGGAACTTGATGACCTTCTTCTCACCCGTCGCGTCCTGGCCTTCGCCGGCCGTCACGCTCACTTCAACGTGATTGGCGTCAATGAAATTGCCATAACCGCGCACGACCTCGACCTTGCGGGCCTTGGCCATGCCGGAGAGGCCACCGGTCAGCTTGCCGATGACCTTTTCCTTATGCGCACGCAGACGGTTCAGGTCGACCTTGGTCTCGCCGAAGGATACGCCCACATCCGAAAAGTGGGAGGCCTCTTCGAGTACCGAAGCAACGTGCAGCAAGGCCTTGGACGGGATGCACCCGACGTTCAGGCACACACCGCCCAGGGTTGCGTAACGCTCGACCAACACGGTCTGCATGCCCAGATCCGCCGAGCGGAAGGCTGCCGAGTAGCCGCCGGGGCCGGCGCCGAGCACCAGCATTTCACACTCGATGTCCGCCTTGCCGGCAAAACTGCCAGCCGCCACCGGAGCCGCAGAGGCCGCCGCCGGAGCGGGCGCAGCTGCAGCGGGCTTGGGCGCGTCAGCCGCTGCGCCGCCGGAGATCGCGTCCAGCATCAGCAGCACGCTGCCTTCAGACACGCGGTCACCGACCTTCACCGAAACCGACTTCACCACACCGGCAGCCGGCGAGGGCACGTCAAGCGTGGCCTTGTCGGACTCCAGCGTAGCAAGGCTGTCTTCAGCGCTAACGGTATCACCCGGCTTGACGAACAGCTCGATGATGGGAATGTCCTTGAAATCCCCGATATCGGGGACTTTCACTTCAATCAATTGGCTCATCGTTCAGTCCTCGCCTCAGAGCAGCACACGGCGGAAGTCTTGCAGCACGCCGGCGAAGTAGGCATTGAAGCGAGCGGCGGCGGCGCCGTCGATCACGCGGTGATCCCAGGACAAGGACAGCGGCAGCATCAGACGCGGCGCGAACTGCTTGCCGTCCCACACCGGGCGGATCTGCGACTTGCATACACCCATGATGGCCACTTCCGGCGCATTGATGATCGGCGTGAAGTACACACCGCCAATGCCGCCCAGCGAGCTGATGGAGAAACAACCGCCCTGCATCTGATCCGGCTTGAGCTTGCCATCCCGTGCGAGCTTGGCCAGATCGCCCATTTCCTTGGCGATCTCGATCACGCCCTTCTTGTCGGCATCCTTGATAACCGGGACCACTAGGCCATTAGGGGTGTCGGCGGCGAAACCAATGTGGAAGTATTTCTTCAGCACCAGGTTGTCGCCATCGAGCGAAGCATTGAACTCGGGGAATTTCTTCAGTGCAGCCACGGCCGCCTTAATCATGAAGGCCAGCATGGTGAGCTTGGTGCCGGACTTCTCCAGCTCCTTGTTCATCTGCACGCGGAAGGCTTCCAGCTCGGTGATGTCCGCGTCGTCATGGTTGGTGACGTGCGGGATGACCACCCAATTGCGATGCAGGTTGGCACCGGAAATCTTCTTGATGCGGGACAGCGGCTGGGTTTCGATTCCGCCGAACTTGCTGAAGTCGACCTTCGGCCAGGCAAGCAGATTGAGACCACCCACACCAGACCCTGCGGCGGGCGCTGCGCTCACCGCACCAGAGGCGACCTGAGCGATCACGCCCTTGACGAAGTTCTGGATGTCATCCTTGAGGATGCGCCCCTTTGGGCCGGTTGCAGCAACCTTGGTGATATCAACGCCCAGCTCGCGCGCAAAACGACGCACGCCGGGACTGGCATGGGACATACCAGCAGATGCCGTCGCGGCTGCAGCAGCCACCGGAACAGCCGCCGCAACCTGTGTTGCTGCAGGCGCCGCAGCCGGCGCCGCTGCGGGCGCGGCGGACGGAGCCGGAGCGGCGGCAGGCACGGCCGTCGCAGCAGCGCCTTCCAAAATGGCCAGCACGGCACCTTCAGCGACGCGCTCGCCCACCTTGACCAGCACTTCCTTGACCACACCGGCAGCCGAGCTCGGCACTTCCATGGTGGCCTTGTCAGACTCCAGCGTGGCGACCGGGGCGTCCACAGCGATCGTGTCTCCGACCTTGATGAACAGCTCGATCACCGGCACATCCTTGAAGTCGCCGATGTCCGGCACCTTCAGTTCGATGCGGCCGGTCGCGGCCGGGGCAGCCACTACCGGAGCCGCAGCTGGCACGGGCGCAGCAGCAACCGGCGCTGGTGCAGCCGCCGGCGCAGCAGCAGCGCCCGCTGCCTCCAGCACGACAACGACGGCGCCTTCGCCGACACGTTCGCCCACCTTGACGCGCACTTCCTTGACCACACCGGCAGCCGAGGACGGCACTTCCATAGTGGCCTTGTCGGATTCAAGGGTCAGCAAGGGGTCATCAATCTTGACCGTGTCGCCGACCTTGACCGACACCTCGATGACGGGAACATCCTTGAAGTCGCCGATGTCCGGCACTTTCACTTCGATGAGTTGGCTCATTGTTTTCTCCGTGGGAAGAGCGAAGTCAGAAAAGTGGGGGCTCCCCCACTCCTCAAAACTTGCTCTTCACTGATTCATCAGGCAAACAGCGGGTTCGGCTTGTTGACGTCAATGCCGTACTTGGCAATCGCTTCAGCCACCTTGGCGCGTTCGATCTTGCCTTCTTCTGCCAGTGCCGAGAGAGCAGCCACGGTCACCCAGCGGCGATCCACTTCGAAATGGTCGCGCAAGGCCTCGCGGGTATCCGAACGACCGAAGCCGTCGGTCCCCAGCACCACGTACTTGTTCGGCACATAGGGTCGGATCTGCTCGGCATACAGACGGATATAGTCAGTGGCCACAATCATCGGGCCAACAGAGCCCTTGAGCTTGGCTTCGACGTGCGAAACGCGCTTTTCATCCAGCGGGTGGAGCATGTTCCAGCGCGCAACGTCCTGACCGTCACGGGCCAGCTCATTGAAGCTCGGTGCGCCCCAGATGTCAGCCTCGACACCCCAGTCGGCCTTGAGCAGATCAGCCGCAGCAATCACTTCGCGGAAGATCGTGCCGCAGCCCATCAGCTGCACACGTGCGCCCTTGCTCTTGGCGCCATCGCGGAACTTGTACAGACCCTTGATGATGTCGGTCTCCGCGCCTTCCGGCATGGCCGGATGCTCGTAGTTCTCGTTCATCACAGTCAGGTAGTAGTACACGTCTTCCTGCTCGGCAAACATGCGGCGCAGGCCGTCCTGGAAGATCACCGCGACTTCGTAAGCGAAGGTCGGGTCATAGCTCACGCAGTTCGGGATGGTGTGCGCCAGCACGTGGCTGTGGCCATCTTCGTGCTGCAGGCCTTCACCGTTCAACGTAGTGCGGCCAGCGGTACCACCGATCAGGAAGCCACGGGCGCGCGAGTCGCCAGCAGCCCAGCACAGATCCATGGTGCGCTGCAGACCAAACATCGAATAGAAGATGTAGAACGGGATCATCTGCACGCCATGCGCCGAATAGGCAGTGGCCGAAGCAATCCAGTCAGCCATGGCGCCGGCTTCGTTGATGCCGTCCTGCATCACCTGACCGTCCTTGGTCTCCTTGTAGAACATGAGCTGATCATGATCCTGAGGAATGTATTTCTGGCCCTCCTGGTTCCAGATGCCGTACTGGCGGAACATGCCCTCCATACCGAAGGTACGCGACTCATCAACGACGATCGGCACCACGTTCTTGCCGATGTTCTTGTCCTTGAGGATGGTGTTGAACATGCGCACGATGGCCATGGTCGTGGAAATTTCACGACCTTCGCCGGACGCCTTGAGCTGAGCATCGAAGGCAGTCAGCGCAGGCACATCCAGCGCAGCGGCCTTGCGGCGACGAGCCGGCAGGTAACCGCCGAGTTCCTGGCGACGGGCGCGCATGTAGTTCAGTTCGGGCGAGCCTTCCTCGAACTTGATGAAGGGCATCGACTCGAGCTGGTCATCGGAAACCGGAATGTGGAAACGGTCGCGGAAAGCGCGCAGCGAATCCAGCGACATCTTTTTCTGCTGGTGGCTGGTGTTCTGGGCTTCACCCGATTCGCCCATGCCGAAGCCCTTCACGGTGTGCGCAAGGATCAGCGTCGGCTGACCCTTGGTATCAACCGCGGCCTTGTAGGCTGCAAAGACCTTGAACATGTCATGGCCGCCGCGATTGAGCTTCCAGATGTCGTCATCAGTCCAGTCGGCCACGAGCTCCTTGAGCTCCGGCGTATTGAAGAAATGCTCGCGCACCCAGGCACCGTTCTTCGACTTGTAGGTCTGGTATTCGCCATCGACCACTTCGAGCATGCGCTGCTTGAGCAAACCCTTCTTGTCACGCTCGAACAGAGCATCCCAGTTGGAGCCCCACATCAGCTTGACCACGTTCCAGCCAGCACCGCGGAATTCGGATTCGAGTTCCTGGACGATCTTGCCGTTGCCGCGCACCGGGCCATCCAAGCGCTGCAGGTTACAGTTGATCACGAAGATCAGGTTGTCCAGCTTCTCGCGCGAAGCCAGCCCCAACGCACCGCGGGACTCGACTTCGTCCATTTCGCCATCGCCGAGGAAAGCCCACACCTTGCGGCCTTCGTTGTTCTGGATGCCGCGATCCTGCAGGTACTTCATGAAGCGGGCCTGGTAGATGGCCTGCAGCGGGCCAAGGCCCATCGACACGGTCGGGAATTGCCAGAAATCAGGCATCAGCCAGGGGTGCGGGTAGGACGACAGGCCCTTGCCACCAGCTTCCTGACGGAAGTTGTCGAGTTGCTCTTCGGTCAGGCGACCGAGCAGGAAGGCGCGTGCATAGACACCGGGGATCGAGTGCCCCTGGAAGTAGATCAAATCGCCCTCCTTGTCGTCGGTCGGCGCTTTCCAGAACCAGTTGAAGCCAACGTCGTAGAGCGTTGCAGAGGAGGCATACGAAGCGATATGACCGCCAACGTTGGTATGCTTGTTAGCACGCACAACCATGGCAATGGCATTCCAGCGCAGATAAGCCTGGATACGCAATTCGATCTCGGGATCACCCGGGTAGTTCGGCTGGTCAGCAGTGGGAATGGTGTTCTGATACAGCGTATTGGCGCTGTAGGGCAAGACGACGCCGGAATCGCGCAGATCTTCGATCAAGCGCTCGATCAGGTAGCGCGCACGCTCCGGACCTTCCTTCGCAACAACTGCATCAAGGGCTTCCAGCCATTCCATGGTCTCCTGCTGATCCGCATCGGATTGCAGAAGGACGTGCGGCACTACTGCCATAATCTGTCTCTCCTAACCTGGGTTTCATGGATCAGCCCGGGCGGGAGAGACCCGGGCTTTTATACTTGTCTGATGCCTGCCCATTCACCACTACCGTGGACACAAATTTGCGTCACGCACGAAGAGGGTCAGATCAAAGCGCCCGGATTACGCCAGCCGCAAGGTACAGACTCGAAAGCGGCCCGCAGGGTAGCACCCACAGGATTCTTCGAGCGGGCAATATAAAAGAAGCACCTGCCCCGCGCAACGTCAAAGCCCCATCAAATTTGATTTCCGGCCCATAAAAAACTTTGAATAATCATTATGTTGCAGCGCACAAGTATTGATTTGTCATCCGCAGTCCAGTGCTTCGCAGAAAACCTCCATACCCGATAGTCCAGCGCCTATTCCGGGCATCAACAGCCCAGCAGGTAGGCCATAATGGCTACCTCGTCTGCGAGGAAGTAAGCGGAATGGAAAGCCGCGACAACTCCGAAAACCTGGCCCCGCCTGCTCCTGCCCCACAGTCTTCGCTGCTGTCGGTGCTGATCCTCGCCATCGTGCTGGGCTTGGTGTGGTTCGCCGCCCTGCCGCAGGACAGCAATGCACTGGCCTCGGACCGCATGCGCCTGAGCCTGGCCATCATCGTGGCGCTAATCGCGGTTGCCGGCTGGGGGTTGGTGCTAGCCAGCAAACAGAACCAGCGTGCTGGCCAGATCGCCGAAGAACGCGATCTGTTCTTCAGTCTCTCACTAGACATTCTGGGTGTGCTTGGACTCAGCGGTCGCTTCGAGCGCATCAACCCGGCTGTTCTGAATATCCTAGGTCTCAAACCCGAAACCCTGACTGAAGGCATGAGCCTGCTTGACATCGCTCATCCTGAAGACGTCCAACTGGCCACCTCCCGACTGCAAGAGCTTGCCGCAGGCAGGCCAGTTAACTTCGAACTGCGCTGCCGCTGTGGTGATGGCAGCTGGCGCTGGCTTTCCTGGAGCGCCAACCCGGCGCTCGACGAAGCACGCATTTATGTTGTGGCTCACGACATCACTGAACGCAAGGCCAGCGAAGAACTGCTACGCGCCGACTCCTCTTTTCGCCAAGCGATGGAAAACTCGGTACTCACCGGCATGCAGGCCGTAGCACCGGATGGCCGAATCCTGCATGTCAATCGCGCCTTTGCCGAACTGGTCGGCTGGAGCGCCGAAGAACTCGCCGGGCAGGCCCCTCCATATGTGTTCTGGCCAGAAGAGGACCGCGAGCAGAACCGCCAGCGTCTGCGTCAGTGCATGCAAGGGCAGGCCTCGCGAGAAGGTTTGGAGCTGGTGATCCGGCGCCGCAATGGCGTGCGGGTAGACGTTCGCCTGCATCTCTCGCCTCTGGTCGACAATCAGGGCGAGCAGACCGGCTGGATGACGGCCATGACCGACATCACCGAACAAAAGCGTGCACGCACCGAACTGCAGGCCGCCAACGAACGCATCACCACCGTGCTAGACGGGCTGGACGCCGCAGTCTATGTCTCGGAAGCGGGCAGCGGAGAGCTGCTCTACACCAACCGGGCCTTCGATGCCCAGCACACCCGGGTCGGCGAAAGCTGCCTGCTGGTTGTTCCCCAACCGGAGCTCGGCGATTACCCGGGTGACCCGCGCAAGCTGGGCGCTGCGGATGTACCGCGCGAGCTTTTCGATGGCGAGTTACAGCATCCTTTTACCGGTCAGTGGTTCCACCTGCGCGAACGCGCGCTGCGCTGGGTGGACGGGCGCATCGTGCGCCTGGGGGTCGCGACCGACATCACGGCCCTCAAACGCGCCGAAGAACTGACCCGCGAGCAGGAGCAACGCCTGGCGCGCACTTCCCGCCTGATCACCATGGGCGAGATGGCCTCCACCCTGGCCCACGAGCTTAACCAGCCGCTCTCGGCTATCGCCAACTACAGCTCAGGTTGCGTGAACCGCCTGAAGAGCGGTCAGTTCCAGATCGAAGACATTCTCGGCGCAATGGAAAAAGCCAGCACCCAGGCCAACCGCGCCGGCAATATCGTGCGCCGAATCCGTGATTTCGTGCGCAAGAGCGAACCGCGCCGCAGCCTGATCAGCATCCGCCAGGTCACCGAAGAGGCGCTGGGAATCGCCGAAATCGAAGCCCGCCGGCTGGGCACCCGCATCCTGACCTCTCTGCCCGATGATTTGCCGGATGTACTGGCCGACCGCATCATGATCGAGCAGGTACTGATGAACCTGATCAAGAATGCCGCCGAGGCCATGCAGGACATCCCGCTGGACGACCGCGTCATCCACATTGAGGCCCGCCACAGCGATGATCACATCGAAGTTTCAGTGGCAGATCGCGGCTGCGGCATCAGCACCGCCTCACTGGACGAACTGTTCTCACCCTTCTTCACCACCAAACAGGATGGCATGGGCATGGGTCTGAACATCTGCCGCTCGATTATCGAGTTCCATAAGGGTCGCCTCTGGGTTGACGCCAACCCCACTGGCGGGAGTATCTTCCGCTTCACGCTGGCACTGGAGAAATCGCTTGAATCACACCATGACACCTAATGTCCCCGTCGTCGAACAGCTGGTTTACATCGTTGATGATGACGAAGCCCTGCGCGATTCCCTCCTCTGGCTGCTGGACTCTACCGGCCTCAAGGCCCAGGCCTTCGATTCGGCCGAAGCCTTCCTGTCAGCCTGGAGCCCTCGCCTGAATGGCTGCCTGGTGCTGGATATCCGCATGCCCGGCATGAACGGGCTGGAGCTGCAGGAAAAGCTCGCCGCCATGCATTCCACCCTGCCGATCATCTTCATCACCGGCCACGGCGATGTACCGATGGCCGTCTCGGCCTTGAAGAAGGGCGCAGTCGACTTCATCGAGAAACCCTTCAACGATCAGGACATGGTCAAGCTGATCCATACCGCGCTGGCCGAAGACCGCAAGCATCACGACAGCCGCCTGCAGGAAGCCGACGCCCAGCGCCGCATCGAAGGCCTCACCCCGCGTGAGCGCGAAGTACTTGAGCTGATCGTGGCCGGCCGTCTGAACAAGCAGATCGCTGACGATCTGGGCATCAGCATCAAGACGGTCGAAGTCCATCGCGCCCGCGTGATGGAGAAGATGGGCGTGAACTCACTGGCCGAACTGGTGCAGCACGTCATGTCGGCCCACAAGAACGATTAAACACAGGCCGTAACAAACAAAAAGCCCGATCCACGGATCGGGCTTTTTTGTTGTCTGCTGCGAACAGGCTCAGGCGAACAGGCGCGCCAGCTCGCTGCCTGGATCCTCGGCACGCATGAAGGCTTCACCCACCAGGAAGGCATGCACGCCGCGGCTACGCATGCTTGCCACATCCTGCGGCGTGAAGATGCCACTCTCGGTCACCACAATGCGTCCGGCGGGAATCCGCTCCAGCTGCGAAAGGGTAATATCCAGCGTCACTTCGAAAGTGCGCAGGTTGCGGTTGTTGATCCCCAGCAAGGGCGTGGTGAGCTGCAGCGCCAGATCCAACTCTTCAGCGCTATGCACCTCGACCAGCACCGCCATGCCCAGATCGTGCGCCAGTTGCTCCAGCTCCAGCATATGACTCACGGCCGTGCGGGAGCTTGAGGCATTCACCGTACCGTCCGGCGGCAGGAAGGCCGCCACGATCAGCAGGATCGCATCCGCACCCATCGCCCGTGCCTCGAAAACCTGATACGGATCGATGATGAAATCCTTGCGCAACACCGGCAGCGTGCAGGCCTCACGAGCCGCCTGCAGGTATTCGGGGCAGCCCTGAAAATACTGGCGATCGGTCAGCACCGAGAGGCAGGCCGCGCCGCC
This sequence comes from Uliginosibacterium aquaticum, assembly GCF_012972705.2. Lineage (GTDB taxonomy): Bacteria > Pseudomonadota > Gammaproteobacteria > Burkholderiales > Rhodocyclaceae > Uliginosibacterium > Uliginosibacterium aquaticum. Next base: position 649,282 of record NZ_JABCSC020000001.1, on the reverse strand, counting down.
CTTCTCGTAGGAGGCCGCGATATCGGCGGGGCGAAAATCCGCCCTGATCACGCCCTTGGAGGGGCTGGCCTTCTTCACTTCGGCAATCACGCCCGCCTGACCCGCAGCAATTTTTGCGCGGATCGCGCCAACAAAATCCCGCACCGGAACGCCATCCCGCGCTTCTTCAACGATGGCTTCGCGCGAGCATCCACGCTCGGCGACTTCAATTTCTTCACGCTTGGTGGCGAGGATTTTCTGCAGGATGTCGGACATGGAATTGCTCTGGAACTCGTCTGGGGTTACAGGGTCGTATGGTAGCCGCAAAGCAGCCCGGTCGGAGCCTGCTGCGCGTACAATCCCGTTCCCCTTTCAAGAACGTCACCGGGCCACCCCAAGGCATTCTTGACCCACGTGGAGGTGGCTTGCGCCCGAAGGGCGAAGCCGGGGACTCGCAAACTCGGAGACCGCATGCGCTTCCTGCCCCTGTTTCTGTTCTGTCTGAGCCTGCCCGCATTTGCCCTTGGCACGCCGGAAGAAGCCGCGAATGCCTTCTATTCCGCTCGCTTGAGCAGCGGCAGCCCAGGCGCACCTGGGGGCCTGGAGCTGGCAACCTATTCCGGCAATCTCGGGCCGGAGCTGGTTTGCCTGCTGGGAGCAGCCCGTCGTTACAGCGAGGCCTACAGCAAAGCCCGCCCGACAGAAAACGCCCCGCTATCACTGGGCGATCTGTACTCGGGTGCCCTCAACATTCCTGACGGCTTCAATCTCGGCAAAGCCTCGATCAAGGGCGAACAGGCCACGCTAAGCGCCGGCTTCGCTTTCGCAGACGGCAGCCACCGCGAGAGCACGCTACAACTGCGAATTCACAAACGACACTGGGTCATTCACGATATCGAGCTCGGCACCCCCGGCGAGCTCGGGCTCAGCGGCCCGACCCTGATTTCAGGCTTGCGCGACCTGCTCGACAAGAACGATGAAAGTATCGGCTGGAATGCTCGTGAACTCAGCGGTTGCCCGCAAGGCAACGAGCTGGCCCGCCTGCAGGCCGAAAAGCAGAAAAAGAGCGGCGCCAAGAAAAGCAGCAGTAGCAAGAAGGCCACGACCAGCAAGAAGAGCACGGCGAGCAAAACCACCAGTTCGGCCAGCAAGAAAACCACCAAAACAACCAAAACGCCCGCCAAGTAAGCGGCCTGCTGGCTGCAGCGGCAAGCCCTCACCTGCCGCGGCGCCAGATCAGGCGCTGAAGCTGCGCGAACGCTCGATGAACTCGCCGAGCTTGCGCGTCGCCGCGCCACTGGCGATAGTCGCCAGTGCGCGTTCCACGCCCTCTGCCAGCGACTCGGCCACCCCTGCGGCGTAAAGGCTGGCGCCCGCATTGAAGGCTACGATGTCGCGTGCGGCGGGGATGCTGCCTTCCAGCGCCCCGAGCAGGATGGCCTTCGACTCTTCCACACTGGCCGCCCGGATTGCCGACGAGGCGTGCAAGGGCAGGCCCACGTCCTCCGGGGTCAGGCGATATTCCCGCACCTCGCCGTTGCGCAACTCGCCGATCAGCGTCGGCGCCGAGATCGAGATTTCGTCCAGACCTTCCATGCCATGCACGATCAGCACGTTGCGCGCGCCCAGTTGCTGCAGCACGCGCACCTGGATGCCGACCAGATCGGGATGAAACACGCCCATCACCTGATTCGCGGCACCAGCCGGGTTGGTCAGCGGGCCAAGAATGTTGAAGATGGTGCGCACGCCGAGCTCGCGCCGCACCGGTGCGGCGTGCTTCATGGCGCTGTGATGGTTGGGCGCAAACATGAAGCCCAGACCCACCTCGTCAATGCAGGCGCCGACCTGTTCCGGCGTCAGACTCAGGTTGGCTCCCAGCGCCTCCAGCACATCGGCGGAGCCGGACTGCGAAGACACCGAACGCCCGCCATGCTTGGCAACACGCGCGCCGGCGGCGGCGGCCACGAACATCGCCGAGGTAGAGATGTTGAAGGTGTGCGCGCCATCCCCACCGGTTCCACAGGTGTCCACCAGCGTTTGCGTATCGCTCTTCACCGGCACCCTAGTGGCCAGCTCGCGCATCACCGTGGCCGATGCTGCGATCTCGCCGACCGACTCCTTCTTCACGCGCAGGCCCGTGATGATCGCCGCGATCAGCACCGGCGAGACCTGACCGGACATGATCTGGCGCATCAGCGAGACCATTTCGTCGTGGAAGATTTCGCGATGCTCGATTACGCGTTGCAGGGCAGCTTGGGGCGTCATGGGCAGAGTCCTGTGTTCAATGACTGGAAGGCGGAGATTCTACCGGTGCAACCTCATCCTGCGCGGCGGGCTTGATGCGCAGGCTGCCCATGCTCAGCAGCAGGGCCCAGACGAGAATCACCAGCATCAGGCCGGCCTTCGGAAATGCGGGGATGACCAGGTGCGCGGGAATGCTGAGAAAAAGCAGCACAGTGATGAGCCCGCGCGGAGCGAACCACAGCAGCGGCTCGGCGGATTCGCGCGCCACGCCTCGCAGCAAGGCCCAACGTGGCGCGATGCTGCATGCGAGCACAATCCCTGCCAGCAGCCAGGCCTGCAGGTCCAGCAACTCAGCCAGACCAGTACCGAAGCCGAGCAGTACGAAGAAAAAGCTGCGGACCACAAAGGTGAATTCCGCAGTCAGGTGTTTGAAGGATTCAAGATCCGACTCGAAATCACCTTCACCCTGCCAGCGCCCGCCGGTGAAACGGCGCACCAGCTGGTAGTTGTTCAACAACAGCCCCACCAGCAACACCATCACCAGCGGCGCAAGGTGCATGATCTTGCCCAGTCCATAGAGCAAGGTGATGCCGAAGATCATCGGCAGCACCCGCACATGATGCTGGATGCGCTGGATCAACCAGAAGATCAGCAGACCCACCACCAGCCCGATGAACACCGAGAGCGTGATTTCGCCGGTCAGCGACACCAGCATCGAGCCAAAGCCGGTGAACTCGTTGAGCATCGCGTAGAACAGCACCACGCCCACGATGTCCGAAATCGAACTCTCGTAGACCACGAACTCGCGCAAGCGCGGCGCGAGTGCAGCGGCCGCGGGGATCGCCACCGCCGAACTGATCACAGCCAGCGGCAGCGCATGCACGAGCGCGGCCTGCAGGGGCGCGTCCAGCCAGAACACCAAGGCTGCGGTCAGCGCAGCGCCGGTCAGCACCACCCCCAGCACGGCACACAGAGAGCTGCGCAGGATCAGGGGCGCGGCCTCGCGCGTCAGACGCAGGTCCAGCGCCCCCTCCAGCACGATCAGGATCAGGCCGAAAGTGCCCAGTACCGGCAGGAGATCATCCGGCGGGGTCAGGCTCAGGCCGAAGGCGTCCGTCACGGCGCGCAGGCACAAGCCGGCAAAGATGAGCAGCACCACGGCCGGCACCTTGATCCAGCGACCAAGGAAATCAAACAGGTAAGCCACCAGCACCACTGCGCTGAGCGCAACCATCGCCCAAGACTGATTCATACACGCCTCCCGGAATGAAGAAGCCGCTTGCGCGGCTTCAAGGGCTTACATGTCGAGAAAGTTCTTCAGCAGCTTGTGACCACCCTCGGTCATGATCGACTCCGGGTGAAACTGCACACCTTCAATCTGCAGGGTCTTGTGACGCACACCCATGATCTCGCCATCCTCGGTCCAGGCCGTGATCTCCAGGCAGTCCGGACAGCTCTCGCGCTCGATCGCCAGCGAGTGATAACGCGTGGCCGTGAAGGGATTCGGCAGGCCCTTGAAGATGCCCACATCGGCGTGCCGGATCGGCGAGGTCTTGCCATGCATCAGCTGCTTGGCATGCACGATCTTGCCGCCAAACGCCGCGCCGATGCTCTGGTGGCCAAGGCACACGCCAAGAATCGGCAGCTTGCCAGCGAAATGCTTGATCGCCGCCACCGAGATGCCGGCCTCGGCCGGCGAACAGGGGCCGGGCGAGACCACGAGGCGCTCGGGCTTCATGGCCTCGATCTGCTCGACGGTGATTTCATCGTTGCGATACACGCGCACATCGGCGCCCAGTTCGCCGAGGTACTGCACGATGTTGTAGGTAAAGCTGTCGTAGTTATCGATCATCAACAACATGGTCATTTCCTTTGCATGAGGCTGGCCAGTGCCAGCCGCCGGGGCTCACAGCCGCGCGGCAAGAATTTCCGTGACGGCCGCAGGCGTGATCGCCCCGTGCTCGCCCAGTTTCAGGAAGCCGTGACGCTCAAGGCGGGCCGGAATCCGGCTCGGCGCCTCATTTGTCCCGGCCACGCCGTACAGGCCCAGATGGGTGTGCACGCCCAGCGATCCGAAGAAGGCCTCGGTCGCCGCGATCGCGCGCTCGATGCGTTCGTCTTCGCTGCCCTCGCGAATGCCCCAGATGCGCTCGGCGTACTGCAACAGCTTGGCGCGCTTGGCCTCCTTCTGGTGACGCAGCACTCCCGGCAGCACCACGGCCAGGGTCTGGGCGTGATCCAGCCCATATTCGGCTGTGAGCTCATGACCGATCATGTGCGTTGCCCAATCTTGCGGCACACCGCAACCGATCAGGCCGTTGAGCGCCAGCGTAGCGCTCCACACCTGGCTGGCGCGCGCGGCGTATTCCTGCGGATGCGCCAGGGTCTGCGGGCCGACCTCGATCAGGGTGTGCAGGATGCCTTCGGCGAAACGATCCTGCAGCGGCGCCTCGGCCGGGTAGGTCATGTACTGCTCCATGGTGTGCACGAAGGCATCGACGATGCCATTGGCAACCTGGCGCGGCGGCAGGCTGTAGGTCGTCTCCGGGTCCAGCACGGCGAACTGCGGATAGCAGTGTTCGCTGCCGAAGCCCAGCTTGTCGCCACTCGATTCACGCGAGATGACGGCGAAGGTGTTGGATTCCGAACCGGTCGCCGGCAGGGTCAACACCACACCCAGCGGCACTGCGGCGCTGACCGGGGCGCGCTTGGCGAGGATTTCCCACGGCTCGGCGCCGTCGAAGCGCGCGGCCGCAGCGATGAATTTGCTGCCGTCGGCAACGGAACCTCCGCCCACGGCGAGGATGAAGTCTGCGCCTTCGCTTTTGACGAGCGCGACAGCCTTCATCAAGGTTTCATAGCGCGGGTTGGCCTCGATTCCGCCGAACTCAAGCCAGGCGTGCGCTTTCAGCGCGGCCTTGACCTGGTCATAGACGCCGTTCTTCTTGATGCTGCCGCCGCCATAGGTGACGAGCACCTTGGCACCAGCGGGAATCAGGCCGGCAATCGCGGCGATCTGGCCCTTGCCGAAGAGGATGCGGGTCGGGTTGTAGTAACTGAAGTTCTGCATGGCTTTCACTCCTTGGAGGTGGCTTGAAGTAGCAATGGATTCGAGCTTCAGGAACTGATCTTGGTATCCAGCCCGCTCTCGGCGATCTCGGCCGCGCGAATCACCGCACGCGCCTTGTTCAGGGTTTCCTGCCATTCGGATTCGGGATCCGAATCGGCCACGATGCCCGCGCCCGCCTGCACATGCAGCTGGCCGTTGGCGATCACGGCGGTGCGGATGGCGATTGCCACGTCCACATCGCCATCAAAACCGATGTAGCCACAGGCGCCGGCGTAGATACCGCGCTTGACGGGTTCCAGCTCGTCGATGATCTGCATCGCCCGCACCTTGGGCGCGCCGCTCACAGTGCCGGCCGGGAAGGTGGCACGCAGCACGGCCAGCGCCGCAGCGCGCTTGTCCTGCCCCTCGGGCAGCAGGCCCTCCACGTTGGACACGATATGCATGACGTGCGAGTAGCGCTCGATGGTGAACTGCTCGGTGACCTTCACCGTGCCGGTGGCGGCCACGCGGCCCACGTCGTTGCGGCCCAGATCCAGCAGCTGCAAATGCTCGGCAAGCTCCTTGCGGTCGGCCAGCAGGTCCTTTTCCAGCGCCAGATCTTCCTCATGCGTGGCGCCGCGCTTGCGCGTGCCCGCAATGGGGCGGACGGTCACAAGCTGCTGTTCACCTTCGTTTTCAAGCTTGACCAGAATCTCCGGCGAGGAGCCGACGACATGGAAGTCCTCGAAGTTGAAGTAGAACATGTAGGGCGACGGATTCAGCGCGCGCAGGCTGCGGTAGAGCGCCATCGGGCTGGCTGCGAAGGGCTTGCTCATGCGCTGGCTCAGCACCACCTGCATGATGTCGCCTTCGATGATGTAGTCCTTGGCGCGCTGCACGGCGGCCTTGAAAGCGTCCTGACCGAAGCTGGAAACCGCCGGCTGCGGCGTGGCGCAGGTATCTGCGGGGATCTCGACCGGCTCGCGCAGCTTGGCCACCAGCTCGGCCAGACGGCGCTGGGCTCGCTTGTAGGCGCCCGGCACTTCTGGCTCGGCATACACCACCAGGGTCAGCTTGCCGGAGAGGTTGTCGACGATCGCGATCTCTTCGGAGAGCAGCAGCGCGATATCCGGCGTGCCCATTTCGTCTTTCGCCTTGTGCGCAGCAAGCTTGGGCTCGATGTAGCGCACCGTGTCATAGCCGAAACAGCCGACCAGCCCCCCGCAATAGCGCGGCAGGCTGAACTTGGGCGGCACCTTGATGCGCTGCATGAACTCGCCGACATAGGCGAGCGGATCGCCGTAGTCGCGACGCTCGACGATGCGGTCCCCCGAGAGCAGCAGCACGCTGCGATCGCGCACTTCGATGCGGGTGTGGGCACGCAGGCCGATGATGGAATAGCGGCCGAAGCGCTCACCGCCCTGCACGGATTCGAGCAGGTAGGTGTAGGGCTCGTTGGCCAGCTTGAGGTAAATGGAAAGCGGCGTGTCGAGATCAGCAAAGGTCTCGACGGTGAGCGGGATGCGGTTGTAACCCTGCGCGGCAAGCGCGAGGAATTCTTGTTCGGTCATCATGACTCCGGTTTCGGCAATTTCAGGAAATGCTCGGCCGGCGCGTGCCGACCCGTGACGCAACACTCAGCGAGTGCGCCATGAACCCCCGCTGCGCCGCCAACCACTGGCTACGCAAATCGGGAGGATCTCCTCTGCGAGAAACAGGCTTTTGCTTGTCACGATGATGAAATTCGGGGAAAACCGCGCTCAGGCAAGCAGAGCGGGCAATTCAGTGAAGCTCGATAGTAACCCGTCGCAATCTTCAGTGTCCACGGGCACTCCCTCGTTGTAACCATAGGTCATCAGCAGCACCGGGATGCCGGCGCGGCGGGCGCACAGGGCATCGTTGCCGGAGTCGCCCACCATCAGGACGGCCTCGCGCGACACACCAACCTGCTCGCAGGCATGCCACAGCGGCTCGGGCTCCGGCTTCTTCTGTGCCAGGGTGTCACCGCCAATCAGCACGTCGAAAAATCCGCCCAGCCCCAGCTCATCCAGCAGGGGCGCGATGAAGGCTTCGGCCTTGTTGGTCACTACGCCGAGCTTGAGGCCACGGGCCTTCAGAACCGGCAGCGTCTCGGCCACGCCGGGATAGGCGCGGGTGAGCTTGCCGTTGGTGGCTTCGTAGTGGCGCATGAACACCGGGATGGCCTGCGCCAGACGCTCGGCGGACACCGGCCCCCGCCCCACTGTGAGGGCGCGCTCGACCATCATCGGGATGCCCTTGCCAACGAAGGTGGCGACTTCCGCGTCGGTGCGCGTCGGTTCGCCCAGCTCGGCGAGCATGCGGCGCGCGGCCTCGGCAAGGTCCGGCACAGAGTCAACGAGCGTTCCGTCAAGGTCGAAGAAGATGGCGTGGGGAGCGAAGGATTTCATGCCGGGCTTTCAAACTCGCGAGAGCGTACAGTGGGAGCAGCTCATTGTTGCTGCTGGGCGGTCTGGGGAGCCTGCGTGTCACACGGCTCCGGCGCCTGTTTCTGCGGGGGTGGCAGGCTGCTCACGCTCAGACCTTGGCGAGCTCGGCACGCATCGCAGCGATCACCGAATCGTAACGGTTCGGGTCCGTGTCCTTGCCGGCACCGAACACCGCCGAGCCGGCCACGAAGGTGTCGACGCCAGCCGCCGCGATCTCGGCAATGTTGGCAGGCTTCACGCCACCGTCGATCTCAAGACGGATGCGGCGACCCGACTCGCGCTCGTAGGCATCGAGCTTCGCACGCGCCGCGCTGGCCTTGGGCAGGGTCGAAGGGATGAAGCTCTGGCCGCCGTAGCCGGGGTTCACCGACATCAGCATGATCAGGTCAATCTTGTCCATCACATGATCCAGCCAGTCCAGCGGAGTCGCCGGATTGAACACCAGCCCGGCCTGACAGCCATGATCGCGGATCAGCTGCAGGGTGCGATCCACATGGCGCGAGGCCTCGGGGTGAAAGGTGATGATGTTCGCACCGGCCTTGGCGAACATCGGCACCAGCGCATCCACCGGCTCCACCATCAGGTGCACATCAATCGGCGCGCCGGTACAGGGGCGGATCGCCTCGCAGACCAGCGGGCCGATGGTCAGGTTGGGCACATAGTGGTTGTCCATCACGTCGAAGTGCAGCCAGTCGGCGCCGGAAGCAATCACCTTTTCAACCTCATCGCCGAGGCGGGCGAAGTTGGCAGAGAGCAGGCTAGGGGCAAGAATGAAGGAACGGTCTGACATGATCTGGCCCTGAGGGACGGCAAAGCCGTATTATCCCAGTCGCCCCCCGCCACAAGCCAGCAAAAAAATGAGTCTCCCAAAGTACCGCATCACCATCAGCGCCCAGCCCCGCTACTTGCCCGAGCAGTCGGACCCGACCGAGCCGCGCTATGCCTTTGCTTATCACATCACGATCCGCAACGAAGGCACGCTCAGCGCCAAGCTGATCAGCCGCCACTGGTTCATCACCGACGCCCACGGCAACACCGAGGAGGTGGAAGGTGAAGGCGTGATCGGCGAACAACCCTTGCTGGCGCCCGGCGAGAGCTTCGAGTACACCAGCGGCTGCCCGCTCGCCACGCCCTTTGGCAGCATGCGCGGCAGCTATCACTTCGTGGCCGAAGACAGCATGCAGTTCGACGCTGAAATCCCCGAATTCTTTCTGGTCGGGCCGCGCACCCTGCACTGAAAGCCTATTCACGGACCTTCGGACCGTGCAGCAGTTCACGCTTGTTACCCATCACCTCCTGATCTAGGTTGATTAGGGCCTCTTCTGCCACACGGCAGAAAAGGCCCTTTTCAGACACAAGCGGCAAACGGAAATCACCGCCAAGCCGCACGCTCAGGAGACAAGCAATGCACAAGACCTTATGGCTGGCCGCCGCCAGCCTGACACTGTTCGCGGCCAGCGCCAGTGCCGCCAATCGGCCCAGCGGCTACGTAACCCTCTGCAGCGAGGGCAAGACCTGTACGGTCGCCACTGCGACCAATGTGGCCTTCGGCCGCTCAGACCAGTTCTTCTACAAGACCCTCACCGGCAGTTTCGCCTGTAGCGAGGCCACCTTCGGCGGACGGATTGCCGGTGGCGTGAATGAATGCTCGATTCCCAACGGCAGCGCTACCTCGAGCGCAGCCAGCTCTTCGGCGCAAAGCAGCAGCGCCGTGGCCAGCAGTGCCGCACGCAGCTCTGTTACTTCTTCGGCAGCCTCTTCGGCCACTGTAACGTCCGCTGCATCATCCGCCGCTTCCAGTGCGGTCGCCTCTTCCTCCGGCAACAGCAGCTGGCCTGCCAGTACCAGTACCCGCCCGCAACTCTCGGACACGGTCGCAGCCGCCTACGATGTGGATCAGTACCTCGCCGCTGCCGGCACCGTCGGCAAGCTCGTGACCGACAACTGGAAGCCGCGTAGCAGCGTGGTCAGCATGCCGGCCACGCCGGACTATCTGGTGGCCAAATCCGGCGCCACCTACAGCACGGTGCAGGCCGCCATCACTGCCGCCACCCTGGCCGGCAAGACCACACGGCAGTACATCAAGGTTATGCCCGGCACCTATAACGAGCTGGTAATCGTGCCCAAGGGGCTGACCGTGACACTCTATGGTGGTGGCAGCGATCCTGCCCAGACCGTGATCGCCCTGCCCACGGCCGCCAAGCTCACCGGCAGCCAGTACGCGGCGCTGGCCAATCCGGGCAGTGCCGTGTTCACCAGCAGCACGCCCAGCTCGATCAAGGCCACCTATGACGCCTGCGCCGCGAAGAGCGGCAGCATCGGCACCACCTGCTCAGCCCTTTTCGTGGTGAACGCCGACAACTTCGAAGCCACCAACCTCACGATCCAGAACACCTGGAGCGAATCAGCCAACGGAGAATCGCAGGCCGTGGCGCTGATGGTGGTGGGCGACCGCAACCTGTTTTACAAGACCCGCCTCATCGCCAACCAGGACACGCTGTATGTGAAATCGACGGCGGTGGATGTCGTCGCGCGCAGCTACTTCGCCCAGAGTTACATCGAGGGTGATACCGATTTCATCTTCGGGCGCGGCACGGCGGTGTTCGACAAGAGCACGATCTTCTTCACCCGGGTGCGCAAGAGCAGCAGCACCATCGGCGCGCCCAGCACTTATGGCACGCACCCCTACGGCTTCCTGTTCACCGGCTGCAGCTTCTCGGCCGATGCGGGCGCGGCCACGATCTCGCTGGCGCGGCAATGGCCGGAATCGTCCAGCGCCGGAGTGACCATCGGCAAGATGATCGTGCGCGAGTCCTACCTCAGCGCCGAAATCAAGAACCCGCCGTGGGCAGACTGGAGCAGCAGCAATCCGGTGCAATACGGCAGCGCCAGCAAGCCCTATCTGGGCGAGTATCACAACAGCGGGCCAGGCGCTGCGAAATAAGCCCTGCCACCCGGGCGGAGCGCCTGTCACGCAGGGTTCCGCCTCGCTCGCCCGGCCCTTCAGATGCGACTGCGCACCAGCCCCAGCATGCGCTGCCGGTTGTAGAACGCCTCCTGATATTCAGGCTGAAGATCCAGCGCCCGATCAAAGGCGGCGAGCGCCTCCGCGCCCCGGTGGCAGGCTTTCAGCACCAGCGCGCGGCTGTTGTGAAATTCAGCCCGCCCCGGCTGCTCGCGGCATGCGCGCTCGATCATGAGCAGCGCCGTGTTCTGTCGCCCGGTCTTGAGCAGTGAGGCCACCATCGCCAGCCGCTGCTCACCCGGCCCTTCCGGCGTCAGTGGCTGCGTCATCGGCAGCTCCGGCCCGGCCTCCTGCCCTCCGGGAGGCTGGCGCTTTGAGGGCAGGAAAAACATCCGGACGAAGCCCGGCATCGCGGTGGGATCGCGCAGTGATGGCACGGTCTGTCTCCTGGTCTTGCTGATGTGAAAAGCTGCTGTCACGCAGCCTTCGCCAGACGCTCCGATTTTCAGCTCCTGCGCGCCCGTGACGTAGTTTTTTATATCACTTTGGTTTAATCACACCGGCCAAGTTTTTCACGCTCGGCAAACCGGCAACGGAGATTCCGCCATAGCACGCCTGATGCGCTGCAATGTGCGACGCGCCCACAGTGGCGGAGCTATCTGGCGAACCCCACCAAGCAACAGGCCGCTCAGCCCGAATCAGGTACCTTGTTGCAACATGGCAGCCGGTCTGCTCAGGTGTTTCCCGTATCCGGGAAAGTCCGGAGGGCCTGTATAAGCCATCAGAATCGCCGGCCCCGAGGAATCCAATATGCAACGTCGCGAATTTCTTGCTGCGCTCTCCTTGCTGGGCGCACAGCTTGCCGCCTGCCGCAGCAACGCACCGCTCATGGCGGCACCCGCCTCCGGCCACCCGCGCCTGCTGGTCAGCGCTGAGGAATGGGCCAGCCTGGGCGCACGCCGCAAGGCCGACCCGGATCTGGACCGTTTCGCAGACTTGCTGCTGGCCCGGGCCCGCAAGGATCTGTCCCTGCCCGTGCTTGAGCGCAAGCTCGAAGGCCGTCGTCTGCTGAGCGTTTCGCGCGAATTCATCCGGCGCACGCTGGAATGGGCCTTTGCCTATCGGATCACCGGGGAATCAGCCTTTCTCGAACGCGCCCGCCGCGAAATGCTGAACATCGCCGCTTTCTCCGAATGGAATCCGGACCACTATCTGGATGTGGCCGAAATGACCACCGGGCTCGCCATCGGCTATGACTGGCTCTTCGACGCGCTGCAGCCTGCCGAACGCAGCATCCTTCGCCGGGCCATCGTGGACAAGGGCATTGCCCAGGCCCGCCAGGGGCACAAGACCTTCCGGATGACCAACAACTGGAATCAGGTCTGCATCGGCGGCATGGTGCTCGGAGCCCTCGCCGTACAGGAAGACGAGCCGGCACTGGCCGCCGACCTGCTCGCCGCGGCACAAAAAGAGATTTTCACCGGCCTGGATGCCTACAAACCGGATGGCGCCTACCCCGAAGGCCCGGGTTACTGGAGCTACGGCACCAGCTACTCGGTGCTGCTCATCGCGGCGCTACGCAGCGCCAGCATGGCCGACTGGGGGATACTGGCTGCGCCGGGCTTCATCCGCAGTGCCGAGTTCTATGCGCACTCGATCGGTCCCTCAGGCAAGCATTTCAACTTTGCCGACGGCAACGAAGGTCAAGAATTACCCTCGCCCATCGTGTATCTGGCCCGTGAACTGGGCCAGCCTGCCCTGCTGGAGGCCAAGCGCGAAATGATCCGCAAGAATCAGGGGGTTTCCGAACGCTTCGCGCCGCTGTCCATCCTGTGGTGGCCCGAAGCGCGCCGCGGCACACCGCCGCCCACGTCATTCATCGGGCAGGGCCCGCAGCCACTCGCCCTCTGGCGCAGCGCCTGGGGCGACACGAATGCGCTGTACTTCGCCATCAAGGGCGGCGGCGCAGCCCACAACCACGCTCACATGGATGCCGGCAGCTTCGTGCTCGAGCTGGACGGGCTGCGCTGGGCCAAGGATCTCGGCATGCAGGACTACTACAGCCTCGAATCGCGTGGCATCGACCTGTGGAACATGAAGCAGGACTCGCCGCGCTGGCAGGTCTTCCGCCTCGGCGCCGAGGCGCACAACACCCTCACCGTCGCCGGCAAGCCACACAAGGCCAGCGCCATGGCCAGCCTGACGCAGGTAAATGCGCGCGAAGTGCTGATCGACCTCGCGCCGGTGCTAGGGCTGCCTCAGGCCACCCGGCGGGTGCGCTTCGCCGACGCCAGCGTGGAACTCGACGACAAGATTGCCGATGCCCCGGCCGGCACCGAGATCCGCTGGGCGATGTGCACCGAAGCGGAAATCCGCATTGAGGGCAACACGGCGATCCTCAGCCAGAGAGGCAAGACCCTGCATGTGCGCTTCAGTGGCCAAGGCATCCAGCTTTCCGTGACGGATGTCAGCGCAGCGCGCATGGACTACGACCTGCCCAACCCGAACACGCGCCAGCTCCTTGCAAGCGCGCCGGTCGCCGCCAATGGCAGCTGGCACCAGACCGTGCGCTTTTCGCGAGCCTGATCAGAACGCGGCCCACATCCAGCCAAGCGGAAACCGGAGCTGCAGGAGACCGAAACGTGCTGCGCCAACTCATCACCGCAAGCCTTTTTGCCTGCACCGCCACTGCCGGCGCGGAGCCGCTCGATCCGCCCCGTCACCCGCGCGCGCCGTCTGCTGACAGCGTGATCTTCTCCACCCGCTTCGAACGCCCCGAAGCCCTGCCGGCGATCGAGGCCTTTGGCGCCACCCGGGTTGAATGGCTGTACGCGAAAAGCGCCGCCTATGTCGCCAGCCTCAAAGCCCAAGGCGTGCTCGTCGGCAGCACGCTGAATGCCAATCTGGCCGTGCCGCCCGAAGGCTTGGCGCGAGACTTCGACGGCCAGCCGCTGGTCGCGCCCTGGATGAACAGCTGGGGCGCGAAGTGGATCACGTCTGCCAGCCCGGCCACGCGCGAGGCCCTGCTCACGGCGGCGCGCAAACAACTCGCCTTCAGCCCGGTGGCGATCCAGTTCGACGACCCGCGCCTCGAAGTCGCCGCGCTGGAGTTCGGCGGCGAGTATTCCGATGCGGCCATTCAAGGCTTCGCCAGGTGGCTGGCCGAACCCGGGCGCGCGCTGCCCGCCGGCCTGCCGGCGGAGGTGCGCAGCGGCCAATTCGATTACCGCACTTACCTGCGCGACACGCTGGGCTTCACAACACCCCAGGACGCGCAGCAAAAGCGCCAGCGCTCGCCGCTCTATCCCGCGTGGGAACGCTTCCATCTCGAGAACGTGCGCGGCTTTTTCCAGCAACTGCGCGCGGAACTCGCGCCGGCCGGCATCGCCCTGAGCCTCAACCTCACCAACCCGCAGCCGGACAAACGCACACTGCAGCTGCTCGACCTGGCCGATTACGTGATGGCCGAGATGCGCCCGATCACCCCGCCCAATCTCGCGCTGACCACTGCCACCGTGCAAGGACGCGGCCTCGGCTTCGTGCCCAGCCTCACCCCGCACGATTTGCCCGAAGCGCGCCGCGCCATCGCCATGCTCTACGCGCTAGGCGCCCCGCCCCTGGTGCCGTGGGACGTTTACATGCCGGATCGCCTCGAAGCCAACGGCAAGCGTACCCCGCAGCCGCGCTACTTCGGCACGCCCGAGGAATACGGCGACCTCTACCGCTTCGTGCGCGAAAACCCGGCGCTTTTCCGTGGCTGGGAGAGCGCGGCCGAGTTGCTGCTGATCTTCCAGATGGAGCACTACCAGCCGGGCGACGCCCTGCGTCTGGCGGGCCGCCTGCAAGCGAAGCAGATCCCTTTTGCGGTCGAAGCCGTGCAGCGCAGCCTGCCCGAACATGCGCCGGACGCAGCCCGCCTGCGGCACGCCCGCGCGATCCTGCCTGCGACGCCCATCGATACCGAACTCTCCGCCACGTTGCGCCCGCTCAGCGATCGCCTGATGACCGAGGCCGAGGCCATGCACCTGTCGGCAGGCACTGCCGATGAGCCAGGCGCCTTGCTCATCCCCAGGGTTCAGCGCGAACAGGCGGCGACCCGCCTGCTGCACATCCTGCGCACCCAGCGTGAATCAAAACCGCTGAACGTGCGTCTGCACGCCGCACTTCCAGCGGGCCAGCAGCTCAGCCGCGTCACGCTGCACGCGCCAGGTGCTGCAACCCAGAACCTGGCGCCAAGTGATTGCCGCAGCGTCACGCTGCCGGCCCGCGGCGAATGGCTGGTCCTCGAACTGCATCTGCAGACCGGCCCCTGCCCCTAGCTCCTGGGGCAGGTCTGCACGCGGCCCTGCCCGCCCGTACGGACAAGTTTCCCGCACCGCCGCCGTTAAGACCTGATGCGCCCTGTCGCGCGATCTTCAGGAGTCTGCCGTGCGCCTCAAGCTGTTCGCCCTGCTGCTCTGCGCAGTCCTTACCCCAGCCGCCACCCGCGCCGCCGGACCGGACTGCTCGCGCCCGCTCACCCTCGCCTTACACGAACACGGCCAGCTCTACTCTTCCACCACCGATCAGGGCATCGACCGCGACATGGCCGACGAACTGATCCGCCGCAGCGGCTGCAAAGTCACCGTCACCCTGATCCAGCGCGCACGCATCTGGCAGCTGATCGAATCCGGCGCACTGGATTTCAGCCTCTCCGGCATCAGCAACGCCGAGCGCGACAAGTTCGCCGGTTTTGCTTGGTATTTCTCCAACAAGTATTACCTGTTGGTGCGCCGCGATGCCGAAGTGGCCAGGATCAGTGACTTCGCCCGCAATCGCGAACTGCAGCTGGGCGTCATCCGCGGCTTCCGCTATAGCGCTACGGCCAACGCCTTGGTCGACCAGCTCGCCGAAGCCCAGCGCGTGAGCTATGCCTCCGGCCTGGAGCCGCTTTACCAGCTACTCCAGGCTGGGCGCATTCAGGGCATGATCATCGAACCCTTCGACTATCCGGCGATTGAGAGCGACAAGATCCGCGAAATCAGCCAGATCCTCGAATTCGGCGATGCGCCGGTACCACATGGCCTGATCATGTCGAAGAAGTCGCTGAGTGCGAACGAGCAGGACAAGTGGCGCGCGCTGATCCGCGCCATGCGTGCCGACGGCAGCACCCGACGCATCTTCGAGAAGTACTTCCCGGCCGAGCTGGCGCGCACGCTGACGGAATTCAAAGACTGACATGAACCCCGCACGCCGGCACCTTCCCGTCGTGCTGGTGCTGCTCATCGCCCTGGGCAGCACCTGGCTGGCCTGGCGCCATGAACAGGAGGTGTCCGAGCGCTGGCTGCGGGCGCGTTTTGACGACAGCCTGCGCGACACCACGGCCCGCATCGTGCAGCGCATGAGCGCCTACGAGCAGATGCTGCGCGGTGTACAGGGCTTTTACGCCGGCACCGGGGAGGTCACCCGCCAGGGCTTCACCGCCTATGTGAACACCTTGCAGCTTGGCGCCGATTTCGCCGGTATCCAGGGCGTCGGCCAGATCACCCTGACCCCTGCCGCAGAACTGCCCACCCTGCTCAAGCAACTGCACCAGCAGGGCCTTGCGGACTACAGCATCACCCCGCCCGGCGAGCGCGCGCTGTACACCCCGATCATTCAGGTCGAACCCTTCAGCGGCCGCAATCGCCTGACCCTCGGCTTCGATCCTTACACCGTACCGGAGCTACGCGCCGTCATGGAGGCCGCGCGGGACTCCGGCATGCCCCGCATCACCGGCAAACTGCCGCAATTGCTCGATCCAGCCAACGGCCGGGCGCCCTCCGTGATCCTCTGTGCGCCCCTGTTCCGGCAGGGCAGCAGCATCCGCACCCTGGCAGAGCGCCGCGCCAGCCTCATCGGCTGGATCTATGCCCCGGTCCATCTGGATGAAATGATGGCTAGCCTGTACGGCGACACTGACTCCGACATCCTCATCCACGTCCACGATGGCGTCGAGCCCAGTGCCGACAATCTGCTCTTCAGCTCACACCCGGCCGAGACCAACCCGCCACGCCTTTACGCAGCCGAGTATCTCGAAATCGGCGGTCGCAACTGGGTCATCGAAGCCAGCACCCTGCCCGGCTTCGTCACCCGCGTCGGCCACAGCGACGCCACCACCATAGCCATCAGCGGCCTCTGCCTGAGCCTGCTGCTGGCCGTGCTGGCGCGCATCCTCGCCACCGCTCGCCAGCTCGCCCTCCGGCTGGCCCAGCAAATGACCGAAGACCTGCGTAGTAGCGAAGAGCGCTGGAAGTTCGCCCTCGAAGGCGCCGGCGATGGCGTGTGGGACCGTGATCTGGTCGGTGATGCCGCCTTCTACTCGCGCCGCTGCCTGGAAATTTTCGGTTACGAACCGGACGAGATCGCCCCGCACCGCCAGGAATGGGTCGAGCGCATCCACCCGGACGACCGCGCTGCCGCCCTCGCCGCTACCGCGGCCTGCATCAAGGGCCACCAGGAAAGCTTTTCCAGCGAATACCGGTTGCGCTGCAAGGATGGCCGCTGGAAATGGGTGCTCGCGCGCGGCCGCGTCATGCGCCGCAGCGCCGATGGCAAGGCCTTGCGCCTGCTCGGCACGATCTCCGATATCGACGCACGCAAGGCCAGTGAAGAGCAGATCCGCCACATGGCCCAGCACGACTCCCTCACCGGCCTGCCCAACCGCGCCCTGTTTGCGGACCGCCTGCAACAGGCACTGAGCCTGGTCCACCGCGACCACGCCCACCTCGCGCTGTTCTTCGTCGATCTCGATGAATTCAAGGCCATCAATGACCGCTTCGGTCACGCCACCGGCGATCTACTGCTGCAGGAAGCGGCCCGCCGCATGCACGAATGCATCCGCGCCTCCGACACGGTCGGGCGCATCGGCGGCGACGAATTCGTCGTCCTGCTGCCCAGCCTGAGCAGCGTTGAAGACGCCCGCCACGTCGCCGAAAAAATCCGTCAGGCCCTGGCCACCCCCTTTGAAATCGGTGGCCACGCGCTACGCATCTCGGCCAGCATCGGCATCGCCTGCTACCCCGAGCATGGCGACAGCGAGAGCCGCCTGTGGAGCATCGCCGATGCGGCCATGTACGCCGCCAAGGCCCGTGGCGGCAACCGGGTGGAGCTGGCCGGCGGCAGCCCGACACACGCAGTTCTGACGCCACCGGCGGACTTGCCTATCATCACGCCCTGATTCCCCACCGTAGCGCCCCGATGCCCTTTGCCCACCTCGGCCTTGCCCCCGCCCTGCTGAACGCGCTCGCCGAGCGTGAATTCACCAGCCCCACCGCCATTCAGGCTGCCGCCATTCCAGCCGCCCTGCGCGGTGAAGACATTCTCGGCTCGGCGCCCACCGGCTCGGGCAAGAGCCTCGCCTTTGCCCTGCCGATCCTGCAGCAGCTCGCCGATCTGCCACGTAAATCCATCTATGGCGCCGCACGACGCACCCACGCGCTAATCCTCGCCCCCACCCGTGAGCTGGCCATCCAGAGCGGTGAAACCCTCAAGGATCTCGCCCGCCATCTGGCCGAACCGGTCAAGGTGGTGGTGGCCTTCGGCGGCGTCTCGTTGAACCCGCAGATGATGGCGCTGCGCAGCGGTGCCGATATTCTCGTGGCCACGCCCGGGCGTTTGCTGGACCTCATCGACCACAATGCCGTCAGCATCGACCGGTTAAGCACCCTGGTGCTTGATGAGGCCGACCGTCTGCTCGACGCCGGCTTTGCCGACGAGTTGCAGCGCATCCTCGCCCTGCTGCCAGCCCGGCGTCAGAGCCTGCTCTTCTCCGCCACTCTGCCGCCGGGCGTCGAAGCGCTGGCCGCGACCCTGCTGCGCACCCCCACGCGTATCGCAGAAGCGGCCGGCGAACCCGAGATCGACCAGCATGCCCTCACCGTGGACGAAAAAAACCGCACGGCGCTTCTGCTGCACCTGATTCGCCAGGAAGGCTGGACGCGCGTGCTCGTTTTCGTCGCCACCCAGTACGCCTGCGATCTGGTAGCCAGCAAACTCGCCCGCCGCGGCATACACGCCGCACCGCTGCACGGCGAGCTGAGCCAGGGCGCGCGCAGCGAGGTGCTGGCTGATTTCAAGGCCGAACGCCTGCATGTACTGGTCGCCACCGATGTGGCCGCACGCGGGCTGGATATCGCCCGCCTGCCAGTGGTGATCAACTACGATCTGCCGCGCGCCGCCCCAGATTATGCCCATCGGATTGGTCGCACCGGCCGTGCCGGTGAGCCCGGGCTCGCCATCAGCTTCATCAGCGCCGCCACCGAAGCCCACTTCCGCCTGATCGAAAAACGTATCGGCATTCGCCTGGAACGCGAATTCATCGAAGGCTTCGAGCCTACCGAAACACCCCAGCCCGGCGCGGGTGCAGGCGGCATCAAGGGCAAGCGGAAGAGCAAGAAGGACAAGCTGCGGGAGGCTGCCGCGAGGAGCGGGGATTCATGACGGAGTAGGCGCGTAGCCGATGCTGAGCGCCGCCGGGCGGGCCTGTCGGCGGCGCCTTACTCCTCGACCGGCCTTCCCTGAGCCGGCCCCGGCAGCCCGCGCTGCAGCTTCAGATGATCCGTCTTCGCATGCTTTTTCGCCCAGGCCTCGGCCAGCGCGTAGGGCATGGGCGCCTTCAGCAGCTCCAGTTGCAGGCGCTGGCTGGCCGGATCAAGGCTCACCCGGTACTTGCCCAGGTTGTAGAACAGATAGGCCGCGAAGAGATTGTCGTAATCCTCGTAACGCCCGGCCTCGCGGCGAAAGTCACGCGACAACACCGAAGGAAAGCGGTTCGGCAGATCCTTGAAAGCCACTGGTTCTTCATCGTGCGGGTCCATGTAACTGGAAGCCGCGTACTTGCGGTACAGCACCACATCCATCACATAGCCGCGCGCCTGCCATTCGCGCATGATCTTCAGTGCCATCTCGGTCGGGATATTGGCCCGCAGCGCCTTCTTGAGCAGGCGCCAGGAGAAATAGGGGCCGTTCAGCACCTCGAGCCCGGCATAGCCGGCACCGTAGCGAAAGGCACTGCCGATGGTCTTCGCGCAGTTCAGATCCAGATAACCGTAACGCACCTCGCCCGAGTGATAGCGCGTGTCCGTCGCCTGGCGCTGGAAATCGGCATTCAATTCGCGAAAGAAGGCTTCCAGTTCGGCCTTCTCGCGCTCGGGCACGCCATACACGCGGATCCCCAGTACCGAACGCTTGTAGATCTCGCCGAAATCCAGCCCGAAGGAGGCCGTTTCGCCGAGCGAGGATGAAGTGCGAAACAGATACTCCATCTTCTGGATCCGGGTCATCAGCTCGGCGTTGTAGAAGCCGCGCGCATGTGCTTCCGAACGGTCGGCATAGAAGTTCGCCGAATGCACGAACTCGTCACCAGAGGCCTGATCTCGAATCGACAAAGCCAGATGACCCGCCGAGCCGCCCTTGGAGGTCCCGTAGCTGATCAGCAGCTCCATGTCGTACGGATCCTGGCGCAAGGCCTGCGCCACCGCATCGATATTGGCCGGCTCCGGACCGCCACGTGAGCCGAACTCGGCGGCCAGCGCCCCCGCACTCAAGGTGAGGGCAAGGAACGTGCTGACAAGACCTTTCTTCATCTCTCTTCTCCGTGGCCTGCGCATGCGGAACAAACGAAAGCCTGAAGCACCATCACAACAGGCGCTCAGAGCGAGTCGCCCTCTACCGCCTCCGTCCCCTCTCCAGCCAGCATCTGGTTGGCCCATACCAGCGCCTGCGCCGCCGCCGGCAGGAAATCGGTGTAATCAATGCCACAACGCTGCACGGTCTCAGCGATCTGCACTAGGCGGGTACTCGAATTAGCCTCCCCCAGCACCACCAGGTTCAGCGCATCCGCATACGGACCCGGCTTGCCCAGCAGCGCATCACGCACGACCTCCGGCAGCGCCGCCTGCGCCAGCAACTCCGGCAGCGATCGCCCGAGCGCCTCGTCAAGCAGAGAAAACAGCCCCACCAGGAAGAGCTTGCCGGCATCCTCCGGAATCAGGCCCTTGCCAGCCATCAGCTCGAGCGTACGTCCACGCGTGAGGGCTCGTTCGGCCAGCAAGCGCTGCTGATAATCCGGCTCGGCGAAATCGAAGAGCAGCAGTGACGTCCAACGGTAAAACTTCTCCCGCCCGATCAGCACAAGCGCCTCGGTCAGATTATCGATCGGCTTCTGCAGGCCCATAGCCGCCGAGTTCAGGTAGCGCAACAGCTTGTAACTCATGGTCGGCTCGCGGGAGAGCTGGTCCGCGATTTCGCCGAAACTCCGGTCGCTCATCACCATGTTCAGGATCGGCAGCAAGACCATGCGGTTGATCTTGGCGCTGCTCGGCCGCAGGCTCTCGCGACTGGAGATGAAGGCTCCCTGGAAAAAATCGAAGCCGCATTTGCTGCAGAACTGATAATCGTCGTGGCTCTGCACATTGCGCGCCACCAGTCGCAATGCTCGCCCCCCCGGTCTCGCCACGGCGCGCAGAGCGCGCGTTGCGGTGCGCAGGTCAATGCCGTTGAAAGCGGTGACATCGATCTGGATGAAGTCCACTTGCTCCAGCAGCGGACCTGCCATGTCGAAATCCTCATCCGCCATCAGGCCCACCAGAAAGCCCTCTTCCTTGAGCCGTGCAAAACGTGCCGGCAGGCTCTCGAGCTCCGTCGTGTGTGCGCCCAGATGCACCACCAGCACGGTGTTCTGCGGCGGCAACTGGCTGATCCGCAAGTTGCTGAGCGACTCCACCGCCACCTGAATGAAGGCCAGGCGCCGACCGAGCAAGGACTGGACGCCCTGTAGTGCCATCCGGGTCAGCAGCGCCGCGTCATACGCCTGGCGAGTGAGCTCCTGCTCCTGGTTCATGCGGGCCTGCATGCTGGTCAGCAAGGAGAATTCATAGCCGGCGATGCGCCCGCCGCGCGACAGGATCGCCTCGCGGCGCACGAAGGCATTGTGGGTATCCGGTGCATCCTTGCGCGGGGCAAGACGATTGAGCTGGGCAAACTCCTCCGCCTCACGGCGCCGGCCGGACGACACAGGCTGAGGCGCAGCGACCGCAGCCGTGCCGCGCCCGATCCAGCGACCGAAACACTGCAGCAATTTCTGTCTCAAGGACATGCTAGAACCATCTCATGAATGAAGCATCGGCCTGCGCGCAGAAGCACTCCACGTCCCTACCAGAATAGGAATGCACTGCCGATCCTGCCGCTACGTTTTCAGCAAGTCTCGCAGCATAGCCGCAGCGCGGGCGGAGCAACACCCTCAGCATGCGGAAGATGCGCCGGAAACCGGAAATTTCTACGGACTGCCGGGGCAGCCTCGACGCGCCCCTGGAGCGCGTCGAACAGCAGCCGCAGCCACCGCAGGGTAAGAAGTCAGCCTGAATGATCAAACCAACGGGAAGCATGCACCGTCAGAAAAATGGTTAAGGCATAACATCGCCAAGGGAATTTTCCCCGATCAACTCACGGAGCTCGTAATGAAACTGTTGGTCCCTGCAATCGCACTGAGCCTGCTGTGCGCCAATGCCTGCGCCGCCGATGGCACGGCGCCTGTCAGCACGATCCGGAATGGCGACCGGATCACCCGCAGCCTGCAGAAATACACCCAGGAAACCCCCACATCAAAGCCCGTGCTGGAGGAAAAGATCTCCTCCACGTCGTACACCATCGAGTCAGGCGCCGGCGACGAACGCGTACTACGCAGCAGAAACGGTGCTGCAGAGATCCTCGGAAAGGATCTCGCACTGATCGCCACGATCAACAAGAACGGGGAGCGCAAGGATATTGACCCCGAGACGGTAAAGCACTGGATGCCCACCACAGAACTCAAGCCGGGCATGAAGTGGTCATTCTCTGAACGCCATGAACAGGTGGCCTCGAACTCCACCAAAATGTGCCAGTGGTTTGGCGAGTATGACGCGGTGTCCTCTGCGGACGAACGCGACCAGAACATCAACGGCAGCATCGTCCGCCTGCCCGTCATCGTGGTCGAGGTGCGTGGCAGGGTGAATATCCGAAACTGCGTCGGATCAGGCTCCGACAGGGAAGAGCGCTATGTCTACTCCAAGGACCTGGACCTTGTACTGGAACACAGCTCACTGAGTCTGAGCTCTTATGGCAAATTGCTCGGCTCCAGCCAGCTGCTGAGCATCACATCCATCTCGACCGGCAAGAAAGTTGCCTTGCTCACGCCTGCTCCCTGACAAGTCCTTCCACAGGGAGTCGCATCCCTGCGCCATGTCCCCGGCACCAGAGGCCCTGCCCCAAGTGCCAACAATCCCGTTCCGTCAGGCAGCTCGACATGCCGGATCTGGCGCGCCGTCTGCCTCATTGAACACGATCGTCATCATCTCCTGCACGGACCGCTCCCCCGCACGGTGTGTGCACGCTCGCCGGGGACTCCGGAGGCAATCGGCATCAGTACAACAGAAGCCAACCGGAAAAATAGTGCCGCGCCCTGCATGTCCGCTGCACTGAACTATGATTCGCGGCTCAATCCAATAAATGATTCAAGGGGACATGCATGAAGGGGCTTATTTCAGTGCTCGCACTGAGCATTCTGAGTACATCTGTCTGGGCCGATCCAGCCCCCAGCAAGCCCGACCCTTTGCAAAGCGGCGATCAGGTCAGCAACGCCTTCAGGAAATATGTGCAGGACGCTCCCGGCTCCGAGCCCGTTCTTGAAAATCGCACCCTGACCTATTCCTACGCCATCGAATCCGACTCCGCTAGCGAGATTCTGTTGCGCTACGGGAATGGTTCGGCTGAAGTCCTGGACAAGAAGCTCGCCGTCATTGCCTCCATCAGCAAAACGGGAGAACGCAGAGCGATCCCGGCAGACGCTGTGGAACACTGGATGCCGAAAACAGAACTCAAGCCCGGCATGAAGTGGTCCTTCGAAAACCATTGGGAAAGCCCGGCCTCCAACGAAAGCGCCTATGTGTGCCGATTTGATGGCGAATTCAAAGCCAGATCGTCGGCCAGCGAGCGTGACGTAAGCATCAACGGCCAAGTCGTCCGCCTGCCTGTGACGGTTGTGGATATCGAGGGGAAAACCTATCTTCAGGTTTGCGAAGGGGCCGTACCCTATACGCGCGAGCGCCGTGTGTATTCGAAGGACCTGCATCTCGTGCTCGAACACGAATACCTTGCACGGGATCCTTTCGGAAAACTGTTTGAAGGGTGGCTACAGACCGTCACCGCAGTGACGACCAAAAACCGGCTTTGAGCCGCACGCAATGCCTGACACGGCGAAAGCTCAGGCAACAAAAAGCCCGCTCTGCATAGCGGGCTTTTTGTTGCCTGAGGTCAGGCGAAAATCACGAGCGGTAATCCGCATTGATCTTGACGTAGTCATACGAGAAGTCGCAGGTCCATACCGTGGCAGAAGCATCGCCGCGGGCAAGATCGGCGCGCACAGTGATCTCGGCGTTTTTCATGATGCGCGCACCAGCCTCCTCAACATAGCTCGCGGCACGCCCGCCCTTTTCTGCCACCAGAACATCTTCTTTGCCATCACCCAGCCACACGCGGAGTTTGCTCACATCCAGATCCAGCACACCGGCATAGCCAATGGCAGCGAGGATGCGGCCGAGGTTGGGGTCGGAGGCGAAGAAGGCGGTTTTCACCAACGGCGAGTGGGCCACGGCGTAGGCGATCTGGCGGCACTCGTCGCGGCTTTTGCCACCTTCGATGACGATGCTCATGAACTTGGTAGCGCCTTCGCCGTCACGCACGATGGCCTGCGCCAGCCAGATCGACAGATCGACCACCGCGTCGCGCAGGGCTTTGTAGTCGGCTGAAGCGGCATCGGTGATGGCCGGGGCGCCGGAAGCGCCGGTGGCAATCAGAATGAAGCTGTCGTTGGTGGACGTATCGCCATCGACGGTGATGCTGTTGAACGAGAGATCCGCAGCTTCCTTGACCAGCGCCTCGAGCAGCGGCTGGGCGACATCCGCATCGGTGGCGAGGAAGCCAAGCATGGTGGCCATGTTCGGCTTGATCATGCCGGCGCCCTTGCTCATGCCGGTGAGGGTCACCGTCTTGCCGCCGATTTGCAGTTGGCGCGAAGCGCACTTGGGCTGGGTGTCGGTGGTCATGATGGCGTGGCAGGCCTCATACCAGCCGTCCGCCTTGAGTGCGGCCTTGGCAGCAGGCAGACCCGCGATGAGCTTGTCGACGGTGAGGTGTTCAAGAATCACGCCGGTGGAGAAAGGCAGTACTTCACGGGCACTCACGCCCAGCGCAGCGGCCACCGCGTCACAGGATGCGCGCGCATTGGCAATCCCCAGTTCGCCAGTGCCGGCATTCGCAATACCGGTGTTGATGACCAGCGCACGGATCGAGCCGGAAGCCAGGTGCTCCTTGCACACCGTGACCGGCGCAGCACAGAAACGGTTCTGGGTGAACACACCGGCCACGCGGCTGCCCGGCGCGAGTTCGATCAGAGAAAGATCGCGGCGGTTGAGCTTGCGGATTGCCGCTTCGGCCGTGCCCAGGCGCACGCCGGCGACCGGCAGGAGTTGATCGGCAACAGGCAATGGCAGGTTCACGGACATGGCGCTTCCTTGGGGTGCTTAGAGGGAAGCGCGGATTTTACGGCATCGGACGCCGGGTGCACCGCACCTCTTGGCGAAGGCCCAGCGGTGCTACTTCTTCACCGCCCCGCGCGAGGCCACATGCTGGAAGCTCAGGCTGGCCTGCTGGGCGAAATGGAGAAAGCCTTGCCAGGTTTCATCGTCAGGCGGATTGGCCGGCGCACGGTCAGCGTAGAAGAAACCGATCACGCGACCGGCGGCCACGATGGGAGCGAGCATGCAGTCACGCTGGCCGGTGACGGCTTCGAGGCGGTCCAGCTTGAGGCCGGCCGCCGGCTCGCCCTTGAGCCAGATCGGCGCGGACTTGGCAAACAGCAGATTGATGATTTCGCCGGGGCGCTGATCGAGCGGAAACGCGAAATGGGCGGCAAGCTTGTCCGCATCGCGCCCCAGCGCCACCTTGCCCACCACCTTGGCACGATCCGCCGTCTGCAGGGCAAACACCGCCCGACTCATGCCAAGCCCGCGATAGATGCCTTCGAGCACCAGTTGCAGCACGTCATTGAGACTCGGGTTGCCTGCCAGCAGCATCGAAAGGTCACGCAGAATCTTGAGCTGCAGCATCGGATCCGGCGCGGGATCATTGATCTGGGCCACTTCGGCATCGATATCGACAAGCTCGCCCTTGGGCATCGGAATCAGGCGCGCAGCCTCTTCGGCGCCAAACTGGGCGGCGACGCGCGCGGCCTCCCCAGCATTGGCGGTGAGTTCCTCGGTGATGTCCTTGAGCGACAGGCCGATGTAGTCGGCGTATTCCGCCAGCGCAGCGCGCGCTGCGGGGGTTTCCCAGCCCCCCTCGACGGCATGAGCCAGGCGATAGCCCTGGATGATGGCTTTTTCGTTGGCATCCGGATTGGCCGGCGGCTGGGCTGCCGCAATCACCATCGGGCCAAGGTGCCAGTCGCGTGCCAGCGCAGCGGTGAGGCTATTGAGGCGAAAGCCCAGCACTTCGAGCTGCAGCTCTTCGGGCTTGGCATCGGGGCGCGCCTTCATGGCGGCATCGAGCTGCTCGGCCTGCTCGCCGCCAAAACACCAGAAGGCCATCTCTCCCACCCGCCCGAGCAGGGTGGCAATGAAGACTTCCTCGGCGGCCTTGCTGCTGCGCGCCCGAGCGGCCGTGCGGGCCTGCACCGCGGCGTGGAAACAGCGTGCCATCTCGGCCACCACGCGTTCGCGCATGCCACTGGCGAGAAGTGCGTCGATGAGCTGGATGGAGAGGACGATGTTGCCGACCAGATCGAAACCGAGCACCACGATGGCCCGGCTGATGGTGTTCACGCTCTGCCGTGACGGATTGAACATCACGCTGTTGGAGAGCTTGAGCACCTTGGTGGTGAGGGCCGCATCCTGCAGGATGGCGCGCGAGAGGCGCGCGGTGGAGGCCATGTCGTCTTCGGTCACGCTGCGCACTTCCTGCACCGTGCGGCCGAAGACCGGCATGTCCCGTTCCTTGATGCGATTGACCCATGCTTCAACGCCCGCCTGTGCTCCGCTCACGCGCATCTCTCCGGAAAACTTGTTCTCATGCGGGTTCTACGGCGTGGGGCGATCTCCCTTGAGGGGCCGGGCGGGCAAGATCCGATAACAATTGTGGCGGACTGCACACACCGTGCGCAGATTGTGACCAAACGCACCCGCCATACGCGTACGAATGCCTCAACTGGCCAGATGCGCCAGCCGGCTGCGTGCATAGCGCGCCGCCGATTCGAAGCCCAGGTCGAAGAGACGCTCGAGATTGCTGCGCGACCAGTCGAACACGTCCGGCAATTCGGCTTCCGGGATGTCATCGATCAGCGGCACGCGGTGTGGCCGCTGCAGCTGAGGGTACTTGCCCAGATGCGTGGCTTCGAAGATTTTCAGATCGTCCCGCGCAATCTCGATCAGCGGGGTGAGGATGGACATCACCCAGGCGTCGTAAAGACTCTTGGGCGCACGCAGCAAGCGATCTGCACCGAGGATGTCGAACACCACCACTTCTTCGAGCTGCGGATGGCGGCTCAACAACTCGTGAAAGTTCAGGCAATCCAGCGCAGCACCTTCGATGTAGAGCCCGCCATCCAGCTCGGTAGGTGGATACAGGAAGGGGAAGGACAACGCTGCCTGCAGATGCGGCGGGCCAAGTTTGTCCTTGCGGAAGTTTTCCATCTGGCGCGTGCGCAGGTTGAAGGCATTCACGCAGAAATCCGGCGTGATCTGCGGCACGGCGGCGAAATCGATGATCGTTTCGGCAAACGGTACATGTGCGCACAAGCCCAGCGACTCCGGATTGAGGTCGCTGGGGCAGGCTGAAGCCAGCATCAGCGCACTGGAGTCTTTCACCAGCTGGGCCAGCGGGGTCTGGGCAGGCCAATCCATCATTTTCTGGATGAAGGGATTCAGACCCAGCGCGCGGCGGTACAGATCGGCCAGCGTGCCCGGCTTATTGAAGACCTTGAAGTTCACCGGAAAGGCCTCGTAGAGCGGATCAGCCACGCCCATCTCCTTCAGCCCGGCCAGCGTGCTGACCGGATCGCCATTCTTTGGCGCGCAGTACATCAGGCCCAGCAAGGCGCCCGCCCCCGCCGTGGAGATCACATCGAACTTGAGCCCCAGTTCGTGGAAGGCCACCAGCGCACCGGCGACCAGGGTCGCATTCGGCGCGCCGCCACTGATGATCAGTGCAGTGCGGGCGGTATCGGCAGACGCGGGGGAAGGAGTGCGGCGAGAGTTGGCCATGCTGTTTCTCCGGGCAGAGGCGGGGGTCGATGCAGCATAATGAGCCCCCATTGCAGCATGCTGACAGCTGCCCCGATGTCGGCCCTCCCGGAGTCCCTGCGTGAATTGGCCCGCTGATTTCCTGCCCCATCTGAGTGCCGCGCCGAGCGAAATCAGCGAAGCCTTCGAGTTCGCCTTTGCCGGCGAGGACCTGCTCCTGAGCCACCAGCACGCCCTGCCCGCTTCAGCCGCCCTGGCCGCTCTGCCTCCGCCAGAGAGCGACTTTCTGCTCGGCCAGCTAGGCGGGCGGCCGTGTCGCGCACGCCGCTGGCCGGCCGAGCTGGCGCTGCCGGAAGATGTCCAGGCGGTCAATCCGCGCGCTGCCTTCGGCCTCATCGCCGATGAAACCTGGATGCTGGCCGCAAGAGCCAAGCACCTGCTCGGCTGGGATCGGGCCAGCCGCTTCTGCGGCGCCTGCGGTGCGCCCACCCGGATCGATCCGGCCGAGCCTGCCAAGCTGTGCACGGTATGCACCCACCGCAGCTACCCGCAGATCGCACCGGCCGTGATGTGCCTGGTGCGCAAGGGCAAGGAGCTGCTACTGGCGCGTTCGCCGCATTTTCGCCCCGGCATGTACAGCGCACTGGCCGGTTTCGTTGAGGCAGGCGAGAGTGTGGAGGGCTGCCTGAGCCGTGAAGTATTCGAAGAAACCGGCATTTACATCACCAACATCCGCTGGTTCGCCAGCCAACCCTGGCCCTTCCCACAATCGCTGATGCTGGCGTTTCATGCCGACTATGCCGGTGGCGAAATCACCCCCCAGGCCGATGAAATCGAGGATGCACAATGGTTTTCGCTGGACCGCCTACCCCAGCTGCCAGCCCCGGTGAGCATCGCCGCACGCCTTCTGCAAGATGGCATTCGTCAGCTCCAGAGCGGCGAATAGCTCTATTTTGTTGCATTCGTACGACGCTCGGACTTGCCCTCCGGCGCTAGCAGCGGCATCCTTCCGGGATATCTGCGTCCGCCCATCCGGGCAGGCCTGAACCACAACGACTCCAGGAGTCCCGCATGACCTCAGCACCTCTTCGCCGCATCCTGATCGCCGCAGCCCTCGCCTGCAGCTCGCTCGCCGCCGGCGCTGCCGAACTCAAGGGTTGGGTGCGCGAAGCTGACGACTATCCGCAGCACCAAGGCCTGCAGTACTTCTTCGATCGCCTCAAGCTGAACTCGCAAGGCAAGCACAGCGGCAAGGTGATCTGCTGCGAAGAGATGGGCCAGCAGAAGGATGTGATTCCGAAATTCAGCAAGGGCGAAGTCGATGTGGTGCTGTTCACCTCCTCCGCCCTGCAGGACGATGTGCCTGAAATGCGCATCCTGAACCTGCCCTTCCTGTTCCGTGACCCCGAGCACATGATGAGCGCGCTCAATGGCGAAGTCGGCAAGGAGCTGCAGGTGCTGATGGAAGAGAAGGGTTATATCGCGCTGACCTGGTATGACGGCGGAGCCCGCTCCTTCTACTCGAACAAGAAGTCGCTCTCCTACGCATCGGACTTCAAGGGCCTCAAGATCCGCCTGCCCAAGCGCCAGGACCTGATCGCCATGGCCACCGCCCTGGGCGCCGAAGCATCCACCATCGGTTTCGACAAGGTACCGGCAGCCTTCAAGGCAGGCGAGCTGGACGTGGCCGAGAACGACCTCACCTCCTACTACACTTCAGAGCACTACAAGATCGCGCCTTATTACACCTTCAGCTACCACCTGGTGCAGCCGATCGTGATGCTGATCTCCAAGCAGCGCTGGAGCAGCCTGTCGACCGCTGAAAAGGGCATCGTGCAGCAGTCCGCCATCGAGTCCGCAGCCTACGCCGCCAAGGTGCGTGCCCAGGCCGACTCTGCGCTCAAGTCCAAGCTCGAAAAGGCCGGTGTGAAGTTCGCGCCGTTCCGCGGTTCGGCCACCACCATCTCGCTGATGAAGGATGCCTACGCCCCGGTCGTGGCCAGCCAGCGCACCACCGCCCTGATGGTCAAGATCATGACCGGCTCGCGCAAGGCCGCTACCGAGTAAGCATTCTGGTTTTCAGTTGTCCGCGTGGCGGTGCCCCGACAGCACCGCCCCGGCGCTGGCGGGCAAACGCGTAAGCCACAGCAGTGCCGTCAGCGATACCAGTGCCACCACAGCGAAGGCTGGCGGGAAGTCCGCCGCCTGTGTGGCCTGATGCCCCTGCAGACTCATTGCCCCCTGCAGGGCAAATGCCCCCACCGTCACCCCCATGCCCGCCGCCAGTTGCTGCACCACGCTGGCGAGGCTGGTGGCCTGGCTCATCTGCGCAGTCTCCACATCGGCATAGGACAGCGCATTCAGGCTGGTGAACTGCAGCGAGCGGAAACAGCCGCCGACCAGCAGTACCACCATGATCAAGGCATGTGGCGTATGCGCCGTGAAGGCCCCGATCAGGAGTAATGAGACAGAGGCCAGCGCGGTGTTGACGATCAGCACACGGCGAAAGCCGAAGCGCTGCAGGATCTTCGCTGCAATGGTTTTCATCGACAGCGCCCCGGCCGCCGAAGCACAGGTCAGCAGACCCGATTCAAAGGAATTCAGGCCGAAACCCAGTTGCAGGAACAAGGGCAGCAGGAAGGGAATCGCGCCGATACCGATGCGGAAGAAAAAGCCACCGACCACCCCGGCGCGGAAAGTCTCGATGCGCAGCAGATCCAGACTCAGCAGCGGATACGCCTTGGCACGCGCCTGCCATACATAGATCACCATCAGCGCAGCTCCGGCAGCCATGCTGGCCAGCGAAACGGGCAGCGACACCAGATGCCGCCCGGCCGTGGCCAGGCCCAGCATCAAGGCGGAAAGGCCCAGCGCCGAAAGCAGGAAACCACTCCAGTCGAGCGGCCGGGGTACGTCTTCGCGCAGGTTCTCGATATGCCGCCCGGCCATGTAGAGGCCCAGGATACTGATCGGAATATTGATGAAGAAGATCCAGCGCCAATGAAAGTAGGTGGCGATGAAGCCGCCCAGCGGCGGGCCGATCACCGGCCCGAGCAGGGCCGGCATGGTCAGATAGGCCATGGCCTGCACCAGTTCGGCCTTGCTGGTGCTGCGCAGCACCACCAGCCGCCCCACCGGCACCATCATCGCGCCGCCCATGCCCTGCAGGAAGCGCGCGGCCACAAATCCTTCCAGCGAAGCGGACAAGGCACAGCACACCGAACCGCCCATGAACACGCCGATGGCCGCCCGGAACACCGTACGCGCGCCGAAGCGATCGGCCATCCAGCCACTGATCGGGATAAACACCGCCAGGCTCAGCAGGTAGGAGGTCAGCGCCAGCTTCAGGGCGATCGGATCTTCCTGCAGATCCCGCGCAATGGTGGGCAGGCAGGTGGCAATCACCGTCGAGTCCATGTTCTCCATGAACAGGGCACAGGCAACGATCATCGGCACCAGGATGTGTTTCGGAATGCGCAACACGGCAGACAGCCCCGGCCAAAAGCAGCAGTGTGCCGCAGCAGGCGCCCGGGACGAAACGGCTTTACGCAGCTTTGCCCTACAATCGGCCCATGCGCCGCCCTCCCAACTCTGCTCTGCCCGAACCCGCCAGGCCCGGCGAATTCCGCCCCCTCGCCACCCTTGCCAAGCTCCTGCCCTACCTGTGGCAATGGCGCTACCGGGTGGGGGCGGCCCTGATCTGCCTGATTGCCGCCAAGCTCTCCAACGTATGGGTGCCGCTGGTGCTCAAACGCATCATCGACAGCCTGGCGATCACGCCCGCACAAGCCTTCATCGTGGTTCCTGCGGCCCTGCTGCTGGCCTACGGCCTGCTGCGCTTCTCGACCTCGCTGTTCACCGAACTGCGTGAAATCCTCTTCGCGCGGGTCACCCAGGGCGCGGTTCAAGCAGTGGCGCTGACGGTGTTCCGCCATCTCCATGCACTGTCCCTGCGCTTTCATCTGGAGCGCCAGACCGGCGGACTCACGCGCGATATCGAGCGCGGCAACCGTTCGATCAGCAGCCTGATCAACTTCGCGATCTACAGCATCCTGCCGACCCTGGTCGAAGTGGCGCTCGTCATCGGCATCCTGCTCTACAAGTACGAAGCGGCCTACGCCCTGATTGCGGCGGCCACGCTCACCGCCTACATCCTGTACACCATCAAGGTCACCAACTGGCGCACCGCCCTCAGGCGCGAGGCCAACGAGCTCGATTCGGCCGCCAGCGCCCGCGCCATCGACAGCCTGCTCAACTATGAGACGGTGAAGTACTTCAACAATGAAGACTGGGAGGCCGGCCGCTACGACGGCCAGCTCTCGGCCTGGAGCCGTGCGGCAGTGCGCAACCAGATCTCGCTGTCATTCCTGAACATGGGCCAGGCCGCGATCATCGCCTGCGGCGTCACCGCCATGATGTGGCGGGCCGCAGGTGGCGTGGCCGCCGGCCACATGAGTATCGGCGACATCGTGCTGGTCAATGCCTTCCTGATCCAGCTCTATGCCCCGCTGAACTTCCTTGGCGTGCTGTACCGCGAGATCCGCCAGGCGCTCACCGATATCGAACGCATGTTCGGCCTGCTCGGGACCGAACGCGAAATCCGTGATCGCGCTGACGCCATCGACATGCCGGCCGGGCCGCACACGCTGCGATTCGAGGCGGTCGGCTTTGCCTACGATGCGCGTCGCCCGGTGCTGCATGAAGTCTCGCTGGAGGTGCCGGCCGGCCATACCCTGGCCGTGGTTGGCCACTCCGGCGGCGGCAAATCCACCCTCGCACGTCTGCTGTTCCGCTTCTACGATGTCACCGTCGGCGCCATCACCATCAACGGTATGGACCTGCGCCAAATCCGCCAGGCCAGCCTGCGCCAGGCAATCGGCATCGTGCCGCAGGATACGGTGCTGTTCAACGACACCATCCTTTACAACATCCAGTACGGCCGCCCAGACGCCCGCCGCGAAGAAGTGATTGCAGCCGCCCGTGCGGCCCAGCTGCACGACTTCATCAGCGCCCTGCCCGATGGCTACGACACCAAGGTGGGCGAGCGCGGCCTCAAGCTCTCCGGCGGCGAAAAGCAGCGCGTGGCAATTGCCCGCACGCTCCTCAAGAACCCCTCGATCCTGATCTTCGACGAAGCCACCTCAGCGCTCGATTCACGCACCGAACAGGCCATCCAGACCCAGCTCGAAGCCGCCGCGCAGGGGCGCACCGCGCTGATCATCGCGCACCGTCTGTCCACCGTGATGAATGCCGACCAGATCGTTGTGCTGGAAGGCGGCCGGGTCATCGAGCGCGGTAGCCACACCGAGTTGCTGGCGCTCGATGGCGCTTACGCCGGAATGTGGCGCCTGCAGTTGCAGGAGCGCGCCGAGGGCTGAACGCCCTCGGCAAAGCCTTGCTCGCAGGCTGCAGGCGGGGGCTCAGACGAACCCCAGGTTGCTGCTGGCGAACTGCGCCAGATTGGGCAGCATGCTGCTCACCTGCGTCGTGCTCAGGCCCATCCAGCTCGCCAGCGTAGCCACATACTGATCCACCGAGGTGCCGGGGATCCAGCGCCCCTGCCACTCCCAGCTGTTCACGCCGTAATCGTCGGCCCCGCCCAGCGCCAGATCGGGGAAACTGCCATAGCTCACGCCGCCCTTCACGGCCCCGCCCAGCACCAGATGATGATTGCCCCAGCCATGATCGGTACCGCCACTTGAATTGGGCTTGAGGGTACGGCCGAAGTCCGACAGGGTGAAACTCGTCACATTGTTCTCCAGCCCCAGCTGGGCCAGCGCCGTCTGAAAAGCGACCAGCGCCGGTGCAAGTTGCGCGAAGAGGGTGTTCTGGCGCTCCAGCTGGCTGTTGTGGGTGTCATAGCCGCTCTGTGACACCACATACACATGCCGCGAACCACCCACCGAGGCGCGCTCGCGCAGGAGCTTGGCAACCTGGTAGAGCTGCTTGGCGATGCTGCTGTTGTAGATCCCCTGCAGATTGCCGAAGGCTGCGTTGAGCGGGTCCGACGGGGTGTTGGCCGGGGTGATCTTGAGCACCGGGCCGAGGCTGGCGCTGCGCGTGAGGGCCGTCTTCTGGATATTGGCAAAGGCTGCCACGAGCTGATTGCTGCGCGCGGTATTGGCCAGCGTGTCGAGCATCGCACGGCGCTTGGCGTGATTGCCACTAAAGCTTCCATCCGGCGCAAACGCCGCCCCCGGGCCAGGCAGTGCGAGAGTGCTGCGCGCCGCGCCGATCCCCAAACGCCCGGCATCGCCCAGCGCAAACACCGGATCGCTGCCCAGGCTCTCCATCAGGCGCCCGCCCCAGCCGGTGCGCCCGAGCACCGAGGCGCCGCCGGACTCCCACAGGTTCTGCTGGTCGGAATGGGAGAAGAGGTTGTCCGGCAGCACCGCCGTCTTGGCCACCAGCTGGGCACGCGTCGTCGGTCTGGCCAGCGGGCCGACATTGAACACCGGCGCCAGCTTGGCTTGTGCCCAGTACGGCGCCAGCGCCGACAGCGCCGGATGCAGGCCGTAGCTGCTGCCGATCGGCACCAGACTGGCCTTGGGAATGGCCAGGGCGCCACGCACCGCGGCATAGCTGTTGTAGCCCGCCGTATCGAGCGGCACGATCATGTTGGCGCCATCGTTGCCGCCATACAGCGCGATGCACACCAGCGCACGATAGCCGCTGCTGGTCTGGGCCTGAGCCGGCGTGGCAAGCAGCAGCTCAAGGCCACCAAGGGCACTCAGGGCACCGCCGCCGAGCATGGTTTTGAGGATCTGGCGTCGATTCATCTCTGCACCTGGTATTCGGGGCTGGCAAGGATCAGGTAGAAGGCCGTGCGCACCCGCTCGGTGCGCCAGCTGCTGCTGGTGGAGCTGACCGGCCAGGCGGCCACGGCATCCACGATTCCGCTGCGGATATCGGCCGGCAGGCCGCCGGTGACGAGCAGGCGCTCGATCTCGCTGACCAGGCTGCTGGCGTTATCAGCCAGCGGCAACCAGCTGCTGATGTCCGCAGTGCTGCCGCTCGCGCCCGGAAAGCCGCCCGCCGCCAGGCCGTTCCAGTACAGCATGCGGTTCGAGAGGTTGTAGCGGGCCAGCGTGCTGTTGGGGTTCTCGATGGCAAAAGCCGGGCCGACGAGACTGGTACCGGCCAGCGGGAAATCCGGCGGATAGAAGTTGAAGACGGAGTTGGCATTGAAGATGGCCTGGCCAAACTCCTCGCCCCACCAGTAGTAGAAACCGGCGCCGTCCGAGCTGGTATTCATGGCCCGCAGCAGGCCGGCGATGAACTGTGCCGGCTCGCGCAGGCGACCATAGTCGGTGGCGCTCTTGCTATCGCCGCGCGCCTCGCTGTCGAGCAGGATGGCGGCGATGATGGCCTTCATGTCACCACGCTGGCCGCTGCCGATACCGAAGGCGGTGCCGCTCGCAAAAGCCTGCGATACCCGGCCGACATAGGCGGGCGAAGGATTGCTGGTCACCAGATGCTGGATCAGCTGCTTGCCAATGAAGGGCGCGATGTTGGGATGCTGGAACAAGGCATTGAGCACCGCGTCCATGGCCTGGGCCGGTGTGTGCCCGCCCCCCAGTTTGCCGCCGCCGGGCAGGCTGCGCTCGGCCGTGTCGTGCTGGGCCGGCACCGCCAGCAGCTGGCCGCGGTAGTAGGTCGGGTTCTTCCAGCCGGAACTGCCCCAGGCGCTCACACCGCCGGCCGGATAAGTCCAGCCGGTGAGCGCAAAGGCCACCTCGCGCACGATGTTGTTGTCGTAAGTCGGCCGGCAGCTGCCCCCCGCCAGACGCCCGTCAGCCGTAAGCTCGCACAGGCCGATCGAGAACAGCTGCATCAGCTCGCGGGCGAAGTTCTCGTTGGGCGCGGCCTTCTCGTTGTTGACCAGGTTCAGGTAGTCCGCCATCGCCGGGTTACGGCTCACCGCCCCGAGCAGCTCGCGCACATTGCCGAAGGACTGATCGAGCAGCATCTGGTGATAATCGCGCAGACCGTAGGTGCCACTGACCTCCGAATTCGAGACGACGAAGATTTGCCCCAGGGCGAGCGCCACGCGCTGGCGCAGCTGGTCGGCCCCGCTCAGCGCGCTGACATAGAACTCGCGCGACAAGGGTTCGGCCGAGTAGTACTCCTGCCAGCAGTTCTTGCGGTAGTACTCGCTCGGGAAGGCGCCGTATTCGGCGCAGAAATCCTTCAGCCCGGTGGTATGAACCGCTGTCGAATAGGCCGAATAGTTGTCACCGGCAGCCATCATCTGGGCCACCAGCCAGTTGCGGAAGCCGCTGCCGCGCACCACGGCGAGATCACGTACGGTGGGGCCGAAGCTCGCCTGGGTCAGGAAGCGGACGGCATCCGCCTCGCTCGGCGCCGCCTCCCCCGCCGCCAGGGGCGCCGGTGCCGGCACACTCGCACCGGGCTTGCTGGAAGAGGAGGCTGCGGCCGCGCCAGCGCTGGAAGCTGCGCCTCCACTGCTGCCCCCGGCGCCACTCCCCCCACTACTGCCGCCGCCTCCACCGCCGCCACAGGCAGCCAGCAGGGTCGTCAGCAGCAAGGCCCCGCCCAAGCGGATGATCCGATCCATGCCACGCACTCCGTCTGAAAACGTCTGCGAGGCTAGATGTAAATTTCCTTAAAAACATCTCGATTTGATCTGGATCAGACCGGTGGCCCGCCGAACTCGACGAACGCTCAGGCTGCCGCGCTCACCCCAGACGCTTGAGCGCTTCCCGCCGGGTGAGGCCGGAAACCTGCCCGCCATGCGCCTCGAGCCAGGCCCGCACCCAGGCCGGATCGGTGCGCGCAAACTGGCGCAGGGCCCAGCCCATGGCCTTGCGGATGAAGAAATCGGTCTGCCCGAGATTGGCACTCAGGATCGCGGCCAGACGCGCCCGCTCGGTGTCTGCGGCGTAGTTGAGCTGATGCAGGATCGCCACCCGGCGCAGCCACCGGTCCTCATGCGTGGCATACCCATCCAGCCTCGCGCGCAAGGCCGGAGCCCGGCGGCACAGCCCGCCATACACATGCGCCGCGAGCAGATCGACCGAGTCCCACCAGGCCTTCGCCCGCACCAGTGCCGCCAGTTGCGGCTCATGCCGCGCCTCCAGCTGGGCGGCGAACTTCACCAGCAGATCGACCGCCACATACTGGCATTCGCGCTCATCAAAAGCCCACAAGGCTTGCGCCACGGCAAGCAGCCAGTCCGGGTCGGGCGCCTTGCCCAGGCTCGCCAGCAGCGGCTTGACGGCCGCCCGCCGGGCCGGTGTCGGCAGCCCGAAAAATGCGAAGCGCTGCTGCATGTAGGCGGCCATCGGCGCAGCCCGCGAAGGCTCGGCCTGCGCGGCCAGCTGCTCACGCAGCGCGGCGGCGAACACCTGCGGAGCCGGCCAGTCCTTCATGTCAGAAGCCCGGCGCCGGATTGTCACCGCTCGCATGGCGGTAGAGGCCGTCCTTGAAGCGGTAGATCAGGCGGGCCTGAACCGCCTGGACCTGCACCAGATACTCTTCGCTGGGCTGGGCTTCCCCCTCCTCCAGCGGGGCGCTGGCCGGAGCACTCGCAGGCGCCGCCGGCGCCTGGATCGGCACGACCTGGGCGCTCGTCTGCTTGCCAGTGAAACTGATCACCAGATCGCCGGGTTGGCTGCTGCCAGGCTGGATCTGCCAGGTGCCGCTGACGCTGTAGCAGCCATAGTTGGTGGAGTAATCCTCCAGACTCAGGCGATGCTGCGAACCGGGCTTGGCCGCCACCAGATCCGGGCAGCCCAGCGTGGCGCCACTGGCATCGGATTCGATCATGAGCGCTTCCTCACTGCCGAGCAGGGCATCCACGCGCTGCGCGCCCAGCGCATAGAGGCTCAGCCAGCGTCCGCACATGCCCTGCCAGCAACTGCCATTCACGACCCCCAGCGCCTGCTGGCCATTGCCGAGCGAGGTCAGCGTGAGCTCGCCCGGGTCACCGAAAAAGCCGGACCAAGCGAACGACGACTGCGAGCCCGCCAGATACCACCGGCCCTCACGGCGCTCGAACCAGTAGGCCCCGAGATTTCCCGGCGTGGAGTGGCCGGCCTGACTGGCGCCCTGTGCATCCGAGGGCGTACCGGCAACGATCAGCAGCACCCGGTCGGCCGACAGCGTGGCAACCTTGGCCGGCGTGACCTGCACCCATAGCGGCAGATCCTGCTTCACACCCGAAGCATCCGTGTCGGGCTGGGTGACCTGGGTGACGACCAGAGCGTCTTTCTTCCAGCCGGGAAAGGCCACCTGCATCAGGGCCTCGGCCTCCGTGCTGGTCGAAAAAGCCTCGGTGTCCGGGCGCTTGCAGGCGCTGAGCAGGCAGGTCAGCACGGTCGCGGCGATCAGGATGCGCATGGGGTTTTCATCGTCGTCGGGGAGACGCGATTATGCCCTCAGCCTAGCCAGGCGAAGCCTCACTTCTCGACGAAAGCCCGCTCGATCACGTAGTCGCCTGCCGCGCCGATATGTGGCGACACTTTGAAGCCACGCGCGTCCAGCATCTCGGCCAGATCCTGCAGCATGGCCGGGCTGCCGCAGAGCATGGCGCGGTCATGCGCCGCGTCCAGCGGCGGCAGGCCCAGATCGCTGCATAGCTGGCCGGATTCGATCAGGCGGGTCAGGCGGCCCTGGTTGCGGAAGGGCTCACGCGTCACGGTCGGGTAGTAGAGCAGCTTGTCGCGCACATAGTCACCGAGGAACTCATGCTCAGGCAGTTCGCGCTCGATCATCTCGGCATAGGCCAGCTCGCTCACCGAGCGCACACCGTGAGTCACGATCACCTTGTCGAAACGCTCATAGGTTTCCGGATCCTTGATGATCGAGAGGAAGGGCGCGAGCCCGGTGCCGGTGCTGAGCAGGAACAGGTTCCGGCCCGGCTTCAGGTCGTCGATGATCAGGGTGCCGGTGGGCTTGCGGCTGACGAAGATCTCGTCGCCAGGCTTGAGATGTTGCAGGCGCGAGGTCAGCGGGCCGTTCGGCACCTTGATGCTGAAGAACTCCAGATGCTCCTCGTGATTGGCGCTGGCGATGCTGTAGGCGCGCAGCAAGGGGCGCTCTTCAGCCTGCAGGCCGATCATCACGAACTGGCCGTTGGCAAAGCGCAGGCCCGGATCGCGCGTGGTCTTGAAGCTGAACAGGGTGTCGTTCCAGTGATGAACCGAGGTAACGGTTTCGGTAGCAAGCTTGCTCATGGTTCAGACCTTTGCAGGAAGTTGCCGCACCAGTTCGGGCACGGCTTCAAAGATATCGGCCACCAGCGCGTAGTCGGCCAGTTGCATGATGGGAGCGTCCGGATCCTGGTTGATGGCCACGATCACGCGGCTATCCTTGATGCCGGCGGTGTGCTGGATGGCCCCCGAGATGCCCACCGCGATGTAGAGCTCGGGGGCGACGACGGTGCCGGTCTGGCCGACCTGCCATTCATTCGGTGCGTAGCCCGCATCCACCGCTGCACGAGTGGCGCCCAGCGCGGCGCCCAGCTGATCTGCCAGCGGACTGAGCACGGCATTGAACTGCCCGGCACTGCCCAGCGAGCGCCCGCCGGACACCACTACTCGCGCCAGCCCCAGCTCCGGCCGCTCGCCGCCGGCACTCTGGCGGGCGGTGACGCGGGCGCGGCCATCGGCCGCCGGCGCCACAATGGCCTGCACTTCGGCCTGGCCATCGAGTGCAGCCTCGGCAAAACGTGAAGCACGCACAGTGAGGATCTGCAGGCCCGGCGTGTTCTCCACCGTGGCCAGCAGGTTGCCGGCGTAGATCGGGCGCTGATAGGTAGTGGGCCCCAGCAAGGCCACGGCTTCGCTGAGCATGCCGACATCGCGCCGGGCCGCCAGGCGCGGCAAGGCATTGCGGGCCAGACTGGTGTGCGCGGAGAGGATCACCGCGTAGTCGTCAGCAAGGCCGTCCAGCAGAGCCGCCACATCCTCGGCGACCGGCTGCGCCAGATGCGGCGCATCGGCCCGCAACACCCGGCGGACTCCGGCGATGTGCGTATGGGCGGCAGCATCCGTGTGGCCGAGCACCAGCAGGTCGACCGGCTGGCCCCAGTGCTGGGCGGCAGTCACCGCCTGGCGCGTGACGCGGGCCACACCGCTGGCGGAGGGGTGCGAACCGGGTTCGACAATAACGAGCGTGCTCATGCGATCACCTGTGCTTCATGACGGAGTTTTTCAACCAGCTCGGCAACCGAGCTGACCACGATGCCACCGGCGCGCGGCGCCGGGCTCTCCACCCGCAGGGTGCGCAGGCGCGGGCCCAGCGCCAGCCCTGCGGCGGCGCAATCGAAGGGCTCGATCGGCAGGCGCTTGGCCTTCATCAGATCGGGCAGCTTCGCGAAACGCGGCGCGTTCAGGCGCAGATCGGCGGACAGCACCGCCGGCAGCTGCACTTCGAGCGACTCGGTGCCGCCCTCGACTT
Source organism: Uliginosibacterium aquaticum (assembly GCF_012972705.2). Classification (GTDB taxonomy): domain Bacteria; phylum Pseudomonadota; class Gammaproteobacteria; order Burkholderiales; family Rhodocyclaceae; genus Uliginosibacterium; species Uliginosibacterium aquaticum. The sequence goes on along the minus strand of NZ_JABCSC020000001.1, from coordinate 608,863 downwards.
CGCGCTGCAACTTGAGTTTTTCACCTTCGATTTCGAGCGCCGACACGGCGGTGGCCTGCGGCCAGTCCAGCAAGGCGGCGAGCATCTGCGCGGTCTGGCCGGCATCCTCGTCGATAGCCTGCTTGCCGAGCAGCACCAGGGATGCCTGTTCTGCCTGCACCACCTCGCGTAGCAGCTTGGCCACTGCCAGCTGATCCGGCTGCTCCAACCCTGCCGGCAGCTGGCCCCAGATGGCCCGCGTGGCACCCAGCGCCAGCGCCTGACGCAGGGATTCCTGCACCCCGCTGTCGCCAAACGAAACCACGATCACCTCGCTGGCGATGCCACGCTCCTTGAGCCGCACAGCCTCTTCAAGCGCGTTTTCGTCGAAGGGGTTGATGCTCATGCGCGCACCGGCCAGCTCCACCGCACTGTGATCGCTGCTGGGCCGAACCTGAACGTTGTGATCCACAACACGTTTGATGGAAACGATGATCTTCATAAGTTCTCCTTGTTGCGATGCATTTTAGGGACGGATAAACTATCTACAAAGCGGATTGTTATGAATACAGTTATCTACAAAATAGATATACAAGGCAGGCATGAGATTCACCCTCAGACAACTCGAAATCTTCGTGGCAGTGGCCCAGAGCGGCTCAGCGAGCCGTGCAGCGGAGCGCCTGGCGCTGTCGCAGTCAGCCACCAGCACGGCGCTGGCCGAGCTTGAAAAGGCCTATTCGCAGATGCTCTTCGATCGCGTCGGCAAAACCCTGCGCCTGAACGACACCGGCCAATGGCTGCTCGCCCGCGCCGCGGAACTGCTGGACCGGGCACAGGAGCTGGAAGACTCACTGAGCAGCCAGCGCGCGATGGGCCCGCTGCGCCTGGGCGCCAGCCTGACGATCGGCAACTATCTGGCGACGCTCTTCGTGGCGGACTTCCTCAAGCGCCATGAAGACTCCCGCGTGCAGCTCGCAGTCCATAACTCCAGCGACATCGTGGCCGCCGTGGCGCGCTTCGAGCTGGACCTCGGCCTGGTCGAGGGTGACATCCAGCATCCGGACGTTGTCGCCGAACCCTGGCTGCGCGACGAGCTGGTGGTCTTCGCCGCCCCCGGCCATCCGCTGGCGGGCAAGAAACGCCTCAGCCGGCAGGAGGTGCTGGCCTGCGACTGGATCCTGCGCGAACCCGGCTCGGGCACCCGCAGCACCGTGGAGCATGCCTTCGGCGGAGATCGCCAGCACTTGCGGGTGCGACTTGAGCTGGAACACACCGAAGCCATCAAGCGTGCGGTAGAAGCAGGGCTGGGCCTCGGCTGCATCTCACGTCTCGCGCTGCGTGACGCCTTCCGCCGCGGCAGTCTGGTCGAGCTGGCGGTGCAGGATCTGGACCTGCGCCGCGCCTTCTACCTGGTTCGCCACCGTCACAAATACATCAGCGGCGGCCTCGCCACCCTGATCGAACATATCCGCGCCTTCACCGGCGATGCCACCTCTACCGACGACATCGCGCTCGCGCCCGTTCTCTGAAAAACAAGCCATGACCCGCGACCTCATCGAATACGACGTACTCATCATCGGCGCCGGCCCCGCCGGCCTCGCCGCCGCGATCCGCCTGCGTCAGCTGGCCGCCAGCAGCGGGCGGGAAATCTCCGTCTGCGTGCTCGAAAAAGGCGCCCAGATTGGTGCCCACATCCTCTCCGGGGCGGTGATCGACCCCATCGCGCTGGATGAACTCCTGCCGGACTGGCGCACGCTCGGCGCGCCGCTCAAGACCCAGGTCAGCGAGGATGAAGTCGTCTGGCTCAGCGCGCAGCACGCCCTGCCCGCGCCGCACTGGAGCCTGCCGCCACAGATCGACAACCGCGGCCTCTACGTTGGCAGCCTCGGCGAGCTGTGCAGCTGGCTCGGCACGCAGGCCGAGGCACTTGGCGTCGAGCTCTACCCGGGCTTCGCCGCCGCCGCGCCCTGCTACAACGAGGCCGGCGCGCTGATCGGCGTACTCAGCGGCGACATGGGCCGCAATGCCGCCGGCGAAGAAAGTGCCCGCTTTGCGCCCGGCATCGAAATCCGCGGCCGCTACACCTTGGTCGCCGAAGGCGCCGGCGGCTCGCTCACGCGCGAGCTCGAAGCCCGCTACGGCCTGCGCGAAGGCGTCGGCGAAAGTCACTACGGTCTGGGCATCAAGGAGCTGTGGCGGATCCCGGCCGAGCGCCACCGCACCGGCAGCGTCACCCACTTCCTGGGCTGGCCGCTGGGCAGGGAAGCAGGCGGCGGCGCCTTTCTCTACCAGTACGGTGAAGACCGGATCGCCCTCGGCCTGGTCACCCACTTCGGCTACCGCAACCCGCAGCTCTCGCCCTTTGACGAACTCCAGCGCCTCAAGACTCACCCACGCATCGCCGCCCTGCTCGCCGGTGGCGAGCGCCTCGGCTACGGCGCCCGCAGCATTAACGAAGGCGGCCTGCAGTCGCAGCCCCGCCTCAGCTTCCCGGGCGGCCTGCTGCTGGGCTGCGCGGCAGGCCTGCTCAATGTGCTGCGCATCAAGGGCACGCACACCGCGATGAAGTCCGGCATGCTCGCCGCCGAAGCGGTCGCCGCCGCCCTGCAGGCCGGGCGTGAGCATGACGAGCTGGCGGATTTCCCGGCCGCCGTGGCCGCCTCCTGGATCGGCCGCGAGCAGCGCGACACGCGCAACGTGAAGCCACTGCTGTCGCGCTTCGGCACCGTGCTCGGCTCGCTCTTCTGCGGCGTCGAAATGTGGCTGCTAGCCCTCGGCCTGCGCCTGCCCTGGACGCTACGCCACCCAGCCCCGGCACGCAGCAAGATGGCCGCCGCAGGCAACTATCCGCCGCGCCCGCCGCTGAAGCCGGACGGCGTGCTGACGTTCGACCGCAACAGCTCCCTGATGCTCGCCAACATCAGCCATGAGCACGACCAGCCGCCCCATCTGCGCCGCCAGAACACCCCGGCCCAGGAAGAGGCCCGGGTGATCCGCTTTGCCGCCCCCGAAGCCCGCTACTGCCCGGCCGGCGTGTACGAGCGGGAGGGCGACTCGGTACGCATCACCAGCCAGAACTGCCTGCACTGCAAGGCCTGCGAACTCAACGACCCCGAGCACAGCCTGCTCTGGCACCCGCCCGAAGGCGGCAGCGGCCCGCAATACATCGGGATGTAACGGAGCCAGGGGAGCGCGGCTTGCCGTAGCTGCGGCTTTAGCCGCATATCCCACCTAGCACACCGGGCTCCGCCGGCTGAAGCCGGCCCTACAAAACCCCACCCGCCACAAGCCTGGACCCCACAGGCCCACAGAGTTTCGTAGGTGCGGCTTGAGCCGCACAGCCCCACTCCACCCTGGGCCCCGCCGGCTGAAGCCGGCCCTACAAGCTCAAAACCATCCCCGCAGGCACGGCTACGCGCACAGACGCGCGGCTTTTCGTAGGGCCGGCTTCAGCCGGCGGGGCCCAGACGCCAGCACAGGCCCACCCCGCCAACAGACGCCCCACTGCGGTGCAAACCCTTTTGCATCAAATGCCTCTGCACCACCTCATGCGGTGCATGCACAAGCACCGCTTGCGTGCATAAACGAAAGGCATATGCACATATATGGCGCATCCACCGCTCGACATGTACAAACAAGTCATTGATTAATAAAGAAAGAAACTCTGGCTCAGTTCATGCTTTAAGCAGCGCTTCCGTGCAATACGAGGTCCAAAATGGAGCAGTTCCAAACTTCCGCCAACGTGCTTTTCGTGCTGCTGGGCGCCATCATGGTGCTGGCCATGCACGCTGGTTTCGCCTTTCTTGAGCTTGGCACCGTGCGTCGCAAGAACCAGGTCAATGCCCTGGTCAAGATCCTGGTCGATTTCTGTGTATCGACGATCGCCTACTTCTTCATCGGCTATGGCATCGCCTACGGCGTGCATTTCTTCAGCGGCGCTCAAAGCCTGATGGTCAATAGTGGCTACGAGCTGGTGAAGTTCTTCTTCCTGCTCACCTTCGCCGCCGCCATCCCGGCCATCGTCTCGGGCGGCATCGCCGAGCGTGCGCGCTTCTCGCCACAACTGGCCGCCACCTTTCTGCTGGTGGGCTTCGTCTACCCCTTCTTCGAAGGTATCGTGTGGGCCGACAAGTTCGGCATCCAGCCAGCCATCGAAGCCGCGCTGGGCGCCAAGTTCCACGACTTCGCCGGCAGCGTGGTGGTGCATGCCGTGGGGGGCTGGATCGGCCTCGTCGCCGTGGTGCTGCTCGGCGCACGCCGTGGCCGCTACAACAAGGATGGCGCCATCGCCGCCCACCCGCCTTCAAGCATCCCCTTCCTCGCCCTTGGCGCCTGGATCCTCACCGTGGGCTGGTTCGGCTTCAACGTGATGAGTGCCCAGAAGCTCGAAGCCATCACCGGCCTCGTCGCCGTGAACTCGCTGATGGCGCTGGTGGGCGGCACGCTCACCGCGCTGGTGATGGGCAAGAACGACCCGGGCTTCGTGCATAACGGCCCGCTCGCCGGCCTGGTCGCCGTCTGTGCCGGTTCGGACATCATGCATCCGCTGGGCGCCCTGGTCGTGGGCGGCGTGGCTGGCGCGCTATTCGTCTACATGTTCACGCAGGTTCAGAACCGCTGGAAGATCGACGACGTGCTCGGCGTATGGCCCCTGCACGGCCTGTGTGGCGCCTGGGGCGGCATCGCCGCCGGCATCTTCGGCCAGCAAGCGCTGGGCGGTGCAGGCGGCGTGAGCTTCTGGGCCCAGCTGATCGGCACCCTGGCCGGAATCGCAGTCGCCGTGATCGGCGGCGGCATCGTGTACGGCACGATCAAGAAAATCGCCGGCCTGCGCCTGGACGCCGAAGAAGAATTTAATGGCGCAGACTTGTCCATCCATAAAATTTCAGCCACACCGGAACGCGAAACCAACTGGTGATATTCAGCTTGAAATGAAGTCAGCCGGCCCGCTGGCCGTACCAAACAAAAAGCCCACGACATTCTTCGTGGGCTTTTTGTTTTTACGGTCTCAATGAAACGGTCGTCAGGCGCAGGGCGGGTTAGGCGCAGCCGTAACCCGCCTTACAAGGCGACAGATCGCAAACAGCTTCTTACGCGATTTGCGCAAACGCATCTCTTGGCTGATTAAACCGACTCACGATCTCGCGATCATCCCACCCCGTTCAACTTAACCATCCATGATTTCATGGACCCGAAGTTCAATTGCAACCCATAATCAAAACGAGATAACAGTTATTACGATTTGACGTTGCAATAATTCTTTAGTCTTAGTGAATCACAATTAAGATACACAAAAAAGCAGCACCAGAAAGACCCTACCCTGTGCCGTCCGGCCATGGCGATTTCATTTCCATTGATCGCCAGAACCTGACGGGAGTTGTTATGCGTTCGCGTTATCAACCTCAATTCACAGGAGTTAGTCATGAAGTACATGCTTTATATTATTGCGTTGGTCGCTTGTGTGGGCGTTGCTCGTGCAGAGGAAGTCACTCTCGATAAAGGGGGCTTCAAGTTGACCTACGACTGCACCAACCGTACCGCGCTGCGCTACGAGTATTCGCTGACGACGGACACCGGCAGCGCCGCAAGACCCTCCTCGTTCTACACCGATCCGGATCTGCCGAGCGGCTGCCTCCAGCAGACCTCGACGGCTTCGTATGCGAGCGTGAAAACGGGCTACGACCGTGGCCACCTGGTGACGTCCAATCACATGGATGCCACGAGTACGTACATCAAGCGCGCCAATTACATGACCAACATCGTCCCCCAGATTTCAACATTCAATCAGGGCATCTGGGTTCAGGCAGAGAACGTGGCTGAATGCTATCGCGATGTAGCGCCGCTCACCGTCTATGGAGGCCTCGTGTATAGCGATACGTCCAACGACTACTTCCTTTCCTCGCACGGCATCCGCACCCCTGAGTACTTCTGGAAAACGATCATTACAACGGACCCTTCCACCGGAGCAAAGAAGGCCATCAGCTGGTACATCCCGAACCGCGAGGGTTTGTCTACGCTTAACAGCTACATCGTAAGCATCGCGGAACTCGAAACCATTCTCGGCGCCAGCCGGGTCGGCATCACGGCAACCGCAGCGGTGAAAGCACAGAAACCCACCACCACCTGGACCCTACCGAGCGGTTGCGACCTGAGCTGAGTCCGCGTAACCAGAGACGATCGCCCCTGCCCCCTGGCGGGGGTGCATCGTTGCACCCTGCAAGAATTACTCACCGCCGGCTCAACGCCAGGCAGAAAAAATTATCCCTGCCGTGCTCGACATGCGCTTTGTTTTGTAAGGCAATCGGCGGCACGAGCGCCGGGCACTTGCATAAGACCGCCCGGTTTTCACTTTTTAGCGCGGATCAATCCGACAGACCTTGAAATTTTTTTCAAAAGTGCATGCATGTAACGCCCAGGACTTCGACACTCAAAGTCCAACAGACTTCATTCCTCGTAATCGTTCCGCTTGAATGAAACCCGCAGACCCTCTGGCCGGCTCAGCAAAAAGCCCATGGCATTCTTCGTGGGCTTTTTTACGGTCTCAATGAAACGATCGCCAGGCGCGGGGCCGTATACGGCCAGTCGCAGTCGGTCGGGAGAATGAAAAGCGGGCGTTCAGGCGTAGGGCGGATTAGCCGCAGGCGTAACCCGTGCGGAATTGGTTCGATTCGCCAGAGAAAGGACTCATCGGCGCGGGTCAATGCCCCGCCCTAAAAGGCTAGGTACGGGGCCGTTTACGACCCAAAGGCGACGGTCAGGAGACTGGAAAGCTGACGCTCAACGTTGGACATAAGCGGCACCGGTACGGTGTCCGCTTGATGGACTTGTTATGCAACGGGCCTATCAACCTTAGGTGCCGCAGAGATTTTAACGGGAAACCCTCTTTGAGAAAGATTTTCATATGCGCGTGACAAATTAACCTTACTAAAAAATGGAAGGTTGCCTTTCACCGTGGCTTTCTCATCTCCAAGAATCAAAAAGACGACTTCGTAGTCAACGCTTCTGGGATTGTCTAAGGGGATAATGTCCCTGGCTGTAGCATTAATGCGGGCTAGAACTGTTCTGGCGGCTTTTCTAAACGCCTTATCGCCGAGCATGATCTCGGCAGAAACACTGCCTTGTGCAAAAAGATGGCTTAAGCCGGCTGAGCCGCCTTTTCTGTGCTTTACATGAATCAATTGCTTGTTTGGCGTTAGCAAGTCGCAGAGTTCAATTGAGCTTGTTGTTTTATTGCTCTTAATTAATTTCTTATCAAGAAGGTGGTAGCCGTGTGCATTAGCTGCGCGGATATTATAATCCCCTTCCGTTTCTATTTTTTTATCGCCTGCTTCATCCCATATTTCTATGGCGGGAAAGTCTAGATCAGAGATTTCAATCTGATCTAATGTGGAATTTATTCTGCCCATGAACGTGTTGTCTATTTCGTACCAAATGCCGCAGAATAATACGTATGTCTTTTCTGCTTCAGATTTTTCGAAATAAATGCACTTATATATAGAGTGGTCGGACTCGTCTTCATGAATATCAAAGACAAAAAGGCGGTCTCGCTTAACTGATTCTATTGAAACGGAATCTACATCAATTCCTGAATAATAAGAATCAATTTGGATTGTTGGTGATACTGTGCTTTTGGAGCGAGTAAAACTAAATCCAGTGATCGAATCCCATTTCCCTATTTCTGGCAAAGTAATTACAAGGCTTTGATCTTTTTCTTTGATGGCTTCAACTAGCGTGGCGTCTAGTCTATCTATCAGCCCCTTTTCTTTTATGCGTCTGACATTATCTACCCAAGAAAACCCAGATTTGTAGTCATCGTTTGTGTAGTAGCCATATATCTGCGCAGCCAAACCGGGTATTTCCTCTATATCCAACTCCGCTCCAAATGAAAGCATGGCATCGCCGCCAGATATATTTCTTAGATTTATTCCTGGTTTTGGTGATCCTGTTACTGCCCTTAATACATCTCTTGAGATATCAATCCCAAATATGCTTGCCTCCGATTCACGTGTGGCCTGTGATTTTTTCTGTACGGGCTGGTCTTCAAGAGTGTGAAGATCCACGCTTCTAAGGCTTTCGTGATTAAGGATGTTCAGGGCCGTTTTTAGCCCAAAATCTTGAATGAAGAACGTGGTTTCAATTAAATACCGGCCATATCCAAATGTGAATGCAAAAAGTGCATTCTCAGTGCGCAAGAAAAGTACTGCAGAACTTGATTTAGTACCGATATAAGGGATCTCAACTCCCGTGATCAGATCTACGACCTCGCTCCATTTGGGTCGTTTTTCAGAGGAGCGCTTAACGTAGAGAGCGCCATCAAATTCAAATTTAGGGTCTAAATTATATAAAGATACGTTGCTTTCTGGAGCCAGCAGCTCAGCAAATGTTTTTGTTGTAGCGTCAGGCTTTGCCATGAACAAATTTAAATGGCGGTAAGGTTTATCTGCCATGGGACCATCCTTAGGTGCATAACTTGTTATAGGGATCAGTTTTGCTGCCTATCATCGGCGCGTGCTCCCTAGCATGGCGCGACCGACCAGCGAAGATTGGCTTCCAGCTTGAATCTTCACGATTCTGCTGTATGGATGAATACCATTAACAGAATCGACAAAAACCTCACTTTGCAGATTTCAGCTTTGAAGCTCCGTATGACTTCTTTGACGCCACTTGCCTGAACGTCTGCTTCTGGCCGTCAACCGCCCAACCGCTCCACAGCAACAACGCTAACCCGTCCTCGCGCCCCGGGATATGCCAATGACACTCCGCCGTGATCTTGATCACATTGTGTGGGGTAGCCAAAGCTCAGGGTGTTGCAGCCAAGCGACGGCGGCCATCGCCACACCGCTACAGGCCCTAGGCTTCAGAATGGATGCCGCACAGGTCGAGCAAGGCTCTCGGACCGGCGCTCAGGTAGCGTCTCCTGAGGGTGACGATCTCCAGCCGGCTGGGCATGTCGAGAAAAGGGGTGTCGGGGCGCTTCCGCGAGGCGGCCTGAAAGGCCTCGGCCAGCTCAGGCGCCGAGAGGCGAGCCCAAACCGGCGCGCTCGCCGGCCTGGGCCATCACAACGCAGATCCTGGCCTTGCTCGCGGCCTCACCGGATCGCGGCAGGCAGAGCCAGCAGGCGCTCGCCGTAGAGCAGCATGGTGTGCGTGCCGGGCAGCAGGAGCCCGTCCTTGAAGTGGCGAATCGTGCCGGAAGGCACGGCCTGCCAGCTGAGGCCGGCATCCTGCGAGCGCAGCAGCACGCCATCCCGCCCGGCGACCCACAGACGGCCCTTTTCATCCTGCAGGAGGCGGCGAAGATTGGCCTGCACGCCGGCATTGATCACCTGCCAGTGCTGGCCGCCATCGGCCGAGCGCAGCAGGGAGCCCCGGGCGCCGGCAACGATCAGCACATCCGGGGCGGGGCTGATGATGTCTCGCGCCAGGAAGTGCTGGCCGAGCCCGACCTCTTCCACCTGCTGAGCATCCAGGCTGATCCGCAGCAGCTTGTTGCCATCGCCCATGACCCACAGGGCGCCCGCCGCTTCGCGGATCTGATACCAGACCGGGCTGGCAGCGATCGCCAGCTGGCGCTGGAGGCGGCCCTGGGCGTCAAAGAAAAGCACGGCGCCGCCCTCGCCGACGGCCACGAAACCGGCCCCGGGCACGGCGAGCACATCCTTGAGCTGCAGTACGGCGCCCTCGGCGGCGTTTTGCCAGCTCGCGCCCTCGTCTGCGGAGCGCATCACCCAGCCCGGATTGGCCACCACCAGAGCCACCCGGCTTTGCGGATGAATGGCGATGCGCTGGAAGTTGCCGAGGGCGCCGTCCGCATGTTTGAACACGGTTTGCCAGCTCGCGCCGTCATCCGTGGAGCGGACGATGGTGGCGCTGGCGCCCGCCGCCAGCAGGGTCTGGCTGCCGGGATAGGCGAGCGCATGGGTCAGGTACTGACCATAGCCAAGGCCGGCGTCGATCACGCACCAGTCCGCAGGCCCGCCCGAGGGGGCGGCCGCGCGCGCGATCAGCCCCTGAACACCAACCGCCAGCAGGCTGCCGGACGGGCTCACGAGAATATGGTTGATGTAGCGGCTCAGGTCCGGTTGCTCGAGCACCCAACCCTCGGCGGGGCTGCGGTGTGCGATGAAGCCGCCATCGCCCCACATCAGCAGGCGCCCGTCGGCGGCCTGCGCGAGGCCATTCGAGCGCACCTGGCCGAAGCGCTTTTCGAGCGTCCATTCAAGGCCGGCATTGGTGGAAGCAAACAGCTGCCCGTCATTGCTGAGCGCCAGCCATTGCCGGCGCACGGCGTCGAAAGCCAGCTGCTCGACATAGGGCAAGCTTGCTGCGCGCAGGCTGAACGCGGGTTTGCTGCTGCGCCCGGCAGCGGCCAGCAAGGCGATGCGTCCGTCCGCACCGCCCAGCATCAGTGTTGCGGTCTGCTCGTCGTAGGCCGCAGAGGTCCACCCGCTGCCCTGGCCGCCCGGCTTTCCGCTGGGCATCGCCACCGCAAAAGCCCTGGCGCGGGCGGCATCAACCAGCAGGACGCGCTGGTCACGCGTCATGCCGGCCCACCAGGGCCCGGCGCGCTTCCAGTAGACGATTTCGCTGATCATGAATTTTTGCGGCACGCGCACGGCCTGCCACACGCCGGGCCCGGTTTCGCTGACCCACAGGCTGCCATTCATGGCCGAGGCAATCGCCCGATTATCACTGTCCACGCCCAGCAAGCGCAGCTCAGGCGTGGCGCCCTGCCCGATCACATGCCAGCCCTGGCCAGCCGGCTCGGCAAGCGCTGCCGTCAGCACGGCGCATTCGCTGCTCCGTTCGCTGCGGCAGGCCCAGGCCAGCCAGGCCGACTGCTGGCCATCGAAGCCGAGCTTGCTGAGCTTCCAGCCTTCCAGGGCGGGCGTCCAGCGCATGCCCGCAGGGCTGCGTTCGCCGTGCCAGGCGCGGCCATCGCTCAGCGCCAGAAACCGCTGGCCGGAAGGGTCGGCCACAGCCATGTCCACCGTCGCGTCGCCCAGTTTCTCTTCGTGCCAGCCAGATTCGGCGCTGCTGCGCCAGCGCAACAGACCATCGCCCCCCGTCAGGATTTCAAGGCCGGCGGATTGCGCACCGAAAATCCAGTCCGGATTGGAAACCTGGCCAGCCAGCGCCGGCACACAGACAAGACACAGGGCAATAAAGCCAACACATTTTTCGGCAGCACGACAAAGCGTCAGTCGCATGCTCAGACTCCAGTTACGCGGCGAATCGGGAAGGACAATGAAAAACCCCGGGCCATGCCCGGGGTCTTGAACTGCATCCAGCAGGAAGGAATTACAGCGCCTTCACATTGCTCGTGCTGACCACGCAGGACTTGGTGCCCCACTTCTGGCCCTGGCTCGGGCTTTCCTTGCCGAGGCTCTTGGGCAGGCCGGTGAATTCTTCACAGATCACCGGGGTGCTCTTGGTGCCGCTGAGCTTGTAGCCCTCAACCGTCAGGTTGGTGATGGTGGCCGTGTCATACACGCCAGAAACCGTCTTGCTGTTGGCATCCAGATAGCTGGAGTTCACGCCGACAACGGTCAGCAGCGCGCCCTTGGTGGTGACGTTATTCACCACGATGGTACGCGGGCCGATGTTGGTGGTGCAGTTGCCGCAGGTACGGGCCAGCTTGCCAGCAGAAGCGCTCAGGTTGCCCTTGGCGATGATGGCGGTGAAGTTGTCCTTCACGGTGAGCGAGGTGTTCTTGTTGTTCACCTGGAAGAACTTGTCCGGCTTGCCGCCGAGGCTGGCCGTGCTCGAGTTGGTGTTGGTGGCCGAACCACCGGAAACCACCAGCTTGGCGTTGTCAGCGATGACGGAGGCGGCGTCTTCGCAGACTTCCTTCCAGGTCACGTTGATCAGGTTGCAGGTACCACCCGCGCAGTGGATGCCATCAGAGCCGCCCTTTGCGGAGATCGTCACGTTCTTGACGGTGGCGTTCTTGAGAATCAGCACCGGCGACTGCTTGTCGCTATCACCATCGCACGAAAGACCGATTTCCGCGCCGCCGCAATCTACCGTTGCGTCGCTGATGGTGCTGCCTGCGGTGCAGCTACCTGCTGCCTGAGCGCCTGCACTAAATGCCATTGCTGCGGAAAGAACCAAAAACAACCGGCTGAACTTGTTCATAAACGACTCCTTTTTGTTTTTTATTGATTTAACAATAAAAATATATGACTGCGTCTCCGAAATACATCCTATATACAACCAGCCAGCGACCTCGCTCGAGGATCGTTGTCCGTAAAAAATTGTGTCCTATTCGGAGATGACAAATCACTCCACTCACACCACGACGAATGCCACTGATCGTGTCGGACACAAGCTTTACTCTCAACCACAGCCGGCGAGGCAATAAAACTACAAAAGCCGGAACGGCGACACTTAGGTAAACCCCAATACACCTCCATAGGAGAGCAAACAATTCCTTTAAAATCAAAACACTAAATTAGTTCGAAAACATACAATTTATTTGTTTTGACAAATACTTAGTGATATCCGAGAAATTTGTCACACACCACTAAAGTAGTAACCATCCAGACCCGCGTTTTTGCGCGTCAGAGCAATCATCCGCATGTACAAGACGCAATCGAACTTCGACCAGCCGACAGATTTTTTTGTTTTTATAAACATCAACAATCAAAACAAGGATTTATCAGAATTGCTGCAAGACAGCAAAAAGCCCACGATTTCCGTGGGCTTTTTTTAGGAGCAAAACTTTCGGCGGATTTATTTGGCGCGATAAGGCGTAAATAAACTGCTGCCGGCCCAAGCCGGCGTCGATGCCGTGAACCGGGCCGGCGCAGCAGTGTAACTGGCAGCCTGATCCGGATCGGCGCCGGGCTTGAGTGCAGCCAGCGCCGGGTAGGGATAGAGCGGTCGGGCCCTGGTTTTGGCCGGAGCCGGTGAAGCCTCCACCGCCGGCGACAGTGCGCCGGGCTGGCCAAAGCTGCTGCGCGGGCGACTGGCGGCCTGCTTGGCCAGGACAGCCTGCGACACCTGCCCCTGCTCTACCCAGGCCAGCATCGGGGTGAGGAAATCGACCAGGCTCGGGCCTTCTCCGTCAGCGCAGTGATAGACGCCGGGTAACAGATAGAGGCGCTCGAACGCGGCGGCTTCCTGTTTGCCCATGAACTGCTCGAGGGCCTCGTGATAGGCGAGGGTATTGAGGGGGGAGATATGCGGATCGGCCCAGCCATGCCACAGGATCAGTTTGCCGCCCGCCGCGGCGAAGGCGCGCAGATCGGGGTTGGTCGCGTCGTAAAGCGGATGCAGGGGCTTGAGCTGCTCAAGCATGGCCTGATCGAAGTGGATGTCGGCCAGGGAAAAGCTTTCCGGCGGATTGCGCTCGAAGCTCAGGTTGCGCAGCGCATCCAGCGCGATCTGGCCGCTGAAGATCGGCTGGCCCGCTGCACGCGGCACGAATACGCCGGCCCAGGCGAGTTCGGAACCATATTGCGGGCCACCGATGATCAGCCGCTCGCCGCTGCGCGGATCGCGCGGGCCGGCATAGAGCTTGCGCACCGCATCAACTTCGGCAGCACTCAGGCAATCGCTGCGGGGCGATGTGGCTCCGACCGGGCACTGCAGGCTGGCCGAATCAAAATGGCACAAGCGCGGATCGCTGAGCAGGCCGTCCTGCAGCCCGTCGAGTCCATCGCACTGCGCGAGCACGGCCTGATGCAGCAAGGGCAGGCGCGCCGCCTGCAGGATGGCCTGGCCATCCGCTCCGGTATTCGCACTGGCCTGCCAGGCATGGTAGAGGCCGTTCTGGACCTGGAAATTCATGGCCGCCGCACCCGCAATGATTCCGTCGAAATCCTCCGGGTAGCGCTGAGCTTCCATCAGGGCTTCGCGCCCGCCATCCGAGCACCCGGTGAAATAGGCAAAAGCCTCGGCACGGCCGTAATAGGCGCGGATGAGCTTCTTCGCGGCCACGGCAGTCAGATGCACGGCGCGATGGGCAAAATCGATGCGCAAGGCTTCGTCGCGACCGAACTCGCCGCCCATACCCTGATGCCCCATGTCGGTGGAAGCGATGACGAAGCCCCCCGCCTTGAGCGGCACGCAGCCCTCGGCGGCACCGACCTCTTCGGGGATACGGCCACACAGGCCGCCACAACCGATCTGCAGGTAGCGCTGAGTCCAGCCCTCAACGGGCAGGCTGACCCGGAAACCGATGGCGGGTGCGAGGCGGCCTTCCAGCACACACATCGTCACACCATCCTTCACGCTTTCACGGGCGCTGAGCACCTGACTGCCCTCGCCACCGATATCGCTCAGCGCGGTAGCCAGTAATCCGGTGCAGGACTGGACCGGTTTCACCACCTCCGGCGTAGCGGCCTGCACCCCGGGGCACAGCAGAAGACTGGCTGCCAATGCCAGCAGCACTCTCAGGGCATCTCGCTTGCGCATGGAATTTCCTTTTTGATTGCACAGACCTGATTCTGGCTGCTCACGCAGCAGCATCAAGTGGCTACAAGGTAAGTTCTCGTACAGGAAAATCTGCGCAGGTAAAGACGCCCGCCCGCGCCTGGGCTCAGGCGGCGGCATGGCCTCCCGGCAGGGATACGCTGGCACGCAGGCCGTGCCCTTGCGGCAGGTTTTCCAACTCCAGGTGGCCACCATAGAGCAGCACCAGATCCTGCACGATAGCGAGCCCCAGGCCAGAACCCGGCGTGCTCTCGTCAAGGCGCACACCGCGCTGGCGAACCAGCTGGAGCTGTGAGGCGGCAATGCCCGGCCCGTCATCTTCGATGTGCACGCACAAGCCACCCGGCTGCGCCTCCAGCCGCACCTGCACACTGGAAGTGGCCCACTTGAATGCGTTCTCCAGCAAATTGCCGAGGATTTCCTGCAGATCCTGTTCTTCACCGGCAAACAGCAGCGCTTGTTCCGGCGCTTCGATGTGCGTCGTCAGCGGCTTGTCGGCAAACACCCGCGCCATCACCCGCAGCAGGCCCGCCACCGCGGCATTCACCTCGGTATGCCGGCCGGGCAGGCGGTGTGCGGCCGCGGCGCGTGCGCGCAGCAGATGCCAATCCACATGGCGGCGCACCTGGGCCAGCTGCTCTTTCACCAGCGCCACCGGAAGGGCGGCATCGTGTGCACGCGCCTGCTCGGCCTCGTTCTCCAGCACGGCCAGCGGCGTCTTGAGGGCATGGGCCAGGTTACCGGCCTGGGTGCGTGCCCGCTCCACGACGCTGGCATTGGCCAGCAAGACCTGATTGAAGTCATCCACCAGCGGCTGCACTTCCTGTGGAAAGGCGCCGGCAAGCTGCGCGCTGCGCCCTTCACGCACGGCCTTGAGCGCCTGCTGCAGATCACGCAGCGGACGCAGGCCGACACTGACCTGGGCCCAGGCAGCCAGCGCCAGCAGCCCCAGCAGGAGCAGCAAGGCCAGCGCCAGGGCGCGGCCGAAACGATGCGTGGCTTCGAGATTGAAACGCAGATCGCCCGCCACCGTGAGGCGGAAGCTGCGCCCGGGCGCATCCGCCGAGCTCACGATTCTTTGCAGCACCAGCAGGGACTCCTGGGCCGGCCCGCGCAGCTCGCTGACCTGCAAGGCGCCGGGATTCGCCGCCACGGCGCCGCTCAGCGCCAGATTCTGATCCCACAGGGAGCGCGAACGCAGCAGCCCGAGGGTGATCGGTTTGCCGGCCGCGAGTTCGTCGATCTGCCAGTAGAGGCCGGAGTACGGCTTCTGCAGACGCGGGTCGAGCATGGCAGCGTCATCCACCGTGAGCTGGCCATCCGACCCGAACTCGAGCTCGACGATCAACTGATCGAGCTGGCGCTCCAGTGCGGCCTGGAACTGGTTGACCACGTGATCCTTGAACAGGGTCGTCAGCGCAACCCCAGTGAGCAGCAGGGCCAGGGTGAGTCCGCCCAGGGTGCCCCACAGCAGGCGCACCCGCAAGGAGCGCGGCGCCCGGGTGGGCGGTTGGGCGTGCTCAGCTGACTTGCTCATGGCTCGCGATGCGGTAGCCGAGGCCACGCACGGTCTGGATCACGCCGGGTTCGAGTTTCTTGCGCAGGCGGCCGACAAAGACTTCGATGGTGTTTGAATCGCGATCGAAGTCCTGCGCGTAAATATGCTCGGTGAGTTCGGCCCGCGACACGATAACGCCCTGCCGGTGCATCAGGTATTCGAGCAGCTTGTACTCATGGCTGGTCAGCGCGACCGGCGCGCCCCCGAAACTGACCGTGGCATTGCGGGTATCCAGGCTCAGCGCGCCGCTACGCAGGATTGCCGAGGCCAGGCCGGCGCTGCGCCGGATCAGTGCGCGCAGGCGTGCCACCAGCTCCGGCCCGTGGAAGGGCTTGGCGAGGTAATCATCGGCACCGGCATCGATGCCGATGACCTTTTCGTGCCAGTTCCCGCGCGCAGTGAGCACCAGCACCGGCAGGCTGAGGCCGGCCTCGCGCCAGCGCTTGAGCACGCTGAGCCCGTCCAGCAAGGGCAGGCCCAGATCCAGCACCACCGCATCAAAGACCTCGGTGCTGCCGCGATAGTGGGCGTCCTGCCCGTCGCTGCTGGCCTCGGCCACATAGCCAGCCTCCTCGACGAGGCTCACGAGCTGCTGTTGCAGCCGGGGTTCATCTTCCGCAATCAGGATCCGCATCAGTGCTCTCCGCTCAGTCTTTCCAGCCCTTGTTCTTCATGCGCAGGATTTCGCCGGAAGCAGCATTCATCTCGAGCTTGAGGATCTGCCCGTCCGGCCGCAGCGCCTTGATCTCGTAGATCAGCCCGCTGCTGTCCTTCTCCGGATGCAGCTTGGCCTCCAGCACCTGGCAGTCGCAGGCCTTGTGCAAACGCTCCTGCACGGCGGCAAAAGACATCGCCTGACCGGACTGCAGGGCCGCACGCGCGCGATCCTGCTCGAACTTGTCGCCCGCACTGGCCCCGGCCGGCCAGCCAAGGGCCAGTGCGGCAGTGAGAAGAGCGGGCCGGACACACCAGGTTTTCATGCGGAACCATTTCCTGAAATCCATTGCAGCGGCGCTGCAGAGAATGCGCTGCGCAGTGTGGCAAGCCCTGTCTGAACGCCAGATGAACAAGGCCGCACACTTCGAAGCACCGGCCCACGGGCGTTCAGCCACCGTTCACCCAGCTAGGTTCAGACTGCATTCCATCGCTCCTTCTCACAGCATCAAACGAGCGACACCTTCATCGTTTTAATCACAAAGGAATGAAAATGAAATCCCTCTTTCTCGCCACCGCCCTTACCCTTGCCTGCACAGCCGCCTCGGCCCAGTACCTCGGCCCGAATGGCGCCCCCGCGACAGTCAAACAACTGCTTGATCAGGCCTACGACCATGACCACGTCGTTCTGCAGGGGCATATCACCAGCCGCGTCGCCTATGACGATCTTTATCAATTCACCGATGGCAGCGCCACGGTACTGGTGAAGATCGATCACAAGCACTGGCCGCTCGGTCTGAAAATCGACGACAAGACCCGCGTCGAGATCGCCGGAAAATACGACCGCGAGATCCTCGGTTACTCCAAGATCAAGGTGCTGTCGATCCGGGCGGTTAACTGAAACGCAGGCCACAGCGCCATGACGCCGTCCGCGATGGCTTCATGGCTCAATACACATCACGCCGGATGCGCCCGGCGGCCCTCAGCTGCTCCAGGCCTTCGTCTCCCAGGATCTCGCGCATGGCCTGCTCCACGCCCTGCGCCATGCCCTGCGCACTGCCGCAGATGAGGAGCTGGGCGCCGGCAGCAATCCACTGCCGGAAAGCCTGGGCTTCTTCCAGCAGGGCGTGCTGAACATAGGCGCGGATCGGATCGTCGCGCGAAAAAGTCAGGTCGAGACGGCTCAGCACGCGGCTGCGGCGCCAGGCCTCGAGCTCGCTGTGGCAGGGCCGGTCATGGCGCTCCGAGCGCTCACCGAAGATCAGCCAGGCACTGCGCTCGGGCGCCGGCTGCCCCGAATCGGCAATGGCCCGGGCGCGCGCCTGCAGGTGACTGCGCAAACCGGCGAGGCCGCTACCGGCACCGATCAGGATCAGCGGCGTATCCACACCACACTCCAGATTGAAGCCAGGGTTGCGGCGGATCCGCAGCGACACCCGGTCATTGGCCCAGGCCGTTTCGTTGAGCCAACCTGAGGCTAAGCCGGGCTGCCCATCGGCGCGGCGCACGCTGCGCACGATGAGCTCCAGATGACCGTCCTCCGGCAGGTTGGCAATCGAATAGCTGCGCGGCCGGCCATCGCCCCCCGGGGGAGTCAGATCAATCAGGTCACCCGCCTGCCAGTGCGGCGGCAGGCCAGCCTGAGGTTGCAGTTCAAGCTTGAACAAGGGCGCACCGGGGCTGCCGCTGTTGAGGCAGCGACGGCGGATGAAACGCCACTCGGTATAGCCGGCATCCAGCGGCGGCGTGAGCAGCGGGGTGTGCACGCCAAGCCCCTGCAAGGCCTGCTGCCAGCGCTTGAGGCTGAGCGCATCGAGGCGATCCGCATCAATGCGCGGAAAGCAGGCGCTGGCGCCCGATTGCTGCAGCCACTGATCGAGCTGGCGGCCAAAGGCGCAGAACTGCGGATAGCTGCGATCGCCCAGCGCCAGCACACCATAGCTCAGGCCGCGCAAGGCCGCGCAGGGGCCAGCCGCCAACTGGGTCCGCGCGAAGCTGATGGCATGATCGGGCGGATTGCCCTCGCCATAGGTACTGACCACGAACAGCACATGCCGGGCGGCGCTCACCTCGTCCAGCCAGGGCTGATCGATACGCCGCTGGATCACCTCCACGCCCTCCTTTTCGAGCGCCCGCGCCGCCTGGCGGGCCAGCGCTTCGGCCTGCCCGGTCTGGCTGGCATGAATGATCCACACCGGCTTTCCCCGCACCGCTGCCAGCGCTGCAGCGGGCTGCGGCCTAGGGGCCGGCAAGCCTGCCAGTGCGGCCTTGCGATACATGCGCCAGCACATCAGCGCATAGGCCAGGATCAGGCCCACAGCGGCCTGCAAGCGCCAGATTTCCGGGGAAAGGTTGTCCATCATTTTGTGATTTCCGGATCAGATCATTTTCAGACAAGCAAAGCCTCGAACGCCGGGCTCGCCGCCTCGTGCCACGCGCCACGCTCATCCCGCCACTGCAGCAAGGCCCGCAGGCCCTGAGCTGCGGCCCGCTGCAAGCCGGCCTGCGGGCCCAGCACCATCAGCGCCGTGGCCCAGGCATCCGCCAGCATGCATTCATCATGAATTACCGTCACTGAGGCGAGGCCATGCGCCACCGGCTCACCGCTGCGCGGATCGAGGGTGTGCTGGATCAGGCGTTCATCCAGCAGATAGCAGCGCCGGTAGTTACCGGAGGTCGCCACCGCCAGCCCATGCAAGGCCACCCGCGTAGCGGGCAAGGGGCAATCCTGCGCCGGAGACTCCAGTGCCACCCACCAGGGCTGGCCATCGGGCTTGATGCCACTGCCGCGCAGCTCGCCTCCGACTTCGACCAGATGATGCTCAAGCCCCCGACCTGTCAGGAAAGCCGCCACCGCGTCCACCGCAAAGCCCTTGGCGATGGCCGCCAGGTTCAGCGCAATACCGCCCGGCTGGCGCAGGCGACCGGCGTCGTCCAGCTCCAAAGCCTGCCAGCGCCTGCCCGGCAGCAGCGGCGCAGCGGGCGGCTCGAAGCCGGCCTCGCTGAAGCGCCGCGCGGCGCCAAAGCCCCAGGCATCGATGGCCGAGCCCAGCGCGGGATCGAAAGCGCCTTCGCTGAGATGCGCCACTTTCAATGCGGTACGCATGACCTGCGCAAACTCCGCCGGCAGATCCATCCAGCAGCCCGGCGGCAGCGTGGCAAAGCGGCGCAGCGGCGAGCTGGCGCGAAAGTGGCTCATCTGCGCTTCTAGCCCTTCCAGCAAAGCCGCGATATCGGCCTGCAGCTGGCGAGGCGAGAGGCGATCGCGCACCACCACGCGCACGCTCCAGGTGGTACCCATGCAGTTGCCGGCGAGCTTGTAGACATCGCCCTCGGGCAGGCCTGCGGCCTGATCGATGCGAGCCGGAATCAGGGCACGGAAGGCAGGTGCATTCATGGCCGCACGCTCAGGGCTTGCTCGTCAGGCGCACCAGCCCGACCTCGCTCGTCCCCGAAGCTTCGGCCTTGGCAGCGCTGCGCGGCGGCCATTGCAGCGGCAGGCGCAGCAGCTCGCGGCCGCCGTGCTCGCGCGCCACCTCCACCACCACCTCATACTCGCCTGCGGCGAGTTTCTTCACTGCCTCGCTCGCACCGAGGTTGATCACATGCTCACCGGCCGGACGCGTCGCCCCCGATACCCCATCAATCGGGAAGCTCGCCTGGCTGCCGCTGGCCTTCCACCAGCTGCGCAGATCCGGCAGCCATTTGGTGGCGCCCACGTTGTTGGGTTTCTTCATGTCATACCAGACCGCGATATTGCCGGCGAAGTCATGACTGGCGGCCTTCTCGAGCCACACCGCAACATACGGGCGGCGCACCTTTGCGCCCTCGATGACTGGCAGGGTGATGTCGAGCTGGGCCTCCACGGCCTGGGCCGGCAAGCTCATGCCCAGGCCGAGGAGGGAGAGTGCGGAAGTGAGGAGACGAGTTTTCATGTTGCTTCCTTTCAAAATGGGTCAGGGCTTCTAGTGCACAAAGAGCAGCATCAGCAGCAAGGGGATCACCAGCCCCAGGCCGGTCAGCGGCCACACCTTCCAGCGCGAGCGGGCATGCACCTGCAGGATCAGCAGGCCGGTGATGCTGAAGATCACGCAAGCCACGCCGAACACGGTGATGAAACCGCCCCACACGCGGCCGGCGTTCTTGCCCTTGTGCAGATCGTTGAAATAGGCCACCCAGCCGCGATCACTGGCTTCGTACTGGATTGCGCCGCTGTGGCGATCCACGCTCAGCCAGGCCTCCACACCGGGGCTCTTCAGGTCGATGAAGATTTCATCCGCCGACCATTCGCTGGCCTTCGGATAGATTGCCAGTTGCCAGTTCTCACTCAGCCAGCGCTTGAGCGCGGCGGGCGGCGGATCTTCGGCGGCGCCCGGTTGCGCGTTGAGCTCCGCGAGTAGCGCAGGCGGCAGCACGGCAGCATGCCGGGTGACTTGGGCGCTGGCACTTTCGAACACATCGGCGTTGTTGAGCGTGATGCCACTGGCGGCAAAGAACAGCATGCCGATCAGGCTCACCGCCGAGCTGATCCAGTGCCATTGCATCAACACTTTCAGCCATGCCGCACGGCGGCTTGCGGCCTTGATTTCGCTGCTCGCGGCCGGCGCTTGCTGATCCAGAAATTCGCTGCGTGCGTTCATGCTCAGGCTCCTGTCATGCTTGGAAAAGGCTCACAGTGCGGCGTTGAGCAGGCGATGGCGACGCCACCAGGTCAGCAGCCCGGTGAGCAGCAAGCCCAGCAGCGGCAGCGTCGACACGAAGGTGAACAGCCCGGAGAAAGCGCCGGCCCAGGTGCCTTCGTGGAGCATGCGCACCCAGCCCGGCCCGCCGCTACGCAGCAGCTCACCGGCACTGGTCACGAGATAGAGGGCGGCGCGCGGCTCATCCTGCACCGTCAGCATCACGGCACCGCCGCGGAAGGTGCGCACTTGCGCGAGCTTGGAGAGATCCACCTGCTGACTCGCGATCTCGATCACCTTCACCAGCGGCAAGGGGCGGCCCGCTTCGTAGTACGGCAGGGAGGCGGTACCCAGATGGAAGGCCATCATCAGGCCGGTCACCGGTGTGAGTGCCGCCAGCGGCCAGGCGAGCCAGCCCAGCCCTGCATGCCAGCCACTGAGGGTGTTGCGCAGGCGCCGCCAGCCGAGCAGGAAACCCGAGAGGAAGAGGATCACCGTGACGCTGGTGGTCAGCGTCACCAGCCAGCCTGCGCCCACCAGCAGATTGGTGTGCAGATTGCGCGCCAGGCCGAAGAGATCGAAACCGGCCGCGCCCACCCGTGCACCGCTTTGCGCATCGAACTCCCCCATGGCGCCGGTGCCGCGCGAGCTCAGCACGAAGCGCGTGCCATCGCTGGAGAGACTCATCACGCCAGCCTTGTGGCCCGGATCGGCCTGCTCGAGTGCGCGGCTCAGGCTGGCCACATCCACCGGCGCCCGCGCCCCGGCCTCCACCACGGGCTTGAAAGCCAGCACCAGGCCGGAGAGGATGATCAGCAACAGCACGGGTGCGGTGAGCAGGGCCAGCCAGCGGTGAGCTTGGGTGAGAAATGGAATCAGGGAGCGCATGTCGAAGCATCCGGGGTTTGGGAATGCCTGCATTGAACGACCGGCGTGTGAACCGGATATGGGCTTTTCGCGGGGTTTTGTAAATGGCGTGTAAATGCCTGTAACTGCATGTTCCGTATGCAAAAAAGCCGCACGCCCAAACACGCTTCCGGGCTATGCTGAAAAGCACGAATTTCATCCAGACCGACATGAGCAAGAAAATTCTGGTGGTCGACGACGACCCGGAACTCACCGAACTTCTACGCAGCTATCTGGGCAACAACAGCTTCCAGGTCGAGACAGCCCACGACGGCAAAGCCATGCACGCCATGCTTCCGGCATTCTCGCCCGACCTGCTGATCCTCGATCTGATGCTGCCCGGCGAAGATGGCCTGAGCCTGTGCCGCAAGCTGCGCGCCGGCTCGCGCCTGCCGATCCTGATGCTCACCGCGCGCGGCGACGACATGGATCGCATCATCGGCCTGGAGATGGGCGCGGACGACTACCTGCCCAAGCCCTTCAATCCGCGTGAGCTGCTCGCCCGCATCCGCAGCATCATGCGCCGAGCCGAGGAGCATGGCCCGGCGGAACGCCCGGCCAGAACCCTGCATTTTGCAGGCTGGACACTGGATCTATCGGCCCACAACCTGCTCGACAAGGATGGCATTGTCATCGCTCTATCAACCGGCGAATTCCGCCTCCTGCACATGCTGGCCGAAACACCCAACTGCGTGTTCTCGCGCGATCAGCTCACCGATGCCATCGCCGGACGCGATGCTGGCCCCTTTGACCGCACCATCGATGTGATGATTTCGCGCCTGCGCCGCCGCCTCAACGACGATGCGCGCGATCCGCAGCTGATCAAGACCGTGCGCAGCGAAGGCTACATACTCGCCACAAAAGTGGAAGCGCGCGCATGAAGTGGCTGCCGCGCACCCTCTTCGGCCAGATCGCGCTGGCGCTCTTCGTGGTGCTGGTCGTGGTGCAGATGCTCGGGCTGTGGCTGTTGCTGGATGACCGCGGCCGCCTCAACTACAAGCTGCTCGCCGAGTATTCCGCCCAGCGCATGGCCGGCATCGCCACCGTGCTGGATCTGGCCGAGCCGGCCGAACGCCCCCTGTTGGTGAAGGCGCTCAGCGTGCAGCCCACCATGCTCACCTTGAGCCTGCCATGGGCCACCGAAAATATCGATGGCTCGATCGATGCGCAGAACTTTGCCAGCGAGGCCCGGCGCCAACTGGCAGCAGGCCTGCAGGTGCAGATGCTGGCGCTGGAGCGCGTCGACCCGCTGCTGCTGGGCCTGCATCCGCCTCCGCTCGCCCACCGCGACAAGCGAGACCATGATGACGATGACAAGGATGAGAGCAAGCCCGCTCGCGGCAAATTCTTTGCGCGCACCTACATCGCACAGATCCGGCTACATGACGGCGTCGTAGTCACCTTCCATCACCTGCTGCCGATGCCCTCCGGCGATCTGCCTTATCGCCTGATCGCGCTTCTGGTGCTGCTCGGGGGCGCCACCACCGGCCTCTCGATCTGGGCCGTGCGCCGCCTCACCCGCCCGCTGGCCCGCTTCACACAGGCCGCCTCGGGCCTGGCCAAGAACCTCAACCAGGCGCCCATGCCGGAAGTCGGCCCGCAGGATGTGCGTCAGGCGGTGCAGGCCTTCAACACCATGCAGCGTGACGTCCGGCGACTCGTCGATACGCGCGCCCAGGCCCTCTCCGCCGTGTCGCACGACCTGCGCCTGCCAATCACGCGGATGCGTCTGCGCCTGGAAGGCGACGTCGCGCCCGAGCTGCGCGAGAAGATGCAGCGCGATCTGGGTGAAATGGATGCCATGATCGGCCACACCCTGGATTTCCTGCGCGCCGGCTCCGACACCGAAGCCCTGGTAGCGGTGAATCTCGACGCCCTGCTCGACAGCGTGATCGAGGACATGGAAGAGCTGGGTGCCCGCATCACGCGCGAGGGCCGCTGCAACCAGCCGCTCAAGGCCCGCCCGCACGGCCTGCGCCGCTGCATCGCCAACCTGCTCGATAACGCACGCTTCTACGGCGGTGACAGCATCCGGGTGAGCGTGGAAGAAACTGGCACGGAGGTGCGCATCCGCATCACCGATCAGGGCCCGGGGATTCCCGAGAGCGAGCTGGAGAAAGTCTTCGAGCCCTACTTCCGCCTCGAGTCCTCGCGTGCCCGGCATACCGGCGGCACTGGTCTGGGCCTGCCGATCGCCAAGGCCATTGCCGAGGCCCACGGCGGCAGCCTGAGCCTCCAGTCGAAGCCCGGCGAGGGCGTCACGGCCTGCATCCACCTGCCCCGGCGCGCGGCTTGATTCGGTATGCTGGCGGCCGGGCGAAAGCTGCTCCCGGCATTTCAGGAACCACCATGACCGCAACAGACACGCGCCGCGAGCCAGACACCGGCGCCCGCGCCGCCGCCATTTACGCGCTGGTCGCCCATCGCCTCGCCGCTTTCTACGATCACCAGTACTGGATCACCCAGGCTCAGGCCGCTGCGCTGTGCAGCGACTGGCTCGGGCGTGCACAGCAGAGTCTGCCGCTGTCCGAACGCAAGCGGCTGGCAGATCTGAGCGATCAGCTCGCCAGCCAGATCCGGGACAGCCTGTCGCGCGAGGCCGGGCTATACACCGCCCATGAGCTGATGGAGTCGCTCGATCCGCGCCATGTCTCCGAACTCGGCGCCTCCATCATGGATGAGTGCGTGCGCCTGCTGAAAGATTCACAGCTCTGAAGCATCGTCCTTGAACCAGCCGATCTTCCCCTGGCCGGATTCGCCAAGCGCGGCAACAAAGCCCTCGGCCTGCGCTTCGGGCAAGCGGATCAGGAACTCCACCAGCGCGCCGTGGCGCACCTCGCCCAGCTGCGCGCCACCCGCTTCGATCGCGCGCCGCACCAGGCCTTCCAACGCATAGGGCGCCACACAGCGCAGGGTGCGCACGCGGATGATGGGCGTCTTCTGCGCGCCACGCAGGGCCTGCGCCACGCTATCGGTATAGGCTCGCACCAGGCCACCCGCGCCCAGCATGATGCCGCCGTAATAGCGCACGGTAGTCGCCAGCACGCCTTCCAGGTCCTGATGCCGCAGCACATCGAGCATCGGCCGCCCGGCCGTGCCGCTGGGTTCGCCATCATCCACCGCGGCGGACTGCCCGCCCGCCATCAACGCCCAGCACACATGCGAAGCGCCCGGATGCTCGGCCCACAAGGCCGCCACGATCTTCTGCGCTGCCGCACGATCAACCACCGGCTGCACGCAGGCGATGAAACGGCTCTTCTTGATCAGGAGTTCGCTATGAACCGGGGCGGCAATGCTGAAAGGCATGGGTGGGAGATACGAAAGCAGGCGGAGGGATTCTACGCCGCGCCTTCAGCGCGGCCCGAGGGCGCCAGAACAAAAAAGCCCACGGAAAACCGTGGGCTTTTCTCTGCCACAGGGCGGGTGACTCGCCCGGAGCCGGCAGATCACTCGCGCTCGAAAGCCCCCAGATCCGGTGCGCCGCCCAGATAAGGCAGGCCCGCATTGCTCCCGGCATTGATCAGCTTGCTGCCGGCAACAAGGCGGAACAGGGTGGTGTAGACCAGCGAGCCATCCGGATTGCGGCTGCGGCTGGCGAGGTTGGTATCCACGCTCAGGAAGTCTGCGCTGCTCACTGCAATACCATTCCAGGTATTGGTCTTTGAAGTCGCGTTGGCGATGCTGTCAGCAGCCTTGCCGGAGAGCGACACATTGTTGGTGAAGACATTCTGCTCACCCGCCGTCAGCGCACCACCAAAGCCGTAGTTGATGCCGTTCTGGAAGGACGTGTTGTTGATGACCGTGATGCCACCAACATTGTTGTTCTGATCAAAGCCCTTGTTGGGATGGCCAAAGGAAACCGAGTTGATGATCCGGTTGCGCTGCAGCTTGTAGTTGCCACCCAGCTTGAAGCCGTTGCCGTTACCCGCAAAGTTGCCATAGCCCCACACATCCACGCCATTGCGGAAGGTCCAGCTGTTCTCGATGATCACTGTTTCGGCACTGTCAAAGGTGTCCCAGCCATCATCCGAGTTCTCCCAGGCACGGCAGCCGTAGAAGAAATTGCCCGCCCCCTGGGTCTGCTTGGAGGCAAAGCCATCGGCCATGCTGCCGTTCTTCTTCGGGTCGTAGTTACGGTAGGCATCCGAGTTGATCACGGTGGTGTGATGGCCGCCCTTGTTGATTTCGAGACCACTGTTCCGGTTGTTGTGGAAGGCCACGTTCTCGAAGGTGTTGTAGCCACCGGTCACATAGACGCCCTGGTAGCCGGCCCGGGTGATCTCGATGCCCTTGAAGTACCAGTAGCTGCCGGTCAGGTAGAAACCGTAGGAGTCCTGGACATAGGTGTTTTCAGGGAAGGAAAAGTCGATCACGGCCTTGCCGCAGTTGGCCGCCACCATGTAGATGCGGGCGCTGGCGCTGCCAGACTTCGCCAGGGTGAGGGTGTTTTTGGCCCCTGCGGTATAGGGCACGCTGTAGGTGCCGGGTTGCAGCAGGATCATCTGCCCGGCGCTGACCGCCGACAGTGCGGCAGTGAAGCTCATCGGTGCCGAGAAGCTGGTGCCGGCGCCGGTGCTGGCGGCCGTCGGCGTAACGTAATAGACCCTGGAGGCCACCAGATTGCTGGTCTCGGTGCCACAGCCAGTGACATAGGGATGGCTGCTGGCGCTGCTGGAGACTGCGGCACTGCTGGACAGCGCAGCGCTCGAAGCCGCGCTCGATGCCACACTGGCGGCCACGCTGGAACGGGCCGCACTGGAGGCGGCGACCGACGACGCCGCGACAGACGATGAGGAGGACGAAGCGGCCGTCACCAGCGGCCCCACCGAGCACCAGGCCGAGGTGGTGTAGGCGCTGCCGCCGGTGAACAGCGACTGGGCACAGGTGAAATTGCCCGTCAGCGTGGCGTACACAAAGCTGCCGGACTTGCCCAGCGCCACCGTGTGGCTGCCGCTCATGCTGCAACTGCTGCCAACCTGGGCACACTTCGTGTAGCCGCTGGGATAGTCCGCCGCAGCGTGTGCATTGGCCCCCAGCATCAGGGCGGCTGCGCCGATCAGAAATTTGCCGAACATTCTGTCTCCTCGTCTTTTTATGTCTGCCGCCGGGGCCGCAGGGCTATGACTATCGTCGTAGGCAAATTTGCTACGAATCGGTAATTAAGGCGGAATCTAGTCGCCGCGGGGAAGGCCTGTCAAGGCAACCCGAACGCGTGCCGGGTGAGGCCGAAGAAGAATGATCAGGCTTGCAGGCGGGCCAGCAGTTCGGGGCTGAGTCCGTGATAACCGGCCCCGTCCGGCCCGGCCGGAGCCGGGCGCGAGGCCGCAGTGCGGATGGCGCGGGCCGCAGCCGACACATTGTCGATCACCGCGAAAGGCAGGCGCCGCGCCAGCGCCTCGCCCATGCCGGCCAGCGCGGCACCACCGATGATGACGGACTCGGCACCGGACTCGCTGCGCACCTGGCGCGCAGCGCCCTCCAGGCGTGTGAGGGCACGCGCCGGATCAGCCAGCAGCTCGGCCCCCGACTCGCTGAGCACCAGCAAGCCAGCGAGCTGATCCTGCAGCCCCGCCGCCGCCGCCCGCCGCTGCAGGATCGGCGCCCAGCGCGCGCCCCCGGTGACGATGGCAAAACGCCCAGCCTTGGCTGCCTCCTGCATGGCCGCTTCAGCCAGCCCGATCACCGGACAGCCGGCCAGCTCGCGCAGCGCCTCGAGGCCGGGATCACCAAAGCAGCCAATCAGGATCGCGTCATAAGACCCGCCCTGACTGCTCCAGGCATCCAGCACGGCATGCGCAGCAATCGCATAGGCCGCTTCGGAGGCGATGTAGGCGGCGCCGAAGCGGGCCGTCACGCAATCGAGCTGCCAGCCCTGCCCCAGCATCGGTGCAATGTGCTCACCCAGCGCCCGGGTGACGTGTGCGCTGGTATTCGGATTGATGATCAGGAGGCGCACGATGTTCAGCCCTGACGGAACATGAATTCGATGTCCGGCCCCGGCACCGGCTCGCGTTCGAAGGAAATGTGTTCGAGCAGATGCTTCAGGTGTCTCTTCATGAGGCTGGCCGCCTCACGCACATCTCGCGCCCGGATCGCCTCGACCAGGGCCTGATGCTCGTCGCAACCGCAGCTGTGTTCATGCACCCGCAGCGGCGCTTTGCTGCGGCGCCCTGGCGAGCGCTGGCCGAAGGTCATCAGGATCAGCGAGGTACGGGAGATGAGTTCGTGCAGGATCTTCTCCAGAGTCGCATTGCC
This sequence comes from Uliginosibacterium aquaticum, assembly GCF_012972705.2. Classification (GTDB taxonomy): domain Bacteria; phylum Pseudomonadota; class Gammaproteobacteria; order Burkholderiales; family Rhodocyclaceae; genus Uliginosibacterium; species Uliginosibacterium aquaticum. The sequence continues at coordinate 580,393 of NZ_JABCSC020000001.1, read as the reverse complement.
TGCGCCCTGCGCGATCTTCATGTGGAATTCGCCGGACAGGCGGATCGCGGCGCGCCGGTCACCGCGGTGGTTGGCAGCCTCTTCCTCTGCCAGCAAGGCGATCAGGCACTCAAGCTCATGCGTGTGCGCCTGGCGGATGAAGCCAGCGATCAGGGAAGGCTCGATCAGCATCCGCGCCTCGAACACTTCACGCGCATCGGCTGGCGTGGGGCTGGCGACGGTGGCGCCACAGTTGTGGGTCTGCACCACCACTTGCTCGGCCGCCAGGCGCACCAGTACCTGGCGGATGCGCGTACGCGACACACCGAAGGCCCGCCCGAGCTTTTCCTCGGTCAGGCGGGTGCCCGGCGCCAGGCGATGATCGAGCACCGCCCCGATAAGCTGCTCGTAGATGTCCGCATCACTCAGATGAGCGGGCGCCGGAACGCGCTGTTGCGGTGTGTTCATCCGCGCCTCCCGGTGCGCCGCCGGCCCAGAGCCGCGAGGCCAAGCGCCAGCGCCACGACCACAAAGGAAACCAGGGTGGTAATCGTACCGAGAGCGTAGATCACCGGGGTGGTCACCGTGGTGGTGAGGCCCTGCAACTCCAGCGGCAAGGTATTGAGATCGCCGATGGCCTGCGAGGAACGCGCAATCTCGTCCCACGACAGGGTGAAGCCGAACATCGCCACGCCGACCACTGCCGGCCCGATCAGGGGCAGCACCACATGGCGCAGGGTCTGCCAGGGCGTAGCGCCGAGATCGCGGGCTGCCTCTTCATAGGCAGCGTTGAAACGGTTGAACACGGCAAACATGATCAGCAGGCCGAAAGGCAGGGTCCAGGTCAGCTGGGCCCCCAGTGCGGAGGTATAGAGCCCCATGCTGGTGTTGAAGCTATCCAGCAGATCGAGCCAGCCTGCCCACTCGAAGAAATGCTTGAAGGCGCCATCGAGCAGGCGGAAGGACAGACCGATGCCCAGCGACACGATGATCGAAGGCATGATCAGGCTCGCCACCGTCACATAGAACAAGGCTCCGCCGCCGCGCAGCGATTTGCGGAAGGCCAGCGCGGCACTCACTGCGAGCAGCACCGTAAGGGTGGTGACCAGCAGACCCAGCTTGAAGGAGCGCAGCAGGGCCGAGCCGATATCGATCACGCCGATGCCCTTGAACAGCTCATGAAACCAGTGCAGCGACAGGCCATTGAGCGGGAAGGTGAGGCCCCCCTCCGGGCCCTGGAAGCTCAGCACGAAAATGGTAATCGTCGGCCCGTAGAGAAACAGCAGGAACAGGCCGAAAAAGGCGGCCAGCGCGTAGAAACCGGGGCTGCGTTTGCCGTCCATATCAGAGCTCCTTGCGGATATCGACGAGGCGCGTAAGCCCCCAGATGATCATCAGCACCACCACCAGCAAGATCACGGCATTGGCGGCAGCGAGCGGGAATTGCAGATAGCTGGTCTGCACCTGGATGATCTTGCCCACCGAGGCGATCTGCTGCCCGCCCATCACGCCGATGGTCACGAAATCGCCCATCACGATGGTGATCACGAAGATCGAGCCGATGATGATGCCGGTACGCGAGAGCGGCACGATCACGTTCCACAGGATCTGCCAGGTGTTCGCCCCGGCATCCAGCGCGGCCTCAATCAGGGAGCGATCGATGCGCATCATCGAATTGAAGATCGGCACGATCATGAACACGGTGTAGAGATGCACAAAAGCCAGCACCACCGAGAAGGGCGAGTAGAGCAGCCATTCGACCGGCTGGGCAACCAGCCCGGTGCTGAGCAGGAAATCATTGACCAGGCCGTTGCGGCCCAGCAGAGGCATCCACGAGATCATGCGGATGACATTGGACGTCCAGAACGGGATGGTGCACAACACGAACAGCAGGGTCTGCATCCCACTGCTGCGCACATGGAAGGCCAGAAAGTAGGACACGATGAAGCCGATGCCCAGGGTGCAGGCCCAGGCCAGGAAGCTGAACTTCAGCGTGGACAGATAGGTCTTGAAGCTGACACACAGCTCCGCGGTATTGCTGCAGCCTTCAAAGATGGCGAGATAGTTCTTGGCCGTGAAGGCCGGGATCATTTCGTATTCGGTGGCATCCCAGAAGCTCACCGCGAGAATCAGGCCCAGCGGCAGGATGAAGAACAGCAGGAAGACCAGACTGTAAGGCGTGGCCTGAACCCACCCGGGCAGACCGTGTGTGCGCCAGCGCGCGCGCATCGGACTGGCAGCGGTTTTCATGTAGCTGTTTTCCATCTTTGATACCTGGAATTAAAGGTCGGGCAGGCGCCCGGCCGGAGCCGGGCGCAGAGCGCACATCAGGCAGCGACGAACTCGTTCCACTTGCGGACCATGTACTCGTTCTCATCCATCACCGCATTCCAGCAGGCGATGCTGCCCAGGCGCTGCTCGTAGGAGCCACCATCGCGCAGCGCACCGGCCTTGGCCAGCACATCGCCGTTAGGCGACTTGATGTCCTTCGCGGCCGGCTTGCCTTCCATCCAGTAGGCCCACTCATAGGCTTCCATCTTGGCCTTGGCGGTATCGAGCACGGCGCTGTAATAGCCCTGGCGATTGAGATAGGCGCCGGCCCAGCCATCAAGGAACCAGTTGATGAATTCATACACCGCATCAGCCTTCCTGCCCTTGACGCTCTTGGGCACGCCGAAGCCTGCCGCCCAGGCACGATAGCCTTCCTTGAGCGGCTGGAAATTACAGGCGATGCCCTTGGTGCGCACGGCGGTGACGGCCGGCGACCACATCGACTGGATCACCACTTCGCCGGAAGCCATGAGGTTCACGCTCTCGTTGAAATCCTTCCACAGGGCGCGGAACTGGCCAGCCTTCTTGGCTTCGATGAGGGTCTTGATGGTGAGGTCGATCTCGGCGCGGGTCATGTTGCCCTTGTCCGCATACTTGTGCAGCCCCATGGCCTCCACCACCATTGCCGCATCCATGATGCCGATCGAAGGGATGTTCAGAATCGCCGCCTTGCCCTTGAACTCGGGGTTCAACAGCTCCTTCCAGGAATCGATCGGGCGCTTGATCAGATCCGGCCGGATGCCCAGAGTGTCAGCGTTGTAGACCGTGGGAATCAGGGTCATGAACTGGGTCGGGGTGGCCGAGAATTTCTTCGAGTCGGCCCCTTCGAGGAACATCACCTTCTTCGGCGCGGTGCCCTGGTCACCCACCTTCTTGCCACCGATCTCGCCCTTGGTGAACAGCGGCGTGATCTTGTCCGCATTCTTGATTCGCTTGGCATCAATGGCGAGCAGATTGCCGGTGGGAATGATCTTCTTGAGCGAGAAATACTCGGTGTCAATCAGATCGAAGCTGTTCGGTGCGGTCACCGCGCGCTTGGTGACTTCATCGGTCGTCACCGGGATGTACTGGATCTCGATGCCGGTATCGGCCTTGAAACGGTCGGCAATCGCCTTGTCCTGATTCACGGCAGTGCCGAGGTAGCGCAGCACCAGTTTTTCCTGCGCGTGAATGGCCGGAAACACTCCGGCGGCCAGGATGCCGGCGGTGCCCTTGAGCAGCAGGCGGCGCATCGGGTTGGTGGCCTCTGTTGCCTCCAGGGTTTCGGGCGTGCTGGATACGTGCTCGGTACTGCCGGAATCGATCTTCGCCATCATCATCTCCATTCAAGGCTACGCAAGGGTGCCGGCCGATGCCGGCAGAAAAAACTCAGGCCAGTGCGTGCGCGTCAGCGCTCGCCCAGCTCACATGTACCGATTCCCCGGCCTGCCAGGGCGCGGCAAAGAATTCCTGCTCAGGCACCACCACCGAAAACTCGCTGATCGCCGCGTGAGCGAGCTCAACCAGCACATAAGTGCCCTGGTATTCGACGGCCGCCACCTGCGCCGCTACGCTCGCCCCCTCGGTGGGTGCGGTACGCGCAAGACGCATGCGGTCGGCACGCACCGAAATTTTCTGGCCACCGGCTTCGAGCACGTTGTGACCACCGATGAAGCGCGCCACGAACTCGCTGGCCGGGGCATTGAAAAGGGTGTGCGGGGTGGCCACCTGCTCGATGCGGCCGGCATTCATGACCACCACCTGATCGGCCAGCGCCATCGCCTCTTCCTGCGAGTGGGTGACATGCACGAAGCTGAAGCCCAGCTCGCTCTGCCAGCGCTTGAGCTCGGCGCGCATGCGGATGCGCAGGAAGGGGTCCAGCGCCGACAGCGGCTCATCGAGCAGCAGCACGCGCGGCTCGGTGATCAGGGCGCGCGCCAGGGCCACGCGCTGCTGCTGGCCGCCGGAGAGTTCGCTGGGTTTGCGCCGGGCGTATTGCCCCATCGCCACCCGCTCGAGCAGGGCCTGGGCACGGCCATGGCGCTCGGCAGTGGGCACACCCTTCATCTTGAGACTGAAGGCCACGTTATCCAGCACCGACAGGTGCGGGAACAGGGCGTAGCTCTGGAACATCATGGCCGTGCCGCGCTCGGCGGCCGGCAGCAGCGTGATGTTCCGGTCGCCCAGCAGGATGTCACCATCGCTGGCCGTTTCGTGGCCGGCGATCATCCGCAGGGTGGAAGTCTTGCCACAGCCGGAGGGCCCCAACAGGCAGCAATAGCTGCCGGAAGGAATGCTCAGGTCGATGGCGTCCACCGCCGTGACCTGGCCATAGCGTTTGCTGAGTTTGATCAGCTCGAGTTCAGATGCCTTGTGTGCCATGCGCTCCCTTTCTGCTGGAAAACACTAAGCACGGCGCATGCCAAAAACAAAAATACTTGTTTTTCAGTAGCTTACAAAAACACGCTGATTTTTTTGCATACAAAACGTCTGGCGGCATGCACGCTGGCGGTGCCCTGACCGGCTCAGGCGCACCAGGCTCAGGCGCTGCTCACAGCGCCGCACACAGGCCATCGGCACGCGGGTCGCTCGCCCCCTCGATCAGCCCGCCGGGATGCACGGACACCGCACCGGCATGGCCCATCATGTCCTCGAATTCGCCGACGATCTGGATGTCGTGACCCGCCGCGCCCAGCGCCTCATACAGCGCCGGCGCAAAGCGCGACTCCAGCTTCAGGTTGGTCGATTCCTCGCCCCAGGTGCGCCCCAGCAACCAGCGCGGCGCCGTTACCGCGGCCTGCAGGTCCTGCCCGAACAACACGTGACGCGAAAACACCGCAGCCTGAGTCTGCGGTTGGCCTTCGCCACCCATGGTGCCGTAGGCCATCACGCGGCCATCCTTCAAGTGCGCCAGCGAGGGGTTCAGGGTGTGGAAGGGCAGACGCCCCGGCATGAGCGCGTTCGGCCCGTCGTGCAGGCTGAAACTGGCGCCGCGGTTCTGCCACTGCACGCCGCTTTCGGGCAGCACCACGCCGCTGCCGAATTCCCAGTACACGCTCTGGATATAGCTCACCACGCAGCCGTGACGATCGGCTGCGCCCATCCAGATGGTGTCGCCGGGTTTGGCAAGCTCGGGCCAGGGCGCGGCGCGCTGCAGATCGATCTGACTCGCCTCGTGCCGCAGTGAATCCGCAGCCAGAAAGGCCTGCGCATCGACGCGCATGTAGCGCGGGTCGCCACAGTGTGCATTGCGCCAGCGGAAGGCGCGCTTGGTGGCCTCGACCAGGCCGTGCACATGGGCGAAGGACTCGCCCTCCCTCACCCCCAGCTTGTCGAAGATGCCGAGGATTGCCAGGGCGCTGACGCCCTGGGTGGGCGGCGGCAGGTTGTAGCTGCGGCCCACACCCAGTTCGACGCACAGCGGAGTGACCTGTTCGGCGCGGTAACTTTCCAGATCGGCCAGGCGCAACGGGCTGCCCAACGCCTCCAGATCGCGTGCCAGACTGCGTGCCACATCACCGCGATAGAAATCCTCCAGCCCGGCCCGCGCGAGCTGCTCCAGGGTGGCGGCGAGGCGCGGCTGGGCCTGCGTGTCGCCCACAGTTGGCAGCCCCTGGCCGGCGAAGGTCTCGGCAAAGCCAGGCACCAGTTCCAGCTCGGACCATTTGGCGGCGGTGAGCTGGGCCTGCGAGCGCGTCACCGGCACACCAACTCGCGCATGATGAATGGCGTCCGCCAGCAGACGCGCCAGCGGCAGCCTGCCGCCCAGGCGCGCCGCGACTTCCAGCGCCTGCGCCCAGCCACCGATAGCGCCGGCCACCGTCAGCGCGGCGCGTGGGCCACGCGTGGGAATGCTCTTGTCCTGGGCGTAGAAGCTGCGCTCGGCCAGTTGCGCGGCCGGGCCGCAGGCGCGGATCGCCAGCGGCGGTTTGCCCGGCAGTGCGATCAGCCAGAAGCCATCGCCACCGATGCCATTCATGTGCGGGTAGCTCACGGCAATGGTGGCGGCGGCGGCCAGCATCGCCTCCACCGCATTGCCGCCCTCGCGCAGCACGGCCGCGCCGCTCTGTGCCGCCAGATGATGTGGCGCACTGAGCATGCCACCGCGCGTCATGGTTGCCTTCAGCATGTCAGCTCCCGACTGCGCTCATGAACATCTTGATCGAAGTGATCAAGAGAAAAACTGCGAAGGCGCGCCGCAGCAGCGCTGGCGAGATGGCATGCGCGGTGCGCACGCCATAAGGCGCGGTCAGCATGGAGGCCGGCACGATCAGCGCGCAGCCAATCAGGCTGCAATAGCCCAGACTGAACGGCGGCAGCAACGGATTGCCCCAGCCTGTTGCAATGAACCCCAGCGCACCCGGCACGCCAATCAAAATGCCCACCGCCGAGGCGGTACCCACGGCGCGCCGCATCTCGACGCTGAAGGCACTCAGGATGGGCACCGACAGGGTGCCGCCACCAATCCCCATCAGCACCGAGAACCAGCCGATGAACAGCCCGATCGGCGCACGCAGCAGCGGCGAGGTCGGCAGCGCCGGCGCCAGCACCCAGCTGTCGCGGCGAAATGCCATGTAGATGGACACCAGCAGCGCGATGATGGCGAAGATCAGGATCAGGGTCGTGCCGCTGGCCTTGCCGCCAAAGATGCTGCCGGCCACCACGCCAACCAGGATGCTCGGTGCCAGCGCACGCAGCAACTTGGGGTCCAGCCCGCCCTTGGCGTAATGCGCGCGCGCCGAGGTGATGGCGGTAGGGATGATGGTGGCCAGCGAGGTGCCGACCGCCAGATGCATGCGGATCGCCTCCGGCACATCGAGGGCCGGGAACAGCATGTAGAGAATAGGCACCACGATGATGCCGCCGCCCACGCCCAACAGGCCGGCGAGGAAACCGGAGACGCAGCCGGTGAGCAGGAGCGCGGCGGCAAACAGCGCGAGATGGGTGAAGTCGATTGTCATGAAGTTTTCAGCAGCAGATTCAGTTCATCAAGGAAACATGGGCGGCCACGATCCGCCAGCCCTCACTCATGCGCACCCAGGTCTGGGTCTGGCGCCCACACCGGGCCACGCCTTCGCGCGTGAACTCGGTGGAAGCTGTCGCGAAGTCTTCGCCGTAGGTCGTGATCACGGTGTTGCGCAAGCAGCGCTCGAGGCCCTGGGCCGGGCGTGCAGCGCGGAAGGCCTGGATCGCGGCATAGCCGTAGAGGTTTTCGCTCGCCCCATAGCGCAAAGTGTGCGGGCTGTGCCAGAAAAGCTCGTCCAGCACCGCCACCACGTTGCCGGTGAGCGCCGCCTCGTAACGCGCAAAGGCCGCCTGGACTTCGGCCAGAACATGCGGGAGGTTGATGGCACTGTTCTTCACTGTCATCAGTGCGCCCCCAGATAGGCCTTGGCCAGCGCCGGGTCGGCGGCGATCTCGGCGGCCGTGCCGCGCGCCACGACTTGCCCGTTCTCCAGCACATAGGCGCGATCGGCGAGTGCCAGCGCCAGCGCCGCCATCTGGTCGACCAGCAGCAGGGTCATGTTTTCGCCGCGCAGGCGATCCAGCGCCGCGAAAAGCTCGGCTATTACCTTTGGCGCGAGGCCCAGCGAGGGCTCATCAAGCAACAACACGCGTGGCCGGCTCATCAGCGCACGGGCAATCGCCAGCATCTGCTGCTCGCCGCCGGAGAGCAGGCCGGCGCGCTGGTGCAGGCGCTCGCGCAGGCGCGGGAAGCGCGTCAGCATCTCCTCCACGCGTTGCTCGCGGCCTTCTGGATGCAGGAACGCGCCGAGGCGGATGTTGTCCAGCACGGAGAGCTCCGGAAAGACCTGGCGCCCTTCCGGCACCAGCACCAGGCCCAGACGCACGATCTGCTCGGCCGGCAAGCCGGAGAGCTCCACGCCGCCTAGATGGATGCCGCCCTGCAGGGGTTTGTGCAGGCCGCTGAGGCTGCGCATCAGGGTGGACTTGCCCGCCCCGTTGGCCCCCAGCAGCGCCACCATCTCGCCCTCGCGCACCTGCAGATCCACCGCGTGCAGCACCGGCTCGGCGCCGTAACCGGTAGTGAGTCCGCCCACGCCGAGCAGTTCCGGACTCTCGGCGCTCATGCGGCGCAGCGCTACCGGCGCGATCTGCAGCGCGTCGGCCTCGCCCAGATAGGCACGGCGCACGGCGGCATTGCCCTGAATCTCGGCGGGCGTGCCGCGTGCCAGTAACTGGCCTGCATCCAGCACCACGATGTGATCCGAGATCTCCATGACCAGCGCCATATCGTGCTCGACCAGCAGCACGCCGATGCCGGCCGCAGCGATGCGCCGCAGCAGCGCCGCCAACAGTGCTTTGTCCTCGCGCGACAGGCCGGCCGCCGGTTCGTCGAGCAGCAGCACCTCGGGGTCGGTGGCCAGCGCACGGGCGATCTCCACCAGGCGCCGGTCCACATGCGCCAGGCCACCAGCCTTGAGGCTCAACGCGCCCTGGTAACCGCACCAGCGCAGCAGGCTGGCTGCCCGCTCGCGTGCCGCAGGCGCACACACCGCCTGCCGCCCGAGCAAGGCGCCGAGGCGGCCGCGCGGCAAGGCCAGGGCCACGTTGTCCAGCACGCTGAGGCTGCCGAAGAGCTGTGAGGTCTGGTAACTGCGCGCCACACCTTCGCGCGCCACCTTGCAAGCCCCCTGCCCCTGAAGGGAGGCGTCATGCAGCAGGAAGCGCCCGGCACTGGGAGTGTAGAAACCACTCAGCATGTTCAGCGCCGTACTCTTGCCGGCGCCGTTGGGGCCGATCAGGCTGGTGACCTGGCCCGGCTGCACCTCGAAGGAGAGGTCGCTCACCGCTCGCACCCCACCGAAAACCATCGACAGCTGCTCGGCGCGCAACACACCGCGACTGCGCGCCGACATTTCCAGCGCCGGCGCCGGCCCGTCTTCGGGCAGGCTTGCGGCGCGCCCCAGGCGCCGCATCACGGCAGCCGACAGTTGGCGCAGAAGCCCCGCCATGCCCTCGGGGGCGGCCCACAGCACCAGCAGCAGGAGCAGACCGAAGAACAGCAGGCGGTATTCCTCCAGGCTGGACAGAAGCTCAGGCAAGACCCCCACCACGATGGCGCCGACGATGGGCCCGGCCAGGGTACCCGAGCCGCCGATCATGACTAACAGCACGAACAGGATGGACTGGATGAAACCGAAACTGCTCGGCGTGACAAAACCAGACAGCGGCGCATACAGACCGCCAGCCAGCCCGGCCAGCAGGGCCGACACGGCAAAGGCCACGGTCTTGATGACAAGCGGGTTGAGACCGATGGATTCGGCGGCCGTCTCGCTGTCGCGCACCGCACGCAGGGCCGCGCCCCAGCTGCCACGCGCCAGTAGCAGGTAGGCGCCAAGCGCCAGCGCCGCCGTGATCACCGCCAGCACCGCCACCGCGCGCTCGCCGCGCAGGGCCGCGCCGAGCGCCGGAGCAACGATGCCCATGATGCCGTTCTGGCCACCGGTGAGCCCACGCATCTCGACCATGCTGTGCTCCACGATGAAACCGAAAGCAATCGTGATCATCGCCAGATAAGGCCCCTTGGCACGCAGGGCCGGTAGCGCCAGCAGCGCTCCGATGGCGCTGCTCAACAAGGCCGCCATCGGCCAGGCGGCCCAGAAGCTCCAGCCGGCCTTGGTGGTGAGTACCGCCACCACGTAAGCGCCCAGCGCGTAAAAGCCGACATGGCCGAAGGATACCTGGCCACTCATGCCCATCAGCACGTTGAGGCCGATACCCACGATGGCCAGCAAGGCCACATTGGCCAGCACGAAGACGTAGTAGCCATTCAGCGTGCAGGCCAGCAAGAGCGCCCCCATCACGCACAAGAGGGTGAACACGAGGCGGGAGAGACCGCGATCATTGCGGCCGGTAATGACGTTAGGGTGGAGTGACATGGCGGGCACAGAAAGGGTCGGATTCAGAGGGCTCATACCTTGCGCACCTCGGCGCGGCCGAACAGGCCGTTGGGACGCAGAGCCAGTGCGGCAATCACCAGCGAGAAACTGATGATCTGGGTGTAGCCGGAGCCCAGGGTGGCGGTGACGATGGCCTCCACGCCGCCGAAGATCAGCCCGGCCAGCATCACCCCCCAGGCGCTGGAGATGCCACCGAGGATGGCGACCGCGAAAGCCTTGAGGCCGAACAAGGTGCCCATGTCGGCATGCACATTCATCAGCGGCGCGATCAACACCCCGGCAATGCCAGCGAACAGGGTGGACAGCGCAAACGCGGCCGCCACCACGCGGCGGATCGGAATACCCATCAGGCGCGCTGCATCGCGGTTCTGCACCACCGCCAGCATGGCGATGCCCCAGCGCGTGCGGCGGGCCACGAAATGCAGCACGGCGGCAAGCAGCAAGCCGATGACAGGAATCAAGACCTGCAAGGGATACACGCCCAGCCCCAGACCGCCCAGCTCGATCGGTGTCTGCGCCAGCACCGAAGGCAGGGAACGCGGCTCCTTGCCGAAGGAGAACATCACCAGGTTATCCAGCACGATGCCCAGCGCCACGGTGGACATCAGCCAGGCATCCGAGCCGCGGCTGGCGAAGGGCCGCACCGCCACGAACTCGACCAGCAGGCCGTACAGCGCGCACAAGGCCAGCGCCAGCAGGATCGCCAGCGGCATCGGCCAGCCCAGCGCCTGGGCGAAACCAAAGGTCAGCACCGCACCCAGCATCATCGAGCTGCCTTGGGCGAAATTGACCGTGCCGGAGACGGCATAGGTGACATGGAAACCCAGCGCCATGAGGCCATACATGGCACCCAGGCCAAGGCCGGAGATGAGGGCGGAGAGGAGAAGCATCGGCTGCCTTTGGTGGATGTCGTTGAAATCAATCGGGGGCCCGTCGTCCCCGCGTGGGCAGGGACGACGGACGCTGTTACTTGCTCGTCATGCCGACCGGCAGGATGAAGTCATCAATGAAGTAGGCCCACACATAGTCGTTCTCGGAGAGCGCGTCATGCACATCGGGCGTGAAGGGCTTTACATAGGTCTTGATCAGGCCTTCGTAGCGGTCGATCTTGTAGAAGCCCTGGCGCACCGCGTCGCCCTCGGTGGAACCGGCCTTGGCAATCGCCAGCGCGGCCAGCTGCATGCCGTCGTAGGCATTGGCCACACCCACCGCCGGGGTGATGTCATCCACGCCCTTGATGTCCGGGTACTTGGCCATCAGGGTCTTGATCAGCTTCTCGCCGACCGGGTTCTGCTTGCCGAAGAAGCTGTAGGTCTGCACGAAGTGCACGTTCTTCGCATTCGGGCCTGCCAGTTCGGTGAAGCGGCCACCGGCCGGGCCCCAGTGCGACACCACCGGCACCTTCCAGCCCATGCGATCGAGCGACTTCACCACCTGGGCCGAAGGGCCCACATTGCCCACCATGAACAGCACGTCGGCGCCAGCGGCCTTGAGGCGGGAGAGTTGCGGCACCACGTCCACATCATTGGCTTCGAACTTCTCGCTACCGACCGCCTTCATGCCCTTGGCGGCCAACGCGGCGTTGAGGCCCTTCTCGTTGGACTCACCCCAGGCGTTGTTCACCAGGATCATGCCGGGCTTGCTCGCCTTGAAGGTCTTCTGCGCATAGGCCAGCATGCCGCGATCAACGATCTCGTCCACCGCCGACACGCGGAAAGCGAAGTTCGGGTTGGCGCCATTCTTGGTGATCGGTGTGCCGGCGGCCCACGGCCCCATGAAGGGCACCTTCTCCTGATTGGCCATCTGCACGATCGCCACCGAAACCGGCGTATCCAGGCCGCCGAACAGCACAGCCACCTTCTCCTTGTAGATCAGTTCGCGTGCAGCGGTCACGCCCTTGGCCGGATTACCTTCGTCGTCGCGACGCACCAGTTCGATCTTGCGCCCGCCGAGCAGGCCGCCCTTGGCATTGATCTCTTCGATGGCCACGGTGAGGCCACGCGTGATGGCCTCACCTGCCAGCGCGGACTGGCCGGACAGGGCCGTCACTAGGCCGATCTTGATCGGATCGGCCGCGTGGGCCAGCGGCAACATGAAACAGCTTGCGGTCGCCAGGGCGGCGGTCAGAACGCTACGTCGGGTGATGCGGGTCATGAAGATTCTCCTGTGATCGGGACATGGACAGGCCTGCGGGCCTCGCCGACACTGAATGCACGAAGCGTGCCTATTGCAGCCAATCATAAACAAGCATTGAAAACACAACACAAACGTAATTGTCGACAATCTGGCACGGCACATGCTCACACTCCACCAAGCGCCTGATTGGCGATTAGCCGCACAAATTAAGTGCAAAAAATGGAGATCGAAAATGAATTCCGCCTCAAAACCGGGCACACAGCCCTCCGCAGAGATCGGCCGCCAGGCCGGCGAGCTGGTCGAAGAATTCCTGCGCATCATCATGATTCCGGACCCGGAGGGTGCACGCGCCTTCACCGCGCCGGATATGCGTATCCGCTTCACCGGCGGCCGTGACATGAAGGAGCCGGCAGACTGCAGCGCCTTCAATGCAGGCCGCTACGCCTGGGTCAAGAAGCGCTTCGAGCGCACCGATGTGGTCGCCGGAGCCACCGCCGAGGAAGCCATCGTCTACAACATCGGCACGCTCTACGGTGCCTGGCCGGACGGCACACCCTTCGAAGGCAACCGCTATGTCGATCGCTATGTGGTGAGCCAGGGCAAGATCGTCGAGATGCAGGTGTGGAACGACAGCGCGGAATGGCTGCTGGTGCGCGCCGGCCTCGCCCCGGCCTGGCCCTCGCCGATGGGAGGCACGGCATGAGCGAGCTGTCACCGCTGCCCGACAGCGGCCGCTTCGACTACAGCCCGATCACCCAGCGGCCGGACTACCGCTGGCCCAATGGCGCCAAGCTGGCGGTCTACATCGGCTTCAATCTGGAGCACTTCGCCTTTGGTGAAGGCCTGGGGGCCTGCATTGGCCCGGTCTCGCCGCAACCCGATGTGCTCAATTACAGCTGGCGCGAGTACGGCAACCGGGTGGGAGCCTGGCGCTGCCTGGAACTCTTTGATGAGCTGGCGCTGCCTACGGGCGCGCTGATCAATACCGCGCTCTACGATCACTGCCCGGAATTGGTGGCGGCCTTCGCCGCGCGCGGCGACGAACTGATCGGCCACGGCCACAGCAACACCATGCGCCAGGGCGAACTCGACGAAACCGGCGAGGCCGCCCTGCTCGCCGCCTGCCACGCGCGCATGGCGGAGCGCAGCGGCGCCGCACCCACCGGCTGGCTCTCGCCATGGATTTCGGAGAGCCGCGCCACGCCCGATCTGCTCACCGAGACCGGCTACAACTACACGCTCAACTGGTGTCACGACGATCAGCCGGTGGCGATGACGACACGCAGCGGGAAAAGGCTGTGGGCCATTCCCTATCCGCAGGAGGTAAATGACATTCCGATGATCGTGGCACGCCAGATGGACGGCAAGGACTTCGCCCAGCTGATCGTCGACAACTTCGAGGAAATGCTGCTGCAAGCCCACCACCAGCCGCTGGTGATGGGCATCGCGCTGCATCCCTACATCATCGGCCAGCCCTACCGCCTGCGCCATCTGCGGCGTGCCCTGCAGCGCATCGCCGCGGCCCGCGATGCGGGCGAAATCTGGCTCACCACTCCCGGCGCCATCTGCCGCCATGTGGATGAGTTGTTCCCGGCCTGAGTCCAATGCGCGCAGCCACCGCCACAAACCCGTCGCTCCTGCGCAGGCAGGAGCCCAGGGGCTTTGCGCTTCTTTCTAACTTGCGAACCGCGTCGCAAGACGCTGGATTCCTGCCTGCGCAGGAATGACGGCCTTCACCTCAACTTCCTTGCTGACACTCATGACAACACCCGCCCCCCTCCCCTTCGAAGACAGCATCGGCGCCTGGGTACCGCACGGCAAATTCAGCCTGCCGCCCACCGCCAGCGGTCCGCTGACCGGCCTCTCATTTGCTGTGAAAGACGTCTTCGACGTAGCCGGCCATCCCACCGGCGCCGGCAACCCACACTGGCTAGCGACCCACCCGATACCCGAACGACATAGCCCGGTCGTCGCCCAACTGCTGGCCGCCGGCGCCACGCTGCACGGCAAGACGCTGACCGACGAGCTGGCCTACAGCATCCACGGCGACAACCTGCACTACGGCATGCCACTCAACAGCGCGGCACCCGAGCGCATCCCCGGTGGCTCCTCAAGCGGTTCGGTGGCGGCGGTGGCCGCGCATCTGGTGGACTTCGCGCTGGGCACCGATACCGGCGGTTCCACCCGCGTGCCAGCCAGCTACTGCGGCGTGTGGGGTCTGCGCACGACACATGGCCTGCTCTCGCGCGACGGCTTGGTGCCGCTGCACCCGGGTTTCGACACTGCCACCTGGTTCGCGCACGATGCGGGCACTTTCGAACGCGTCGGCCAGGTACTGCTGCCCCCCAGCACTTTCTCTGCAGCTCGCCTGCTGGTGCTGCGCGACGCCTGCGGCCTGGCCGAAGAGACCTTCCAGCCCGCCCTGCAGGCCGTCCGCAGCGCCCTGGCCGACCTCTGCCCCCACACCGAAGAGCTCGACCTTGCCGCCCCGCAGAGCCTCGAGCACTGGCGCCAGACCTATGTCACGGCAGGCGCTTTCGAGGGCTGGCTGACCCATGGCGACTGGATCAGCCAGCATGTGCCGGGTTTCGCCCCGGCCATCGCCGCACGTTGGCAGCAGGCCGCCAGCGTCAGCCAGGATCAGGCCGAGGAAGCCTTCGCCCAGCGTGCCGCGATCCGCGCCAGGGTGCGCGCCAGCCTCGGCACAGACGGCATCGCCCTCCTGCCCTCAGCTGCCAGCGTAGCGCCGCTGCGCACGGCAGGCGGCGCCGAGATCGACGAAATCCGCCTGCGCACCCTGCGCATCGGCTGCATCGCCGGCCTCGCCGGGCTGCCCCAGGTAAGCATTCCGCTACGCAGTGCGGCCGGCCTGCCGATCGGCATTTCCCTGCTCGGGCCGGCCGGCAGCGACTTGGCCCTGATCCGCCTGGCACGCCAGATCCACCAACAACTGGCCGCCTGAGCAAGACGCCACACGCTCTGCGACACAGAGCTGTGGCATGCTTGTTCAATCAGACACAGCCGGATTGTCGACAATCCAATCACTCAATATGGCCACCCGAAGCTCCCGCAGCAAAACCGCCCTGCCCGTGACCGAACTGCCTGGCCTCAAGCCGGGAGACGATATCGAGACCCGCATCTACAACACGGTTTTCGAGAGTGTCATGACCCAGCGCCTCAAGCCCGGCACCAAGCTGCCCGAGGCCTCGCTGTGCGAACTCTTCGACGTCAGCCGCGCCACCGTGCGCAAGGTGCTGCAGAAGCTTGCACATGACCACATCGTGGAGCTGCGTGTGAATCGCGGCGCGGTCGTAGCCGCACCGAGCCCGGAGGAAACCCGCCAGATCTTCGAAGCGAGGCGCCATCTCGAAGCCTGCATCGTGCGGCTGGCCGCCAGCACGGCCAGCCGGGCCGACATCGCCAGCCTGCGCGCCCAACTCAAGCAGGAACACGATGCCATGCACCGCTTCGCCCAGCCGGAATGGGCCCGGCTGGCGAGTGCCTTTCACCTGCGTCTGGCCGAAGTGGCCGGCAACACCATCCTGCAGCAATACCTGATGGAGCTCGTCTCGCGCTGCTCACTGATCGTGGCGCTCTACGAACCACCGGGCAACGCCGCCTGCGAGCACGATGAGCATGCCCGCGTGGTGGATTACATCGAAAAGGGCGATGCGGAACGTGCAGTCAAACTGATGGATGAGCACCTGCGCACGCTCGAAGCCAATGTCTGCGTGCAGCCCGAGGCCGAAGACAACAGCCTCGCTCGCATGCTTGGGATGTAATGGGAAAACCCTAAAAAGGGTGGTAGCGCTTAAGTTTCACGCTGTTTGCGACGCTAAGAGGCATAGAAGCATGCGTCCGGCCTATGCCCCCTAAACCGTCGCCTCAGAAAATCATATGAAACTATCCTCCCGACTGATGCTGATCATCGGCAGCGCCCTCATCGGCCTGCTCCTGATTGCAGCCATCGCCTTGCAGGCCATCCGCAGCACCATGACGGCAGAGCGCGAGAACCAGACACGCACCCTGCTCCATCTCTCGGTCGGGATCCTCAAGCACTTCCATGAGATGGAAACCAGCGGCAAGCTCTCGCGCGAAGAGGCCCAGGCCCGTGCCGGCCAGGCCCTGCAGGGTCTCAAGCACGAGAACGATTATGTGTTTGCGCGCAATGACGACAATGTCCTCGTGGCACACGCCAACACAGCCCGCATCGGCAAGGTGGATGTCGGCTCCAAGGTGCCGGATGGCCGCACCACGGTAGAGGTCTATCGTGAAGCCCTCGCCAAGGCAGACCCCGCTTTCGTCACCATTTACACCACCCGCCCGGGCAGCGACAGCAAGGAGACCCTGCCCAAGCTGAATGGCGTCACGCGCTTCGCCCCGTGGAGCTGGACGGTGGGCACCGGCTTCTTCACCGATGACATTGATGCGGCCTTCCGCCGCTATGCCTTGCTGCTGCTGTTGGCAGGCCTGGTCATCATTGCTGTGAGCGCCAGCCTGGCCGTCGTGATGGCGCGCAGCATCTACCGCCAGCTCGGTGGCGAGCCGGCGATGGCGACGGAAGCGGCCAATCAGATCGCGACCGGCCACCTTGGGCAGCACCTGCCCGACAGCCATGAGGGCAGCCTGCTCAATGCGCTCAAGCGCATGCAGACCAATCTGCAAAGCATGATTGCCAGCATCAAGCACAGCGCTCAGTCGCTCAACTCGGCGGCCAATGACATCGCTTCACGCATGGATGTGATCCGTGAGTCCTCCGGTCACTCTTCTGAAGCGACCTCCGCCACAGCAGCCGCCATCGAGGAAATGACCGTCAGCGTGGGGCAGATCGCAGACAGCGCTCACGAAACCGAACGCAGCTCCGGCCGCTCGGCCGAGCTGGCTGCAAGCGGCAGCCAGCGTGTAGCGGCCGCCGCCGAAGCGATCCACGCAGTGTCAGGTACCGTGGCCGACGCCTCGGACAAGATCGTTGGCCTGGCGGATCGCACTCGGCAGATCGACGGCATCGCCAACACCATCAAGGAAATCGCCGAGCAGACCAATCTGCTGGCCCTCAATGCCGCCATCGAAGCGGCCCGCGCCGGCGAGCAAGGACGAGGCTTTGCGGTAGTGGCCGATGAGGTGCGCAAGCTGGCCGAGCGCACCACCAAGGCTACAGCCGAAATCACCCAGACTATCGCGGCGGTGCAGGCTGACACCGACTCTGTGGTGCACAGCATGAACACCGTGCGCCCTCTGGTCGAGAAGGGCGTGACGCTTGCAACTGAAGCGGCCGAGGCGCTCAACGGCATCAACCGCGAAACCGGCGAGACCTTGGCCAAGATCCACGATGTGGCTCACGCTACTTCCGAGCAGACGGCGGCCAGCAACAGCATTGCCACCAATGTGGAGCGCATAGCCCGCATGGTGGAGGACTCTGACACCGCCGTCCGCAGCGCCAGCGACACAGCCCGCCAGCTCGCCGCGCTCGCCACCGAGCTAAACACAGCGGCAGCGCGCTTCAGCACCTGAACCCCGGCGGAGGCCATGCAAGGCATGCCTGAAGAAAGGATCTGGTCACACATGCCCAGCTGAGGCCGGCCTTCTCTGTTTCTCCGCCCCCCCACCCTGGAGCCCAGGGTGGGAGAGATCCGGCCTTCAGCTCACGAGCGCCTTGACCTGCTCGGTCCAGGCCGTGGTCGGCCGGCCGATCAGCCGGCTCAGCTGCTTGCCGCCATCGAACAGGCCATTACGCGAGGCACCGGTATCCGATTCGGCGAGCAGCTGGGCCAGGCCCTCGGGCAAACCAAAGCCGGTCAGCGCCGCCTTGAAGTCCGCTTCGGACTGATTCAGATACACCACCGGCTTGCCCGACTGCCGCGCCAGCTCGGCCGCCAGCTGACCCAGGGTATAGGCCTCATCCCCCGCCAGTTCATAGATACGTCCGGCCTGATGCTCACGCGTTAGAACTTCCGCTGCCGCCTCTGCATAGTCGGCACGCGCCGCGGAAGAAATGCGGCCCTCACCGGCGCTGCCCAGCAGTACCCCATGCTCGATCGCCGCCGGCGCGCTGGCGAGATAGTTCTCGGTGTACCAGCCATTGCGCAAGAACGCATAAGGCAGGCCGGAATGGCGAATCAGGGCTTCGGTTTCCTTGTGCTCGGCGGCCAGCGTCAGCGGCGACACATCCGCGTGCAGGATGCTGGTATAGACCAGCAACTGGATGCCAGTCTGTTTGGCGGCTTCGATCACGGCACGGTGCTGCGGCACACGCTGACCGATCTCGTTGCCGGAAATCAGCAGCAGTCGCTCCACGCCGCTCAGCGCCGGCAGCAAGCTTTCCGGGCGAGTGTAATCAGCCTGGCGTACCACCACGCCGCGCGCAGCGAAATCCGCCACCTTGGCCGGATCACGCACCAGCGCGATGATCTGGCTGGCCGGCAGCTTGCCCAGCAGGGATTCGATGACGAGGCGGCCAAGCTGGCCGGAGGCTCCGGTAATGGCAATCATGATCTTTACTTCCTTTTGTTGAAGGGAAGCGGCAGAATAGCCAACACACTAACTATTTGTAAGTACGCACAGAAAGGTAAGTGCAAGATGCGCCAACAGGATCCATCGCCAGCCAGCGCGGGCGGCCGGCTCGCCGAGGCCATGCAGCGCGGCGACGTGTTCGCCGATCTGTGTCCTTCGCGCGAAGTGCTCAATCATGTAACCAGCCGCTGGGGCGTGCTGTTGCTGGTCGCCCTGCTGGGCGGCACCCACCGCTTCAGCGAACTGCGCCGCAAAGTACGCGGCATCAGCGAAAAAATGCTGGCGCAAACCCTGCAATCGCTCGAAGGAGATGGTTTCGTCGACCGGATCGCCTACCCGGTGGTGCCACCGCATGTGGAATACCGCCTCACCCCGCTGGGGCAGGAAGTCGGCCAACGGGTCGAGGCGCTGGCCGACTGGATCGAACTGAACCTGGGCGAAATCCTTAGTGCCCGCCAGGCCAGGCAAGCCACGCAGGCGTCCGTGGAATAGCGCTTGCGGACTACTCCAGCCGCAAGACCACGTAGCGCAGGAAACGGTCGTCGGTCTTCTCGAGATCCAGGCCGGTGATCTCGCCAATCTGACGCAAACGCTAGTCGGGCGGTATGCGCTTGGCGTGGCGTGGCTGCGCTCAGCCGCGTCCCGTTGCACCAGAGGCAAGCAGACTTTTTCATGCGGGCGGCGGTGCGTCCAGATGACGCTGGGTCCACGCGCGAGCGTCTGCCATGTGTTCGAAAATCTCGAAAGGCATGATGCCGGCGTAAATGCCACGCCAGACGCGATCGGTCACGCCATAGCCTTCAACATCCGAGGCGATTACGTAGGCCGTGCAGATCCGCCGCCAGCTGCTGGCATGCTCCACCACACCGCGCCGGATGCCCTCCACCGCCTCAGGCGGACACAGGGCTGCACCGCGGATCTCGAGGATCAGCGCCCACGGGCCTTGCGCGGCCACGGCCGGCACCTGCTCGGCCATCAGTTCGCGATAGTAATGAATCAGTTCGGCATTCCAGGGACCACCGATTTCGGCGATCAAGAATTGCCCTTCCCTGTGAATATGCGCCGAACCATGGGCTGGAAATTTCATGCAATCCTCGCAAGTATTTCCTGCAGCATAGCGCGGTCGAGCCTAGCTCGTCCCGCTCAGATCAAGGTCTGGCGCGCACCGTCCGCGGCCATGCGCTGATCGCGCCAGTCCTCCAGCTCCTGAGCCGGCAAGGCCTGGGCGAAACAGAAGCCCTGGCCATACTCGCAGCCGAGGCTGCGCAGTTTCTGGCGCACTTCTTCGGTTTCGATTCCCTTGGCGATCACCGTTTTGCCCAGGCGCCGCCCAAGGCTGACCAGGGTGGCGACAATGGCGGCATCCGCTTCGCTGTGGCAGACCTTACTCACGAACGCCGCATCGATCTTGAATTCCTGCACCGGCAGATCCCGCAGCGCCAGCAGGGAGCCGGTACCGCGCCCGAAATCATCGATCGCCAGACACACCCCGGCCGAGGCCAGGCTGAAGAGCACGCGCAGCGCGCTGGCCGATAGCGCCGCCAAGCCTTCGTCCCGCAGCTCCAGCGTCAGGCATTCCGGCGACAGGCCCTGCGCCTGCAGGCGGGCCAGAATCAGCTGATCGAGGCCCTCGCGCGCCAGCAGAACCGGCGCGAAGTTCAAGGACAGACTGAGTGCCACGCCCCGCTCACGCCAGTTGCGGATCTGCCGCAAGGCCTGATCGAGCAGGCGCAGGCTGAGGCCTTCAAGAGCCGACTCATGGGTGGCCAGATGCATGAATTCCGCCGGCGGCAACAGGCCCAGCTCAGGATGGCGCCAACGCGCCAGCGCCTCGGCCCCCACCGGCAAACCGCTCACAAGATTCACCACCGGCTGGAAGCGCAGTACGAACTCGTTCTGCTCGATGGCCATGCCGAAGCGCTGCCCCAGCGTTTCGCGCACCTCGGGTAACACGCCCTCGGCCAGCACCGCCATGACGATGCCTTTGTGGCCACGACTGGCCTGATACAAGGCGCCATTCACCGCCCTCAGAAGTTGATCGCCGCTCTTGCCATGGTCGGGGTAGAGCGCCATGCCGGCACGCACCTCGCGCCCGGCGGCCTCGCCCAGCGCCTCGCCCAGAGCCTCGAAAATCTTGCCGCCGACACGCGTCGCGCCTTCTTCATTGGCCACATTGAGCAGCACTGCGAACTGGCGCCCTTCCAGCCAGGCCACGGTGTCTGTCAGGCGTACCGTGATGCGCAGCGCGGCGGCCGCGGCAGCCAGGCCGGAGAGCGGGTCTTCGGTGGGCCCAAGGTCCAGCAGCATGACGGCAAAACTGGAGCGCTGGCGCTCAGCCATGCGGATCGACATGTCGAGGCGGCGCAGAAAGGCCTCGCGATCCGGCAGGCTGGGCACCCCGGCGGGGTTGGGTGCAAAAGCCCGTGGCGCTTCGTCGAGCAGGGATTTGCGCAGATCGGTGTCGCTGGCAGCATTGAGCATCATTTCAGACTCGCGTGAGGGGTGATGCGGGTGCTGCAGGATCCCGCCAATTCGACTGGCCACCCTAATCCAAAGTGATAGATCTCTTCAAGCAGGATTTACCTGCATGAACCGCCCCGCGCGCCAGACGGCAAGCACCTCCCAACGGGGTACAACATCCTCGCTGGCGGCGCGGTTTTTTTCAGCGCCAGCGACACGGCAGGCCGACGCAGCCATCACCCCGCCAAGCTCCCGCTCTGCACCACCGGCCCGGCTTCACAACGCCGCAACACCCTCTGGGCACACTCCGGCATGCTGCGGCGCACCAGCCTGAACACGGCCCGGATTGCATGCACCAATCTGGGACATGGCTATATGTCTGCTTACGCAAACAGGCGCTTTGCACGCATGGCACGCTTCTCGCAATGGCAATGGTGCCGACATAACAGCTCCAGCAGGAGACACGCGTGGCCCCGATTCAGGCTCAAACCCAAGCAAGCCCGGCGCAAGCCCGGTTTTACGATGAAATGAACAGCGCCAGTGGAGAGCTGCGCGCGCACTACCAGGGCTATGTGGACTGGTTTGACGGGATGAGTGCGGAACGCATGACGCGCAAGCGCCAGGAAGCCGATGCACTGTTCCGCCGCTCCGGCATCACCTTTGCGGTGTATGGCGATGAGGCCGGCGCCGAGCGCCTGATCCCCTTCGACGTGATCCCGCGCATCATCCCTTCGCACGAATGGCTGGCCCTCGCCGACGGCCTGCGTCAGCGCGTCAAGGCGCTCAACGCCTTCATTCACGACATCTACCACGGCCAGGAAATCCTCAAGGCCGGACGCATCCCGGCCGAGCAGGTCATCTCCAATGCCCAGTACCGCCCCGAGATGCAGGGCGTGGACGTGCCCAACAACATCTACGCAGCGATTGCCGGGGTGGATATCGTGCGGGCCGGCGCCGGTGAGTTCTACGTGCTGGAAGACAACCTGCGCGTGCCCTCCGGCGTCTCCTATATGGTCGAGAACCGCAAGATGATGATGCGGCTCTTCCCCGAGCTCTTCGCCAGGAATCGCGTCGCGCCGGTCGAACACTATCCGGATCTCTTGCTCGACACCCTGCGTGCCGTGGCGCCCAAGGGCGTGCTCGACCCGGTAGTGGTGGTACTCACCCCGGGCAGCTTCAACAGCGCCTATTTCGAACATGCCTTCCTCGCCCAGCAGATGGGGGTGGAGCTGGTCGAGGGGCAGGATCTCTTCGTGCGTGACGAGCAGGTCTTCATGCGCACCACGCAGGGGCCGCAACGCGTGGATGTGATCTACCGCCGCATCGATGACGATTTCCTCGATCCGCTCGCCTTCCGGCCGGACTCGATGCTCGGCGTACCCGGCATCCTCTCCGCCTACCGCGCCGGCAACGTAACGATCTCGAATGCCGTCGGCACCGGTGTGGCCGATGACAAATCGATCTACCCGTATGTTGGCGAGATGGTGCGCTTCTACCTCGGTGAAGAGCCCATTCTCAACAATGTGCCCACCTACATGCTCAGGAAGCCCGAGGATCTCGCCTACACCCTCGAACACCTGCCCGAACTGGTGGTGAAGGAAGTCCATGGCGCTGGCGGCTACGGCATGCTGGTCGGCCCGGCCTCCACCAAGGCCGAGATCGAGGACTTCCGCCTGCGCATCCTCGCCTCGCCCGAGAAATACATCGCCCAACCCACCCTGTCGCTGTCCACCTGCCCAACCTTCGTGGATGCCGGCATAGCGCCGCGCCACATCGATCTGCGCCCCTTCGTACTCTCTGGCAACGAAGTGCGTTTCGTGCCCGGCGGCCTCACCCGCGTGGCATTGAAGGAAGGCTCGCTGGTCGTGAACTCCTCGCAGGGCGGGGGCACGAAAGACACCTGGGTGATGGAAAACTGAGGGAGAACAATGAGCATGCTCAGCCGCACCGCCGATCACCTGTACTGGATGGCCCGCTACATCGAGCGCGCCGAAAACCTCGCCCGCATGCTGGATGTGAACAACCGCATGCAGCTCCTGCCGCAGAGCGAACGCGAAGTCGAGCGCCTGTGGCGCGAAACCCTTGATTCCGTGGGTGTGCTGGAGAGCTACTTCAACGCCCATGGCGAGAAGCTGGTGCCGGCCGAAGTCGTGCACTTCATGGCCCTCGATCGAAACAATCCCGGCAGCATCTACTCCTGCCTGCGCAGCGCCCGCGAAAATGCCCATGCCGTACGCGGCACCCTGACTTCCGAGCTATGGGAAACCATCAACGCCACCTGGCTCAGCCTGCAGAGCTATGACATCGGACAGATGGGCGCCGACGAGCTGGACGCCTTTTTCGAGTGGGTAAAGCTGCGCTCTCACCAGTTCCGCGGCGTGTCCTTTGCCACCATGATGCGGGATGAGGCCAACTGTTTCCTGCGCCTGGGCACCTTCATCGAGCGTGCCGACAACACCGCCCGCATCCTCGACGTGAAGTACAACTTCATTGCCGAAGCCCCGCGCCGCGACGATGCCGGCGAGTACTACCAGTGGAGCGCGCTGCTGCACTCGGTGTCGGCCTTCGAGATCTACCGCAAGGTCTATCGTGACCAGATCACGCCCTCGCGTGTGGCCGAGTTGCTCGTCTTGAGAAACGACATGCCGCGCTCGCTGGCCTATTGCACTGACGAAATGCTGGCCTTCCTCGATCAGGTGGCCAACACCCGCTCGCAGGAAACCCAGCGACGCGCCGGAGAGCTCGCCGCCAGCCTGCGTTACGGGCGCATCGAAGACGTTCTCGAAAGTGGCCTGCACCAATACCTGACGAAGTTCATTACCCGCATCAATGACGTCGGCAACCGCATCGCGACCGATTTCCTGATGCCCGTGACAGCGTGACGCACCAGGAGCGGCCGGAGACCGCTCCTGCAAAAAAACAGGAGGTTTTGACGATGCAATACACCATCCGCCACGAAACCCGCTGCCACTTTGACAGCCCTGCCAGTTACAGCATCCGCCAGCTGCGCATCACCCCGCGCGAGGAAGCCGGTGTGCGCGTCGCGCAATGGCAGGTCAACACCCCGGTGCGCAGTAGCCGCAGCGTCGATGCCTGGGGCAACACGACCCATCTGCTGACCCTTACCGAACCGCATGAAAACGTGCGCATCGTCGTCACCGGCGTGGTCGATGTGCCGGACAGCAGTCCGGCCCTGATCGGCCTCGAGCAAAGCCCGCTGGCTCCGCAGATCTATCTTGCCAGCACCCAGCTCACGACTCCCGGAGCGGCCCTGGCCGCACTGGCTCACAAACACCTCAGCCAGCCACCGCAGGATATCGACGACGTGCTGACCCTGCTGCAGGCCCTGCGCGAACAGCTCCTGCCGGCCCCCTCCGGCGGCGAAGCGGTGCGGGGTGCCGAGAGCAGTTTCACGCGCGGCGCCGCCACCCTGCCGGACCAGGTACACATCCTCCTCGCCGCCTGCCGCTCGATCGGCTTGCCGGCGCGCTTCGTGAGCGGCTACCAGCTCGGCGAGCGCGTTGGCGAGTACGCCTGGGCCGATGTATGGCTGGAGCAGGAAGGCGGCTGGGTCAGTTTCGATGCACGCCGCGCCCAGCTCGCCAGCGGTCGCCAGATCCGTCTGGCGGTGGGCCGCGATTATCTCGACGCCTGCCCGATGCGTGCGGCTCACCACGGTGGCGGCCATGAGGAAGTGCGCGTCTCGGTGCACGCAGCCTGAGTCACCGCGCGCACCCGTGCGGCCCTACAGGCTCACGGGCGTGATGGAACTTCTGCGGCAGAGGGAGTCATACAATCTGCATTCCCTCGCACAGGAGTCCTCGTATGCTGAATTCATGCTCGCGCCGATTGACTGGCGCCCTGCTGCTGATAGGCAGCCTCTTTTCTGTCAGTACCCATGCGGCGGAAGCCAGCCTCAGCGGCAGCGCCACCTACCGCGAGCGCATCGCCCTGCCGCCCAATGCAATCTTTGAAGCCACGCTGGAAGATATCTCCCGCGTCGGCGCCCCCGCTGAACTGCTGGGCAGCAGCAAGCTGGATCCGGCCGGCCAGCCCCCCTTCCGTTTTGCCATCCGTTACGACCCGAGCCGCCTCAATCCCGCTCACAGCTATACGGTACGCGCGCGCATCACGCTTGATGGCCAACTGCTGTTCACCACCGACACGATTGCACCGGTCCTCACCCGCGGCCATGCCGACACGGTGGAGCTGCTGCTCAAGCGCGTGGCCCGCAGCCAGCCCGCAGCCGTGCCCTCGGACGCCAGTCTGGTCAATACTTACTGGAAACTGCTCAGCCTCAACGGCGAGGCCGTCGTGAGCCGTGAAGGAACCCGTGAAGTCTATTTCGTGCTGAACGACAAGACCGAGCCAGGCGTCAGTGGCTTTGCCGGCTGCAATCGCTTCATGGGTGCCTACAGCCTTGAAGATAGGCAGCTGAAATTCAGCAAGGTGGCTGCCACCATGATGGCCTGCGTAGCCGACGGTGGCCCCGAACAGGCCTTCCTTGCCGCCCTCGGCAAGGTCAGCAGCTGGCGCGTGAGCGGCCAGAAGCTGAGTCTGCTGGACGCGGATGGCAAGCTGCTGGCGGAGTTCGAAGCCCGCTACATGCAGTAGGGCCGAAGCACTCAGGTCGGTGGCGTCACCGTCAGCAACTGCAGCGCCAGCAGGGCTGCAAGCGGCTCTGGCACAGCAGCCAGCGCAGCCGGGCTGTCATCCTCCCGCGGCTCTTCGTGCGACCAGGAAAATTCGCTCATGTCACGTTCGATCAGCATGATGTTCTCCTTGCAAGGCCGGAGTGGCCACATGAATCTCAAGCATCAAGCGGTCCACCCTGCCGACATTCGCCCGCCCTGCCACATCCATTTGCAGAATCAGCCGGCCCGCCCGCCGTGCCGAGGCTGTCGCCACAACGCATCCAGCACGGCGCAGCCCCGCCCCCAACCGGGGACGGATTGTCACGCCCCGCAGCACAAACGCCACACAACCACCTGAGGCCACCCCAGCCCCGCCCCCCTGCCATCATGCTGACGACTGCCCATCCCGCTGCAAACCCACGCCCCTTCCGGCGCATCGTGCTCACCGGCGCTGCCGGGCGCCTAGGGCGCCTGCTGCGAGCACCACTACGCGCGCTATGCGACGAACTGGTTCTCAGCGACATCGTTCCCCTGACTGAAGCCCCCACGGGCAACGAAACCCTCCAACCATGCGATCTCGCGGATCGCGCTGCACTAGGTCGCTTGCTGCACGGCGCCCAGACGGTGGTGCATATGGGCGGTATTCCGCTCGAACGCGATTTCGACAGCTTGTTGCCCGCCAACATCGTGGGCCAGTACAACCTCTACGATGCAGCCCTGGCAGCGGGCCTGAGTCGGGTCATACTCGCCAGCACCAATCATGTCACTGGTTTCTATCCCTGCGGCGAAACCGTGACCCCTTCCATGCCGATGCGCCCGGACAGCCTGTATGCCGTGAGCAAGGGCTACGGCGAGCTGCTGGCCTCCTACTACCATGATCGCCATGGGCTCGAATCAGTGTGCCTGCGGATCGGCGCCTGCCGGGAGCGCCCATCCGATACGCGCGGCATGGCGGTTTGGCTGAGCCCGGGAGATTTTGTCGAACTGGTGCGCTGTGCGCTGCTGGCCGATGCACCAGGCTGTGCCGTGGTATATGGCGTGTCCGACAACCCGGGGTGCTGGTGGCGCGGCGACGATGCCGAGCGCATCGGCTACCAGCCGCGCGACAGTTCGGCGCGCTTCGCTGCTGAACTCGCCGCCCCCCCGCCTCCCGCGCCCGGGTCAGGGCCGGCATTGCAAGGCGGCGTGCGCGTAATGCTCAACGACTACCGCAACCCAGCCAGCTTCGACCTCGACCCGCGCCTGCGCAAGCCGGCGTAGGTCTGCGTAGGTCGGAAAAGCGCAACGCACGCCGCCCGGCCGGAAGGCGCCTGCGGCTTTTCTGACCTACTCCGCCGCCTTCTTCTCCAGCGAGCGCCCGCGCACCTCGCCCAGCAAGGCATCGAAATCGCGCGTCTCGGCCGGCATCATGGTGACCTGCACCTCGACCTCATGAGAGGCGCCACCGAGAATGACCCCGCGCATCGGGCTCACATCGTTGAAGTCGCGCCCCCAGCCGAGAATCACATGCTCCAGATGCGGCTGCAGGTTGTTGGTCGGGTCAAAGCCCACCCAGTCATTGTCGGGGCACCACACCGCAATCCAGGCATGCGAGGCATCAGCTCCGATCAGGCGCGGCTTGCCCGGCGCCGGGTGGGTCAGGATGTAACCGCTCATGTAGCGTGCTGACAGGCCCAGCGAGCGCAATGCACAGAGCATCAGCTGGGCAAAGTCCTGGCACACGCCGCGGCGCTTGTGAAAGGTGGCCGCCACCGGTGTGGCCACCGTGCTGGCCTTGGGATCGAACTCGAATTCCTTGTAGATGCGCCCCATCAGGTGGCGGCAGGCCTCCAGCAAGGGGCGCCCGGGTGTAAAGCTGGCCAGCGCCCATTCGCGCACCTCTTCCAGCAGCGGCACCTGCACCGAGGCCAGCGCGCATTCCTGCGCATCCAGCGGCGCAATGGATGGGAAGGCCGAGAGCATCGCCGCAACATCCTCCCAAGGCCGCCCCGGGACTTCACGCCAGCACTGCGGGCGTGGGGAAACTTCCACCGTGCTGGCCGCAATCAGGCGCAGCATGCTATGCGGCTGGCGCAGGGCGAGCCAGCTGCCGGGGTTGCCGAACCAGTCAATCAGCGGCTCACACCGATTGGCGCTGGGCGTCACCTCAAGCAGATTCTGTTCGACCCGCTGGAACGCGCATTCGCGCGGCACCATGTGCAGCAAATGCTGTGACAGGCTCACCGGCGCGGCATAGCGATACAGCGTTTCGTGGATGACGTGGTAGCGGATCGGCGCTTCGGCTTCATGTTCGCTCATGCGATCACCCTCGCCTGCTCTTCGGCATGACTGAAATAGTGCTGGCTGATCTGGTCGGAGAGGCTGGCCGAGGCCGCGCGCAGGGTGACCATGGCCTCGCCCAGGGCGCGTGAGCCGGGATGGAAGTCCAACCCCGGATCCAGTGCCAGCAGGCGCCGGTGCAGGGCATCCAGGCCGCTATCCGGCATGTCGCCAAGCGAGGCGTTGAGGCGCTCCACGTAATCGCACAGGCCGGCGGTCTGGAATACGATGCCGCGCGGGTTGGTGTCGTCCGCGATCAGGAGATCCAACACTGCAATCCACTCGGGGCGCGCCATGTAGCGCGAGCGATAGGTCACGATCGAGTCCGACACTTCGAGCAGCCATTCCGGGTTGCCCTTGACGCCCATCTTCATCGCCGCCTCGATGGCTTCGGTCTGGAACTGCAGACGCTCGATGCGCCGGCCCAGCGAGAGAAAGCGCCAGCCATGGTCGCGCGTCATGCCATCGAGCGCGAAGCCGGCCAGGGTCATGAAGCTGGTGATGTATTCATCGATCTGCGCCAGCGCCTCGAAGATGCCGACGCGCTCATGCGGCTTCGTGCCGATCTTCTGGGCCAGCGCATTGAGGGTGCGCCAGTTGTCGGAAGACAGGCGCTCGCGCAGCTGGAAGCCGGTGCGCGACAGATGCAGGATATGCGAGGCCAGCCCGCCGTGGTGTTGGGAATCGAAGGTGGCGCGCAGCAAGGGGCGCACGGCTTCGCTCTCCTTGCAGTCTGCCGGCAGCACACCGATGGATTTGCCCAGCGCGGCGAGCGCCTTCCACTCACCGGGGTTGTCGACGTTGTCCGTCACGCGGGTAAGTGCCACGCGCAGATAGCGCGCGAGATTGTCGCAGCGCTCGGAGTAGCGGCCGAACCAGAATAGATTTTCCACCACCCGGCTGGAAAGGCCGGCGCCGCTGCGCACCAGATCGGCCGCTTCGACCGGCCGGCGCAGCAGCGAGATGGGCGCACCGGCCGTCTCGCCACACACCCACACGTCCTTGCTGCCGCCGCCACGCTGGTTCGAAAGAATGCGCGCATCATGGCCGCTGGCGCTACGGGCCAGGCCACCCGGCATCACCATATAGCCCTCTGGCGTGGCCACCGCAAACACGCGCAGGCCCACCGGGCGAGCCAACAGTTTGCGACCGTGGCTGCGATCGAGCAGCGGCGCACGCGAGATCGAGACCAGTTCCTGAGCGTAATAGTCGCGCGGATTGGCACGCACGCGGGCAGCCAGGCGGGCACGCCCGTCCTCATCCAGATCCTCGCCGAACACCGGCTCGATGCGCCGCCCCTGCGGATGCGGCACGGCGCTCTTGAAGACAAGGTGATCGACTTTCTCCAGCGCATCTTCCATCGCCAAGGTTTCGCCGCACCACCAGGTTGCCACTCCAGGCATGGCCAGCTCCTCGCCCAGCAGGTGCTGGCTAAGACCCGGCAGAAAGCCCGCCAGCGCCCCGGTTTCGATCACGCTGGCGCCGATGCCATTGGCCAACAGCACATTGCCTCTGCGCACCACATCCATCAGGCCCGGCACACCCAAGGCTGAATCGGCGCGCAGCTCAAGTGGGTCACAGAAATCGTCATCCATGCGGCGGATGATGGCGTGAACGCGGCGCAAGCCGGACAGGGTCTTGAGCCACACACATCCATCGCGCACGGTGAGATCCTGCCCCTCGACAAGCGGGAAGCCGAGATAGCGCGCAAGGTAAGCGTGTTCAAAATAGGTTTCGTTGTAAGGCCCGGGCGTCAGTACCACCGTATTGACCAGGCCATTGTCATGCGGCGCATAGCTGGCGATGGAGTCGCGCAGGGCAGCGAAGAAACTGGCCAGGCGCGTCACGCGCAGCTCGCGGAACAATTCGGGGAGCAGGCGCGCGGTGATGATGCGGTTTTCCAGCGCGTAGCCCATGCCCGAGGGTGACTGGCTACGGTCATTGACGACCCACCACTGCCCGTCCGGCGAGCGCGCCAGATCCACCGCCAGAATGTGCAGGAAAACCCCGCCCGGCGGCTGGATGCCATGCGCAGGGCGCTGGAAGCCGGGGTGGCCCAGCACCAGCGCAGGCGGCAGGCGCCCCTCGTGGAAGAGCTGCTGCGGGCCATACAGGTCGGCCAGGATGCTGTTAAAGAGGCGTGCGCGCTGCTGTACGCCACGCTCGATCCCGGCCCACTCGGCCGCCGGGATGATCAGCGGCAAGGGGTCCATGGCCCAAGGGCGACCGCTGCCTTCCTCGTCGTCATAGACGTTGTAGGTCACCCCGTTGTCGCGAATCTGGCGATCGGTATCGTTGAACAGCTCGCGCAACTGCGGCGCGGTTTGCCCCAGCAGGCGCTGATAGAGCGCAGCGTAATGCGCGCGCGGCACGCCGGGCGCGGAGAACATTTCGTCGAAACGGGCGCTATCGTCCGGATACTCGGCGAGGAATTGTCGGGGCATGGGGATTTCTTGTTATTGAGGGCGTCCCGGCATTGTAGAGTGCCACGGCCACCAGCAGGGGCGGCCGGACACGACTGGCACGCGTGCCGGCTGCGCTGACGGATGCCCGTGGCGGGCTGCTCAGTGACGCCTCATTTGCGTAAATCGAGCGTGAAGGGGAAGTCCGGGTTGCGCTCTTCCAGTGCAGGCGCGATCCGCCCCGGAGTATGGCCAAAGCGGAAGAAGCGTGCCAGGCGCCGCGCCTCGGCCTCGTAGGCATTGACCGGGAAGGTGGCGTAATTGCGCCCGCCCGGATGGGCCACGTGGTACTGACAGCCTCCCAGCGAGCGCTGCATCCAGCCATCCACCAGATCGAAGCTGAGCGGCACATGCGGCGCAATCGTCGGGTGCAGGCAGGAGGGGGGCTGCCAGGCACGATAGCGCACCCCGCCCACGAACTCGCCAACCGTCCCGGTGGGCTGCAAGGGCACCCCGCGGCCATTGCAGGTCAGCACATGACGCTCATCTCCCCAGCCGCGCACCTTCACCTGCAGACGCTCGACCGAGGAATCAACAAAGCGCACCGTGCCGCCGGCACCGCCCTCCTCGCCCATCACATGCCAGGGCTCCAGTGCAAGACGCAGCTCGACCTCGACGTTCTTGGCGACGAAATCGCCGATTTTCGGAAAGCGGAACTCCAGATGGGGCGCAAACCAATGCGCCTCCAGCGGGTAGCCGAAATCCTGCAACTCTTCGATCACATCCCGGAAATCGTCCTCAACAAAGTGCGGCAGCATGAATCGATCATGCAGCTCGGTCCCCCAGCGCTTCAGGCGCGACGGCTCATAGGGCTGCTGCCAGAAACGCGACAGCAGCGCGCGCATCAGCAGTTGCTGGGCGAGACTCATCTCGGCATGCGGCGGCATCTCGAAACCACGCATTTCGAGCAGGCCGAGGCGGCCGGCAGAGCCGTCCGGCGAGTACAGCTTGTCGATGCAGAACTCGGCCCGGTGGGTATTGCCCGTCACGTCAATGAGCAGATTGCGCATCAGACGGTCGATCAGCCACGGCGGGCAGTTCCCGAATTGCGCACTCTGGCGACGCATCTCCTGCAGCGCCACCTCGATCTCATAGACCGAATCGTTGCGTGCCTCATCGACACGCGGGGCCTGGCTGGTCGGGCCGATGAACAAGCCCGAGAACAGGTAGGACAGGGAGGGATGGTTGTGCCAGTAGCTCACCATGCTGGCGAGCAGATCCGGCCGCCGCAGGAAGGGCGAATCGGCCGGCGTGGCACCGCCCAGCACAAAGTGGTTGCCGCCGCCGGTGCCGGTGTGGCGCCCATCGAGCATGAACTTTTCGGTAGACAGGCGAGTGTGGTGGGCCGCGTCATAGAGATGGGTGGTCTGCTCGACCAGCTCGCCCCAGGAGGCCACCGGATGCACATTCACCTCGATCACGCCCGGATCCGGCGTCACCCGCAGCACCTGCAGACGGGCATCCCTGGGCGGCTCGTAGCCCTCCAGCACCACCGGTAACTGCATCGCCTCGGCAGTGGCTTCGATGGCGGCCACCACTTCCAGATAATCCTCCAGCAAGGCGGTGGGCGGCATGAAGAGATAGAGCTTGCCCTCGCGTGGCTGGGCGCACATGGCGGTGCGGGTGACCCAGCCGGCAGACTCGAAGGCCTCCGGGTGGCGCTCGCAGGCCGCGTCACCATTGCCGCGCCCGCCGGCACCGGCCAGACCCACCGGAGCAATCTCGCGCCGCACCAGTTCCTGATGGCGCAGGGCGGCATAGGAGGGCAAGGGGGGTTGGCGTTGCAAGGGGTCAGACTGGTGCAGCCAGGGATAATCCGCCGCACGGGTCCACGGCTGGCCATCCAGCGGCAGGCGATAACCCAGCGGTGAATCGCCGGGGATCAGGTAGCAGCGCTCATCGCGCAGGAACCACGGCCCGCTCTGCCAGTGCGTGCCGGCCGGGTTGCGCGCGATCGGCAGCACCCAGCCCACCGTCTTGTCCAGGCCCTGGCTGAATACCTTGCGCAGGCGCTCACGCTCGAGCGGATCCTCCAGGCGCGCATCGAAGGGATCGACGTTGGCTGGCAGCTTGCGCTCACGCCACAGGTAGTACCAAACATCTTCGAAGGCCGGGAAAGCAAACTTCGGCGCCA
The DNA here is from genome assembly GCF_012972705.2 of Uliginosibacterium aquaticum. Taxonomy (GTDB): domain Bacteria; phylum Pseudomonadota; class Gammaproteobacteria; order Burkholderiales; family Rhodocyclaceae; genus Uliginosibacterium; species Uliginosibacterium aquaticum. The sequence continues at coordinate 547,524 of NZ_JABCSC020000001.1, read as the reverse complement.
GCCCCAGCCGCTCGGCCACACCGCGCAGGAAGTCGCCCGCCTGAGCGTCTGTGACGGCGTGGTCTTGCTGCTCATCGGCAAACAGTGCCGGATTGGTCCACAGCGGCTCACCATCCTTGCGCCAGTACAGGTTCAGCGACCAGCGCGGGAGCTGCTCGCCCGGATACCACTTGCCCTGGCCAAAGTGCTGCAACCCCTGCGGCGCGTACTTCGCCTTCAGCTTGGCCAGCAGCTCGGCAGACAGGCCACGCTTGGTCAGGCCCATCGCATCGGTATTCCACTCGGCGCCATCGCGGTCATCCACCGACACGAAGGTCGGCTCGCCGCCCTGGGTGAGGCGCACGTCATGGGCCAGCAGATCATCGTCGATGCGCTCGCCCAGCGCGACGATGGCCGCCCACTCATCCTCGGTATAAGGCTTGGTCACTCGCGGCGCTTCCCAGATGCGATCGACGCGCATGTGGTGCTCGAACTCGACCTTGCACTTTTCCAGTCCGCCCTCGATCGGCGCGGCGGACGAAGGCTCCGGCGAGCAGGCCAGCGGGATGTGGCCCTCTCCGGCGAGCAGGCCCGAGGTCGGGTCGAAACCGATCCAGCCCGCGCCCGGCAGATAGACCTCGCACCAGGCATGCAGGTCGGTGAAGTCCACTTCCGTGCCGGAGGGCCCATCGAGCGACTTCACATCCGGCTTCAGCTGGATCAGGTAGCCGGACACGAAACGCGCGGCAAGGCCCAGGTGGCGCAAGAGCTGCACCAGCAGCCAGGCCGAGTCACGACAGGAGCCGGAGGCCTTCGCCAGCGTCTCTTCCGGTGTCTGCACGCCGGGCTCCATGCGCACCAGATACTTGATGTCACTCTGCAGGCGCTGGTTCAGCGCAACGAGAAAATCGATGGTCGGCGTTTTTTCGCGCGGCACAGAGTCCAGCAGCGTCTTGAAGCGTTTTTCGAGTGGCAGCTTGAGCAGATAAGGTGCCAGCTCGGTCTCGAGGCCTGGGTTGTAGGCAAAGGGATAGGCCATTGCCTCCGGTTCGAGGAAGAAATCGAAGGGGTTCAGCACCGCCATCTCGACGACCAGATCCACCTCGACGCGGAACTCGCGGGTCTTCTCCGGGAACACCAGGCGCGCCAGATAGTTCGATTGCGGATCCTGCTGCCAGTTGATGAAGTGGCCCTCGGGCGTCACCCGCAGCGAATACGACAGCACCCGCGTGCGCGAATGCGGCGCCGGGCGCAAACGCACGATCTGCGGGCCAAGGCTGATCGGCTTGTCGTAGCGGTAATGCGTGACGTGATTCAGCGCAACATGGATCGACATCGGTTTCTTTCTGTTGGGATCGGGGCTGAGAGATCTTAGCAATTAGCGTGCAATGCCCTATTCATGGGAATTGCCGGCCTTTGCACGCAGCGCCGGCACCAAGCGCGGGCATGCATCCAACCCGGCATGCTGCACGGCACCAAAGCAGCGCATGAATCCTGCCAAGGCCTTGTTGCAGAAAATCACGCCCCGGATCCGCCCCGGCACATTCCGCGCGCTCTACCTCGGCGCTATAATTGCCGGTTTTTCAAAAGCTTAGGCCCACCATGACTGCTCGCAACATCGATGGCGTCGCTCTCTCGGCGCAAGTGCGCGGTGAAATCGCCCAGCGCGCCGCTGAACTCACTGCCCAAGGCGTCCAGCCCAGCCTCGCCGTGATCCTCGTCGGCGGCGACCCGGCCTCGGCCGTGTATGTGCGCAACAAGGTGGCCGGCTGCGAAAAGGCCGGCATCCGTTCGCTCAAGTTCGAATACCCGGCCGACGTGGCTCCAGAAGAAGTCTTCGCCAAGATTGCCGAACTCAATGCCGACGCCTCGGTGCACGGCATTCTGGTGCAGCTGCCGCTGCCCAAGCAGTTCGATGAAGACAAGGTGCTCGAAGCCATCTCGCCGGAGAAGGACGTGGATGGTTTCCATGCCGAGAACTTCGGCCTGCTACTGCAGGGCCGCAAGAGCTTCTACCCGTGCACCCCGTGGGGCGTGATGAAGATGCTGGACTCGGAAAACGTCCAGATCAAGGGCGCTGAAGCCGTCGTGATCGGCCGCTCCAACATCGTTGGCAAGCCGATGGCGGTGATGCTGCTCTCGCGCGGCGCGACCGTGACCGTGTGCCACTCGCAAACGAAAGATCTGGCTTTCCACACCAAACGTGCCGACATCGTGGTCGCCGCCGTGGGCCGCCCGAACTTCCTCAAGGGCGACATGATCAAGCCCGGCGCAGTCGTGATCGACGTGGGCATCAACCGCCTCACCGAAGGCCCCAACGCCGGCAAGCTGTGCGGCGATGTGGAGTTCGACAGCGCCCGCGAAGTGGCCTCCCTGATCACCCCGGTGCCCGGTGGCGTCGGCCCGATGACCATCACCATGCTGCTGGCCAATACCGTGGAGTCGGCCCAGCGCGCCCTTGAAGCAAAGAACGCACAATGAGCGAACAGACTCCTGTTATCGGCATCGTCATGGGCTCCAACTCCGATTGGCCCACCATGCAGGCAGCCGCCAAAGTCCTCAAGGAATTCGGCATCTCCTATGAAGCCCGTGTGGTGTCTGCCCACCGCACCCCGGACCTGATGTTCGAATACGCCGAAGCCGCCCGTGGCCGCGGTCTCAAGGCCATCATCGCCGGCGCGGGCGGCGCCGCTCACCTGCCCGGCATGCTGGCCGCCAAGACCAGCGTGCCAGTACTCGGTGTGCCGGTGCAGAGCAAAGCGCTTTCGGGCGTCGATTCGCTGCACTCGATCGTGCAGATGCCCAAGGGCATTCCGGTCGCCACCTTCGCCATCGGCGAAGCCGGCGCCGCCAATGCCGGCCTCTTCGCAGTAGCGATGCTGGCCAACGAGAATCCGCAAATCGCCGCGCAGCTCGATGCCTTCCGCGCACGCCAGACCCGGACCGTGCTGGACATGAAACTGGACGACATCGCGTGAGCACCATGATTCTCCCGCCCGCCACGCTGGGCATGCTCGGCGGCGGCCAGCTCGGCCGCTTCTTCGTACTCGCCGCCCATGAACTGGGCTACAAGGTCTGGGTACTCGACCCGGACCCCAACAGCCCGGCGGGCAAGGCCGCCGACCGCCATCTGTGCGCGGAGTACGACGATTTCGCGGCGCTTGACCAGTTCGCCGCCGGCTGCGCTGCGGTGACCACCGAGTTCGAGAACGTGCCAGCCGGCACGCTGGAGTATCTCGCCAAGTTCATCCCGGTGCGCCCCAACGCCGATGCCGTCGGCATCTGCCAGAACCGCGTTGCCGAGAAGAGCTTTCTGCGTGCCAACGGCATTCCGCACGCGGCTTTCGCCGCGATCAACAGCGTGGCCGATCTGGAAGCCGCCGGCACCGAGCTCTTCCCCGGCATCCTGAAGGTCGCCCGCTTTGGTTACGACGGCAAGGGCCAGGCCCGCGTCACGAGCCGCGAAGAAGCCATCGCCGCCTTCCAGGCCTTCAAGAACGAGCCCTGCGTGCTGGAGCAGATGCTCAAGCTGGACTACGAGGTTTCCGTCGTGCTGGCGCGCGATGAGCAGGGCCACACGAAATGTTTTCCGGTCGCCGAGAACCAGCATTCCGGCGGCATTCTTGATGTTTCCATCGCACCGGCCCGCAGCTCAGCCTGCCAACGCGACAGCGCGCAAGAAATCGCCGAACACATCGCCGCCAAGCTCGGTTACATCGGCACCCTCGGCGTGGAGTTCTTCGTTTCCCACGGCGAGCTGTATGTGAACGAGATGGCGCCACGCCCGCACAACAGCGGCCACTACACCGTGGATGCCTGCGTCACCAGCCAGTACGAGCAGCAGGTGCGTGCCCTGTGCGGTCTGCCGCTGGGCGACGCGCGTGCGCACTCCGCTGCGGTGATGGTGAATCTCTTGGGCGACATCTGGTACGACGCCAGCCAGCCCGGCCCCGATGCGCACGGCGCCTATCGCGAGCCGGACTGGAGCAAGCTCTACGCTGTGTCGAATCTCAAGCTGCACCTCTACGGCAAGCACCACGCCCGCCCAGGCCGCAAGATGGGACACTTCACGGTACTCGATGCGGATCCAGCCAAGGCGCTGGCCGTCGCGCTGGCCGCCCGCGCCGCCATCGGCATCAAGGAGGAGTAAGGTGCGCACGGCGCTGGCAGGCCTGTGGCTGACGCTGGAGCTCCTGAGCAGCCCGGCACAGGCCGCCACGCCTGTACCGGTCACCCTGCCCACAGCGGGCTTGTCGTCTGCCCCTGCGCCACTTGCCGGCTTTGTGTTCCAGCCGGCAAGCCCTGGCCCGCACCCGGCGGTGGTCATGCTGCACGGTTGCGGTGGCGCCTACGCCAAGGATGGCACGCTCAACGCGCGGCACCGGATGTGGGGCGAATTTCTCGCCGCCCACGGCTATCTCGCCCTGATGCTGGACAGCCTGGGCGCGCGCGGCATCAAGGAGTTGTGCACGCAGAAATTCTCCGAGCGCAGCCTCAAGGAAGCCGACCGCCGCGGCGACGCCTATGCCGCTCTCGCATATCTGCGCAGCCGCAGCGATGTGGATGGCCAGCGCATCGGCCTGCTGGGCTGGTCGCACGGAGGGGGCGTGACGCTCGACACCATCACGCACGCCCCCCGGACCGGCAGCGGCTTTGCAGCGGCCGTGTCCTTCTATCCTGGCTGCAGCAGCAAAGCGAAAAAAGCAGAGGCCTTCAAGCCCTATGCTCCACTGCTGCTGCTCATCGGTGAGGCCGACGACTGGACGCCTGCAGCCCCCTGCAAGGTATTGGCTGCGGCCGCGACGGCACGCGGTGAGACCATGCAGATCGTGACTTACCCCGACACCTATCACGACTTCGACAACCCGGCGCTGACGCAGAAACGCGTCCGCAAGGATGTGCCGAATGGCGTGAATCCCGGCCAGGGCACCACCACCGCGCCGAACCCCGAAGCCCGCGAAGACGCCCAACAGCGCGTACTCGCCTTTTTTGCACAAGAGTTGAAATGATCTGCGCTGACACGCCGGACAACATCGCCCGCGCCGCCGAACTGCTCCGTGCCGGCAAGCTCGTGGCCCTGCCCACCGAAACGGTCTACGGCCTCGGGGCCGATGCCGCCAACCCCGACGCGGTGCGCCAGATCTTCGCTGCCAAGGGCCGCCCGGCCGATCACCCGCTGATCGTGCATCTGGCCGACCGCGAGCAACTCACCGACTGGGCCCGCGAGATCCCCAGGGAAGCCATCGCGCTGGCGCGCGCCTTCTGGCCGGGCCCGCTGACCCTGATCCTGAAGAAGGAAGCAGACGTCTCCGAAGTGGTCACTGGCGGGCAGGACACGGTCGGCCTGCGCGTGCCGGATCATCCGGTGGCACTGGCGCTTTTGCGCGCCTTCGGCGGCGGCGTGGCGGCGCCCTCAGCCAACCGTTTCGGCCGCATCAGCCCGACCACCGCGCAACATGTGCAGGAAGAACTGGGCGAATCCGTGGCGATGATCCTGGAAGGCGGCGCCTGTGATGTAGGAATCGAATCGACCATTCTCGATCTCTCACGCGGCGAGCCGGTGATATTGAGACCCGGCATGATCAGCCGCGCGGCCATGGCTGCGGTCATCGGCCGCCCGGTGCGGCTGAAGTCGGAAACGGAAACGGCACCCCGCGTATCCGGCGCGCTCGCCGCCCACTACGCGCCACGCACACCGATGCGCCTGGCCTCACGCGAAGAAATCGCCGCAGCACCGGCCGACTGCGCAATACTCAGCCACGCCGGTGAGAGCGACCCCGGCCGTTACGCCATGAGCATCGACGCGCCCTTTGACGCAGAGGGCTACGCTCATGATCTCTACGCCAACCTGCGTGCGCTGGATGCCGCTGGCGCGCGCGAGATTCTCGTCGAAAACCTGCCGGATGACAGCGCCTGGGATGCGGTGCACGATCGGCTCGGGCGTGCCGTGGTCGGCTCCGGCGCCGAAGACGACGAAACCTAGGCGCCGCATCCGCTGCAAGCGACCTTGCATGGAAGCGAGGCAGGCATCGCAAAGGCCGCATAGCGCCGCGCCCACAACACTTGCAGCGCACGGGCCAAGGGCCGCATCGCGCGGCCCTTTTCATCGGGCGCCCAACAACGCGGGCACGCTTGCCACTTACAAACGGTAAGTGGCCACCACGCCCTGCATGGACTCGGCCAGCCGATCCAGTTCACGCGCGGAACCCGCACCTTCGATGGCCGCAGAGCTGGACTCTTCTGCCATCTGGGCGATCCGCTCGACCTGCTGCGCGATGCTGGTACTGGTCGTACCCTGCTCACGGATGGCATCACTGATCTCCGTCACCATCTGTACCGCATTGCGATTGGCGTCGCCGATATGGCGGATCGATTCGCTGGCGCCCTGAGCCCGGCCTACGCCACTGCTGACCTTCTCCACGGCCTGCTCCATGCGCTCAACCGCAGCGCGCGCGCCATGACGCACGGACTCGACCATAGCCGAGATCTCCTGCGTAGATTGCGCCGTGCGCTCGGCCAACTTGCGCACCTCATCGGCCACCACCGCAAAGCCGCGCCCCTGCTCGCCGGCACGTGCGGCCTCGATCGCGGCATTCAATGCCAGCAGATTGGTCTGGTCCGCCACTTCACGGATCACGCCGACCACCGAAGAAATCCGGTCGGTCTGCTCGCCCAGTTCGCGAATGCTCGCCGAGGCCTGATCCACGCTGCCGGCAATCTCGTTGATGTCCGCCACGGTCTGGGTGATCACCATTTCGCCTGATGAGGCCAGCCGACCCGACTCTTTCGAGAGCTCGTTCGCTTCGCCGGCCCTATCGCTCACATGGGTGATGCTGACCGTCATCTCCTCCATCGCCGCCGCCATCGCTGAAGCCGCCGAACTTTGCTCCTGCGAGGCATGTGCAACCTGATCGGAAGTTGAGGCCATGCGATTGGAAGCCGCTGCCACCGAACGAACCCCCTGAGCGATGCTCTTGAGATTGGTCTGCATGGTGGCCAGCAACTGGTTGAGCGCTTCAGAGGTCAGGCCCAGTTCATCACGACTGCGAACCGGAATCCGCAGGGTGAAATCGAGATCACGCTGGATCCGCGAAACCGTACCCTGTACATCCTGCAGAGCACCGCCGATGTTTTTGACCAGCATGAAACCCATGCCTCCGATCACGATGATCGCCAGCACGGCCACCCCCGCCGATACCGCCAGCCCCGTGTGGCCCAAGCGCCCTGCCGCCTCTCCTGTAGCCTTGGCATTCTGTTCGTTGAAGCTGGCCATATCCTCCAAAGCCTTGACCGCCGTTTCGCCCGCAGGAGCCAATGCGCTCCCCAAGGCCGCAAAAGCTTCGTCGGTCCGGTTCTGACGTGAGAAATCGAGGACTTTGTCCAGCTCGGTCTCGTAGAGCTTCAGAGCGTTTTGTACGGCATCCAGCAGCTTGCGATCTTCATCGTTGCTGACAAGCTCATTCGCATACGTTTTCAGATGCGCATTCCAATCGGCGCGCGCCGCGGTAATCGACTTCTCGATCGCAGCCCTGCGCGTCTCGTCCAGCGCCATCACGTGCTGAGTGATGCCCAGCCGCACCCGCAGCAAGGAGAGCTCAGCATCATCAATGACACCTAAGCTGGGAATCGAATTGTTGTTGACCTCGTCAACCGCATCGACCAAGCGAGAAATCGTGACCAGTCCCGCGCCACCCACCACCAGCAAGGCCAGCGCGGAGGCAATGATCATTGCCCACAGGCGCTTTGAAATCGTCAAATTCATGCTGCGCTCCTCGTTCAGAATCCACTCATGATCAAAATCATGTCGGCCTGAAACCCAAGGCCACTCCGTTAATTAACGGCGTGGCCCCGGCTGAACTTGAAGCTCCGTGCAAGACCCCGTTTCAGATGGACTTGACGTGCGCCGCCTCGAAAAATCCGTCGCGATAATCCCTCAGGGTCTGCTGGATTTCTTCGCCAGTGTTCATCACGAAGGGGCCGTACTGCGCGATCGGCTCATTCAGCGGCGCCCCGGCCACGAGGATAACGCGCGCATCCTGCGCCGCCTCGATGACGACCCCGGCTGCGCCGTCGTTAGCCAGAATGGCCATGAACCGATCGGCGACCGCACGCCCGGCCACCGTCACTTCGCCACGATAGGTGTACAGAAAGGCGTTGTGTCCAGCCGGAATGGCCTGCGCAAAGCGCGTGCCGGCGGGCAGATGCACATCCAGGTACAGCGGCTCGGTGTCCGGCCGCTGTACTGCCCCCGCAGTGTCCTGGCTCTCGCCGGCAATCACGCGCACCGTCACGCCCTCTGGCGTGGTGAATTCGGGGATGGCTTCGCTCGGGATGTCACGGTAATAAGGCGCAATCATCTTGTTCTTCGCCGGCAGATTCACCCACAGCTGAAAGCCTTCCATCAGGCCCTCTTCCTGCTCGGGAAGTTCGGAGTGGATCAGGCCGGAGCCCGCTGTCATCCACTGCGCACCACCAGGGCCCAGCAGGCCGGCATTGCCGGCGCTGTCGTGATGACGCATGCGACCGGCAAGCATGTAGGTGACAGTTTCGAAGCCGCGGTGCGGATGGTCGGGAAAGCCACCAATGTAGTCATCCGGATTCTCGTTGCGAAAAGCGTCGAGCATCAGGAAGGGGTCGAGACGCCGCTGCAGATCCTGGGTCAGGACGCGGGTCAGCTTGACCCCTGCCCCGTCCGAGGTGGCACGCCCGGCCACCAGGCGCTCCACGCCTCGCGAAGCGGCGGGAGCGAGGGCGGAAACTTGCGGGACTTGGCTCATGAGGCACTCCTTGATGAATCGAGGCCATGCGGCGCCTGGCCGCACGGCCTCGCGGGTCTGCGCAAATCGAGCAGGCGGCCACCAGCCGCCATGCTTACACCGTCAGTGCTGCGATTTCGGCTTCGGCCTCGGCAAAAGCCTTGGCGGCAGCCTCTTCGCCCATCGACAGGCCTTCGGCGTGAATGAAGCTCACATCGCTCAAACCGAGGAAGCCCAGCACGCTCTTCAGATACGGGGTCTGCGAATCAGCCGGGGTGTCGCGGTAGAGGCCACCACGTGCCAGCGCCAGATACACCTTCTTGCCCTTGAGCAGGCCTTCCGGACCGTTGGCGGTGTACTGGAAGGTCACCCCGGCCTTGGCGATCGCATCGATCCAGGCCTTCAGTTGCACCGGCACGCCGAAGTTGTACATCGGAACACCAATCACGATCACATCGGCGGCCTGCACTTCCGCAATCGCCGCAAAATCAATCGCCGCACGCGCAGCCTGCTCCGGCGTACGTGCTTCAGCCGGGGTAAAGATGGCGCCCAGTGCAGCCTCGTCCAGAATCGGCTGGGAGCCGGCTTCGCGCACGGTGAGGCTGGCCGAGGGATCGAGCGCACGCAGGCGGCTCACGATGCTGTTGGCCAGACGGGTGGAAGCCGAAGCGTCGCCACGGACGCTGGAGTTGATTTGCAGGATGTTCATGGTGTTTCTCCTTGGGGTTAGGGGGAGGGAGTGACGCCACTTTATTCCTGCAACCCAAGCACCGGAAGCCTTCAAAACGGATAGCATTGTTCCACCATCGGAACAATAGGAGGCTGCATGGATCTGGACGCCAACGACTTGCTGCTCTTCGCCCGCGTCATGGACGCCGGCAGCTTCTCCGCTGCTGCCGAGCGCAGTGGCCTGCCCAAGTCCACCGTCTCGCGCCGGATTGCCGCACTGGAAACGCGCCTGGGCGAACGCCTGCTCACCCGCAGCACACGCCGCCTGCTGATTACCGAGTTCGGCCAGGGCATCCTTGAACACGCTCGCCGCCTGCAGGAAGAGGCTGACGCAGTCAGCGCCTACGCCCAGCACCGCCAGGCGGCCGTGCGCGGACGCCTGCGCGTATCGATGCCGGCCGACTTCGGCGAATGGATTCTCGGCCCGCTGTTCCTGCAGTTCGCTGCGAGTTATCCGGAGGTCAAACTGGAGCTGGATCTCTCGCCGCGCCGGGTCGATCTGATCGGCGAGCAGTTCGATCTCGCGCTGCGCGTGGCCGCCCGCCTGCCAGATGACGCCACCCTGGTGGCGCGCCGGCTGTGCACCCTGGAGAGCGGCCTCTACGCCAGCCCGGCTTATCTGAAGCACTTCGGTACCCCCACCCGGCCAGACGAGCTGATGCGCCACACCGCTCTGCAACTGGTCGGCAGCAACGGTGAAGCCCAGCGCTGGCGACTCACACGCGACCAGGAAGTGTGGGAGGACTTGCCCATGGGGCCACTGGCCGCCAACTCGGTGAGCCTGATGCGCTTGCTGGCCTCGCACGGTCTGGGCGTCGCTGCACTCTCTGAACGCTTCGTGGCCGACGCAGTGGCGAACGGCCTGCTGCTGCGGGTACTGCCCGACTGGCAGCTGCCGAGCATGACAGTCTGGGCGGTAATGCCTGGGCGCCGCCTGCTGCCGGCACGTACCCGGGCCTTTCTCGGCGCCCTGGAAAACGCGCTGGGGCTAGTCTCCACCTGAGCCCGAAAAACATCCGGCGAGTCACGACCGCGCAATGCGGCCCGGTGAGCATGTCGTGAATAGAGCCCGGGCGTATTTATTGCTAATCATCCGGGCAAGCCTCCGATTACCTCAACACGACCCGGAATCACTCCATGAGCTCTCTCAATTTCATCGGCGGCGAAAAAGGCGGCGTCGGCAAGTCTGTCACCGCCCGCCTGCTGGCCCAGTACTTCATAGATCGCGGCCAAACCTTTACCGGCTTCGATACCGATCGCTCGCACACCTCCTTCACCCGTTTCTATGCGGACTATGCTGCGCCGGTGATCGTCGACAGCTACGCAGGCCTGGACCTGATCGCCAACAGCCTGGAAGCACAGACGGCCGACGGGCAACAAAACAGTGCCATCGTCGATCTGGCCGCCCAGACCGCGGCCCCGCTGGCGCGCTGGATCAAGGATTCGGATCTGCTGTCCTTGCTGGCCGAGATGGGTGTGACGGTCAATTTCTGGCACCTCGCCGATTCGGGCAAGGACTCCACGGACTTGCTCAATCGCCTGCTCGACACCTATGGCCAGGGCCCCAACTACTTCGTGGTGAAGAACGAAGGGCGCGGCACAGACTTTTCACTGTTGGAAAAGTCCGCAACCCTCAGCCGGGCACTGGAGCTGGGCGGGAAGCTGATCACGCTGAGCGAATTGCACGAAGCCAGCATGAACAAGATCGATCGGCAGAACGCCAGCTTTTGGGCTGCCATCAACAACCGTGAGGGCGATGCCGTGCTGGGCATGATGGAGCGCCAGCGCGTCAAGACCTGGCTGCGTAACCACTACGCGATCTTCGACACCCTGCCACTCTGAACCCGCAGCCCCAAAACAAAACGCCCGGTCTCGCTAGAGCCGGGCGTTGTGCTGTACTTCAGTTTTTCATGCCGACAAGGCCAGTCGCATCTTCTGCATGGCTTTGGCCTCGATCTGGCGGATCCGCTCGGCTGACACGCCGTACTCTGCAGCCAGCTCATGCAGGGTGGCCGGATCATCCTCCACCAGCCAGCGGCGCTGCACGATGGCACGGCTGCGCTCATCCAGGCTTGCCAGTGCGCCCTTCAGGCCTTCGTCTGCCAGGCGCTCGCTCTGCGCAGTAGCCAGCACTTCCACCGGCTCGGCCGATTCGTCTGCCAGCCAGTCGATCGGCGCCATGCGCTCATCGTCGTCGTCCGAACCGCGATCAATCGCCACTTCACCACCGGCAAAGCGCGTTTCCATCTCGATCACTTCTTCCGGCTTCACTCCCAGCTTGCTCGCAATACCGCGCACATCCTCAGGACTCAGTGAAGCACTGTCACCGCGCATGCTGCGCAGGTTGAAGAACAGCTTGCGCTGGGCCTTGGTGGTCGCAATCTTCACCAGACGCCAGTTCTTGACGATGTATTCGTGGATCTCGGCCTTGATCCAGTGCATGGCAAAAGACACCAGACGCACCCCGCGCTCCGGATCGAAACGCTTCACTGCCTTCATAAGGCCGATGTTGCCTTCCTGGATCAGATCCGCATGCGGCAGACCGTAACCGAGGTAATTGCGGGCAATGGACACCACCAAACGCAGATGCGACAGCACCAGTTGGCGCGCGGCGTCCAGATCGTTCTCTTCCTTCAGGCGCAGAGCCAAGGCGTGTTCCTGCTCCTCGGTCAGCAGCGGGTAGCGATTGACGGCCTGCACGTACTGGTCGATGTTGCCCAGAGCGTTCGGAACCGGAAAAGCCAGCGCTTGCGTCATACCTGTCACCTCCACAAATCTTCAGCGGGCATTTCGCCCAACTCAATGTTAGCACTCTGCCTCATTGAGTGCTAAATGCGCAAGAGAGTTCCATGAACATGTCCATAGAAAATCAAAAGCCCCGCCTAAACAATTGTTTAGGCGGGGCTTCGGGCTCACTTAAAGGCGTTCTCAGAACGGGATATCGTCGTCGAAATCGCCAAACCCCCCCGCCGCAGGCGCTGCTGCCGGTGCCGGACGGGCCGCCGGCGCAGCCGCCGGACGAGCGCGTGGAGCCTGCTGGAAGTCGTCACCACCGCGCTGGTCATAATCGTTTCCGCCACGGGAAGCACCGCCATCTTCACGCGAACCGAGCATCTGCATCTGGTCGGCGCGGATCTCGGTGGTGTATTGCTCCACACCTTCCTTGTTGGTCCACTTACGGGTGCGCAGGCTACCTTCGATATACACCGGGCGGCCCTTCTTCAGGTACTGGCCGGCGATCTCGGCGAGGCGGCCGTTGAACACCACGCGGTGCCACTCGGTGGCTTCCTTCTTCTCGCCGGTCTGCTTGTCCTTCCAGGTATCCGTCGTGGCAACGGTAATGGTGCAGAAAGCATCACCGCTCGGGGCATAACGCGTTTCCGGGTCCTTGCCCAGATTGCCGACGATGATGACTTTGTTGACTGAGGCCATGCGATTACTCCTTCGATAAAGTTGCGGCGCCGCATTCACGATTCATTCGGCGCCGATTCGGGTCTGTTCTGCCGCGCGGCACTGAGCGCGTGACAGCCCGCGATCCTACCCTGAGCGGGAACTTTACGTAAGGCTCCCGCCACACATCCTCACCCGCCACAGTGCGAAAACACTTGGCCGGGCAAGGTCTGCCCCGTATATTGGTTGGTTTTCTTGCTGGCGGCACAGGCTATGGAATGGATCCAGATCCGTGGGGCACGTACCCACAACCTGAAGAACATCAGTCTCGACATCCCGCGTAACAAACTCACCGTGATTACCGGCCTATCTGGCTCCGGCAAGAGCTCGCTGGCCTTCGACACGCTCTATGCGGAAGGCCAGCGCCGCTACGTGGAAAGCTTGTCAGCCTACGCACGCCAGTTCCTGCAGCTGATGGAAAAGCCGGACGTCGATCTCATCGAAGGCCTTTCGCCAGCCATCTCCATCGAACAGAAGGCCACCAGCCATAACCCGCGCTCGACGGTCGGCACCGTCACCGAGATCCACGACTACCTGCGCCTGCTCTACGCCCGTGCCGGCACGCCGCACTGCCCTGATCACGAACTGCCGCTCGAAGCGCAGACCGTGTCGCAGATGGTTGATCACGTATTGGCCTTGCCTGAAGGCACGCCGCTGATGATCGCCGCCCCGCTGATCACCGAACGCAAGGGCAGCCACGAAGAGCTGGTTGCCGAACTGCGTGCCCAGGGTTTTGTACGCCTGCGCGTCAACGGCCAGATCTGCGAGATCGACTCGGTACCGCCACTCTCCAAAACAAGCAAGCACAGCATCGATCTGGTGGTGGATCGCATCAAGATTCGCCCGGATTCCCGTCAGCGCCTTGCCGAAAGTTTCGAAACCGCCCTGGCACATGCCGAAGGACGCGCCATCGCCATCGAGATGGAGAGCGGCCAGGAGCACCCCTTCTCGGCGCGCTATGCCTGCCCGGTCTGCGGCTTCGCGGTGCAAGAGTTGGAACCGCGACTGTTCTCCTTCAACAATCCGGTTGGTGCCTGCCCGAGCTGTGACGGCCTCGGCAACCACGACTTCTTCGACCCTGCCCGCGTCGTCGCTCACCCCGAACTCTCGCTGGCTTCTGGGGCGATTCGCGGCTGGGATCGGCGCAACCAGTTTTACTTTCAGATGCTGCAAAGCCTCGCGGCCTTCTACGAATTCGATACGGACACCGCTTTCAATGAGTTGCCCGCGGAGATCCGCGAAGTGGTGCTGCACGGCTCCGGGAGTCGCAAGATCCCGTTCAAGTACCTCTCGGAATCGGGCCGCATGGTCAGCAAGGAGCACAGCTTCGAGGGCATCCTGCCAAATCTGGAACGACGCTTCCGAGAAACAGACTCGGTCGTCGTGCGCGAAGAGCTCGGAAAATTCCGCTCGACCCGCCCCTGCCCGGATTGCGCCGGTAGCCGCCTGCGCAAAGAGGCACGCTATGTGCGCATCGGTACCCGCTCGCTGCCGGAAATAGGAGCCCTATCGATCCGCGACTGTCAGCACTACTTCGCCACGACCAAACTGGCGGGCAACAAGGCTCAGGTCGCCGATAAGGTCATGCGTGAAGTCGCCTCCCGCCTGCAGTTCCTCATCGACGTCGGACTGGACTACCTGAGCCTGAACCGCTCGGCCGACACACTTTCAGGCGGCGAAGCCCAGCGTATCCGCCTCGCTTCGCAGATTGGCTCCGGACTCACCGGCGTCATGTATGTGCTGGATGAACCCTCGATCGGCCTGCACCAGCGCGACAACGATCGCCTCCTAGGCACCCTGCGCCGCCTTCGTGATATTGGCAACACCGTCATCGTTGTCGAACACGACGAAGACGCCATCCGGATGGCCGACCATGTAGTCGACATGGGTCTGGGGGCCGGCGAGCACGGTGGTGAAGTCATCGCCCACGGCAGCCCGGCCGATATCATCGCGGCCGAAGCTTCGATCACCGGCGCCTTTCTTTCTGGACGACGCGGCATCGACGTTCCGAAGAAGCGACTCCAGCCAGACCCCACACGCCTGGTGCGTCTGGAAGGCGCGACAGGCAACAACCTCAAGGACGTCACACTGGAAATCCCGGTCGGCCTGATGACCTGTGTAACGGGCGTATCCGGCTCGGGCAAATCGACCCTGATCAACGACACGCTGTACGCCATCGTCGCGCGCGAAATTCACGGTAGTTCAATCGAAGCAGCGCCCTATCGATCGATTGAAGGCCTCGAGCAATTCGACAAGATCATCAGCGTGGATCAGGCTCCGATCGGGCGCACTCCTCGCTCCAACCCCGCCACCTACACCGGTCTGCTCACCCCAATCCGCGAACTCTTCGCCGGCGTGCCGGAGTCCCGCGCGCGCGGTTACGGCGCCGGCCGCTTCTCTTTTAACGTCAAGGGTGGGCGCTGCGAAGCCTGTCAGGGCGACGGCATGTTGCGCGTCGAAATGCACTTCCTGCCAGACGTATTCGTACCCTGCGACGTGTGCCACGGCAAGCGCTACAACCGCGAAACCCTTGAGGTCCGCTATAAGGGACGCAATATTGCCGAAGTCCTGGGAATGACAGTAGAAGAAGCCCAGCGCTTCTTTGATGCCGTCCCCACTGTAGCTCGCAAGCTCGACACCCTGATGGAAGTCGGCCTAGGCTACATCCGCCTTGGCCAGAGCGCGACCACGCTCTCTGGCGGTGAGGCTCAGCGGGTAAAACTCGCACTCGAGCTCTCCAAGCGCGACACCGGGCGCACGCTCTACATCCTCGACGAACCCACCACCGGTCTGCACTTCCACGACATCGAACTGCTGCTGAAGGTACTGACCCGCCTGCGCGAGCACGGCAATACCATCGTCGTGATCGAGCACAATCTGGATGTGATCAAGACGGCTGACTGGCTGGTCGACCTGGGCCCGGAAGGTGGTGCAGGTGGTGGCCGAATCCTGGTCTCGGGCACGCCAGAAACCGTCGCCGCTCACCCGGATAGTCATACCGGCCACTACCTGGCCCCACTATTGCGCTGAACCGGAGAGCCGCGCTTTCTCGAAAGTGCGGCTCCAGCACTGCCCCCTGCCGGGCGCCAACCAGGCAAATTAGCCGCCTCGCGCAACAGCCCCCAAGGCAAGCGATGCATCCACACCGCAGGCGCTACCGCGAAGCATATTCAGTCCGCGCCACAAACAAAAAAGCCCGCTCAAGAGCGGGCTTTTTTGTTGAAACTGGCGAAGCCGATTACTCAGCGGCAACAGCCTCGGTACCTTCCGGACGATCCAGAAGTTCGACGTAAGCCATCGGTGCATTATCACCGACGCGGAAGCCACACTTCAGGATGCGCAGATAGCCACCGTTACGGCTGGCAAAGCGCGGGCCCAGTTCGTTGAACACCTTCAGAACCATTTCGCGATCACGCAGGCGGGCAAACGCCAAACGGTGATTGGCGAGAGACGGAGTCTTGCCGAGGGTGATCAGCGGCTCCACCACGCGACGAAGTTCCTTTGCCTTGGGCAAAGTGGTCTTGATCACTTCGTGACGCAGCAGCGCGTTCGAAAGGTTTTGCAGCAGAGCCTTGCGGTGGGCGCTGGTGCGGTTGAGCTTGCGGAGGCCGTTACCGTGACGCATTTTCGTTATTCCCTATTGCTTGCAGCTCAGGCGGTCTTTTCAAGACCGGCCGGCGGCCAGTTTTCCAGTTTCATGCCCAGCGTGAGACCACGCGAAGCGAGCACATCTTTGATCTCGTTGAGTGACTTGCGACCCAGATTCGGGGTCTTGAGCAGCTCAGTTTCAGTACGCTGAATGAGATCGCCAATGTAGTAAATGTTTTCAGCCTTGAGGCAATTGGCGGAGCGAACCGTCAGTTCAAGGTCATCAACCGGGCGCATCAGGATCGGATCGATCTGAGGAGCCTTGGCTTCTTCCTTGGCAACCGGAGTACCTTCCAGATCAGCAAACACGGACAGCTGATCCATCAACACGCGAGCAGCAAAGCGAATCGACTCTTCCGGATCCACAGCGCCGTTGGTCTCGATATCGATCACCAGGCGGTCCAGATCGGTGCGCTGCTCGACGCGAGCGCTTTCGACCTGATAGCTGACACGGCGAACCGGGCTGAACGATGCGTCCAGAACGATGCGGCCGATCACCTTGTTGTCGCCATTGAGCGGACGCACATTACCCGGCACGTAGCCGCGGCCCTGCTCGACCTTGATCTGCATATCCAGCTTGCCGCCCGGAGCCAGGTGAGCAATCACATGATCCGGGTTGATGATTTCGACGTCATGGCTGACTTCGATATCGCTGGCTTTCACCACGCCTTCGCCGGACTTGGAAAGACGCAGCGTCACTTCGGCACGGTTATGCAGCTTCAGCACGACACCCTTCAAATTCAGCAGGATGTCGACCACGTCTTCGCGCACGCCATCCAACGTAGAGTACTCATGGAGCACGCCATCGATGGAGACTTCCGTCGGGGCGTAACCCGGCAGCGAAGAGAGCAGGATGCGGCGCAGCGCGTTACCAAGGGTATGCCCGTAACCACGCTCGAATGGCTCCATCACCACAACGGCATGAACCGGGGAGATGCTCTGCACATCGATGATGCGGGGTTTCAGGAGGCTATTACTCTGCATGTCCTATCCTTGTCAGTTATGAACTGCTTGAGCCCGCATTAACGCGAGTAGAGTTCGACAACCAGGCTTTCATTGATGGTCGAAGGCAGTTCGGCGCGCTGCGGGAAAGCCTTAAAGGTACCCTTGGCAGCCTTCGCATCCACTTCGAGCCATTCCGGGAAGCCACGGCCTTCAGCAGCCTCGAGCGCAGCCTTGGTGCGCAGATGGGCACGGGCGGCATCAGTCAGCTGAACCACATCACCGGGACGCATGGTGTAGGAAGGGATATTCACACGCTTACCGTTAACCAGCACGCCGTTGTGACGCACAACCTGACGAGCTTCAGCGCGCGAACCGCCAAAACCCATGCGATAGGCAACAGCGTCCAGACGACCTTCAAGCAACTGCAGCATGTTTTCACCAGTCTGACCCTTGCGGCGATCAGCTTCGGCATAAACCTTGCGGAACTGGCGCTCAAGCACACCGTAGATGCGACGGATCTTCTGCTTTTCACGCAGTTGCTGGCCATAACCAGACAAACGCTGGCCAGACTTCTGACCATGCTGACCCGGCGCATACGAACGACGTTCGATTGCACACTTGTCGGTAAAACATTTTTCGGCCTTCAGGAACAGCTTTTCGCCTTCACGGCGGCACTGACGGCACTTCGGATCGAGATTGCGAGCCACGTTCTTTTGCTCCTAATTAGATGCGGCGACGCTTCGGCGGACGGCAACCGTTATGCGGCACAGGGGTAATGTCGGTGATCGACGTGATCTTGAGGCCCAGCGCGTTCAATGCCCGCACTGCAGACTCACGACCCGGACCCGGCCCCTTGATGCGCACTTCCAGATTCTTCACACCGCACTCTTGAGCTGCCTTGCCAGCAGCCTCAGCAGCCACCTGAGCAGCAAAAGGCGTGCTCTTGCGGGAGCCCTTGAAGCCAGCACCGCCAGAGGTTGCCCACGACAGTGCATTGCCTTGACGATCAGTGATCGTCACGATGGTGTTGTTGAAGGATGCATGGATATGCGCAATCCCTTCAGCAACGTTCTTTTTTACTTTTTTGCGAATCTTCGCAACGGTCTTTGCCATGATCTACCCCAGATTACTTCTTGCCAGCCATCGTCTTGCGCGGCCCCTTGCGGGTACGAGCATTGGTGCGGGTACGCTGACCGCGAACCGGCAAACCACGACGATGACGAACACCACGATAGCAACCAAGGTCCATAAGACGCTTGATATTCATGGTGACCTCGCGGCGAAGATCACCCTCTACGGTGAACTTGCCTACCTCTTCGCGCAGACGATCCATCTGCTCTTCGGTAAGGTCTTTCATCTTGGCGCTGCGGGTAACACCTGCAGCATCACAGATCTTCTGGGCACGGTTACGGCCGATGCCATAAATGGCAGTCAGCGCGATCTCGGCGTGCTTGTGATTCGGAATATTGACACCAGCAATACGGGCCATGAACTTACCCTTTTATCGCGGAAAAGCGAAACGCATAAGTTTAAAGAAAACGGGGCTCAAAATCAACCCTGACGCTGTTTGTGACGCGGATCTTCACAGATAACGCGAACCACGCCCTTGCGACGGATGATCTTGCACTTGCGGCAGATCCGCTTAACAGAAGCTTGTACTCTCATTTCTTACTCCTAATAACCGTTCCGTCTTACTTCGAGCGGAATGTGATACGTCCCTTGCTCAGGTCGTACGGCGTCAGCTGTACGGTGACCTTGTCGCCAGGGAGGATACGGATATAGTGCATCCGCATCTTTCCTGAAATATGGCCCAGGACGATATGGCCATTTTCCAGTTTCACCCTGAAAGTTGCGTTGGGCAAAGTTTCGATGACTTCGCCCTGGAACTCGATGGCATCTTCCTTCGACATGACGCTATTTACCGGGGCAATCCTGGACTACCCTTGAAATTCGCCTTTTTAAGGAGGCTTTCGTACTGGTGGGACATGACGTAGGCCTGAACCTGAGCCATAAAATCCATCGTCACCACCACAATGATCAGCAGCGAAGTTCCACCGAAGTAGAACGGCACCTGCCACTTCAAAATCAAGAATTCAGGCAGCAAGCAAACCAACGTCACATAAGCAGCACCAATCAGCGTCAGACGCATCAGGATCTTGTCAATGTAACGAGCAGTCTGCTCACCAGGACGAATCCCTGGAACGAAAGCACCACTCTTCTTCAGATTGTCGGCAGTCTCTTTCGAATTAAAGACCAGCGCCGTATAAAAGAAGCAGAAGAACACAATTGCTGCGCAATACAACAGGATGTAAATAGGCTGCCCCGGTGAAAGGGTCGCCGCAATATCCTTGAGCCAGCGCATGCTGTCAGAAGAACCAAACCACTGTGCGGCAGTAGCCGGGAACAGAATGATCGACGACGCGAAGATCGGCGGGATCACACCCGACATGTTCAGCTTCAACGGCAGATGCGAACTCTGACCACCATAAATCTTATTACCAACTTGGCGCTTGGCGTAATTCACCAAAATCTTGCGCTGACCGCGTTCGACATACACAACGAAGGCCGTAACCAGAACCACCAGCACACAGATGAACAGCGCCCAGACCGAATGCAGTGCCCCTGTGCGGACCAGTTCCAGCAAGCCGCCGATGGAAGTAGGCAAGCCCGATGCAATACCAGCAAAAATCAGGATCGAGATGCCGTTGCCGATACCACGCTCAGTAATCTGCTCACCCAGCCACATCATGAACATCGTACCAGTCACCAAGGTCGAAACCGCAGTGAGACGGAACAACAAACCTGGATCAATAACCAAATTCGGCTGCTGCTCCAGCATCATCGAAATTCCAACGGACTGGAAAAGAGCCAATGCGACCGTACCGTAGCGAGTGTACTGCGTGATCTTGCGACGCCCAGCCTCACCCTCCTTTTTCAGCGCCTCTAGCTGAGGCGAAGCGATCGCCATCAACTGCATGATGATGGACGCAGAGATGTAAGGCATGATGCCCAGCGCAAAGATCGTAAAACGAGATAACGCGCCGCCGGAAAACAGGTTGAATACACCAAGAATCCCGTTTTTCTGGGTTTCAAACAACTTGGCGAGTTCGACCGGATCAATTCCGGGGACGGGAATATGCGCACCGATGCGATACACCACCAGAGCCCCCAGAAGGAACCACAGACGGCGCTTCAGATCAGCAAACTTTCCCGACTTGCCCAGCACTGGCGATTGAGTGGCCACGTAGCTATCCCGTTCCGTGATTACTCAGCGACCGAACCGCCGGCAGCTTCAATCGCAGCGCGCGCGCCCTTGGTGGCACCAACGCCACGCAAAGTAACCTTGCGTTCGATGGCCCCCGAAAGGATCACCTTTGCAGACAGGGCTTCGATTGCGACAATGCCAGCCTGCTTCAACGACAGCAGATCGATATCATCAATCGGCAGCGCAGCGAGTTCACTCAAACGCACTTCAACGTTGCGCGATGCCGTCAGCGACACAAAGCCGCGCTTCGGCAGACGACGTTGCATAGGCATCTGACCGCCTTCAAAGCCAACCTTGTGGAAACCACCTGCACGAGACTTCTGGCCCTTGTGACCACGGCCACATGTCTTGCCAAGGCCGCTACCAATGCCACGACCAACGCGACGACGAGCCTTCTTGGAACCCTCAGCGGGTTGCAGCTTATTGAGTTCCATGATTACCCCTCGCTCTTAACCAGGTAGGAAACCTTGTTGATCATGCCGCGCACAGCGGGCGTATCTTCAAGTTCCACGGTGTGATTGATACGACGCAGACCGAGGCCACGTACAGTGGCGCGGTGCGGCTGCTTCGTGCCGATCAGGCTCTTGATGAGCGTGACGCGAATTTTCTTGTCAGCCATGATTACCCCAGAATTTCTTCAACGCGCTTGCCACGCTTGGCGGCAATTTCAGCGGCAGTGCTGGTGGCAAAGAGGCCATTCAGCGTAGCGCGTACAACGTTGTACGGATTGGTGGAGCCCAGGCACTTGCAGATCACGTCGGTAACGCCCATCACCTCGAAGACAGCGCGCATTGCGCCACCTGCAATGATGCCCGTACCGCTCGGAGCCGGCTGCATCAGCACAACAGCTGCGCCGTGCTTGCCAACCACCGAGTGCTGCAGAGTGCCGTTGCGGAGCGAAACCTTGGCCATCTTGGCGCGGGCTTCATTCATGGCCTTCTGTACGGCCACCGGCACTTCGCGGGACTTGCCCTTGCCCATGCCGATACCACCGTCGCCGTCGCCAACCACGGTCAGAGCGGCGAAGCCAAGAATACGACCGCCCTTCACAACCTTGGTCACGCGATTGACCGACACCATCTTCTCGCGCAGGCCATCGTCACGCTCTTCCTGAGCCTGAACCTTTTTCGTCTGTTGCTTAGCCATGACTCTCTCGCTCAGAACTGGAGACCATTTTCACGGGCAGCTTCGGCAAGAGCCTTGACACGACCGTGATACTGGTAGCCGGCGCGATCAAACGCTACCGACTGGATACCTGCTGCAACTGCGCGCTCAGCAATCAACTTGCCGACGACCACGGCTGCACTCACGTTGCCACCGTTGGGCTGCTCGCCCTTCACGGAAGCTTCGACAGTGGAAGCAGCAGCCAGCACACGCGAACCGCAACCGGAGATGATTTGCGCATAAATGTGGCAGTTCGAACGGAACACAGTCAGTCGAGCGACTTTTTGCTCCGCGATGCGGGCCCGAGTTTTGCGAGCCCTGCGCAAACGCGCTTCTTTCTTGTTCATATTCGTCCGCCTTTACTTCTTCTTGGTTTCCTTCAGGCTTACCACCTCGTCGGCGTAGCGCACGCCCTTGCCCTTGTAGGGCTCAGGAGCGCGGTAAGCGCGAACTTCAGCGGCCACCTGACCAACCTGTTGCTTATCGACACCCTTGATGACGATTTCCGTCTGGGTCGGGGTCTCAACCTTCACACCAGCAGGCATCTGATGCACCACCGGATGGGAGAAACCCAGCGTCAGGTTCAGCTTGTCACCTTGAGCCTGGGCACGATAGCCCACGCCAACCAAAGTGAGCTTGCGCTCGAAACCCTTGCTCACACCCACAACCATGTTATTGAGCAGAGCGCGGGTGGTACCCGACATGGCGCCAGCATTCACGGCACCTTCAACAGCAGCAATCGTCACCACACCACCATCACGCACAAGGCTGACAGAAGGATGCAGACGCTGCTTGAGCGACCCCAGAGGGCCCTTGACGGTCACTTCGCCGGAAGCGAGCGTCAGTTCAACGCCAGCGGGCAATGCGATCGGATTCTTGGCTACGCGCGACATTTCCGTTCCTCCTTAAGCCACGAGGCACAGAACTTCGCCGCCAACCTTGCCAGCACGCGCACGACGATCAGTCATCACGCCAGCAGGGGTAGAAACGATTGCCACACCCAGACCGTTCATGACCTTCGGCAGCTCATCGCAACCGCGGTACACGCGCAAACCAGGCTTGCTCACACGCTCGATGCGCTCGATAACCGGGCGACCAGCGTAATACTTGAGTCCGATGGTAAGCTCACGCGAAGCAGCTTCGCCGCGAACCACGAAATCCTCGATATAACCTTCGTCCTTCAACACTTGGGCGATCGCAACCTTCAGCTTCGAGGAGGGCATGGAAACAGCACCCTTCTGAGCTTGCTGAGCATTACGAATGCGCGTCAGCATATCGGCGACCGGATCAGACATACTCATCTCGATCTCCTTACCAGCTAGCCTTGGTCATGCCGGGCACTTCGCCCTTGAAAGCCACTTCACGCAGCTTATTACGGCACAGACCAAATTTACGGAACACACCACGGGGACGCCCAGTCAGTTCGCAACGATTGCGAAGACGGCTCGGGCTGGCATTACGCGGCAGCTTCTGCAGTTTCAGACGCGCTTCCATGCGCTCCTCGTCGGAACGCGACGCATCTTCAATCACCGCTTGCAGAGCAGCGCGCTTGGCAGCGAACTTCTCCACCGTCTTGCGACGCTTGTCTTCGCGGTTGATAAGAGCCAGTTTAGCCATGTCAGCCTCAGTTCTTGAACGGGAATTTGAACGCCACGAGAAGCGCACGCGCCTCTTCGTCCGTCTTGGCGGTCGTGGTAATGCTGATGTTCATGCCGCGAAGTGCGTCGATCTTGTCGTACTCGATCTCGGGGAAAATAATCTGCTCTTTCACGCCGAGATTGTAGTTGCCACGACCATCGAAACCCTTTCCGACAATGCCACGGAAGTCACGAATACGAGGCATAGCCACAGTAATCAGACGATCCAGGAATTCGAACATGCGCGGACCACGCAGGGTAACCATGCAGCCAATCGGATAACCATCACGAATCTTGAAACCCGCGATCGACTTTTTAGCCTTGGTCACCACCGGACGCTGACCAGCAATCTTGGTCATATCACCCACAGCGTGATCCAGAACCTTCTTGTCGCCCACAGCTTCACCCACACCCATATTCAGAGTGATCTTGGTGATGCGCGGCACTTCCATGATGGACTTGTAGCCAAAGCGCTGACCCAACTGAGCCACCACTTCAGACTTATAGAATTCTTGAAGACGAGCCATGACAGTTCCTTACGCTCCGACCACAGCACCGCTGGACTTGAAGACACGAAGCTTCTTACCATCTTCGATCTTAAAGCCAACACGGTCAGCCTTTTGCGTCGCCGGATTAAACAGCGCCACATTGGAAATTTGGATCGGCATCTCTTTTTCGACAATACCGCCAACCTGACCCTTCACCGGATTCGGCTTGGTGTGCTTCTTGACGCGATTCACACCCTCAACCAACACCCGCTCAGCATCTACGCAACGCACCACAGTGCCGCGCTTGCCCTTGTCTTTGCCCGCCAGGACGATAACTTCGTCCCCTTTGCGAATCTTGTTCATCTTCGCTCCTTAGAGGACCTCAGGGGCCAGCGAAACAATCTTCATGAAACGCTCGGTGCGCAACTCACGCGTCACCGGCCCGAAAATACGCGTACCGATCGGTTCGAGCTTGGCGTTCAGCAGCACAGCCGCATTCTTGTCAAACTTAATCAGCGAACCATCATTGCGACGAACACCCTTGGCGGTACGCACCACCACGGCGTTATAGACGTCACCCTTCTTCACGCGGCCACGCGGGGCTGCGTCCTTGATACTCACCTTGATGATGTCGCCAACGCCGGCATAGCGGCGCTTGGAACCACCCAACACCTTGATGCACATAACTGCGCGCGCACCCGTGTTGTCGGCGACGTCAAGAATCGTCTGCATTTGGATCATTTTTTTACTCCATCCAACTTGAACACCAAAGGCACTCAGTCTTGGATCCCGTCCGGGAAAAAGGCCCTGCGGTTAGCAGGAAGTCGAGCCAAGCATTCTAGCTTAGCTCGAGATCTTGATGCAAGTGTTTTGCGTAAAAAACTTGAATTAGCCTTGGGCTTTTTCAAGCACTCGCGTCACACGCCATGCTTTAGTCTTGGAAATCGGAGCGCACTCCTCAATCTCAACCAGGTCGCCTTCGGCAGCCACGTCGTTAGCAACGTCAGCATGATACTTTTTGGATTGCACCATCACCTTGCCATAGAGCGGATGCTTGACGCGACGCTCGACCAAAACGGTCACGGTCTTGTTCATCTTGTCGCTCACGACACGGCCGCTCAGCGTACGGCGCACTACTTGTTTCTGCTCACTCATTACGCCACCGCCTTTTCACGCAGGATTGTACGAACGCGAGCGATATCGCGACGCACACGTCCCAGCTGGGACGTGTTGTTCAGCTGCTGCGTAGCGATCTGCATGCGCAGGGAGAACTGCTCCTTGAGCAGCGCGATCAGCTCATCCTGAAGCTCGGTAGCGCCCTTGGAGCGCAACTCATTGGCTTTCATTCTTCTTACCCCACAAGCCGCGTCACAAACGCGGTCTCAATCGGAAGCTTGGCAGCTGCCAGGCGGAAAGCTTCGCGAGCCAGAGTCTCGTCCACACCATCCATCTCGTACAGCACCTTACCCGGTTGAATCTCGGCAACCCAGTACTCCGGATTACCCTTACCGTTACCCATACGAACTTCGGCAGGCTTCTTGGAGATGGGTTTGTCCGGGAAAATACGGATCCAGATACGGCCGCCACGCTTGATGTGACGGGTCATGGCACGACGAGCAGACTCGATTTGACGAGCCGTCAGTCGACCACGGCCGATGGCCTTCAGGCCGTACTCGCCGAAGCTGACTTTGGCGCCACGGGTAGCAACACCCGTGTTGCGACCCTTCTGCTCCTTACGGTACTTCCTTCTATTCGGCTGCAGCATCGCTAGCTCCTGCGTTCTTCACAGCGCCTGTCTTGCGCGCAGCGGGACGACGGGCTGCCGGCTTGGCATCACCTTCGTTACGTGCGGGACGACGGGCCTTGCGACCTTCATTTTCATTGGCTTCAACGACGGCTGGCTGTTCGCCCTTGCCAACCATTTCACCCTTGTAAACCCAGACCTTGATACCGATAATGCCGTAGGTCGTACTGGCTTCAGAGAAACCATAATCGATATCGGCACGCAGGGTATGCAGCGGCACGCGACCTTCGCGATACCACTCGGTACGGGCGATTTCGGCGCCGTTCAGACGACCCGAGCTCATGATCTTGATGCCTTGAGCACCCAGACGCATGGCGTTTTGCATCGCACGCTTCATGGCGCGACGGAACATGATGCGCTTTTCGAGCTGCTGGGCAATCGAATCAGCAATCAGCTGAGCATCCGTCTCGGGCTTGCGGATCTCTTCGATATTGACGTGCACCGGCACGCCCATGATCTTCTGCAGATCAGCCTTCAGCTGCTCGATGTCCTCACCCTTCTTGCCGATCACAACACCCGGACGGGCGCTGTAAACGGTGATGCGGGCATTCTTTGCCGGACGCTCGATCAACACACGACCAACAGAGGCGTGCGCCAGCTTCTTCTTCAGATGTTCACGAACCTTGATGTCTTCGTGAAGCATCGTCGCGAAACTCTTGCTGTTGGCGAACCAGCGAGAGCTCCAGTTCCGGGTTACCGCAAGGCGGAAACCGGTCGGGTGGATTTTCTGTCCCATGTGCTCCCCTTATTCCCCAACAGACAGGTAGATGTGGCAGGTCTGCTTCTCGATGCGGTTACCACGACCCTTTGCACGGGCAGTGAAACGCTTGAGGGACATACCCTTTTCCACGTGAATCGTCGTGACCTTCAGCGAATCGATGTCAGCGCCATCATTGTGCTCGGCGTTCGCAATCGCGGACTCGAGCACCTTCTTGATGATGCCAGCACCCTTCTTCGGGCAGAAAGTCAGAATGTTCAGCGCTTGATCCACCGGCTTGCCGCGAACCAGATCAGCCACAAGGCGGCCCTTCTGAGCGGAGAGGCGGACACCGCGCAAACTTGCATTGGTTTCCATGATCCCCCCTTACCTCTTAGCCTTCTTGCTGGCGGCGTGACCCTTGAAGGTACGCGTCAGCGCGAACTCGCCAAGTTTGTGACCAACCATGTTTTCAGTCACAAACACCGGAATGTGTTGCTTGCCGTTATGCACCGCGATGGTCAGACCGATGAACTCGGGCAGGATCGTCGAGCGACGCGACCAGGTCTTGATCGGACGCTTGTCGGTGGAATTCGCTGCAGCTTCAACCTTCTTGATCAGATGGTCGTCTACAAACGGCCCTTTTTTAATGGAACGTGCCATGACTACCTCTTATCGCTTGTGACGACGCTGAACGATCATGCTGTCAGTACGCTTGTTATTACGCGTACGATAGCCCTTGGCAGGAGTGCCCCACGGGCTGACAGGCACGCGACCTTCGCCGGTCTTGCCTTCACCACCACCGTGCGGGTGATCCACCGGGTTCATCGCCGTACCGCGAACGGTCGGACGAATACCACGCCAACGCTGAGCACCAGCCTTACCGATCTTGCGCAGGTTGTTCTCTTCGTTACCCACTTCGCCGATTGTCGCGCGACACTCGATGTGCACGCGGCGGATTTCACCGGAACGCAGGCGCAGCTGAGCATAGATACCTTCGCGAGCCAACAGCTGAACCGAAGTACCAGCGGCGCGAGCCAGTTGAGCCCCCTTGCCAGGCAGCATTTCAACGCAGTGGATCGTGCTACCAACCGGGATGTTGCGAATCGGCAGAGTGTTACCCGCCTTGATCGGAGCCTCGGAGCCGCTCAGGATTTCCTGACCAACCACCAAGCCCTTCGGGGCGATGATGTAACGACGCTCGCCATCTGCATAACACAGCAAAGCGATATTGGCAGTACGGTTCGGGTCGTATTCAATACGCTCAACCTTGGCCGGAATGCCGTCCTTGTTGCGCTTGAAGTCAACCAAACGATAGTGCTGCTTGTGACCGCCGCCCTGATGACGAACAGTAACGCGACCATTGTTATTGCGACCGGCGTTCTTCGACTGGCTTTCCACCAGGCTAGCCAACGGCTTGCCCTTGTGAAGACCAGGATTCACCACCTTAACCAGACCGCGGCGACCCGCAGAGGTGGGTTTGACCTTGACCAACATTATGCGGCCCCTCCCTCAACGAAATTGATCTCCTGGCCCGGCTTCAGGCAGACAAACGCCTTCTTCCAGCCCTTGCGCTGACCGATCGAACGGCCAAAGCGCTTTACCTTACCCTTAACGTTCAGGACCTGTACGGAATCCACCTGAACCTTAAAGAGCAGCTCAACAGCGGCCTTGATTTCCGGCTTGGTGGCATCCGATGCCACACGAAAAACCACTTGCTCGTGCTTTTCAGCAACCGCAGTCGCCTTCTCGGAAATCTGCGGGGCGAGCAGCACCTGCAGGAGTCGTTCCTGGCTATAGCTCATTGCCACATCTCCTCGATCTTGGCGACCGCAGCGCGCGTCACGATAACGCGCGGATAGCGCACCAGCGACACCGGGTCAGCTTCGTGAGCTTCGAGCACCAGCACGTTATGCAAGTTGCGCGAAGACAGCCACAGGTTTTCATCGATTTCGTCAGTGATGACCAGCGCAGACTCAGCACCAAAGCCCTTGAGCTTCTGGGCCAGCAGGCGCGTCTTGGGAGCATCAACAGAGAAGCTCTCAACCACCACCAAACGATCTTCGCGAACCAGTTGCGACAGGATCGATGCGATACCTGCGCGAAACTGCTTGCGATTCACTTTCTGAGTAAAGTTTTCATCCGGGCGATTCGGGAAAATCCGACCACCACCACGCCACAACGGCGAGGACGACATACCGGCACGAGCATTACCCGTACCCTTTTGCTTAAAAGGCTTATGCGTGGTGTGCTTAACCTCACCACGATCCTTTTGAGCGCGATTGCCAGAACGGGCATTCGCTTGATAGGCCACAACCAGCTGATGCACTAGCGCTTCGTTGTATTCGCGGGCAAACACCGCGTCCGAAGCCTGCACCGTAGCGGAGGCCTGGCCCTGATCATTAACCAGCTTGAGTTCCATGACGCCCCCGATCAGTTAGCCTTGACAGCCGGACGCACAATCACGTCTCCGCCATCATGCCCCGGAACTGCGCCCTTGATGAGCAGCAGACCACGCTCGACATCCACACGCACCACTTCCAGATTCTGGACGGTCGACTTAGCCGCACCCAGATGACCAGCCATGCGCTTACCCGGAAAAACGCGACCCGGATCTTGCGCCATACCGATCGAACCAGGAGCGTTGTGGCTGAC
Source organism: Uliginosibacterium aquaticum (assembly GCF_012972705.2). Taxonomy (GTDB): domain Bacteria; phylum Pseudomonadota; class Gammaproteobacteria; order Burkholderiales; family Rhodocyclaceae; genus Uliginosibacterium; species Uliginosibacterium aquaticum. The sequence goes on along the minus strand of NZ_JABCSC020000001.1, from coordinate 518,307 downwards.
TGAGTTACCGTGCGACGCACGCTGGGAGCTGAAGTTGTGACGCTTGATGGCGCCAGCAAAACCCTTACCAATGGAAGTGCCGACAACATCGACCTTTTGGCCCACAGCAAAGATTTCAACGCTGATCACATCACCCGCCTTGTAGCTGGCAATCTGCTCAGCGGAAAGGCGGAATTCGCGCATAACGCTACCCGCCTCAACACCCGCTTTGGCCATATGGCCAGCGAGCGCCTTGGTTACGCGGCTTGCGCGGCGCTCACCAAAGGCAACCTGAATAGCGGAATAACCATCCACCTCAGGGGTCTTGATCTGGGTCACGCGATTGTTCGACACGTCAAGCACAGTCACCGGAACGGAAGCGCCGTCCTCAGCAAAAATGCGAGTCATGCCGACCTTGCGACCGACAAGGCCTAGACTCATGTTTTTTCTCCTATGACCCGGTTTCGATTGACCGGATCGCAATTGGTACTGCAATGAAAACTCACGCGCCCACTTGAACGCGAAGCGCGGGAGTTTAACTCAGAACAGATCGACTACGCAAGCAGCAGTGTTATTGCAGCTTGATTTCAACATCCACGCCAGCCGGCAGATCCAGCTTCATCAGCGCGTCAACCGTCTTGTCGGTCGGGTCGATGATATCCATCAGACGCAGATGAGTACGGATTTCGAACTGGTCCCGCGAAGACTTGTTCACGTGCGGCGAGCGCAGGATGTCAAAGCGCTCGATCTTGGTCGGCATGGGAACCGGGCCACGAACCACAGCGCCAGTGCGCTTGGCGGTTTCAACAATTTCCTGAGCGGACTGATCGATCAGGCGATAGTCAAATGCCTTCAGACGGATGCGGATTTTCTGATTTGCCATGATGTTTCCAAAAGAGCGGTAAAGAGCACAAAGAACAAACGGCGCGCCACTCAGGCGCGCCGCTCAAACATGAATTACTCGATGATCTTGGCGACGACGCCGGCGCCAACGGTACGGCCACCTTCGCGGATAGCGAAGCGCAGACCCTCTTCCATGGCGATCGGAGCAATCAGCTTCACGGTCATCTGGATGTTGTCACCCGGCATCACCATTTCCACACCTTCCGGCAGGGAGATTGCGCCCGTCACGTCGGTGGTACGGAAGTAGAACTGCGGACGGTAGTTGTTGAAGAACGGAGTGTGACGACCACCCTCGTCCTTCGACAGCACGTACACTTCGCCCGTGAAGTGGGTGTGCGGCTTGATCGAACCCGGCTTGCACAGCACTTGGCCGCGCTCGACGTCTTCACGCTTGGTGCCACGCAGCAGCACGCCCACGTTGTCGCCCGCCTGACCCTGATCCAGCAGCTTGCGGAACATTTCCACGCCGGTACAGGTAGTCTTGACGGTGTCCTTGATGCCGACGATTTCGATTTCTTCGCCAACCTTGACGATGCCGCGCTCAACGCGACCGGTCACCACGGTGCCACGACCCGAGATCGAGAACACGTCTTCGATCGGCATCAGGAAGGGCTTGTCGATGGCGCGCTCAGGCGTCGGGATGTAGCTGTCCAGTGCGTCAGCCAGGGCCATAATGGCGCCCTCGCCCAAATCACCCTTGTCGCCTTCCAGCGCCTTCAGGGCGGAACCCTTGACGATAGGCACGTCGTCGCCCGGGAAGTCGTACTTGGAAAGCAGCTCGCGCACTTCCATTTCGACCAGCTCCAGCAGCTCGGCGTCATCCACCATGTCGCACTTGTTCAGGAACACGATGATGTAAGGCACACCCACCTGACGGGCCAGCAGGATGTGCTCGCGGGTCTGGGGCATGGGACCGTCAGCGGCGGAACACACCAGGATCGCGCCGTCCATTTGCGCAGCACCGGTAATCATGTTCTTCACGTAGTCAGCGTGACCCGGGCAATCCACATGGGCGTAGTGACGGTTCGCGGTTTCGTACTCGACGTGAGCGGTATTAATCGTAATACCACGCGCCTTTTCTTCCGGCGCCGCGTCGATCTGGTCGTAGGCCTTGGCCGAACCACCGAACTTCGAGGCCAGCACGGTAGTGATGGCTGCAGTCAGCGTGGTCTTGCCGTGGTCAACGTGACCAATCGTGCCGACGTTCACGTGCGGCTTCGTACGTTCAAACTTTTCCTTTGCCATTTCTAGCTCCTTCGATCTTGAATTGGATGGGATTACTTCTTGTTGATGATGGCGTCAGCGACGTTCTTCGGCGCTTCGGTGTAGTGCTTGAACTCCATGGAGTACGTAGCACGACCCTGCGACAGCGAACGCATCGTGGTTGAGTAGCCAAACATTTCAGCCAGCGGCACTTCAGCCTTGATCGCCTTGATCTGGCCAGGCAGGTCTTCCATGCCCAGCACGATGCCGCGACGACCCGAAAGATCGCCCATGATGTTGCCCATGAAGTCTTCCGGCGTTTCCACCTCAACAGCCATCATCGGCTCGAGAATCACCGGACTGGCGCGACGGCAACCTTCCTTGAAGGCCATCGAAGCCGCCATCTTGAAGGCGTTTTCGTTCGAGTCCACATCGTGGTAGGAACCAAAGTGCAGCGTGCACTTCACATCCACCACCGGGAAACCGGCCAGCACGCCATTCGGGATGCTGTCGATCAAGCCCTTTTCAACCGCAGGGATGAACTCGCGCGGCACAACCCCCCCCTTGATGGCATCCACGAAAGTAAAGCCCTTGCCCGGCTCGTTCGGCTCGATCTTGATCACGACGTGACCATACTGACCACGACCACCAGACTGCTTGACGAACTTGCCTTCAGCATCCTCAACAACCTTGCGGATGGTTTCGCGATAAGCCACCTGCGGTGCGCCCACGTTGGCTTCAACACCAAACTCGCGCTTCATGCGATCCACCAGAATTTCCAGGTGCAACTCGCCCATACCGGAGATGATGGTTTGGCCAGACTCTTCATCAGTACGCACGCGGAAGGACGGATCTTCCTGAGCCAGACGCCCCAGAGCGATACCCATCTTTTCCTGGTCGCCCTTGGTCTTCGGCTCAACAGCCACGTGAATCACCGGATCCGGGAACACCATGCGCTCCAGGGTCACGATGCTATCGGGCGGACACAGAGTTTCACCCGTAGTTACGGAAGACAGGCCGATGGCGGCAGCGATGTCGCCTGCACGCACTTCGTCAATCTCCTTGCGGTCATTGGCGTGCATCTGCACCAGACGGCCGATACGCTCCTTCTTGCCCTTGATCGGGTTATACACGGAGTCGCCCGACTTCAGCACGCCGGAGTACACACGAATGAAGGTCAGCTGACCCACATACTTATCGGTCATCAGCTTGAATGCCAAGGCCGAGAACTTTTCGTCATCAGCGGCCCGACGCTCGGTTTCCTTGTCATCTTCATCCAAACCCTTGACCGGAGGGATATCCACCGGCGAAGGCATGAATTCAATGACAGCATCCAGCATGCGCTGCACGCCCTTGTTCTTGAACGCAGTACCACACAGCATCGGCTGGATCTCACAGGCGATGGTGCGATCACGCAAACCCTTGATGATTTCTTCTTCAGACAGATCACCTGCCTCAAGATACTTATCCATCATGGACTCAGACGACTCGGCAGCAGCCTCAACCATCTTCTCGCGCCACTCGGCAGCCGTATCAGCCATATCAGCCGGAATCTCTTCGTAGCTGAACTTGGTGCCCTGGCTGGCCTCATCCCAGATGATCGCTTTCATCTTGATCAGGTCGATCACGCCGGTGAAGTTCTCTTCAGCACCGATCGGCAACACAACCGGAACCGGATTAGCGCTCAGGCGGGTACGCAGCTGGTCGTACACCTTGAAGAAGTTGGCGCCGGTGCGGTCCATCTTGTTAACGAACGACAGACGCGGAACCTTGTACTTGTTGGCCTGACGCCACACGGTTTCAGACTGGGGCTGAACACCACCCACAGCACAATAAACCATGCAAGCACCATCCAGCACACGCATGGAGCGCTCGACTTCAATCGTGAAGTCAACGTGCCCCGGGGTGTCGATAATGTTGATGCGGTGATCGGCAAAATTGCCGGCCATACCCTTCCAGAAACAGGTGGTGGCAGCAGAGGTGATGGTGATACCACGCTCCTGCTCCTGCTCCATCCAGTCCATGGTGGCTGCGCCATCATGCACTTCGCCGATCTTGTGATTAACACCGGTGTAGAAAAGGATACGCTCGGTGGTGGTGGTCTTGCCGGCGTCGATGTGTGCCGAGATACCGATATTGCGATATCTCTCGATGGGGGTAGTGCGTGCCACGGTTTCAGCCTCTAGTCAAATGAAGCAGGTTGAATAACAAAATCTTGCAGATGCAAACAGGCTTTCGTTAAAAGAAATCGAGCCCTTTGCAGGGCCCGACTCTTGCCTGTCACGCAATCATCAGAAGCGGAAGTGCGAGAACGCCTTGTTGGCATCAGCCATACGGTGCACTTCGTCACGCTTCTTCATGGCGGCGCCACGGCCTTCAGAGGCCTCAAGCAGCTCGCCGGCCAGACGCTGAGCCATGGTCTTCTCGGAGCGCTTGCGGGCAGCTTCACGCAGCCAGCGCATCGACAGAGCCATACGACGGCTCGGACGGACCTCAACCGGCACCTGGTAGTTTGCACCACCCACGCGACGGCTCTTCACCTCAACCACCGGCTTGACGTTGGCGATTGCAGTGGAAAAGATCTCCAGAGGGTCCTTGCTGGACTTGCTGGAGATCACAGCAAAGGCGCCATACACGATACCTTCGGCAACCGACTTCTTGCCGCTATCCATGATGACGTTGATGAACTTGGAAACATCCTGGGAGCCAAACTTCGGATCCGGCAGAATTTCACGCTTCGGTACTTCGCGACGACGGGGCATGCCTATCTCCTTTCGTCAATGATCAGGATTTTTTCGGGCGCTTGGCGCCGTACTTGGAGCGGGATTGCTTGCGATCCTTGACGCCTTGCAGGTCAAGCGAACCGCGCACGATGTGATAACGCACACCCGGCAAATCCTTCACACGACCACCGCGAATCAGCACAACCGAGTGTTCCTGCAGGTTGTGGCCTTCACCGCCGATGTAGGAAATAACCTCAAAACCGTTGGTCAGACGCACCTTGGCAACCTTACGCAGAGCCGAGTTCGGCTTCTTCGGGGTCGTGGTGTAAACACGGGTACATACGCCACGCTTCTGGGGACACGCTTCCAGAGCAGGCACCTTGCTTTTCGTCACTTGAGCCTCGCGGCCCTTGCGAACGAGTTGATTGATAGTTGGCATTACTTTTCCTCGGATCTCACCACCAGCCGGAAAATTCCGGCACGGGCCGCGATCAAACAATACAGGGCCGGCTGCGATTGGCCGGCCCATCCCAAGACGCGGGAGTCTATACGACTCCCGCAAACTCCGTCAAGCAACGTCGGGCGATTCGCCTTCAGCCACCGCGGCAATTTCCTCCGGCGAAGCAAACAAGGCATTTGCAGCATCCAGACCCGGAGTCTGATTGCGGCGGTTGCGGTGGTAAGCCAGGCCGGTACCAGCCGGGATCAAGCGGCCGACAATGACGTTTTCCTTCAGGCCGCGCAGATCATCCTTCTTGCCCATGATCGCCGCTTCGGTCAGCACACGGGTGGTTTCCTGGAAGGAAGCCGCCGAGATGAACGAATCGGTAGACAGCGAAGCCTTGGTGATACCCAGCAGCATGTATTCGTAGCTGGCAGGCAGCTTGCCTTCGGCAATGAGCTTGTCGTTTTCGTCCAGCACCTCGGAACGCTCGACTTGCTCTTCGCGGATGAAACGACTCTCTGCCGGCTCGCTCACGATCACGCGGCGCAGCATCTGGCGAACGATCACCTCAATGTGCTTGTCGTTGATCTTCACACCTTGCAGTCGATACACATCCTGCACTTCGTCGATGATGTAGCGGGCCAGCGCCTCCACGCCCTGGAGACGCAGGATGTCGTGCGGATCAGCCGGGCCATCGACGATCAACTCGCCGCGCTGCACCACCTGACCATCGTGCACCAGCACATGCTTGTCCTTCGGAATCAGCGACTCATGCACCGTGCCATCCGGCTCGGTAATCACCAGGCGCTGCTTGCCCTTGGTGTCCTTTCCGAAGGACAGGGTGCCCGTCACTTCGGCCAACACACCAGCGTCCTTCGGCGCACGGGCTTCAAACAGCTCAGCAACGCGCGGCAGACCACCGGTAATGTCACGGGTCTTGGCAGACTCTTGCGGAATCTTGGCCAGCACGTCACCCACCGACACCTGCTGACCATCCTTCACCGTGATAAGCGAGCCGACCTGGAAGGTGATGGTCACCGCATGATCAGTGCCGGCGATCTTCACTTCTTCGCCAGAATCGTTGATCAGCTTGACCTGCGGGCGCACGCCCTTGGTGCTGGCACTGCGGCGCTTCGCGTCAATGACGACCAGGGTCGACAGACCGGTCACTTCATCGATCTGCTTGGCTACCGTGGCGCCTTCTTCGACGTTCTCGAACTTGATCGTTCCCGAGTACTCGGTGATGATCGGACGGGTGTGCGGATCCCACACGGCCAGCTGGACGCCGGCCTTGACGGTCTGACCGTCATCAACCAGCAGCGTGCCACCGTAGGTGAGCTTGTGACGCTCACGCTCGCGCCCTGCATCATCGGCCACCACGACTTCAGCCGAACGCGAGATAACAATCTTCTCGCCCTTGGCATTGGTGACGTAGCGCATGTTGCCAGCGAAACGCACGATACCCGCCGACTTGGCTTCAACCGAACTTGCAACAGCAGCTCGCGATGCGGCACCACCCACGTGGAAGGTACGCATGGTCAGCTGGGTGCCCGGCTCACCGATCGACTGAGCAGCGATCACACCCACCGCTTCACCGACGTTCACCAGATTGCCACGACCGAGGTCGCGGCCGTAACACTTGGCGCACAAACCGTAGCGGGTTTCGCAGGTCAGCGGAGCGCGCACGCGCACTTCGTCAATCCCCAGCGCATCAATCAGGTCACACGCATCTTCGTCCAGCAGCGAACCGGCGTAGATGACGGTTTCCTGGCTTTCCGGGCTGACCACATCATCGGCAGCCACGCGGCCAAGAATGCGCTCACGCAACGGCTCAACCACTTCACCGCCTTCGATCATGGCCTTCATCACGAAACCGTTAGTGGTTTCGCAATCGTCCTCGGTCACGACCAGATCCTGGGTCACATCGACCAGACGACGTGTCAGATAGCCTGAGTTAGCCGTCTTCAACGCGGTATCCGCGAGGCCCTTACGTGCGCCGTGGGTCGAGATGAAGTACTGCAGAACGTTCAGACCTTCACGGAAGTTCGTGGTGATCGGCGTCTCGATGATGGAGCCATCCGGCTTGGCCATCAGGCCACGCATGCCGGCGAGCTGACGAATCTGCGCGGCAGAACCGCGCGCGCCGGAGTCGGCCATCATGTAAATCGAGTTGAAGGACTCCTGCTTGGTGTTGTTGCCCTCGCGGTCAACCACCGGCTCCTTGCCCAGGTGATCCATCATGGCCTTGGCCACCTGGTCACCCGTGCGGCCCCAGATATCCACAACCTTGTTATAGCGCTCACCGTCAGTCACCAGACCGGACGAATACTGCTGGGCGATTTCCTTCACTTCAGCTTCAGCGGCGCCGATGATGGTTTCCTTTTCGGCGGGGACAAGCATGTCCTTCACCGCAATGGAAATACCAGCACGCGTGGCCAGACGGAAACCGAACTGCATCAGCTTGTCGGCGAAGATCACCGTTTCGCGCAGGCCGCAGCGGCGGAAGGAGGTGTTGATCAGGCGCGAAATTTCTTTCTTCTTCAGCGCCTTGTCGATCACCGAGAACGGCAGGCCTGCCGGCAGGATTTCGGACAATAGGGAGCGGCCAGCCGTGGTGTGGTAGCGCTTGACCGTTTCGGTCTTGTTGCCATCAGCATCCACTTCCACTTCGCGAATACGCACGGTGATCTTCGCGTGCAGCGAGATCTGACCGGATTCGTAGGCGCGCTTGACTTCCGACACGTCGGTAAACAGCATGCCTTCGCCAGCGCTATTCACGCCGGCACGAGTGGCGTAATACAGGCCCAGCACCACGTCTTGCGACGGAACGATGATCGGCTCGCCGTTGGCGGGCGACAGCACGTTGTTGGAGGCCAGCATCAGGGTGCGGCATTCCATCTGTGCTTCGAGCGACAGCGGCACGTGAACGGCCATCTGGTCACCGTCGAAGTCGGCGTTAAAGGCAGCACAAACCAGCGGATGCAACTGGATAGCCTTGCCTTCGATCAGGGTCGGTTCGAAAGCCTGGATACCAAGGCGGTGCAGGGTCGGTGCGCGGTTGAGCATCACCGGATGTTCGCGGATCACCTCTTCGAGGATGTCCCACACCACAGGTTCTTGCGACTCAACCAGCTTCTTGGCCTGCTTGATGGTCGTGGCCAGCCCCATCAGTTCCAGCTTGTTGAAGATGAAGGGCTTGAACAGTTCCAGCGCCATCAACTTCGGCAGGCCACACTGGTGCAACTTGAGCTGCGGGCCCACGGTAATCACGGAACGACCGGAGTAGTCCACGCGCTTACCGAGCAGGTTCTGACGGAAACGACCGCCCTTACCCTTGATCATGTCGGCCAGCGACTTCAGCGGACGCTTGTTGGCGCCCGTCATGGCCTTGCCCCGGCGGCCGTTGTCGAGCAGCGAGTCAACAGCTTCCTGCAGCATGCGCTTTTCGTTGCGCACGATGATTTCAGGCGCCTTCAGCTCGAGCAGACGCTTCAGACGGTTGTTCCGGTTGATGACGCGGCGATACAGATCGTTCAGATCGGAGGTCGCAAAGCGGCCACCATCCAGCGGCACCAGCGGACGCAGGTCCGGCGGCAGCACCGGCAACACTTCCATGATCATCCAGTCCGGCTTGATGCCAGATTGGGTAAAGGCCTCCAGCACCTTCAGGCGCTTGACGATCTTCTTGATCTTGGCTTCCGAGCCAGTGGTTTCCAGCTCCGAACGCAGACGCTCGATTTCCTTGTGGATATCGATGTTACGCAGCAGACCACGGATACCTTCGGCGCCCATCACCGCCACAAATTCATCGCCGTACTCTTCGGTCTTGGCGATGAAGTCGTCTTCGGTCAGCAGCTGGCCGCGGGTCAGCGGGGTCATGCCCGGCTCGACCACCACGAAGGCTTCGAAGTACAGCACGCGTTCGATATCGCGCAGGGTCATGTCGAGCACCATGCCGAGACGGCTCGGCAGGCTCTTCAGGAACCAGATGTGCGCCACCACCGAGGCCAGCTCGATGTGGCCCATGCGCTCACGACGCACCTTGGAGAGGGTGACTTCAACGCCACACTTCTCACAGATCACGCCACGGTGCTTGAGGCGCTTGTACTTGCCGCACAGGCACTCATAGTCCTTGACCGGGCCGAAGATCTTGGCGCAGAACAGACCATCGCGCTCCGGCTTGAAGGTACGGTAGTTGATGGTCTCGGGCTTCTTGACTTCACCGTAAGACCAGGAGCGGATCTTGTCTGGCGAAGCGAGTCCGATGGTAATCGCATCGAACTCTTCTTCGTTCGGCAGGCTTTGCTTGAACAGGTCAGCGAGCAGGCTTTTCATCTATCTTTACTCCATTCCAGTCGCGGTTCAGTAACGCTCGAGGTCGATGTCGATCGCCAGCGAACGGATTTCCTTCACCAGCACGTTGAAGGATTCCGGCATGCCGGCATCAATCTTGTGCTCGCCCTTGACGATGTTTTCGTAGACCTTGGTACGGCCGGTCACGTCATCGGACTTCACCGTCAGCATTTCCTGCAGGGTGTAAGCCGCGCCATAGGCTTCCAGTGCCCACACTTCCATTTCACCGAAGCGCTGACCACCGAACTGCGCCTTACCACCCAGCGGCTGCTGAGTCACGAGCGAGTACGGGCCGGTCGAACGGGCGTGCATCTTGTCATCAACCAAGTGATGCAACTTCAGCACATGCTTGTAGCCGACAGTGACCTTGCGCTCGAAGGATTCGCCCGTGCGGCCATCGAACAGCGACACCTGGCCGCCAGCATCCATGCCAGCCAGCTTGAGCATGCCCACGATGTCTTCTTCGGTCGCACCGTCGAACACCGGCGTTGCGAAGGGCACGCCCTTGCGCAGATTACCGGCCAGATCGAAGACTTCTTCGTCCTTGAGGCCCTTGATGTCTTCAGCCTTGCCACTGCTGTTGTAAATCTCTTCGAGCAGGGCGCGCACTTCCTTGGCTGTCGCTTCGGCACGCAGCATGGCGCTGATCTTGTCGCCCAAGCCCTTGGCAGCCCAGCCCAAGTGGGTTTCAAGAATCTGACCGATGTTCATCCGTGACGGCACGCCCAGCGGGTTCAGCACGATATCAACCGGTAGACCGTTTTCCATGTAGGGCATGTCTTCGACCGGCAGGATCTTGGAAACCACACCCTTGTTACCGTGACGACCAGCCATCTTGTCGCCCGGCTGCAGGCGGCGCTTCACAGCCAGATAGACCTTGACCATCTTCTGCACGCCCGGGGGCAGTTCATCGCCCTGGGTCAGCTTCTTGCGCTTGGCTTCGAACGCGAGATCGAAATCCTTGCGGGTCTTTTCCAGACCTTCGCGCAGTTGTTCCAGCTGGACGGCCACGGCGTCGTCGGCCATGCGGATGTCAAACCAGTTGTACTGCTCGAGGGTTTCCAGATAGGCCTTGTCGATCTTGGTACCCTTGGCAAGCTTCTTCGGACCGCCATTGGCGGCCTGGCCAATGATCAGGCGCTCGATACGCTCAAAGGTATCGCGTTCCACGATACGCATCTGGTCAGCCAGATCGAGACGGAAGCTCTTCAGCATGTCGTCGATGATGGACTGGGCGCGCTTGTCGCGCTCGATGCCTTCGCGGGTGAAGACCTGCACGTCGATGACGGTGCCGTTCATGCCCGAGGGCACGCGCAGCGAGGTGTCCTTCACATCAGACGCCTTCTCGCCGAAGATGGCGCGCAGCAGCTTCTCTTCCGGCGTCAGCTGGGTCTCGCCCTTCGGCGTGACCTTGCCGACCAGCACGTCACCGGCTTCGACTTCGGCGCCGATATACACGATGCCGGACTCATCCAGACGACCCAGTTGGGCTTCGCCCAGCGACGCGATGTCGCGGGTGATGTCCTCAGGCCCCAGCTTGGTGTCACGCGCCACGACGGTCAGCTCTTCGATGTGGATCGAAGTGAAGCGGTCGTCCGCCACCACGCGTTCGGAGATCAGGATCGAGTCTTCGAAGTTGTAGCCGTTCCAGGTCATGAAGGCGACCAGCATGTTCTGACCCAGAGCGAGTTCGCCCAGGTCGGTCGATGCGCCGTCAGCAATCACGTCACCCTTGGCCAGACGATCACCGATCTTCACGATCGGGCGCTGGTTGATGTTGGTGTTCTGGTTCGAGCGGGTGTACTTGATCAGGTTGTAGATATCGACACCGACTTCGCCCGGCACGGTTTCGTCGTCATTGACGCGAATCACCACGCGATTGGCATCGATGTAATCCACCACGCCGCCACGCAGGGCCTGCACGGTCGTGCCCGAGTCGACCGCCACGGTGCGCTCGATGCCGGTGCCGACCAGCGGCTTTTCCGGACGCAGGCAAGGCACCGCCTGACGTTGCATGTTCGCACCCATCAAGGCGCGGTTCGCATCGTCATGCTCAAGGAACGGGATCAGCGAAGCTGCGACCGACACGATCTGCGACGGCGACACGTCCATGTACTGGACCTGCCCCGGCTCGACCAGCATGGCTTCACCCTTGTAGCGGGCAGAGACCAGATCACCTTGCAGGCTGCCATCGTCACCCATCTGGGCGTTGGCCTGGGCAATGATGTACTGACCTTCTTCGATGGCCGACAGGTAATCGATCTGGTCGGTCACCTTGTTGTCGATCACGCGACGATACGGCGTCTCGAGGAAGCCGTGGCGGTTCGTCGTGCCGTATACAGCCAACGAGTTGATCAGGCCGATGTTCGGACCTTCAGGTGTTTCGATCGGGCACACACGACCATAGTGGGTCGGGTGCACGTCGCGCACTTCAAAGCCGGCACGCTCACGCGTCAGACCGCCCGGGCCAAGAGCCGACACGCGACGCTTGTGGGTGATTTCTGACAGCGGATTGGTCTGGTCCATGAACTGCGACAACTGGGACGAGCCAAAGAACTCCTTGATCGCGGCCGAAATCGGCTTGGCATTGATCAGGTCGTGCGGCATCAGGTTGTCGCTCTCGGCCTGGCCGAGGCGTTCCTTGACAGCGCGCTCGACGCGCACCAGACCGGCACGGAACTGGTTTTCGGCCAGCTCGCCCACGCAACGCACACGGCGGTTACCAAGGTGATCGATATCGTCGATTTCGCCACGGCCGTTACGCAACTCAAGCAACACGCCGATCACGGCCATGATGTCGTCGTTGGCCAGAACGCCAGAGCCCTCTTCGCCTTGCGGGCCGACGCGCTCATAGAAGCGCTTGAGCCATTCCGGCGACTTGTCGTCCATTTTTTCCGGATAGGCACGACGATTGAACTTCATACGGCCCACAGCCGACAGGTCGTAACGGTCTTCGGAATAGAACAGGCTATTGAAGAGGGACTCGACGGCGTCTTCGGTGGGCGGCTCGCCCGGGCGCATCATGCGATAGATGGCCACGCGTGCTTGCCACTGGTCGAGGGTTTCATCCGAGCGCAAAGTCTGCGAGATGTAACCACCACGGTCCAGATCGTTGATGTAGAGGGTCTTGAAGCCCTTTACGCCGGCAGTGGACAACTTCGCCAGCAGGTCTTCGGTCAGCTCATCGTTGGCACGCGCCAGCACTTCGCCGGTCTCAGGGTCAGCGACGTCATGTGCCAAAGCGCGGCCCAGCAGGAAATCTTCCGGCACCGCAACCGAGGTCACGCCAGCCGTGGCAATGTCACGCACATGCTTGGCATTGATGCGCTTGTCCTTGCCGACAATCAGATTGCCCTTGGGGTCGAAAATGTCAAAGCGGGCCACTTCGCCACGCAGGCGCTCGGGCAGCACTTCGAAACGGATCTCTTCTCCGGCCAGTTCGAAAGACTCGAAATCGTGGAAGGTGGAGAGGATTTCCTCGTTGTTCATCCCGATCGCCTTGAGCAGGATGGTGACCGGCATCTTGCGACGACGGTCAACGCGGAAGAACAGGAAGTCCTTAGGGTCGAACTCGAAGTCCAACCAGGAACCGCGGTACGGAATGATACGCGCGGAGAACAGCAGCTTGCCCGAGCTGTGAGTCTTGCCACGGTCGTGCTCGAAGAACACGCCAGGGGAACGGTGAAGCTGCGACACGATGACACGCTCGGTGCCATTAATGACGAAAGAACCGGTCGTGGTCATGAGCGGAATTTCGCCCATATACACTTCCTGCTCCTTCACTTCCTTGATGGTTTCCTTGGACGCTTCACGATCAAGAATCACCAGACGCACGCGAGCACGCAAAGGCGAAGCGAAGGTCAGGCCGCGCTGCTGGCACTCCTTCACATCGAATGCAGGCTCACCGAGAATGTAGTGAACGAATTCGAGGCGCGCATTACCTGAATGCGAGCTGATCGGAAAAATGGAAGTGAAGGCGGCTTGAAGGCCTTCGTTGCGCCGTTCCTCTACAAGCAGATCGGTCTGCAGGAACGAAGTATAGGATTCCAATTGGGTGGCCAAAAGGAAGGGCACATCCAGAACAGCTGCGCGCTTGGCAAAGCTCTTGCGAATGCGTTTTTTCTCGGTGTAGGAGTACGCCATGGAAGCTCCGGGTCAAGAGTCCAACAACAGAGGACACAAGAAAACGGATTAAATCACCCGCTGTCTTCTGGCCTCTGCAGGCCGGCACCGTACCGTTTTCACGGTGATGCCACAAAACGACAAAAGGGTTGGCGGCCGTGGCCACCAACCCTGCTTGCGAAAAGCGAGATTACTTGATCTCGACCTTTGCGCCAGCTTCTTCCAGCTGCTTCTTCAGAGCTTCTGCATCAGCCTTGGCAATGCCTTCCTTGACGGGCTTCGGAGCACCATCAACGAGGTCCTTGGCTTCCTTCAGGCCCAGGCCGGTCACGGCGCGGACAACCTTAATGACTTCAACCTTCTTGTCGCCGGCGCCAGCCAGGATGACGGTGAACTCGGTCTGCTCTTCAACAGCTGCAGCTGCAGCGCCACCAGCGGCCGGAGCGGCCATAGCAGCGGCAGACACGCCGAACTTCTCTTCAACAGCCTTCACCAGGTCGTTGAGTTCCATCACGGACATGGTGTCGAGGGCCGCCAGGAATGCGTCTTTATCGAATGCCATTTTGATTTCCTAAATTTGAAAGTGATTGATTTGATTCAGCTTGCAGTTAAGCAGCGGCTTCGGCTTCAGCGGCAACAGCAGGGCCACCCTTTTGCTCGGCAACAGCGGCGAGAACGCGCGCGAAGCCAGAGATCGGGGCCTGCATGACGCCCAGCAGTTGTGCCAGCAGCACTTCGCGGCTCGGGATCGAGGCCAGCGCTTGCACGCCCGCCTTATCCAGCACCTTGCCACCGTACGAACCTGCACGCAGAACCAACTTGTCGTTGGTCTTAGCGAAGTCGCTCAGCACACGCGCCGGGGCAACCGCGTCCACACCGATCGAATAGATCAGCGGGCCGGTCATCTGATCGGCGAGGCCAGCAAACGCAGTGTCAGCCACCGCGCGCTTTGCCAGGGTGTTCTTCAGCACACGCAGGTAAACGCCCTGTTCGCGGGCCTTGGCACGCAGCACGGTGAGGTGTCCCACCTCAATGCCACGGTACTCGGCAACCACGATCGTTTGAGCGTTCGCAACCTGTGCAGACACCTCGGCTACTACAGCCTTCTTGTCATCAAGATTGAGACTCAAGGTCAGCTCCTTACTCAAAAGAATGTCGCGGATCTCTCCGCACATCCAACCACGGCGACCTCAAATTCAGGGACTGCTTCTTGCGAAACAGCCTGGATCCTGTTTTCGGGCAACGCCATCTGCGCTGGGTGGAATGAATCCTGATTAAGCTTTCACCGGATGGCGAAAACCCCAACGGTCTTTGACAACCCCGCCGCCACTACCCAGCCGCGGGCCCAAAGTTCAAAAGGGGAAGCCCTTGCGGACCCCCCCATCCATCTGTCTTATTGCGCGTTGAGCGTCGTCGGCTCAATGCGGACACCCGCACCCTGGGTCGAAGACAGCGCAACCTTCTTCAGGTACACACCCTTCGACGAAGCGGGCTTGGCTTTGACCAGAGCGCCAACCAGTGCATTCAAGTTTTGCTGCAGAGCCTCGACGGAGAAGGAAGCACGGCCGATGGTGGCGTGAATAATGCCGGCCTTGTCGGTACGGTACTGCACCTGACCAGCCTTAGCGTTCTTCACCGCAGTGGTCACGTCCATGGTCACGGTCCCCACCTTCGGGTTAGGCATCAAACCACGCGGGCCAAGAATCTGGCCCAGAGCGCCCACAACACGCATGGCGTCGGGCGTGGCGATACACAGATCGAAATCGATGTTGCCGGCCTTGACCTGCTCAGCCAGATCGTCGAAGCCGACGATATCGGCGCCAGCGGCCTTGGCTTCTTCAGCCTTGGGGCCTTGGCAGAACACAGCCACGCGAACGCTCTTGCCAGTACCAGCAGGTAGCACAACCGAACCACGCACAACTTGGTCAGACTTCTTGGCGTCGACGCCAAGGTTTACAGACACATCAACCGATTCGTCGAACTTGGCGGTCGCATTCTGCTTCACCAGGTTCAGAGCTTCATCAGCCGCGTAGAGCTTGTTGCGATCGACAGAAGAACGCAGCGCATTCAGTCGCTTGGAAATCTTTGCCATGTCACACACCCTCCGTGGTGATGCCCATGCTGCGGGCGGAGCCGGCGATGGTGCGAACGGCTGCGTCGAGGTCGGCAGCAGTCAGATCCTTCATCTTGGTCTTGGCGATTTCTTCCAGCTGGGCACGCGTCACCTTGCCAACCTTGTCGGTATGCGGCTTGGCGGAACCCTTCTGGACGCCGGCGGCCTTCTTGATCAGCACGGTTGCCGGCGGGGTCTTCATGATGAACGTGAAAGACTTGTCCGCGAAGGCGGTAATCACGACCGGAATCGGCAGGCCCGGCTCCATACCCTGAGTCTGCGCATTGAAAGCCTTGCAGAACTCCATGATGTTCAGGCCGCGCTGACCGAGAGCGGGACCAATGGGGGGCGAGGGATTAGCCTTGCCCGCCGGCACTTGCAGCTTGATATAGCCGACGATTTTCTTTGCCATGATGGCTCCTTGAAATGAGTGTTAGCGCATGCGCTTGCGCGCCCTGCTCCTCGAACCGAAGATTTGAAAGGGCGCTCCGGCTACGCCCACAACCTAATCAGGTCTTCTCAACCTGACTGAATTCAAGCTCCACCGGCGTAGCGCGACCAAAAATAGTCACAGACACATGCAGACGGCTCTTTTCGTAGTTCACGCTCTCCACCGAACCATTGAAATCGGTGAAAGGGCCTTCCTTGACGCGCACGAACTCACCCACCTCAAAGAGAATCTTGGGCTTCGGCTTCTCGACCCCTTCTTGCATCTGATGCAGGATTTTGTCGACTTCCTTCTCGGAGATCGGCGTGGGCTTGTTAGCAGTACCGCCAACAAAACCAGTCACCTTGGGAGTACTCTTGACCAAGTGCCAAGAGTCATCATCCATATCCATCTCAACAAGAACATAGCCAGGGAAGAATTTGCGCTCAGTCACGCTCTTCTGGCCGCCCTTCATTTCAACCACTTCCTCGACCGGAACCAGAATCTGGCCGAACTTGTCCTGCATGCCGGAACGCGCAACGCGCTCAACCAGAGCGCGCTGAACCGACTTTTCGAAACCAGAATAGGCGTGGACGACGTACCAGCGTTTGTTCATCAATTCCACCCCAGGAGTGCACCAATCAATTTGCCAACCACGAGGTCAACCACCCACAGCACAACCGCCATCACAACCACAAACGCGAACACAGCGCCGGTGGTCTGCACGGTCTCCTTGCGAGTCGGCCAGACAACTTTCTTGGCTTCCACGATGGCTTCACCACCAAAGGCCGCCAAACGCTGGCCCGGCTCAGTAAACCAACCCACCGCCACACCAGCAGCCAAGCCACCCAGCACGCTCAGCACACGGAAGAACACTGGCTGACCGGCGAGCAGGTAATAACCAGTCAGGCCCGCAACCAGCAAGAGCAGCGCGAGCACAAACTTCAGTTTATCCGCCATGGGGAAATTGCCTTTGCATTGAAATGGCAGGGGCAGAGGGTCTCGAACCCCCAACCTTCGGTTTTGGAGACCGACGCTCTGCCAATTGAGCTATGCCCCTGCAGCAGAGACTACAAAAGCGCCCCGAAACACGGTTCCGAGGCGCCTTTCAAACCCGGAAAACCGGGCTCGGATCGATTACTCGATGATCTTGGCGACGACGCCGGCGCCAACGGTACGGCCACCTTCGCGGATAGCGAAGCGCAGACCTTCTTCCATGGCGATCGGAGCAATCAGCTTCACGGTCATCTGGATGTTGTCACCCGGCATCACCATTTCCACACCTTCCGGCAGGGAGATTGCGCCCGTCACGTCGGTGGTACGGAAGTAGAACTGCGGACGGTAGTTGTTGAAGAACGGAGTGTGACGACCACCCTCATCCTTCGACAGCACGTACACTTCGCCCGTGAAGTGGGTGTGCGGCTTGATCGAACCCGGCTTGCACAGCACTTGGCCGCGCTCGACGTCTTCACGCTTGGTGCCACGCAGCAGCACGCCCACGTTGTCGCCTGCCTGACCCTGATCCAGCAGCTTGCGGAACATTTCCACGCCGGTACAGGTGGTCTTGACGGTGTCCTTGATGCCGACGATTTCGATTTCTTCGCCGACCTTGACGATGCCGCGCTCAACGCGACCGGTCACCACGGTGCCACGACCTGAGATCGAGAACACGTCTTCGATCGGCATCAGGAAGGGCTTGTCGATGGCGCGCTCAGGCGTCGGGATGTAGCTGTCCAGTGCGTCAGCCAGGGCCATGATGGCGCCCTCGCCCAGATCACCCTTGTCGCCTTCCAGCGCCTTCAAGGCGGAACCCTTGACGATAGGCACGTCGTCGCCCGGGAAGTCGTACTTGGAAAGCAGCTCGCGCACTTCCATTTCGACCAGTTCCAGCAGCTCGGCGTCATCCACCATGTCGCACTTGTTCAGGAACACGATGATGTAAGGCACACCCACCTGACGGGCCAGCAGGATGTGCTCGCGGGTCTGGGGCATGGGACCGTCAGCGGCGGAACACACCAGGATCGCGCCGTCCATTTGCGCAGCACCGGTAATCATGTTCTTCACGTAGTCAGCGTGACCCGGGCAATCCACATGGGCGTAGTGACGGTTCGCGGTTTCGTACTCGACGTGAGCGGTATTAATCGTAATACCACGCGCCTTTTCTTCCGGCGCCGCGTCGATCTGGTCGTAGGCCTTGGCCGAACCACCGAACTTCGAGGCCAGCACGGTAGTGATGGCTGCAGTCAGCGTGGTCTTGCCGTGGTCAACGTGACCAATCGTGCCGACGTTCACGTGCGGCTTCGTACGTTCAAACTTTTCCTTAGCCATGATCTACCCCAATACCGAGCAAAGCGTTAAGAACAAAAGGATGGTGCCCTTGACGTGGATTGAACACGTGGCCTCTCCCTTACCAAGGGAGTGCTCTACCACTGAGCTACAAGGGCACTGCAAAACTACAAAAACTGGAGCGGGTGAAGGGAATCGAACCCTCGTCTTAAGCTTGGAAGGCTTCAGCTCTACCATTGAGCTACACCCGCCCAACAAACGAATCACATCATTTGACTCGCCCATCACCCATCGCATGACAGACTTCATCACACAACTTGAATCTGGTGGAGGAGGTTGGATTCGAACCAACGTAGGCGTAAGCCAACAGATTTACAGTCTGCCCCCTTTAGCCACTCGGGCACCCCTCCGGAGAGGTCGAGACTATAGAGAACCGATTCAGGCAAGTCAAGCACTTCTTGCGAACAATTCCCTACTCTTTGTTGCGCTTGCTGATTCAGGCTTACGGCTACAGTCGTTTTTCCAAGATCAACCCAGGGAAACTGACAATGCCGACCCACATCGTGAAGGCGCTGGCAGCCCAGGCCGCCGGCCTGATCCTGGTCTATTCACTAGGCCAAAACGGCTGGCTTCCGGCTCTGCCTGCGATCGGCCTCGCACTACTGCAAGGCGTGCTGGCTGCAAGCGCAGCGCTGTTACTCAGCTCACCACGCTGGTGGCTGCCAATTCATTTTCTTTTCTGCCCCGCCTTGGTTCTAGCCTCTGCATCAGGCCTGCCTACCTGGCTATATGGGGCCACCTTTCTTGCCCTGTGCCTGATCTACTGGAGCAGCTTCCGCACGCAAGTCCCCCTATTCCTATCCAATCGCATCACCGTACATCGACTGGCTGCAAGCCTCCCCTCTAGCGATAGCCTGAAGGTCCTGGATGCTGGCAGTGGCACAGGCTCCTTTGTGCGCCATCTGGCCCGACTGCGGCCGAACTGGAAAATCCGTGGCCTGGAATCAGCACCAGCTCCCCTGTGGCTATCGCGCTGGCTTGCGCGCAAAACACCGGCTGCGCAGTTGCAGCGTGGCGACATATGGGCCCACCCCTTCGGCGAGTACGACTTGGTTTACGCCTTTCTTTCGCCCGTACCAATGCCCGCGCTTTGGCGCAAAGCGCGCAAGGAGATGAAGGCAGGCAGCCTGCTGGTCAGCAACAGCTTTGCCATCCCGGACGTCAAACCAGAGTCCATCATCAAGATCGACGATCGGCGCCAAACCCGCCTCTACTGCTACCGGATTCCAGGGACAAAGCCCACAAAGCCCTGATCAGGCGGAAGAAATGGTCGCTGCTTGGCGCTTCGAGCTAGACATCCGGCGGGCATGATCCAGACTGATTAAACCTGCGCCTTAAGCAGGCTATGGAGAAGCAATATGGCTGACATCATCTGCATCATCGGCAGCAAGGGCGGAAGTGGCAAAACCACGCTATCCCATATGCTGTGTTACGGACTTGGCCTGATCGGCCGACGCGCAGCATGCGTGATGACCGATATCTGCCGCGAACCTCCGCCCGCCCACAGCCTGCCTTATGTGTATGCCGACGGACGTTCAGCCACGGCGCGCAACCGGATTCTTGCCACACTGCGCGAGCGCGATAACTGGGTTGGAGTCATTGACGGTGGCGCCAACAGCCTGGATACGGACTCAGCCCTTCATGCCGAGGCGGATCTGGTTCTGCTCCCCTTTCGGGACTCGGCAGAGGATCTGCGCGTAGTCTGTGCCGACTTGGCACGCCTGCCGAACGCTTACGCCCTGCCCTCCCAATGGCCAACAAACCCCTGGCAATACAAAGCGTCGGTACGCCTACTCGAATCCATCCCTGCGGAGTTCCGCGGTCGAGTTCTGGCGCCGGTATTCTCGATTTCTTCGTCCAAGCTGCTCCTGCAGCAACCGCCAGCAGACAATCTGCCAACGCCGCTCAACAATGCCTGTCGTGCGATCGCACGCTACACACTGGGAATCCTTGAAAACGGCGGAGCGGCCCTGCCAGAAGCACAGACTGCCATTGGCGCTTCACGCCGCCTGCAGCGCATGGTCGACCAGCGGGAAAGCCAGACCGCCCACGCCTGAGCGGCCCGCTGCAAAAAGCTCAGGCGCGCAGCCCCTGACGGGCCAGCACCACGAGTGCCTGGGCCCGATTCGGAACTCCCAGCGCCCGCAGGATGGCCGAACAGTGCACCTTGATGGTGCCCTCGGCGAGCCCCAGCAAATCAGCTATCTCGCGATTGGTTCGTCCCTCAACCATCAGCTCCATCACCCGCGTCTGCGCAGAGGTAAGTCCATACTGTTCGGAAAGCGAATCGATGCCACGCCGACGCGGGGAGCGCTGCACGGTAGCTGGAGCCTGCTGAAATTCGGGCGTTACCATCCCCCCCTCAAGCACGGCACGAATTGACTCCACCAGCCTGTCGGATGACAAGGCCTTGGAAATGAAGCCGGCAGCACCGGCTTTCAGTGCGCGCTTGACCGACGCTTCATCCGCTAGCGCCGAAACCACCACCACCGGAATGGTCGGAAAGCGGTGCGCCAGCACTGATACCAACGAAAAGCCACTCATGTCCGGGAGCATCAGATCGGTCAGAACCAGATCGAACTCCTGCCCGGATTCGATCAGAGCCATGGCTTCGGCCGCACAGGCAGCCTGAGCCTGCTCGCACGGCATGCCGAGCTGATCCAGCGCCCGCACCAAGGCTTCGCGCACCAGCGCATGGTCTTCGATCACCAGTACCCGACATGACTCCATGACAATTCCCTGCAAGGCCGCGAATTTTGTTCGACCGCAAATCTTACGCTCCCACCTCACTTCGCGCTGATCCGCTTGTCCGGGACTACCCGAGTGGGCAGGGTATTGAAGAGGGATTTCCGGCTCTGCGGCAGCGTCAGACAAGCCCCACTCTTGTATCCTTCGGGACTGAATATGACACCCACCAAAATCCAGGCATCCATACTGATGCCCGCCCCATTTAACGTGTCGCCCTCTGCTGCGAAAAGTCTGCTCCAGGAGTGCGCACGTTGCGCTTGAAGAGCCTCTGGCGCGTCCTTCTTCTGCTTGCTTGCCTTGCGTGCAACTCGCCCATGAGCGCCGCCCATGCGGCTTCAGTCGTAGTAGTGCTCAGCGAATCAGGGCACGTTCATCAGGAATTTGCCCAGGCCTTCAGCAATCAGGTGTCGCGCAGCCAGCCCGGTGTGCAGATCTCCGTGATCGAAGTCGCCCAACTGGCGGCCAACGCACTCAGCGAGGCCAGTCTGGTCGTCGGCGTTGGCAGTCGGGCCGCTGCCGCCTTGCTAGCATTGGAAAGCGCTCCGCCACTCCTTCTGAGCATGCTGCCGCGCGAGAGTTTCGAACGCTTGCGTGGCCAGCGCACACGCGTTGGTGCCGTTTTCATTGATCAGCCGCCAGCACGCTACATCAGCCTGATCCGCCTGGCGCTGCCGGAACTTGAGCGTGTCGGCATGCTCAGCAGCCGCGACAGCCAGGATGGCGTAGCTCGTCTGATGCAGGCGGCACGCGAGCAACACCTGCGCGGGCACAACGAGTTGATCGCGGACGAAAGTGACATCATGCCGGCGCTGCAGAAGCTCTTCCCGGACGGTGGAGTACTGCTCGCCACGCCGGACAGCTCGATCTTCAACGCCCACACCCTGCCCGGCATCCTGCTCGGCGCTTTCCGGCGCAAGGTGCCGGTGATTGGCTTCTCTGCGGCCTACGTCAGCGCAGGCGCAGTGCTCTCGCTGTACTCCTCGCCAGAGCAACTCGCCAGTCAGTGTGCCGACATCACCCGCAACCTGCTGAACGGCTCAACCGCACTGCCCGCCCAATACCCACGCCAGTTCAGCATCGGGATCAATGACCGGGTGGCCCGCTCCCTCGGGCTGAACCTCGATAGCAGCACCGCCCTTCGCGAAAGACTGGAAAAACTGGAGCGCCAGCCATGAAGCTGAACTGGGATATCCGGACCCGCGTCCTGATCGTTGCGCTCGTGCCGACACTGGTACTGGGCGTGCTGCTCACCGCGCTGCTGACCTTCTCGCGCATCTCCGATCTTGAGGAGGCGCTGACCCAGCGCGGCCAGGCACTGGCTCGCCAGCTCGCCGCAACCGCGGAATACGGGCTCTTCTCCGGCAACCGCGACGCCTTGCAGCGTCTCGCCGCCTCGGCACTCAATGCGGCCGACCTCTACGGCGTGGCGATCTACGACCGTGACGGCAGCCTGATGGCGGTTTCCGGACTACAGACCCATCCGGCAGGCAGCTCGACACCGCCCAGCCAAGCCGATGTGCAGGCCATCAGCAGCCAGATGCTGCGGATTGCCGAACCCGTGCGCCACAGCCATTCACTGGAGGACGATCCCTACACCCTGACCGGCGTGGTACCCGCCGAGGACCGGGCACTCGGCGAAGTGGTGGTGCTGATCTCGCGCGAGACCCTGGAGAACCGCAAGCTCAGCCAGATTGCCACCGCCTTCACCACGCTGGTGCTGGTGCTGGCGGGCAGCATCGCCCTGTCTGTGCTGATGAGCAGCTCGGTGAGCACGCCGATCCAGCGCATTGCTCAGGCCATGGCGGATATCGGTCGCGGCAACCTCACCACGCGGGTACCGATCGAGGGCCGCGGCTCGCTGAGGCGCCTAGCGGAAGGAGTCAACGAAATGGCCGGCCACCTCGCAGTGGCGCGTGGCAACATGGAACAGCGCATCTCTGCCGCCACCCTGCAGTTGCGCGAGCGCACCGAGGAAGCCGAACGCGCCAACATGGCCAAATCCCGCTTCCTAGCAGCAGCCAGCCATGACTTGCGCCAGCCAATGCACGCGCTGGGCTTGTTCATTGCCGACCTCTCGCGCAAGGAACACACCCCGGACACCCGTCTGCTGATCGAGCGCATTGCGGCCTCGGCCGAAGCCATGGAGAACCTGCTCGACAGCCTGCTCGACATCTCCAAGCTCGATGCCGGTGTGGTCAGTTCAGCACCGCGCAGCTTCGCACTCGGCCCGCTGTTCGAGCGCATCGGCAATGACTACACCCATGCCGCCCAGGAACGCGGCCTGCGCCTGCGTGTGCGCTCCACCCAGTTGTGGATCCACAGCGACCCGCTGCTCTTTGAACGCATCCTGATCAACCTTGTCGGCAACGCCCTGCGCTACACGCCCAAGGGGTCGATCATGCTGGCAGCCCGCAAACGCGGCGACCATGTGCTGATCGAGGTCCGCGACAGCGGCCTGGGCATCGCGCCCGAAAATCAGGCCAGCATCTTCGTGGAGTTCGTGCAGCTCGATAATCCGGCGCGTGACCGCAGCAAGGGCCTCGGCCTGGGTCTGGCCATCGTACGGCGTCTGGCGGACCTGCTCTACCATCCGATCACCCTGCGTTCGGAGCCCGGGCGCGGCTCGGTGTTCGGTGTGGTAGCCCCGCTGGTGCCAGCTGAAGCCAGCTATCACAGCCAGCCGCTGCCGGAGCAGGACTTCCTCGGCCGCATCATCGCCATGGTCGATGACGACGCGCTGGCACAGGAGAGCCTGGCCGGCCTGCTGCGTGCCTGGGGCTGCTTCGTGGTCGCAAGCGACAGCCTGCAAGGCATTCTGGACGCACTGGAAGAAATGGAGCTGGAGCCGGAAGTGGTGGTCAGCGACTACCGTTTGCCTGGCGAGCACACCGGGCTGGACATCATCGCCAACATGCGCGGGCGCTTTGGCGCCCATCTGCCGGCCCTGCTGCTGTCTGGCGATACCGGCCCGGAAACCCTGCAGGAAGCCACCTCGCGCGGCGTACCACTGCTGCACAAGCCGGTCCGCCCGGCCAAGCTGCGCGCAGCCCTCGCCCACCTCCTCAATTCGCGCAACACGCAGACCACGACGCCCGCAGTCCGCAACGAAGCGCTATGATCGTCCGCTAGATCGCCTGGAGGATATTCATGTCCACGAACAGCAGTCAGGAAGACGGTTTCGAATTCATCCGCAAGATGTGGGGCAACATGGGTGTCGGTCTGCCCGGCATGGTCACCCCCACTCTGGACGTGGATGAACTGGAGCGCCGCATCAAGGATCTGCAGGCGGTCGAAGGCTGGCTCAAGATGAATCTGGGCATGCTCCAGATGAGCATTCAGGGGCTCGAAGTGCAGCGTTCCACCCTGGTCGCCATGCAGGCCATGAGCAAGGCCGGCGAAGGTGAGGGCAATGCCAATCCTTTCGCCAATCCGGCGCTGTGGTCCTGGCCTTTCGCCAACAGCGAAACACCCACCCCGGCCGCCCCCTCCTCCACCACAGCGGCTCCGGCAGACACACCGGAAAAAACCGCCAAACCTGCTAAACCCGGCAAACCATGAATTCACCGCGTTTCGCCAGTGCCTGGGCGAATGCCGCTGGCTGGGAAGACGCGCTGCATGCCGTCATCGCTGCCCTGCCCCGGCTGGCTCAGGCCAATCTTGGCTTTCTCTACGTCTCGGATCATTTCGCCTTCGCGCTGGAGCCCATCCTGTCGCGCCTGCGCCAGCATACCGGAGTGCTTGAATGGGTCGGCGCCACCGGCGTTGGCGTTCTGGGCACGCAAGGCGCGGCACTGGATGCGCCCGGCATTTCGGTGATGCTGGGCGCCTTCCCGCTCGACTCCTTCCGCGTATTCTCCGGCCGCAAGCCGCTGCCGCGTGATTTCGCGGCCTATGCGGCACTGGTTCATGGCGACCCGCTGACGCCGGACATGAGTGAGCTGGTCGCGGACATGAGTCTCAAGGTACGTGGCGGCCAGCTCGCCGGCGGTCTGGCCAGCGCACGCCAGCAAGCCTGGCAGATCGCCGAGGAGCCGCTCACTGGCGGCCTATCCGGCGTGGCCTTCAGCAAGGACATCCAGACCCTCACTGGCGTGAGCCAGGGCTGCTTGCCACTGGCCGGCAACTGGCGCATCACCGCCGCGCAGGACACCCTGATCGAGCGCATCGATGGTCGCCCGGCAGTGGAGGTGTTCCGCGAAGCCGCCGGCCCGGCCCTTGGCGCCGATCTGCGCCGCGCCGTGAGTACCCTGCTGGTGGGCCTCACCGACGATGATTCGGATCGCCGCCAGTTCGCCGCCCGGCGCATCGTGGCACTGGATGTCCGCACCGGCCGCCTGGCCATCACCGAATCGGTCGATGCGGGGCAGCACATGGTCTTTCTCAAGCGCGACGAAGCCGCCGCGCGCGAGGATCTGCAGCACATGTTGCAGGAGTTGCGCGACGCCTGCCCGCGTCCGCCTGCCGGCGGTATCTACGTAAGCTGTGCCGGGCGCGGCGGCATCATGTTCGACGACGATGAAACCGAGATCCGCGCCATCCGCGAAGTGTTCGGCGATATCCCACTGGCCGGATTCTTTGCCGCCGGCGAGATTGCCGGCAGCCGACTCTACGGCCAGACCGGCAGTCTGACCCTGTTCGTATGAAACCGCAGGCCCACAAAAAAGCCGCCCAAGGGCGGCTTTTTTGCGGGCTGAGCCTACTTCAGTGGGCTGCGTTCTGGCCGCGATTGGCCCAGCCGGTGAGGCGCCGCTCCAGACGCGCAAACAGCTCGTACATGATCACGCCCATGATGCCGATCACGATCAGGCCGGCAAACACCAGGGGCATGTTCATCGACGAGCTGGCGCTCATCATCAGGTAGCCGACACCGACATTGGAGGCCACAGTTTCGGACATCACCGAGCCAACGAAAGCCAGCGTAATCGCCACCTTCAAGGACGCGAAGAAGAAGGGCATCGAGCGTGGCAGACCGACCTTACGCAAAATGTCCAGACGCGAGGCGCCCAGCGAGCGCAGCACATCTTCCAGCTCGGGCTCCAGGGTGGACAGGCCGGCGGCGACATTCACCACCACCGGGAAGAAAGAGATCAGAAAGGCCGTCAGGATGGCCGGCACGGTGCCGATGCCAAACCACACCACCAGCACCGGCACGAAGGCTACCTTGGGCACGCTGTTGAAGCCCACCAGCATCGGATAAACCGCCTTGTAGATAACCGGCGAGGAGCCGACGATCATGCCCAGCACGGCCCCCACCACCACAGCCACGGCAAAGCCCGCCAGCGTGGTCAGCAGGGTATGGGTGGCGTGCTCCATGATCGGTCCAGCGAGCTCAATCCCAGTGGTATAGATCTGGCTCGGCGCCGGCATCAGATAGGTCGGGATAGAGAAACCGCGGCAGATGGCTTCCCAGCACACCAGCACGAACAGGGTCAGCAGCCAGGGGGCCAGACGGCTGATGGTCTTGGGGGATAGTTTTTTCATCTCAGCTCTCCCGCACGCGGCCGATAGCCTCGCGCAGCACATGGACGTGGGCCGAAAAAGCGTCGGTATAGGTCACTTCAAGCTCCCGCGGGCGGGGCAGATCGATCTGGCGTTTGACCAGGATGCGACCCGGGCGCTTGCTCATCACGTACACGGTGTCGGCCAGGAACACCGCCTCGCGCAAATCGTGAGTCACCAGGATCACGGTGAAGGGCTGCTGCTGCCACAGATCACGCAACATGCACCACAGCTCTTCACGGGTGAAGGCGTCCAGCGCGCCAAAGGGTTCATCGAGCATCAAGAGGCGCGGCTTGTGGATCAATGCGCGGCAGATCGAGGCGCGCTGTTGCATGCCGCCAGAGAGCTCCCACGGATATTTGTCCTCGAAGCCCCCCAGGCCCACGCGCTTGAGCTGCTCGCGGGCCATCTCTTCGAACTCCTTGCGGCGGGCGCGCAGCTGGCCGCGATAGGGCTCAACAATTTCCATCGGCAACATCACGTTCTCGAGCGTGGTGCGCCAGGGCAGCAGGTTGGCCGCCTGAAAGGCCATACCGACGATGCTCAGCGGGCCACCGACCTGGCGGCCATTCACGTACACATAGCCCTCGGAGGGCGGTTTGAGCCCCGAAATCAACTTCATCAGGGTGGACTTGCCGCAACCGGAGGGGCCGACGACGGCAACGAACTCGCCCTCCTCGATCTGCAGGCTGACATCCTCGATGGCCTTCGGACCGCCTTCGCTGTAGCGCAGGCTGACATTCTCGAACTCCACGAAACTCATGATCGGGCTCTCTGTATTCTGGGTGGATGGGCGGGTCACGTTGCAGCGCGCCCCGCCCTTGTTGTGATGAGGTCTTGCGGTTACTGCCTTACTTCACCATGCGCTCGGCCTTGGCCGGCAGGAAAGCGGGGTTGAAGAGCTCCTTGGCATCCGGCGTGGTCTTGAGGTCATATGCAGCAACCGTCTCGGCCACCGACTTGCGCATGCGCTCCTCGGTCACGCTGCCCAGACCATTGGCCTTGGCTTCGGGCGTCACCACCACCGAGTTCAGCGCCATTTTCAGGCGACGCGTCTCGAGCGCCAGATCAACCAGGGCATCCTGCTTCTTGACGTAAGTAGCTGCCTCATCCGGGTTGGCGATGCTTTCCTTGAGCGCCTTGTTGAAAGCACGCAGGAAGCCTTCGACCGCCTTGGGCTTCTCGGCCAGGAACTTCGGCGAAGCGATGATGGCATTGCCGTACAGTTCCACGCCGTAATCGTTGTAGAGCATCACAGACAGGTCCGATTCCTTCACGCCGCGCGCTTCCATGTTCAGCACGCTGGTGAAGGAGAAGCCAGTGATGCCATCCACCTCGCCCTTGGCCAGCAGGGTTTCGCGGATCGCCGGATCCACGGTCTGCCACTTCACACTGGCCGGATCGAACTTGTTGGACTTGGCGAACGCCGGGAAAGCCTTGCGGCCAGCGTCAAAGACCGGTGCGGCCAGCGTCTTGCCAACCAGATCGGCGGGCTTGGTGATGCCGGACTTCTTAAGCGTCACCACTGCCGCCGGCGTGTAGTTGTACACCATGTACAGCGCCTGCAGCTTCGACTCCGGGTTCTTGGCGTCGTACTCGACCAGGGCGTTGAAGTCGGTGAAGCCCATGTCGTACGCGCCCGTTGCCACGCGGGTGAACGCCCCAGCCGAGCCCGCGCCTGCATCAATGGTCACGTCCAGGCCTTCAGCGGCGAAGTAACCCTTGGCCTTGGCCAGCAGGAAGGGCGCTGCCGGACCTTCAAAGCGCCAGTCGAGCGTGAATTTGAGCTTGGTGAGATCCTGGGCAAGGGCACTGCCGGCCACACAGCCGAGAGCCAGAGCCACGACAGCGTGACGGGCCAGGCGGGAGAAAGACTTGTTCATGGGGCACTCCGGTGGATTGAAAGGACAACACCACTCCTTCAGCAATCGCTGTGCCACGCTCGAGCCGCAGGCTGCGGGGCTTTAGCGCCGGATACACACACCAACTTGGTGCATGCGGCAGCGTATCCCCGCGCAAACAGGCCTACCTGCGTGCCAGACTGGTGCCTACCTGGCGCAATCCGGGGGCGGGATGCGCGCAGGAATATGAACCCTATGCGGCAGCCTTTATAGCGCCAGAAGCTGCGCCGGGTGCCCGAAAGCGCGGGTTCAAGCCAAGTCTGTGCGGAACATGGCACGCAGATTGCCTTGGTGAGGGCATAGCCAAGGAGAAAGCTCATGTCCAACACCCATCTGTGGGATTCCATCGACGTTCATCTGCTGCGTGTGCTGCATCTCTTGCTCACCGAATGCAGCGTTTCTCAGGCTGCACGGCGCCTGAACCAGTCCCAGCCCGCCGTCAGCACGGCCCTACGCCGCCTGCGTGATCTGACCGGCGATCCGCTGCTGGTGCGCAGCAAGAACGGCATGACACCGACCGAACGTGGTGCAGCGCTGCTCGAACCGGTGCGTCAGGCCCTCGCCAGCATCGAGCAGATCGCCACCAACCCGGACCGTTTCGATCCGGCCAGCACCCGCCGCACGTTTAATGTGGCCACGCCCGATTACCTCGACCCGACCCTGCTGGGCCACATCCTCTCGCGCTTTCACACCCTCGCCCCGCAAGCCCAGGTCGTGTTCCACTCCTTCAGCCCGGAGCAGGATTTCGCCAGCTCGCTGGCCGAAGGCCGGCTGGATGTGGTGATCGGCAACTGGCCGCATCCGCCCGAGCAGCTGCGCCTCGCCCCGCTGTTTGAAGATGAAGTGGTGTGCATGATGCGCGAGGACCATCCGCTGGCCGCCCGCCCGCTCACGGCCAAGGGCTACCTGGAGGCCGAGCATCTGGCGCCCACGCCCTACTCGGTGGGCCAGCGTGGCGTGATCGATACCTATCTGGCCCGCGAGCGACTCAAGCGCAACGTGGTGGCCTGGGTGCCCTACTTCAGCT
Source organism: Uliginosibacterium aquaticum (assembly GCF_012972705.2). Lineage (GTDB taxonomy): Bacteria > Pseudomonadota > Gammaproteobacteria > Burkholderiales > Rhodocyclaceae > Uliginosibacterium > Uliginosibacterium aquaticum. Next base: position 488,518 of record NZ_JABCSC020000001.1, on the reverse strand, counting down.
TTGCGCCTTACATGCTGCTGGAGTCCGACATGCTGTTCACCTGCCCGCGCTCCTTCGCCGAGCACTTCGCGCGTCGTCTGCCGCTGGCCCTCGCCCGCGCGCCGATGGAGTACCCGCTGATGGCCTTCTCGCTGCTATGGCACGAACGCAGCCACCAGGCCGAAGAATGCCGCTGGTTCCGCGAACAGCTGGTCAGCCTGATCCGCAGCAACTACGCCGGTCAACCGCCCTCGCGTGCCCTGCCGAGCATCCCGACGGCGCCGCAGCGCCTGCCCTCACTGGTCTGAACGGTGCGCTGGAAACCGCTCCTGCAGGCGCAACGAGGCAATCCTCAAGATCTGTCGCAAGGCTTCAGCGAACTCTTCTTCGCGGCTGTGCAGCACCCGCGCAGCAAAACGCTCGATGATCGCGGCGCGATCAAAACCGCGCACGGCGAGGATGAAGGGGAAGCCGAACTTGGCGTTGTAGGTGGCGTTGAGCGCCTGCAGCCGGGCAAACTCTTCGGTGCTGCAGGCGTCGAGCCGGGCCCCTGCCTGCTCGCGCGTCGATTCGGCCGTCAGCTCACCGGCAATCGCAGCCCTGCCGGCCAGCTCCGGGTGGGCACGGATCAGCGCCAACTGCTCCGCTTCGCTGGCGGCAAGCAGCACGGCCGCGAGGCTTTTTTCCAGCACGGCCAGACTGGTGAAGGGGCGCTCTTGCCAGGCACGGGCGGCGACCCAGGGCGTGTGTTCGAAGATGCCCTCCAGCGCCGCCACGAAGGCGGGTTGGTCGAGCGCGGAGAGGGTAGAAAGGCTGAGCGTCGGCATGGCGTCATCACACAAGAGTTCACTTCCAGCTTATGCGGCAGGCAAACGCTGCGGCAATGTGCCGGCGTGAATACCCGGTATGCGACCGTTCGCTCCGGCCTCCTTCCTATAATCGACTGCAAATATTACGGAGCATGCCCATGGGCCGCCTCAGCACCCACGTACTCGACACTGCCCACGGCTGCCCGGCCGCCGGCGTAGCTTTCAGCCTGCACAAGGCCGGAGACCCCAGCCCGATATTCACCAGCATGACCAACAGTGATGGCCGCTGTGATGCGCCCCTGCTCAGCGGCGACGCGCTGCAGGCCGGCTGTTACGAACTGGTCTTCGAGGTCGCTGCGTATTTCCGTGCACGCGGCGTGGAACTGCCTGAGCCGCCCTTTCTCGACAAGGTCACGCTGGCCTTCGGCATCGCCGATCCGGCCGGCCACTACCACGTACCCCTGCTGGTCTCGCCGTGGAGTTACTCGACGTATCGGGGCTCGTGATCGCGGGAGTCGGGAGTCGGGAGTCGGGACGATGATCCGGCATTGAAGTTGCTCTACCAGAAACATATTGTCGTGCAGCCGGCGTAGCGAGCGGGCCGAGGCTGCGATGAGAAGCGCAGCCGTACTTGAGTACGGCGAGCATCACAGTCGCAGGATCGATCCGCGCAGTAGCCGGATGCACGGCAAGAAAACGTGCACGACGAAATCGACATCAAGGGCGGGTCGTGCGGAGGCCGCGTCAAAAGGCATCCGGATTCACTGGAGCATCACCATGGAGTTCTCTTACCTCATCGATGCCAGCAGCATGCTCTTGCGCTGGCTGCACCTGATCGTGGGCATTGCCTGGATCGGCGCCTCGTTCTACTTCGTGTGGCTGGACAACAGCCTCAAGACCCCCACCGATCCGAAACTCATCGAAGACGGCGTCGGCGGCGAACTGTGGGCCATGCATGGTGGCGGTTTCTACAACCCGCAGAAATACGCCAACACCCCCAAGCATCTGCCCGAAGACCTGCATTTCTTCTTCTGGCCCAGCTACACCACCTGGATCACCGGTTTCCTGCTGATCTCGGTGATGTACTACTTCCAGGCCGCCACCTTCATGGTGGACCCGAGTGTTTCCAGCATCACACCGGCGCAGTCGGTGGGCATCGGCATCGGCACCCTGGTGCTGGGCTGGGTCGTGTATGACCAGCTCGCGCGCCTCCTGATCGAACGCAGCCAGCTGCTGTTCGCCATCATCTACGTGGCCTTCGTGACCCTGGTGGCCTTCGTGCTGACCCAGTTGCTGGCCGGCCGAGCGGCCTACATCCATGTCGGTGCGATGATCGCCACCACCATGAGCGCCAACGTGTTCTTCTGGATCATTCCTGCCCAGCGCCGCCAGGTCGCGGTCATGAAACAGGGCGGCGAAGTGCCGGCGATCTGGGGCAAGCGTGCCAAGCAGCGCAGCTACCACAACAACTACCTGACCCTGCCGGTGCTGTTCGCGATGATCAGCAACCACTACGCCAGCACCTACAACCATCCGCATGCCTGGCTGGTGCTGGTACTGATCATGCTCGGCGCAGTACTGATCCGTCACTTCTTCAACCTGCGTCACAAGAAGGTGGTGCGCTGGGAGTTCCCGATTGCCGGCCTCGCCATCATCTTCGGCGTGCTGGTGTGGATCGCGCCCAAGCCGCTGCCGAAACCGGCAGCCGATGCAGCGCCGGCCCCCACGCTGGCCGAAATCACCCAGATAGCCCAGGCCCGCTGCGCCGGTTGTCACGCCGAGCATCCGAACATCATGCCGGTGGCCCAGATGGGCGTGATGCTGGATACGCCAGAGCGCGTAAAGCAGCATGCCCAGCGGGTCTTTGAACGTGCGGTGCAGTTAAAGAACATGCCGCTGGCCAACATGACCCAGATGACCGATGACGAGCGCGCCAAGATCGGCGCCTGGTTCGCGGCCGGAGCCAAGTAAGGCTGACGCAAACGCAGAACACGCGTAGCCCGGATGCAGCGCAGCGTAATCCGGGGCTTTGCGCGGTCCATGGGAGGCGTACTCCCGGATTCCGGCTTTCAGCCTACATCCGGGCTACGCATACAGGCTGAACGAAAGCTCAGGATGAAGACGAAAAACTACCCACGCGATCTGATCGGCTACGGCCGCAATCCCCCACACGCGAACTGGCCCGGCAACGCGAAGATCGCCGTGCAGTTCGTGCTCAACTATGAGGAAGGCGGCGAGAACTCGGTGCTGCATGGCGACGCCGGCAGCGAACAGTTTCTCTCCGAAATGTTCGCACCGCCGGCCTTCCCGGATCGCCACATGAGCATGGAGTCGATCTACGAATACGGCTCGCGCGTCGGCGTTTGGCGCATCCTGCGGGAATTCGAGCGCCGCAAGCTGCCGCTCACCGTGTTCGGCGTCGCCATGGCGCTGGAACGCCACCCGGAGCTCACCGCGGCTTTCAGGGAACTGGGCCACGAAATCGCCTGCCACGGCTGGCGCTGGATCAGCTATCAGAGTCTGGATGAGGCCACCGAGCGTGAGCACATGCGCATCGGCATGGACATCATCACCCGCCTCACCGGTGAGCGCCCGCTGGGCTGGTACACCGGCCGCGATTCACCCAACACCCACCGGCTGGTGGCAGATCATGGCGGTTTCCTCTACGACAGCGACTACTACGGCGACGATCTGCCGTTCTGGCTGCCGGTACAGAAGACTGACGGCAACACCGTGCAGCAACTGATCGTGCCCTACACGCTGGACGTGAATGACATGCGCTTCGCCCTTCCGCAGGGCTACTCGCAGGCTGAGGACTTCTTCACCTACCTGCGCGACACCTTCGACGTGCTCTACGCCGAAGGCGAGGACTCACCGAAGATGATGAGCATTGGCATGCACTGCCGCCTGCTCGGCCGCCCGGGCCGAATGCGTGCGCTGATCGATTTTCTTGACCATCTCGAAGCACATGACCGGGTGTGGGTGACGCGCCGCGTCGACATTGCCCGCCACTGGCACACGCACTTCCCGGCGCCGCGCTGAGCGAAGTCCTGTCCTCGATCAGCCCGGGCCTTTGCACGCATGGCCCGGGCCGCCGCATACTGCTCCTCTTCCCTTCCGAACCAAACAGGAGCCCGCCATGCGCTACAGGAAATTCGGCAACACCGGCCTTTTCGTCTCCGAGCTATGCCTCGGCACCATGACTTTTGGCGGTGCCGAAGGCAGCATGTGGGGCCACATCGGCCGCCTCGAGCAGGCCGAAGTTGATGGCCTGATCGGCCGGGCGCTGGAGGGTGGCATCAACTTCATCGACACCGCCGATGTGTATTCCGATGGCCGCGCCGAGATCATGACCGGTCAGGCCCTCAGGAATCTCGGCGTGCCGCGCGAGAACGTGGTCGTCGCCAGCAAGGTCTTCGGCGAAACCGGCACGAAGAGCGTCAATTCACGCGGCATGTCGCGCTATCACATCATCGATTCGGTGAAGGCCAGCCTCGCCCGCCTCCAGCTCGATCATCTCGACCTCTACCAGATTCACGGCTTCGATCCGGCCACGCCGATGGAAGAAGCCCTGCGCGCACTCGACGACCTCGTGCGCCAGGGGCATGTGCGCTACATCGGCGTATCGAACTGGGCAGCCTGGCAGATCATGAAGGCACTAGGGATTTCGGAGCGCCTGGGACTCTCCCGCTTCGAGTCCCTGCAAGCCTATTACACACTCGCCAGCCGCGATCTGGAGCGCGAGATCGTGCCGCTGCTGGCGAGCGAAAAGGTCGGGTTGATGGTGTGGAGCCCGCTCGCTGGTGGCCTGCTGTCCGGCAAGTATTCGCGCGAAGGCAGCAGCGAGGCCGGCGCACGCCGCACCACCTTCGACTTCCCGATCGTGAACAAGGAACGCGCCTTCGATTGCATCGACACGATGCGCCCGATCGCTGCTGCGCACAGCGTGTCGGTGGCGCAGGTTGCATTGGCCTGGCTGCTGCACCAGCCGGCGGTAAGCAGTGTGATCATCGGCGCCAAGCGCATCAGCCAACTGGAGGACAATCTCGCCGCCTGCGGCCTCCAGCTTTCCGCGGCAGAGCTTGCTGCGCTGGACACCGTGAGCGCCCTGCCTGCCGAATACCCCGGCTGGATGCTGGAGCGGCAGGGTGGCTATCGGCGCCAGCAGTTGGTCGACGCTCGCATCGACTGATGCACGCTCAGGCCCGCCCCTCTTCCACAATCACCGCCAGGCGCCGGATCGCCGCCTCCACCTCGGGCGTGAAAGGGATGCCGCAATTGATGCGCAGGTAATTATCGTAGCGATCCGAGTTGCTGAAGATCCAGCCCGGCGCATAGCGGATGCCTTCCCGCAAGGCGGTGTCGAACACCGCGCGCGGATCGCGCAGCACCGGCAACTGTACCCATAGCAGCATGCCGCCCTGCGGCATGGCGAGCCGAGTCTCCGCCGGGAAATGCGTGGCGATGGCCTCGGCCACCGCGCTGCGCCGCGCCCGCAGCAGGCGGCGCAGGCGATTCAGGTGACGATCGAACGCCGGGCTGGCCATGAACTCGCTGGCCGTCAGTTGCAGGAAGGTGTCGTTCGGGCGGCTCTGCGCGTACTTGAGCATCTTCACGCGCGCATGCCAGCGCCCGCCACTGATCCAGCCCAGACGCATGCCGGGAGCGAGCGTCTTGTGCAAGGACGCGCAGTGGATCACGCCGCCATCCTCATCCCAGGATTTCAGCGCGCGCAGCGGCTGATCCTCGTCGCCCAGCGCAGCATAGGTGTCATCCTCGATCAGGGCCACGCCGTACTGCGCACACAGCGCCACCATGGCCGCCTTCTTCTCGTCCGGCATCACGCTGCCGAGCGGGTTCTGGAAATTCGGAATCACCACCACGGCCTTGATCGGCTGGGTCTGCAGCGCCAATTCGAGGGCCTCGACCGACATGCCGGTCTGCGGACTGGTCGGAATCTCGATGCTGCGCAGGCCCAGACTCTGGATGATCTGCAAGAGGCCGAAGTAACAAGGGGACTCGACTGCTACCGTATCGCCGGACTGGGTCACCGCACGCAGCGCGAGGTTCATGGCCTCGGTGCAGCCATGGGTCACCACGATGTCGTCCGCCGTGAGGCGCATGCCGCTCTCTAGCGCGCGCCGCGCCAGCACCGTGCGGAAGCCCTGCTCGCCATGCCAGGGGGTGGGATTGACCAGCACATCCGGATGCAGGCGCAAGGCGCGGGTCGCGGCACTCTTCAGCGCGGCAGCCGGGTAGGCGTCCGGTGAGCCGAAGGCCTGGGCCAGATTCAGGCGCAGCGAGTGCTGCTCGCAACGCGCCAGAAAGTCCGACACCCGCTCGTGAATGCCGAGAAACTGGGCGGCATCGATCGTGGCCGGGATGGCGGGTTCACTCGAAGGCTGCAAAGCCAGCCGGCGCGGCCGGCAGACGTAGTAACCGGAACGCGCCCGCGCCTCCAGCCAGCCCTTTTCCTCCAGATGGCGGCAAGCCTGCAGCGCGGTACTGAGGCTCACCTGATGCAACTTGGTGAGGGCGCGCACCGAGGGCATGCGGTCACCCGGTTTCAAGGCGCCGGCGTCGATCGCGCCGAGATAGTGGCCGGCCAGCTGCAGGTAGAGCGGCGAGGCTTCAGGGGTGTGGGTTGCGATATCCATGGCTGATGGTGCTCCGGGTCCATACGCTCACAACAGATACAGAAATTGCGTTCTGTAACCATAACAGTTGGATTCTGTATCTGCTGATCTGCTTCACAAAGTCTGCCCCTGTGCCTGCCGGCGTGAAGCCCCGACGCCTACGATTCAGTCAAGGATCAAACAGGAGCAGATCATGCGCAGCAGCACTCAGAAACCGGCCCCCGCCGCCCGCGAAGTTCAGCTTGAACGTGGCATGGGCCTCTCGGCCTACGCCCGCCGCCAGACTCGCATCGTGTGCGTGGAGGGGGAAGTGGAAGTCAGCGAAACCATCATGTGGGTCGGTGCCCAGCCCCTGCGCATCACCCGCCGGCTGCGTGCCGGAGACGCCTGCCGGGTCGAGGAAAGCGGCTGGCTGATCCTGCGCGCCGACGCGGCCAGCGCCCGGCTGCAGTTAGAAGCCCCGCCGCCGGCTGCGGCGATGATCCTGCTGGCGCAACTGCGCAGCTGGCTCAGCAGCCATCTGCATCTTCCCAGCGGTACGGCACAGGCGCACTGAATCCGCGCGCGGCCCGAGCCCGGCTGGCAGAAACCGCCCCTGCGTACTGCGTCAATCGGGGCCCGCGCAGTGCCGTAAGTGCGGCTTCGGCCGCACGGCCAGTAGCGGCCCCCGATACGGGGCCCGACCTTGGCCGCCCCTGCCAACCCGGTGCGCGTTTCAACAATAAAAAGGCCGGGCTTGTGCCCGGCCTTCTCTTGCACGTTGCTCTACGCGCTTATTTCAGATCGAAGCGATCCAGGTTCATCACCTTGGTCCAGGCCGCCACGAAGTCCCGCACAAACTTTTCCTTCGCATCGTCCTGGGCATAGACCTCGGCCAGCGCGCGCAACTGCGAGTTCGAGCCAAAGACCAGATCGACGCGGGACGCGGTCCATTTCACCGCGCCGGTGCTACGGTCACGCCCCTCGAAGCGCTGGGCGCTTTCATCGACCGGCCGCCACACCGTCCCCATATCGAGCAGGGTGACGAAAAAGTCATTGCTCAGCTGGCCGGCGCGCTGGGTGAATACACCGTCCTTCGAGCTGCCGGCATTCGCCCCGAGCACCCGCAGACCGCCGACCAGCACGGTCATCTCGGGCGCTGACAGCGTCAGCAACTGGGCCTTGTCGACCAGCAACTCCTCGGCCGGTACGCGGTACTGAGCCTTCTGGTAATTGCGGAAGCCATCGGCCTGCGGCTCCAGCGGCTCAAAGGACGCGGCATCGGTCTGCTCGGCACTGGCGTCCATACGGCCCGGCGCGAAAGGCACTTCCACCGTGAAGCCCGCGGCCCTGGCCGCCTGCTCGACAGCAGCGGAGCCGGCCAGCACGATCAGATCAGCCAGCGAGACCTTCTTGCTGCCTGCTGCATTGAAGCCTTTCTGGATGCCTTCGAGCACACCCAGCACCTTGGCGAGCTGCGCCGGCTGGTTCACTTCCCAATCCTTCTGCGGGGCGAGACGGATGCGCGCACCATTGGCACCACCACGCTTGTCGGAGCCGCGGAAAGTCGATGCCGAGGCCCAGGCGGTAGCAACCAGTTCGGCCGTGGACAGGCCGGAGGCCAGCACTTTGGCCTTGAGCGCTGCGATATCTGCCGCATCCACCAGCGGGTGATCGACGGCCGGCACCGGGTCTTGCCAGATCAGTTCTTCGGCCGGCACATCCGGGCCGAGGTAGAGCGCCTTCGGGCCCATGTCGCGGTGAGTGAGCTTGAACCAGGCGCGGGCAAAGGCGTCGGCGAAGGCGGCCGGATCCTGATGGAAGCGGCGCGAGATCTTCTCGTAGATCGGGTCGAAGCGCAGCGAGAGGTCGGCCGTAGTCATCATCGGCGGATGTTTTTTCGACGGATCATGCGCGTCCGGGATCAGGTGTTCCGGCTTGCAGTCCTTCGCGTACCACTGGTGCGCGCCGGACGGGCTCTTCGTCAATTCCCACTCGTAGCCGAAGAGCATGTCGAAGTAGCCGTTGTCCCAGGTCGTGGGGTTGGGCTTCCAGGCGCCTTCGATACCGGAAGTGGTGGTGTGCACGCCCTTGCCCGTGCCGAGCTTGTTGATCCAGCCCAGACCTTGTTCCTCAAGCGGAGCGGCTTCGGGCTCGGGACCGACCAGGGCCGGATCGCCCGCACCGTGGGCCTTGCCGAAGGTATGGCCGCCGGCGACCAGGGCCACGGTCTCCTCGTCATTCATCGCCATGCGGGCGAAGGTTTCGCGCACGTCGCGGCCGGAGGCGACCGGGTCCGGGTTGCCGTCCGGCCCTTCCGGGTTCACATAGATCAGGCCCATCTGCACGGCGGCGAGCGGGTTATCCAGCTCGCGATTGCCGGAGTAGCGGCTGTTCGGCTTGTCGGAAGTGGCCAGCCACTCCTTCTCGGCGCCCCAGTAGATGTCTTCCTCGGGCTGCCAGATATCAGCGCGACCGCCGCCAAAGCCGAAGGTCTTGAAGCCCATGGACTCGAGCGCAACGTTGCCGGCAAGGATCATCAGGTCGGCCCAGGAGAGCTTGTTGCCGTACTTCTGCTTGATCGGCCAGAGCAGGCGACGCGCCTTGTCGAGGTTGCCGTTGTCGGGCCAGCTGTTGACCGGGGCGAAGCGTTGATTGCCAGTCCCCGCGCCACCCCGACCGTCTGCCGTGCGATAGGTGCCGGCGCTGTGCCAGGACATACGGATGAAGAGGCCGCCATAGTGGCCCCAGTCGGCCGGCCACCAGTCCTGCGAGGTAGTCATCAGCGCGGTCAGATCTTTCTTCACCGCAGCGAGATCCAGCTTCTTGAACTCTGCGGCGTAATCAAAATCGGCGCCGAGCGGGTTCGAGGCCGGTGCGTGCTGGTGCAGGATGGAAAGATTCAACTGGTTCGGCCACCAGTCACGATTGGACTGGCGGCTGGCAGTGGTGCGGCTACCGTGGCCGAAGGGGCATTTTGCTTCGCTGCTCATGAGTCGTTTCCTTTGGATGGGGTGTTGAACTGCATGGACGCAGCTTAGCGATGGCACTGTGCTTGTTCTATTGAATTACCTTCATGGGCGAAATACCAAAAAACTATCAACACAAAAACAATCAAAACAAAAAAACTATCAAACATTAATCCCGACTGGGTGCATGCCTCCGAGGCACAGGTACTCGGATGGTGCAAAACGGGTCTCAGGCAGCGCTCGAAGCAGAATCAGAACGGCGCTGTAATCCCCTTGCAGCAAGGCGTATCAAATTTTTACGGCACGCCTTCTGGCATCTGGCACGGCTTCTGCGTTAACTGGTCAGACCAGTTAGACCAGAGCACCTGCCGTGACCCGCCTCTCCAGCTTTGCCGCCCAGACCCTGCAGCGCCAGATCCACGCCGGCCATTACGCCACCGGCAGCGCCCTGCCCGGCCAACGGGATCTGGCCGCCAGCCTGGGAATCAGCCGGGCAGCACTGCGCGAAGCGATTTCAACGCTGGAAGCACTGGGCATGGTGCGCTCGCAGCCGGGCAAGGGGGTTTTCGTCACCACCGGCGCGGGCCGCGCAGCAAACGAAGTGCCGGCCGGGCCGCTGGCCATGTCGCCGCAGGATGTCTTCCAGTTCCGCGCCATCGTCGAGCCTGCTGCCGCCGCGCTGGCCGCCCGTAACGCCAGTGCTGCCGAACGCGAAGCCCTGCAGGCGATCCAGGCGCGCATGGATGCCGCCCTGCATGCGCTGGACCTGGTCGGTGCCTCCGAAGCGGATCTCGAATTCCATCTGGCGATCGCCGATTTCTCTGCCAACCCGCTGTTGAGTTCGGCAATTCGCTCCCTCGAAGAGCCGATTGCCTACAGCCTGCGCCTGCCCTTCGCCGATCCCGGCGGCGTGTGGGCGCCCGCGGATGAACACCAGGCGGTGCTCGCTGCGATCTGCGCAGGCGATGCCACCTCCGCTCACCGCGCCATGACTTACCACCTGAGGCGCGCCGCGACGCGGATCAGCCTCAGTTTCGTCGACACCTCTTCCCCCACGCCCTGACCCGGCACCTTGTTATCAGGAGTTTCCCATGAACCGCCGCACCATCCTTCGCTTCCTCTCCACCTCAGCTCTCGCCCTTGGCCTGCTCAGCAGCCTGACGGCTTTCGCTGATGGCCTCGACAACGTCAAGAAGGCCGGCGTGCTGCGCGTGGCTGTACCACAGGATTTCCCGCCCTTCGGCACCGTGGGCGCCGACATGAAACCCCAGGGTTACGACATCGACATGGCTGCGCTGATCGCCAAGGAAATGGGCGTGAAGCTGGAACTGATCCCGGTGTCTTCCACCAATCGCATTCCCTACCTCACCACCGGCAAGGCCGATCTGGTGATCTCCAGCCTCGGCAAGAATCCGGATCGCGAAAAGGTGATCGACTTCACCATCGCCTACGCGCCCTTCTACAACGGCGTCTTCGGCCCGGCTGACGTCAAGGCTGCCAGCGCCGCCGACCTGGCCGGCAAGAGCATCGCCGTGACGCGCGGTTCGGTGGAAGACCTGGAGCTCACCAAGATCGCCCCGGCCACGGCCGTGATCAAGCGCTTCGAGGACAACAACACCACCATCTCGGCCTACCTCTCCGGCCAGACCCAGCTGGCCGCAACCGGCAACGTGGTGGCGGCGGCGCTCAACGAGCGCACCAAGCTGCGCCCGCTCACCTCGAAGTTCCTGATCAAGAACTCCCCCTGTTTCGTGGGCGTGAACAAGGGTGAAGTGGCCCTGATTGCCCGCGTCAATGAAGTCATCACCAAAGCCAAGAAAGATGGCTCGCTGAACCAGATCGCGCTGAAGTGGCTGCGCAACCCGCTGCCGGCCGAGCTGTAAGCACGCTTGGGATCTCGTCCTGCCGTGTCTCGATCAATACGGACAGAGGCTGAACAGAAATCGTAGGTGCGACTTCAGTCGCACACCCACCACGGAAGGCCGACTGAAGTCGGCCCTACGAAGCATGGTCAGCCCTCGCTAACAGAACGGGGCGGTTTCATCGAGATTTCAACGCGCCGTAGCCGACCCTCACAGCCCCATGCCAAAAGGATCCCCATGGCCTACGCATTTGATTTCACCGCAGTTGCCGAGTACCACACCCAACTCCTGAGCGGCGTGGGCTACACGCTGCTGCTCACGGCCGTGGGCGCCACGCTGGGGGTCGCCATGGGCACTCTCGGCGCGGTGCTGCGTGCCTGGCGCATCAAGCCTTTCGCGCAGGTGTTCGGCCTGTATGTGGAGCTGATCCGCAACACGCCCTTCATCGTGCAACTGTTCTTCATTTTCTTCGGCCTCCCGGCGCTGGGCATTCGCCTGGCCGAATGGCAGGCGGCCACGCTGGCGGTGGTGATCAATCTCGGCGCCTATTCCACCGAGATCATCCGCGCCGGCATTCAGGCCATTCCGCGCGGCCAGATCGAAGCGGCCGGCTCGCTGGCCATGACGCGCAGCCAGATCTTCCGCCATGTGGTGCTGCAACCGGCGCTGCAGAAGGTGTGGCCGGCACTTTCCAGCCAGATCGTGATCGTGATGCTCGGCACCTCGGTGTGCTCGCAGATCGCCGCCGAGGAACTGACCTTCGCGGCCAACTTCATCCAGTCGCGCAACTTCCGCGCCTTCGAAACCTACATCGTGGTGGCGCTGGTGTATCTGGGTCTGTCGATCGCGCTGCGCGCCCTGCTCGCCCGCCTCGGCCAGCGCTTTGTCGTAAAACGGAGGGCCGCAGCATGATGATGGAATTCACCCTGTGGGACATCCTGCGCAACCTTGGCTTTGGCGCACTGTGGACCATCGGCCTCTCGCTCACCGCCTTCGTGCTCGGCGGAACAACCGGTCTGCTGGTGCTGGCCGCGCGCATGGCCAAGTCGCCCTGGTTGCAGCGTGGCGCGCGCATCTACATCGAGTTCTTTCAGGGCACACCGCTGCTGATGCAGCTCTTCATGGTGTTCTTCGGCATCGCCCTGCTCGGCGTGGATGTACCGCCCTGGCTGGCCGCCGCGCTGGGGCTCACCCTGTTCTCCAGCGCCTACCTCGCCGAGATCTGGCGTGGCTGCGTGGAGGCGATTCCGAAGGGCCAGTGGGAAGCCTCGGCCAGCCTGGCCATGACATGGCTGGAACAGATGCGCCATGTGATCCTGCCGCAAGCGCTGCGAGTCGCCGTCGCGCCGACCGTGGGCTTCTCGGTGCAGATCGTGAAGGGCACCGCAGTGACCTCGATCATCGGTTTCGCCGAGCTCACCAAGACCGGTTCCATGCTCGCCAACGCCACCTTCCAGCCCTTCATGGTCTTCGGCTTCGTGGCGCTGGGCTATTTCATCCTGTGTTATCCGCTGTCGCACTACGCGGCAAGTCTTGAAAGGAAGTTCCATGGAAGCACCTCTGGTTCGCATTGATGCTCTGCATAAACACTTCGGCAGCAACCATGTGCTGAAGGGAATCGACCTGCGCATCCAGCAGGGTGAAGTGGTGGCGATCATCGGCCGCAGCGGCTCCGGCAAGAGCACCCTGCTGCGCTCGATCAACGGCCTGGAAACCTTCGACGATGGCCTCATCGAAGTCGATGGCGAGCGCCTCTACGCCGGCCAGACCGATCTGCGCGCACTGCGCCAGAAGGTCGGCATGGTGTTCCAGCAGTTCAACCTCTTCCCGCACCTCACTGCGGGCGAGAACGTGATGCTGGCGCCGCAAGTGGTAAAGAAAACGCCCAAGGCCGAGTGCGAGACGATTGCCCGCGCCATGCTCGCCAAGGTGGGTCTGGCCGAGAAATTCGATGCCTACCCGGACCAGCTCTCGGGCGGCCAGCAGCAACGTGTAGCGATTGCCCGCGCACTGGCGATGCAGCCCAAGGTACTGCTGTGCGACGAGATCACCTCTGCGCTAGACCCGGAACTGGTCAACGAAGTGCTGGCGGTGGTGAAGCAGTTGGCCGCCGAGGGCATGACCCTGATCATGGTCACCCACGAGATGCGCTTCGCGCGTGAGGTCGGCGACAAGCTGGTCTTCATGTACCAGGGCCGGGTGCATGAGAGCGGCCATCCGAAAGAGCTCTTCGCCGCCCCACAGACACCCGAGTTGCAGAACTTCATCGGCGCGGTCAACTAAGACGCTTCAATAAACACTATTCACCGCCACGACCCCGTCCACAGCTAAGCTGCAGGGGTACTGAAACAGGATCCACAGCATGGCCATCGTCACCCTCGACCCCAACGCCCCCGCCTTCACCCGCCGCTATACCAATCTCGCTGACCCACGTCTGGGCGCGATTGCGGTGGCCTGCAGCGACGATTTCTTTGCCGACATGCAGCGCATGCTGGCGCCGGAGGAGCCGGTGTTCGTGCCGGGCAAGTATGACGCCCATGGCAAGTGGATGGATGGCTGGGAATCGCGCCGTAAACGCGGCCCCGGCCATGACTGGTGCATCGTGCGCCTGGCACGCCCTGGCCAGATCGCCGGCGTGGAGATCGACACTCGCCACTTCACCGGCAACTACCCGCCCGGCGCCTCGCTGGAAGCTTGCTGCAGCGACGCCGCCATCCCGGGCGCCGACACGCAATGGACCACGCTGCTGCCGGCGGTGGCGCTGGCCGGCAACAGCCGCCACTACCACGCGATTGGCGATGCTGGCCGCTGGACCCATGTGCGCCTCTCGATCTACCCAGACGGTGGCATCGCCCGCCTGCGCGTATATGGCCGGCCGGACACGTCCGCCGTGAAGCCGGGCAGCGAACTGGATCTGGCCGCCGCGATCAACGGCGCCTGGGTCGTCGCCACCAACAACGAACACTTCGGCCTGGCCGCCACCCTGCTGCTGCCGGGCCGTGGCGTGAACATGGGCGATGGCTGGGAAACCCGCCGCCGCCGCGAGCCCGGCAATGACTGGGTCATCATCGCGCTGGCCGCTCCGGGCATCATCGAACGCATCGAAGTGGACACCGCCCACTTCAAGGGTAATTTCCCCGACGCCTGCTCGCTGCAAGGCGCCTGCATGGGTGAAGCCACCGAACAAACGCTCATCACCCAGAGCATGTTCTGGGAGGAGTTGCTGGAGCCGCAGAAACTGCGCATGGATGCCGAGCACCGCTTCGCCAGCATCGCGATGGGCCCGGTGACGCATGTGCGCTTCAACATTTTCCCGGACGGCGGCGTGAGCCGGCTGCGCCTCTTCGGCAAGGTGGCGGCGTGATCGAACTCAAAGTCGAAGCACTCAGCCGCGAGGCCTTCGCGCCTTTCGGTGAGGTCATCGAAGCCAGCGAAGCTGTGCAGCACTTCACCATCAACGCCGGCAGCACCGAGCGCTATCACGATCTGGCCGGGCTCGACGCCGGGCCCGCCGGCCGCCTGATCGTGAGCATCTTCCGCGGCCAGCCGCGCGCCCTGCCCTTCACCGTAAGCATGATGGAGCGTCATCCACTCGCCTCGCAGGCCTTCGTGCCGCTCTCAAACCGACCCTATCTGGTCGTCGTCGCGCCACCCGGTGCCGCCCCCACCGCGCAGGATCTGCGCTGCTTCCTCGCCAGCGGCCAGCAAGGCGTGAATTACGCCACCGGCACTTGGCATCACCCGCTGCTGGCGATCGACGCAGTGAGTGATTTCCTGGTGCTGGACCGTGCCGGCGAAGGCCCGAACTGCGACGAAGTCGTGCTCGAACCGACGGTCTGTATCCCCGCAGACCGCTGAGCGCACGCTCAGCTGCACGGCCCTCCTCATCACCACGCCGGGCGCCGCCGGCTGAAGCCGGCCCCGCAAACCTGGCCTACTTGCCCGGCGTACGCAGCATCCCGGTGATCAGGCGCGCGCCGCGCTTGAAGGTCAGGAATGACCACAACCAGCCCAACGTCACTGCCACCCGGTTGCGGAAATCGATCAGGAAGAAGATGTGGGCAATGCCCCACAGCCACCAGGCCAGCGCGCCCCGTAAGCGGATCCAGCCGAAATCGGCCACCGCAGCATAGCGGCCGATGGTGGCGAGATTGCCGTAGTTGCGATAACGGAACGGAGCCTGCTGTGGAAAACCGCTGAGCCGCCGCGTGATCAGGTCACCTACATAACGCCCGGCCTGCTTGGCCGCCGGCGCCACCCCGGGCACAAGCTGGCCCGCTGCGTCGGTAAGGCTGGCGGTATCGCCAATCGCAAACACGCCTTCATGCCCCGGCACACTGAAGTCCGGCCCGACCAGCACCCGCCCGGCACGATCCGCCGCAGCGCCGAGCCAGCCCGCCGCCGGCGAAGCCTGCACCCCTGCCGCCCACAGGATGGTGGCCGCCGGTACGCGCTCCTCACCGATCACCACGCCCTCCGCATCACAGTTCATCACCCGGGCATCCACCCGCACGCTCACGCCCAGCTTCTCCAATGACTGCTTGGCAGCCTCCGACAACTCGGGCGTGAAGCTCGGCAGGATGCGTGGCCCGGCTTCCACCAGCAGCACCCGCGCCTTGCGCGGATCGATGCGGCGAAAGTCCTTGGCCAGTGCGGCACGCGCGAGTTCGATGATGGAGCCGGCCAGCTCCACGCCGGTCGGCCCGCCGCCCACAATCACGATCGTGAGATTGGCATCGCGCTCGGCGATGTCGGTGGCCATCTCGGCACGCTCGAACGCCCACAGCAAGCGCCGCCGGATGCTCGTGGCATCTTCAATGGTTTTCAGGCCTGGCGCGTAAGGCTCCCAGTGGTCGTTGCCAAAATAGGCATGGCGCGCACCGGTGGCAAGGATCAGGTAATCGTAGGCAATCGCGCCGCTGCGCACGCCATTGTCGATGCTTACGCTGCGGGTGGCGGAGTCGATGCCGGTCACCGTGCCCAGCACCACCGTGACATTGGGCTGGCTGGACAGGATGCTGCGCACCGGCCCGGCGATGTCGGCCGGCGACAGGCTCGCCGTGGCCACCTGGTACAGCAGCGGCTGGAAAATGTGGTGATTGCGCTGGTCTACCAGCACGATGTCGACCTCCGCACTGGCCAGCGCACGCGCAGCGGAGAGCCCGCCAAAACCTGCACCGACGATGATGACTACCGGCCTTTTTTGATCACTCATTTTCATGGCTCCAGAAGGGGGGCTGATGGCCGCAGCAGGCTTCTGCCCACCGTTTCTCGGCCTAGGGAAAACCCTAGTGCAATTGCGGAAAAAGCGCACTCCGCAATGCAGCAAACCGACTCTGCCCGCAGCATCAAAAAGCGCCTGCACACTGCACCCGCACGGTGCCCAAACGCATGCGTGGCGATCCAACAAAGTGCCCTTCAGATGCCTGCATGCCCGCCCTGAGCAGGCCCTGCCAACGCCATGCGCATAGGCGCACAAGCCAAAGCCTTGATTTTCATCAACACGCCATTTCTCCCCGCATGCTTGGCACGCCGATTGCTAAACAGGCAGTGGAGTAGAAGCTGTCAGTTGTGAAGCCTCAGGGCATGCGCAACAGGTCATTGCTCCGGCAGTCGTCAGCCCTGGCTGACGGCTGTGTGCCCGCCAGCGGGCGCTTGTGTTCGTTACGGAACGCACCGGGGTCCGATCAGGTTTGCCAGCAGCCCGCGCAAGATCCGAATCGCCCCTGTGAGTTCCGGTTCCCCGCATGGCCCCCCATGCGAAAAAACTTCTCAACGGAGAACCGGCATGACAACAGCAACCCGCAGCCCTCTTGGTCGCCTGCTTGGCACCATCCTTCCCGCCGCCCTGCTGGCCTTCGGCGCCAGCACCGTGAAAGCAGACGACAAGGTCACCTTCCTCACCTCGTGGTACGCCCAGGCCGAGCACGGCGGTTTCTATCAGGCTGTCGCCAAGGGCATCTACAAGAAGTACGGGCTGGACGTAACCCTCAAGATGGGCGGCCCGCAGGTCAACGGCATGCAGCTGCTCACTGCCGGCCAGGCCGACTTCATCATGGGCTACGACCTGCAGGTGCTCAACTCGATCGAGAAGGGCATGCCGGTCACCACCGTTGCCGCCTCTTTCCAGAAAGACCTGCAGGGCATGATGACGCACGACGACGTCAAGTCCCTGGCCGAGCTGAAAGGCAAGACCATCCTCGCCGGCACCACCGCGCACACCACCTGGCTGCCCTGGATCAAGGCCCGCTACGGCTTCACCGATGCCCAGTTCCGCCCCTACACCTTCAACCTTCAGCCCTTCTTTGCTGACGCCACGCTGGCGCAGCAGGCCTACCCCTCCTCCGAGCCTTTCCAGGCCATGAAGAACGGCGTGAAGGCCAACTTTTTCCTGTTCGCGGATGAGGGCTACCCGCCCTACGGCACCACCATCGTGACCATGCAGAAGACCGTCGCCGATAAGCCCGATCTGGTGGCCCGCTTCGTCAAGGCCTCGATCGAAGGCTGGAAGAGCTACCTCGCCGACCCGGCCGCCGGCAACGAGCTGATCAAGAAGGACAACCCGAAAATGGAAGACGAGCAGATCGCCTTCGGCGTGAAGCGCATGAAGGAACTCAAGGTCTTTGACGGGGGCGACGCCGCCAAATATGGCGCCGGCATCATGACCGATGCGCGCTGGGAGCAGACCTACAAGTTCATGGTCGGTGCCGGCCTGCTCAAGGCGGACACGGACTGGAAGAAGGCCTACACGACTCAGTTCGTGAAGGACCTGAAGATCATGCCCTGAAGCTATTCATGCACCGCGCTGCGGCCCGTGCCGCAGCGCACCCGACGAAGGCGACCCTCCTGGCACGCCGGTCGGCAGGCGAAAAAAGCGCCGCCCCGCATGGAGACCGATCATGCTCGTGACCCAACAGAAAACCCTGCGCCGTTTCTGGTACGCCATCATGCCGATGGAAAAACTCGCCAACGGCCCGCAGCCCTTCACCCTGCTCGGTGAGCCCATCGTGATCTGGCAGAAGTCCGATGGCAGCCCGGCTGCCGTGCGTGACCGCTGCTGCCACCGCACAGCGAAACTCTCCAAAGGTTTCGTCGAGGGCGACCACATCGTCTGCGGCTACCACGGCTGGCAATACGACTGCCGCGGCGCCTGCGTGAAGATCCCGCAAAGCCCGGGCAACACGATCCCACCCGGTGCGAAGGTGGACGCCTTTCACTGCCAGGAGAAATACGGCTATGTGTGGGTGGCACTGGAAGATCCGCTCAAACCTGTGTTCGAGATCCCCGAACACGCCGCGCCCGGCTATCGCTGCATCCAGCAGTTCGACGTGCGCTGGCAGACTGGCGCCCTGCGATTGATGGAGAACAGCTTCGACGCGGCCCACTTCGCCTTTGTGCACAAAGGCACTTTCGGCCAGTTCCACGCACAGAAACCCGAGTTCTTCGAGATCCGCGAAACCGACTACGGCTTCGAGGCCGAAACCCGGCTGGTCATCAACAACCCGCCGGCCTCGCACCGCATCACCGGCAGCACCGAGCCCACCACGCGGCGCCACTTCCGCAATCAGTGGCACCTGCCCTTCAACCGCCGCCTGGGCCTGAGCTATCCGAACGGGCTGGAGCACCTGATCGTGACCTGTGCCACACCGATTGATGACGCACACATCCAGATCCTGCAGTGGCTCTACCGCAACGACAGTGAAGCCGACTGCCCGGCCAGCGAGCTTAACGACTGGGATCTGCGCGTAATCGCCGAGGACAAGGAAATCCTCGAAACGGTGGATGCCGATGCACCCGTGGATGTGAGCCGCCGCATGGAGCAGAACATGGCCGCAGACCAGCCGGGCCTGATCATGCGCCGGCGCCTGCTGGCGCTGTTGCAGGCGCACGGCGAACAGGAAGTGCATCGCGCCACGGCTCAGGCCTGAACCCCCGTCACGCCGGCGGCTGCCGGAATGACGATTGGATTGAATGGCTGCCGGCATGCCGCGCAGCCCACTGGCGAAGGCGACCGTATTGGCACGCCGGCCGGAGCAGTAGAAGTCAAGGAGTACACGAAAATGCTGGTCACCCAACAAGCCGTGCTGCGTCGTTTCTGGTACGCACTGATGCCGATGACGGCCCTCGACGACGGCCCCAAGCCCTTCACCCTGCTCGGTGAGAAACTCGTGCTGTGGAAGCAGGCCGACGGCACGCCCGCCGCCCTGCAGGACCGCTGCTGCCACCGCACCGCGCAGCTCTCCAAGGGCTTCGTGGAGAACGGCCACATCGTCTGCGGCTACCACGGCTGGAGCTACGACTGCAGCGGCGCCTGCGTGAAGATCCCGCAAAGCCCGGGCAGCGCGATTCCGCCGGGCGCCAGAGTCAAACCCTTTCACTGCCAGGAGAAGTACGGCTATGTGTGGGTCGCGCTGGAAGATCCACTGCGCGACATCCCGCATTTCCCCGAAGACGGCGCGCCCGGCTATCGCCGCATCTTCCAGTTCTACGAGACCTGGAAAACCAGTCCGCTGCGCATGATGGAGAACAGCTTCGACAACTCGCACTTCTCCTTCGTGCACAAGGCCAACTTCGGCATCCTCGAGCAGCCGCAGCCGGCACCTTACGAATTCAATGAAACCGACTACGGTTTCGAGGCCATCACCACCGTGCCGATCCGCAACCCGGAGGCCAGCCACCGCGTCACCGGCACCACCGAGCCGATCACCCATCGCCATCTCGTCAATCGCTACTACCTGCCCTTCTGCCGCCGCTTTGGCTGCACCTACCCGGCCAGCGGCACGGATCACATCATTTACAACTGCGCCACGCCAATCGACGACGACAACATGGTCCTCGTGCAATGGCTCTATCGCAACGACACAGAGGAAGCCTGCAGCACGCAGGAGCTGATCGACTGGGATGCGGCCATCACCGCCGAGGACCGCGACATCCTCGAAGCCACCGACCCGGATGCCTGCGTCGATACGCGCCGCCGCGTCGAGTTCCACATGCCCTCGGACAAACCCGGCCTGATCATCCGCAAGCAGCTGATGGACCTGCTGACGGCGCATGGCGAAACCGAAATTTTCCGCCCCTGAGCGCGGCGATCAGAAGGAGCTGAACATGCTGATGAAATACATGGATATCGAACCGGAACCGACCCTGCTGGCGCCGGACGCGGACAGCGTGCTGTTCGCCAACCGCGTCGAGAAAACCTATCCCAACGGCACCCGCGCGCTGGACGAAGTGCGCCTCATCATCCAGCGCGGCGATTTCGTTTCGCTGCTGGGCCCTTCGGGCTGCGGCAAGAGCACCCTGCTCAAGATGTTCGCCGGGCTCGAATCGCCTTCGCACGGCCATCTGCGCTGGCTGGGCGCGGATGCGCCCGGCAAGAGCGGCCTGAAGATCGCGATGGTGTTCCAGGAAGCCACCCTGATGCCCTGGGCCAGCGTGGCGGCCAATGTGCGCCTGCCGCTGGACCTGGCCGGAGTCCCGAAGGCCGAAAGCGAGTCACGCGTGCAACAGGCGCTGAATCAGGTCGGCCTCGGGCGCTTCGGCAACTGCTATCCGCGCGAGCTCTCTGGCGGCATGCAGATGCGCGCCTCGATCGCGCGGGCGCTGGTCACCGAACCGGATGTGTTGCTGATGGACGAGCCCTTCGGCGCGCTCGACGAATTCACGCGCAACAAGCTCGATGCCGATCTGCGCAGCCTGTGGGCAGCCAAAGCCGGCCAGCTCAGCGTGATCTTCGTGACCCACAGCATCTACGAGGCGGTGTACCTCTCCAGCCGCGTCGTGATGATGGCCGCCCGCCCCGGGCGCATCGTGGCCGACCTGCCGATCCCCGAGCCGCAGCGCGATGAGGAATTCCGCCTCTCGCCAGCCTTCACCGAACACTGCCGTGATCTCTCGGCCCGTCTGCTGGCGGCCAGTGGCGGCGAGTTGCAGCACGACTGAGGAGCACCACCATGAAACCCCCTCTGTTACACCGCCCTGCCGTGGTGAAAATCGTCGCCCCCTTGCTGCTCGGAGTCTTCCTGCTGCTGGTGTGGCAAGTGCTGTGCACCGCCTGGAAGGTGCCGACCTATCTGGTGCCCAAGCCCACCGACATTCTCGCCACCCTGTGGACCGACGGCCCTGGCCTGCTGCGCGCGCTGGGCGTCACCCTCAAAATCACCTTCCTGGCCTTCTTCGTGGCGGTGGTGCTGGGGGTGGCAGCGGCTTTCCTGTTCGTACAGAGCAAGCTGATCGAAACCAGCCTGTTCCCTTACGCGATCCTGCTGCAGGTCACCCCGGTGGTGGCGATTGCGCCGCTGATCATCATCTGGGTCAAGAATCCCACTGCGGCCCTGGTGGTGTGCGCCACGCTGGTCGCGCTGTTTCCGATCATCTCCAACACCGTGCTGGGGCTGCGCAGCGTGAATCCGGGCCTGCTGAACCTGTTCCGCATCAATGGCGCCTCGCGCTGGCAGACGCTCACCCGCCTGCGCATCCCGAGTGCCCTGCCCTGCTTCTTCGGCGGCCTGCGCATTTCCAGCGGCCTGGCCCTGATCGGCGCGGTGGTGGCGGAGTTCGTGGCCGGCACCGGTGGCACCGGCGCCGGGCTGGCCTACGAGATCCTGCAGGCCGGCTTCCAGATCAACATCCCGCGTCTGTTTGCCGCCCTGCTGCTGATCTCGATCACCGGCGTGCTGCTGTTCTCGCTGATGGCCTGGCTGGCGAAACTTTCGCTGGCTCATTGGCATGAGAGCGAAATGGCTTGAACGACACCGCCCTCCATTCCCTCTCCCGCTGAAGGGAGAGGATGGCGCACAGCGCCGGCAGAGGGCTCCCAGAACAGGACATTCCCAATGACTTCCCTCCTCATCAAGAACGCCGCCGCCATCATGACTGGCCTCGCTGGCGCCGCCGCGCGCCATGCCGGCCCGGACATCCGCATCAGCGCCGGCCGCATCGCCGCCCTCGGCGCACTCACGCCTCAGCCCGGCGAGCAGATTCTCGACGCCACCGACTGCGTGATCTACCCGGCCTGGGTGAATACCCATCACCACCTGTTCCAGGCGCTCCTGAAAGGCGAGCCGTTGGGCCTCAATGCGACCCTCACTCCCTGGCTGGCCGCCACGCCCTACCGCTTCCGCGCCGGTTTCGATGCTGCGAGTTTCCGCCTCGCGGCGCGCATCGGCCTGATCGAACTGGCCCTCTCCGGCTGCGCCACAGTGGCCGATCACAATTACCTCTACTACCCCGGGCAGGACTACGACAGCTCGGCCATCCTGTTTGAGGAAGCCGCCAGGCTGGGTCTGCGCTTCGTGCTGTGCCGGGGCGGCGCCACCCTCACCCGTCAGCTCGAAGCAGAGCTGCCGCAGGCCCTGCGCCCGGAGAGCATGGCGGCCTACATGGCGGATATGGAGCGCCTCGCCAGCCAGTTTCACGACCCCGCACCGGAGGCCATGCGCCGCGTAGTGATGGCACCCACCACGCCGCCCTATTCGATGCAGCCGGGCGAGCTGCGCGAAGCCGCCGCGGTGGCACGCAAACTGGGCCTGCGCCTGCATTCGCACCTGTCGGAAACGGTCGGCTATCAGGACAGCGTCAATGCGATGCGCGGCATCAGCCCGGTGCGTTATTGCGAGAGCATCGACTGGCTCGGTGCAGACGTCTGGTTCGCCCACCTCGTCAAACTGGATCCGGACGAGATCGCCCTGCTCGGCGCCACCCGCACCGGCATCGCCCACTGCCCGCAGAGCAACGGCCGGCTGGGGAGCGGCATCGCGCCGATCCGGACACTGGAAGCCGCCGGCGTGCCGGTGTCGATCGGCGTCGATGGCGCCGCCTCCAACGAAGCGGCCGACATGATCTCGGAGACCCATGTCGCCTGGCTGATGCAGCGCGCCAAGGGCGGCGAGGCGGCCCAGCCGAAATTCCGTGGTGGCGCCGGCGAGGCCGGTGCAGACGCGGCCAGCGTAGAAGACGTGATCCGCTGGGGCAGCAGCGGCGGTGCCGCAGTGCTGGGCCTGCCCGCCATCGGCAGTCTGGCCGAAGGGCAGGCGGCGGACATCGCGATCTACGATCTCTCGCGCAACCCACGTTACTTCGGCCTCCACGACCTGGCCATCGCTCCGGTCGCCTGCGGCGGCAGCGCCCATCTGCGCAGCCTGCTGGTGGGCGGGCGTGAAATCGTGCGTGAGGGCGCCATTCCTGATCTGGACATGGCCGAACTGGCCGCAGAAGCCCGCGCTGCCACCCGGGCATTGATTCGCCGCGCGGAGGCCGCATGATCGAAATGATGATCCGCAGCATCCGCATCGAAGCCGAAGGGGTGCGCAGCTTCGAACTGGTGCCAGCCGGCCGGGAAAGCCTGCCGCCCTGGTCACCCGGCGCGCACATCCAGGTCTGCCTCCCCGCGGGCCTGCAGCGCGCCTATTCCCTGTGCAACCACTCCGGCGAGGATCAGCTCTATCGCATCGCGGTGAAGCTGGAAGCCAACTCGCGCGGCGGCTCGCAGGCCATGCACCGGCTGCAGGTGGGCGAGCGACTGCGGATCGGCGCGCCAACCAATCTGTTTGAAATCGATGCCAGCGCCAGCCACCATGTGCTGCTGGCTGGCGGCATCGGCATCACCCCCTTGTATGCCATGCGCAATGCGCTGGGCACGGCCGCCGAACTGCACTACTTCGCGCGCAGTGCGGCTCACGCCGCTTGGGCCGACCGCCTCGGTGAGTCCGCCACACTCCATGCCGGACTCGACGGAACACAGACCGCCGCAGCCCTCGCCATGATCGTGCGCACCCACGCAGGTGACGCCGGTACAAGCTTCTACACCTGTGGCCCGGCGCCCTTCATGGCCGCCGTCGAAACGGCACTGGCCGCGGCCGGCGTCCCCGCCCAGCGCCTGCGCAGCGAACGCTTCAGCGCTACGCCAGGCACTGCGGCCAGCGATGGCACGTTCACGATTGCCTTCGCCCGCAGCGGCGTCGAAGCCGAAGTGCCAGCGGGCATTCCCATCATCCAGGTGGCCCGCGCCTGCGGCGTGGACATCCCCACCTCCTGCGAGCAAGGCGTCTGCGGTGCCTGCCTCAGCGAAGTGCTGGAAGGCACCCCGACGCATCACGATGCCTATCTGAATGAAGCCGAGCAAGCCGGCGGCAAGCTCATGCTGCCCTGTGTGTCGCGCTGCGCCGGGAAGCGCCTGGTTCTGGACCGCTGAGCGCCTGCCCACGCCCTGACAGCCCCCTCCGCCTCCCGTAGGTGCGGCTTCAGCCGCAGCCCTCCCTCTCCGTCCGGGCCCCGCCGGCTGAAGCCGGCCCTACACAAACCTCCACCTGAACTCGCCCATGCCCTGACGCCCCCACTTCCTCCCATCGGTGCGGCTTCAGCCGCAGCCACTCACTCCGTCCGGGCCCCGCCGGCTGAAGCCGGCCCTACACAAACCTCCGCCTGAACTCGCCCATGCCCTGACGCCCCCACCGCCTCCCGTAGGTGCGGCTTCAGCCGCAGTCACCCACTCTCCGTACGGGCTCCGCCGGCTGAAGCCGGCCCTACACAAACCTCCGCCTGAACTCGTCCATGCCCTGGCGGCACCCACCGCCTCCCGGAGGTGCGGCCTCTGCTGCACCTGCCTCGCTTCGGTGCGAATGCAAACGCATCCAGCGCCGCCAATCAAGCATCAAAGCGCTGTTTTAAAAGCAAAAACGTCTTGTCCACCATCTTGTATTCAAGTGGTTCGGCTCTTGCTTTAGTCGTAACGAAGAAGATTTCGCCGCATACCGGGAGCCACCATGAGCACAGCGCTGATCGATGCAGAACCGGGGCCGATCGCCATCGATCCGGCCCACACGGCCCTGGTCGTGATCGACATGCAGCGCGACTTTCTGGAACCCGGCGGCTTCGGCGAAACCCTCGGCAATGATGTCTCCCGCCTGCAGAGCGCAGTGGCGCCCATCCAGCGCCTGCTGGCCGGCGCGCGCCAGCTCGACATGCTGGTCATCCACACCCGCGAAGGCCATCGCCCGGATCTGAGCGACGCGCCGCCCGCCAAGATCGCGCGCGGCGCGCCGAGCCTGCGCATCGGCGACAAGGGGCCGATGGGCAGGATCCTGGTCCGTGGTGAAGCCGGCCACGCAATCATCCCGGCCCTGCAGCCCATCCCTGGCGAGGTCGTAATCGACAAACCGGGCAAGGGCGCGTTCTACGCCACCGATCTGCAGCTCGTGCTGAGCACGCGCGCCATCGACACCCTGATCGTGTGCGGCGTGACCACCGAGGTCTGCGTGCACACCACGGTGCGCGAGGGCAATGATCGCGGCTACCGCTGCGTGCTGCCCGCCGATGGCTGTGCCTCCTACTTTCCCGAATTTCACGAAATCGCCCTGCGCATGATCAGCGCGCAGGGCGGGATCTTTGGCTGGGTGTCCGATTCGCAGCGCATCCTCGCTGCGTTGATGAGCAGCAGTTGAAGCCCCGGGGCTGCTTCGCAATGCGAAGCGGCAGGCTTGATCGAGAAACGCCCGGCCCCTCAGCGGGCAAGGCGCGCCAACTGGAGAGCAGCAATGATTTCGACCATGAGCAAACCCCGGCTATGGGTGCCGGGCGACTGGAACGCCCTGTTCGGCTTCGGCACGAACATCCTCGTCAACATGCTGGTGCTGACCGGCCTCCTGCGATTCGTACTCAAGATGCCGGATGCCATTGTCTTCGGCCGCATCCTGCCCGCCGTGGGCCTGATGATGTGCCTGTCCACCTGCTACTACGCCTGGCTGGCCTACCAGCTCGCCAAGAAAACCGGGCGCAGCGATGTCTGTGCCCTGCCTTCCGGCATCAGCGTGCCGCATATGTTCGTGGTGGTCTTCGTGATCATGCTGCCGATCTCGCTCAGCACCGGTGACCCGATCAAGGGCTGGGAAGCCGGCCTCACCTGGGTCTTCATCCAGAGCTTCGTGCTGATGATCGGCGGCTTCATCGCCCCCTTCATCCGCAGGATCACGCCGCGCGCCGCGCTGCTCGGCACCCTGGCCGGCGTGTCGATCGCCTTCATCTCGATGCGCCCAGCGCAGGAGCTATTCATCACCCCGCTGATCGGCCTGGTGTGCTTTGCGATCATCGTGGTGAGCTGGTTCGGCGGCGTGCGTTTCTTCAAGGGCATTCCGGCAGGCCTCGTAGCCATCGCCGCCGGCAGCCTGATTGCCTGGGGCTCTACCGCAGCCGGCTACAGCTATGGCGGCATGAGCGTAGCCAACGTAACGCAGGCCCTGGCAAGCTTCGGTTTCTCGCTGCCGCTCCCCGCCGTGGGGCATGTATTTTCAGGCTTCGAGTTTCTCGGCGTAATCCTCGTCACTGCCATACCCTTCGGCATCTACGATCTGGTTGAAGCGATGGACAACGTGGAGAGCGCTGCCGTGGCCGGTGACAGCTTCCCCACCACCCGTGTGCTCACCGCTGATGGCGTGATCAGCCTGATTGGCTGCCTGATGGGCAACCCCTTCATCAATGCCGTCTACATCGGTCACCCGGGCTGGAAAGCCATGGGCGGGCGGATCGGCTACTCCGCCGCGACCGGCCTCGCAGTGATCCTGATGTCATGGTTTGGCATCATCGCCCTGATGATGGCGCTGATCCCGGTGGTGGCGATCTCGCCGATCCTGCTCTACATCGGCATGCTGATCGGCGCCCAGGCCTTTCAGGAGAGCCCGAAGAAGCATGCCCCGGCCATCATCCTGGCCCTCACACCTCACCTTGCCGCCTGGGGCAAGCTGATGATCGACAACGCACTGGCTGCCGCCGGCACCAACGCCGCCACAGTGGGGCTGGACAAGCTGGGCCAGGTCGGCGTGCTTTACCACGGCCTTGAAGTCATGGGCGGCGGCGCCATCCTCGGCGGCCTGATGCTGGGCGCCATCGGCGTCTGCGTGATCGACCGCAACTTCATGAAGGCCGCAGCCTTCGCAGCCTGCGCAGCCGTACTGAGCTTCTTCGGCTTCATGCACGGCGAGGCCATCGGCATCGCCCAAAGCCCGCTGGTGGCCCTGAGTTACCTCGCAGTAGCCGGTGTGCTGGCCGGCTGTGCGAGGTACGCCTGTGCAGAGAACACGACCCGCACCGAAGCGGAGGATGAAGCCCTGCCCCAGGCAGCAGCGAGCTGAGTTCTCCTGCCCCCCAAGCAAGCCGGCCCGAGGGCCGGCTTTTTTAATTCCAAATGCATCAGATCGTGTTGCGCCGGCGCCACACAGTCTTATCACTTTGGTTATAAGCAATCTGCCTCATCAAACATGAGGACCAGGCTACATGAACCGTGCCGGTGCATGCACCAGCAAGCCATCCATACGCTCAAGTTTGTTATTTTTTTTCAAATACTTGCAAGACCACCCCAAATCCATCCTGGGGCACAAAAGACACCCGCCCGCACTCTTGCAAGGCATTTCATTTCCCGTATGAAGGCCATGCGGAGCAGCAGCGAACGCTTCTCATAGGATGGCCATCAACAGCCCGCGCTGGACTGTCCCACTTCATGACAAGGAGTTTCGAATGAACACCCGCCTCACCCGGATCAGCAGTGCCCTCATTCTCGCCTTCGGCTGCGTTGCAGCTCAGGCCGCTGACTGGAGCGACAACTCGGTCAGCTATCGCTATGGCACGAGCTTCCATGAGCCAGCCAACGACAAGGATGTGACGAAGAACATCCTGAACTTCACTCACGTCAGCGGCTTCAAGTACGGCAGCAACTTCTTCACCGTCGACATGCTCAAGTCGGACCACAACGACCCCGCCAACAACGGTGGTGGTGGCGCCCAGGAGCTGTATGCGATCTTTGCCAACCAGCTGCACTACGGCAAGCTCACCGGCACCAAGATTGCTCTCGGCCCGATCAGCGATTTCGCCTGGACCACCCGTATCGACCTGAACTCCAAGGATGACGCCTTCGCCGCACGCGTGCAGAAGCTCATCGTCGGCCCGACCATCAAGTTCGGCGGCACCTGGGGCTGGGCCGATCTGGACTTCCTGAGCTACAAGGAAAAGAACCACAACGGCATCGTCGGCAAGGCGGTTGATTTCGATCTGACCTGGCGCGTGGGCAGCGCATGGGGCGTGGGCTTCGACGCCGGCCCCGTACCGCTCAAGTTCAATGGCTGGGCCACCTACACCGGGGCCAAGGGCAAGGACGGCTTTGGCACCGAAACCAAGGCTGAAACCTGGATCAACGCCTTCCTGATGGTGGATGCCGGCAAGCTCGCCGGTGGCAGCAAGGACACCTTTCTCGCGGGCGTAGGCTACGAGTACGTGAAGAACAAGTTCGGCTCCTCCGGAACCGGCTCGAAGACTTCCCAGCCGCTGCTCAAGCTCGAATGGCACCTGTAAGCAGGTCCGTCCGCACATGAAAAAGGGCCGCGCAGTGCGCGGCCCTTTTTTATGCCCGATCTATTCCGGGCATCACAAGAATATCTCAGTAGCCGCTGATGCTGCCCAGTGCTGCCGGCAGCAAACCGCTCACTTGCGCAGGGGTGTAGGCCGCCTCATTGGTCCAGATCACCCAATCGATGTCACCCTTGGCGTGCTCCGAGGTGGTTTCCTCACCGATCCGCAGATAGTTCTGACCCACGGCAGTCGCCTGCTTCAGATTGCTCAGCGTCTTCTCCAGTATCGGCGTGGCGGCGCCATCCAGATACACGCGCACCGTACCTGCCGTCGCGCTGGTGAACGTCACCGAGAGCTGATAGGTGTGATAGACCGTGGTGTCGAAATCCGACGAGTACACGTTCTGGTCGCCCGTAACGGACTGATCGAGCGCCCCGGCATACATCCCGGTACTGTGATTGTCCGGCAAGAGCTGGAGCTGCACGCGCGGGCCAGAGGCACCGGTCTGCGAGAAGGCCGTATCAATCGTGAGCCCCTTCAGGTTGGTCACACTATTGCCGCGCATGCGTGCGATGAGCGTGGCAGACTTCGGATAAGCGCCCGTCTTGAAGGCGTTGTCGAGCTGGAAGTAGCTTTGCTCGGTAACAGCCGTTTCTGCCGTGGTATCAACCGTCAGGATGCCGCCAGCAACCGATGCGTAGCTCGCGTTGCAGCCTGCTGAGGCACACAGATTGAACTGACTCGCGCTGCCACCGGCCAACGTGATCGAGCCCGTAGCAGTCGGAAACAGATCGGCCGTATAGGTATTCCAGCCCATGTAACCGCTCACCGGGCCCAGTACGGCAGGCAGCGCACCGGCGAGTTGCGCCGGGGTGTAAGCCGCATCCGAACTCCAGATCACCCAGTCGAAATCACCCTTGGCGTGCTCCGAAGTGTTTTCCTCACCGATCCGCAGATAGTTCTGCCCCACGGCAGTCGCCTGCTTCAGATTGCTCAGCGTCTTTTCCAGAATCGGTGTGGCGGCACCATCCAGATACACGCGTACCGTCCCCGCAGTCGCGCTCGTGAACGTCACCGAGAGCTGATAGGTGTGATAGACCGTGGTGTCGAAATCCGACGAGTACACGTTCTGGTCGCCCGTGAGGGACTGATCGAGCGCCCCGGCATACATCCCGGTACTGTGATTATTCGGCAAGAGCACCAGATGCACGCGCGGCCCGGACTCACCCGGCTCGGAGAAAGCTGTGTCGATCGTCAATCCCTTCAGGTTCGTCACGCTGTTGCCACGCATGCGGGCAATGACTGTTGCCGACTTCGGATAACCGCCCGTCTTGAAGGCATTGTCGAGCTGGAAGTAGCTTTGCTCGGTAATGGCAGTTTCTGTGGTGGTATCAACCGTCAGAATGCCGCTGCTGACCGAGGCATAACTCGCGTTACAGCCGGCCGAGGCACACAGATTGAACTGCCCCGCCGTGCCGCCTGCCAGCGTGATCGAGCCTGCAGCAGTCGGCAGTTTGTCGGCCGAATACACGGCCCAGCCAGACGGGAAGGAACTGCTGGACGACGAGCTGGAGGATGAGTTGCTGAGCGCCGACGAAGCGGCCGAACTGGCACTGACGGAGCTCGTCACAGAACTGCTGGCAGAACTGGCTGACGATACCGCAGCGGCCGTACCGCCCCCACCGCCGCCGCCTCCACCGCATGCAGCAAGAACCAGCGCCAAGGCTGACACCGAAAGCAACTTTGAACAGGCCCGCATAGACTCCCCTTGTCTTTTATTTTGTAAAAACCCATCAAAAAACATCTGCTTTTCTCAAGCAGGCCGGATTCTATGCTGAAAGTGATAGCCAGTGCTTGATCGGAAAATGCCTTCAATGCGAGCCCGCCCGCGCTGAATCTCAAGGGTTTTTGAGCTCCCGTGACCACGTCACGCTTGGCCAGAAAGCCGCACGATCCGCAGTTTTGATGGCGCTCAGAACATCTGCCCTAGCCGCGCTGTTTGCAGAACGAGACAGGTGCTGGAGCGTGGTTTCAAGCACGTGCAGAAGTCGACCGCGGCGGTGCCTCCAAAGCTTGCAGGAAGAAGAGGCGTTTCGCTGCGTCAGCGAGGGGAGCGAAGCCTATGAAAGAAGGCTCAACGCACGGCGTTTGCGAGCCCCCGCGCCAGCACATCGTGGCGGCGCTGAACCTCAGGAAGGTCGATGCTCGTCAGCCGGCCTTCGCGCACGATCACCCGCCCGTTGATGACGGACCAGGCCGCGCGGGGCGGAGTGCAGAAAACCAGCGCTGCGACCGGATCATGCACCGCACCACCAGCGAGGCCGACGTCGCCCAACGGGAAAGCCACGCAGTCGGCACTCATCCCGGGCGCAAGGGCCCCGATGTCTTCACGCCCGAGCACCCTGGCGCCACCGAGGGTAGCCATCTCCAGCGCCTGCCGGGCCGACAGCGCGGCCGGGCCATGCCCCACGCGTGCCAGCAACAGGGCCTGGCGAGCCTCGCCCAACATGTGCGCGCCATCATTGGAAGCCGAGCCATCCACGCCCAATCCCACCGGCACGCCGGCCGCAAGCATCTGCGGAACCGGTGCAATCCCCGAGGCCAGGCGCATGTTGGAGCACGGGCAATGCGCCACACCGGTGTGGCTGCGGGCGAAGAGTGCAATCCCGGCCGCGTCGAGCTGCACGCAGTGGGCGTGCCAGACGTCGTGCCCGGTCCAGCCGAGCGACTCCGCATACTCGGCCGGCGTCATGCCGAACTTTTCGCGGCTGTAATCCACATCCTTGAAGTTCTCGGCCAGATGGGTGTGCAGCCTCACCCCATAGCTGCGCGCCAATGCGGCCGATTCACGCATCAGATCCCGGCTTACCGAAAACGGGGAACAGGGCGCCACCGCGATCTGCAGCATGCTGTGGGAAGAGGCATCGTGCCAGGTTTCGATCAGGCGCCGGGTATCCCGCAGGATGGCGTCTTCCTGCTCGACCACGGCATCCGGTGGCAGCCCGCCCTGCGAGCGCCCCACGCTCATGCTGCCGCGGCAGGCCGTGAAGCGCATGCCGATACCGACAGCGGCCTCGATCGAATCATCCAAGCGGCAGCCGTTCGGATAAATGTAGAGGTGATCGCTCGAAGTCGTGCAGCCGGAGAGGATCAGCTCGGCCATGGCGACCTGCGTCGAGACCTGGATCATCTCGGGCGTCAGGCCAGCCCAGACGGGATAGAGCGCGGAAAGCCAGTCAAACAGTTCGGCGTCCTGTGCTGCCGGGATGACCCGCGTCAGGCTCTGGTACATGTGGTGGTGGGTGTTGATCAGCCCCGGCATGAGTACATGGCCTGCCAGGTCGATGACCTCCCCGGCCGACTGCGGTAAATCAGCGGCCTGGCCCACAGCCTCGATGACATGGTCGCGAATGAATACGCTGCCACCGCGAATTTCGCGGCGGCCGGCATCCATGGTCACGACCACATCCGCGTTCTTCAGCAACAGGGTGCTCATGGCGCTTTCCTTGAGAGGGGCTGATGCGCGCATTGTCCCGATCCGGCCCAGGCTGTCGACTCAGCGGCGCCAATAAGGATTATGGGCGCTCGCCTTCTCACCCAAGCGCTACGGCGACACGGGCGGCAAGCGCACATCCTCCGCCACCCGGTTGCGTCCCTCGCTCTTGGCCCGGTAGAGATTTTCATCGGCCTGGCGCACGGCAGCGTTTTCATCCTCATCCGAGGGCCAGGCGGCGGCCACGCCGATGCTCACGGTGATCTGGCCAACCGGCTCAATGCGGGCCTCAGCCAGGGTCTGGCGCATTTTCTCGGCAACCCGCGCGGCCTGGGCCGGCGCCGTTGCCGGCAGGATGACAAGAAACTCCTCACCGCCGAAGCGGGCCAGGAAGTCCGTGGCACGGCAGGAATGGTTGAGGGTGTGAGCCACATGGCGCAGCACCTTGTCCCCCTGCTCGTGGCCGAACTGATCGTTCACCTGCTTAAAGTGATCGATATCGATCAGCAACACGGAATAAGCCAGGCCGCTGCGCTTCATGCGCAGGAACTCCTCGTGCAGATGCTCATCCGCCGCCAGCCGGTTGCCAAGCCGGGTAAGCGTATCGCGCCGCGCGAAGCGCTCCAGCGCCTGATTGGCCTTGCTGAGCTCAAGCGTGCGCTCCTCAACCTTCTGCTCCAGCGTGGCATTGGCCTCTTCGAGCGCATCCTTGCGCCGCTCCAGCTCGGCATAGAGCTGGGCGCGCTCGGCAATGATGCGCTCGAGCGCCTCCCCGATCCGGGTGCGCTGGGCGATGTCTTCATTGAGGCGGATCTGGCTGCGATAGACGCGGAAGGTGGCGAACCAGGCCACCAGCAACGTGAGACTGGCGAGGCTGCTGATCACCAGCACGCTCAAGCGCCAGGCGCGCAGATAGTCGTCGGTGGCCTGACCGACGATCACGTAGAAGGGATAGCGCTCAACGCGCCGGTAGGCATTGCTACGCTCCACGCCATCGAGCTTGGTCGTCGCCAGATACTCGCCGCCCTGCGGCCGTGCGGCAATCACCTCGCGCAACTGGGCTGACACGTCCTTGCTGCCCACCGCATTGCGGGTATCGGGAAAGCGATGGACCAGCGCCAGGTCAGTCGTGCGGATGGTGGCCGCTCCATTCGGCCCGAGGGAGGCCAGCGACAGGATGCTCTCGAAGTAGCTACAACCGAGGTTGGCGTACAGCACACCGGCGAAGGAGCCGTCCGGCTTGCTGAGGCGGCGTGCCAGAACCATTACCCAGGTCTTGCTGATGCGCGCCAGAAAGGGCCCGTGCACGATCAGGCGATCCGCCGCGTCATTACGCGCCTCGGCGAAATACGAACGATCACTGACGTCTACCGAGCCTTCCGCCGGTACTCCCCGGCCATAACGCACGATGCCTTTCGCATCGGTGATGCGCAGGCTGACGATCTCTGGCAGCAAGGCCTCCTGCGCGGCGAGATGCTGGTTGAGATGGGCCGCATCGAAAGCGCCTTCGTCCAGCATCGCAGCGTAAATCTTGCTGCTGGTCTGCAAGGAAAGGTCGATCTTGTCGATCACGCCGGAAATTTGCTGGTCCAGCAGGCGAGCGATGTTTCCGGTGGCTACCGAGGCGCGTTCGCGGTAGCGTTGTTTCTCCTGCCACAGCGCAACACCGGCCAGGCTGATGACCAGCACCGAGATCAGGGCCGCCAGCAGGACGAGCCGCAAGCGCAGGCGGCAACGGCTATGCCGCTGGCCTTGTCGGTCATGAAGAATCGTCGGCTCCGCGTCCTTCACGCGTGCCCGCCTCGCCACTCAGATGCATTCATGCTGCGCCCCGTGCGGTTGAGGAAGCGGCCCCGCCTGGCCGGGCCCGCCAAGCAGGGGGCGCCCTCAATCAATCTATGCAAGATGGCGGCGGAATACATTGCCCATTCGGGGCCGTGTGGCATGAATGGGCCGTGTGGCACCCATGGAAGGCGCATGGACGGCATGGAGCGGACTGCCCGGCACGATTTCACTCCGGATTCCTACGCGGAAGCCGATAGTTAACGCATGCCGCATTTGAAGAATGGAATTCATGATGAGTGAATCAATCACGGTCAACCTGAGTTCAGTTGCCAGCTCTGGCTCGAGCTCCAGCGCGAAAGGCGCGAGTGGCGGAGGGGGAATCGCCGGCCAGATCGAAGCCCTGAAAAACAAGCTCAAATTACTCAACAAGGAAATGGCAGAAGCGACAAAGAACCCGGACGAGGGCTCGCAAAAGAAAGTCGAACTGCTGCAGGCGCAGATCCAGCTCGTGCTGGCCCAGATTGCCGAACTGGAGAAACGCCAGGCGCAACTGGAAGAGCGAAAGAGCAACTCACAGCCGGCCCAGGCCGAGTCCTCGCGCCGCGCAGATTCGAGCGGCCAGAAAGACTCGTCCCTCGGAAGGCTTGTGGACGAGTATCTCTAGCCCGGAGACTTCGTCAGCCCTGGCCGCTCCCGGCAGCCAGGACGATCAACCCGCTCACGGCCTGGCCTGCACTCAAGCAGCGAAGTGCGCCTCCACCTGCGCCAGCCAGACGGCCCGCTCCGCTTCGCTGACGAAGCTGGCGCGGAAGCTGTTGGCCATCAGGGTGCGCCAGGTGGCCGCATCGAAATCGAAGGCCTCCTGCACAGCACGGATGTTGTTGCCGAGGTAGCCGCCGAAGTAGGCCGGGTCGTCGCTGTTGAGCGTCACGCACAGGCCCTGGGCGAGCAGTGCCGGCAGGCTGTGCTGGCGCATGTCGTCGAACACGCACAGGCGCACATTGGAGAGCGGGCACACGGTGAGCGGGATCTCTTCGCGGGCAAGCCGCTCCAGCAAGGCAGGGTCTTCACTGGCGCGTACGCCGTGGTCGATGCGCGCCACCTTGAGGATATCCAGCGCCTCGAAGATATAGGCGGGCGGGCCTTCTTCGCCGGCATGGGCCACCAGCGGCTTGCCCAGTGCTGCGCAGCGCGCAAAGAGGCGGGCGAACTTGGCCGGAGGATGGCCCAGCTCGGAGGAGTCCAGCCCGAAGGCGTGAATGCGCTCGATGAAGGGCAGCGCTTCATCCAGCGTGCGCATGCACTCTTCTTCGGAGAGATGGCGAAGAAAGCTCATGATCAGGCGGGTGCTCATGCCCCACTCGCGGCGCGCAATCTCAGCGCCCTGCTCCAGCCCGGCCAGCACGGTGGCAAACGGGATGCCGCGCGCAGTGTGGGTCTGCGGATCGAACATGATTTCGGCATGCACGATGTTGTCGGCCCGCGCCCGGCGCAGG
Source organism: Uliginosibacterium aquaticum (assembly GCF_012972705.2). GTDB lineage: Bacteria > Pseudomonadota > Gammaproteobacteria > Burkholderiales > Rhodocyclaceae > Uliginosibacterium > Uliginosibacterium aquaticum. The sequence goes on along the minus strand of NZ_JABCSC020000001.1, from coordinate 453,179 downwards.
TAGGCCAGCATCAGATCGCGGAAATCCTCTTCGGTGCGCAGCACGTCGGCGCAGGCGTAGTAGAGGTCGAGGAAGCTCTGCAGGTCTTCAAAATCGTAAGCGGCGCGCAGGGCGGCGATGTCGGCGTAGGGCAGGCGGATGCCGTTGCGCGCGGCCAGCTCGAAAGCCAGCTCGGGCTCCAGGCTACCTTCGATGTGCAAGTGCAGCTCGGCTTTGGGACAGCTCAGGGCCAGTTCGAGTGGGGTCATTGTTTGCTCCGCGAAGGGAAAGGATTGTTGTGGTGCCAGCATAGCCGAGCTGCACACATCAGCGCTGCGCTTGTCCAGCCAGATCTTGCAATGAGTGTCATGTGGGCATACGGATAAGGATGGGCATGTCACGTGCTAGGTATGCACACCCAAGGAGAAATACCCATGACAAGAACCGATATCCGCTTCTGGTACCAGGGCAAGACCCTGAGCCTGAGCGACCAACCCGCTCAGCGCACCGTGCTGCAATGGCTGCGCGAAGAGCGTGGCGCCTGCGGCAGCAAGGAAGGCTGTGGCGAAGGCGATTGCGGAGCCTGCACCGTGGTGGTAGCCACGCTGGACGCGCAAGGCGCGGGCGGCCTGCGCCTGCAAGCCATCAACAGCTGCATTGCGCTGCTGCCCACCCTGGATGGCAAGGCCCTGTTCACGGTGGAAGACCTCGCCGGCGCCGATGGCCTGCACCCGGTGCAACAGGCACTGGTGGATCTGCACGGCTCGCAGTGCGGCTTCTGCACGCCAGGCTTTGCGATGAGCCTGTGGGCCGATTACGAGGAGCAGCCGCGCGTGCCAACGCTGGATGAGGCGCAGCAGGTGCTCTCCGGCAACCTGTGCCGCTGCACCGGCTACCGGCCCATCCTGGAGGCCGCCCAACGTTGCCGCGAGTACCCGCTGCAACGCCTGGAGCGCGCACCGATCCGCAGTGCGCTGGAAAAGATCGCCAACGAGCCGGCACTGGATTTTGATCACGGCGGTCAGCGCTTTTTCGCCCCGCGTTCGCTCACCGAGCTCGCCACCCTGCGCCAGGCGCTACCCGAAGCCCGCCTGCTGGCGGGCGGCACCGACATCGGTCTGTGGGTCACCAAGCAGCTGCGCGAACTCGGCGACATCATCTATCTTGGTGCAGTGGAAGAGCTGCGCCGCACCGAAACGGACGACACCTGGCTCACACTTGGTGCAGGCCTCACACTGACTGAAGCCTTCACCCTGCTGTGCCGCGATGAGCCGCAATGGCAGGAGCTCGCCGCGCGCTTTGCCTCCCTGCCGGTGCGCAATGCCGGCACCCTCGGCGGCAACGTGGCCAATGGCTCGCCGATTGGCGACTCGATGCCGGCCCTGATCGCCCTGGGCACTCACGTCGTGCTGCAGAAAGGCGAAACCCAGCGCGAGCTGGCCCTTGAAGATTTCTATCTCGGCTACCAGCAGACGGCCCTGCAGCCGGGTGAATTCGTGCGTGCCCTGAGAGTGCCGCGCGCCGTGCCGGGCCGCCTGTTCCGCACCTGGAAGGTCAGCAAGCGCCAGGATCAGGACATCTCGGCGGTCTGCGCCGGTTTCGCCCTCACCCTGGGTGACGCCGGCCTGATCAGCGACGCACGCCTCGCCTTCGGTGGCATGGCCGCCACCCCGCGCCGGGCACTGGCAGCCGAAGCGGCCCTGCGCGGCCAGCCGCTCGAATTGCGCAGCATCGAAGCGGCAATGGACGCGCTGGAACAGGATTTCCAGCCGATTGCCGACATGCGCGCCTCCGCCGCCTACCGCCAGCAGGTAGCCCGTAACCTTTTGCGCCGCCTGTGGCTTGAGCACAGCACCCAGGCCCAGCTGCGCGTTGATCGCATCACCGAGGTTTTCGCATGACCCATCCTGTTGGCGCGCCGCTGCGCCATGAAAGTGCCACCCTGCATGTGCAGGGCGCTGCCCGCTATATCGACGATCTGCCTGCTCCAGCGGGCTGCCTGCACGCCGCCTTCGGCCTTGCCAGCATCGCGCATGGCCGCATCCTCGCGATGGATCTTGCTGCCGTACTCGCCGCGCCGGGCGTGGTGGCGGTGCTCACCGCGCAGGACATCCCCGCCAGCAACGATTGCGGCCCGATCGTGCATGACGACCCGATCCTCGCCGACGGCCTGGTCCACTTCATGGGTCAGCCACTATTCCTGGTGCTCGCCGAAAGCCACGAACAGGCCCGCCGCGCCGCACGCCTGGCGAAGGTCGATGTTGAGGCCCTGCCCGCCATCCTCGACATCCCCAGCGCGATTGCCGCCGAATCCTGGCTGATGCCGCCGGTGCATGTGCAGCGTGGTGACGCCGACAAGGCGCTGGCCAGCGCCCAGCATCGCCTGCAAGGCCGCGCCACACTGGGCGGGCAGGAACACTTCTATCTCGAAAGCCAGATCGCACTGGCCATCCCGCGCGAAGAAGGCAGCCTGCATGTGCAGAGCTCCACCCAGCATCCCACCGAAATGCAGCAAACGATTGCCCACATGCTTGGCTGGGCCGCGCATCAGGTGAGCGTGGAGTGCCGCCGCATGGGCGGCGCCTTCGGCGGCAAGGAATCGCAGTCGGCCCAAGTCGCCAGTGCCGCCGCGCTGGGCGCCTGGAAAACCGGCCGCGCGGTGAAGCTGCGCCTCGACCGCGATGACGACATACTCATCACCGGCAAGCGTCACGACTTCGCCTACGAATGGGAAGCTGGCTTCGATGACCACGGCCAACTACAGGGGCTGGCGATCACGCTCGCCTCGCGCTGCGGTTTTTCCACCGACCTCTCCGGCCCGGTCAATGACCGCGCCATCTTCCATCTGGATAACTGCTACTACCTCGATGCTGTTGCGATCCGCAGCCTGCGCTGCCGCACGAATACCGTGTCGAACACCGCCTTCCGCGGCTTCGGCGGCCCGCAGGGCATCTTCGCCATCGAGTACATCCTCGACGACATCGCCCATCATCTGGGCCTCGACCCGCTCGAAGTGCGCCGGCGCAATTTCTACGGCCTGCCCGGCAACGACGCCTGCACCACCACCCACTACGGCATGCCGGTGCAGGACAACGTCGCCCCGCAGCTCGTCGACCAGCTCGCGCAGGAGTGCGATTACAGCGCCCGCCGCGCCGCGATTGCCGCCTTCAATGCCACAAGCCCGGTGCTCAAGCGCGGCATCGCGCTCACCCCGGTGAAGTTCGGCATCTCCTTCACCGCCACGCACTACAACCAGGCTGGCGCCCAGGTCTGTGTGTATGCCGATGGCTCGGTGCTGGTCACCCACGGCGGCACCGAAATGGGCCAGGGCCTGTACACCAAGATCGCCCAGATCGTCGCCCAGGCGCTGGGCCTCTCCATCGACCGGGTTCGCCTCTCCTCCACCGACACCAGCCGGGTGCCCAACACCTCGGCCACCGCCGCCTCCAGCGGCACCGACCTGAACGGGCAGGCCGCACTCGCCGCCGCGCGCAAGATCCGGAAGCGCCTCACCGACTTCTTCTCGACCCGCCACGGCCTGCGCGGCGCCAAGATCGAGTTTGCCGATGGCAAGGTCAGCGCCGGCGAGATCAGCGAGGATTTCACCACCCTCACCGCCGCCGCCTATCGCGCCCGCGTCCAGCTGTGGGACTCCGGCTTCTACGCCACCCCCAAGATCCACTACGACCCGGCCAGTCTGCAAGGTCGCCCCTTCTTCTACTTCGCCTACGGTGCCTGCTGCGCCGAAGTAGTGATCGACACCCTCACCGGCGAATCGCGCATCCTGCGCGCCGACATCCTTCACGACGCCGGCCGCTCGATCAATCCGGCGCTGGATATCGGCCAGGTCGAAGGCGCCTTCATCCAGGGCGCCGGCTGGATCACCAGCGAGGAACTGGTCTTCGACGGCGCGGGCCGCCTGCGCACCCACGCCCCCTCCACCTACAAGATCCCGGCCGCCTCGGATTGCCCGCCGGTGCTGAACGTTAAGCTCTTCGACAATATCAATGCCGAAAACAGCGTGCATCGCAGCAAGGCCGTTGGCGAGCCGCCGCTGGTTCACGGCTTCGCGGTCTTCTTCGCGCTGCGCGATGCCTGCTCGGCCGCCCTCGGCGCCCCAGCGCCGCTGCAGGCGCCGGCCACGCCAGAGGCCATCCTGCGCGCCATCGGAGGCATGCCGTGAACTGGCTAACCCAACTCCCGGCCCACCTCGCCCGCAGCCCGCTGGTACTGGTCTCGGTGGCGGGGGTGCGTGGCTCGGCGCCGCGCGAGGCCGGAGCTTCAATGCTGGTCGGCGCCGATTTCGTGGTCGACACCATCGGCGGCGGCCATCTCGAATGGGAGGCCATGGCCGAAGCCCGCGCCATGCTGCTCACCGGCCACCGTCGCCCCGAGCTGCGCCGCTATGCGCTGGCCGCCAGCCTCGGCCAGTGTTGCGGCGGCATCGTCTGGCTGACCTACGAAACCCTGCTCCCAGAAGATGCGGACGCCTGGCAGGGACGTGCCACCCAACATGCCTCAGGCATTGCCCTGCTGCGCCAGCTTGATGGTGATGCGGCGGCCTCACGCTGGTCCGCCGGAACGGCCAGCGGCGCGCTGAAACTTCCCGCCACGGAAAGCGCGCGCGACTGGTCGCTGACCCAACCGCTCACCCCGCCGGCCTTCTGCCTCAATGTGTATGGCGCCGGCCATGTCGGCACGGCGCTAGTCAACTTGCTGGCCCCGCTGAACCTGCGCCTGCGCTGGATCGACCCGCGTGCCGACCTGCTGGCAGCTGCGCCGGCCGGTGTCGAATGCCAGCCTTGCGACGCTGCCGACGAAGCCGTCACCAGCGCCCCCACCGGCAGCAGCCATCTGGTGCTGACCCACGACCATGCGCTGGATCTCGCGCTCACTGAAGCCATCCTGCGCCGGGGCGACTTCGCCCACTTCGGCCTGATCGGCTCGCAGAGCAAACGTACCCGCTTCCGTCAGCAACTCGCGGCACGCGGCTTCACGCCCGCGCAGATCGAACGCATGCAATGCCCGATCGGCGTGCCCGGGATTCGCGACAAAACCCCGCAGGCGATTGCCATCGGTGTGGCGGCCCAGGTACTGCAATGGCGCGAAGCGCTCATCACTCCGACACGCACAGGGCTGGATGCGCGGATGCGCAGCAACTGACGCCGCCTCATGTTCGCGGATCTCCACCAGCTCTCCCATCACCACGCCTGGCGGCGCCAGCTGGAAATGCTGCTGGAATCCACTGGCGAAGGCATCTACGGCATCGACCTGCGCGGCCGCTGCATCTTCATCAACAGCGCCGGTGCCGAGATGCTGGGCTACACGCCGGATGAAGTGCTCGGCCGCAATATGCACTACCTGATCCACCACTCCCACGCCGATTCCGCCCTGATGCCGGTGCATGACTGCCGCATCTTCCGCGCCTTTCAGGAGGGGCGCGGCGTGCGCGTGGATGACGAAGTGCTGTGGCGGCGCGATGGCAGCGCCTTCCCGGCCGAGTACGCCTCCTACCCGATCCGCGATGGCGAGCATGGCGGCAACGTGGTCGGCGCGGTCGTCACCTTCAGCGACATCTCCGAGCGCAAGCGCACCGAAGCCGCCCTGCAGGCCGCGCACGACGAGCTGGAGCGCCGCGTCGCCGCTCGCACTGCCGAGCTGCAAGCCGCCAGCGAAGAGCTGCGCGCCTCGCACGCCGCGCTGCAACGCCTCTCGGCGCACTCGAATGCGGTGCGTGAAGAAGAGCGCCGCCATATCGCCCGCGATATCCACGACGAGCTCGGCGCCTCGCTCACCGCCCTGCAACTCGAAATGAACTGGCTGCGCCGCCAGCTGCCCGCGCCGGCCATGCAAACCAAGCTCGACGACATGCTGGAGATCGCCGGCAACGCGATGGGCGCGGTGCGCCGCATCCTCACCGACCTGCGTCCCGGCGTGCTGGACCACCTCGGCCTGTGGGCCGCGCTCGAAGCCCTGCTCACCGAATTCCAGCAACGCACGGGCCTCGTCTGCCACTACGACTGCGCGCCGCATATCGAGCAATGCCGCCTCGGCCGCGAAGCCGAAATCGCGCTCTATCGCATCGCGCAGGAAGTGCTCACCAATGTCAGCCGCCACGCCCAGGCCAGCGCCGTCCGCCTGCATGCCAGCGCCATCGGGCGCGACTTGATGCTTGAAATCAGCGATGACGGGCGCGGCATGATCGCCCCCGCCCAGCCCACCAGCTTCGGCCTGCTCGGCATGCAGGAGCGTGCCCGCGCACTCGGTGGCGAGCTGGAAATCGACAGCACACAAGGCGCCGGCACCACGGTGCGCGTCACGCTCAAGGGAGTCTTCGCATGATCCGCGTGTTGATTGTGGATGACCACATGATCATCCGCCGTGGCCTGCGCCAGATCCTCGCCGAGGACGCGCGCATCGGCGAAATCCACGAAGCCGCCGACGGCCCCGCCGCGCTGAGCCTGTTACGCAAACAAGCCTTCGACGCTGTGCTGCTCGACATCGCGCTCGGCGAGCGCGACGGGCTGGACGTGCTCGGCAGCATCCGCAACGAGTTCCCGAAGTGCGGCGTGGTGATGCTCTCGGTCTACCCCGAAAGCCAGTTCGCCCTGCGCGCGATCCGCAGCGGCGCAGCCGCCTATCTCAACAAGGGCTGCGCGCCGGAAACCCTGCTCGCCGCGCTGATCCGTGCGGCCGAGGGCGGCAGCTACATCACGCCAGAGATCGCCGAACTGATGACGCAGGACATCCGCCGCGACCACGCCCGCGCCCCGCACGAAACCCTGTCGAACCGCGAATTCCAGGTGCTCCAGCTACTCGCGCAAGGGCGCACTGTGGGCGACATCGCCCAGCAGCTCTCGCTTTCGGCCAACACCATCAGCACCTACCGCGCCCGCATCTGCGAAAAGCTCGGCCTGCGCAATGCCCTCGAAATCGCGCATTACGCCGCGCGGCATCAGTTGCTGGGGGCATGAGACGGACGTAGGGCGTAGGGCGCAGTGAACACTGCGCCGCCTCGATCAACGCAAATGGATCGGAACAGAAACGTAGCCCCAACCCCGCAGTCTTATACGTCAGTGCCCGAAGCTCGGCCTAAACGATCATTCGACTAGTAGGCCGGATCTGTCTGACCTCTAGCACATAGCTGCCGTTGATCAGATCTCACCTTGCGGCCTCAATGTAATTCTCGGCAACTTAGCCGAGGATCAACCTGGCGCTTCGATTTGAGTCGGGATCGTGCTTGAGGCTGAGGCCGCAGTTTTTGCCCCAGTCCTGTCAGCATCAAGCGCTGCTCTGCCTACTCAGTGGCGTGCGCAGATACCGCCGGCGTGGTGATCAAGCTAGCCCGCAAGTGCTCGCGAAGGATCAGATTTCGCATTTTCTCAGGACTTGACTGCATCCTTGAATCTGGAAGCGACAGCAGAGCCTCGTTCGCGGGCGTGACTCAATCACACTCTTTTGCCCCTCAAGGTAAGCTGAGGCCACGTTCCGCAGCCAGTTCACCGGTGATGTGCCAAAGCCGCGCCGCATCATCGGGATTCTTGCTGATGGGCTCGGGTTTATAGACTTTGGGTTTGCGGAAACTCGCGCCATTGGCGTCTTGGACATCCTGCGCGGTGAGAAAGCGCACGGCGTTGCGGGCGGAAAACTCAGGGCTGGCGCCGAACCGGCCCATCAAACGCATGAACCAGGGCATGTTTGAGTCGAGCATGGCCTTGGTCTTGGTGCTGCCCACACAGGAAACCGCAATGCTGACCGGCAGATCATGCCAGCGGCGTGCCGCTTCCTGAACATTCAAGGCGCCCAGAACATGGGTCGTCAAAATCGACTTCATGAAGCCCCATTGGCGTTGCTGAAATTGCAGGTCATCCAGATCGGCCTTGATCAAGCCCGGCACGTCGCCCCCAATATGCACAATTCGCCCGTCGCCCGAGGCCGCGAGGGCGTCGAGCAGCAGCCGGTTCAATGCCGCGCGGGCGAAGTATTGCAGGGCAAAGGCAAACTCGAAGCCATCGACCGTATCCATCCGCCGCGGGAACGCGGACATGGCCGTATGCATGACGCCATGCAGAACCGGGCGCCAGGCTTTCACACCGGCGGCCACGGTCGCGACGCCGGCCACAGTCGAGAGATCCCCCTGTAAAAAGGCCGCAGAGCCGGCGCCGGCCTGGCGGATTTCTGCGACCGCCGCTTCGCCCGCTTCCCTTGAGCGACCCACGATCAGAATGGATGCGCCCCGACGGCCCAGCTCCAGCGCGGCCGCTTTGCCCATCCCGGTGCTGCCGCCGAAGAACACAAAATTCTTGTCGACCACGCTGCGTTCCAGCCTTGTTTGAATCGGCTTATCCACTTGTAATTTCTCCAGTCCCGCCAGTCAGGCACAATTTGTACCCAGGGCTACAATATGAGCCCGTGAAACGCGGCACAAGAGGGCACATCTTTGTTACCACCCGATCAGGCAGAGGATTCAGGCAGCGACGAGCATGAGCAATGTCGTCGTCTGGCAAAGGTGTTGGACCGGATCGGCGATAAGTGGACCGTCATGATCATCGGGGCGCTCTCTCGCGGGCCGATGCGGTTCAATGCCCTGCGCCGGTTGATCGGCGGCGTTTCGCAGCGAATGCTGACGCTGACTTTGCGGGGGCTGGAGCGGGATGGTCTGGTCACCCGAACGGTGTATCCGACGATTCCGCCCCGCGTTGACTATGCGCTGACACCCATAGGCCAGACCCTGACTGAGCCTTTGCGCGTTTTATCCGATTGGGCAATGGCCTACCAGAGCGCGATTGAAACCGCGCAAGACGCCTATGACTCCGCGCAGGAAAACTTGTGAGGTAGTGACCGAGCGGAAATGCATCCTGCATGGAGTGCCTGTCCGCTCCAGGCTGATTTCTCGGCCGCGTTCTAGGCTTTCCAGAAAACAGCCTTCGCCCGGGATTCTGTCTCAGGAAGGGGTGCTTACTTCTTCAGGAAGTCTTCGCGTATCGGAGTGAAGGTGTCGATCAGCGAACCGGCTTTCTTGCAGATACGGCCGTGCATGATGTTGGTTTTTTTGTAAAGCGTATCGCTGGCCTTCACGATCTTGGTTTCGTCGCCAATCGTGAATTCGAATTCGCCAGGATGTACATAGGTCAGGCTTCCTTCAATTTTTGGGGCGCTATCGGAACGGCAGCTTTTCGCCGCTTAGCTGACCGAGTCTGTTGCAGGCCAAAATGACGGCAAAGACCGAACAGCAGACACCGCCCACTGGCTAGGTCCTGAGTGAATCATCAGATCCAACTTCTGGCGCCGAGCGAGTTCATGGCGCGTTATCAATTCGCCCTACAACTACCCCTGTAGTGCAATCACTACACCCCAATCACGAATCCGGTGATACCGCCCTCGCCCCACCCTCCCTAATCTGGAGCCATCAGACAGGGAGCACCCCATGGCACGCACGGCAGGATTCCGGCTCGGCATTTATGTGTTCAAGGACGCGGAGATCATCGACTACGCCGCCCCGGCGGGCGTGCTGTCGGTGGCGCGGCGGCTGGACCCGGAGATCGATGTATTCCTGATCGCCGATGCGCTGCGCCCGGTGCAGACCCAGGCGGGGCTCACCGTGATGCCGAACTACAGCTTTGCGGATGCGCCGGCGCTGGATGCCTTGCTGATTCCCGGCGGCTTCGGCACCCGGCAGGAGATGCACAACCGCCGCCTGCACGACTACATCCGTGCCCTGCCGGAGAGTTGCCTGCTGACCAGCGTGTGCACCGGCTCGTGGATCTACGCCCGCATGGGGCTGCTCGATGGCCTGCCGGCCACCAACCGCAAGGAGCCGGACCGGCTCGAAGCCTCGCACATGGGCAAGACGCCAATTGACCGCCTCGCCGAGATTGCGCCGGCCTGCCGGATCAGCCGCGCCCGCGTGGTGGATGCCGGCCGCATCGTGACCGCCGGCGGCATCGCCTCGGGCATGGAGCTGGGCCTGCATCTGCTGGCCCGCGCCGGTTACGACAAGGCCTTCGTCGCCGATGTGGCCCGGATCATGGAATACCACCGCGCCTGGAATCTGTATCAGGACGATATCGAATTTGCCACCGCCCCCTGCCAAGCAGCCGCCTGAACCTGAAAGGAGAAGTCCCCATGTCGATCTTCCGTAACCCCTTTGACCCTGAAACCCGGCTGCACAAGGGTTGCAGCTGCGGCCAGCACAGCAGCCAGGCCGCGCATGACATGGAACTGCAGGCCGCGCAGGACCGCGCAGTGGAAGGAGCGGTGATGCGCGCCCTCTTCCCCGACGACAACATGCGCCGCAACTTCCTGCGCTCGGTGGGCGCCGGCACCGCGCTGGCGGCGATCTCGACTATCTTCCCGCTCGGCGCGGCCAAGGAAGCTTTCGCGCAAACCGGCGGCAAGCTGGAGAAGCAGAAGCTGAAGGTGGGCTTCATTCCGATCACCTGCGCCACGCCGATCATCATGGCAGCGCCGATGGGCTTCTACGCGAAGTACGGCCTCGATGTGGAAGTGGTGAAAACCGCCGGCTGGGCGGTGATTCGCGACAAGGCGATGAACAAGGAATACGACGCCGCCCACATGCTCTCGCCGATGCCGATTGCCATGTCGATGGGCGTGGGTTCCAACCCGATGCCCTGGACCGTGCCGGCCATCGAGAACATCAACGGCCAGGCGATCACGCTGGCCATGAAGCACAAGGACAAGCGCGATCCGAAGCAGTGGAAGGGCTTCAAGTTCGCCGTGCCTTTCGACTTCTCGATGCACAACTACCTGCTGCGCTACTACCTGGCCGAAGCCGGTCTCGACCCGGATACCGATGTGCAGATCCGCGCCGTGCCGCCGCCGGAGATGGTGGCCAACCTGCGCGCCGAGAACATCGACGGCTTCCTCGGCCCGGACCCGATGAACCAGCGTGCGGTGTACGACGGCGTGGGCTTCATCCACATGCTCTCGCGCGACATCTGGGACGGCCACCCCTGCTGCGCCTTCGGTGCCAGCAAGGAATTCGTGACCAGCATGCCGAACACATATCAGGCGCTGCTGAAATCCATCATCGATGCGACCAAGTTCGCCAGCAACCCGGCCAACCGCAAGGACATCGCCAAGGCGATTGCACCGGCCAACTACCTCAACCAGCCCGAGGTGGTGATCGACCAGATCCTCACCGGCACCTTTGCCGACGGTCTGGGCGGCGTGCAGAAGGTGCCGGATCGTCTGGAATTCGACCCCTTCCCGTATGAAAGCTTCGCCGTGTGGATCCTCACCCAGATGAAGCGCTGGGGCCAGATCAAGGGCGATGTGGATTACCGCAAGGTCGCGCGCGACGTGTTCCTCGCCACCGATGCAGCACGGCTCATGAAAGAAAACGGCTTCCCGGCGCCCGAGGTGTCAATGAAGAAAGTGATGATCATGAAGAAGGAATTCGACCCGGCCAAGCCCGAGGACTACCTGAAGAGCTTTGCGATCAAACGGAGTTGATCACAAAGGAATGCACCACATAGATCGTCATTCCGGCGAGTGTTTCAAAACTCGCCGGAGTCCAGCGACTTTCACATGCCCACGACTGGATCTCGGCCTTCGCCGGGATGACGGCCTGATTCGTTTTTGCTGATGAATATGACCAAACAAAAACCCTGGCTCGCGCCACTCCTCTCACTACTGATCCTGCTGCTCACGCTCGCCGCCTGGCATCTGGCCACGCGCCCGAAGGAGGCGGCGGTGATCGTTGATCCTGAATATGCGGCACTGGTCGGCGGCGCGGCCGCGACCGGCGCCAAGAGCGCCTTCCCCGGCCCCGGCGAGGTGGGCGCCAAGATCTGGTCGCACCTCAAGGATCCGTTCTACGACAAGGGCACCAACGACAAGGGTCTGGGCATCCAGATCGGTTTCTCGCTCGCCCGCGTGCTAGGCGGCTATCTGCTCGCCGCGCTGGTGGCGATTCCGCTCGGTTTTGCCATTGGCATGTCGCCGCTGATCTACCGCGCGCTGGACCCCTTCATCCAGATCCTCAAGCCGATCTCGCCGCTGGCCTGGATGCCGCTGGCGCTCTACACGATCAAGGATTCGAGCATCTCGGCGATCTTCGTGATCTTCATCTGCTCGATCTGGCCAATGCTGATCAACACGGCTTTCGGCGTGGCCAGCGTGCGGCGCGACTGGCTCAACGTGGCGCGCACGCTGGAAGTGAGCCGCCTGCGCACCGCCTTTCTGGTGATCCTGCCGGCAGCGGCGCCGACCATCATGACCGGCATGCGCATCTCCATTGGCATTGCCTGGCTGGTGATCGTGGCCGCCGAGATGCTGGTGGGCGGCACCGGCATCGGCTACTTCGTGTGGAACGAGTGGAACAATCTCTCGATCACCAACATCTTCACCGCGATCCTGCTGATCGGCCTGGTCGGCATGCTGCTCGACACCGCGCTGGCGAAGCTGACCAGGCTTGTGAGCTACAGGGAATAAGCCATGTCCTTCCTAAAAGTTGAAGCCCTCGCCCGGCGTTACGCAAGCAGCTGCCCGGCCGTGTTCGAGAACATCCATTTCGGCATCGAGCGTGGCGAGTTCGTGTGCATCCTCGGCCACTCCGGCTGCGGCAAGACCACCATCCTGAATGTGCTGGCCGGGCTGGATGAAGCCAGCGGCGGCCATGTGTTCATGGACGGTCGCGAAGTGCGCGGCCCTTCGCTGGATCGCGGCGTGGTGTTCCAGAGCCATGCGCTGATGCCCTGGATGAGCACGCTCGCCAATGTGGAGTTCGGCGTGCGCTCGCGCTGGCCGGACTGGAGCCGCGAGCAGGTCGCCGCACATGCCACGAAGTATCTGGAGATGGTCGGCCTCGGCCACGCCCTGCACAAGAAGCCGGCCGAGCTTTCCGGCGGCATGAAGCAGCGCGTCGGCATCGCCCGCGCCTTTGCCATCGAGCCGAAGATGCTGCTGCTCGACGAGCCCTTCGGCGCGCTCGATGCGCTCACCCGTGGCACGATTCAGGACGAGTTGCTGGGCATCGTGCAGGCCACGCAGCAGACCGTGTTCATGATCACCCACGATGTGGATGAAGCCATTCTGCTGGCCGACAAGATTCTGCTCATGAGCAATGGCCCGCAGGCCAAGATCGCCGAGATCGTGGAGGTGACGATGCCGCGCAGCCGCACCCGCGCCTCGATCCACCACGACCCGCAGTACTACCGCATCCGCAATCACCTGGTGGTCTTCCTCGTCGAGCGCTCGAAGCTGTATGCCGGCGACGCGGTGGAAGGCCACGACCCGAAGCATCCCCCCATCGTGCGTCCAGGCCTTGATGCCGAAGACGCCGACACTTCCAATCCCATCGCAGCCTGAAGGAGCCCGCCATGAAGCGTTACGACGTGACCGAAATGATCATCGAGAAGAAGATCGCCAAGAAGCTCAAGTGGAGCCAGATCGCCGAAGTGGTCGGCCAGTCCAAAGAATGGACCACCGCCGCGCTGCTGGGCCAGATGACGCTCACCGCCGAACAGGCCGCCAAGGTCGGCGCGCTGTTCGAATTGCCGGAAGAAGCGGTGAATCTGCTGCAGGTCGTGCCCTACAAGGGCTCGCTGCCCACCGCCGTGCCCACCGACCCGCTGATCTACCGCTTCTACGAGCTGATCAGCGTGTACGGCACCACCTTCAAGGAACTGATCCATGAAGAGTTCGGCGACGGCATCATGAGCGCCATCGATTTCAAGATGGACCTGCAGCGCGAACCCAACCCGATGGGCGACCGGGTGAGCATCACCATGAGCGGCAAGTTCCTGCCTTACAAGACCTACTGACATCAGGCACCCGCGAAAGCGCCGCAGAGCCGCTTGAATGCGGCCCTGCGGCGCAACCGATCAAGGCGTCGGATCCCAGCTGATCGCCGAAAACACGGCGGCGCGCGAAGCATAGGGCGCCACCTCGCCTGAACTCAGCGTCCGAGCCACAGAAGCCCGCCCACTGGTATCCAGCGCCGAACCATCCAGCCGCGTGCTGCCGTACTCGCGCCAGCCGCTCGTGGCAGTCGCCGGATTCGGGGTGGGACTCGTGCTGGTCAACCAGCCAGTTGCCGCAATGTGTTCGCCGATCTTGCTGTTAACGAAGACCACGTTGTCGAAGCTGCCGTTACCGGCACTGCGGGCGAGATAGGTTGCGGCTGAACTACCGCTGGCCACCGCGTTCCCCGCCGGGCCGTTAGCACTGGTCAGACTGCTGTTGAGAAACACGAAGCCCTTGTCGGTAGCGGCAGCGACGCGGGTCTGGAGAATGTAACCGCCGGTGGCAACGGTCGGCGTCTTGCTATCGCCCACAGTGCGGATCTCGCAGTTCTCGAAGAGTGCAGCTTTGGCACTGCCCCAGATGTAATCCACATTGCCGGCCACCAGCGCGTTGTAGAACCAGACATAGCCGTTGAGTTGAAGCGTGTCCTGCTCACTGTAGAAGTCGGCGTTCTTCGCGATCAGGCGCCCGGTGGGTGAATTGAAGTAGATCACCTCGGCCTGGTCACCCGCACCGGTACGCAGGCGGGGATTACGCAGCGTGAAGTTGTCCAGAGTCAGCTCGTCGGATGCTTCCACGAGAAACACTGCCCGTCCGCCGCCGGAACGCGCGGCGGTCGCAACACTCGCACCAGAGCCGGGGTTGAGGCCATCGTTATTGTCGAAGCTGAGCACCACGCCACTACGGCTCTCGCCCTTGATCGTGAGCTTGTTCTTGTTACGCAGAAACAGCACTTCCGGATAGCTGCCATTTTTCACCGTGATGCTCGCTGCCGTGTCCTTGGCCACGTTCTTCATCACATAGTTGATGGCCCCCTGAATGCTGCGGAAGTCTGCTGTGCTGCCGTCGTCATCCACCACCAGATCGGTGAGGGTGGTGAGCGGTGCGGTGCGGGTGCTGAAGCTCCAGTTCGCACTCTTGCCGAGCCCCTTGAAACTGCTGCCGGCAATGCTCGCACCCGTCACCACGCCCTCGGCGATCGCCACGTAGTACTGGCTACCGTACTGCAACTTGCCCTGGTGCGGACGCATGAAGAGCTTGCTGCCACTCACCCACGCCAGCGGCATCTTCACGCCTCGGTAGTAGCCGTCTGCCGCCGGGCCAACGGCATCGCTCTCATCGGCCAGCTTGATGACATCCACCAGACTGTCGTCACTGTTCTTGAAGATCCGGATAGAGCCGTTCTGGGTCAGGGTGGGGGCGGCATCAAAGCTCAGGCTCAGCAATTCATCGGTGTAAGCCGCCGCGCTGCCAGCGGCCGGTACGGTCAGTGCCGACAGATTGCCGTAAGTCGTTACCGGCTGAACGAATGCGGGGTTGATGGTGGCGGTGATTCTGCGCACCAGATCCGGTTTCGATCCGCTGGTAAAGGTGATGACGGCGGTACCGGCTGATTTCGGCGTGATGCTGACCGCACTGCCGTTCACGCTGACCTGCGCCACTTCCGGCTTGCTGGAAACGACCGTAAAACTGTCTTCAGTGGCCGCAGCAGTACGGGCCGTTACCGTCACCGCATAGGGAGCATCGCCCACCTCTGCGACATAGCTCGTTGCCGAGGGGCTTAGGGTGAGTTGCACCGGCTTGATGGAGGGGTCGCCAACCTTGATGTCATCGATCAGGAAGGAACGATTGTTGGTGAACAGGCCGATCTTGCCCGCTGCGAAGCTGCTGTCGGTAATCGGCGTGGCATTGATTTTCTCGCCTTCGAAATACACGGTGTGCTCAGCGCCCACCATTTCGAAACGCACGGTGTACCACTCTCCATCGGTACTGCCCTGGGTGCCCAGCACCATGGGCTTGTTGACCGCCACCGGGCGAGTGATGATGCCGGCCTTGTTGTAGCCGGCATTCACCTGGGTGGCGGCCGAGGTGCTCTGCACGTTGAGACCGCCAAGCATCCAGTTGCTGGCATCCTGATAGCGCCCGATCAGGAACAGCTGCTTGTTGGCAGTCGTGCTGTTGTTCTGGGGCTTGATGCGGGCTTCGACGTAGTAGTCGCTCTTGTTCGGAATCGTCGCCCAGACCGAATCCTTGAGCAGCGCGATCACGCCCCCCGCCTTGCCGGCGGTGTATTGCAGCACCTTGTTGCCTGTCACGCCGGGTTCATCCACCACCGCAAAGGCCGATCCGGTGCCCGCTGGCGCAAGTTCCCAGTTATCGGCCGTGCCGCTCTGGAAATCATCGCAGAACCATACGCTGCTGCTGCAGCCTGAAGTGGCGCTGGCGGTGCTGGACTGGGCCGCTGCGCTGCTGCTGACAGCACTGTCAGAGGGCTCACTGCTGCTCGCACTACTGCTGAGCACTGCACTGCTCGCCGCCGATGTGGCAGGCGCGCTGCCAGCACTGCCAGAGCTTCCTCCACCACAAGCAGCCAGCATGCCTGCAGCCGCAAGGATTGCTGCCAGCAAAGGCTGGCGCATTGAAGTCTTCATGTTTCCTCCCGAGTATTTCTTGTCTGTGTGGACAAGCGCTCATACCCCCGGCGCCTGTTACCGCTTTCACGCTATCACGATGGCATGTGGCAACAGACCGATGAGGAAGGATCAGCAAGAATTCAGGGGAAGAAGGAAAAAAACACAAGCGACATGGCACCTGCGCAAAACCACCCTCCCGACACCCGCCGGGAGGGCTTCAAACATCAGACCAGCGTCAGGGTGACTTCGACGTTGCCGCGCGTGGCGTTCGAGTACGGGCACACCACATGGGCGCGCTCGATCAGGGTGTGCGCAGTGGCTTCGTCCAGCCCCGGCAGGGAAATCTTCAGTTCCACTTCGATGCCAAAACCGTTCGGGATCGGGCCGATGCCCACTTCGCCGGTGATGGCGAGGTCGGCCGGCAGCTTGATGCCATCGCGATGGGCGACGAACTTCATTGCGCCGATGAAGCAGGCCGAATAGCCGGCGGCGAAGAGCTGCTCCGGATTGGTGCCGGCGCCGCCCGCGCCGCCCAGTTCCTTCGGCGTGGTGAGCTTCAGATCGAAGCTGTTGTCCGAGGACACGGCACGACCATCACGGCCGCCGGTGGCGGTGGCTTGGGCACGGTAGGCGACTTGTTCGAGTTTCATGCTGGGACTCCATTTCATATTTTTGGCTATTAAATTGTGTGCAATTAATTTGCACCTGAAGGCCGGGCCAAAACAACCGACCTTCAATTCCGGAGAATTCAGGTTTTGAGCAAGGCTTCGCCCAGCTTGCGGCGCAGCAGTTGCAGCTCCGCGGTCATGGTCTGCAGCTCGGGAATCGTGCAGGCCGTGGCGCACAGCACTGCCTGCGGCACCGCCAGCGCCTCCTCGCGCAAGGCCCGGCCAGTCTCGCTGAGGCTCACGATCACCTGGCGCTCGTCTTCCGCGCTGCGCGCCCGCAGCAACATGCCCTGCGCTTCGAGGCGTTTGAGCAGCGGCGTTAGGGTGCCGGAATCGAGGAACAGACGCTCGCCGAGCGCCGACACGGTCAGCCCATCCTGCTCCCACAACACCAGCATCACCAGATACTGTGGGTAGGTCAGGCCCAGCCTGGCCAGCAAGGGTTTGTACACCTTGGTCATGGCCAGCGAAGTGGAATACAGCGCGAAGCACAGCTGGTTGTCCAGCTTGAGCAAGGCGGCGGGGTCGAGCTGATCGGCAGGAGAGGCAGCGCGGGAGTTCATGGCTCGAACATTACATTGCACACAATTTAATTGCAAGCACCAAATTACACGGACTGGATGGGCTGGCCCCCTCAGTCCGTGTCCTGCTTGGCACGCAGCGTGCTATGGACTAACGGCCTGTCATCAGAGGCACCGTATAATCGCCGCCTTTGGCAAACCATCAGGAGCGCATCCGCATGTTTTCTCCGGCACCCGAGATCTTCAAGGCCTACGACATCCGTGGCATCGTCGGCAAATCCCTCACCGTTGAAACCGTGCGCGGCATCGGCCAGGCACTGGGCACGGAAGCCCTGGTGCGCGGCCAGAAAACCATCGTCATCGGCCGCGATGGCCGCCTCTCCGGCCCGGACTTCGCGGCGGCCCTGGCCGAAGGCATCACCAGCACAGGCATCGACGTGATCGACATTGGCTGCGTCGCCACCCCGATCACCTACTTCGCGGCCTATCACCTGGGCGCAAACAGCTGTGTCTCGATCACCGGCAGCCACAATCCGCCGGATTACAACGGTCTCAAGATGGTGCTGGGCGGCCAGACGCTGTACGGCGCAATGATCCAGGATCTGCGCCGCCGCATTGTGGAAGGCGATTTCGCTCAGGGTACCGGCAGCGTTTCGCACACCGACGTGCGCCCGGCCTATATCGAACGCATCCTGAGCGATGTGAAGCTGGCTCGCCCGATGAAGATCGTGCTCGACTCCGGCAACGGCGTGGCCGGCAACACCGCACCGGAACTGTTCAAGCGTCTGGGTTGCGAGCTGACCGAATTGTTCAGCGAAGTGGACGGCAATTTCCCGAACCACCATCCGGACCCTTCCAAGCCGGAAAACCTCGAAGACGTGATCGCCGCGCTGAAGGCAGGCGACGCTGAAATCGGCCTGGCCTTCGACGGCGACGGCGACCGCTTGGGCGTGGTCACCAAGGATGGCGAGATCATCTATCCGGATCGCCAGATCATGCTCTTCGCCGCCGACGTGCTTTCGCGCGTGCCCGGCGGCCAGATCATTTACGACGTGAAGTGCACCCGCAACCTCGCCCCGTGGATCCGCAAGCATGGCGGCGAACCGGTGATGTGGAATACCGGCCACGCGCTGGTGAAAACCAAACTCCGCGAAACCGGCGCCCCGCTGGCCGGCGAGATGAGTGGCCACATGTTCTTCAAGGAGCGCTGGTACGGCTTCGATGACGGTCTCTACACCGGCGTGCGCCTGCTCGAGATCCTGTCGCGCAGCCCGGATGCCAACGCCATTCTGAAGGCGCTGCCGGACGCAGTATGCACGCCAGAGCTGAACATCAAGATGAGCGAAGGCGAGCCGGTGGCGCTGGTCGAAAAGCTCAAGACGGTGAAGTTTGAGGGCGAAGTCGAGCGCATCACCATCGACGGTCTGCGCATCGAGTTTGCCGATGGCTTCGGTCTGGCCCGCTCTTCGAACACCACTCCTGTGGTAGTCCTGCGTTTCGAGGCCGATGATGCCGCCGCGCTGGAACGCATCCAGAACGAGTTCCGCAGCAAGATCGGCAGCGCCTGGCCGGGCATCGAACTGCCCTTCTGAAGCTTGGCACTCGGCCTGAACGGCCCGCCCTGTGCGGGCCGTTTGCTTTCAGGAAACCGGCTGGACCTGCAGGCGCTGCACAAACTCCTGCGCCGGCAACGGCTTGCTGAAGAAGTAGCCCTGGTACAAATCGCAGCCGTGAGCCTGCAGGATCATCAGTTGCTCGGGATCCTCCACCCCTTCCGCCAGTACCTTGAAGCCCAGTGCACGCGCCATGCTGATGATGGCCAGGGTGATGGCGCGGTCGTCACGATCATGCACCAGGCCGTCAACGAAGCCCTTGTCGATCTTCAGCACGTCCAGCGGGAAGCGCTTCAGATAGACCAGCGAGGAATAGCCCGTGCCGAAGTCGTCGATCGCGATACGGATCTGGCGAGCGCGCAGATTGTCGAGCAGGCGGGCAACCTCGCTATGGGCATCCATCAGTACCGATTCGGTCAGCTCCAGTTCCAGCAGATTGGCCGGAAAGCCTGTTTCGCGCAGCACTTGCTCCACCAGTTGATCAAACTGGCCATGACGGATCTGCTGGGCCGACACGTTCACCGCGAGGCGCAGCGGCGGCAGGCCGGCATCCAGCCAGGCTCGCCCCTGGCGACAGGCTTCGCGCAGCACCCAGGCCCCCAGTTCGCGGATCAGGCCGGTCTCCTCGGCTATCGGGATGAAGCGCGCCGGCGCCAGCAGCCCCTCCACCGGATCCTGCCAGCGCACTAGGGCCTCGGCCCCCACGATGCGCCCGCTGTGCAGCTCGATCTGCGGCTGGTAATGCAGGAACAGCTCACCGCGGGTGATGGCGCGGCGCAAGCGGGCATCGATGCTGATGCGGTCGCGCGCAGCGTCCGTCATGCTTGACGAGTAATACTGGAAGCGCCCGCGCCCCTCGGCCTTCGCTCGGTACATGGCAGCATCGGCCTGCTGCAGCAAGGCCTCGGCAGTTTCGCCATAGCCGGGAAACAGACTGATGCCAATGCTGACGCTGCATTGCACCTCGATCCCGTTGGGCAGCTGGAAAGGCGTTTCAAGCGAGTGAATCAGTTCTTCCGCAACCCGCGCCGCATCTTCAAGACGCGTCAGGTTCTCGAGCAGGATGGTGAATTCGTCGCCGCCGAGACGGGCAAAGAAATCCGTTTTACGTAACCGCGCCCCCATGCGGTCAGCCAGCAGTTGCAGGAGCTGGTCGCCCACAAGGTGGCCGAAACTGTCGTTGATATCCTTGAAGCGATCGAGATCAAACATCAGCAGCGCCAACAGGCTGCCATCGCGCTGCGCCATGGCCAGCGCGTGCTCCAGGCGCGTGAACAGCAGCAGGCGGTTGGGCAGCTGGGTCAGCGCATCATGGTGAGCGAGATGATCCAGGCGCTCCTCTGAAGCCTTGAGGCTGGAAATGTCCGAGAAAACCTGCACATAGTTACAGACTTCCCCTTGCTCATCGCGCACCACACTGATGCTGAGCCACACCGGCGCTACGCGGCCATCCTTGATCTGACCCCAGTACTCTCCCTGCCAGTGGCCGTGCTGCGCAACAGCCTCCCAGATTCCCTTGAAGAACGCCTCATCGTGGCGGTTTGAGCGCATCAGGGTGCCGGGTTTGCCCAGCACCTCAGCCTCGCTATAGCCGGTAATCTCGGTAAAGGCTGCATTGGTCATCACGATGCGCAGCTCGGCGTCGGTGATCACCACTCCCTCACGCGCATTCTGGAACACGGCCGCCGCGCGGCGCAGGGCCAGCTCCGTCTCCTTGCGCGCCGCAATATCGGTATGGGTGCCGGCCATGATCAGGGGCCGACCCTCGGCATCTCGCTCGACGATACGGCCACGCGTCAGAATCCATTTCCACTGCCCACTGGCCGTGCGGATCCGGAACTCCACTTCGTGGAGTGGCGTGCGTCCGGCCAGATGCGCCTCGATCGAAGCCTGCGCCCGCGCCAGATCCTGCGGCTGCAGATAATCGACCCAACGGGCCGGTGAAATATCCCACTTGCCGAACTGATAGCCCAGCATCGAAGCGAAACGCGGGCTGATATCGAACTGGTTGGTTTGCACATTCCACACCCAGAAACCCTGCTCCGAGCCTTCGATGACCCGGGCATAGCGGGCCTCGCTCTCGCGCAGGGCATCCTCGGCTCGTCGCTGGGCACTGATGTCCTGCATCGCACCGCGAACGGCCACGATATGCCCTTCAACCAGCACCGGCTCGGCCACCAGGCGCACCCACTTCTCTACACCGCCGGGCGTCTGCAGTGCCAGCACCATGTCGCAGGCGCTGCCCTCCCCAAACAGGCGCGCCATGGCCGACTCGAACAACAGCCGCCAGCGCTCGCTGAACAGATGCGGACCAAACAGCAAGGGGGGCTGTGCGGCGGCATCGAGGCCGCAAATCCGCGCCACCTCCTCGCTAAGCGGCCCCTGCAGGCTCGCAGCATCCACCTCCCAGGCGCCCAGCTCAGCCATCGCGCTCATGTCCTTGAGCAAATCGTGCTGATGCTGCAGGGCCGCCTCCATGCGCCGCCGCTCACGCTCGTCGCTGAAGGCGAAAATCCGTCCGGCGGCCCGTCCATCGTCATGATGAATCGCCGTCTCGCGCAGGGACACCGGAATCTCCGCCTCATCGCGGCGGATCAGGGTCAGATCCCCCGAGAGCGCGGCAGCGTGCACGGCGTTCTGCCCAGAGCGACGCAACACAGCTCCGATCTCCTGCCCGAGCGCTTCGCCCATTGGCCAACCGGTGATCCGCTCGGCCTCCGGATTGAGATAGCTGATCTGACCTCGCTCATCGACCGCAATGATCGCATCGCCCACGCTGCGCAGGATCGCTGCCTGAGTGCTCCGGCTGGCTTCTAGACGGAACCAGGCGCGATGCAGGGTTTCGCATAACACGCTGATCAGCAGGCCATTGGCGAGCAGAAAAACCCAGCGCAGCTTTTCACTCGGGATGGACAGCAACTGGGCCGCCGCTTCCGGCGGCATCAACAACAGGGAGGCACTCGCTCCCAGGGCCGTGGCCCACAAACCCGGCCACAGGCCGCCAATGGCCGCGCTGACGATGATCGGCAAGATCAGGATCTGCAAAACCGGCGTCTCCGGTCCATGCGCCAGGCTGAAGTGCATGAAGGCAAAGCTCAGACTGGAGACAAGGGCAAATCCATATTGCAGCCAGCGGGGCCAGCCCAGCAGTGGGCGCAGACCATTCATTGGCGTTGCCACCGCGCGCAGCGCATCAGCGGCCGGCACGGCGCGCAAGGCGAAAAACAGCATGGCTGTGGTAATGAACACGAAAGCCACGCCCTTGGCCGTCGACAGCCAGACGATGCGTGACAGGTCGGTAAACTCGGCCAGCAACTGGTCGGACAGGAAGATCCAGGCCAGCGCAAAAACGGCATAACCCAGGCTAGCCAAGGCAATGAAGCGTTGTCGCGGAGTGAATATCATCGAGTGGTCCGTTCCCAAAGCCCCCGGCACGATCATCCGTGG
This sequence comes from Uliginosibacterium aquaticum, assembly GCF_012972705.2. Taxonomy (GTDB): domain Bacteria; phylum Pseudomonadota; class Gammaproteobacteria; order Burkholderiales; family Rhodocyclaceae; genus Uliginosibacterium; species Uliginosibacterium aquaticum. The sequence goes on along the minus strand of NZ_JABCSC020000001.1, from coordinate 430,548 downwards.
TCACCCTCAAGTCTGCGTCAATCCTCTCTGCAACAGCAACGCACACACCCTCAAGCCCATCCGCCGGCATGCAAAAAGGCGCCCGCAGGCGCCTTTCCAGTCTCAGACAAAAGAGCATTCAGAAGCGATAACCCACCCCGAGGCCCCAGGTGATCGGGTTCAGACCCACATTGCCGACCTTGGTGCCGCCCACTTTCACGTCGGTATCCATCTGGAGGTATTTCACATCCAGATTCAATGACCAGTTCCGGCTCAGGGCAAAGTCCAGCCCCGCTTGAGCCGCCAGCCCGATACTGGAACTTTCGACTTCGGCTGCCCCGCCAAGGATATTGCTGCGATCCGAGAACAGGGTGTAGTTCAGACCCAGCCCGAGGTAAGGCTTGAAAGCCCCCAGATCCGTGAAGTGGTACTGCAGCAGCAGCGAAGGCGGCAAGGCCTTGATCGTGCCCTGCTTGCTGCCCCCCACCTTGATGTCGACTTCCTGCGGATAAGTCAGCACCAGTTCGGTGGCGATGTTCTTGGTAAAGAAGTAGCTGATATCGAACTCGGGAATCCAGCGGCTCTTCGCCTCGATGGCGGTCGAGCCCCCCAGCGGCAAACCGTCGGACTGCTTGTTATCGAAATCAACATAGACCGCGCGCACCCGCAGCAACCACGGGCTCTCCTCGGCATGTGCGGCAGGCATGGCCGTAGCCGCCAGCAGGGCAAGCACAGCCGCCAGCATCTTCTTATTCATGAGTCTCTCCTCTGTAGGTTAGGCAAACATTTCCGTCGCTGAAGAAGGTCACTCCTGCACGCCCCTCTCCGCGTCCCTCAAATTGCGGAGTTGATCTTAATCAAAAAGACCTTTTCGCAAGAATGGGAATTGCCCCTACACGCTTTCCCGCAGGGAAAGCTCAAGCCTCACACAGGGAACGTGCATCCTCCAGCAGCGCATCCACGGTTTCCGCCTCGATATCCCAGGCGCACATGAAGCGTGCCGCACTGCCGATGAAATCGTAGAAGCGCCAGCCACGCCGACGCAGGCCCGCCGCGACCTCGGCCGGCAAGTCCACGAACACACCATTGGCCTCGGTTGGCGCGATCAGGCGCAGCCCCGGTAAGTCCGCCAGCCCGCGCGAGAGACGCTCGGCCATCGCATTGGCATGCGCGGCGCGGCGCAGCCAGGCACCGTCCTCCAGCATGCCCAGCCAGGGCGCAGCCAGAAAACGCATCTTCGACGCCAGCTGGCCGGCCTGTTTGCAGCGATAGGCGAAATCTTCGGACAGGCGCCGGTCGAAGAACACCACCGCCTCGCCCACCGGCAAACCCATCTTGGTGCCGCCGAAGCACAGCACATCCACGCCGGCACGCCAGGTGATGTCCGCCGGCTTCACCGCCAGCGAGGCCACCGCGTTGGCAAAGCGCGCGCCATCCATGTGCACGCGCAGGCCATACTGGCGTGCCCGCTCGCTGATCGCCGCGATCTGCTCGGGGCGATACAGGGTGCCCAGCTCGGTCGCCTGGGTGAGCGTTACCACGCGCGGCTTCGGGTAGTGGATATCGCTGCGGCGCTCGACCAGACGCGTCACCTCGTCCGGGCTGATCCGCCCAAACTCGCCCGCGGCCGCCAGCAGCTTGGCACCGTTGGAGAAGAACTCCGGCGCCCCGCACTCATCCGTCATCACATGCGCCGCCTCATGGCAGATCACGCTGTGATAGGACTGGCACAGCGAGGCCAGCGCCAGCGAATTGGCCGCCGTGCCGTTGAAGACGAAATACACGTCGCAATCGGTTTCGAAGATCGCGCGCATGCGATCCGATACGCGCCGGGTCCACTCATCATCACCATAGGCCATGGCGTGGTCTGAGTTTGCTTCGGCAAAGGCGGCAAAGGCCTCCGGGCAGATCCCGGCATAGTTGTCGCTGGCAAAGTGCTGGGCCATGAAAATCTCCGCTGCTGGCTGATCACAAGCCAAGCATTATCCACCGGCGAGCGGCCTGCCTCGAGAGATGACGAAGTGGTTACCGCTAAATGACGGGCGTCTGTCAAAAATATTTAACCTGTAACACATACCCTGCCGGATGTCGCTCTCGCTCTTCACAAGGAACACATCCATGCGCTTTGCCCGCCTTCCCGTCGCGGCCGCCCTGCTCGCCGCTGTTTGCCTGCCTGCCGCCGCGCAGACCCTCTACCCGATCAATCGCGCCGAAATTCTCGCCGGTTCGCGCTTCGACCTGAAGGTCGAGTTCCCCGGCCCGGTCGATGCCGCCAGCGTAAAACTGACCCTCAACGGGCAGGACTATCACAAGCTGCTCGGCAAGTCCGCTAGCCTGATCCCGGACGAAACCGGCAAGGGCGCCTCCAGCCTGATCCTGCGTGACGTAACGCTCACCAAACCGGGCCAGTACAGCGTCGAAGCCTCGGACGGCACGAACACCCGCAAGGTGGTCTGGAACGTCTACGCCACGCCGGCCAAGCCTGTCGCGAAGAACGTGATCCTCTTCATCGGCGACGGCTTCTCGGTCGCCCACCGCACTGCGGCGCGCATCCTGTCGCAGGGCATTGAAGACGGAAAACTCAAGGGCAAGCTGGCCATGGACGAACTGCCGGCTATGGCGCTCCTCAGCACCCAGGGCACGGACTCGATCATCACCGACTCGGCCAATGCCGCCCACGCCTACACCACCGGCCACAAGAGCTGCGTGAATGCGCTGGGCGTGTATTGCTCGCGTGCCGCCAATTCGCTGGATCACCCCAAGGTTGAAACCCTCGGCGAGCTGGCCAAGCGCAACGGCCTTGCCGTCGGCGCCGTGACCAACTCCGAAATCGAAGATGCCACGCCCGCCGCGATGGTGGCCCACACCCGTCGCCGCTCGGACTTCAATGACATCGTGAAGATGTTCTACGACACCAAGATCGACGTGATCATGGGCGGTGGCTCGCCGAACTTCCTGCCCAAATCCACGCCGGGTTCCAAGCGCACCGACGAGGTCGATTACATCGAGCAATTCAAGGGCGCAGGTTACGCCTTCACCACCACCAAGGCCGAAATGGCCGCCGCGGCTGACGACAAGAAAACCACCCGCCTGCTGGGCCTCTACAACACCGGCAACATCGATGGCGCGCTGGATCTGAAGTTCCTCAAGAAGGGCTCGGTCAGCAAGTTCCCGGATCAGCCGGACGTGGTCGAAGAAATGAAGGCCGCGATCAAGATCCTGTCGCGCAACAAGAAGGGCTTCGTGCTGATGGTCGAGTCCGCCCGCATCGACAAGTACTCGCACTCGATGGATGCCGAACGCGCCATCTACGACACGATCATGCTCGACAAGGCGGTCGCCGAAGCCAAGCGCTGGAGCAAGGCCAACGGCAACAACACCCTGATCCTCGTCACCGCCGATCACAGCCACGGCGTCAGCGTCGTCGGTACGGTCAATGACGATGCGCCGGGCAGCGACATGCGCAACAAGATCGGCACCTATGAAGATGCTGGCTTTCCGAACTACCCGGCGCCGAACGCCGAAGGTTATCCGGAGAAAGTCGATGTCTCGAAGCGTATCCGCCTGGTGTTCGCCAACACCCCGGACTACTACGAAACCTTCCGCCCCTACCTGGACGGAGAGAACGTGCCGGCGATCAAGAATGCCGAGGGCGTGATGGTGGCCAACGAGAAGTACAAGGATGTGCCCGGCGCAGTATTCCGCACCGGCAACCTGCCCAACGTGGGCCCGCGCGGCGCCAATCAAGGCGTACATACCGGCGATGACGTGGTGCTCACCGCTGGCGGCCCCGGCTCGGCGGCCGTGCATGGCCAGATGGAAAACACGGACCTGTTCCGCGTGATCGCCGACGCACTGGCACTCGGCAAGCCCGCTGCAACGGGCAAGAAGTAAGCAATGTTCTCCTCGCAGTTTGCCGGCGGCTCACGCCGCCGGTTTTTCTTTGGCCTGGCAGTCCTGCTCGCCAGCCCGCTCTTGCGTGCGGCCGAGCTCCTGAGTTTTGACGGGCTCTACAAATCCAATACCGTGCTGGGCCTCAAGTTCGCCGAGCGCACCCTGGCGCTGAAAGGCCAGAACGTGCGCCTGCGCGGCTATATGGCGCCGCCGCTCAAGCCCGAGAGCAAGTTCTTCGTCCTCACCCGCGAGCCGGTTTCGATCTGCCCCTTCTGTTCGTCCGACGCAGAATGGCCGGTCGACATCGTGGTCATCTACGCCAGCAAGACGGTGATTCCCACCAACTTCTCCGAGCGCATCGAAGTCGAAGGCACGCTGGAAGTCGGCAGCCATACCGACCCCGCGACCGGCTTCGTCAGCCAGCTGCGCATCCGCGATGCCAGCTTCAACAAGCTTCGCTGAACCCATGAACACCGGCACCCTGCGCGCCACCGGCCTGCGCTTCCGCTTCACCGGCCAAACCACCGATCTTTTCGCCCTCGACCGCCTCGAACTCACCGCCGGCCACATGCTGGGCATCCGTGGTGCCTCCGGCGCAGGCAAGACCACCCTGCTGCACTGCCTCGCCGGTATTGAGCCACTCACTACCGGCAGCATCGTGTGGGACGACACGGATATCACCGCGTTACCAGGTGCTGGGCTGACGCGCTGGCGCCAGCAAAAGCTCGGGCTCGTGTTCCAGGATTTTCACCTCGTCGAAGGCCTTTCGGCGCTGGACAACGTGCTCCTGCCCGCCAGCTTCACTGGCTGGCGCATCGCCCCCGCACTGCGTTCGCGGGCAACCCGTCTGCTCAGCCGGGTCGGAATTGCGGAGCCAACAAGACGTGCGGAACTGCTCTCACGCGGCGAGCGCCAGCGTGTCGCCGTGGCCCGTGCGCTGCTCTTCGCTCCGCCGGTGGTGCTGGCCGATGAACCCACGGCCAGCCTTGACCCGGAAAACCGCGAAATCATCGCCGACCTGCTCTGCGGACTGGTGCGCGAGCACGGTGCCACGCTGATCGTCGTTTCCCACGAAAACGCGCTGCTCCACCGCATGGATCGCGTGCTCGAACTGCGCAGCGGCACGCTGCAGGCTGCGGAGGCCGCCCATGTTTAATCCCCTACCCGTCGTGCTCGCCGACTACCGCCGCAACCGTCTGCTGGTCGGCATCACCCTCGCCCTGATCGCCCTCGCAGTCGCCATCGGGGTGGCCGTCATTGCGCAGGAGCGCGCGCTGCGCCAGGGCAGTGCGCGTGCGGCGGACGATTTCGACCTGCTCGTCGGCGCGCCCGGCAGCCCCACCCAACTGGTGCTGACCAGCGTCTATCTGAAGCTGCAGTCGATCCCTCTGGTGAGCGGCGAAGTGCTCGTCAAAACCAGTACGGCGCGCGGCATACGCTATGCCGCGCCAATCGCGTTCGGCGATAACTGGCAGGGCCATCCCATCGTGGGCACGATCGAAGATTTCGCCCATCGCGGCGGACGCCTGCCGCCGCTTGAGGGGCGCCCGTTTCGCCAGCGCGGCGAAGCGGTGATCGGCGCCCAGGTGCCGCTGGCAATCGGAGCCCGGATACACCCGGAACATGGCGCCCATCACCATGACGACGATGAGGAGGGCCACGAACATGAGCTCGCCTACACCGTGGTCGGTCGCCTGCCCGCACGGCATAACGTGTGGGACAGCGCCATCCTCGTACCCGTCGAAGATGTATGGTCCGTGCATGAACTACCTTCGGGCCACCCGCCAGGCAGCACGCAGATCGGGCCACCCTGGGATGCCACCCGGGTGCCGGGCGTACCGGCCATTGCCATCAAGCCCGAGTCGGTCGCCGCAGCTTACGGTCTGCGCGGCCAGCTACGCACGAACGAGAGCATGGCGCTGTTTCCCGCCGAAGTGCTCAACGAGCTCTACAGCACGCTGGGCGATGTGCGCGATCTGATGTCGATCCTGGCGCTAGCCAGCCAGGTCCTCGTTGTGATCGCAGTGCTGATGGCTCTGCTCGTCGGTTTTCTCGCCCGCGCCCGCCAGTTCGCCGTGCTGCGCGCCATCGGCGCCGGCAGCCGCTACGTGTTCAGCGTGATCTGGCTCGAAGTGAGCCTGCTGGTGGCTGGCGGCGCAGCCCTCGGCCTGCTGTTGGGCTACGCCGCCTCGTGGCTGCTGATGCAGTGGATCGCTCCGCGCATGGGTTTTGCAATGCCAGTATCCCTCGGCAGCGAGGAGCTCCTGCTCGCCAGCGCACTCGCCGCCGCCGGACTGCTGATTGCAATCCTGCCGGCCTGGCTGTCCCTCCGCCGGCCGGTTGCCACAGGCTTGAAGGCATGAAAAAGCCCGCACGCGGCGGGCTTTTTCAGCATCCGGCAAGGCCTCAGGGGCGGGTCCGGCCCTTCATGTTCACACCGGATTGCCCGCTCGCGGCGAGGCTCTCCAGCGAATCATGAACGATCTGCCCGGCATAGCTACGGTTGTGGAAAGCAGCACCAGGGTCGCGCAACAGGAAGGTGTAGTTGAACACGGCCTGCAGCAGACGCGGCGTATAGGCCTTGTAGCTGTTCGTCGGCTTGAGTTCGTCGTCATCCACCACACCGTTGCCATTGCTGTCGGTGTACCAGTAGGGAGAGGCCTTGGAAGAGTAGGCCAGGGGCACACCTCCGACCTTGATCGCATACTGCTGGATGCCGGCATACAGCGAATCCATGCTCTGCTTCAGCTCGCTGCGGTAGTCCGCGATGCGATCACCCTTGTCGGTATGGCAGCTGTCACATTTCTCGACCTTGGCTTGGCCGCTGTGCGGATCATGGCAAGCCAGACAGTTATCCAGCTGCTTGGGATGCTTGTAGCGCCCGTCATAGGTCTTACCCGCAAACTCGTAAGCCACCTTGGCCTGGGTGCCGAAGAGCGTCGCGCCCGCCGGGAAGTAATGCACATGGATGAAGGCCAGCGCCGGATCCGGCGTGTCGAGTGCCTTACCGGCAATCGCCTTGTTCACGCTGGCCGTGGACTCACGCCCCTGGTGACAGGTCATGCACAGGTTGGCGTCATTGAGGCCGGCATCCACTTCCAGCCCGCTGGCGAAGGTGAGCTTGCTGACCTTGTGACGCTCGTAGCTGAGCATGTCGGCATGGCAGTTGGTGCAGGCATAGGCATTCTTCACCTGCTTGGCGGGGGCGTTCTTGCCATTCGCCAGATACTCCGGCACACCTTGGGCCGCATGGCAGCGGGCGCAGCCGGCGGGAATTTCTGCCGCCTTGTCCCAGTAATGGAAGGCCTTGCCATCCCGGTTGAAGTGCCCCACGCCCATCTCGATACGCGCGCCAGCAGGTTTGCTCTGCGCCGCAGCAGGTTCGGCCGCGAGACTCGGCGTAAGGAGTGCGGCCGCCATCAGGGCCAGCACCAGACTGATCATTCTCTTCATGGAAAACTCCGCTCCGGATCGTCGTTTGCACACGCAAAACCACTTCGTCAGGATAGGTGTTCCGAGCCTCGATCGACAGCCCCTGACGCGGCGGAAAACCCTCTCCCATCACGCTTTTCGCGCCGGGCATGACCGGCATCAATAAGCGCCCGGCACCAGATCCCGGACGTCCATCAGAAGCGAGAAGCGCCCATCCGAAAACAACAGGGCCGCTCCATGGAGCGGCCCTGTTGTTGCGCTACCTCATCCGGATCAGCTCTTCTTGGCCCCGTAGAGATAGGGGTTCAGGGTCGGGTCGTTGTACATTTTGAACTGGCGGTAGACCTTGTAATGCGCGCGCCCGGCCGCGCAATCGGCCAGCAGCTGCTCCAGGCAGGCGGCCAGATCGGCACGCTGCTCACGCAGGCGTTCAAGCTTAGCCTGGCAGGTGGCGACGTGTTCAACCGAGGCATCGCTGCGCCGGGTCTGCTCGCCCATGTGGAAGATCTTCAGGCCGAGGATGGAGATGCGGTCGATCATGCTGCCCGCCGTTTCGGAATTCAGGCGGCTGCCCGTCACTGCCGGCGGCAGGGCGGAGAGGAAGACTTCGTCCATGCGCTCGATGGCATCGTTACGCTTCTGGTTGTAGCCATCGATGGCGCGCTTGTTGGCGGCAATTTCGCTATCGGCCACGTCCTTGCGGCGGGCCAGATCCTCTTCGTCCCAGAGCAGGTTGTTGAAGCGGTGATTCAGTTCCAGGAATTGCCACAGGCCTTCAGCAAAGCGGGCCGGCTCGGACTTGGCCCAGCAGCGGTTGGCCACGCAGGCATCGTGGAAAGCAATGATTTCGGCGCTATCGATCAGCTTGGTCATGGTGCGGCTCTGTGCATTCAATCGGAGGTGCGGCATTCTACGCCCTGCCGCGGTAAGCGTGCCGTAACACGGGCGCCATACGCTGGCAGCCCCGCATGGAGAAGCCCACCCAAATGGAAAGTCCCTTCAAAGGCAAGACTGGCATCGTCCGCATCTGGAATGCCTTCAACTATTCACTGGACGGCCTCCGCGCTGCCTACAAACTCGAAGACGCCTTCCGGCAGGAAGTGCTGCTGGCCATTCTGCTGATCCCCCTTGCCCTGCTCTCAGCCCGCAGCGGCCCGGAAAAAGCCTTGCTGATCGCCTGTGTGCTGCTGGTACTGATCGTGGAATTGCTCAACTCCGCGGTCGAGGCCGTGGTGGATCGCGTCTCGCTGGAGCGCCACGAGCTCGCCAAGCGCGCCAAGGATATCGGCAGCGCCGCCGTGCTGATCACCCTCATCAATCTGGCTGCAGTGTGGGGGCTGGTGTTTTTCGGCTAGGGACTGACGCCCGGCAAATACCCTGACAGGCCCGGGAGCGCCCCATGCGCTACAATCCGCGCACTTTTACACCCGGATTCCGACCATGTCCGTCCTCATTTGCGGCTCGATGGCCTACGACACCATCATGGTGTTTCATTCCCAGTTCAAGAAACACATCCTGCCCGAGCAGATCCACATCCTGAATGTATCCTTCCTGGTGCCGGAAATGCGCCGCGATTTTGGCGGCTGCGCCGGCAACATCGCTTGGTCGCTGAAACTGCTGGGTGGAGAGCCGCAGATCATGGCCACCGTGGGCGACGATTTCGGTCCCTACCTGGCCCGCCTCGAAGAACAGGGCATCGGCACCCGCCACATTCGTCAGGTGCCGGAGAGCTTCACCGCCCAGGCGTTCATCACCACCGATCTGGACGACAACCAGATCACCGCCTTCCACCCAGGCGCAATGAGCTTCTCGCACCGCAATAGCGTGCGCGACGCAGAGGGCATCAAGATCGGCATCGTGTCGCCGGACGGCCGCGACGGCATGTTCCACCACGCACGCGGTTTCGCTGCTGCCGGCCTGCCCTTCATCTTCGATCCGGGCCAGGGGCTGCCAATGTTCTCCGGCGACGAGCTGCTTGAGTGTCTGGATCTGGCAACCTGGTGCACCCTCAACGATTACGAGGCCAGGCTCGTCTGCGAAAAGACGGGGCTCTCCCTCGAGGCACTGGCGGAACGTTTGCAGGGCCTGGTGGTCACACTCGGTGCGCAAGGATCCCGGATCTACACCGAAGGCCGCGTCATTGAAGTCGCCGGCGTAACGGCCGACGACATCGTCGACCCAACCGGCTGCGGCGATGCCCATCGCGGCGGCCTGCTCTACGGCCTCTCGAACGGCTGGGATCTGGAAAAGTCCACGCGCCTGGCCTCGACCATGGGCGCTCTCAAGATCGCCAGCCGGGGGGGCCAGAACTACAACCCGAGCCGGGATGAGATCGCTGCCCGCTACGCCAAGGCTTACGGCAGCGCCCCCTGGTAAGCACGAAGGAAAGCCGCAGATGAAGAACCCGCTCCTGATCCTCGCCCTGATCGCCACCGCAGTGGTCTCCGCCGGCTGCGCCAGCAGCAAGGCCGGGGATGTGTATTCACGCGCAGAAGCTCGGCGGCCGATCAGCTACCGCGAAGGTACCTTGCTCGAGGTGCGCAAGGTTCGCCTGGAAGGAACCAAGAGCGGCCTCGGCGCGCTGGGCGGAGCTGCCATCGGCGGCGTGGCCGGCAGCGGCATTGGTGACGGACGCGGCGCCATCGTCGCCGGGATTGTCGGTGCTGTCGTCGGCGGCGTGGCCGGTGCGGCGACCGAGGAAGGCTATACCCGCGAGAATGCCTGGGAACTCACCGTCCGCATGACCAGCGGTGAAACCATGGTGGTAGTGCAGGGGATCGGCAAGGAAGACAAGTTCGCCCCGGGCGACCATGTGCGCGTACTCCAGAGCAGTGGTGAAACCCGCGTCTCTCCGGCCACCGCACCGCTTGCCCCTGCCCCTGCCCCCAGCCCGGCCAAAGACAGCAAGGGCAGCACCACCAGCCTCTGAAAGCGCGGTGTAATTTCCGCGCAACCAGCCGGTAACCGGCACGCAACACGATCCTCCTAGAGTGGCACGGCAGGCATGAGCCCTGCAGCCACTCGAGGATCAAAATCATGTTGCGTGTCAGCCCGCAAACCTCCGAACAAAAGTCCCGCTCGCTGTGGGTAGGCCTCGCGGCCACCGAATCCGAAATCCTGGCCGCGCAGAAACTGCGCTACCGCGTCTTTGCCGAAGAGATGGGCGCCCGCCTCAACCCGCGTACACCGGGTGTGGACCGCGATCATTTCGATGCTTACTGCCAGCACCTGATCGTGCGTGATGAAGCGCATGGCCGCATCGTCGGCACCTACCGCATCCTCACCCCGGAAGCAGCACGCAAGATCGGCGGCTACTACTCCGAAACCGAATTCGATCTGACCCGCCTGCAGCATCTGCGCCCGAATCTGGTCGAGGTCGGCCGCTCCTGCATCGATCCCGAATACCGTACCGGCGCCGTGATCACCCTGCTGTGGAACGGCCTTGCCCGCTTCATGCAGAGCGGTGGCTACGAATACATGATGGGATGCGCCTCGATCGGTATGGCCGACGGTGGCCATAACGCGGCGAATATATTCCAGGCGCTGGCAGACAAGCTGGCACCGGTGGAATACCACGTTTTCCCGCGCCATCCTTTGCCGGTCGAAATGCTGGCCAGCGAGGCCCGCGCCGAAATCCCGCCGCTGCTCAAGGGCTATCTGCGCGCAGGTGCTCAGGTGTGCGGCGCACCGGCCTGGGATCCTGACTTCAATACCGCCGATCTGCTGATCCTGCTGAACATGGCGCGCGTCGATGCGCGCTACGCCAAGCACTTCGTGGAACGCCAGGGCGCTTGAGCGCGCGGCCACGGACCATCCGCCCGGGCTGCCGACCTCAGCAGGTTGGCCCCGAGCGGGAAACGGGGCGGCACCGAGCCACAGTTCGCTCAGGCGCCATGTCGGCCCTTGCGCCCGCCCCCAAAAACGTAAATGGGCAGCCGCCCTTGATCAAAACATGACCACGTCTCAGGCCCCCACCCTTCCCGCGTCCCTCCAAACGCTGCGCAGCGCATTCACCGCCCCCTTTCGCGCCCTGCGCACCACCTGGCGTCTGACCCAAGTCGTCATCCTGGTGCTCGGCGGCCTGCTCATCGTGCGCTTCTTCTTCCCATTCTGGTCGGCCTCCCACCAGCGACGTGTCAAACAACTGTGGGCAGCCTTCCTGGTCGACTCGCTAGGCGTAACGCTCGAAGCTCCCATGGAGGAGATCCCTCCACAAAGCCTGGTGGTGTGTAACCATATTTCCTGGCTGGACGTGTTCGTAATCAATGCCGTGGCCCCCACCACCTTCGTCTGCAAGGATGACGTACGTGCCTGGCCCGCACTGGGCTGGCTGGTAGCGCATACGGGCACACTCTTCATCGAGCGCGGCAACCGCGCAGCTGCCGCCCGTTCCGCCGCAGCAATGGCCCAGCGCCTGCGCGAGGGCGAGCGCATTGCGGTGTTCCCGGAAGGCACCACCACTCAAGGCCACGCCATGCTGCCTTTTCGCCCGGCGTTGTTTGAAGCGGCAGTGGAGGCAGCGTCAGGGGTCCAGCCGCTGGGCTTGCGCTACCTCGGCCGGCACGATGAACTCAGCCTTGCGCCAGCTTACGATGGTGACATCAGTTTTGGCGCAAGCATGCTCGCGATTGCCAGTGCTTCAGGCCTGCGTGCGCGGCTGCAGGTACTGAGCCCCTTAGAACCAAGCAAGAGCCGGCGCGAACTGGCCAGCCAGAGTGAGCAGATCATTGCCTGCGCGCTGGGCTTCACGCCACAAGCCCAACTGGCGCCGACCGAGCCCACCGATCCCTTGTCCGAAGCCTTACCGGCCGTAGCTGGCTGAGCCTCAGACGCGAAAACGCCGCACCGTCTCCACCAGCGCGACGGCCAGCTGATCCAGACTGCGCGCATTGTGGTCCACGGATTGTGCCGCGCCGTTGCTCTCCTCGCACATGCTGGCAATCTGCTCGACCTGCTGCGCAATCAGCTGACTGGCCGAACTCTGCTCGCGCAAGGCGGCATTGATACGCATGCTGGCTTCGGTGGTCTGATCTGCGGCCTGACTGATCTCACCGATGGATTGCTCAGCCTGCGAAGCCAGCCCCAACTGCTCCTCGAAGGCCTGTACCACGCTGCGCACATCGGCAATCGCCTGCACCGAACTTTCCTGGATGAGTTTTACCAACGCATTGATCTGAGCGGTTGAGCTGGTGGTTTTCTCCGCCAGCTTGCGCACCTCGTCGGCTACTACCGCAAACCCACGCCCCTGCTCACCGGCTCGCGCCGCTTCAATGGCGGCGTTCAGGGCCAGCAAATTGGTCTGGTCAGCAATTTCCTTCACCGTCTGCACGATGCCGGAAATGGCGTCAGAGCGCGTTCCAAGCTCCTCCAGTACCGCAGCCGTCTGATGCACGCGCAAGGAGGTGCGTTGCAACTGAGCATTGCCCTGCTCGACAGCGCCGTGCCCGTTCAGCGCGCTGCTGCGTGAGCGTCCCGCCAGTTGCTCGGCCTCCTGCGCCGCATCACCCACCTGACCGACACTGACGGTCAGCTCCTCGACCGCTGCGGCCACCGAACTGGCCGCACTGCTCTGGGCATTGCTCGAATGTCCCATTTGATCGACCGCACTGGCGATCGACGCAGTCTGCCGGGCAAGCTCATCCATGCGTGTGTGGATCTCCCGCACGATCTGCTGGAAACGCTCGAGCATCTGATTAAGCGCTACCCCGCATTCCGTCAGCTCATCCTTACCGCTCACCGGCGCGCGGTGAGTCAAATCCCAGTCCTGCTCCACCTGCAACATGGTGCTGCGCAGGCCGGACACCGAGCGCATGATCGATTGCAGCAGGAACCAGCCGACCCCTGCCAGTCCAGCCAGTACCAGCACCACGCCTGCCGCAGTCAGCCACTGTGCGTTATGCATGATGCTGGCGGCCTCCGCCCTGAAGTGCTCGGTCTGCTCAAGAGCGTAGGTCGCAATCACCTTGTCCAGCTCGGCCATTGCCGCAGCCAGGGTTCGGTCCATGCCACGTACCGCCACATCCACCTTCTTGCCCGCCTCCGGATCGGCCGGATCGAACTGCTGCAGAGCACTGCGGTATTTTTCACCCAAGGCCTTGAGTTCGCTATCCGCCTTGCGCACTGGAGCGGCATCCAGTCCCACTCGCTGCATCCCCGCATCCAGGATAGCCAGGGCCTTGGCCACCCGCGCCTCCTCCTCTCCAAACTGCTTGAGATAGCGCTCGTAAAGTGCCTTGTCATTGCCCCGGATGAGAATGTTCTTCCATTCCTGCACCTGGGTCTTGAAGGCCACCTGCGCCTCCGCTCCGGTCTTTTCAAGCTCAGCCGCCACCAGCCGGCTTTCCAAGCCAGCATCCAGCTTGCCCTCCAGGCGCTGCATCTGCCACAGCCCGCACAGCCCCTGGCCGAGAATAATCGCAGCCCCCAGCAGCAGGATCATGAGCAATTTCGTTCTGATCTTCATTTTTGCGCCCTTCGCCGACAAAGCGGATCAACAGCCTGCTTTACGGCTCGCCGGGGTCACGACTTGATCACAGATTGGGACACCTGAACCTAAGGACATAGTGGCCCGACTTGGCACAGGTCATACCACGCGGACGGGAATCGGCAATAATCGCGCTTGCCGCTGCGTGGCGGCGCCCGAACCCGTAGCTTCCCACCATGCATATCCTTATCGTTGGTGCAGGACTCGCCGGCGTGACAGCCGCCTGGTACCTGCGTACCGCCGGTCACAGCGTCACCGTCATCGAGCGCAATGCCGCTCCCGCCCTCGAAACCAGCTTTGCCAACGGTGGCCAGATCTCCATCAGCCACCCCGAACCCTGGGCCAACCCCGGCGCACCGCTCACCATCCTGAAGTGGCTGGGCCGCAAGGATGCTCCGCTGCTTTTTCGCTGGCCCGCCGAGGCCGCCCGCATCAAGTGGGGATTGCAGTTCCTGCACGAATGCCTGCCCCACCGTACCCGTCGCAACACCCTTGCGATTGCGCGTCTGGCCGCATTCAGTGGCCACGAACTGCGCGCCCTGCGTGAAGCCACCGACATTCACTACAACAGTCTCTCGCGCGGTGTGTTGCACCTCTACTTCGCCAAGGAGAACTACCTCCACGGCGAAGCCCAGCAACGCGTGCTGAGCGAGCTCGGCATCGCCTCGAAGATGCTCACCCCCTCAGCCTGTGTGGATCAGGAACCCAGTCTCGCGCACGTTGAAACGCGCCTGGTTGGCGGCATGCTCGGAAGCGAGGATGAAAGTGGCGATGCCCAGCGCTTCGTCACTGAACTGACTGAGCGCTGTCGCGACATCGGCGTCGAGTTCCTGTTCAACGCACGCGTCCGCAGCCTGATTCGTGACAACAAACGGGTCGGCGGAATCGAGATCGAACGAGACGGGCAACGTGAAACCCTCGGAGCCGACAGTTACGTCATCGCCGCCGGCAGCTACAGCCCCTTGCTGGTAAGGCCACTGGGCGAACGGCTGCCAATCTACCCGGTCAAGGGCTACTCCACCACGCTCAAACTAAAAGATCCCGCCCGCGCACCAACGGTCAGCCTCACCGATGAATCCCGGCGTATCGTCTGCTCCCGCCTCGGCGACAGCCTGCGCATTGCCGGCACAGCGGAGCTCAACGGCTACAACACCGAACTCGATCCGGAGCGCTGTAGCGCCCTGCTGCGCTGGGCCGAAGACCTCTTCCCCGGCGCCTGCGACGCCAGCGAGCCCAACTACTGGGCTGGCCTGCGCCCAACCACCCCCAGCAACCTCCCAATCATCGGGCGTGGCGGACTGGAGAATCTTTATTACAACACGGGACACGGCACCCTGGGGTGGACTCTGGCAGCGGGGTCAGCCCGAAAACTCGCCAACAACATTGATGGGCTAACAAGCGAGGTCTGAAGCAGGGCGCCCCTACAGACAAAACACCTGAACATAGGCGCAACAATACTCAGGCGGTCCTTCTCCCGAGATGGAGATCAGCTACGGCTGCTTGGCAGGTGCTCGCCAAGCACTCGGTCATACAGCTTACTGTACGCCGCCCCGACCACATCAGCCGAGAACAAACGACGGCAGCGCTTACCTGCAGCCTCCCCCATTCGATCACACAGGAGCGGGTTGTCTTCCAAGTGCCGCATGGCTGCAGCCAAAGCCTCAATGTCCCCTGGAGGCACAACCAGACCCGTTTCGCCGTGAGCGTTCACCAAAGAGGTTCCGGTTCCAATATCGGTTGTAATCATCGGACGCCCCATTGCCGAAGCCTCCAGCAACGAAACCCCGAAAGCCTCTGCACGCAGGTGAGACGGGAAAACCATCGCCCGTGCCAGCCGGATCAACGCGAACTTATCCGCATCATCCCGATAACCAAGGAAATGGACATTGCACAGCCCGGCAGCCTGTGACTGCAAGCGCTCACGCTCCGGCCCATCCCCCACGATGACAACCGGCAAACCAGTCCTGCGTGCCGCCTCGACCAAAAAATGTAGGCCTTTGTAATAACGCAGCACACCTACAAACAAAAAAAACCCCTGCCCAAGCTGAGCACGCCAAGAAGCCTCTCGCTCAATATTTGGCGTTGGCAGCTTTCGACAATCCAGCGCCAAAGGGATCGTCGTGACTTTCTCCCCCATGGACTGAAGCAGACAACTACTGGACTTATAGGCATCCGAAGTCGCCACAACCGCCGCCGCACGACGGAAGAACTGGTCCTGCAAGGGCTTGTACACCTTGCCGAGAAGCCGCTGGCGGACAATATCCGAGTGGTAGGTCACAATCATGGGGGTACGCGAAGCCCCAAGCAGCGCCAGCAAATCTCCAAACGGCCACGGATAGTGGCAATGAATGATATCGGCACGCTTGGCCAAGGCACGCAAACGAACGAAGGATAAAGGCGAGCCGAAATCGCAAGACGCAACTTCAAACACGCTACGGCTGCGAACAAGCACGCCTTCCGGCAAACGCATCACCTGTGGCAACGCATTCTTTGCAAGCGAATAAATCGTATTGCGGCACCCATGATCTGCCGTTGCAAGGCACAACTGCCGAACAGCCTCCTGCACGCCTCCCTGCGTTTCAGGAAAATAAGTGCGGTAAATGTGCAGAACCCGGGGGCCTGTGTGAACAACGGAATGCACAAATGCCTCCGCGCCTTCCACTTCACGAGCCAAGCGGGGTGTCTTATTACCTGAGAGTGAAGGCTGGGGCAACAGGGCTTGAGGATCCGAATACATATATCAAAGAGTCAGCGCTAGGCGATAAGAGTGCATGGTTTCCGATACAACGCGACTCCAGGAAAAGGTCGCCGCGTGCGCCACGCCATTGATGCGGGCCTCAGCACGCCATCCCTCATCTTCAATTGCCCGTACGAGTAGCATCGTGAGGGTCTCGATATCTTCAGGATCGCAAGAAAGGGCGTAGCCCCCCGAAGCCTCAGGCAGACTCGAGGCATTCGAACAGACTACTGGCACACCACAAGCCATTGCCTCCAGCACGGGCAAACCGAAGCCTTCATAAAAGGATGGAAATGCAAATGCCTGCGCAGCCGAAAACAAGACAGGCAAATCAGCGTTATGAACAAACCCTAGGTGACGCACCCAACCCTGCTCCTGGGCCGAGACAATCCTTGCATGGAGTTCTTCGCTACGCCATCCACGATAACCCGCAATCACGAGAGGGTAATGCTTCCGCGTAGCTTCGGGCAAACGTTCATAGGCATCCAGAAGGCCTGAAATATTCTTGCGAGGCTCAATCGTCCCAGCAAAAAGCACGAAACGCTTGTATTCCACCCCTAGGCGCACAAGAACAGCGATGCACTCATCATGAGTTCGCGGACGGAAATCACCAGAAGCCGCCAACGGCACGGAGAGCACCCGGTCAGCAGGGAAGCCTGAATACTCAATAATTTCCTGCCGCGTGTATTCACAGTCTGTCAGCAAAACACTGGCCCGCTTGAGTGCCACCGGCAACTCCTGCGCCATATAGCGGACACGCTCCGGTGGATGGAACTCAGGGTGCTTGAACATCGACAGATCGTGAAAAGTCGCGACACAAGGCCCACCGTGCGGAGGCAGGTAGTAATTCGGCCCGTGGTAGACATAATCCTTCAAGCTCTTCAAGGCTCTAGCCTGCAAAACAGACTTTAGCCCACGATGTAATCCAACCGCTAACCGGCTCTTCAACAGCATCAACTTCATGGATCGCACGGAGTCCGCCCTAGCCTGCTCGCTGCCAGACAAGTGCGGTTCAGGCAAAGCCGCTTGCAATTGATGACCTGCGAAGTAACGCAGATGCTCTATCTCCGATTTCTGTTCAAGACCTCGAGCGAGCTCATAAGTGTAGCGGCCGATCCCGGTCAGCGGATAACGGACAGCATCAACCCCTAACACAAGCTTCATCTGCAACCAGCCTCGTACATCCAAGTCAGAGTGTCCTTGAGTGGCAAAGGCTGCCACTCCGGGATCACCTCATTCAATCGCGCCGCACTACCTGTCAGCGTCCTAACCTCATTGGCGCGAACAAACGCCGGATTCACCGCCACATCGATGCTGTAACCCGCAATCTCTTCCATCAACGCAATCACTTCCCGCAAGGACGTAGCCCGCCCAGAGCAGACATTAAAGACCTGCCCCACCGTACGCACAGATGCTTGGATCATCCCACGATACGCGGAAGCCACACGCCGGACATCGTTGAAATCCCGCCAGACATCCAGGTTACCCAGTTCGATATGTTGAGCACGGCGACAAAAATGACCAACGATCTTCGGCAGCAGGAAGCTTTCGGTCTGTCCAACTCCGGTGTAATTGAAGGGCCTGGCAATCACGATAGGCAGTTTTGGCAGCCAAAGCTTCGCCATGTACTCCATCGCCAACTTGCTGACGGCATAGTCATTGGCCGGATCTGGCAGAACATCTTCGCCGATCACGCCTTCCGTGCGATTACCGTAGACGTTGGCACTACTTGCCAACAACACACAGTCAAGCCCATCAGCAACGCCCGACAAAGCCTCAAGCAGGTTGCGAGAGCCCATCAGATTCACGCGATAGAATGCGTCGGCATTACCGTGCCCAACAAACGCAATGCCCGCAAGATGCACGACTACAGCCGGACGCAGGCGATCCATCACCGCGCGCAAGCTCCCTGCATCGGTCAGGTCAGCACGATGATAGTTGGGCTGCGAAGACTCTTCACTGCCCAAACCATGCACCTCGTAACCAGCCGATTCGAGTTCAAGCGCCATGTAATAGCCAGTAAAGCCTCCCAGCCCCGTAATCAGGGCGCGCTTGACCGACATATCAGAACGAAAACCCAACTTCGTTGCGACGCAAATCGGCGTCAACCATCATCCGGCAGAGCTCTTCGAGGGTGGTCTTGGGTGCCCAGCCGAGGACCTCTTGGGCTTTTGCGGGGTTGCCGATGAGGAGTTCGACTTCTGCGGGGCGGTAGAACTTGGGATTGACACGAACGAGGACCTTGCCGGTTTGGGCGCAAGTTCCTTGTTCGGTTTCGTCCTTACCACTCCAGTTGATCTGGATGCCGACGGCTTTGAAGGCCATGGTGACGAAGTCACGGACGGTTTCGGTGCGGTTGGTGGCGAGCACGAAGGTATCAGGCTCATCAGCCTGGAGCATGCGCCACATGCCTTCGACGTATTCTTTGGCGAAGCCCCAGTCACGCTTGGCATCCAAGTTGCCGAGCTCAAGGACGTCGAGCTTACCAAGTTTGATCTTGGCGACAGAGTCGGTGATCTTGCGGGTGACGAATTCCCGGCCGCGCAAGGGGGATTCGTGATTGAAGAGGATGCCGGAGCATGCGAACAGGCCGTAGGACTCGCGGTAATTGATGGTCATCCAGTGAGCGTAGAGCTTGGCAACACCATAGGGGCTACGCGGGTAGAAGGGGGTGCTTTCGATCTGCGGGATGGCTTGAACCTTGCCGAACATTTCGGAGGTGGACGCCTGATAGAAGCGGATCTTGGGGTTGACGATACGGATGGCTTCAAGCAGGTTCACGCAGCCTACGCCGGTTATTTCGGCAGTAGTGAGGGGTTGCTCGAAGGAGACACCAACAAAGCTCTGAGCGGCGAGGTTATACACTTCGGTTGCGCCGCTGGTTTGAAGCAGACGAATGCTGGAGGACAGGTCTGTCAGGTCGTATTCCACCAACTGCAGGTTGGGATGGTTCTGAATACCGAGCTCTTCGATGCGCCAGAAATTGACGGAACTGGTGCGACGGAAGGTTCCAATCACTTTGTAACCCTTGCCTAACAGAAGCTCGGCCAGATAGGCGCCATCTTGACCGGAAATGCCTGTTACAACAGCTGTTTTCATAATTTTATTCTCTACTCACGTTTACAGAAACACCACCAACTTTCATGCCGAGATCATCAAACCAAGCAACCCCCTCTTGAACCAGAGTTACCTCCAAGCGATACTCGCCATTCGCACTTGGCATATCAATCTTTACATCAGCCTTAATTCTATCACCCGCGCCAACGATCAGTGGCAGGTCATGCCTAGGCAACCAACCAATCTCCTCACTCGAAGCCGAGGCGGGAATAAAGCGCCAAGACATTCGAAGCGGGCTATTCGCTGGAAAAGCCAAGGGACGCTCGGAACGATTTTCGAACTCGGCATGCAACCACGGCCCTCCAATCTCTTGAGAAAGAGACGCCTTTGCAACAAAGGCTGCAGCGACACTCGGCACCACCCTTCGAACCACACCACACGCAAGCGAAGGCACTACCACAAGACGCTCAAGCATGAGGGCCTCAAAACCTGGAGCAAGTGCAGCATGCTCCCTATATGCATCAATTCGATTTTGAGGGGACAAACAATTGCGCACATCCTCTCCTACCAATAGGTAGCCGGGAGGAAAGTTGCCAGAATACCCGTTTAGGGTAGGAAGACGCAAATCCTGCGCGACAATCATTCCATCCAATTCATCCAAATACCAACTCGCTCCGCCTGCCGTCTGAACATAGAGCACAGGAGAGTTTGGCCAGACATTTGGCAATACATTCAAAATCCGCTCTTTTCGAACCAACCATTCGGAAACGGGGGTGGTGTATGAAGAGTAAGTAAAGGTCTCAGCAGACAAAACAACGAATACAAAACAAAAAACAACGTATTTCAACCAGCCCCAACCACGCGAAGACAAAAAACAAGAGCATCGATCAATACCAATAGCCCCTAAAGCTCCCAAAGGGAAAAGCACAACCAAAATAATTCGACTGACCGCCCTGACTGACGAAACACCAGGCAGGTACAAAAACATTTTATAGATAGAAAAATCACCAACCCTCAAGGTCGCAAAAAAAACAATGGCGAGAACAAGAATGCACACGCCCCCAATCACCACCCTATCGCGAACAGCCACCCAAGCGCCAAAGAAAGCAAAAAAAACCACTCCCGCCCCAACAAAAAGCTGGTGCTCCTGTCTCATCTCAACAAAAATACTCTCGCCTAAAAACGAATACAGTGAAGAAAAATCTTGGATCAGGTAGGACCCCATCGTCGGCAACATCGAAATAACGTCCGCAGGACTCCGCGAAAAACCATATGCACGCGCAACCAACATGTACTTACCAAGCAACACCACGACAGCCAATAACGACGACACTACTACCGCAATCTCTCGCCATGACATCTGACGAAAGACATAAAAACAACCACCCTCAAGCCCCCGCCATTTAAACCAATAAATCAATAGCAGCGAAACAAAAATAGCCACAACCAGCGCAACAAGAAAAACGCCTAAATATATTGAAAAATAAAACTGAAGGGCGACAAAAAAAGCGGTGCGCGCGACAGAGCGAGAATGGCCATCGCGAATCAAAACACCAATCTCTGACACAGCGAGCGGAATTGCAAAGCGGTACATCAACTGCGCATGAGATTCCAGCACCAACGCCGGCAATGCAAAACCAAATACAAAACCACAAAAAGCAGAAGAGAATTTTGAAAAACAAAGTCTTTGCAATGCGTAATATGTAAAAACATAGTTAAGCAATGCCCCACACACAAACCATCCTAAATACCCCCCTTCCCGACCAAACCCAACCAGTCGAAACAAAGCGTAGATTGGAGCAGACCCAAACAAGTTGTCACTAAAAGCCAAAGCATCTTCAAAAGGATAAAAAAACATCGGGCTCCACAAACTTTCTGCAGCCCCAACCAACCAAGCATAAAAATGCTCAAGAATAAAAGAATTAAACCTTGAATCCCCAAGATCTCCTGGAATGCTTGAAAACCAAGCTGTCGCGGGCATTAGATACCCAAACACAGCCAATAACAAAAATAAAATAAAAGGAAGTTCAGCCCGAAATTTTATAGCCACGACCATCAGCACCCGTAATCAAACGCACGAACACCAAATCTAAACGGGTCGGTTAGATCATCAGAGTACTCGCCCATCAACAGCCTCCTTTTGGGCAGCAAATTCATCCTGAAACTTCGGCTCAAATTAGACAATAACCGCCCTTTATCCGTAAGACGGACACATCCGTTTTCAATGACGACCGTGCCGGACTCGATCTGCTCGGTCAAACGCACATCAACCAAGCGGTGTTCTTTCATGTATTCCTTAGTAAACACATCACTCATGGCGTCCTGTCGAATTCCACCGCCACGCTGGGCAATTTTCTCGAGGATATAAAACGACAACGATCGGTCAATCACGGTGGGAACAGAAATCGCGAACGAATAGCCCATTAACAGCCATATAACAAACAATTGCAATTTTTCGAAGGGGTTGAACGCCCTGCCAATCGGCAACAACAGTACGGCAAATGCCAGACAAGCCGCCAGCACGGCATCAGCAATGGCGGCATAAAACACCACATCCACCTTAATCCAGTTGACGTGCGCCACGTAAATCACCAGAAGCAAGCCGAAAAACAGCACATTGAATCCGAAAAAAGACCTGAATTTCATTTCTTGAACACCAGACGCTTGTTTCCGATATAGCTGAGTACAAACTGCATGACAGTTGCGATCAGAAAGCCAATACGATAATCCTGCTGCAGCCAGTCGGCCCAGGTCCACATCACGGCGCCATGCAGCAAAGCGATGGCCCCGTAAAGCAGTACAAAGCGCGCTGCCTGCCCATGCCATGGCGCCTCACCACCGTTGGCAAACACAAAATAACGGTTACCCACGAATGACGCGGCAATGCCAAACATGGCCGCAACCAGATTGGCCAGCCCCGCCGACGAAAACCCCAGCACATGCAGGTTGAAGGCCAGCACCGAATAGTGCACGCCGGTTGCAACCAAGCCATTGGTCACATACCGGAACAACTCACCCATTGAGCCGCACCCGCTCTCCAGACACCAGCACGCAGTCGATGAACTCCTTGTAGCCGGCCGCAGACGTGACCGAGCCGCTCCGCACCACCCCCGTCAGCATCAGCATCATAAGAGCCAGCGTGCCGGTTTGCAGCAGCGTGAGCAGCAAGATGCCGAAGGCCACCGAAAACCATCCGGGCGTGGCAAAGCCCGCCAGCTTCAGCCCTATCGCAAGCGCTCCGCCCAGCACCGAGAAGGCGGCAATGGCCACGCACAGCAGGCCTACACGCACCAGCACGTCTTCGGCGAACACCATCAGGGCACGAAAGCCATGCAATGCCAGGCCCACAAAGTTCATCTTGGACTGCCCCGCATAGCGAGGGCCGCGATCGAGCGGACAAACGCGCAGACGCAGCTTTGACGCCAAGGTGGCTGCCGCCACGTGAATGGGCAACTCCTGCATCGCAGCAAGGCGGCGCACCGCTGAGAAGCTGAATGCCATGAAATTGCCGAAAGTTATGGCGCGACCGGTCATGAACGCAAACAGGCGCTTGTACACCTCGTAAAACGCCTTGAACCGGAGAGTTTCAACGCGGCTCTTGCGCTGAGCCACCGCCACGTCCACCTGGGGATCATTCAGCGCCGCGAGCAAAGGCGGGATCGTGCCCGGCAAGTCTTCGCCGTCAGAGTCCATGACCACCACGCACTGTTTCTCGGTCATGTAATCGGCCGCAACCCCCAGTCCGATGGCGATGGCGCGCTGATGCCCCACATTGCGGCGCAGCTTTACAACAGCGCCGTGCGCGCTCAACCCTGCAAACGCATTGCCCGGCAACGGCTGACGTACAGACCCGTCATCTACCGCCAGAATGAAAAGCCTGCCGCCAAACGCGGCATCAAGCTCCCGAAAGAGCCGCGACGACGCTTCAAGGTCTTCATACACCGGCGTCACCACGATGAGCTCGACACCAGTCGGAATCATGCCTTCACCACCTTCGCGAAGTAGTCGATGGTTTTCTGTAAGCCCTGCTCGAGCGCAATAGTGGGCTGCCAGTCGAGCACTTCACGCGCCAGAGATATGTCCGGACGGCGCTGCTTGGGATCATCTTGCGGCAACGGATGGAACACCAGCTCCGATTTGCTGCCGGTAAGCGCGATCACACGCTCGGCCAGTTGCAGCATGGTGAATTCGCCCGGGTTGCCAATATTGACCGGGCCGGTGAAATCGGCTGGAGTATTCATCAAGCGGATCATGCCTTCGATAAGGTCGTCCACATAACAGAAGCTGCGCGTTTGCGAGCCATCACCATAAATCGTGATGGGCTCGCCCTTTAATGCCTGCACAACGAAATTGCTCACCACCCTGCCGTCGGAAGGGTGCATGCGCGGGCCATAAGTATTGAAGATGCGCATAACCTTGATCTCGAGCTGGTGCTGACGCCAGTAATCGAAGAACAGCGTTTCGGCACAGCGTTTGCCTTCGTCATAGCAGCTGCGAATTCCGATGGGATTCACCTTGCCCCAGTAGCCTTCGGGCTGCGGATGCACCTCCGGGTCGCCATACACTTCGGAGGTGGATGCCTGCAAAATACGCGCCTTCACACGCTTGGCAAGGCCAAGCATGTTAATTGCGCCATGCACGCTAGTCTTGGTGGTTTGCACCGGATCAAACTGGTAATGCACGGGCGATGCCGGGCAGGCCAGATTGTAGATCTGGTCAACTTCCACATACAGCGGAAACGTTACATCGTGGCGCAACACCTCAAAGCGTGGGTTTTGCAGTAGATGCTCAACGTTGCGCTTGGAGCCGGTGAAGTAGTTGTCTACGCACAGCACGTCGTGGTCTGCTTCGAGCAGACGCTCACACAGGTGAGAGCCCAGAAAACCGGCGCCGCCGGTAACCAATATCCTTGCCATTATTGATTTCTCCCTATAGCCGAATACTCCAGCCCCGCCTCACGCGGCAGCGCCGGATCAAACATGTTGCGCCCGTCAAATATCAGCGGGCTCTTGAGTGTCGCCTTGATAGCCGCAAAATCGAGGCTGCGGAATTCCTTCCACTCGGTCACGATCACCAGCGCATCCGCGTCCTTCAGGGCGCTCATCGGCCGGTCGGCATAGCGCAGACGAGGCTCGTCACCCAAGATGCGGCGTGCCTCCTCCATGGCCACCGGGTCGTAAGCGGTCACGGTAGCGCCACGCCTGAAGAGTTCGTCGATGATCACCTGGCTCGGCGCTGCGTGCATGTCGTCGGTGTTGGGCTTGAAGGCCAGGCCCCAGAGGGCAAAATGCCGGTCCGAAAGGTCTTCGCCAAAGCGCGTAACGATCTTGTTCACCAGCACTTCCTTCTGCGCGTCGTTGGCGCCCTCCACCGCCTGAAGCAGCTTAAGATGATACCCAGCAGCATCAGCCACGGTACGGATCAACGCCTTCACGTCCTTCGGGAAGCACAAGCCGCCATAGCCACAACCCGAGTACAGGCAGTGCCAGCCGATACGCGGGTCCGAGCCGATCCCCTGGCGCACCTGCTCGATGTCAGCACCGAGCTTCTCTGCAAGCACTGCCAGTTGGTTCATGAATGAGATGCGTGTGGCGAGCATGGCATTGGCTGCATATTTGGTCAGCTCGGCCGAGCCATCCTCATCAGACGGCGTCCCCACGGCAATGAACTGAATGGTGCCAAAACGCACAGCCTCTTCAATATCAGTCATGAAATGCAGACGACCTGCGACCACATTGCGTGCCACGACCTGATCCAGACCCGGCTCATGAATAGGATGCCGCCTTCCTTGAGGGCGCGGATCTTCTCCGGATTGACGTCCAGGCAAAGCACGTCATTGCCCACTTCTGCCAGGCACGCGCCCGACGCCAAACCGACATAGCCGGTACCTACTACGGTAATTTTCGCGACAACATAATCACAATAAACTACAAAAAATATTTACTCTAAAGATACTGATCTAACGCTAACACCCAACTTTCGCGAGTCCGCACTTAACCCAAAATCAGCAGGAGAACGCGCATTTTCAATAAAAAACTCTACGCTTAACTTCCCATTACCTATGTTCTCAACAGGCACATAAAAATCGTGGTAGCGCTGAGCCCCACTAAAACGAAAATCATGCCTCCGACCACCATTAATAGAGACCGCCAGCCCTAGGCTAGACTCACCGTTAACAAACGCCAAGGCATTAATACGAATTTTTTTCGGGTCAACGCCATCCCTTAATGTGCATCGAATTGAAGCATGCTCGCCAATCGTCCATCGCCCCTCGTCCTCTGGATGAGAAAACCCTGACAAAGAAAACGCAAACAGTGGCGACTTAGATGACTTTGATAGATCGAACGAACCTTCACAAGGCCCCCCTCCAGCCACGGCACTGAAATCCACAGCAGTTGCATCATAAAACACCCAGCGCTCCTCCTTTACTTCACGCGCCAATGGTAAAAGCAAGGTCGCAATGTCACCGACTTTCTGAATCCCATGCGCGCCGCGGATATGCTCTCCGTTAGAAAAAAAAGAATTCCTGAATGTCGCCCCTCCAACAAACCTTCCAAGCCGCAACGGCGCATCTAACGAAGAAAGAATCAAGAGCCGCCCCCCTTTACTCACAACAAATGATTGCAAATCAACCAAATACTGCGAGGTCATAAACGCAGTGGAATTCATGCCCTTAACAGAAAAAACACGGACCTCATGCGCAATCCGAAGGGGGACAAGTATACGGTCGTCCATCCCAACGGCGAGTACGACATCGCTCGGATCGATATGCGAGAGAAATTCATTGTAAGACCCAAGAGTCTCACTTTCTACAAACGAAAGTTGTGAAGCTGAAAAGTACAGCTGATACGAACCAATGATCGCGATCAAAAAACCAGATAAAACAAGCCCTCTGATCCTAGCCAAATACACCAACACCCCCGCCAGGGCTATCAAAGAATAAGGAAGTATGTCACCCGCCAAATATCGTCCGTAATAGTACAAATAGGGGATCCATGGTTGTAACAACAACACACCCCAAGCTGTAGCCAAAAACGCGAACAAAAGACCGCCAGCCTTCGTACGGACTTTACAAAACAATGCCCCAAAAACCAATACCAGCAACCCAGCCGGCGACACAAAGAGAAGGAAACGATAGGCGACATGAAACCGAAACAAAAACGGATCACTGATATCCAGAGTCCAGTGATCAAATGGAGGCATCACCCCAGAGGAGTACAACCTCACGAGCGAATAACCCGACAGCAACAACACCAGTACAAACAATTTACCGGCGTGCTTAAGCACCCACTCCCCCGCCGCTCGAAGATGATCAGGACGTATAAATCGCCGTATCGCCAACACTCCGAGCAAAAAAGTACAGAATACCAGGACGGCCAGCACCAAAAACTTAAAACTCAGCAGTCGGGACAGATGATTTTCAAACAAAGACGAAACCAGATCTCGCTGAAAAATGTAGTACCAGAATAGACTCAGTCCGAACAAAACGAACAGCGTGGCAACGGCGGGGATAAGGCCACTTCGAAAACACTGCCGCCAGCCATAAAGCGCAGCCCCAGCAAACAACAAGGAAAAGAATGGGAGGTACATCATGAACTGCAATCTGATGAAGAAAAATGCACAAAAACACAGAATAGCCAATCCACAGAAAAAAACCTTCCCTAGCAACTCCTTCCGCTTAATCCCCACCAGCAGATACAAAAACCCGTTAATTGAAAACGTCATCGCAACCATTTCAGTCACGGGAAACTTTGAAAAAAAAACCAAGACAGGATTTGTAGCCAATAAAAAGGCCGCTAAAAGCCCTGCCTTCTCAGACGCAAATATCTCTTGCGCCAGCTTTTTCGCGGACCATATACCGACGATCGAAAAAAACAGCAAAGACAACGTTTTCGACTCAGCACCCAAACCCCATGAAAATATCGCCATCCACATTGGGTGTAGCGGATAAAAATCTATGGTCATCAATGATTTATTTGTGTCCAACATACGGACCGACGACATCGAAACATCGTCATATGCCAACCTCAGGCTCTCTGGTAACTCAGACCTAAAATAGTCAACATAATTTAACGCACCCTCACGCAACATTGTTACGGAGAAGTTCGTATACAGCCCTTGATCTTGGCCACCCATCATGTGTGGATAGACTTCGAAGCGAAAGAACCCACCCCACAACAGAATGAGGAAAAACACCCAGTTAAGCCTAAAGTTCTTCCACGTGATACGCGCGCCAACAAACACATGGACGATTCCGATTGCGCTAACCGAAAGGCAAAGCAGAAAAGGCACCGAAAAGAAAGAGATGCTAAGCAGAAAAATACCGAAAACACTAACCAAGGACACAAACAATACCAGCCATGCATGCGCATCAACGTCGAGGCGAAAAGGCTCCGAATTATCGAGCAAAAAAACGTCGCGGAAATTTATCATGGCAATCAAGGTTCAACGAAAAACAACATAGCGTAACGCACAGAATCGGAGTGGAAAAAGGACGGCAAGTGTTAAAAACGTCCCCCAAAGATAATGCAAATTAAAATTATTGGCGATATAAAAAATCGCGTTAGCCAGAATAAAAAAGACCACCAAATATATAATGTACTTTACTAGGCGATGGCCCGCATGCTCCCTACGAAAAACCACTCTCAAATTCATGATATAATCAAAAAAATAGGCGATTGCATACGTAAAAAAAAATGCAGCAGGCTCTCCAATACCAACGAGATCCACAAAAAAATACATTAACCCGAAAACAAGCCCATAGGCCAGAAGACTAACAAAGGCATATGCCGCAGAGTCACGAAAAAATGTATTAGAAAAATATCTCACAAATCTAACCTAACTTCGGAATATTATTAATAACCGTCAAGGCCTCGTCCAAACTAAACCCAACCAAAGCAGCATACTCCCGCATGGCAAGATAACGCGGCTGATTTTCCTGCTCTACGAGTCGCAAGGCTTCATCGCGAGTAATTAAACCTGCGCGAATTTGATTGCTTCGAAAGGTGTCATGCTCAGAAAAACCGGCAACTGTATAGTAGATGTAATTATAAAATGCAGCGGTACCATCACCAATACGCCAAGTGCTATTGGAGTCTCCAGAACTTTCCCAACCATACGAATCAGACAGGGTCTTGGCAATAACCTTTTCATCCCAATCAACATACTGGTAAAGATACAAGAAATCTTGCCTATTAACATACGTTGAGTAAAAAGCAAAAAGGGTATCCAGCACAGAACGGTTTATATACGACGGATTAAGAATATAATTCTTCGCATAATACGCCAGAAGCCTTAGCTTGCCTGGCAAATCAAGTCCAACCATTGTATTGACGCTACGGTCCTGCACGCCACAAAAACCAGCCTTGAATCTCGTTATCTCCAGATTATTTCCTCCGCAAAATATCACGAGAGGAACTGACGTCTGCCTGCTTACTTGACTGGCATAATGAAAAAACTGCTTATCTCCAGCCATAAAAAGCGGAATCATGCCCAGTTCCGGCCGGCGCAACCAAGCCTCGATATTGATCCGAATATTCTTGCGCTTTGAAATAATATCTGCCGAGCGAATAATGTGCTCCACACCTAACTCGCCACACATGCGCGCGGAATTTCGCCTCGCCTCGTCGGTCACCATTGCCCAATCATACGTGTATGCAATGGGGTTCAAACCAAGCTCTTTTTTAATCACATGCAGTCCGTAGCAACTATCTCGCCCACCACTCAATGCGACAATGCAGTCGGGACTGCCATCCTTAGACCTAAAGCCAGAAATTCGTGCCTCGAGTGTCTGACGATCATCTCTACGAATCGGAGCGCCTTCACGACAAAAATTGCAAACACCATCCTTGTCGAAACTAATAAAAGGAAAACTATGCGGAAGAATACATCGAGTACACCGGCACAACTCCTTGCGCTTCGGCGAATGGTCTAAAATGGGTTTGGCTGCGGAAACGGGTTTCTCAGACAACGACGTAGCTTGCGCCGCCGAAAGCTCGAAGGCTTCAATGCTCAGCTCGTTTGGAGATACACAAACCCCCTCCCCTACGCGTAACTGCTGCACATCATTCAAATCACACTCAGAGAATAAATCCCGAAACTGAAGAATTAAACTGGTGAGGAAATGACGTTCTGAAGCGAAAACAAACAGGCCTGTTTTTTTTGCCCTAAGCCAATAGAGCGAGCCGACATTTGTTGCCAAGAAAAGGGAAGGCATTGAGTCATGAAGAAATGCAATATTTGCTTCGCCTTTAATTGCGCCAAATACATTACATAACGAGCCGACTACGTCGCCTGAGAGAGAAAAGTTCTTGTCAAACAACCTGTAGAACACCTCAGTATCAACCAGAGAACGACGCACGAGATCCGGGTTAAGTTCCCACAGTTCTTTATCGTTAACAATAATGCCGTTATGAACACCAACACAGTGATCACTTGAAACCGGCTGATTATTTTCCTCAATCCCTTGAGAGCCATTCGTCACCAGACGCGAGTGGCCTATCACTAGGGTGTTGGCCCCAGTCGATGTAGAGCAAAACCGACTACCTACGAATTCCTTATATTCAGGGGTCCCAAGCATTCGACTTGCAGGCTGCGCCCGACGAAACATCGACAACTCAACGCCGTTAGAAATTGCAAGGCCAGCCGCCTCACTTCCGCGACTTTCGGACAACAGAAAGAGCCCGGCAGCAAGCCTCCCAAGCTGATCAGCCCCCGCAGAAAAACGATCTGACGCAACAAATCCGAAAATTCCGCACATAAAACCCCCGCGCTCACTTAACGCTCAGCCGTGGCTGATTTTTTTAGAAGATAAAGAATTCGGTCCTGATTACTACGAACCCTGTCCAGCATGTCCGTAACGATCCCGACAACAAAGAAAACAATGGCCATTGTCATCAAGAAGGCCGAACCAAAACCTGCAAATAAATAACCTGAAAATTGACCGGTGATCAAATAGTGCGCAAAAAATAATGCCGCCAGTAGAAGTGACGGCACAAAAAAGCAGGCAGATATACTCCAAAAAAAACGTAGCGGATGATAATCCCTATAACCTCTAAATATTATTTTAGCTGTACTGACCGCATACTTCAAAATACTTCCGGCGACCCTGGACTTTCGCTCGGGAAAATACACAACACGGACCGGCACCTCGACAATTCTGAGATTCTTAGCGCAAAAATCAAGGAAGGTTTCCTGCGTATAAGTAAACGCCCCGTGCAAATTCAAATTTAGCAACGCCTCCCTGCTGTAGCAGCGAAAACCACAAGAAACATCCTTAAACCGCTGTTGCACAAGTTGACTGATCAGATAGGACATCATGTGATTCCCGATCAACTTCACACGCGGCATATTAGGCGTAAAATCTGGATCGACAAAACGAGAGGCCGTCGCCATATCTGAATGACCATTCAGAACAGTCGTCACTAGTTTAGGGATATCCAAAGGATTGAACTGTCTATCGCCATCAATATTCACCATTAAGTCATATCGATTCGTGACTGCGTATGAAACCGCCGACTGGAAAGCGGCTCCCACTCCTCTATTTACTCCATGAGAAAGCACAGTCGCACCGCCAGCGCGTGCCTGATCAGCAGTTTCATCAGTTGATCCATCATCAACCACTAACACATCAACAGCCCCCACGCCATCAATAGCTCTTGGAATATCCTCAACGAGCGACAGAATGGTGGCTGCCTCATTCAAGCAAGGAACGGCTACGAGCAGCCGCAATTCAATGACAGGCTTCTTCATTGGCGTGGGCTCCTAGGACGACAATGAATCAGCGTCCAAGGCAACGGCTTTTTAACCGACACTATGTCCGCATGCTCGGAAACAAATGCTAAAAACTGTCCCGAGGTCCAGTGTTGAAAATGCCCCGGCGTATTACCCAGAGCATTCCAATACTTCCCCCTTACCATATTGAGCAAGTGCCAAACGGGCTCATTTGGAACACTTAAAATGAGGTCACGACGTGTTACAGACAGCAGTTTTTTAAGGGCCAAGGCGGGGTCTGTCAGGTGCTCAAGAACCTCACAGCAAACAATCGTGTCCGCAGCATCGGTTTTCTCATCAAGATCATAAATACTTCTTTCCTCGATCTGAATAGAAAATCCGTGCCGAACGGACTCCTGTCGTGCCACCTCAATTGAGCTTTGCGAAATATCACAGCCACGGACCGAGTAGCCTGCGGAAGCCAGTACGCCGAGAATATGCCCCTCACCACAACCGATCTCGTGAACATCCTTATTGCCGGCCTCACTTACTGCACCGACAATTCCTTTCAAGAAATTTATTACCAATCTATTCGCAATCCAGTTGCCTGACTGATACTTTTCTGCGTGCGCAACACCTGAAAAAACTGGTAGAGCTTCATTTAAATCACTCTTGTAACTCATACGTCTCTCCTAAACAGCGCCTTATGCTTTGACCACATTTGGCAAAGCACCAGAAAAAACTCCACGAGTATCCACAATAAGTTTTGCATTTTCCTTGATCAAGGAGTAGTCAAACCTATCGTGATTCGTGGTCAGCAACAAAAGATCAAAATCAGAAATAATTTCAGAAGTTAACGGAACGCTCTTCAGGTCAGAAAAGCTAGTCTGGCTATGATCACACCTGAACTCAGGTACATGAGGATCACTATATTCAAGAATAGCGCCCCGCGCTTTAAGCAACTCCATCAAGCGAATAGCCGGAGACTCACGCATGTCATCGACATTCTTTTTGTAGGCAACGCCAAGCACCAACACACGCGCTCCCTTTACCGCCATCCCCCGGTCGTTAAGCGCCTGAATTATTTTTTGAACAACCCATTCTGGCATGGAGCTATTAACCTCCCCCGCCAACTCAATAAACCGGGTATGCACACCAAACTCCCTTGCCTTCCATGTCAAATAAAATGGATCGATTGGGATGCAGTGCCCACCGAGGCCAGGACCGGGATAATAAGGCACAAAACCGAATGGCTTTGTCGCGGCGGCGCGAATAACTTCATGAATATCGATGCCCATTTTATCGGCAACAATCTTCATTTCGTTAACAAGGCCAATGTTAATTGCTCGGTGAATATTCTCGAGCAACTTAGTCATTTCCGCAGCCCGTGTGCTGGAAACTGGAACGACTTTGTCAATCACCATGCCATACAGCGCACAGCCAACCTCGCTACATGCAGGCGTAACACCACCACACACTTTTGGAATGGTACGAGTTGTATAGTCCGGATTGCCCGGATCTTCGCGCTCAGGCGAAAACACCAGAAAAACATCAGTTCCGACTCTCAGCCCAGAACTTTGCATCCGTGGCAACAACTCCTCTTCCGTCGTTCCTGGATAAGTTGTTGACTCCAGTGAAACCAACTGCCCAGCACGAAGATGAGGAACAATCCCGTCAACAGTAGAAATGATGCAAGAGATATCAGGTTCTCGATATTTATTCAAAGGCGTTGGTACGCACAGAATCAATGCATCGGCCTCTCTCACCCCCTCAAAACCACAAACAGCCTTGAATCCGGAGTCAATGGCACTTGCAATTGCTGCACTGGGAATATGCTCAATCGGACTTCTTCCAGAATTGAGTACGTCAACCTTGTCCTGATCTATATCGAAACCGACAACACTAAAACCGGCCTCAACAAAGCGTAGCATCAGCGGAATACCGACGTATCCAAGTCCAACAATACCGACTACACAAGATTTGTCTTCGATTTTTTTAATCAAACCGCTATTCATATCCCCTCTTTTCGTACAAGCATGCATGAAGAATTCAAATTCCAATCAAGGAAACCAACCGCTGAGTACTTTGCTCCCAAGAACTCCATTTCATGCCTTTGGAACTCGGGGCTCTGTTCGTATCATACAAATCACACCACGTTTGAACGGCCTCAGCCAAATCAATATCTTCAACACCAGAGAAATAAAATGCAAAATCACCCGCCACCTCTTTAAAAACAGGAATATCTCGAGCGATAATGGGCATACTGGACTGCGCGGCCTCAATGAGTGGCAAACCAAATCCCTCACCCATGGACGCAGCGATCAAACAGTCGCTTGACTCATAAATATTAGCTAGACACTCATCGCTAATTGAATCAAACCAAAACAATTGCTCCCCAAATCTTTCGTGATCTTTAATCCGAGAAACGAGCGGCAGTACATCCCAGCCTTGCTTTCCAACAATAACTAAAGTCAAATCAAGCCCTCGAGACCACAATATCTCAAAAGCTCCCAAGACCTGAGTCTGGAATTTGCGGGGCTCAAGTGTTCCAACAGTCAAAAAAACTCTCGTTGTGGATAGTTTTTGAATTGCAACTCTCTCCTGCTCTGAGACCCCTGCTGTCGGAACAGACGCATCAATATCTGCGCCAATGTGAAACCATTCAATATTTACACTAGCCTGTGACTCAGGCTTATTTTCAATAATCCATTGCTCAAAATCACTTGCAACCGCTTTAGATATGCAAACAACCTGATCAAATTCAGCCACAACACCAAGCCACCTCGAGTGATCCGAATAGGTATCGGCCGGGAAAAACTGAGGCATGTAAATAGGCAAAAGATCGTACAGCACAAAAACCGTCTTTACACCCGAGGCTCTTAGTTTGGCATAAAAGCCACGTTGCGCGGGCTGGACGTTGTGTTGCATATCTAAGCAAACAAATACGTCGCGACGGCTGAAATCTATTGGCTTTCCATCGTTCAGACTTTCGCCATCACCTAAAATGACATGTTTATACCTATTGGCATATCGATAGCCAACGCCATCCTCTGTCGCAAAGACAGGCTCAACCACAAATCCGTCTGGAGGACTTTCGAGCAAGCATTTTAAAATACTCCTAACGACCCTTTGAATGCCCGTCCTCGAGTCTCGCTGGACCATCTCCGAGACATCTATAAACAATCGTCGAAAATCAGGCTCTTCGTTTCGCGCAATAGCCAGGGCCACCCCGGCCAACTCAGCACGACTAACTCCTCTAGACTCATCAGCGATCAGTCTAATAAGTTTGCCTTCCTCAGCCTCCTGCTCGCTGCTGTCGCCTATTTTTTCAAGCAAGCCCGGATAACCGACACAGGCCTCCATCGCGCCCAGCGCTCGGCGCGCGCAATTCTCCCAAGAGAATTTTTTTGCCTGCTCAATCCCATGCGACCTTAGTGCCAAGCGCTTATCGTCATCAAGCAAATACTCTTCAATTTTTCTTGCGATTGAGGTTATTGAACTTGGATCAAAATACGCATCAGCCGTCCCGATCACCTCTGGAATACTGGTTAAATTCGACCCAATTACCGGGGCTCCGCACGACATTGCCTCTAGTGCTGGCAAACCAAAACCTTCGTGCAAAGAAGGAAATACGTACAAATGACACAAATTATATAAAGCGACCAGTTCGTCGTCAGACACCCTCCCCGTAAAACGAACATCATTACGGGAGAGTCCTTTTTTTCCGATATATGCAAAAAATCTATCTAAATGATCCTCAGGCATCCCACCTACGATTGCCAACTGATACCGCCTTCTTAAATCAATACGGATTGACGCATACGCATCAAAAAGTGAAAAATGATTTTTCCGGTCATCTGTCGCTCCTGAGTACATCAAAAAAGGACGATCCAACCCAAACTTTTTCCTAATTTCACTCTCAGCCTCCGACGTAAATTCCATTACGCCAAAACCATCATCCACCGCAGCAGAAATATTAACCACAGAACTTTCTGCCACTCCAAGGTACGAAATAGCCTCGCCGCGAGACGATTCAGATATAGCCAAAAGCAAATCAGCCTTGCCCAAATAATCGATTTTTTCCCGGTATAACGGCTCAAAGTCAGGATTTGGCTTTAAATACACATCGCTTTGAATCAAGGGAATTGCATCATAAAAAATTGCTGCCGTAGCGTAGCCACTAGGAATGCGGCCAACGCTATGAACCGCATTATCTCCAAACCCTTCGACCATGCTAGTAATAAGTAAAACATCCGGCTTCAGCCCAGAAATGTACGACTCTCGGATTAATTCGGCTACATTTTTCCTGTGACTGTTTCTTGAATCAAAACCATATACCGGCCCATGAGAATTCCATACGCGGATATTCTCGTTTGGCAACAGCCCTCTAAACTCACTTCGAATAAAAGGAATGCTTTCATCAAGCAGCCCATTAAGGAGCAAAATAAATTCATGCCCCCTCCCCTCCTTGAGCATTGCTTTGGTCAGCGCCAAAGAATATCGCCCTATGCCACGAAACCGACTGCCGGTTTGGGCACCCTGCATATCAACGACTATTCTCATTAAGAACCCTTTGTTTCGGAGTCAACTAGAGCTGTCAGTTGTTCAAAAATTTCTTTTGCGCGAGGGGGCATATCCCCCCTCCCCTGAAGAAAATCTCGTTCACCGTCGCACTCAGAGCGGCGGATATACGCTACCAATCGGCCATGAAGAGTCGGAGATATTCGAAGAAAATTTAAAATTATTTTTCGGAGAAAAATTTGTTTTTTTAGGCGCTCTGAAATACGAACAAGAATTTCGCGGATTTTTTTATTAACAGCTTTACGAACTCCGGCCACGGCAGTCGAATCACGACAAATTAGGCGCTTCAAAAGCCTAAGTGGTTTCGTAACTCGCCATGATGTGCTCGCATGCACCTGGAGGATACGTTGGTGCCATTGATGAACTTGCTGCTGTGCTTGAGCCATAGCACTCTCTGCTTGCATAGCACGGGTCTCCGCCTGCGTAGCACGGATCTCCGCCTGCGTAGCACGGGTCTCCGCCTGCGTAGCACGGGTCTCCGCCTGCGTAGCACGAGTCTCCGCCTGCGCAGACTGGATCTCGGCCTGCCCCGCTCTAAGTTCTGAGCTCAGCTGATCGAATCGAACAAACTCGTCGAATACATTCGGGGGACAATTAAAAAAAGTTCTTAACTCAGAATGCTCTTCAGCGATATAAAATCTATTAAGACCATCGAAATATGAAAAAACATACCCCGAAGATAAAACCCCCTCCTCCCACTCCTCGTGAATTTCCTCAGTTGAATTCGGACGCGTCGCCTCTATTACCAGTATCCAAGGACGAAACCGTAAAAAATCCATTCCTTCAATTACCGCCTTCTCAAAACCTTCGACGTCAATTTTAAGAAAGTGTATTTCGTTCTGTGCATATTTATCACAGATATCGGCAAGCCTAACAACCGAAACCTTGTGGAAATGGCCGGAATGACCATTGGCCGAATGCTGAGCAACCACGTGATTCGAGGCGGTCGCCCAGCCACGGACATCACACTCCCAAACATCAATTTCACCGCTCATATCCCCCGCGGCGCACTGCAAATTAATGTCTCGCGGCCTTTCCCGCAAGAGATCTGCGTAATGAGAAGGCAAGGGCTCAATGTTTATTCCCGACCAGCCTCGTTCGTAAAAAGCTTTTGTTACCGAGTCTACGCCGGGATCATTTGCTCCAACATCAATATAAAAACCTTTTTCGACGTTCTTGACAGCGCGCCAAAGCATGACGTCTTCAAAATTTTGGGCGTAGGATACAAAACTCATGTTCGAACAATCCTAATGATTGGGTCAATCCAAGCAACGCCGACAAAATTTGGCTTACTAATATTGACAACACTAAAAACCAAGGCCAGATCACGCCACTCATAATTGTTCACGAGATGTGTGTCGGTGCTGCAAAGAGCTGTTTGTATTGAAAAATCTCCGGCCCCCAAGTTTGCCGGAAATGAAATATCAAAACAAATAGAGCTTCCGGCTTCCACATTATCGAGTGCCTGGTTCGTAAGGTCAGTATTCGTCCCATAAACCACCTGCCCAAGGCGATCCTTGATTCCATACCCAAAAATCAGTCGCTCAATATAACAATGCGCGGTTACCAAAACCCTTAATGTAATTGGCTGGCCGACGTCCACAACCTCAATTCGCCGCCCCTCTTCATCAATCAAAAAAATATCAGCTATCGTGGCCTCAGCCGTTCCCGAGATAGTCTGAATCTTCCCGGTAGCCGTCACTTCCTGCTTTACTGTCTGATTTTGATGATCGGCTAGTTTGGCGTTATAAAAATCCATCACCGCCTCCGGATCGCCGGCCATTGCTAATACCCCTGCATCAAGCAAGATGGCGCGATCACAGATCGACTGAATGGCCGACTTATCGTGACTAACAAGAAGTAGCGTTGTCCCTTGTTTTCGGTATTGACGAATACGCTCAAAGCTCTTGTGTTGAAAATAGACATCTCCTACGGAAAGAGCCTCGTCGACAATCAAGATATCTGGGCGGATGGCTGTTGCCACGCTGAAGGCCAGGCGCACCTGCATGCCACTGGAGTAGACCCGCACAGGCTGGTCTATGTACTCGCCAATTTCGGCAAAGGCCTCGATCTCAGGCATCAAACGTGAAATTTCTTCCATGCTGTAGCCCAATAGCTGTCCGGCCATGACGGCATTCTGGCGGCCAGTGAAATCAGGATGAAACCCCATGCCCAGCTCCAGCAACGCAGCTACTCTGCCCTGCATCTGTACACTGCCAGTACTCGGCTGCGTGGTGCCTGTAATCATCTTCAGCAGGGTGCTTTTACCTGCTCCGTTCATGCCGATAATGCCGACAGCCTCACCCGGAGACACCGTAAAGTTAATATCCTGAAGAATCCATTTCAATTTGTGCCGAGGCTCGGCACTGGGCAACCCAATCCACTCAACAAATCTGACCCATTTGTTGGGATAATGCTTATAGGCTTTACCGACGTTGCTTACTGTTATGCTTCCCATCAGAGCTCATCCACCATTTCACCTGCGTGCCGCCTGAACAGACGAAAGCCCAACAAACAGAAAAAAGCCGCAAGTACGGAAATTGGCCAGAGCGAAGACCAGTCCGGCCAGATGCCTGACACCAGAACCCCCTGAAAAGCCTGCATCAGCGGCGCCATTGGGTTCCATGCCAGCATTCCCTGCAGCTTCACGGCCAATGCTTGTGGCGCGTAAACGATGGGAGTCAGCCAAAACCAAAAAGTGATGAATATCCCGAAAAATTGACCCACATCACGAAAAAAGACATTCAATACACCCAGAGTGATGCCGAGGCCTATTGAGAATACAATCAGGATTAGCAATAACGGAATTATTGCAAAAAAGGCAAGCCCCGGAAAGTTCCCACTAAAAAAAAGAAACACAGTGAATATCCCGAAAATAATCGAGAAATTCAGTAGTGCAGAAAAGACAATCACGACGGGCAAACACAGCCGTGGGAAGCTCAATTTTTTAAGAAGATTTGCACTGTCGATAAAAACATTCTGTGCTCGCCCGACAATCTCTGAGAATAAAGCCCATGTCAGAATACCAGCACAAAGAAATATGCTGTAGCCGAAAGTACTATCCACGCCCGGCAGCTTGGCTCGCATTACCTCTGCGAAAATCACTGTATATACAGTAATCATCGCAAGGGGATTCAGCACGGTCCATGCTGCGCCCAATAGTGAGTTTTGGTACTTCGACTGAAATTCGCGCTTCACGCTACCCAGAATAAATCCGCGATACGCCCAAAGGGCGCGTACAACAGCGTTCATTTGCAGCGCCCATAAGTATCTTCAAAGCGCACGATGTCGTCTTCGCCCAGATAGGAGCCGGACTGCACTTCGATGATCTCCAGCGGCAGCTTGCCGGGGTTGGCGAGGCGGTGCACATGGCCCAGCGGGATGTAGGTGGATTCGTTTTCACCGAGCAGCAGGGTTTGCTCACCATTCACCACTTCGGCTGTGCCACTCACCACGATCCAGTGTTCGGCGCGGTGGTGGTGCATCTGCAGGCTCAACGTAGCGCCGGGATTGACGACGATGCGCTTGACCTGGAAGCGCGGGCCCATGTCGATGCTGTCGTACCAGCCCCAGGGGCGATACACCTTGCGGTGGCTGGCAGCGAGGGTTTTGCCCTCGGCCTTGATGCGGCTGACGATGGCTTTGACGTCCTGAGCGCGGGATTTGTCGGCGACCATGACGGCGTCAGGGGTCTCAACGACGATCAGGTCCTTGATGCCGACGGTGGCAACGAGGCGGCTCTGGGCGAAGACGAGGCTGTCTTGGGTGTCTTCGAGCATCACTTCGCCCTGGGTGGCGTTGCCCTCGGCGTCTTTGGTGCTGACGCTCCATAGGGCATCCCAGGCGCCGACGTCGCTCCAGCCGGCATCCATGGGGACGACGACGGGCTGGCCAAGTTCGGGGTGGGCACCGAGTTGTTCCATGACGGCGTAGTCGATGGAGTTCGACGGGCAGGCGGTGAAGGCGGTTTTGTCGACGCGGATGAAGTCGCTGTCGCGCTTGGCACCATCAACAGCAGTCTGGCAGGCGGTGGCCATGTCGGGCTGGAGGGCGGCGAGCGCTTTGAGCCAGACGCTGGCACGCATCATGAAGATGCCGGCGTTCCAGAGGTATTGACCACTGGCGACGTATTCGGCGGCACGGGCAGCATCGGGCTTTTCGACGAAGGCGGCGAGCTTGCGCGCGCTGCTGGCAGCGGGCATGACTTCGCCGGTGCGCAAATAGCCGTAGCCGGTTTCGGGGCGATCCGGAACGATGCCGAAGGTGACGAGTGCGCCGGCTTCGGCTTGCTTGAGGCCCTCACTCATGGCGGCGAGGAAGGCGGGGTTATGGGTGACGATCTGGTCGGCCGGCATCACGAGCAGAATCGGGTCTCCGCCTTCTTGGGTGGCGACCAGCGCGGCGAGCTGCATGGCGGGGGCTGTGTTGCGGCCCACCGGTTCGAGCACGATGCGGTCCGACCCCTTGCCGATCTGGCGCATCTGCTCGGCGATGATGAAGCGGTGCTCTTCGTTGGTCACCACGATCGGCTTGGCGATCTCGGCGGCGAAGCCTTCGAGGCGGCGCGCGGTGATCTGCAGCAGGGATTCCGGGCCCGTCAGCGGCAGCAGCTGTTTGGGGTAGGTTTCGCGGGAGGCTGGCCACAGGCGGGTGCCGGAACCACCAGAGAGAATGACGGGCTGGAGCATGGGTAGCGACTCAGAAAAAATAGTGGAAAACGGCGCTCAAAGCACCCCAAAGGGCAAGCAGTCAGCGCCCCCAAAATCTGCGAATTTTAACTTTTCTCAGAGTTCTTTATTTGTTTTATCTCTGATGTGGACAAAAGGGCAGGCAATAAAAGCGGGGTGACCGGTATCACGCCTATACCATTTCCAAGTGCAACCTTACTCAGCGCCTGTTCGCTCCGTCGTCAAAGCAGGGCTGCTCCACACTGCTCGGTCTGCCAGACGAAAAGCGGTGAGGCTCCCACCCCATACGCAACCTGAGTCAAGTGCAATGACGCCGCCCGTATCACGGTAGCCCAACGCCGACCAATGCCCATGCAGGATGGTGTGGGTCTGCCAGCGCGCGTCCGGGTAGGCATACCAGGGAATAAGCCCTGGCTGATCCTCAGGGCGCCCCTTGGGTTTCAGGTCGATACTGGCGTCGGAGCGTAGGAAACGCAGCCGACTCATCGCGTTGACGATGATGCGCAGACGATCCTGACCAGTCAGGTCGTCACGCCAAGCGCACGGCTTCCCTCCCCATAGGCCTCGCAGGAAGTCCTGCCAGTGCTCCCCGCCCAGCTCGCACTCAACTTCGGCGGCCAGATCCTCGGCCTGCGCCACGCTCCACTGTGGCAACAAGCCAGCGTGCACCATGGCGTATCCATCCTCGACATGAAACAAGGGGCGTCGCCTCAGCCAATCCACCAGCTCATCACGATCAGGTGCTTCGAGCAGATCCTGCAGGGTGTCCTCAGGCGTTTGTGAAACAGCACCCGACACCACGGCCAGAAAGAAAATATCGTGATTACCAAGCACGCACACCACGCGCTCACCCAAGCTCTTGAGATAGCGTAGTACGGCCAAGTTGCCAGGGCCGCGGTTGATCAGATCTCCGGCAACCCAGAGCCGATCCTGGCCAGGATCGAAGCCGATTTTCTGGATTAGGATCTGCAACTCGTCGAAACAGCCTTGGACATCACCGATCACATAACGATGGCGATCCGGATGGGTGGCCCCCATGGCGTCAAGCCTGCTGACCACTGTTGCTTTGACAGGGAGCTACAGCAGCAATGTCAGCAGGCATGTACTCCGGCACCCAGTGCAACAACTTGCTGCGCACAGCCTGATCGGTCGGGCTGGCACGTTGCTCCAGCCATGCTTCGACCTCGCGGACCAAGTCCGTTGCAACAGGGCGCGAGCGTGCGATCCTGAGCTTGGGGTGGTGCGTTGGCCGGGTCTGCTCGGCGTCTGCCAAGAGCTCTTCGTAGAGTTTTTCGCCAGGGCGCAGACCGGTAAATTCAATCCGGATCTCATCTTCGGAAAAACCGGAGAGTCTGATCA
Organism: Uliginosibacterium aquaticum; assembly: GCF_012972705.2. GTDB lineage: Bacteria > Pseudomonadota > Gammaproteobacteria > Burkholderiales > Rhodocyclaceae > Uliginosibacterium > Uliginosibacterium aquaticum. Next base: position 388,625 of record NZ_JABCSC020000001.1, on the reverse strand, counting down.
TGTTGCGCGCCAGATCGGTAATTCTCACCGGCTCTCCCATGTCCAGCACAAAGATCTCGCCTCCCTCTCCCATGCTGCCTGCCTGCAAGACCAGCAAGGCAGCTTCCGGTATGGACATGAAATAGCGGGTTATCTCCGGATGCGTCACCGTCACCGGGCCACCGCAAGCAATCTGTTCCTGGAATTTCGGGATAACGCTGCCGTTGCTGCCCAGCACATTGCCGAAGCGCACAGTTTCAACCCGCGTCGCGTTGGAAACTGAGTACAGAGCCTGGCAGAGCATTTCAGCCAGGCGCTTGGTAGCTCCCATCACATTGGTAGGGTTCACCGCCTTATCCGTAGAAATCAGCACGAAACGCTCAGCGCCGCAAGACTGACTGCAGCGCGCCACATTGAGCGTCCCCAGTACATTGTTGCGCACAGCCTGCCAGGCGTTACGCACCTCCATCAGCGGCACGTGTTTGTAGGCTGCTGCGTGGAATACCACTTGCGGCAGCCATTCGCCAAAGATCTCGTGCAGCCGCACCGCATCCTTGACATCGGCAGCCAGGGGAACAACCGGGATCTGCGGCTGGTGCTGTGCGAACCACTGCTCAATCGTGTACAAAGCGTATTCACTTTGCTCCACCAGCAACACGCGCGCGGGGGAGAAATGTGCAATCTGACGACACAGCTCTGAACCGATAGACCCCCCCGCCCCTGTCACCAACACACACTTGCCCGCAAGCACGGCCGCAACATTGGCCGTATCAATGCACACGGTTTCACGCCCGAGCAGGTCCTCGATTTCGACCTTGCGGATGGCGTTCACGGCAATCCTGCCCGACATGATGTCTTCAAGCGCAGGCACGGTCAGCAACTGCAAGCCTGCCTGCGCGCAGTAGTCCGCAACTTTACGACGCACTGCAATCGAAGCCGAAGGAATTGCCAAAATGGCATGCCTGACTTTCAGATCACTCGCCACCTCGGGCAGAGAATCAACCGCTCCGATCACGCGTTGCCCCCCCAGCTCCCGCCCCCATTTGCCGGCATTGTCGTCCAGCAGGCCAACCACCCGCCAATCCGGAGAGCGCTCCATGTCACGCACCAGCATGGCGGCAGCACGCCCAGCGCCAATCACTATCACGGGCTTCCCCTGGCAGACGAGAGCGCCAAACATGCGATGCTCCTTCCACATCCGGTAAGCAACCCGACCACCAGCCATACCCATGATCAGCAACAACGGGAACAACACCACCAGCGAACGCGGTACCGGTGGCTGTGGTGTCAGCAGCACGACATAAGCCACCATCGCCAGCAAAGTACCGCCCACCGCCTTGAGCACCCGCTTAAGGTCCGGCAGGCTCGCAAAAATCCATAAGCCGCGATACAACCCTGCCAGCCAGCAAGCCAATGCGTGTGCTGGCAGCATGCACAACAAACCGACCAGGACGGTATTGCCGTAATCTTCAGGCCAGGAAAAATTGAACCGCAACCAGAATGCGGCGCACCACGCAAATGCCAAGGCAAGCAGGTCAAACTGGAAAACCAACAGGGATTTGAGTCCGACTTTTTGCATCAGGAGGCTTTCTGTTTGCCCGTTGCCGCGCATTCAATGCGCTCAGATTCAGGAACACCGGCATCGAAGTACCAGGCCACACCAACCAGTACGGCAAAGCTTGTCAGGCACACCGGCAAAGCAAGGCCAGGCCAGGCCAGCGCACTCAATGCGGCCGGCAGCAAAACCAGCAGATTGGTAACCAGTATGGCCAGGGTCACAGGCCTGTGTGCGCCGGCACGACGTGAGGCCCATTGGTAAGCATGAGTGCGGTGAGCCTCTGTCACGCGGATGCCATGTGCCGCGCGCCGCAACAAGGTAAGCGTGGCGTCCACAATGAAAACGGCTAAGAGGATTAGCCACGGCCACAAAGTCGTCTGCCCACTCGTTGTAGCATGCAAGGCATGCACGGCTAGGGCGTAGCCTAGGAAGCCGCTACCCGCATCCCCCATGAAGATCCTGGCCGGCGGCCAGTTCAGTAGCAAAAAACCACAACTTGCCGCAGCCAGCAACCACAAAGGCATTCCGTCGCCACCAGACAGGGCCATCAAAACGCCTCCCGCCCCAGCCACAAATACAGCCTGGGATGCGGCGAGGCCGTCAATTCCGTCCATGAAGTTGTAGAAGTTAATAGCCCAGGCCAGCAACAAGACTCCACACAAATGCCCCAGCCATCCCCAGTGGAGGATCAGAGCGCCAAGATCCAACTGGGGCCAACCACCCAGCAGTAGCACGGCAAGTACAGCTGCCAGCAAATGGAAAGCAAAGCGAACTCGCGCCGGTAACGGGGCGTGATCATCCCAGAAACCAAGCACGGCAATCAGCCCCCCGCCGAGCAGCAAGCTCCAGAACAAACCGGATGCGAGGCCAGCGTGGAGCTGCCAGAAGATCAGCGCAGCCAGATAGGCCAGCACGATCGCCACGCCCCCGCCACGCGGCGTCGGCACCGTATGCGAACTGCGCGCATTAGGCGTATCGATGATCTGTCGGGCCAGCGCGTAGCGCCGCAAGGCAAGGGTGCCAATAAATGACGCCAGTAAAGTAAGTCCGGCAGCGGCAAAATGAAATTCAGACAAACCTCGCACCCTCACCACCTACAGTACGTCGAAGCGCCTCCTGACGACTCACACTCGGCACCCAACCTAGGACTGCCCGCGCCTTGTCACCACTCACCCGCAGCTCGCCAGTCAGGCGGCGCATGGCAGGCCCCACACCGGGGAGCCCTGCCCCGACCCGCAGCAGCCACAGCGGAACTGCCACCAACCTAGCAGGCTCACCTGCAGCTGTCGCTATCTCGCACATCAACGTTGCCGTGCCGCATTCAGTATCCGCAGCATGAAAAACCTCGCCCGCCGCAGCAGATTGCACGCAGCAGCACTCCAGTAGCGCGGCTAGATTCCATACATTCACAAAACTGCGCAAGGCCTCAACCCTGCCAAAGGGCAGCGGAATACCTTTCTTCACCAGCCGAACCAGGCGCTCGAAATTGCCGCCGACCCCGGCGCCATAAACCAGCACCGGCCGCACAATCACCCACTCCATGCCTAGTGCATCAGCCACCTCGCGCAAGACCTGCTCAGCCGCGAGTTTGGAGCGGCCGTACGTATCTTCAGGTGCAGGCACATCAGATTCACTTACAGGACGTCCCTGCGAGCGCTCAGCACAAGCCTTGATGCTGCTGACGAAAACAAACCGTTTGACGCCCGCTCGGGCCGCCTGCTCAACCAGATGCCGGGTCACCGCAACATTTTCCAGAGCATAAGCGGCCTCGGGGTCTTCCACATCCTCCTGCATCTTGTGCACCCGAGCAGCCAGATGCAACACCACATCCACCCCCAGAAAAGCATTCGAGCACTCCGGCAGAGTGCGCAGATCCGCGATTACCGCATCATCAGGCATGCCGGCAATCGCCTGACGCAACCAGGGGCGCACAGCATGCCCGCCTTCACGCATCCGACGACAGAATTCGCGCCCGACAAAACCGTTCGCACCCGTCACGAGAATCCTCACACGATCCTCCAGCCATGGCGATTGAAGAACTGCATACCGGAGCGACAGAACATGCGCACATGTTTCCATCCCTTCCGCCCGGCCCCACCACCGAAATGAGCGATCCGCACATCGCTCACAGCCGCTATCCGGCCATGGAGTGCAGCCCTCAGGCTCAGGTCGAAATCCTCGAAGTAGAGGAAATAATCCGGATCAAACCCCCTCACCTCGCGCAAGACACTTGCTCGCATGAGCATGAAACAGCCACTCACGATCGGCGGATCCCACAATACCGTTTGACCGCTGGACTCCAGCATTTCGTAGCGTGCCAGACGTCTAGCAAAGAAGCGTCGGCCGAGATGCGGAAAAAATCCACGCAAGACCAGATCAAACATGCTCGGGTAGCGCTTACACAAGAAGTGCCAGCCGTTCTCGACTCCGAGAATCGCCGGTGACAAGAGCACACACTCGGGCTTTTCCGCCATAAAAAGGCTAGCAGCACTCAAGGCATCAGGCTGCAGATAGACATCAGGATTCAGGATCAGGTGGAGGTCCCCTGTCCCAAGCTCCAGTGCAAGGTTATGCCCACGCCCGAAACCGACATTGCCATGCCCCGAAACGATGGAAAAATCCTCCCAGCCCGAAGCTCGCACCAGTTCGTCGAGACCCGCATCGTCACCGTTATCCACCAGAACAAGCCAAGCTCTCCCAATCACGCCGATCGCCTGGGCATGGGCGAACGCAACGCGCAGGCTGGCGAGGGTATCGCGCAGCATAGGCTCATCCGGGTGATAGGTTACGAGGCTGATAGAAAGTTGCACCTGGGGACTAGGGAAACAATGCGTCTCGTTCATCCCCCTCCTCCTCCACGAATACCCAAACGCATCATCACAGACGCCTTGGTTGCAGACGGAACAACCTTCAACCAAAGAAACATTGCCATCACAAAACCTACGGACAGGGCCAACGCCCACCTGAACCAGAACGGAGCAAAAACAAGGTAGAGGGATGACAGAACAGCTGCCAGCACAACACACCCTCCACCGATAAAACCGGTCAGGCAGTCTTTGAACGATGGCCCACCTTTATGGCGGACGAGCAGCTGCAGCGCCATGCAATCAACGGCAGCCCTTACGCCCCAGGCGACAGCAACTGCCACGATACCAAAACGCTCCGCTGCCAGATAAGTTAACCCAAGGTAGAGGGGCAATTCACACAGATGGAGCCCTACGGTTACATGCACAAATCCACGTGCCTGCAACCAAGCATAGGGAACCTGAGCCACCGAATTGAACCAGACACCGGCAACCAGTGCTATCAATGCCCAGGTACTCTCGCCTGCCACATCAAACCTGACCCATAGATGCAGGACATCGCCCCCGAGCCATATCAGCAGCAGGCAAGGCAAGCACATCAACCATGCCACAGTGCGGCCGGCAAGCTCATATGAACCTGAGCCCTGCGATGCGAAGCGCGGAAACAGTGCCGATGATAATGCCAAAGGTAGGAGCAGCAGCTTAGTGGCTAACTCGTAAGGCACCGAATAGTGCGCCACAGCGCCCAAGCCGATAATTGATCCAACAAAGAAACGATCCATGTACATCGTAAAAGGCACGATGGCCTGGCTACACATGAACCATGCCGACTCGCTCCAGACACTGGACTCCTCCGTAGACGAAGCGGTCTGCAGCCAACCCGACAGCTCTCTCTTGACTACCAAAATGTGGGCAAGCAAATCTCCCACCCTAATCATCAATACGCCCGCAGTGAGCGAGGGCAACTCTGGGCAGAGCAGAGCTATTGCGATCAGCACACAATAGGCCGCTACGGTAAAACCGCCGCGCATGAGATTTACCGCACCAAAGCGCAGCGCTCCCTCCAACACTCCACGCAGCGCCGACGTGGCTGCGATACAGGGAACCATCAAGGCGACACAGCGAACGGCCCCGTCGATTTCCTGCAGCGGAATATCCCCACGACGGACAAGCGATTCACCCAAAATCGACCAGCCCAACTGCAGAAGGGCTGCAACACCAAGTCCAACCATCAGCACGCGCCGGAAATTCTGCCACACGGCAGAGGGGGCAAGCGCTGGCCGCTCAGGGGTGCCCTGCGCCACTCGCCGGGCCATGGTCCGGGACAGCCCCAGATCCAGCAGTCCCGCGTACCCGGCTACGGCCCACATGAGCGCCAGAAAACCAAAGCGCTCAGATCCCGCCAAATGAATCAGCAAAGGCACAGAAACCACGGCGAACATCAAAGGCAGGACCGTGCCCATCAGATTAAAAACCGTATGCCGCACCAAGCCCTGGCCATGCTTCATGGCCACTACTCCGACACCCCAAGCGTTTGCTCGCCGAGCAATACCTCACGCATGGCTGAACGAGTAAAGTGCCTGCTTGCGTAATTCTGCATGCAGCACGAAGTAGATAAGCGCAACTCTTCCGAGCTGATCAGAGCAATGATGGCTTCGGCAAATTCGGTAGCAGCATCACGCACGAAAATGCAGTCCGCCACACCAGGCAATCCTTGAGCCCCAACGGATGTCGTCACAAGGGGCAGCCCATCGCGCAGTGCCTCAACCACCTTGCCCTTCACTCCTGCACCAAAACGCAGCGGAACGACAGCAACATCAGACGAAGCGTAAAGCCCGGCAAGTGCATCATCACTGACGTCCGCATGGATCTCCACTCTTGCCCCTGCAAGCGCACGCACGTCGTCCGTCGGGCTCGAGCCAACTATACGCAGAACCGTATCGGGGAATCGGGCATGAACAAGGGGTAAGACCTCCTTCACGAACCAAACCACCCCATCAATATTGGGAGGATGACGAAATCCCGCCACGAAGATCAGCACCTGCCCGATACCTGGACGCAGCTTTGCTGGCGAAAAGGCATCGAAACAGAAAAGTGGTATCTGGCGGGCAATGCCGGTTACCCCCAGCTTCGCCTGAACTTCCCGTATTTCTTCGTCGGAGGGATACAGGACAAGATCCGACGCCTGCCAGAGCCGCTCCTCGAGCGAGCGCATACGGGCTATAGCAGCTTCGCCGTTGCGCCCCCCGCCCAGCACATCTTCACGCTGCATGCGCGCCCAATGCAGATCGTGGCCGTAGAAAACTACCCTGGCCTGTGAGTAGCGGCGTACATCCTCAATATAGTCTCGCGCCACGAGCGGTCGATTTAGGATCACCGCACTGACGCTCGGGCCAAGCGACGCCAGCCACGGGCCGAAGCGATCGCCGTATTCCGCTCCGTAGATAACCTCCACCCCGCGCGCCTGCAGAGCTTCGGTATAATCAGGCTCGTACCAGAGATTGTGTGGCCAGAATTTGACTCGCCACCCTTCGCGAAGATAGGTGTCGATGATGTGCTGCACTGAGCGCCCACCCGCGTCTCGATCCGGACGCGGCACGTACTGATCCACGATCACGACAATGGGCGCAGTGTGATTGCGCTCACGAGCCGTCACTGCGGACGTTCCATTCTGCTGATGGTTGACATCGAGACATGCCGCCCATTTTTCCCGGAACCGGACCGCGTTGCGCACCTGATACTGCTTCAAGCCGCTGGCAAGCGAAGTCCCGTTGGAAACGCCCTCGAAATGGACGACTTGCGAGCCCGGCTGGTAGTACAGCCTGAGCCCGGCCTCGCGCACCTTGAAAGCGAGATCGGTATCCTCGTAATAGGCGGGGGCATACTCGGCACCAAAGCAGCCCACCCCCCGGAAGAGCGCAGAAGGAATCATCAGCGCAGCACCCGAGCAATAATCAACTTCCCTTAGATAACGGAACTCGGATCTGGATGGATCATCGAGGCGCCCGAAATTCCAGGCAGACCCATCCCTCCAGACAATTCCTCCGGCTTCTTGCAGGCGGCCATCCGGATAGATGAGCATAGACCCAGCCATTCCGCAGTCGGCTCGCAAAGAAAACGTCTCCAGAAGCTTATCGATTGCCCCGCTCAGAATTTGCGTATCGTTGTTCAGGAAGAACAAGAACTCACCACGCGCCATCGATGCGGCGGCGTTGCAGTTTCCAACGAAGCCCTGATTTCTGGGCTGACGCACGAAGCGCACCCCGGGGACCAGCTCAAGCCAAGCCATTGCAGGGTCTGGAGAGTCGTCATCAGAAACAATGATTTCGTACGCAGCAAGGTCCCTCGCGAGCGCAATAGCCTTGAGGCAGGCTGCCGTCATTCTGAGATTGCCGAAAGTCGGGATGATGATCGAGACCTCCGGTTGCGCATGCTCCGCAAACCTCAAACCATCCAGAATCTCCTCGACCGTCAGAGCTTCAAGCACGGGCAGCTGAAGCGGAGCGAGTCCGCGCGCCCGGCGGGCCCGTTGCCACGCCTGGTAATGCGGAACACGACTGAAAACAGGTCCAGCGAACGTGTAAACCGTATCCACCAGCCTGGTGCGCGCGCCCATCGACAGAGGTAAGGACAGGAAAACCTGGCGCAGAAAGGGAACAAGAGCCATGAGGCTCAAACGCCCTGATACGGGCGAAACCACGCCACGAAACGATTCACGCCCTCAGCGAGGGGCGTACCGGGAGCGAAGCCGGTCCAGGCCGTCAGCGCCGACACATCTGCAGAGGTCACCGGGACATCGCCCGGTTGCATCGGCTGGAAGTCTTTGTCAGCGACTTTACCGGTGGCGGTTTCGATACAGGAGATGAAATCCATCAGCGGCACCGGATCCTGGTTACCGATATTGAAGACTCGGTAGGGTGCCCGGGAGGTGGCAGGATTGGGAGCCTTGCCATCGTAAGCGGCATCCGGCTCGGCCGAGCGGTCGAGCGTGCGCACCACGCCCTGCACGATGTCATCGATATAAGTGAAGTCGCGCAGCATCTTGCCGTGATTGAAGACCTTGATCGGGCGTCCTTCGAGAATGGCGCTGGTAAACAACCAGGGCGCCATGTCCGGTCGGCCCCAGGGGCCATATACGGTGAAGAAGCGCAGGCCGGTGGTGGGCAGGTTGTAGAGATGGCTGTAGGTGTGGGCCATCAGCTCGTTGGCCTTCTTGGTGGCCGCGTAGAGGCTCACCGGATGGTCCACAGCATCCTGCTCGGAGAAGGGGGTTTTCTCGTTGCCACCGTATACGCTGGAGCTGGAGGCGTACACGAGGTGCTGCACGGCGTTGTGACGGCAGCCTTCGAGGATGTTCACGAAGCCGACGAGATTGGAGTCGGCATAGGCATGCGGGTTCTGCAGGGAGTAGCGCACGCCGGCCTGGGCAGCCAGATGCACCACGCGCTCGAACTTCTCGTCCGCAAACAGCTTCGCCAGTGCTTCGCGATCGGCAATATCAAGCTTGATGAAACGGAAGTTCGGCCAGGGAGTGAGCTGCGCGAGGCGGCCGTGCTTGAGCTGCGGGTCGTAGTAGTCGTTGAGGTTATCGATACCGACAACTTCATCGCCGCGTTTCAGCAGTTCGAGCGAGGTGTGCATGCCGATGAAGCCGGCCGCACCGGTGACGAGGACTTTCATGCCGGTCGTTTCCCATCCTGCAGCCCAGGCTGCTGAAAAAACAAAAGCGGCTTCAACGCCGCGAAAACTCGATCATTTTCGCATACTTGGCGAAGCTGTTGAAACAGCCGATCAGGATGTGTATCAAGCCAGGAAGGCCATCCAGAAAGCCAGCCCGCAGGAGGTAAAACTTGATGAAACGGAATAAAGGACTCAACAGCAATTTGCCTGCCGACACCTGCCTGCCCTCCTCGACCAGCGCCTTGGCCGCCAGCGTCGTGTAGCGGTTCTGTTTGGCGAGATAGCTTTCGATCGTGTCTTCGGAGTGGTGCAGTAAATCCCCGCGCAGCAGGCCTACACCACCGAGCGTGATGACACGCTCGTGCACGATGTCGTCGGACCAGCGCGCTTGGCGGCGATCGAACAGGCGCAGCGATAGATCCGGATAGCCCTCGCCGTGCTTCAGATAGCGGCCGAGAAAGCGATTGCAGCGCGGAAATTCGTAGCATTGATAAGCCGGCTGGACAAGCGCGCGCTCGATGCTGACGCGCAGCGCCTCGGAAACGATTTCGTCGGAGTCGATGCACAGCACCCAGTCATGCGCAGCCTGCTCGATCGCGAACTGTTTCTGCGGACCAAAGCCACGCCACTCCTCGCGGATCACACGTGCGCCGAAAGATTCCAGCAGCTCGATCGTGCCATCCGTGCTACCCGAATCCACGGCGATGATCTCCTCGCAGAACGCCAGGGACTCCAGCGTGGCGCGCAAGGGGCCTGCGCAATCGCGTGTGATCAGCACGGCTGACAGGGGAAGACGAGCACTCATGAGCAGTGGCCAGGGTTTACAATCCGGGCCACATTCTATGCCAGACCCAGCGATTCCCCTTAGCGCATGCGTTCCGTCCTCCTCGTCAAAACCTCCTCGCTCGGCGACGTGATCCACAACCTGCCGGTCGTCAGCGACCTGCTGCACCACTGGCCGAAGCTGGCCATCGACTGGGTGGTGGAAGAAAGCTTCGCCGAGATCCCGCGCTTGCATGCGGGCGTGCGTAAGGTTTTTCCGGTCGCGGTCCGGCGCTGGCGCAAGCAGCTCACGCAGCGCGCCACCTGGCAAGAAATCGGCGCATTCCGGCAAGCCGTGCGCAGCAACTGCTACGACCTCGTGATCGACACCCAGGGGCTGTTCAAAAGTGCCCTGCTGACCCGCATGGCCGATGGCCTGCGCTGTGGCTACAGTCGCGAAGCCGCGCGCGAGCCACTCGCCGCCTGGTTCTACGACTGCCGCTATGCGATCCCGAAAACCGCGCACGCGGTGGAGCGCAACCGCTGGCTGGCCGCCGCAGCCGCCGGCTATTCGCCGGACCTGCCGCTGCGCTACGGACTGCATGTCGACACAGCCGATACAGCGAAGCCTTACTGCGTACTGCTCACCGCCACCAGCCGGGACGACAAGCTGTGGCCCGAGGCCCACTGGCAGACGCTGGGCCAGGCGTTGGCCGCGGAAGGCCTGCGCTGCGTGCTGCCGGCCGGCTCAGCGCGCGAACGCGAACGCGCCAGCCGCATCGCCACCGCCATCCCCGGCGCCGAGCTGGCCCCGCCCTCCTCGCTCGGTGAGCTGGCCCAGCTGCTCGGCGCGGCCGCCGGCATCATCGGCGTGGATACCGGCCTGACCCATCTCGCGGCTGCACTGGATCGCCCGGTCGTGGCGCTCTATGTGGCCACCGCCCCCGGGCTGACCGGCGTCTACGCCGGCCCGCACGCGCTCAACCTTGGGGGCAGGGGGCAATGCCCCGCGCCGGCCGAGGTGCTCGCCGCCCTGCAGCCCATGCTGACGAAGAAGATCCGCCCATGAATCGCCTGCTCTACTCCGCGCTGTGGCACCTCGCCCTGCCCCTGATCGGCCTACGCCTTGCCTGGCGTGCGCGCAAACAGCCGGAGTATCTGCAGCATCTGGGCGAGCGCTTCGGCGCGGCGCCACGCGCAGGTCAGACGCCGCGCATCTGGCTGCACGCCGTCTCGGTCGGCGAAACCCGCGCCGCCCAGCCGCTGGTGAAAGCCCTGCTCGCTCGCTATCCGCAGCACGAAATCCTGCTCACTCACATGACCCCCACCGGTCGCGCCACCAGCGAAGAGCTGTTCGGCAAGGAAACACGTGTCGTACGAACCTATCTCCCCTACGACTTTCCCTGGGCCCAACGCCGCTTTCTCACCCGTGCTCGCCCGCGCATGGGCATCGTGATGGAAACTGAAGTATGGCCAAACCTGATGTGCGCCGCCGAGCAGGCGGGCGTGCCGATGCTGCTGGCCAACGCCCGCCTCTCGGCGCGCTCGGCACGCGGCTATCAACGCCTCGGCCAGCTCGCCCGCACAAGCTTCGGTCGTTTCAGCAAGGTGCTGGCGCAGACGGCGGATGACGCCAGCCGCCTCACCACCTGCGGCGCTGTGCAGCCGATCGTGAGCGGCAACGTGAAGTTCGATCTGGAGCTGACGCCAACCCAGCTCGCCCTCGGCGCGGAATTCCGCGCCGCTGCGGGCGGGCGTCCTGTGATCCTCGCCGCCAGCACCCGCGAAGGAGAAGAAGGCGCGCTGCTCGCCGCCTTCCTCATCCATGCACCGGCAGACGCGCTACTGGTGCTGGTGCCGCGCCATCCACAGCGTTTCGACGAAGTGGCAACCATGGTCAGCAAGCAGGGGCTATCCCTGCAGCGCCGCAGCGCTGGCCTGCAGATCACGCCGGATACGCGCGTGTGGCTCGGCGATTCGATGGGCGAGATGCTGGCCTACTACCGCATGGCCGAGGTAGCCATCATCGGTGGCAGTTGGCAGCCACTGGGCGGACAGAACCTGATCGAGGCCTGCGCGGCCGGTGCGCCGGTGCTGATCGGCCCGCACACCTTCAACTTCACCGAAGCCGCCATGAAGGCCATCGAAGCCGGCGCCGCCCGGCGCTGCGCGGATCTCGACACAGCCCTGCGCACTTGCCGTGAGCTGCTGGCCGATGCTTCTGCACGCAAGACCATGGCCGCCGCCGGCGAAGCCTTTGCGGCCGCCAACCGTGGGGCTACCGAGCGCACCCTGCAGGCGATTGCCGCATTGCTTGCCACCGCCAGCCAATGAAAAGGGCGCGTTGCCGCGCCCTTCGTGATCCTGAAGCCTTCTTCGATCAGCGTTCAAGCAAGGCGTTGATCTCTTCCAGATCCTTCAGGCTCAGGCTGCCCACAGCCTGCTTGAGCTTCACCTGGGCCATGATCGTGTCGTAACGCGACTTGGCCAGCTTCTGCGCGGTGTCGGCGAGCTGGCTCTGGGCATCCAGCACATCCTTGTTGATCTTCACGCCCACCTGATAGCCCAGCTTGTTGGACTCCAGTGCGCTGCGGCTCGATATCACAGCCGCTTCATAGCCTCTCACCTGGGCTACGCCACTGGTCACACTGAGGAATGCCGAGCGGGCCAGTTGCGCAGCGTTACGCTTGGCTGCCTCCAGATCCTGCTGCGACTTGGCCGACAAAGCCTGCGACTCGCGCACCTTGGACTGGGTGCCGCCGCCGGCGAAGATCGGCAAGGTGGCCTGCACGCCGACCTGCCAGTTGCGATACTCGAACTCGCTCTGCGAGGAAGTAGAGCCCGCGCCATGATTGCGGCCATAGGAGCCCACCGCATCGATGGTCGGCATATGTGCTGCACGGTTCCGTTCCACCTCGCGCGCAGCGATTTCTGCGTTGAGCTGGCCGACTTGCACATCCAAATTGTTTTTCTGGGCAGACAGCGCCCACTGCTCCACATCCGCCGGCATTGGCGGCTCCAGCATCACCCCATCGCGTAGACGCGCCAATTGCGGCGGCTCCTTGGCGATCAGCACACGCAAGGCTTCGCGTTTCACGTTCACATCGTTCTGGGCCGCAATTTCCTGTGCCGACACGATGTCGTACTTGGATTGCGCGTCATTCACGTCGGTAATCGTGACCGTACCGACTTCAAAACTCTTCTTCGACAAGTCCAGCTGCTCGCGCGAGGCCTTCTTGAGCTGGCTCTGCACCGTGAGCACATCCTGCGCGTTGAGCAGGTCGAAGTAGGCCTGAGTACTGCGCACCATCAGATCCAGTTCGGCCGCCGTGAGCTGCGCTTCCGCCACGCCCACCTGCAACTCGCCCTGCTTGTAGGCCACCCAGTTCTGCCAGCGGAACAGCGGCTGGGAAAGCTGCAGGGTGTAGGAGTTGGTGTTGTAACCATACTCGCGCTCGTTCGGCAGCTTGGCATCCAGGTTGTTATAGGTGCTGGCGCCATTCAGGTTGATGGTCGGCAGCAGACCAGCGCGCCCTTGCGGCAACTTCTCGCGCCCGGCTTCCACCTGGTAGCGGGCGGCGCCGTATTTGGCATCGCTCTGGCGCGCGTCCTGATAGATACCCAGCAGATCGGCGGCCTGAACGCTGCCGGCACACAGCAGCGCGACGGACAGGGCAATACGCTTCATGTTCTCTCCCACTCCAGACTTCCCAGAAATTCAGTAACGCGGCATGGCCGGATCAACGCGCTGCGCCCACGCATCCACGCCGCCCGTGAGGTTATACACACTTTCAAAACCCTGTTGCGCCAGGAACATGGCCACGCGCTGGCTGCGCATACCGTGATGACAGATGCACACCACTGCCTGCTGCGCCGGCAGCTCATGCGCTCGCGCCGGGATTTCGGCCATCGGTACCGGCGTGATGCCGGCCAGCGCGCAGTGCTCAACTTCCCAGGGCTCGCGCACGTCCAGCAACAGTGGCGCGGCGCGCCCGCCATCGGCCAGCCAGGCGGCCAGGTCTTCAGCACTCAAAGGCGTCACCATGATGCCGCGCTCAGAACGCGAAGGCGGCCGCCGGCGTGCGCAGGGCGTCCACCGAGGTTTCAAACAGGGCACGGCTGCCGCCCGCCGGCGTGTACAGGCGCACACTGAGCACCGGAGCACTGCCCACGCAAGCCAGCAGGCGACCGCCCGGCTTGAGCTGGGCCAGCCAGGCCGCCGGCACTTCGCGCACCGCACCGCTCGCTACGATGAGGTCATACGGCCCATGTGCCGCATCGCCCTGCAGGCCATCAGCCTCTTCCACAGTCACGTTGGCCACCCCGGCATGGGCCAGATTGGCGCGCGACAGGCTCACCAGGACCGGATCGGCCTCCACCACCCGCACGCTCGCAGCATGCACGGCCAGCAGGGCGGCCAGATAGCCAGAGCCGGTGCCGATCAGGAGCACGTTCTCGCCCCGCTTGGGTGCTGCAGCCTGCAGCAGGCGGCCAGCCACGGTGGGCGTCAGCATCTTGCGCCCGCCCGGCAGGGGCAGCGCCACATCGGCAAAGGCCAGGGCCTGTTGCGCTGGCGCCACGAAGCGCTCGCGACGCACCAGCGATACGGCCTCCAGGGTGACCGGGTCGAGCACCTCAGCAGGGCGCAGTTGCTGCTCGATCATGTAGAAGCGTGCCTGTTCGATATCCATTCTTGTTTCCTTCCTGTCTGGGGGCGGGGCGTCAGCCGGGAATTCTAGCCTGTGCGCGCCGGCCCCGCCCTCAGGCCTTACATTCTTTCACCCGGTACCAGGCGGCATACAGCGCCGGCAGGAACAACAAGGTCAGCACTGTGGCGACCAGCAGCCCCCCCATGATTGCCACCGCCATCGGCCCGAAGAAGGCCGAGCGCGATAGCGGAATCATCGCCAGGATGGCCGCCAGGGCGGTCAGCATGATCGGGCGGAAGCGCCGCACGGTTGCCTCGACAATCGCCTGCGCAGGAGGGACTCCGTTCTTTTCGTCCTGATCGATCTGGTCGATCAGGATCACCGAGTTGCGCATGATCATGCCCGAGAGCGCGATGGTGCCCAGCATGGCGACGAAGCCGAAAGGCTGCGCAAAGACCAGCAGCGCGATGGTCACCCCGATCATGCCCAGCGGCGCGGTGAGCAGCACCATCAACATGCGTGCGAAGCTCTGCATCTGCAGCATCAGAATGGTCAGCACCACGATGATGAATAGCGGCACACCCGCGGCTACCGAACTGCCGCCCTTGGCACTTTCTTCCACCGCTCCACCCACCTCCAGGCGATAGCCCAGTGGCAAGGCCGCGCGAATCGCCTCGATCTGCGGCGCCAGTTGCTGGACCACTTCAGCCGGCTGAACGCGGCCATACAGGCTGGCACGCACAGTCACCGTCGGCAGCTGGTTGCGGCGCCAGATCAGACCTGGCTCGAAGTCGTATTCGAGGGTGGCGAGCTGCGACAGCGGCACACCGCGGCTACTGCCGACCGGGATCACCAGCTCGGAGAGCCAGGCCAGGCCCAGATCGCGCCGGCTGCTGCGCATCTGCAACTCGATGACTTCGCTGCCTTCGCGGAACTGGCTCACCGACACACCGTTCAGCGCGGTGGCAAGGAATTGCTGCACCGCTTCGCGTGACAGGCCGGCCAGCCGCGCCTTCTCGGTGTCCACATGCAGGCGCACGACCTTCGAGGCCTCCTCCCAGTCCTTCTGCACATTCGACAGATGCGGATTGGCACGCATCACACCAGCCAGCTGGCTACCGATCTGCTGGATGCGTTCGTGCTCCGGCCCACTGATCCGGTACTGCACCGGGAAGCCCACCGGCGGCCCGTTCTCGAGCCGGTTGATGGAGGCGCGTAGCTCCGGATAGTCTTGCTGGAAGAGTTCGATCAGGCGCGCACGCAAGGCCTCGCGCTCCGGCATGCCGCGCGTGAGGATCACGAACTGGGCAAAGTTGGCCTGCGGCAGTTGCTGATCCAGCGGCAGATAGAAGCGCGGGCTCCCCCCGCCCACATAGGCCACGTAGTTCTCGATGCCTTCCTGCTGCCGCAGGTAGTGCTCGATGCGCTCCACCGAACGCTCCACGGCCTTCAGCGAGGCGCCCTGCTGCAGGCGCAGATCGAGCAGCAGCTCGGGGCGGGTCGAATCTGGGAAGAACTGCTGCGGCACGAAACGGAAGCCCCAGATTGACACGGCGAAGGCCAGCAGGGTCGCGCCGATCACCATCCAGCGATGCTGCACGCACCAGCCCACGGTCTGGCGAAAACGCGCGTAAAAGGGCGTGGAATAGATCGCCGCTTCGGAGTGGGTGTGGTGGCTGCGCTCGATCAGGCGCACCGCGAGGCGCGGCGCCAGTTTC
Organism: Uliginosibacterium aquaticum; assembly: GCF_012972705.2. GTDB lineage: Bacteria > Pseudomonadota > Gammaproteobacteria > Burkholderiales > Rhodocyclaceae > Uliginosibacterium > Uliginosibacterium aquaticum. Next base: position 372,475 of record NZ_JABCSC020000001.1, on the reverse strand, counting down.
GCCAGCAGGCGCACGACGATGCCGGTCTTGCCGGAGTTCTTGGAAAAATCCGGCAGCAGCCAGTAACCGATGAAGGGAACGAAGAGCACCGCCGCCACCCAGGACACCAGCAGCGCGATCACCGTGACCTCGAAGATCGAGCGCGTGTACTCACCGGTCGAAGAAGCTGCGGTGGCGATCGGCAGGAAGCCGGCGGCGGTGACGAGCGTGCCGGAGAGCATCGGCCAGGCCGTCGACGTATAGGCGAAGGCGGCCGCCCGGGCGCGCTCCCAGCCCTGCTCCATCTTCGTCGCCATCATCTCCACCGCAATGATGGCGTCATCCACCAGCAGACCCAGCGCGAGGATCAGCGCGCCCAGCGAAATCTTGTGCAGGCCGATGTTGAAGTAGTACATGAACAGGAAGGTGATCGCCAGCACCACCGGAATACTGATCGCCACCACCACGCCGGTGCGAAAACCCAGCGAGAGCAGGCTCACGGCCAGTACGATGACCACTGCTTCGGTCAGCGAGCGCACGAAGTCCTGCACCGACTCAGTCACCGCGCGCGGCTGGTTGGCCACCCGCTCGAACTTCACGCCCAGTGGCAACTGCGCTTCGATCTTCGCGCTGGCCTCATCCATGTGGCGGCCCAGCGCGATGATGTCGCCCCCCTCGCGCATCGACACGCCGATGCCCAGCGCCTCGCGGCCCATGAAGCGCATCTTGGTGGCCGGCGGGTCGACATAGCCACGTTTGACCTCGGCCACGTCACCGATGCGCAGGCTGCGCCCACCCGCGCGCAGCGGCAGCGCACGGATGTCGTCGAGCGACACAAATTCGCCCTTGGCACGCAGGAATACCCGCTCGTCCTGCAGCTCGAAATAGCCGCCGGCGAGCTTACTGTTCTGCTCGGCGATCGCCGCCATCAGGGTCTTCGGATCGATGCCCAGGGTCGCCATGCGCAGCGGCGAGAACTCGATGTAGATGCGCTGCTCCTGCTCGCCGAAGAACTCCACCTTAGCCACGTCCGGCAGGCGCAGCAATTCGAGGCGGATCGCTTCGGCATGGCGCTTGAGTTCGGTGTAGGAAAGCCCCTCGCCAGTCAGCGCGAAGATATTGCCGAAGGTGTCGCCGAATTCGTCATTGAAGAAAGGGCCCTGGGCACCGGTCGGCAGGGTGTGGCGCATGTCGCCCACCTTCTTGCGCACCTGATACCAGATGTCCTTCATCTGGCTGGATTTGAGCGAATCACGCGCCACCACGATGATCTGCGACTCACCCGGGCGCGAGTAGCTTCTCAGCGTCTCGACCTCGTTCATCTCGCGCAGCTTCTTCTCGATCTTGTCGGTCAGCTGCTGCTCGACTTCCAGCGCACTGGCGCCCGGCCATTTGCTGGTCACCACCATCACCTTGAAAGTGAAGGGCGGATCTTCGCTCTGACCCAGACGCGTATAGGAGAACAGGCCGACCAGCGTCGCCACCAGCATCATGAACAACACGATCTGCGGGTGCCGCAACCCCCAGTCGGAAAGATTGAAGCTTTTCATCGCTTCACATCCAGTACCACCGGTGCGCCCTGCTCCACCGGCCGCACCTTGAGACCGGCAGACAGCGCATGGGCGCCCACCGTCACCACCCGCTCGCCGGGCTTCACGCCCCCCGCCAGGCGCACCTTCTCATCCCCCCAGGCCGCCACCTCCACCTCGCGCGGCTGCACCTGATCCTGCTCATCGACTATCCACACCCGGCCCTTGCCCCCGTCGCCGCGGATCACCGCGGCCAAAGGCAGCTCAATATTCGCCCCGGCAGGGATGGGCAGCACAAAACCCGCCGCTGCCGTGGAGCCCAGGCCCAGATGCTCGTCGGGTGCCGTCACGCTGATGCGCGCGGCATAGGTGCGGGTACTGGCGTCGGCACTCGCGGCAAGCTCGCGCAGCACGCCAGGATAGATCTTGTCCGGCGCACTCCAGGCCTGCACCTGGGCCACCTGACCCGGTTTGAGGCCGGCTACGCGGGATTCCGGAATCCACACCAGCACCTCACGCTGGGCCGGGTCGGCAACCCGCAGCACCAGCTGGCCAGCCGCCAGCACCTGGCCTACTTCAACCGGCGCCGCCGTGATCACGCCATCGCGCTCGGCCACCAGTTGCGCGTAGCCCAGCTGGTTCTGCGCCACTTCACGCGCGGCCAGGGCTTGCTGGCGGCGAGCCTGGGCCGCCTCGAACTGGCTACGCCGCGCATCCACGGCGCTGACACTGAGAAATTTCTGTGCGAAGAGATTCTGCGCCCGCTCGTAATCGGCTTTGGCCAGGGCCAGATCCGCTTCGGCGGCTGCCAGCTGGGCCTCGGCGGATTTGGCCGAGAGGCCCAGATCTGCCGGGTCAAGCCGAGCCAGCACCTGTCCCTTGCGTACCGTGTCGCCCAGATTCACGCGTCGCTCAAGCAGCTTGCCGGCCACGCGGAAAGCCAGATCAGCTTCGTAGCGCGAGCGCACCTCGCCCGCATAGGCCAGGGTATTCACGCCAGCGGAGCTGCCGGCCCGGATGACCACCGCCGCCTGCGCCGCCGCCTGCGGCGGGGAGGCCTTGTGGCAGGCAGACAGCGTCAGAACGCTGGCGATCAGGAAAACGGGGCTTTTCATCGGGAACTCCTGGCAGGCGGCGGCTCGCACAGCAAACCGCGCATGAACATGTCCAGATGGGTCTGGACGTAAAGATCGGGTGAAACGGTCTGCATCTCGCAGCCAGAAAAGGACTGCTGCCACAGACAACTGAACATCAGCGGGGCAATGGCCAGCTGGCACATCACCAGCGGATCACAGGAGCGAAACACGCCAGCCTGGATGCCGCGCTCCAGCACCGTCGCGAACAGGGCACGGCCGCGCTGCACGACATGTTCGTGATAGAAGGCCGCAATCTCTGGAAAATTGCCCGCCTCGGCCATCACCAGCTTTGAAATGCCGCCCAGGCGCGGATTGCCCAGCACCTGCCAGTAACGCAGCAGCAACTCACGCAACAACTGCTCCGGATCGGCATCGAGTCGCTCCAGCAAAGCCTCGCCGGCGGCCAGATGCGGTAGCACCGCCTCCTGCACCACGGCCCGGAACAGGGCTTGCTTACTCTCGTAATAAAGAAACACCGTGCCTTTGGAAACGCCGGCGCGGCGGGCAATGTCATCCATGCGTGCGGCAGCGAAGCCCTTGTCGACGAAAACGTCGAGCGCCGCCGCCAGCAGTTCGGCCGGGCGGGTTTCCTTGCGACGCTGGCGAATGGCACGGGTCATGGAAGACAAGCAGGGTCAGTGCAGCAAAGGCAACAAAAGATGGAAAGGCAACAAGCCGCCGGGGCCATCAGCCAGACAAATGACTAACCGGTCAGTAATTATTGGTGAAGACACAGGATTTGGCAAAAGCTTGATAAAACCCTGTTCACAAAACAGTCGATGAGAAGTATTCTCAATTGCAATACATCGCATACTGATGACCATGAAGCTGTCCGAACTCACGCCGGGTGTGCCGGCCACCGTCCTGCAAGTCTGCGAACAAGGCAGTCCCGATCCGATCGCCAGCCGCCTGCGCGATCTCGGCTTTGTGGCGGGTGAGCCGGTCAGTCTGGTCGCCCACGGACCTTTCGGCGCCGAGCCGCTGCTGGTGCAGATCGGCTTCACACGCTTTGCCCTGCGCCGCTCGGAAGCCGCGCGCATCACCATCGAACTGCCAGGAGCCCGTGCATGAACAGCGCCAGCCTGATCACCACCCCGCTCTCCCTGGCCCTCGTTGGCGTGCCCAACTGCGGCAAGACGGCCCTCTTCAACCGCCTCACCGGCAGCCGCCAGAAAGTGGCCAATTACGCCGGTGCCACCGTCGAGCGCAAGGAAGGCTTCTTCGTACTGCCCTCAGGCCGCCATGCCCGCGTGCTGGACCTGCCCGGTGCCTATAGCCTCAACGCCACCAGTCCTGACGAGGCGGTGACCCGCGACGTGTGTCTGGGCCAGCATCCGGCCGAACAACAGCCGGACTTGCTGCTGTGCGTGGCCGACGCCACCAACCTGCGTCTGCACCTGCGCTTCGTACTTGAATTGAAACGCCTCGGCCGCCCGATGGTACTGGCCCTGAACATGGCCGACGCCGCCGCCCGCCGTGGCATCCGCATCGATGCCCAGGCGCTGGAGGCCATTCTCGGCATCCCGGTCATCGAGACCATCGCCATCAAGAAGAAGGGTGCGGCTAACCTGATCGCGGCCCTCGACGGTCACCTGCCGCCGGCTCCACCGAAACTCGCGGAAGACGCCGACCTGCATGCCGAAACCCGCCGCATCCTGGCCGCCACGGTCAGCATGCCGAGCCCGACCAGCCCGGTCGACGCCGCCATCGACCGCTGGGTACTGCACCCGGTGCTGGGCCTGGCAATCCTCGCCGCCGTGATGCTGGTGGTCTTCCAGTCAGTGTATGCCTGGGCCGGGCCGTTTTCGGACGGTATCGAGGCTGGAGTCGGCCTGCTCGGCGAACTGGCGGGCGAACACCTGCCGGAAGGCCTGCTGCGCAGCCTGCTGGTCGACGGCGTGATCGCCGGCGTAGGCGGCGTGCTGGTCTTCCTGCCGCAGATCCTGATCCTGTTCTTCTTCATCCTGGTGCTCGAAGAATCCGGTTACCTGCCGCGCGCAGCCTTCCTGCTGGACCGCTTCATGGTCGGTGCAGGCCTCTCGGGCCGCGCCTTCATCCCGATGCTGTCGAGCTTCGCCTGCGCGATTCCCGGCATCATGGCTACCCGCAGCATCCCGGATCCGCGCGATCGCTTCCTGACCATCCTCGTCGCGCCGATGATGACCTGCTCGGCCCGCCTGCCGGTGTATGCCCTGCTGATCGGCGCCTTCATCCCTGACCGCGCCATTGGTGGCGTGTTCAACCTGCAGGGCCTGACCCTCTTCGCGCTCTACATGGCCGGGATCTTCGGCGCACTGGGCGTGGCCTGGGTGGCCCGCCTGCTCGGTCGTCGCGGTGCAGAAGAACAGGCCCTGATGATGGAAATCCCGGCCTGGCGCCTGCCCAACCCGCTCGACGTACTGCTGGGCCTCAAGGAGCGCGGCATGATCTTCCTGCGCCGCGCCGGCACCCTGATCCTGGCCCTGTCGGTGCTGCTGTGGTTCCTCGCCACCTTCCCGACTCCGCCGGCGGACTGGACCCGCCCGGCCATCGAGTACAGCTTCGCTGGCCATATCGGCCGCGCCCTGGCCATCTTCTTCGAGCCGATCGGCTTCTCCTGGCAGATCTGCGTAGCCCTGATCCCGGGTCTGGCTGCGCGCGAAGTGGCCGTCGCCGGCCTGGCCTCGGTGTATGCCGTGGCCGGCAGCGGCGAAGAGGAAACCGCCCAGTTGCTGGGTGCCGCGATCGCCAATGAATGGTCACTGGCCACCGCTTTCGCCCTGCTCGCCTGGTATGTGTTCGCCCCGCAATGCCTCGCCACACTCTCCGTGGTGCGCCGCGAAACCGCCTCCTGGCGCGCCACCGCCGTATGGGCTGCGCTCCTGACCGGCCTCGCCTACGGCGCCGCCTTCCTCACTTTCCACATCACGGCCGCACTGACATGAGCTACGCCTCGCTCGAACCCGTCATCCTCGCGCTGGTGCTGGTCTTCAGCCTGTGGCTGGCCCTGCGCAAGGCGGCTCCCAAGCTCTCCCTGCTGATCGGCGCCGCTACCCGCAAGGCGGGCCTGCCGGAGGCGGTCGCCAGCCGGCTTTTTGGTAGCCCGGCAGCCTGCAATAGCGGCTGCGGCAGTTGTGGTGGCTGCGAAAAACCAGCGGAAAGCACGCCGGTGAACTTCCATCCACGTAGCTGAGGCACCAAGTTTTACAAAGCCCAGGCTTTCCCGCACTCAAGCTCGCCCGCCGCCGCCCGTTACTCCGGACAAGATCGGCAGTTTTGCCGCCGCTGCTGGAGAAGCACCATGAAATTCTGGAACGGGTCCCTGATGTATGCCCCGCGCTCACCGGAGTACTACGCCATTCCGGGCACCGAGCACTGCATTTTCCGCCTTATGTACAAGTACCAGGACGCCGTGGCCTGGAACCTGTACTGGCTGACCAAACCGCAAACTGATCTGATTCCGCTGCATCCGCAGGACTGGCATCGCTACTACGAATCCTTCAGCGGCCAGGAAACCCGTGCTTTCTATGACGCGCTGGACACCGTCGTGCTCAACAGCATGACGCTCGCCACCATCATGGCCCGGCCGCCGCGCGAGGCGATCCGCCTGCTGCGGGTTGCGCATCTGGAACGCACTCGTTTCTATCAGCTCGCGGGCGGCGAAGCCTGGCGCAGCACCCTGCTCGGCCGGCTGTTCCTCGCCGAGCGCTTGAGCGACAGCCACAACAGCAGTGGTAACGCCGGCAATGTGGTGCTGGCCGACTTCATCCTGCATCGCTACACCCGTCCCGGCAGCACGGAATACAAGCAGATCCGCCGGCCGGCCTGAATCTAGCCCCACCAAAGAGAAAGCCCCGCGTGCGGGGCTTTCTCTTTGGGCGAATCAGCGGGACAAGACTCAGAGCGTACCGCGCTGAATCAGCTCGATCTTGTAGCCATCCGGATCCTGCACGAAGGCGATCACGGTCGTGCCGTGCTTCATCGGGCCGGCTTCGCGCGTCACCACACCACCACGGGCCTTGATCTCAGCGCAGGCGGCATAGGCATCCTCTACCGCAATCGCTACATGGCCAAAGCCGGTGCCCAGCTCATAGCTTTCCACGCCGTAGTTGTAGGTCAGTTCGATGACCGCACCGTCCGCTTCGCTGCCATAGCCAACGAAGACGTTGGTGAACTTGCCTTCGGGGTGATCCGAAGTGCGAATCACGTTCATGCCCAGCACTTCGGTGTAGAACTTGATCGAGCGATCCAGATCGCCAACGCGGATCATGGTGTGCAGTACGCGCATATGTAACTCCTTGAAAGTGGGGAGCAGAGCTCCCGTGAATCAGAACACCGGAATGACGCGGTGAGCCTGTTTGAGCGCCGCTTCGTCGCGCTCGTAGTCGGGCTTGAGCTCACCGACCAGGCGCCAGAAACGCGGCGAGTGATTCATTTCAACCAGATGGGCAACCTCATGTGCCACCACGTAATCGATCTGTGGTCGTGGCAGATGGATCAGGCGCCAGTTGAGACGAATGCCGGAGAGCTTCGAGCAGCTGCCCCAGCGCGTGCGTGCGTTCGACAGATACAGGGGCGGGCGCTGGATCTCGGGGTAAGTGCGCTGGAGCAGATACACATACTCATCGAGGCGGCCGGCAAAGTAGGGCAGCGCGTACTCCTGCAGGCCGCGCAGGAGTACGCGCGGCGCATCCTCGTGACGGCGCAGATGCAGATGCAGCTCGCGCCGCGCATAGCCTTCCACCCAGCGCGTGCGGTTGGCACCGGCCGTCCAATGCACCGTGCAGGGCTCGCCAAACACCGGCAGTTGCATACCGTCACTGATCTGCACGGAGGGTGGCGGCTGGCGCTGCGCCCACTCATCAAGCTTCTCGACGATCCAGGCCGCACGCTCGCGCATGAAGGCTTCGGTCTCGCGCAGGCTGGCACGCAGTGGGATGGTCACGGTAAGCCCGCGCCGGTCGATCTGCATGCCCAGCGTGCGGCGCGCACTGCGGCGCAAGGTGAATACGATCTCGCGCGGCCCCAGCCGGAGAGTGCGCTGTTCCGCGCCGGTCGTACTCTGGGCGGTGCGCTGCAGCTCCATCAATGGGCGACCCGGGCCGCTTCGCGCTTGCTGCCAAGCGACTGACGATAGTGCTGCGGGAAGAGGCGATGCATCTCGCCCTCGATCCAGGCAGCCGCCTCGGCATTCACGGTCTCGGCGCTACGGCCGGCCGTCTCGATGGCGGGGCCGATGCTCACGGTGATTTCCCCGGGACGCTTGACGAAGGCATTGCGCGGCCAGAACTCTCCAGCGTTATGCGCAATCGGCACAACCTTGCGGCCCGTCTCCACCGCCAGCGTGGCGCCGCCGATCTTGTAACGCCGCTGCCCGCCCACAGCGGTGCGCGTGCCCTCCGGGAAGATCACCACCGAATAGCCCTCATTCATCAAGGCTCCACCCTGCTCCACCACCTGGCGCAAGGCATCCTTGCCGGCACTGCGGTCGATGGTCACGATCGGCATCTGAGCCATCCCCCAGCCGAAGAAGGGGATGCGCAGCAGTTCACGCTTGGCCACATACGCCGAGGGCGGCAGGAACGCGGCCAGCGCCAGGGTTTCCCAGGCTGACTGATGCTTGGCGAGAAACACCACCGGCTCGGCCGGTATGTTCTCCAGGCCCTGTACGCGATGGGTGATGCCGAGAAGGCGGCGAAAGGCGCCGAGGGTGTAGCGGGCATTCCAGCCAGTCACGAAGTCGTAGCGCTGGCGCAGGCTCATCCAGCGCGTGAGGGCCACAAAACCGGTGAAGGGCAGGAAAACAAAGAGCAGGAACAGCGCAAAGACCAGTGAGCGCAACAGGTTCAGCATCAGGCCTTGTATCCGAGCAGGTGATTGGCGACGGCAGAGAGGTCCGGGAAGACCTTGGTCCCCACTGGCAGCTCAGGGTCGAGGGCGGTCTTGCTGCCCTTGCCGGTCAGCACCAGATAGGGCGTGCAGCCCAGCGCCTGGCCGGCCACCAGATCGCGCAGGCTGTCACCCACGGCCGGCACGCCCTTGAGGTCCATGTTGAAGCGCTCGGCCACCTGCTGGAACATGCCGGGCTTGGGCTTGCGGCAATCGCAGGTGGAGTCAGCCGGATGCGGGCAGAAGAAAATCGCGTCGATGCGCCCGCCCACGGTGGCAAGGCTCTTGATCATCTTGTCGTGGATCGCGTTGAGCGTATCCATGTCGAAGAGGCCGCGCCCGACACCACTCTGGTTGGTGACCACCACGATCTTGTAGCCAGCCTCGCCCAAGCGGGAAATCGCTTCAAGGCTGCCGGGAATCGGCTTCCACTCCTCCGGCGACTTGATGAACTGGGCGGAATCGATGTTGATGACACCGTCACGGTCGAGAATGATCAGTTTCACTTGGCTCTCCGGGAAGAGGGTTGAAGAGAAGGGGGAAGGGTGAAGCGGTAGGGGATCGATTCCGGCCCGGCTTCGCCCGCTTCCCGTTCAACACATCGGGCAGAAAGGAGTGGGCGCAGTGCTCGCACACGCCTCGCCCGCCCCGTCATTGCATTACGCCGACAGCTTCGAAAGATCCGCCACGCGATTCATCAGACCATACAACTGGTTCAGCAAGGCCTGGCGATTGGCACGCAGCGCAGCCTCTTCGGCATTGACCATCACACCGTCGAAGAAAGCATCAACCGGGCCACGCAGTGCCGCCAGGGCCTGCAGGGATGCGGTGTAATCGCCCGAGTCGAAGGCAGCATTCGCCTGCGGGGCAATCGAGCCCAGCGCGGCAAACAAGGCCTTCTCGGCCTCTTCGGCGAGCAAGGCCGGTGTAACGCTGCTCGGCAGTTCGCCTTCGATTTTCTTCAGGATGTTGCCGACGCGCTTGTTGGCCGCAGCCAGCGCAGCCGCTTCCGGCAGCGCCGCGAAGGCGCGCACGGCAGCCAGACGCTTGGCGATGTCGCCGAGGCGTTGCGGGCGCAAGGCCAGCACGGCTTCGACTTCCTGCGCCGAATAGCCCTGCTCGCGCAGGCTGCCAGCGAGGCGATCGTAGATAAACGACCGCAAGGAATCCTCTGCCCCCCGCAGCAGCGGGATCAGTTCTGCATCAGCGCCGAAAATTGTGTGAGAACGGTGGGCTTCCGGATCTCCCCCGATTTGAACAATTCCATCAATTTGCCTAAATGCGAGACGCAAAATTTCATTGAGATCAAGCGGAAGATCGCGCTCGATCAGCATGCGGATCACGCCCAGCGCGTGACGACGCAGCGCGAACGGATCCTTGTCGCCGGTCGGCAGCTGGCCGATGCCGAACAAACCCACCAGCGTTTCCAGTTTGTCGGCCAGCGCCACCACCACACCCACTTCGTTGCGCGGCAAATCATCACCGGCAAAGCGCGGCTTGTAGTGATCTTCCACTGCGTCGGCAATCGTCTCGCCGAGGCCGTCGTGGCGGGCGTAGTAGCCACCCATGATGCCTTGCAGCTCGGGAAATTCGCCGACCATGTCGGTCAAGAGATCAGCCTTGGCCAGTTGTGCAGCGGTATCGGCTGCCGCTGCATCCACGCCCAGCTTGGCCGCAATCGCCTTGGCAATCGCGCGCACGCGCTCGATACGCTCGCCCTGAGTGCCGAGCTTGTTGTGATACACGACCTTGCCCAGGCCTTCGACGCGCGAAGCCAGCGTTTTCTTGCGATCCTGATCGAAGAAGAACTTGGCATCCGCCAGACGCGGGCGCACCACGCGCTCATTGCCCTGAATCACCGCGCTGGCGTCTGCCGGGGCGATGTTGGAGACGATCAGGAACTGGTTCGTCAGCTTGCCATTGGCATCCAGCAGCGGGAAGTATTTCTGGTTGGCCTTCATGGTGAGGATCAGGCATTCCTGCGGCACGGCGAGGAATTCCGTCTCGAACTGCCCGATCACCACATTCGGGCGCTCGACCAGACCAGTCACCTCATCCAGCAGGGCTTCGTCTTCAATGGCCTTCACACCACCGCCGACCTTGGCCGCGGCTGCGGCGAGCTGGCGCACGATCTCGGCACGGCGCTCGGCAAACGAGGCGATCACCGCGCCTTCGCTCTTGAGCTGCTCGGCGTAGCTATCGGCATCGCGAATAGTTACCACCGACTGGGCGGCTTCGAAACGATGACCCAGGGTTTCGCGGCCGGACTTGAGGCCCAGCACGCCGACATCGACGATCTCCGCGCCATGCAGGGCGATCAGCTTGTGCGCCGGGCGCACGAAACTCACCGTGCTCCAGCCATCGGCGAGCTGATAGCCCATCACCTTCGGAATCGGCAACTTGGCCAGCGCGTCTTCCAGCGCCTTTTGCAAACCAGCAGCCAGTGCCACGCCCGGCTGCACCGAGTCAAACATCAGGGTTTCGGCCTTGCCTTCGCCCACGCGCTTGAGCCCCGCCACGGCCGATTCGTCAGCGCCCAGCGAAGCCAATTTTTTGAGCAGTGCCGGGGTGGCGGCGCCATTGGCGTCCAAACCAACAGACACCGGCATCAATTTTTGAGAGATCTGAATATTCGGAGCAATGTCACGCACATCCGTGAAATGCACCGCCAACCGGCGAGGAGATGCATATGTGGTGACCTTACTTTCCCAAATAAGTCCGGATCTATTGAGGGCGGTTTCAATACCCACACCAAACGCCTCACCCAGCTTCTTCAGTGCCTTGGGCGGCAGTTCTTCAACAAACAGTTCTACGAACAGATTCTTGTTCATGATTATTTCTCCTCCTTCTTCGGGAGGTCGGCGACCCATTCCCTGGGTGCCATCGGGAAGCCCAGACGCTCACGGCTTTCCAGATACGAGGCCGCGACGCTGCGGGCCAGATTGCGGATGCGGCCGATGTAGGCAGCGCGCTCGGTCACCGAGATGGCGCCACGGGCGTCGAGCAGGTTGAAGGTGTGCGCGGCCTTGAGCACTTGCTCATAGGCAGGCAGCGCGAGCTTGGCCTCCATCAGGTGCTTGGCCTGCTTCTCGTGCGCACCGAAGGCCGTGAACAGGAATTCGGCGTCGCTGTGCTCGAAGTTGTAGGTCGATTGCTCGACTTCGTTCTGGTGGAACACGTCGCCGTACTTCAGCACGCGAGTCTGACCATTCTCTTCCCAGGTGGTCCACACCAGATCGAAGACGTTTTCGACGCCTTGCAGATACATGGCCAGACGCTCGATGCCGTAGGTGATCTCGCCGGTGATCGGCTTGCAGTCGATGCCACCGACCTGCTGGAAGTAGGTGAACTGGGTCACCTCCATGCCGTTCATCCACACTTCCCAGCCCAGACCCCAGGCTCCCAGCGTCGGGTTCTCCCAGTCGTCTTCAACGAAGCGCACATCGTTTTTCTTCAGATCGAAGCCGAGGGCCTCAAGCGAACCGAGGTAGAGGTCGAGAATATTGGCAGGCGCCGGCTTGAGCACCACCTGGAACTGATAGTAGTGCTGCATGCGGTTGGGGTTCTCGCCGTAGCGGCCATCCTTGGGACGGCGGCTCGGCTGCACATAGGCGGCGCGCCAGGGCTCCGGGCCGATGGCACGCAGGAAAGTGGCGGTGTGGCTGGTGCCGGCGCCGACTTCCATGTCGTAGGGCTGCAGCAGTGCGCAGCCCTGGCTGCCCCAGTAGGACTGGAGCTTGAGAATGATGTCCTGAAAACTTGGTTTGGCGTTCATGTGAGGGGGGCGACCGGAGCGGCCGCGCCTGCAGCGGATGCGAAAGCGGGGATTTTACAGGCAAGCGCCCGCCTAGGGGCAGGCCCTGCTTGGCAGGCCCGCAAGTTTGGTTATAGTGGATTGCCCGCGATGAGGAGGAGACAAGGATGAGAGTCAGCGCGCTGTGCCTGCTGCTGAGCTGCCTGCTGAACGCGGCCTTGCCGGCGCGGGCGGCCGAGCCGATGAGCTTCATTCATCCGCCACCGGAGAATGCCTCGGACAAGCGTCACACCTATTACTGGGAGATCCTCGAGGCCGCCCTGCAGTCCAACCGCAGCAAGTACGGTGACTACAAGGTGATGTCCTACGGCACGCCGATGAATTTCCAGCGCGCAGCCGCCGAAGTCGAGGCCGGCGAGAAGGGGCGCATCAATATCGTTTCACGCGCCACCAATCTGGAGCTGGAAGAGCGCCTGCGCGCGATTCCGATCCCGCTGGATAAGGGCCTGCTCGGCTACCGGATGTTTCTGGTGATGCCGGAAACCCAGACCAGACTGGACAAGGTGCAGACGCTGGAGGAGCTCAAGCAGCTCACGATCGGCCAGGCCTCGGTATGGACCGACACGAAAATCCTCGGCGATAACAACTTCAAACTGGTGCTGGCCGACAACTATGAAGGCCTGTTCCAGATGCTGGGCGTACGCCGTTACGACCTCTTCTCGCGCGGCGCCATCGAGATTCACGCCGAATGGCTGGCCCACAAGGACAAGATCCCCGGCCTCGCGATCGAGAAAAAGTTCGTGCTGGCCTATCCGATGCCACGCTACTTCTTCGTGCCGCGCAACAAGGATGGCGAGAAAATGGCCGAGCGCATCGAGGACGGCTTGCGCCGCCTGGCCAAATCCGGCGAGTTCGAGCGCCGCTATCAGGCCTACAAGAAGCTGGTGCTGGCGGATCTGGATCTCTCCGGGCGCAAGGTCTTTCGCCTCACCAACACCCAGCTCTCGGACAAGGCGCCGCCACTCACTGACAAATTCTGGTGGGACGATCTCGCCGCCGAGCTGGCTCCATCGAATCGTACTGGGCGCTGAAAATGCCCTCCCGACGTCGCCACTTGCTACGGATCCTGCTGCTCTGGATGCTTGCGACTGCTGTTACAGCTGCAGCGGATCCAATGCGTTTCACCTACCCGGCACCGGAAAACGCAGACGATCAACGCCAAGTCTATTACTGGCGGCTGCTTGCGGCCATCTTGGAAAGCAATCGGAACCAATACGGTGAGTACACGCTAGAAGCCTTCCCGGTACCGATGAACTATCAGCGCATCCAGTTGGAGCTGGAGTCCGGAGGGGAGCGCGTCAACATCTTTGCGCCGGGCACAAGCCGGGTGCTGGAGCAGAAGCTTCTGGCTATACCCTTACCGCTGGATAAGGGGCTACTCGGTCTTCGCCTTTTCCTCATCATGGAGCACCAACAGGCGGCCCTTGAGAAGGTCAACAATCTGGACATGCTGCGGCGCTTCAGAATCGGGCAACGACCAAGCTGGACAGACACAACGATCCTTCGCCACAACGGCCTTGAGGTGGTTGCAACAGACAGCTTCGAGGGACTGTTCAAGGGGCTAGAGGCCAATCGCTTCGAGCTGTTTTCACGCGGGGCTAACGAGATCCGAGCCGAGTGGATCAGCCGACGTGAAACGGTGCCGGGCTTGACGATAGAGAAACACCTTGCCCTGCTCTATCCGCTTGCGCGCTATTACTTTGTGCCACGCACACCGACCGGTGAAAAGATGGCCGAACGCATCCGGGATGGCCTACAACGCTTAGCCGCAACAGGAGAGTTCGAGCGCCTCTACAGGGCCTACAAACGCGAAGTGCTTCGCGATCTGCCACTGGCCGGACGCCGGCTTTTCCGGCTTGAAAACCCAGAACTCTCGGGGTTCGCACCACCACTTTCCGACCCTCGCTGGTGGGACGATTTCTCGGCCGAGTTCGGAGCAGCCAGATAGGCTTGCTCAGCCCAACCGACGTTTACGGATCAACGCGCCCAGCAACACCAGCCACACGAGCAACCAGATTGGCCAGTCGCCCAGCAGCACGAAGGGGGTCACGCCCTGGTAACCACGCACCTCTGCTTGCAGTGCGCCCTGAGTGAAGGTCGGCAGCACGGCACTCACTGTGGCATCAGGCATCACGATGGCGGTCATGCCGGTATTCGTTGAACGCAGCTGTGGCCGGCCCGACTCCAGCGCGCGAATCCGCGACATCTGCAGATGCTGCGGCTGGGCATGCGAATCACCGTACCAGGCCAGATTCGAGATGTTCAGCATCAGCGTGGCCTCGGGCAGTGCGCGGCGCAGCTCTTCGCCGAACACGTCTTCGTAGCAGATGTTCATGGCCACTTTCTGGCCGGCCAGTTCCAGCAAGGGCTGGCGGTCACCGCCAGGGGTCTGGTTGGCCATCGGGATGTTGGCCAGATCGAAAAACCAGCCAAAGCCCCAGGGGCGGAATTCACCGAAGGGCACCAGATGATTCTTGCTGTACTGCTGAGGGCTGCTTACGCCACGCGTGATCGCGCTGTTGAAGACCCCGCCGGCCGCATCGCTGGTGAACACGCCCAGGATCGCATCGCCGCCAGCGACCCGCGCCTGCTGCTCGATATGCTCAAGAAAGCCTTGCGGCAACTGGTCCACGAACAGCGGCAGGCTGCTCTCGGGCAGCACCATGATCCGGGCGGGATAGCGCGCCAGCAGCTCGGCATTGAGCTGCAGCTGAGCCATCAGGGTGTCGGCGCGCCACTTCTGGTCCTGCGCCACATTGGTCTGGATCAGTGACACGCTGACGGGCGCCCCGACCGGGGCGCTCCACTCGATCTGGCGCAGGCTGGCCCCGGCCAGCCAGGGCAGCAGCGCCCAGACCAGCGCCCGCCGGCGCAGCGCCGGCTCACGCCAGGCCTCCACCAGCAAAGCAGCCGTGGCGGCCAGCAGAAAGCTCATGCCATACACGCCCAGCACGGCAGCCCAGCCTGCCAGCGGGCTCGGCGGCGTCTGGGTATAGCCGATCGCCAACCACGGGAAGGCGGGAAACACCTGGCCGCGCAACAGCTCACACAGCGTCCAGCACGCTGCCATCAGCACAACCCGGCCAGCCCAATGCGCGGGGCGCAGGCGAGCAAACAGCGCCGAGAGCAAGGCCGGATACAGCGCCAGCGCGCAGCAGAAGAGCAGGATCAGGAATACGGCGAGCGGCGCCGACAGGCCGCCGAAACGGTTGAGCGCCACCACCAGCCAGCACAGACCGGCAAACAAGGCGCCACTGCCCCAGGCCCAACCGGTGAGAAAAGCCTGCCCGGGTCGCAGATCCGGCTGACGCAGGAAGAAATACAGCACGCCCCAGCTCAGCGGCATCAGCCAGAACTGTTCGAAGGGCGCATAGGCCAGCACGCTAGCAGCACCCGCCAGCAGGGCAATCAGGAAGGACATGGTGACGAACCCGGAAGAAGCCGCCGCGATTCTACGCGCGACCGTGTGACAGGCGCATGGATGCTCGCTTGCCCGAAGACTCAGGCAGCGGTCTGGTTGAGGACTTCTACGGCGATTTCAGTTGCCCGGCGCGTGTATTCCGCGCACTTCCGGCCAAGCCGATCCTGACGAAAAGTGGCTTGCCCTTCCGGCGTTCCAAGATCACACCCCAGCAAGGAATGACAATCCCTTGAACCGAATTCGGCCTCAAAGGCGTTGATGAGTTGCCGGGTCGCTTCGTAGGTGGCCTGCACAGAATCCGTCTGGGCCGTACGGCCCGAGCCAAGGCCGATTCCCATCATGGCTCCGGTCAGGGCGCCGCAGGTCCCACAGGTACGTGCCATACCACTGCAAAAGGCCGTGGCTATCCTGGGCAGCACATCACTTTCAATGCCCTGCGCGCGTGCGAGCGCAAGCAAGACGCTCTCCGCGCAGAAAAAGCCTGAAGCAAACAATTCTTCCGCGTGCTTCGCCGCCATCCGGGGAGCATTCATCATGATCTCAGAACCTAGCCGCCCACGCCGTCCGGTGCCGGCAAAGGCTCGGCCAGCAGGGTGTAGACCCGGCGACGGTCAGCCCGCAGCACCTTGAAGCGGAAGCCGCGGATCTCGATCATCTCGCCGCGCGCCGGCACGCGGCCGAAATGCTGCAGCACCAGGCCGCCAATGGTGTCCACACCATCGCGTTCGAGCTGGCTGCCGAAGCGTTCATTGAAGCTATCCACCGCCGTCAGCGCCTTCACGCGCCAGCGCCCGCCGGGCACCGCCACGATATCGTCGGAATGCTCATCGAAGTCGTACTCGTCTTCGATATCGCCCACGATCTGTTCCAGCACATCCTCGATGGTCACCAGCCCGGATACGCCGCCGTACTCGTCAACCACGATGGCCATGTGATTGCGACTGACCCGGAATTCACGCAGCAGTTCGTTGAGGCGCTTGGTTTCCGGCACGAAGGCCACGGTCCGGATCAGGCCCGGCAGGTTGAAGTCGTCCTGGCGCAAAGCCGGCAACAGATCCTTGGCCAGCAGTACGCCGAGCACATCGTCACGGTTCTCGCCCACCACCGGAAAACGCGAGTGGGCCGTGCTGATGGCAATATCCAGAATCTCGTCGAAGCTCTGCTCGATATGCACCACATCCATCTGCGCACGCGGCACCATCACTTCGCGCACCGGGATGTCGGCCACCTGCAGCGCCCCCTCGATGATGCTGAGGGCGTCAGCATCGAAGAGCTTGCGCTCATGCGCCGAGTGGAGCAGGTCTACAAAAGCCTCGCGGTCGTCCGGCTCACGCGTGAGCAGGGAGGAGAGGCGTTCAAGGATACTGGGGCGACTACTGGAAGGGTCCATGGTTTTGTAGGTTGGATTAGCCCGCAGGGCGTAATCCGACGTTCGTGGAACGGGCCATCACGCCTTTTCGTTGGCGTAGGGGTCGGGATAGCCCAGCTCAGCAAGAATCGTGCGCTCTTCCTGCTCCATCTCTTCGGCTTCGGCATCCTCTTCATGCTCCCAGCCCTGCAGGTGCAGCACACCGTGCACGATCAGGTGGGCGCAATGGGCCTCCACCGGCTTGTCCTGCGCGGCAGCCTCTTCCACCACCACCGGCCAGCACAGCACCAGATCGCCGGTCAGGATTGGCTCCTGCTCATAGGGGAAAGACAGCACATTGGTGGCGTAATCCTTGCCGCGATACTCGGCGTTGAGGCCGCGTCCCTCTTCGCGATCAACAAAGCGCACCGTAAGCTGGGCCGCGCCCGGCTCGGCCGCGCGGATCCAGCCGCGCAGCTGGCTGCGCTCGGGCAGGCCCTCGGCTTGCAGG
The DNA here is from genome assembly GCF_012972705.2 of Uliginosibacterium aquaticum. Taxonomy (GTDB): domain Bacteria; phylum Pseudomonadota; class Gammaproteobacteria; order Burkholderiales; family Rhodocyclaceae; genus Uliginosibacterium; species Uliginosibacterium aquaticum. Next base: position 354,869 of record NZ_JABCSC020000001.1, on the reverse strand, counting down.
GCGTATTGCACCGAGAGATTCAGACGACGGGGAACTGCTGACATGCTCAGGCCCCCAGCACAGCGGCTTCGCGATAGTGACGCTCGGCCACTTCCTTGCGCTCAAGGCGCTCGGCCAACCGCGCCAGCTCCAGATGTGCTGCGCGCGAAGCCTGCTGCGACAAGGACGCTTCGAAGTAACTCTGCGCCTTGCCCCACAACTGGGCACGCAGGCACAAACGCCCCAGCGCGAGGAGCAGGCTGGCATCTTCCGGATGCTGCTTGAGCCAGGCTTCCGCAGTAGCCAGTTGGGCACGCAGATCCTTGCTCTGGCAACGACCATAAAGGCTGGTCAGCTCGGGCTCCCAGTCATGCTTGAGGGCTTCCTCGATGGCTGCCACGCCGAGCTTGTCATCCCCGGCACCGATCAGGTGCGGTACAGCGCGCAACAAGAAGCCCGCGTCGCGTCGCTCGGCATCCGGAACCCCCTGCCAGACGCGTTCCAGGGCGCTCAGATCACCGTCTGCCTCGCGCAACTGCTCAAGCTGGGCGCGGCGCAGCAGCGGAGCTGTCTGCTCTGCCGTCAGCGCGCCGTGCTTGTGCAGGGTGCGCGCCAGACGTGCCACTTCGGGCCAGCGCCCGCGCCCTTGCTCGACCTGCAGCGACAGGCGCAGCGCGGCGAGATGGCGATGGCCGCGGGCACGCAAGCCTTCAAGGCTGCTGGCCGCATCTTCAAAGCGGCGGTCGGCAATCGCCAGCTCGGCCTCGGTCATCAAGCGCGCCAGGCGGATTTCACGATCATGCGCGGCCGCGTGGGCGAGCCAGGTATCGCGCCGCTCGAAATCGCGCATGGCATGTGCCGCCCGCGCCGCCAGCAAGGCCGCGAGGCCCGGCTGCGGCAGACCGGCATAGGCATGGGTGGCTGAGCGGAAGGCCTGACCGTAACGCCCTTCGCGATAGAAGCGCTCGGCTTCAGCCAAGGCGTTCTGGGCCTGCTCACGGCGGCGCTGCTTGCGCCACACATTGACCTCGCCCGGCAGTTCAACGGCGCGCACGGCAATCCGCGCCACCCGGTAACTCAGCAAGAAAACCACCAACAGCAGCAGCAGCAGCAGGTTCATGGACACCTGCACGCGGTAGGGCGGCCACACGAAGAGGGTATAGGCCTCGTTGTAACGCGCCGCGAGGACGATCCCCACGGCCATCGCGAAGAGCCCGATCAGCCAGGTCAGTGCACGCATGGCGGACCTCAGCGCTTGCTGCCGGACTTGAGCGCACGCAGGGCAGCCTGCGTGTCCTCAAGTGCGGGAAGCTGAACACCCGGACGCGCCTGCGCGATGCGGGCCAGTTCCTCGGCCGTGCCGGCCACTGCGGGCGCTTCAAGATCAAAATAGCGCTTGAGCCAGAGGCTCGCCTGCTGCATGTCTTCGGCAAACAGCTTGCCCTCGCGCTGGAGCAGTGCCACCCGCGCCGAGAGCAGGCGCAGACGCAGGTTCTCGCGCAGATAGGCCGCCTGGCTGGGGGCCAGCAGGGCCGGATCCGGGCGATCCAGGCGCTCAATGCGGATCAGGCCGCGGAACTCCTGCCACAGATCTCCCAGCAGACTCATCAGGGCATTCGGGCTGGAGAGCGGTGCCGACGCTTCGGCTGCCGCACTGGAAGAGGAGGCGGCGGCCTTCTTGGTCGGCGCCTTGGCGGCCTTGGGCGGTGGCGGCACCTGACGCTCGAACCCCAGCGGCAGGCTATCGACCCGCGCAATGATGGTTTCCAGTTGCAGGGCCACGCTGGCGGTGTCTGCGCCAGGCAGGGTCTTGAGGGTTTCGATGTCGCGCGTGACCAGCTTGCGCAGCGGCAGGTAACGGCTCTGATCGAGCAGCGCCAGACGGGTATCGGCAGCCTTGAGTGCATTCAGGGCCGCCGGCACGTTGCCGGCAAACTGCAGTTGCTGCACGGCGATCTCGATGGCCAGGGCAATTTCGTCCAGCGCACGCTCGTCGCGCATGCGGGCAAACTCGGCCCGCAAGGCCTCGACCGAGGCGTACTGGGTTTCGGATTCATGCAGGCGCGCCTCCAGGGTGGTGATGCGGCCTTGCGCGGTTTCCAGCTGCTCCAGCCCCTGACGCGCCAGCGTGCGGGCCTCTTGGGCAGATTTATCGCCCTCGGCCACGCGCTGCTGCAATTCGGCCTGCACGCTCGCCAGATCGTGGCGTGTGTCGTAAGCCAGCCAGCCCAGCAAGGCCAGCGCAGCGACGGCTGCAGAAGTGTAGATACGGTTCCAGCGCGGGCCGCTGCGGTGCTTCGCTTCGGGCGCGGAAGGCTGCGGAGGGAGGACTTGGTTTTCCATGACCGAATCTTAACCGATAGGCCCCTCTGCGGGCTTAGTCAGAAGGGGCAGCAAAAAAGGCCGCAAGGCCCGCCAGCAGGCCGGCATCGCCCGGCAGGGTCTGCTCGACCTGCGTGGCCCCAGCCGCCCGCAAGGCTTCTGCGATGCGCGGATGCGGGGCAAAACAGGGCAGGCCGGCGAGCATCATACGGCCCTCCTCGCCGGTGATTTCAAGGAAGAAACGCAAACCTTCGCTGGCCGTAAACAGCAATGCACTCAACTCACCGCGCGCAAAACGCGCCCACAAGGGGGCGGGATCCAGTGCAGCACAGCTGCGCCGATAAACGCTGACCTGTTCAACAGCAGCCCCGCGCTCACGCAGGGTGTCGGCCAGCAACTCGCGCCCGCCATCGCCGCGCAGCACCAGCACACGCCGGCCGGCAATGGCCGCCGCCTGAAACTCGGGCAGGGCCAGGACGGCTTCGCTGTCGAAGCCCTCTGCCGGCACGATGACCTCGCTGCAGCCGTGATCCCTCAGGGCCCGCGCGCTGGACGGCCCCACCGTCGCCACCCGCAGACTGGCCGGCCACTGTGCGCGCGGCCTGATCGCAAAAGCCTGCTCGACCGCGTTCGCCGACACAAAGAAAGCCAGCTCGAAGCCAGCCAGATCGAGCGCCCGCAGCGGCGCTGGATCGGCGGGCGCGATAGCTATCACCGGAAAGTTCAGCACTTCAGCGCCCAGCGCCTGCAACTCGCGCCCTAGCACGGCGGCCTGCGCGGCCGGGCGGGTGGTGACGATGCAGCGCCCGGCCAGCGGCTTCATTCGCGCAAGGAGGCAAGAATCGCGGCCGCGCCCTGGGCCAACAAGTCCGCCGCCAGACGCTGGCCCAGCGTTTCCGCCTCGGCCGCAGCCGCCTCGCCCGCGCTGCGCACGATCTGCGCACCATCCGGCGTCGCTACGAAAGCGCGCATGGAGAGACGACCATCGGCCTGCGACTCGCAGAAGGCGCCGATCGGCACATCGCAGCCGCCTTGCAGGGCCTGCGTCAGTGCACGTTCGGCGGCCACGCAGGCAGTAGTAACCGGATCAACCAGCGGCGCCAACCAGGCCGCCACTTCGGGCCGGTCGGCCCGCGCCTCGATGCCCAGCGCGCCCTGACCGGCGGCCGGCAGACTGTCCTCGCTGCTGAGCACGCTGCGGATCCGATTGCCTAGCCCCAGGCGCTTGAGGCCGGCGGCGGCAAGGATGATCGCGTCGTACTGGCCCTCATCAAGCTTCTTCAGGCGTGTGTCCAGATTGCCGCGCAGGGGCAGCACGCCCAGATAGGGGTGCTGGGCATGCAGTTGCGCCTCGCGGCGCAGACTGGAGGTGCCGACCACGGTGCCCGGCGGCATGTCGGCCAGCGTCTCGTAGCGGTTGGAGACAAAAGCATCCAGCGGCGTTTCGCGCTCCAGCGTAGCGATCAGGGCGAAACCCTCGGGCATCTGCGCTGGCACATCCTTCATGGAGTGCACGGCTATATCGGCACGGCCATCGGCCAGCGCCTGCTCCAGCTCTTTCACGAAAAGCCCCTTACCGCCGACCTTGGACAACGAGCGGTCGAGAATCTGATCGCCGCGCGTAGTCATGCCCAGAAGCTCCACCACGCAGCCGGGCCAGGTCACTTCAAGACGGGCTTTGACATGCTCGGCCTGCCACAAGGCCAGGCGGCTCTCACGGGTGGCGATCACGATGCGGGAGGGGGTTTGCACCCTGGCTTTGGCGGAATTCGGCATTCGGATGGGGTACGGCTCTTGCTTGATCGGGAACGGTTCGATCTTAGCACGCGTGCCCGGGCGGGCCGCCGGGCTGCTATATTCTGCAGTCCGCCCAGAAAAACAGCTTTTTAGCCCTCAGAGCCAGCATGAACAATCACGCCCCCCTCACCGATCAGGACAAGGACACCCCGCTCCGCGACGACATCCGTATGCTCGGGCGCATCCTCGGCAACACTGTGCGCGCCCAGGAAGGCGTCGACGTTTTCGGTCTCATCGAACGCATCCGCCAGACCTCGGTGCGCTTCCACCGCGATGACGACAGTGACGCCCGCCACGAGCTGGAGGCCATGCTGAAGGAAGTGGCACACGAAAACACTCTCAACGTGGTACGTGCCTTCAGCTACTTCTCGCAGCTCTCGAACATTGCCGAAGACGAGCATCACATCCGCCGCTCGCGTGCCCACCTGCGGGCGGGCTCCGCACCACGCGAGGGCAGCATGGCTCACGCCCTGACCCTCGCCAGCCAGGCCGGCATCGATGATGCGCGTCTGAAGGAGTTCTTCGACACGGCGATGATCCGCCCAGTACTGACCGCCCACCCGACCGAAGTGCAGCGCAAGTCCATCCTCAATTGCCAGCTGCGCATCGCCCAGTTGCTCGACGAGCGCGACCGCGTGGCCCTCACCCCGGAAGAGGAAGAGGAAAACGAAGAATCCCTGCGCCGCGAAATCCTGCTGCTGTGGGAAACGCGCATGCTGCGCCTGACCAAACTGTCAGTCGTCGACGAAATCGCCAACGGCCTGTCCTTCTACGACTACACCTTCCTGCGCGAGCTGCCCAAGCTGTATGCCCGCCTCGAAGACCAGCTTTCCGCGCGCAGCCAGAACGGCGAGCACTTCGATCTGCCCTCCTTCCTGCGCATGGGCAGCTGGATTGGTGGCGACCGCGACGGCAACCCCTTCGTAACCGCCGACATCCTGCGCCGCGCGCTGCAACTGCAGTCCCAGGTCGCGTTTAATTTCTACATCGAGGAAAGCAGCCGCCTCAGCAACCGCCTCTCGCTTTCCAGCGGGCTGGTGGACGTCAGCCCGGAGCTGGTCGCTCTGGCCGAACGCTCGCCCTACAAGAGTGCCCACACCGAGGATGAACCCTACCGCCGCGCCATGCGTGGCATCCACGCACGCTTGTGGGCGACCGCCGTGAAACTGGGTATCCAGCCGATAGGCCGCCAGCCCGGTGCCGCCGCCGAGCCTTATCCGGATGCCGAAACTTTCCGCACGGATCTGGACATCATCCACAACTCCCTGCTCAAGTACTGCTCGCCCGCCCTCGCCCACGGCAAGCTGCGTGAGCTTCAGCGCGCTGCCTCGGTATTCGGCTTCCATCTGGCCAGCATCGACGTACGCCAGAACTCCGATGTGCATGAGCGCAGCGTGGCCGAACTGCTTGAAGCCGCGCACCCCGGCACGAAGTATCTGGAAAAAGACGAAGAAGGCCGCATCGCCATCCTGCTGCAGGAGCTCGCCACCTCGCGCCCGCTGTCCTCGCCTTGCCTGCAGTATTCCGAAGAGACCACCGGTGAGCTGGCCATCTTCCGCGCCATTGCCGAATCGCACCGCATCTACGGCAAATGCTGCGTGCAGAACGCCATCATCTCCAAGACCGACGGCGTCTCCGACATGCTGGAGCTGGCCGTGCTGCTCAAGGAGGTTGGTCTGCTGAACCCCGCCGCCGGCACCCTGGACGTCAACCTGATCCCGCTGTTCGAAACCATTGGCGACCTGCAGAACGCCCCGGGCATCATGGACCGTATCTTCAGCATCCCGGTCTTCCGCAAGCTCGTCGCCTCACGCGACGAAGCTCAGGAATGCATGCTCGGCTACTCGGACTCCAACAAGGACGGCGGCTTCCTGACCTCCGGCTGGGAACTCTACAAAGCCGAGATCCAGCTGATCGAAGTATTCAAGAAACACGGCGTGCGCCTGCGCCTGTTCCATGGCCGCGGCGGTTCGGTCGGTCGTGGTGGCGGCCCGAGCTATCAGGCCATCCTGGCCCAGCCGGGCGGCGCGGTACAAGGTCAGATCCGCCTCACCGAGCAGGGCGAAGTCATCGCCTCCAAGTACTCCAACCCGGAAGTGGGCCGCCGTAACCTCGAAGTACTGGCCGCCGCCACCCTCGAAGCCACTCTGCTGGCCCACCCGGAAGCCGCGCCCTGCGCCGACTACCTGGCCATCATGGACGAACTGTCGGATGCCGCCTTCAAGGCCTACCGCAATCTCGTCTACGAAACCCCGGGCTTTGAAACCTATTTCTGGGAATCCACCGTGATCTCGGAAATTGCGAACCTCAACATCGGCTCGCGCCCGGCTTCACGCAAGAAGAGCACGGCCATCGAAGATCTGCGTGCGATCCCCTGGGTGTTCTCGTGGGCGCAGTCCCGCGTGATGCTGCCGGGCTGGTTCGGTTTCGGCTCGGCCGTGAAGGCCTTCCTCGCCAAGCGCGGCGACGCCGGCATGGCCCAGCTGCAGTCGATGTACAAGGAATGGAGCTTCTTCGCCACCCAGCTCGCCAACATGGACATGGTGCTCTCCAAGAGCGATCTGGCGATCGCCTCGCGCTATGCCGAACTGGTGCAGGACGCCTCGCTGCGCGACGCCATCTTCACGCGCATCAAGGCCGAATGGGAGTCCACCCTCGAAGTGCTGCTGGCCATCACCGGTCAGAAGGAACTCACCGAAGGCAATCCGCTGCTGGCCCGCTCGATCCGCAACCGCCTGCCCTACCTGAACCCGCTCAATCACGTTCAGGTCGAGCTGCTGCACCGCTACCGTGAAGGCGACAAGGACGACCGCGTGCGTCGCGGCATCCTGCTCTCCATCAACGGCGTGGCGGCAGGTTTGCGCAACAGCGGCTAAGCAAGCTCGAACACGCCGCCTTACGCACCCAGGCCCCAGACGCAAACGCGACTGGGGCCTTGTTACTTCCATCACCCGACGCTTGCAATTCCTGCCCGCTCGGGCAAGGATTCGGGTCGAACAAAATTACCGCCGGGGCACGCCATGGACCAGACCCATCATTCGCTGATCGAAACCCTCTCGCCGACCGAGAATCTCGATTACCCAGGCTCGGGCACGCTGATCGAGCAGATCCTCAGCTTGCTCAATTCGGAGATCGTGTTCTCCGACATCATCATTCACCAGAACAGTCCGGTCATGCTGCGTCAGCCCAAGCGCCTGGTGGCCGTGTCAGACATTCCGGTCACCGGCCAGGAGCTTGAAGAATTCTTCGAAGTGATCGAGCCGGCCTGGGAAGAACGCATTCTTGAGCGCGCTTTCGACCGTGCCAAGGATCTCTACAGCGCCCGCCTGCGCGTGAACTGCTTCTCCTTTCACGCCCGCAAACGCCTGGGCTGCGTAATTCGCCGCTTCCCGGCCGAGCCGCTGCCGCTCGCCAGCCTCGGGCTGCGCCCCAACACCCAGGCCTTCGCCAAGTTCACCAGCGGACTGGTGCTGATCGTTGGCGACACCTGCCAGGGCAAGTCCACCACCATCGCGTCCCTGCTCGACGAGATCAACAAGACCCGCCCGGGCCATATCATCACCATCGAGGATCCGGTCGAAACCCTGATCCCGCAGAGGAAGAGCATCATCACCCAACGCGAGGTCGGCACCGACGGCGACGTTGCGAGCTATTACCTCGGCGCGCTGGATGCCCTGCGCGAGCGCCCGGACGTGATCCTGATCGGCGAGATCCGCGATGCGGCCACCGCACAGGAAGCCCTGGCCCTGTCAGAGGCCGGGCCGCTGGTCCTCGCCACACTGCACGCGCGTAGCACCGAACTGGGACTGCAGAAGATGCTGCGTCTCCTCGGCAACGGCGAAGCCCAGGCCCAGACGCTGGCGAGCAGCCTGCGGGGCGTGCTGTGCCAGGCCCTGCTGCCAAACACGGCCGGTGACGGCTACCAGCTTGCCACCGAATGCCTCACCGTGAATCAGGAAGCCGCCCATCTCATCGGCAGCGCCAACTTCAGCGGCATCCGCGGCCTGCTGGACATCCAGAGCCTGGAGCGCAACGCCTCCTCGCACACCATGAACGACGATCTGCTGCGCCTCATCACGGCCGGCAAGGTCAGCGTGGAAGACGCCCGCCGCGCCAGCACCGATCCGCTGAAATTTGCCGGCATGGTAAAGGAATTGAAGCGCTGACGGGCTTGAGCGCAGCGATCCAGCACCATCGCTGCGCTCACTGAGGCGCTGCAAGCGCTTCGTCTCCCGCCTCCGCAGAGCCGAACCCGTACAATGCGGGCATGGACAAGAAACCTTTCCCCCGCCGCACCGGCGCCCGCCCGGCCACCGGCCGTGGCCCCGCCCGCTCCCGCCCCACGCAGGACTCCCGTACCCCCCCGCCAGCCCGTGATCACCGCCCACGCGGCCCGGCCTTGCCACCACTGGCCGCCGGCACGCTCGGCGAAGCCTTGCTGGTTGCCAGCGATGGCCTTGCCGCCGTGCTCAAGGGCTATGCGCTGAACGACGGCCTGCTGGGCCTGTGGCAAGCCTACCCGGACCTGCTGCCGGCGACCCGCGGCGCTGTGCAGGATCTGCTCTACGGCACCCTACGTGACTGCGGGCGCGGCAGCTTCATTCTCGCCAAGCTGCTCAGCAAGCCGCTTGAGGAGCCACGCATCGAAGCTCTGCTGCTGCTTGCCCTCTACCGCCTCGAAACCCGGCCGGACACCGCCCACACCGTCGTCGATCAGGCCGTTGAAGCCGCCGCCCGCCTCGCCGAGGGGCGCCTCAAGGCGCTGGTCAATGGCGTGCTGCGCAACGCGCTACGTCAGTGGGCCGCCCTGCTTGCCGCCGCCGATGCCGACCCCGCCGCGCACTGGCGCCATGCCGCCTGGTGGATCAAGGCCGTACAGCGTCAGCATCCGGAGCACTGGCAGGCCCTGCTGGCCGCCAACAACACCCACCCGCCGATGAGCCTGCGCGTGAATCCGCGCCGCAGCAGCGCAGACGCCTACCGCGCCGAGCTCACCGAGGCCGCAATCACCTTCACCGAACTCGCCCCACTGGCTCTTCAGCTCGACACACCGCGGCCCGTTTCCAGCCTGCCCGGCTTTGCCGAAGGCCGCGTCTCGGTGCAGGACTGGGGCGCCCAGCAAGCGGCCGCGCTGCTGGATCTCGCCGCGGGTCAGCGCGTGCTGGACGCCTGCGCCGCCCCCGGTGGCAAGACCGCTCACCTGCTTGAGTCCGCAGACATCGCCTTGCTGGCACTGGATGTGGAAGACAAGCGCAGCCAGCGCGTGCGCGACAACCTTGCCCGCCTCGGCCTTTCTGCCGAAGTCCGCACGGCCGACTGCCGCCATCTCGACGAGTGGTGGAACGGCCAGCCCTTCGAGCGCATCCTCGCCGACGTACCCTGCTCCGCCTCGGGCGTAGCGCGTCGCCATCCGGACATCAAGTGGCTGCGCCGCGAAGAGGACATTGCGGGTTTTGCAACGGTTCAGGCCGAAATCCTCGAGGCCCTGTGGCAAGTGCTGGCGCCGGGCGGGAAAATGCTTTATCTCACTTGTTCCGTCTTCGAAGAGGAGAACGGAAGGCAGGTCGCCCGCTTCGCCGCCCGCCACAAGGACTGCCGCCGCGCTCGCCTGCCGGACGGTACATTCGAGAGACACTGGCTGCCCACCGCGCAACATGACGGCTTCTACTTCGCCCTGCTGGAGAAAAGCGCCTGAGCGTCAGCTCGGGACGAGGGCTGCCGTCATGTGTCTGCTGCGCCGGCTGTGGCTGCTGAGCTTCATGCTGCTCTGCGCGCCGGCCGCGCTGGCGGCCGGCAAGGGGCTGGACTTCCGCTTCCAGGAGATCGTCCCGGTCGATCAGGTGTATGTGGTCAATGCGTCGCTCGAGATGCAGGCCAATCCGCGCCTGGAGGAAATGATCGCCAGCGGGGTTTCGATCCCCTTTCAGGCTGAATTCACCCTGACCCGCGCACGCTGGTACTGGCTCGATGAGAGCGTGGTCGAGCGGAATCTGGACTTCCGCCTCTCCTATCACGCCCTCACCCGTCAGTATCGCCTCTCGGTAGGCAGCATCCACCGCAGCTTCGGCAGCTTCGAGGATGCCCTGCGCGCCCTGCTATCGATCCGCAACTGGTCGGTGATCGACCGCAACCGCCTCACACCCGGCGAGACCTACAAGGCCTCGCTGCGTTTCCGGCTGGACATGTCGCAATTGCCCAAGCCCTTTCAGGTCGTGGTCTTCGGTAATCGCGAGCTGGATGTCTCTACCGGCTGGGTGCAGTGGAATTTCCTTGCTCAAGGGCCTGATCCGCGATGAGGCGACTGCTCATTGTCGTGCTCGCGCTGGGCGCCATCCTGCTCTTCCTGCTGGCCTCGGCAGGCGCCAACTCCTCGCTCTTTGCCCACAACTATCCGGTCCTGCTGGGGCTGAACATTGCGCTGGCCGTGGCGCTGGCGGTGCTGGTCGGCCTGCAACTGCGCAAGCTGTGGATCGAATACCGCTCGCGCCAGTTCGGCTCCCGCCTCAAGCTCAAGCTGATCGGCATGTTCCTGCTGCTCGCGATTGCTCCCGGCACCCTGATCTACGTGATCTCTGTGCAGTTCGCGGTGCGCTCGATCGAGTCCTGGTACAACGTGCGCGTTGACTCGGCCCTGGAGTCCGGCATCACCCTCGGTCGCAGCGCGTTGGATGCCCTGCTCGACCAGTTGGCCGAGCGCAGTCGCAACGTCGCCCTGGAGCTCGGCGACCAGCTCACCCCACCCAGCCTGCCAGCCCTGATCCGCCTGCGCGAGCGTCTCGACGCCGACGAGATCACCCTCCTCACCACCAGCGGGCGCGTTGTCAGCTCCACGGGCGCGGCGCAGGGCGGCCTGGTGCCGGACGTACCGGCCACCGCTCAGCTGCGCCAGGCCCGTCAATCGATGGGATATCGTGCCGTTGAAGGAGAGGGCGAAAAACTCGTGATGCGTGTGGTCGTACCGGTGCCGAGCCGCTTCCTGCAGGTCGACCCCTTGCTGCTGCAGGTGCGTGCCTCCGTACCGGAAGCACTCGCCCACAGCGCCGACCAGATCCAGGAACTGCACCGCAACTATCAGGAACTGCTGCTCTCGCGCCAGGGCCTCAAGAGCATTTACCTCGTGACCCTGACCCTGGCCCTGCTGCTGGCCATGTTCGCCGCCATGGCAGTAGCCTTCCTGTTTGCGCGCTCACTCTCGGCCCCCTTGCTGATCCTTGCCGAAGGCACCCAGGCCGTAGCGGCAGGCGACCTCTCGCCACGCCAAGCCTTGCCGGCCCGCGACGAGCTGGGCGTGCTGACTCAATCCTTCAACCGCATGACCCGCCAGTTGCAGGATGCGCGGGCACTGGCCGAGAAAAACCGCTCGGCTGTCGACGCCGCACGGGCCTATCTGGAAAGCGTGCTCGCCAACCTCTCGGCCGGCGTACTGGCCTTCTCGAGCGAAGGCGAGCTGCGCGCAGCCAACCGCGGAGCCACCGCTATCCTGCAGGACGATCTGATCGGCTTCGAAGCCGTGCCCCTGGCCGAATGGCAGACCCACCTGAGCTTCCGCGATGCGGTGCTGGCAGGCTTTGCCGAACATGAGGCGGACTGGCACCGTCAGTTGGAAATCACCCATGGCGAAGGCTCGGTGCAGACCTTGCTGCTGCACGGCTCGCAGCTTCCCGAGAGCACGGGCGGCTTCGTGGTGGTGTTCGACGATATTTCCGAGCTCATCTCGGCACAACGCAACGCAGCCTGGGCCGAAGTGGCGCGCCGCCTGGCCCACGAAATCAAGAACCCGCTCACACCGATCCAGCTCTCCGCCGAACGCCTGCAGCACAAGCTGGCCGACCGCCTGGGCGACACCGACCGGGCCTTCCTCGATCGCTCCACCCAGACCATCGTGAATCAGGTCGAGGCCATGAAGAACCTGGTCAATGGCTTCCGTGACTACGCCAGGCTACCGGCGCCGCAGCTCGCCCCGCTGGATCTCAATGCCCTGCTGCGCGAAGTGCTGATGCTGTATGAAGCCGCGCCCGTGCCGATCGGCCCGATCCTCGCTACCGGCCTGCCCCTGGTGCAGGCTGATGCCAGCCAGTTGCGCCAGGTCATCCACAACCTGCTACAGAACGCGCAGGATGCCGTGGCCGAGCATACGGCCCCGCTGGTTGAACTGGTCACGCGCCTGGATGGCAAGCGCGTTGAGCTGGTGGTGCGTGACAACGGCAGTGGCTTCCCGCCCAACATCCTCAGCCGCGCCATGGAGCCCTATGTCACCACCAAGCCGCGCGGCTCGGGCCTGGGGCTGGCCATCGTGCGCAAGATCATCGAGGAACACCGTGGCGAGATTTTCATCGCCAATCGCCCCGAGGGCGGTGCCGAAGTAAAACTGCGCCTGCGACTGGCCAAGCTCGACGCCACGCCGCCGGGCGAAACGACAACAAATTGACCCTGCTCTGGTAGTCTCCGAACCTATGGCAAAGATTCTGGTTGTTGACGACGAAATCGGTATCCGTGAACTGTTGCGGGAGATTCTCTGCGACGAGGGTTACGACGTGATCCTTGCCGAAAATGCCACGGCAGCCCGCAGTGCCCGCCAGGCGGCACGGCCGGATCTGGTTCTGCTGGACATCTGGATGCCGGACACTGATGGCGTCACCCTGCTCAAGGAATGGGCGGCCTCCGGCCTGCTGTCGATGCCGGTGATCATGATGTCCGGCCACGGCACCATCGATACCGCGGTGGAAGCGATCCGCTTCGGTGCCCTGGACTTTCTCGAAAAGCCGATCGCCCTGCAAAAGCTCCTTGCCACCGTCAAGCGTGGCCTGCAGCGCCAGCCCAGCAAGGCCCAGACTCACCTCACACTGAACGCCTTCACTCGCTCCACGCCACTGCGCGATCTGCGCCGCCGCCTTGATCAGCTCTGCCAGAAGAGCCGTGTGCTGCTGCTGCGCGTGGGCGCCGGCTCGCTGGCCGAACTGTGCGCCCGCAGCCTGCAGGCAGCGGGTAGCCCTTGGCTGGACCTGGGCAGCTTCGGCCAACCGATCGAAATCCAGAATCTTGAGGCCGCGCGCGGCGGCATGCTCTTCATCGAAGACCTGAGCCTGCTCAATCGCGCCCAGCAGAAGAACCTCGCCTTCGCCCTTGATCGCCTCGAAAAACACGATCAACGCCTGCTCGCCGCCTGCTCGCGCACGGCCGACGAACTGCTCGTGGAAGGCTGGGATCCGTTGCTGGTCCGCCGCCTGTTTGAAGTGTCGCTGGTGCCGCCCTCGCTGCTGGAGCTCAAGGATGAGCTGCCCGAGATGGTCACCCAGCTCCTCCAACATCTGGCCGAAACCGGTGACGTGCCAGTACGCACGCTGTCTACCGGCGCACTCAACGCGCTGCGCAACAGCCCCTGGGGCGGCGGCTTTCCCGAACTGAAGGCCGCCGTGCGCTCGCTGGCCCTTGGTTCTCTGGAAGACGAGATCAATGCCGATGAGGTCGTGCGCTTCGTCTCCCGCGCCTCCAGTGCAGCGCTCGCCCTGCCGCTGGATCTGCCGCTGCGCGAGGCGCGTGAAACCTTCGAACGCATCTATTTCGAGCACCACCTGCAACTCGAAGACGGCAACATCACCCGTCTGGCCGAGAAAACCGGACTGGAACGCACCCACCTCTACCGCAAGCTCAAGCAACTGGGCATCCAGGTGGGTCGGCGCAGCGAAAGCTGAACCGCTTTCAGACGGAACGCCCGAAACCCGGGCCGGCCGGCGTACCAGCCTGCGTGGAACAAGGCAATATCTGCGCGAGTGTGATCGGGGTCACCCCGGTCAGGCGGAGCGCACCGATATAATCAGAACTTGTCCAGCAGCAAGCATCGCACCGTGGAAACCATCCAGTCCCGCATCTCCGTCGAAGATCTTTCGAACACCGCCCAGCGTCTGAAGAAGCGCCTTACCCGCGCTATCGGCCAGGCCATTGCCGACTTCAACATGATTGAGGAAGGCGACGTGGTCATGGTGTGCTGCTCCGGCGGCAAGGATTCCTATGCGCTCCTCAACCTGCTGATGGCCATGCGCGAACGCGCGCCGGTGAGTTTCCGCATCATCGCGATGAACCTCGATCAGCGCCAGCCAGGCTTCCCGGAGGACGTGCTGCCACGCTACTTCGAATCTCTAGGCGTGGAATATCGCATCGTCACCGAGGACACCTATTCCATCGTCAAGGAAAAAATCCCCGAGGGCAAAACCACCTGCTCGCTGTGCTCGCGCCTGCGCCGCGCCATCATCTACCGCACGGCCCAGGAACTCGGTGCCACAAAGATTGCGCTCGGCCACCACCGTGAAGACCTGATCGAAACCCTGTTCCTGAACATGTTCTTCGGCGGCAAGATCAAGGCCATGCCGCCCAAGCTGCTGTCGGACGACGGTCAGCACATGGTGATCCGCCCACTGGCTTACTGTGCCGAGAAAGATGTGGCCAAGTACGCGCGCGCCATGGACTTCCCGATCATCCCCTGCAACCTGTGCGGTTCGCAGGAGAACGCCCAGCGCAAGCTGATCAAGGCCCAGCTGGCCGAGTGGGATCGCATTTTCCCGGGGCGCATCGAATCGATCGCCACCTCCTTGCAGAACGTCGTGCCCAGCCATCTGGCGGATAATGCGCTGTTCGGCTTCAAGGATCTGACCCGCGATGCCGTGATTGGCGAGGGCGACATCGCTTTCGACGCGCCTGATCTTCCCGTTTCGCCGCTGGCGGCAAGCGGTGCAAGCACCGTATTCTGGAATCAAGCCAGCCCTGACACCCGAACTGCAAACCCTTGGAGTCTCCAGAGCGATGACCAGCCAGCCCACTCCTGACACCTGCGTGCTCATCGCCGAAGTCACCGGCGATGCGCCGCTGCTCGGCAAACTGGGCGCAGTGGAAACCCAACGCGCCGTCGAGCGCTGCCGCAACCGCGCAGAGCGCTCCATAGACGCCTACCGCGGCTACATCGTGCAGGCCGACGGCCGCACCCTGATCGCCCACTTCCCACGCGGCGAGAATGCCGCCCTGGCCGCCTTCGACCTGCGCGCACGCGTCAAGCAGTTGCCGCCGGTCTCCGGCGTAGCTCTCTCTGTACAGGTTGCGATTCATGCGGGCAATCTGGATGCCATGAGCCAGCAACCGGCCGATGCCGTCATTGCCGATGCCCGCAAACTGGTCGCCTTGGCCCCGGCGGATCAGGTCCTGGTCAGCAGCGAGGGCGCCAACGCCATGCCCGACAACGTGCGCAGCCAGCTTTCCCCGGAACAGGTTGCCGGCTTTGCTCAGCAAGCCTATGTTTTCCGTCCGGGCCACACGCCGGCCGCCGCGCCCAGCGTGGTCGAAGCTTTCGCACCGACCTCCACCTCACTGGCCCTGGATCAGCACGCTTTTGACACGGCCCCGCACAGCCAGTCGCCGGTCTTCAACCAGGCCGCCACAGCGCCTCAGCGTACTTCACTGATGCTGCGCCACAACAAGAACACCCTGTCGGTCTCGGACAACCAGCCAGTGGTGCTGGCCGGCCGCGAGGAAGGCAACGATCTGGTCATTGCTGATCGCCGCGCCTCGCGCCATCACGCCCGCATCGAGTGGCGGCACAACCACTTCGTGCTGATCGACACCAGCACCAACGGCACCTTCATGGTCGACGATGCCGGCAACGAAGTGGTGCTGCGCCGTGGCGAAGCGGACCTGCCCTTGCGCGGCCGCATCGCCTTCGGCTACTCGCCGACCGAGGTCGGTGCCGAAGTGGTGTACTTCGACATCGGCCTGCGCTGATTACTCCACCGTCACGCTCTTGGCGAGATTGCGCGGCTTGTCCACGTCCGTGCCGCGGGCGCAGGCAGTGTGGTAGGCCAGCAACTGCAGCGGCAGCACATGCAGGATGGGCGACAGAGCACCATAGTGCTCGGGCATGCGGATGACGTGCACGCCCGGCTCGCTCTCGATGCGTGAGTCGGCGTCGGCGAAGACATAGAGCTCGCCGCCCCGCGCACGCACTTCCTGCATGTTGCTCTTGAGCTTGTCGACCAGTGCATCATTCGGTGCCACCGTCACCACCGGCATCTCGGCATCCACCAGCGCCAGCGGGCCATGCTTGAGCTCGCCGGCCGGATAGGCCTCGGCGTGGATGTAGGAAATCTCCTTGAGTTTCAAGGCGCCTTCCAGAGCGATCGGGTAGTGCAGGCCACGCCCCAGGAAAAGTGCATTGTGCTTGCGCGCAAAGGCCTCGCTCCAGCTCATGATCTGCGGTTCAAGCGCCAGCACAGCCTGCAGCGCGACCGGTAGGTGACGCATCTGGCGGATGTAATCGGCCTCCTGCGCATCGCTGAGGCGCCCACGGGTCTGGGCGATGGCCAGGGTCAGCAGGAACAGACCTGCCAGCTGGGTGGTGAAAGCCTTGGTGGAGGCCACTCCAATCTCGACGCCGGCACGCGTGATGTAGGCCAGCTTGCATTCGCGCACCATGGCGCTGGTCGATACGTTGCAGATGGTGAGCGTGTGCTCCATGCCCAGGCTGCGCGCGTGCTTGAGCGCCGCGATGGTGTCGGCGGTTTCGCCAGACTGGGAAATCGTCACCACCAGTGAGCGCGGATTCGGCACGCTGTCGCGATAACGGTACTCGCTGGCGATTTCCACCTGGGTGCTGATGCCGGCAATCGATTCGAGCCAGTACTTGGCGGCGCAGCCAGCGTAATAGCTGGTGCCGCAGGCGAGGATCAGCACCGAGTCGATATCCTTGAAAACCTTGTAGGCACCGTCGCCAAAGAGCTCCGGACTGATATGTTCCACGCCTTGCAGGGTGTCGCCAATCGCGCGCGGCTGCTCGAAGATCTCCTTCTGCATGAAGTGACGATAAGGCCCCAGCTCGGCAGCACCGGAGTGGGCGTACACCGTGCGCACTTCGCGTTCGACACGCACGAAACCCAGTTGCGCTCCCTCGCCCTGGCGCGCCTCGATCCAGAACTTGCCGGGCTGCATATCGACCACATCGCCCTCTTCGAGATACACGATCTGGTTGGTGACGCCAGCCAGTGCCATGGCGTCTGAAGCAAGGAAGTTCTCGCCTTCACCCACGCCGAGGATCAAGGGCGAACCGGCGCGCGCGCCCACCACGCGATGCGGCTCGTCGCGGCAGAACACGGCAATCGCATAGGCCCCCTTGAGCTGCACGATGGCCTGTTTCACGGCAGCGAAGAGATCACCGTCATAGCAATGATCAACCAGGTGAGCGATCACTTCGGTATCGGTCTGGCTGGCAAACTCGTAGCCCTTGGCGCGCAGCTCGGCGCGCAGCTCGTCGTGGTTCTCGATGATGCCGTTGTGCACCAGGGCGATGCGCTCGCGCGAGAAATGCGGATGTGCGTTGCGCACCGCCGGCACGCCATGGGTTGCCCAGCGGGTGTGCGCGATGCCGGTAAAGCCTTCGACCTTGTCTTCGTGGATCAGGGCATCCAGCTCAGCCACCCGCGAGGTGGAGCGCGCGCGGCGCAGGGCGCCATCCTGATGCACGGCCACGCCGCAGGAGTCATAGCCACGATATTCGAGGCGCTTGAGGCCTTCGACGAGGATGGGCACGATATTGCGCTGGGCGACGGCTGCGACGATGCCACACATGGAAAGCTCCACTTCGGGAAGAATGCGATGGACTGAATGCTAGACAAGCCAGAACAAAACAAGCTTGCATAATTAGCCAGTAAGTAGAATAAAATTTCACAAACAATTTTTCGTGAAATTTTATTTCGCCCTTCTCATGGACGCTACTGATCTACGCCTCCTCGCCCAGTTACAACTCGATGCCTCGCTGACCAATCAGGCTCTGGCCGAGCGCGTCCATATCTCGCCAGCCACCTGCCTGCGGCGGGTCAAGCGTCTGATCGACGCCGGCATCATTGAAAGTCGGGTGGCCATCCTGTCACCGGAGAAGCTGGGTGCTGGCCTGACCGCCATCGTGGAGCTCACGCTGGACCAGCAGGCCGCCGAGCGTCTGAGCGCCTTCGAGACACGGGCTGTAGCCGACAGTGCTGTGCAGCAGTGCTACCGCGTCAGCTCCGGGCCGGATTTCGTACTGATCCTGCAGGTGGCGGACATGCCGGCCTATCAGGCTGCCGCCAGCCGCCTGTTCGCCACCGACGCCAATGTGCGCAATGTGCGCGCCTTCTTTTCGGTCCATCGGGCGAAATTCTCGCCCCACATCAGCCTGCCCGCTGCCGAGCAATAAGCGCTGCCAAAACAGTGAGTTGTAAAGACACATTTAGTTTCACGCGGAGTCCGCAGTTCTTGGTAAAGTAGGACAAACACCTACACCCGGAGTCAAGTTTATGTCTGGCGTCTTTCGCATCGTGTTCAGCGGCGGCATCCTGCCCGGATTCTCGCTCGACCTGGTGCGCCGGCACGCTCGCGAGCGCCTCAAGGCTACGCCGGAGCAACTCGTACGGATGTTTTCAGGGCGCCCGCTGGTACTCAAGAAGGATCTCGACGAGCCTTCTGCGCTGGGCTACCTGCACAAACTGCAGGAACTGGGACTTGATGTCACTCTGGAAGCGCCCGCCGCCTCGCGGGTTCCGCAGGAAATTCCGTCGCTCACCCCGGCCCAGCCTCCGGTGCCGGTCGTCAAACCCGAAGAACCTACCGCGCCGACACCTGCCGCAACCCAGCCCGCCAAGCCTCAGCCGGCGAAGAGTGAGCCCTTTGCCGAGCGTGCGACCCGCACCGAAGGCTGGCTGAGCGAGACAGGGTTTGCCGATTTCGCCCGCACCCACCTGAACCTCGCCCGCGCCGAAGCCCTGCTCAATGGCAACAGTGGCGAGGAAACCCCGGTGGTGATTTCCTCGCCGGCACTGGCTCCCGCCGCCATGCCGCGCCCGGACCCCGCCGCATCGCCCATGACGGTCACGGTGCAGCAAGCCTCCGCCGCCAAATCTGCAACGGCCGGGCTGACACTCAGTGGCAGCGTGCAATGCCCGCACTGTGGCCACGCCCACACCCTGCAGGGGCAGGTGCTGCTCGGCGAGCCGGCAGCCAAAGCCCCGGGCGCCGCTCAGGGCGCGACTTAATTCACACCCTTGGCCGTTTTAAGGCCCGCCAGGTTTTGTTTCCTCCCCGAACAAGGCCCCTCTCCGCTAGTCTTGTAAGCCCCATCGCAGCACCCACAAAAACAACGGAGAGGCGCATGAACAAACAGTTTCGCATCGTGTTCGAGGGGCGCTTGCGAGCAGGCCTGAACCGGACGGATGTGATGACCCAGGCCAAGCTGCGCCTCGGTGCGAGCGCCAGCCAGACCATCCAGATTTTCTCCGGCCAGCGCGTGACCCTCAAACAGGGGCTCGACGCCGCCGCCGCCCTGCTCTACCAGCAAACCCTTGAAACTCTGGGCATGCTCGTCAGCGTCGAAGCCATGGATGGCCTGCAGAACCAGCCGGCGTTCGCAAGCCCGCTCGCTCCCGTGCTGCAGCCGCCCAATCTGCCGCCGCCCCGCCCAGCCGCTGCACCGCCGAAGCCTGCCGCCAAACCCAGTTTTCCTGAAGACTGGATGCACCGCTCCGGCTTCGAGCGCCTGGAAGTTGCTCAGCAGCGCCTTGCGGACGCTGAAGCGGTTCTCAGGCAATCCGCTGCCGAAGCCGCCCGCCAGACCCAGCGCGCCCCCGCCGATCAGGGCGGGCATGGCCGCCTGCACTCACGTTTCGTCTGCTCGCATTGCGGCACCGCCCACGAAATCGAGAGCGAACTGGCCTTGCGCATCACCCCGACCATTGCCAGACGTCAGGCCGGCTGACAACACCCGCCGGGGAAGGCGGCCGGGAGCAACGTAGAATGGCGTCTCCGCCCCCTGCCGCCCTGCCGATGTCTGTCTCTCCGCTCCGCGTGCTGTCCGTCATCCCGCCGATGACCCAGCTCAATACGCCCTACCCCTCCACCGCCTACCTCACCGGCTTCCTGCGCCAGCAGGGAATCACGGCGGCGCAGGAGGATCTGGCCATCGCCCTGGTGCTTCGCCTGTTCTCGCGCACGGGACTGGAAGAGATCCGCAGCGTGGCGCAGCGCCTGCCAGTGAAGCAGCGCAGCGCGGCGACCGCCTTTTTCCTCGAGCATTTCGCCGCTTACGCAGCCACCATCGATCCGGTGATCGCCTTCCTGCAGGGACGCGACTCGACCCTGGCCTTCCGCATCTGCGGCCGCATGCTGCTGCCCGAGGGGGCTCGTTTCAACGCGCTCAACGAATACCTCGTTGAGGAAGACGAAGATCCGCTCGGCTGGGCCTTCGGCTCGCTGGGCCTGCAGGACCGCGCCCGCCACCTTGCAACCCTGTACCTGAACGATCTGGCCGATGTACTGCGCGAGGCCGTCGATGAACGTTTCGAATTCGTGCGCTACGCCGAATCGATCGCCCAGTCCGCCGCCAGCTTCGATCCGCTGGCTGCCGCGCTGGCCGCACCGCTGAACTTGATCGACAAAACCCTGCAAAGCCTGACCCTGCAGGCACTGGCCCGCCATGCGCCACAGGTGGTGCTGATCTCCACGCCCTTCCCGGGCTCGGTGTACGGGGCTTTCCGCATCGCCCAGACGATCAAGGCCCATGACCCGGCCATCACCGTGGTGCTCGGCGGCGGCTATGTGAATACCGAACTGCGCGAACTCAGCGAAGCGCGTGTCTTCGATTACTTCGACTTCATCACCCTCGATGACGGCGAGCGCCCGACCCTCGCGCTCTTCGATCATCTTGCCGGCCAGCGCTCGCAGGAGCGCCTGGTGCGCACCTTCCTGCGCACGGAGGGTCGGGTCCGCTATGTGAACTTCCCCGAGCTGGACGTGCCCTTCAACGAAGTCGGCACGCCCACCTGGGACGGCCTGCCGATCGACCAGTACCTGTCGGTGCTGGACATGCTCAACCCGATGCATCGGCTGTGGTCAGACGGGCGCTGGAACAAGCTGACCGTGGCCCACGGCTGCTACTGGAAGAAATGCAGCTTCTGCGACGTGAGTCTGGATTACATCTCGCGCTACGAGGCCGCCAATGCCAGCACCCTGGTGGACCGCATCGAAGCCATCATCGCCGAAACCGGTCAGAGCGGCTTCCACTTCGTGGACGAGGCCGCGCCGCCCAAAGCCCTGCGCGCCATGGCCGAAGAGCTGTTGCGGCGGAATCTCGCCATCACCTGGTGGGGCAATATCCGCTTCGAGAAGAGCTTCACCCCCGAACTCTGCGAGCTGCTTGCGCAAAGCGGCTGCATCGCCATCTCGGGCGGGCTGGAAGTCGCCTCGGACCGGCTCCTGAAGCTCATGAAGAAGGGCGTCTCGGTCGAGCAGGTGGCGCGCGTCACGCATGCCTTTTCCGAGGCCGGCATCCTGGTGCACGCCTACCTGATGTACGGTTTCCCCACCCAGACGGTACAGGACACGGTCGATGCCCTCGAGTACGTGCGCCAACTGTTTGCCGCCGGCTGCATCCAGTCCGGCTTCTTCCACCGCTTCTCCTGCACCGTGCACTCGCCGGTCGGCCAGCACCCGGAGGACTACGGCATCCGCCTGATCCCCCGCCCCAAGGGCACATTCGCCAACAACGACATCGCCTTCATCGACCCCAGCGGCGTCGATCACGCCCTTCTGGGCCGGGCCTTGTCGAAAGCCATCTACAACTTCATGCACGGCATCGGGCTGGATCAGGACGTGCGCAACTGGTTCGAGGAGTGTCGCGTGCCGCGCCCGCAGGTCGCCAGGCACTTCATCACCCGCGCCCTCCAGGAGGGCTGAGCCCCTCCAGTTTTTGCCGTCTCTGCCGTTACTCCTGCCTGTAGGCCCGTTTCGCCCCGACAAACGAATACAGACAGAGCCAAGCGGCAGCATGCATCCCGCCACCGATTCCTTCGACAAGCTGAGCAATCGCCTGCAGGCCGCCTTCATCCGGCTGGCCAAGGACGAGCATTTGTGGAGCGGCGATCTCTACAGCGCCCTGCGCAATGTCACGACCACCCTCGCCGAGGTGCTGGAGGTGGGGCGCGCGAGCGTCTGGCGGATGTCGCCGGACCGCCAGGAGCTGGTCTGCCAGCTGCTGTTCCGTACCGACCGCCAGGGCTTCGAGTCCGGCGCCAGCCTGCCGGCAGCGCAATTTCCGCATTACTTCGGCGTGCTCGATGAAGAACGCCTGCTCGACGTGCCCGATGCCGCCAACGACCAGCGTGTGCAGGAACGCTATCCGGGCCATCTGCGCCCGCTTGGCATCGGCGCCTGCCTCGAAGCCACCCT
Source organism: Uliginosibacterium aquaticum (assembly GCF_012972705.2). GTDB lineage: Bacteria > Pseudomonadota > Gammaproteobacteria > Burkholderiales > Rhodocyclaceae > Uliginosibacterium > Uliginosibacterium aquaticum. The sequence continues at coordinate 332,540 of NZ_JABCSC020000001.1, read as the reverse complement.
CCACGAAGCCGGTCAGCTGGCCGGGGTGTTGTGCCTGGAGCATCTGGGCAGCCCGCGCCTGTGGAGCCGGGACGAACAGCTCCTGGCCATCTCGGTGGCCGATCTGCTCTCCCAATTGCAGGTCTTCCATACCCTCAAGGATCGCGAACGCAGCTATCGCAGCATTTTCGACGCCGCCGGCGACGCCATCCTGACCATCGTCGATGGCCTCATCGCCGACTGCAATCCCCAGGCCCAGCTGATGCTCGGGCGCCCGCGTGCCGAGCTGATCGGCAAACCGGTGACAGACTTCTCGCCGGACATCCAGGGCGATGGCCGGCGCTCTGACGACAAGGCCGAGGGCCTGCTGCAGGCAGCCATCGATGTCGGCCCGCAGCAGTACGAATGGACCCATCGCCGCGCCGACGGCAGCCGCATCGAAACCGAGGTCAGCCTGTCCGCGATCTGGCTGGCCGGGCGCTGCCAGGTCACCGCCATCGTGCGTGACGTAACCGAGCGCCGCCTCGCCGAGCAGATCCGCCAGACTTCGGCCGAGCTGCTCAAGCAGCGCAACCTGGCCCTCCAGGTCGTGCTGAACCTCGCCAGCCAGCTGCACCGCAGCTCGGACTCCGAAGCCATCGCCGACGAAACCCTGCGCGTGCTGCAGCTCTTGCAGCGCGCACCGCTGTCCCTGTTCCATCTGGCTGACGAAGATGGCGAGCACTTCGAAGTCATCGCCTCAACCGGCTACACCCCAGCGCAAATCGCCGCCCGCCGGCGCATGCCGATCGAGCGCAGCCTCTCCGGTCAGGCCCTGGCCCTGGGCCAGATCCTGCACTGCACCAACGTCGAGGACGACGAGCGTATCGATCCGGCCATCCGCGAGCGCTCACTGATCGACGGCATCCACTCCTTCACCGTGCTGCCGCTGGTCTATCAGGACAAGCAGCTGGGTGTGATCGGCCTGCAGTTCTACGACTGCGGCAACGAGTTTTCGGATGCCGAACTGGAGATCCTGCGCGCCGTCAGCCAGACCGTGTCGCTGGCCCTGGCCAACGCACGCAGCGTACAGGCGCTCGAGTTCCAGGCCACCCACGATTCGCTCACCGGCCTGCCCAACCGCACCCAGCTGCACCGCGACGCCACCGAATCCTTGCGCTGGATCGCCGGCAGCCCACGCCAGCTGGCCCTGATGCTGCTCGATCTGGACCGCTTCAAGGAAGTGAACGACACCCTGGGCCACCGAACCGGTGACCAGCTCCTGAAACTCGTCGCCACCCGCCTGCAGGCCGCCATCGAACGCGAGGACGCAATGCTGGCACGCCTCGGCGGCGATGAGTTCGCGATCCTGCTGCGCTCGGTGACAGATGCCGACCAGGCCCAGAACATCGCCCGCAGCATCGTTGCGGCGCTGCGCACCCCGATCGAGGTCGAAGGCATCTTCATCGAACTCGGCGCCAGTATCGGTGTGGCGGTCTATCCGCAGCATGGCGGCACCAGCCATGCCCTGCTGCGTTGCGCCGACGTGGCCATGTATGCCGCCAAGGGCAATGCCAGCTCGGTGAGCCTCTACGACAACAGCCACGACGCCCACAACCCGCGTCGCCTGGCCATGATCACCGAGCTCGGCTCGGCCATCCGCAGCGAGCAACTGGTACTCCACTATCAGCCGCGCTACAGCCTGCAGGAAGGGCGCTGGTGCAGCTGCGAGGCGCTGGTACGCTGGCAGCATCCGAAGCTGGGTTTCATCCCGCCCGGCGAATTCGTGCAATTTGCCGAAACCAGCGAACTGATCCGCCCGCTGACCCTGTGGGTGGCACGCACCGCCGTGCGCCAGCTGGCCCTGTGGCAGCAGACGGGCCTGTGCATCTCCACCTCGATCAACCTGTCCACCCGCAATCTGCTGGACATCACCCTGCCCGAAGCCCTCGCCGAGCTGCTGCGGGAATACGGCCTCCAGCCGGGCTCGCTGGAACTCGAAATCACCGAGACGGCGCTGATGACCGACCCCGACCGCGCCATGCAGACCATCGAGCGCCTCGCGGAGCTCGGCATGCGCCTGTCGATCGACGACTTCGGCACCGGCTACTCTTCGCTGGCCTACCTCAAGCGCATGCCGCTGCACGCCCTGAAGATCGACCGCTCCTTCGTGCGCGACATGCTCCACGACGATCAGGACGCCATCATCGTGCGTTCCACCATCGGCCTCGCCCACAGCCTCGGCCTGCAGGTCGTGGCCGAAGGCGTGGAAGACCCCGCGACCCTCAGTCGCCTGCGCGAGTACGGCTGCGACGAAGCCCAGGGCTATGTGCTCAGCAAGCCCATGGCCCATGCCGCCGCCCTGCGGGTGATGCAGGCCCCGCTTCCCATCCAGACGGGTTGACCCCGCCGCGAGAGAGATTCCATGCAGAGACTCCTGAAACTCCTCTTCAGCCTCCTCCAGCGGCTCTTCCAGCCTCTGCTGAGCTTCCTTGCTGCACGCTTGCCGGCCGGCCTCGCCACCCGGGCCAGCGGTCTGCACATGCGCCTGCAACCGGGCCAGGTGCTCGGCCAACTCCAGGCCGTGCGCCAGCAAGCCCTCGCCACCTACCGCGAAGGGGGCCTGCGCGCCTTCTTCGGCCCCGGTATCCGCCTGCTCAACGCCCGTCGCTACATCTGGAAGTTCGGTCTGCTCGGGGCGCTGGCGCTGGCCACCACCGGCCTTTACGTGGTCGGCCTGAATGTCTCGATGCGCAGCGAAATCAACGCGGCGCGCAGCGAAGCGCGTGCCCTGGCGCTCTACCCCCCTCTCGCAGAGGCCCTTCAGGCTAACCGTCTGTACAGCCTGCAGGCCTGGGCGGCCGCTGGCGATCCGAACCTCGCGGCCGGCGTGGCGGCCAAGGGGGCGGCGCTGGAATCCGCTCTCGCCGCCGTCGACAATGCACTCAAGCAGGAAGGCGACAGCTTCGCCCTCGCCCCACGCTGGGCTGCCCTGCGCAGCGAAGCACAGAAGCTGCGTAGCGGCGAGGCAACGCTCACGGCCGAGAGCGTGAAAACCGCCCAGCCCAAATTCAGCCGCCTGCTGCTGGACTTCATTGGTGATCTCGGCGAAGCCAGCGGCCTCCTCGCGGACGACCGCCGCGAAGCCGCGCTGATCGCCGACCTGCTGATCCGCAAACTGCCCCAGGCCTCCGAACAACTCGCCGCACTCAGCAACACCTCGGCCCTGCTGCTGGGCAGCAAGGAGATGGGCGCCGACTGGAACCGGATGGCCGCCATCACCACGGACGCCGAGCGCGCACGTGATGCCCTGCTTGATACCCTGGCCCGCACGGCCAATGCCAATCCCGCCAACCGCAGCGAGCTTGAAGCCGCAGCCGGTGAGCTGCGCACGCATTGGGCGGAAATCCTCGAGGTCACCGATCGCGAGATCCGCAAAGGCGCCTTCGCGCTCAGCAGTGAAGAATTCCTCGGCAGCGCCCGCAGCGCCGCCCTGGCGCAGTTCGAACACACCGCGCCGCTTGCCGGGGTGCTGCAGAAGCAGTTGCAGGCTCGCTCCAGCCGCCTCGAAGAACGCTTCTGGATCGCCAGCCTGATCGGCAGCCTGCTGGTGTTGAGCCTGCTCTACTGCGGTGCCGCGCTGTTCGTGAGCATCCTGCAGTCGGTACGCGAGCTCTCGGAAGGCGCCCGCCACATCGGCGAGGGCGATCTGGGCTTCCGCGTGGCCTACTCTGCCCACGACGAGCTGCGCGGCGTGGCCGCCCAGTTCAATCACATGGCCGGCGCCTTCGCTGCCATCATCCAGCAGGTTCAGCGCACCTCGCAGGAGCTCGGCAGTGCCGCCGAAGGCCTCGCCAGCTCGGCCGCCCAGGTCGCCCAGAGCTCCGAACAACAGAGTGAAGCGGCCGCCAGCATGGCGGCCGCCGTCGAGGAGATGACCGTTGGCATCGACGAAATTTCGCGCAACGCCGGTGCGGCCGATGAAGTGGCTGCCCAATCCGGCCAGCTCTCGGCCAGCGGTGGCGAAGTGGTGGCGCGCACGGTCAGCGAGATGGAGCTGATCGCCGCTGCGGTGCGTGGCTCCTCCGAAGTCATCAGCGAGCTGGGGCGCAATTCCGCCCAGATCAGCGGCATCGTCAAATCCATCAAGGAAATTGCCGACCAGACCAATCTGCTGGCCCTGAATGCCTCCATCGAGGCCGCGCGGGCCGGTGAAGATGGCCGCGGCTTCGCCGTGGTAGCCGACGAGGTGCGCAAGCTCGCCGAGCGCACCACCCGCGCCACCGCCGAGATCGGCGGCATGGTGGTCGCCATCCAGGCCGGCACCACCCGCGCCGTGGCGGCCATGCAGGACGGCGTGCGCCGCGTGCAGGGCGGGGTGGACCTCTCCAACCAGGCCGGCGCCGCCATGCAGCAGATCCGCGACGAATCGGCCCGCGTGCTGGCCTCGGTCAGCGAGATCTCCGGTGCCCTGCGCGAGCAGGCGGCGGCCAGCACCGAAATCGCCCAGAGCGTGGAGGCCGTGGCTCAGATGGCTGAAGCCAACCATGCGCAGGTCTCCCGCACCAACCACACCGCGCGCGAGCTGGTTGGCCTGTCCGCCCGCCTCGGCGAAGACATCCGCCGCTTCCGCACCTGAGCACGCCCAGGAACGCCACCATGAAATTCCTTACCCTGCTCCTCGCCCCGGCTATCGCGCTGCTCAAGCGGCTCGACTTCCGCCTCAAGTTCGGCCTCATTGGCGCCCTCGCTGTCGTCACCATGGGTTACTTCATGCTCATGTTGGCCGTCGAGATGCGCAGCGCGCTCACCAGCACCCAGCGCGCCGAACTCGGACTGGAAATCCACAACGAGGCCCGCGCAGCCCTGCTGGCCACCCAGAACTACGTCGGCGTGAGCCTGCTCGCAGCAGGCGACGACAAACACAAGGAACTCGCCAATGCGCGCCGCACGGCGGCCGACCAGGCGCTCAAAGAGCTCGCCGAGGCCGTTGCCGATGCCCCCGAGCTGGGCCTTGCGGAAGCCTGGAAGAAAGTGGACAGCGCCTGGCAGGCCTTCCGCGATCCGGCCACCCCACCCGAGCGCAGCACGCTCGCCACGGCCCATCGCCCGCTGATCGAAGCCCAGCAGGCCTTCCTGCGCGAGCTGGCCGATGCCTCCGGCCTGATGCGCGATCCGGACCCGCGCGCCGCCTATCTTGCCGAGGCCGTAGTGATCACCCTGCCGGCGCTTGGCGATCAGCTCGCCGAGCTCAGGAACACCGGTGTCATGGTGCTGGGCGTAGCAGGCTTCGCCCGCGAATGGCGCCGCATGGGTGCCATGCTGGATGCCATCAATGCGGGGCAAGAAACGCTCGCCGAACAGCTTGCCCGCGCTGGACGCGGTGACAGCGGCCTGGCCGCCCAACTCAGCGCGGGCCACAAGGCGCTCAGCGAAGCCAACCAGCAGTTCGCCGAGAGCGTGCGCAGCAGCATCCTCGCCGGCTCGCGTGACATGAAGGCCGAAGACTTCGCCAGCGCCAGCCTGAAAGCCATGCGCAGTTTCGACGAAAAGGCCGCCGACGGAGTCATCGACGAGCTCGACGGCATCATCGGCTGGCGCAGTTTCTCACTCACCGCGCGTTTCTGGCTGCTCAACCTGCTGGCGCTGGGCATGGTGCTGCTGCTGGCCTACATCGGTATCAGCATGTATCTGGCGGTCAGCGATACCGTCGAGCAGCTCACGGATGGCACCCGCCGCGCCGCCGCCGGTGACCTTGCCCATCGTCTGGAGCACACCACCCAGGATGAACTCGGCGAAGTCGCCACGCGTTTCAATGCCATGCTCGAATCGCTCGATGGCGTTGTCCAGCGCGTAGCCAGTACCGCCGCCGCAGTGGAAACCGCGGCCCGCGAACTGAGCAGCAGCGCCCAGGCCGTATCGCAGGAATCCGCACGCCAGAGCGAAGCCTCCGGTGCGATGGCCGCCACCATGGAAGAGATGACGGTGGGCATCAACGAGATCGCACGCTTTGCCGAAGACGCCGAAAGCATGGCCGCGGCCTCAGGCAAGGCCTCCGCCGCCGGCGAGCAGCTGTCTACCCGCACCGAAGCCGAGATCGGCCGAATCGCCGAGGCGGTGCAGCAATCCTCGGTGGTAATCGACGAGCTGGTTGAAAACTCGCAGCGCATCAGCGTGATCGTCAGCACCATCAAAGAGATCGCCGAGCAGACCAATCTGCTCGCCCTGAATGCCGCCATCGAAGCCGCACGGGCCGGTGAAACCGGACGTGGCTTCGCCGTGGTGGCCGACGAAGTGCGCAAGCTCGCCGAGCGCACTGCCCGTGCCACCCTCGAAATCACGGCCATGATCGAAACCATCCAGCGCGGCACCACCGATGCCGTTGGCTCCATGCAGCAAGGCGTGGCCCGCGTAGCCGATGGCGTGGGCCTCACCCGCGAAGCCGGCGAAGCCATGCGCAGCATCCAGCAGTCCTCGGCGCGGCTGGTCGGCGTAGTGGCCGACATCTCGGCGGCCCTGCGCGAGCAGAGCGCGACCAGTAGCGACATTGCCCGCAACATCGAACGCGTTGCCCAGATGGCCGAAGCCAACAATGGCAGCGCGCAGGGCACCCTCATCACCACACGCGCACTGGATGCGCTGGCCAGCCAGCTGGCTGGCCAGATCCGCCAGATCCGCAACGGCGTCTAAGCCAGGAGGCAAACATGAACGGGCTCAACGAATTCATGTGGAAGAGCAGCCTTGACTGGCGCAGCCTGATTGCGGCCGCCGAAGCCGTGATCGCACGCTGGAACACGATCACCAAATTCGAAACGAAGACAGACCAGCGCGAACACATCTGGACGGTGCGCCACAGCAGCAACGCCCTGCCCTTTCTCGTCCTCAATGGAGATTCCCTGCGCGGCTCGGTGCCCCGCATCGGAAACCCGATGCCCTTCCTGCTCCTGATCGGCATCTGCCATCAAAAACCGGGCGCGGTGGAGCTCACATTCGCCAACGGCCAGAAGATCGACCCTGCCCGCTTCGATCCTGCCGATCTCACCAGCCTCCTGCCCCACGCCACCCATGCCGCCCACCGCAAGCTTGCCGAACTCGCCGTCCAGGCAGCCGCGCCTGCCAGCGGATTAGCGCCTTGAACGGCCTTGCCTATTTTCAGGCCCCACCAGCGCGCCGGTGAGCTGGCAGCCCTAGCGTGACGCAGCCCCCACGCTGGCCGCCGCACCGACCACCCCGCCCTGAGGCGCAGGCTCCACGCACGCCGGCGAGCCCCACCCTAGACTGCAAGCAGCTCTGTCCACCCGTGCTGCCATGCGTCTTCACCGCCCACTCTGCGCTGCCCTGATCTGCCTGCTGCTCACCAGCACGGCCAGCGCGCGTGAATACGTCATCAGTGCGCCGGGGCGGCCACACATGGCGCTGGACATGAGTCAGAGCGTCGCCACCGAAGCCTACCGCCGCCTCGGCCACAGTCTGCGCATCACCCCGATGCCGCTGGAGCGCGGCCTGGTCGAGGCCAACATCGGCGCCATCGACGGTGATCTGATGCGCACCACGCCCGGCATGTCCAATTACCCGGCCCTGATCCCGGTTCCCATCCCTCTCGCCCAGGATGACTTCGTGGCCTACGGCCGTGGCCAGCGCCTGCGCGTCACCGGCAAGGAAAGCCTGCGCCCCTTCCGTCTGTCAACGGTGCGCGGCATCAAGGAACTTGAGGAACTCGCGGCGGACGGTTTCCAGGTGCTCTACGCCACCGATGGCGACCAGGCCTTCCGCCAGCTCGAGGCCGGCCGGGTGGACCTCGTGCTGCTCACCCGGGGCAGTGCCTGTCGCCCCCTGCAGCTAGGCCTCAAGGGCATCCGCATGCAGGAAGGCAGCCTGGTCCGCATCGACCTCTACCACCACCTCAACAAGCGGCACGCCGAGCTCGTCGGGCAGCTCGCCAGCGCGCTCCAGCAGATGCAGAAGGATGGCAGCCTGCAACGCCTACAGGAAAGCGTACGCCAGCGCTGGCTGCAATGCAGCTGAGGCGCAGCCCTGCCATCCGCCAAGCCGGTCAAGTCGCTCGGCAGCGGGCCGTTATACCTTTGTGCTCCGCACCGTGAGGTCCGCCTGATGAACAAGACCATTGCTGCCGCCCCTCTGGCCGGCCTGCTCGCCTGCCTGGTCGCCACGGCCATGCTGATCCTCACCCTGTCCGCAGCCATCAGCTGGGCCAGCCTCACGGCACTGACCAGCTCCAATGCGGCCATCCAGCACAGCGGCAAGCTCACCCGCACCCAGAGCGACGTCGACATGATGCATGACGCCATCCGTGCCGATGTCTACAAGGCCTTTCTCAACGCCGGCGGCGGCCCCGAACTGGAGGCGGCACGCAAGGATTTCAACGAACACGCGGCGGCGCTCAAATCGGGTTTCAGCACCAATCTCGCACAACTGCCGTCGGCGGCTCAAACGATCGCCGAGCAGGCCCGGCCGGTACTGGAGCGCTACCTCGCCAGCGCCACCACTCTCCTCGCCCAACCACAGGACGACCCCCAGCACAGCCGGCTCATCAGCTTTCACGCCGATTTCGAAGCCCTCGAAGACCAGCTCGCCGCCCTTACCGACAGCATCGAACTGAGCAGCGCTGAGCAGTCGGCCCTCGCCCAGCAAGCCGCCGATAGCGCCCGACGCAACATCCTGCTCAGTGCCCTCAGCGGCATACTCCTGCTCTGCGGTGCTGCCTTTTTCGTTCATCGCAGCAGCGTGCCGGCATTGCGCCAGCTGGCCCAGAGCGCCAGCGAAATCGCGCGCAGCAGCGACCTCACCCTGCCTATCGAGGAGGCAGGCTGCCGCGAGGTGCGCAGCGTGGCTCAGGCCTTGCAACAAATGCTGGTCAGTCAGCGCCAGGTCATCAGCCAAACCCATGCCACCTCACGCGCGGTACAGCAGGGCATGGACGCCGCCCACCAGCTCTCGGAGCAAGTCCAGCGCGGCGCCAGCGACCAGAGCCAGATGTTGCAGCAGGCCTTGGCTGGCTTCGAAGAGGCGGCCGAGGCCATCGAAATCGTTGCCACCAATACCCGCGATGCGGTGCATGCGGCCCAGAGTGCCGGCGAGCTCTCCCAGCGCGGCGCCGACAGCGTGCGTGACACCGCCCACCAGCTCGAAGGCATCGGCCAGAGCGTGCGCGAAGTCTCCAGCGTCATCAGCAGCCTTGCTCAGCATGCCAACGAAATTTCCGGAGTGGTCGTGGCGATCCGCGCAATTGCCGATCAGACCAATCTGCTCGCCCTGAATGCCGCCATCGAAGCAGCCCGCGCCGGCGAACAGGGGCGCGGCTTTGCCGTGGTGGCGGATGAAGTGCGCAAACTGGCAGAGCGCACCAGCCGCTCTACCGATGAAATTTTTCAGCTCATCGAACGCATTCGTCATGCCAGCGAAGCCGCGGTCAACAGCGTGGATAGTAGCGTGCAGGTCGTCAGTGCCGGCATCAGCCGCGCCGCCGAATCGGCCGATGCGGTTGCCGAAATCCCTCGCGCTGCCGCCGGCGTACTCGGCAACATGCGTGACATCAGTGCCACCCTCGATGGTCAGCGCCAAAGCCAGCACAGCATTGCCCAGGCCATCGAACGCGTCAGCCAGTCTGCCGTCACCACCAGCCACAACGCCAGCGGACTCGACCAGCTCGTCGGCCAGACCCGCCAGAACATGAGCGAGCTCACGGACACCGTGCGCCAGTTCAGGATCTGAAAACCGGTGCAAAGCGCCGCAAAGAATCCGCTGCCGGGGTCAAAACACTGGCTTGCCGAAAACGCACTGACAATACTGAGCGGGTCATCCACGCTCAGGAGATCCCCGTGTTGCGTCGTTTCCCCGCCTTGCTTGGCCCCGCCCTCCTCATTGCCCTGCTGAGCAGTAGCGGCACCCAGGCTGCCAGCAGTTCCGCCTCCAGTACCGCCGCTGGCCGTCCGCCGGGCCCGCCCCCCGAAGCCATTGCCGCCTGCAAGGGCAAGAGTGAGGGCTCTGAGGTCAGCTTTGCCGGGCCGGAAGGTCAGACCTTCAGCGGCACCTGCCAGAGTTTCAATGGCACGCTGGCCGCCATGCCCAAGGGCGGCCCTGGCGGCCAACCGCCCCCGCCGCGCTGAAGCGCCGACCCCGCATCACCAAGCGGCAGGCGGCGACGCCCCCAAGAGGGGCGCGCAGCCTGTCTTTTACCGTTGCTCCCGCACGCTGCGCCGCTCATCTCAGAGCCAGCACAATTGCATATCTTCGCCGCGCTGGACGTCACCAAAAGCCTTACGAAAGGCCCCTTTCAGAGCAGGGAATCCCTCCATCATCAAGTCCGGTCACGGCCTCGCCGGAGCCGCCACGGGCAGGATCATGACTCGTCCGTCGGCCTACAAAACTGATACATGATTGGAGACTCTGTAATGCAGCTTCGTAAAACCGTACTGGCGCTTGCCCTCGGTCTCGGCCTGTGTGGCCTGGCCCACTCTGCCGACCTGCTCAATACCCGCTTCACCGGCGAGCAGATCTTCACCCCGGCCTTCAAGGCCTTGCCGGGAGATCCGGCCAAAGCCTATTTCGCCATCACCTTCGGCGAACCGAAAAGCGAGGCCGGCAACCTGCTCCTCGAGAACGGTCGCATCACCCTCGGCGCAGTGTCCGGCGCTGCCGGCAAGATAGAGGAATCCTCCGCCTCCAGCCGCCCCGAAGGCGTGATCGACCTGAGCAAGCCCTACCGCATCACGCTGCGGATCACTGAGGCCAGCAGCCTGGTCGAAGGCAAGGACAACTTCTTCATCTACGTGAACAACAGCAGCACCAAGATGACGCTGTCACCGCATGGCGAAGCCTCTGTCATCGCCCGTGTGCCGGTGAAAGAGTTGAAGACCGGAGACAACGTGTTCACCGCCAGCCTCGGCGATGCGCGCTCCTTCCTGCAATTGCGCGCCGAATCCGGTGCCCGCGTGAAGATCGAGTCCATCAAACTGGAATCGCTCTGAGCCCTCCGGTGAAGCCTGGGTGACCCGGGCTTCACCTTGTGCCATGGCGGCGCCTGGTGCGCGTGCGCTCAGGCCTTGATCCTGCCTGCCCACACCACCAGCGCCTCAACCAGGCCTGCAACCTGCTCACGGATCTTCGGGTCAGTCACATTGCCCGCCGCATCGAAGCCGCCAGCAAAGGCATTGCTGAAAACCTCGGGCTTGTTCAGCGGATGCAGATTCAGGAACACGCAGCTCTGACGCAGGTGATATTGCGAACGGGAAGTGCCCATGCCACCACCGGCGCCCATCAGGCCCACCGCCTTCTCGGCCAGCAAGGCATTGTCCGGTTCGCGCGACGCCCAGTCGAGAATGTTCTTCAGCGCCGGGGCGACCGAATAGTTGTATTCAGGACAGGCCAACAGTAGCGCATCCGCCGCCCCGATCTGTGCCAGCACACGCTTAACCGCCGCCGGTTTCTCCGTGAGATCGCCGTTGTAGAAGGGCACATCCGTGAGATCGGCAATCTCCAGCGTTACTCCGGCCGGCAAGGCCTCCTGCGCCGCGCGTAACAGGCCGCTGTTGCACGAAGCCTTGCGCAGGCTGCCCGAAATACCCACAAGTTTGAATGCCATGATGCTGTCCTTATCGAGAGTTGGAGGATGCCGCAGCGAACGGCCTCTCTACTTTAGACCAAGCGTTCTGCCCTGCCCGGCAGCCTCACCTGCACGGCCAGCCGGCAGCGGATAAGATTACTTTTTTGCCTGCCGGGATTTAGCAGCCATGCCCATCTCCGCCGACTATCTGGCCTTCATCTGCGAACTTCTCGCTCCGCTCGGCCGCATCCGCAGCAAACGCATGTTCGGCGGTGCAGGCCTCTACTGTGACGAGCATTTCTTTGCCATCGTCATCGACGATCAGCTCTATCTCAAAACCGATGCAGAGAACCGCGCCGAGTTCGAGCGCGAGGCACTGGAAGCATTCCGCTATGAGGCGCGCGGCAAGATCGTGCAGCTGGGCTACCACCGTGCCCCGGACGAAGCCCTGGACTCGCCCGAGCTGATGCGCCCGTGGGCGCGCAGCGCGCTGGCGGCGGCCCTGCGCGCGCGCAAGCCCTGACTCCTCTCGGGCGGAAACGAAAACGCCGGCGGCTGCCGGCGTTTTCGTTGACAGGCACGCAGCCTTCAATCGCCCAACACAGCCCGCACGTTGGCCCACTGGCGACGGCTGATTGGCAGCAGTTCGGCGAGGCCATTGAGACGCACGCTCCAGTAGCCTTCGCCCCCATCCTCACCCACCGAGCGCTCGAAGCCAACCACCGCCTCACGCGACACCAGGCAATTGCGGTGAATACGCACGAAGCGATCCGGAAACTCCTGCTCCAGTTGCACCAGCGACTCTTCGAGCAGGAACTCGCGCGCCACCGTGCGGGAGGTCACATATTTGAGCTCCGCCTTCAGGTAGAGCACATCCGAGATCGGAATCAGATGGATCTTGCCGCGCTCGCTGCAGGTCAGGTGGCGACGCGGCTCAGCGATCGTGTCGATATTCTCGCGACTCACCGGAGTAGCCTGGCGGGCCTTCTGCAGCGCAGCGGAGAGGCGCTCGGCACGCACCGGCTTGAGCAGATAATCGATGGCATTCAGCTCAAAAGCCTGTACCGCATGTTCGTCATAGGCCGTCACGAAAATCAGACGCGGGGGATTCTTGAGGCGGCTGGCATGCTGGGCGAATTCGATGCCATCCATGGCCGGCATGCGGATATCCACCAGAATCACGTCCACCGCAGTGGTTTCAAGCATGCGCAACGCTTCCAGGCCATTGCCGGCCATCCCGGCCACACGGGTAGGCTGATCTGCGGCAATGTCGCCCAGCAGGTCGCGCAAGCGCTCGCGAGCCGGGGCTTCGTCATCAACGATCAGTACGGCCAGTGTTGCTGCAGCTTCCATTACTTCTCCTCCCTTCGTAGTGGGATGCGGACACGCACCCTGAACTCGCCGTCGGTTTCTTCGGTTGTCAGGGTTGCTTCAAGATCAAAAAACAGGGTCAAGCGCTCACGGATGTTGTTCATCGCCATCCGGTTACCAGTCGCCCGCCGCTCCACCTTGTGGGCGGGGTTGCTGATCCGCATGTCGAGCATGTTGCCGCGACGCACAATGCGGATCAGTATCTGTCCAGGCTCAGGGTTCGGTTCTATACCGTGAAACACTGCATTCTCAATAAGGGGTTGCAGCATGAGCGGTGGAACCTGGGCGTTGAGCGGCGCATGTTTAAGCTCCCACTTCACTTTCAGGCGCTCGCCCAGACGCAGGCGCTCCAGCTCAAGGTAGCGGTTGCAAAGCTCGATTTCGTCACACAAGGTGACAAGCTCGCGGCTGTCGCGCATCAGCTCGCGGAACAGTTCGGCCATCGATTCCAGTGCTTCCTCGGCTCGTTTCGGGTCCGAGCGGATCACGCCTAGCACGCCATTGATCGAGTTGAAGAAGAAATGCGGGCGGATACGCGCCGTCAGCGCAAGGATCCGCGCTTCCCCCAGCGCCGGCATCTGGGCAATCTGGCGCCAGCGGAAGTAGGCCATCACACAGATCGAGCTGGCCAGCGCCCAGATCATCCCACGCAGATAACCATCAGCATTCACCGGCAGCAGGATCCACGATTGGCAAAAGATGGTCGAAGCCAGGGCCAGGCTCGCCACAGTAAGCGTGAGGTCACGCCAGTTCAGGTGGCTCAACCAGTGGCCAAGCACGAACAAGGCCGTCGCGAACAGGATCAGCGGCAGTTCAACCCGTCCGGCCATCATCAGCAGGGTCTGACCAATCTCCCCCAGCGCCGGCGCCCTGATCAGCACGGTAATGAGCATCAGCACATTGCCGACCAGCAGCACCCTCAGTACGGCACCGAGATTGCGAAAATCCGGCACCGGCACGCGCAGGCGCTCGGGGATCGCGGAGCGCTCCGAGGCTTGCTTTATACTTGCGGACTTCTCCGGCGCTGCTGCCATGGTTATTTACCGGCCTTGACGGGCCACTTCGTTGCGGCCCGAACCCGAAAGCTGATTCAAGAATTCCGCGATTATGACTGATAAATCATCCGCCACCGGTACCTGGTCCGGTCGTTTCTCCGAACCCGTCTCGGATCTGGTGAAACGCTACACCGCCTCGGTGTTCTTCGACTGCCGCATGGCTGCGCAGGATATCCGCGGGTCACTCGCCCACGCGAAGATGCTCGCCAGGCAGCGCATCATCAGCGAGCAGGACTTGTCCGACATCGAACGCGGCATGGCGCAGATTCTCGGCGAAATCGAACGCGGTGAATTTGTCTGGACGCTGGACGGCGAAGACGTTCACATGAACATCGAGCAACGCCTCACCGCCCTGATCGGTATGGCCGGCAAGCGCCTCCACACCGGCCGCTCGCGTAACGACCAGGTTGCCACCGACATCCGCCTGTGGCTGCGCGACACCATCGACAGCATCCTTGCCCTGATCGGCGACTTCCAGACCAATCTGCTGAATCTTGCCGAAGAGCACGCCGCCACTCCGCTGCCCGGCCACACCCACCTGCAGATCGCCCAGCCGGTGACTTTCGGCCACCACCTGATGGCCTACAGCGAAATGCTGCGCCGCGATGCCGAGCGCTTTGCCGACGTACGCCGCCGCGTCAACCGCCTGCCGCTGGGCAGCGCCGCCTTGGCCGGCACCACCTATCCGATCGACCGCGAATTCGTGGCGCGCGAGCTGGGCTTCGACGAAGTCTGCGAGAACTCGCTGGACGCCGTGTCGGATCGCGACTTCGCCATCGAATTCTGTGCCGCCGTAGCGCTGGCCATGATGCACCTGTCGCGCCTCTCGGAAGAGCTGATCCTGTGGATGAGCCCGCGCTTCGGCTTCATCGATCTGGCCGACCGCTTCACCACCGGCTCTTCGATCATGCCGCAGAAGAAGAACCCCGACGTACCCGAGCTCGTGCGCGGCAAGACCGGCCGCGTCAATGGCCACCTGATCGCGCTGCTGACCCTGATGAAGGGCCAGCCGCTGGCCTACAACAAGGACAATCAGGAAGACAAGGAACCGATCTTCGATGCCGCCGACACGATGATCGACACTTTGCGCATCTATGCGGACATGATTACCGGCATCAAGGTCAAGGCGCACAACATGCGCGAGGCCCTGAAGCTCGGCTTCGCCACTGCCACCGACCTGGCCGACTACCTCGTCAAGAAAGGCCTCGCCTTCCGCGATGCGCACGAAGCCGTGGCGCTCGCCGTGCGTGCCGCTGAGACCAAGGGCTGCGACCTGCCCGACATGTCACTCGAAGAGCTGCGCGCTTCTATGGCCCATGTGCCGGGCGCGCCGGAAAAGCTCAGTGATGACATCTTTGCGGTGCTCACCGTCGAAGGCTCGCTGGCCGCGCGCAACCACATCGGCGGCACCGCGCCAGAGCAGGTCCGCGCGGCAATTGTCCGTGCCCGGGCACGCCTCGCAAAGTAAGCACCACAGGAGGAATAGCCTCTGATCGCAAGCACTCGTGGCCAGAGGCCGTTTCCCATAAAAGCGCACGCTTGAAGGATCGCTACCATGCTCTCCGCTTCGTTGCATGCCGAACTTGAAGCGCAAGCCCGGGCCGCTTTCGGCACCGCCTTCCGCATCGATTCGGTGACGCCCGTCAGCGGCGGAGACATCAACACCACACTCAAGCTTGAAGGCCCCGAGGGCGCAATCTTCGCCAAACTCCGTCCAGCACATGACGCAGCCATGTTCGCAGCTGAAGCCGATGGCCTTCAGGCACTGACCAACTGTGATGCAATCCGGGTACCGGCCGTACTGGGGATTGGTGAAGCGGCAGATCAAGCCTTCCTGTTTCTGGAATGGCTGGACATGAGCCCGCTGCGCGACGCGGCCACGGCCCGCCGCGCCGGCGCAGCGCTGGCCGCCCTGCACCAGTGCACCGGCGAGCATTACGGCTGGGCGCAGGACAATTTCATCGGCAGCACCCCGCAGCGCAACCTTGAAACCGACAACTGGTCTCAATTCTTCGTGCAGAGACGCCTCCAGCCGCAGTTCGCACTCGCCGCCAGCAAGGGCTTCAAAGGGGATCTGCAGCGCAATGGCGAGCGCATCGCCGAGCGCGCGCCGGGGCTGTTTGTCGATTACCGGCCGCTTGTCAGCCTGCTGCATGGAGATCTGTGGAGCGGCAACCTGGCGGCGCTGGCTGATGGCACGCCGGTACTGTTCGACCCGGCCTGCTACTTCGGAGACCGCGACACGGATGTCGCGATGAGCGAGCTTTTCGGAGGTTTGCCGCTGGAGTTCTACGCAGCCTACCGCGCCAACTGGCCGCTGGCTGAGGGTTATGAGCAGCGCAAGGCGCTCTACAACCTGTATCACGTCCTCAACCACCTGAATCTCTTCGGTGGCGGCTACCTGCGCCAGGCCGAACGCATGGCGGCCATGCTCGCCACCGAGCTCGGGCGTTGATGTAGGTGCGACTTCAGTCGCACACCACACATGAATAACGGGCTGAAGTCCGCCCTACGAGAACAGGGCTTTGACACCGCCTCTGACCGCGAGCTCGCGGCCAGAGGCCGCTCTTACTTTCTCTCAGGAAGACTCATCAGTCGCCCGCCCCGCTTACGCGAAGTCTTGGCCATTGCCAGCAGGCCACCGGCCGCCGCACCGCCATGCGCATGGGATATAGCCACCGCCAGTGCATCCGCCGCATCCGCCTGCGGATCGCCTGCAAGCTGCAGCAGGCGCTTGACCATGTGCTGGACCTGTTCCTTGTTTGCCTTGCCGTAGCCGACCACCGCCTGCTTGACCTGCAGCGCGGTGTATTCGGACACCGGTAGATCGCGGCTTACCAGTGCGCAGATCGCCGCCCCGCGCGCCTGCCCGAGCAGCAAGGTGGATTGCGGATTGACGTTCACGAACACGATTTCCACCGCAGCCTCAGCTGGATGGTAGGTATCAACCACTTCCTGCACCCCGGCCAGGATCACTTTCAAACGCTCGGGCAGAGAGCCATCCGGCGTGCGGATGCAGCCACTGGCAACGTAATGCAGTTGGCTGCCCTGGCGCTCGATCACGCCGAAGCCGGTGATGCGCAGGCCCGGATCAATACCGAGGATGCGCGTGGGCGGCAGAGCGAGCGGCGCGCTCATCACGAGGTGGCCGCTAAATGAAGTGAAACGTTTCTGGCGCGGCGTGCCGACGCAAACAGTACGCTCAGCGCGGCAAGGAGGCGCAAGGACGCCAGAATCACTCTTTGCGGCCTCAAACGCGTCTGAAAACCAGATCCCACACCCCATGCCCAAGACGCAAACCACGCGCTTCGAACTTGGTCAGCGGGCGATAGTCCGGCTTCTCGGCATAGTCGGCCGCCGTGTTCTGCAACAAGGGCTCGGCGGAGAGCGTCTCGAGCATGAACTGGGCATACTCTTCCCAATCCGTCGCACAGTGCAGATAGCCGCCGGGCGCGAGGCGCGAGGCCAGTTGCGCCACAAAAGCTGGTTGCAGGATGCGCCGCTTGTGATGGCGCTTCTTCGGCCAGGGGTCCGGAAAATACACATGAATGCCGGCCAGCGAATCCGGCGCCAGCATGTCGCGCACCACCTCCGTGGCGTCGTGCTGCATCACGCGCAGATTAGTCAGACCTTGCTCGTCAATCAGCTTGCACAGATTGCCCACGCCGGGGCCGTGCACCTCGATGCCGATGAAGTCGGTATCCGGACGGATGCGGGCGATCTTCGCCGTGGTGTCACCCATGCCACAACCGATTTCCAGCACCACCGGCGCGCTGTGGCCAAAAGTGGCGGCGTAATCCAGCGTCTGCTCACGGTAGGGGATCGCAAAGCGCGGCAGAAGCTCGTCCATGTAGCGCTTCTGCGCGTCAGACATGCGCCCCTGGCGCAATACAAAACTACGGATCGGCTGGCGCGAGAAGCGCCCTGTGGGCTCACCAGCGGAGCTATCCGGCTTGTCGTTAGAGTCTGTCATGCGCTCAGCTTCCAATCAGGCCGGTGGTCGGCGAACTCGGCGTAGCCGAGTACAGCTTCTTCGGCATGCGGCCGGCGCGAAAAGCTTCGCGGCCGGCCTCCACAGCCTTCTTCATGGCGCCGGCCATCAGCACCGGATCCTTCGCTGCGGCAATAGCGGTGTTCATCAGCACGCCATCGCAGCCCAGCTCCATCGCAATCGCGGCATCCGAGGCGGTACCCACGCCGGCATCGACAATCACCGGCACCTTCGATTGCTCGATGATCAGCTTGAGGTTCCACGGATTCAGGATGCCCATGCCGGAGCCGATCAGGGACGCCAGCGGCATCACGGCCACACAGCCGAGCTCTTCGAGCATCTTGGCCTGGATGGGGTCATCCGAGCAGTAGACCATGACCTTGAAACCATCGCGCACCAATGTCTCGGCAGCCTTCAGGGTCTCGGGCATGTTCGGAAAGAGAGTGGTCTGATCGCCCAGCACTTCGAGCTTGACCAGATCATGGCCATCGAGCAGCTCACGTGCGAGACGCAGGGTACGCACGGCCTCGTCAGCCGAATAACAGCCGGCGGTATTGGGCAGGTAGGTGAAATCCTTCATCGGCAGAGCGTCGAGCAGGTTCGGCTCGCCCACGTTCTGGCCAAGGTTCACTCGGCGCACAGCCACGGTGACGATCTGGGCGCCGGAAGCGTCGATGGCGCGGCGGGTTTCGTCGAAATCCTTGTACTTGCCGGTACCCACCAGCAGGCGGGAATGGTATTCACGGCCGGCGATCAGCAGGGGGTCGTTCATGATGAGCTTTCTGAAAGATACGGGAGGCTGGGGAAAACGCAGAGGCGGGCGCGGCTCAGCCGCCACCGACTGCAACCACGATTTCCAGCGCATCACCCTCTGCCAGCACCGTACTGGCATGCAGGCCCTTGGGAACGATCTCGCCATTGCGCTCGACAGCCAGGCGCTTACCGACCAGTTCGAGTTCTTCGAGCAGGTTCAGCACAGAGCTGCCACTGGCGAGGGAACGGCGGTCGCCGTTCAGGGTGATTTGGAGCATGGTGAGAAACCTCGGACAGCTGGGTTGAAGCACCCGCGAGTTTATCACGCGCCCCCTGCCCGACCGGCCGCCGGACGGGGTCACAAGACTGCAACAGTGCCTGCGGAGAATGCGCCGCATGTCCCGCGTACGCACCCTGTTCCTCTCGGATATCCACCTCGGCACTCGTGCCTGCCAGGCTGACCGCCTGCTCGCTTTTTTGCGCGAGCACCCGGCCGAGAAGGTCTTCCTGATCGGAGACATCATCGATTTCTGGGCCATGAAGCGCTCGCTGGCGTGGACCGCCAGCCACAACACGGTGATCCAGAAACTGCTGCGCCGCGCCCGCCACGGCGAAGAAATCATCCTCATCCCGGGCAATCACGACGAGGCGCTGCGCCTTTACTGCGGCATGCGCTTTGGCGACATCCGCGTCGAGCGCGAGTGGGTGCATGAAACCGCCGATGGCAAACGCCTGCTGCTGGTGCATGGCGACGAATACGACCAGGTAACGCGTCACCATCGATGGGTCGCAGTACTGGGCGATGTGTCCTACAACCTGCTGGTGCGGCTGAACGTGTGGCTGTCGTGGGCGCGGCGCAAGCTGGGCATCAGCGGCTACTGGTCACTCGCTGGCTATGCCAAGCGCAAGGTCAAGACAGCCTTGCAGTTCATCTTCGATTTCGAGGCCAGCGTCACTCATGCAGCCCGCACACGCGGCCTGGATGGCGTGGTCTGTGGCCACATCCACTGGGCCACGATCCGCGAAATCGATGGCCTGCGCTACGTCAATTGCGGCGACTGGGTGGATAGCTGCACGGCCATCGTCGAGCATCTCGACGGGCGCCTCGAACTCATCGAATGGGCGCGCGCCGCGTGCTCCGAAACCGAGGCCAGCGAACTGGCCGTGGAGAGTCTCTGAATCATGCGCGTACTGATGCTGTCCGACGTCTACTTCCCCCGCATCAACGGGGTCTCCACCGCGATCCAGACCTACCGCGAACAACTCGCACACTGCGGCATTGAAACCCTGCTGATCGCCCCACGCTATGAAAACGAGGCCGACGAAGCGGGAATCCAGCGCTTGGCTGGCTGGCGAGTGCCGTTGGACCCGGAAGACCGTTTCGTAAGGCCCGCCGTGTTTCGTCAGGCCGCCATCGAAGCGGCGCGCGACTGCGATCTGATTCATATCCACACACCATTCTGTGCACACGGCGCCGGGCTGGCTGCCAGCCGCGCCTGTAACTTGCCGGTGGTGGCCAGTTACCACACCCTGTTCGAGGAATATCTGCACCACTACGCACCCTTCCTGCCCGCAGCCAGCCTGCGTGGTCTGGCGCGGCGTGTGTCGCGTCAGCAGTGCAACGGACTGGATGCCATCGTCGTTCCCTCATCGCCGCTCGCCGAACGACTGCAAGCCTATGGTGTAGCGCGGCCGCTGCACATCCTGCCCACCGGCGTACCGCTGGCGCATTTCGGCCGCGGCGACGGAGCTCGTTTCCGACGCGAGCACAACATTCCTTCGGACCGCCCGGTGGCACTTTACGTGGGCCGTGCTGCGCACGAGAAGAACATCGACTTCCTGATCGACAGCCTGCCGCACGCCCTGCGCAGCCAGCCCGAACTGCTGCTGGTGATTGCCGGTGAAGGACCGGCCCGGCGTACGTTGCAGGAGAAAGTCGACAAGATGCGCCTGGCTCACGCGGTACGCTTCATTGGCTACATGGATCGCGTCACCGCTCTGCCGGACTGCTATGCCGCCGCCAACCTGTTCGTCTTCGCCTCGCGCACCGAGACCCAGGGGCTGGTGCTCATCGAAGCCATGGCTGCTGGCCTGCCGGTGGTGGCGCTGGCCGAGATGGGCACCCGCGACGTTCTCGCCGCCGGCTCCGGCGCCCTCACCCCGGCAGACAACGTCGCAGCATTCGCCGCCACCATCGTGCAGGTGCTAGAGCAACCCGAGCTCGCCCGCCAGATGCGCCAGCTCGGACTCGAATGGGCGCGTGGCTGGACTGATCATGCCCTCACCGCCCGCCTTGCCGAGCTTTATCGCAGCCTGCGTCGCCCGCGCACAACCCATCCCTTGCTCCAGGAGCTGGCTGCATGAAAGCCGCTCTGCAGATTGCGCTGGTCACCGAAACCTGGCCTCCTGAGGTCAATGGCGTCGCCATGACCATCTCCCGCCTGGTCGCCGGCTTACGCAGTCAGGGCCATCAGGTTCAGATCATCCGCCCGCGCCAACGCGAAGAAAGCCCAACGACTCCAGATTTTCTCGTCGCGGGTCTGCCCCTGCCCGGCTATGCCGGCCTCCAGTTCGGTCTGCCCGCCGGGCGCCAGCTACGCCGGCTGTGGCAGGCACAACGCCCGGACATTGTGCATCTTGTCACCGAAGGCCCCCTCGGCTGGTCTGCCCTCAAAACCGCCGAGGCACTGGACCTCCCACTCAGCTCCAGTTACCACACCCATTTCGATGGCTACAGCCGTCACTACGGTGCGGCCCTGCTCACGCCACTGGTGCGCCGCTGGCTGCATGGCTTTCACCGGCGCGCGGGGGTCACCATGGCCCCGACCGAAACGCTGGTCAAGCAGCTGCGACAAGCCGGTATCAGCGGTGCACAGGTTCTCGGCCGCGGCGTCGATACCCGCCTGTTCTCGCCCTCCAGGCGCAGCCAGGCGCTGCGCCGCCAGTGGGGCGCAGGCGAAAATGATCTGGTTGTCATGAATGTCGGCCGTCTTGCGCCGGAAAAGAATCTCGGCCTGGCCGCCGCCGCCTTCGCTGCCATCCAGCTACAACAGCCCGGCGCGCGCATGGTATGGGTCGGTGACGGCCCGGCGCGCAAGGCCCTCGAAAGAAAACATCCGCTCCACCAGTTTTCCGGTGCCCGCCACGGCGAGGATCTGGCCAGCCACTACGCCAGCGCAGACCTCTTCCTGTTCCCCAGCCTCAGCGAAACTTATGGCAACGTCGTAGCCGAAGCGATGGCCAGCGGAGTGGCTGTGGTGGCCTACCACGAAGCGGCGGCGGCCGAACTGATCATCAGCGGCGAACAAGGCCTGACCGCTCCCAGCGGCAACGAAGCCGCCTTCATTGACGCAGCCTGCCAGCTGGCCAGCAATGCCGCCTTGCGGCAACGATGTTCAGACGCGGGTCGCGCGCGGGTCGAAACGCTGCACTGGGGTCATATCGTTGAGCGCTTCGAGCAGCATCTGCGCCTGGCTCTCGAGAATATGTCCCAAACCACGCACGGGGGTTCCGTCCGGCGCCGCTTTGCGGGATAATCGGCGGCCCGAGCGGGCGTCGTATAATGGTAATACCCTAGCTTCCCAAGCTAGAGCCGTGGGTTCGATTCCCATCGCCCGCTCCAGGAATCCGGCCGGCCAGACATCTGAGTCTGGCTTTTTTATTGCCCGCACCCGGCAATTGCGGGAAGAAAACTCGACCACCACTCCCCGAAAATAAAAAAGCCTGCACATGTGCAGGCTTTCGAGTGCTCCGGGAGCCGGGCTCCCTGCTCTCAGAGTCCGGCGGCAGCGCGCAGGGCGGCGGCCTTGTCGGTCGCTTCCCAGGTGAACTCCGGCTCGGAACGGCCAAAGTGACCATAAGCGGCAGTCTTGGCATAGATCGGACGAAGCAGGTCCAGCATCTGCACGATGCCCTTCGGGCGCAGATCGAAGTGCTCTGCCACCAGTGCGGAGATCTTCTCATCGGCGATCACGCCGGTACCATTGGTGAAGACCGTCACGTTCATCGGCTTGGCTACACCGATGGCATACGCAACCTGAACCTGGCATTCGCGCGCAAGGCCCGCCGCCACGACGTTTTTGGCCACATAGCGGGCAGCATAAGCTGCCGAGCGGTCAACCTTGGACGGATCCTTGCCAGAGAAGGCGCCGCCGCCGTGCGGGCAAGCACCGCCATAGGTGTCGACGATGATCTTGCGGCCAGTCAGACCGCAGTCGCCCTGCGGGCCGCCGATGACAAAACGGCCGGTCGGGTTCACGAAGTAGTTCGGGTTCTTCAGCAACGAGGCCGGAATCACAGCCTTGATGATGTCTTCGATGACCGCTTCGCGAATGGTTTCCTGTGATACGTCCGGTGCGTGCTGCGTGGACAGCACCACGGTGTCGATCTCGACCGGCTTGCCGTCCACATAGCGGAAGGTGACCTGACTCTTGGCATCCGGGCGCAGCCAGGGCAAGCGACCGTCCTTGCGCAGCTCAGCCTGACGCTGCATCAGGCGGTGCGCGTAGTAGATCGGCGCAGGCATCAGTTCCGGCGTCTCGTCGCAGGCATAGCCGAACATCAGGCCCTGGTCGCCCGCGCCCTGGTTCAGGTAGTCGTCATTGGCGTGATCGACGCCCTGGGCGATATCGTTGGACTGCTTGTCGTAGCAGACCATGACTGCGCAACCCTTGTAGTCGATGCCGTACTCGGTATTGTCGTAGCCGATACGGCGGATCGTGTCGCGAGCGACCTGAATGTAGTCGACATGGGCATTGGTGGTGATTTCACCCGCCAGCACCACCAGACCTGTGTTGCACAGGGTCTCGGCGGCCACACGGGAGCGGGGATCCTGGGCGAAAATCGCGTCCAGGATGGCGTCGGACACCTGATCAGCGACCTTGTCCGGATGGCCTTCCGAGACCGACTCGGAAGTAAACAGATAATCATTGGCCATTTGGCTCTCCACAAAACAAAACCCCGGATGATCGTCGGCGCGGCCGACTCCGGGGTTTCGAGTGGTCGACGCTTTAGCAGAATTTGTCAGCGAGGCTCACGCCTTGCACCCGCCCTGCAAGTTGTCTTTAACTCAGCGGTCTGGGGATTATAGGTGGCCGACCTTATAATGCAAGGGTCTATCGCCCGCCTGCCCGCCACGTGCTACAGAACCACCTCCTGCCCTTCCTGTTCCGCCTGCTGGGGCGCTGCTCGCTGCCCACCCTGCACCGCTTCGGTGGCTGGGGCGGACTGCTGGCCTGCCGGCTCTCGGGCAGCATGCGCAGGCGTATAGCGGCCAACCTCGCGCTGTGTCTCGGCCGCCCGCCTACCCCCGCAGAGGTCCGCTCGAATGCCCGCGAAACCGGCCGTATGATGCTGGAGCTGCCCTTTGTGTGGCAGCGCCCGCTCGAAGAAGTCATGCAGCACGTATTTGAAGTGGAGGGCATGGAGCATGTGGAGGCCATGCGGGCTGAAGGCAGTGCGATGATCGCCCTGACCCCGCACATGGGCTGCTTCGAGATAGCCTCGCTGTATCTTGGTCGATCAATGCCGCTGACCATCCTCTACCGCCCGCCCAAGCAGACCAGCGTGGAACCCATCCTGCGCGCCGGACGCGAGCGCGGCCAGCTCTCGCTTGCCACTGCAGATCTGGCTGGCGTACGCCAGATCATCAAGGGCCTGCGTCAGGGCATTTCCACTGGCCTGCTGCCGGACCAGGCTCCAGGCAAAGGGGAAGGAGTATGGCTGCCCTTCTTCGGCAAGCCCGCCTATACGATGACATTGGCGGCACGCCTGTCCGAGGTGAAGAACACCCGGGTACTGCTGTTCTGGGGCGAGCGTGTGATCGGGCACGGCTGGCGCCTCCATATTCTGGCGCCACAAAGCCCGATCGAGGGCACGCTGGAAGAGCGTGCTGCCGCCATCAATCGCGAGATCGAAGCCTTGATCCGCCGTTGCCCCGCCCAGTATCTGTGGGCCTATAACCGTTACAAGGTGCCCGCCGGCGCCACGCCGCCACCTTCGACTCCCCAATGATCGTCCTGACCCGCTTATTCCTCGCTTTCCTGTGGTGTTTCCACTGGCTGCCCCTGCCTGTACAAGCTGTGCTGGGCTGGTGCATCGGCCAGCTGCTGTATCTGCTGGTTGTGCCGCGCCGCCGCGTGCTCCACACCAATCTGCGCCTGTGCTTTCCGGAATTTTCCGCCTGCCAGTGCCGCCGCCTCGCCCGCCGTGTGTGCGTCGCAGTGGCCCGCTCAATGCTGGAGCGCGGCGTGCTGTGGTGGGCCTCTGAAACGCGCATCCGCAAGCTGGTTGAACTGCAGGGCGTGGACAAGATCAAGCGCCTGCATGCCGAAGGCCGCGCGGTGGTGATGCTGGTGCCGCACTTCGTCGGGCTCGACATGGCTGGCAGCCGCATGGCGATGGAAATGGATTGTGTGAGCATGTACTCGGCGCAGAACGACAAACTGGTCGAAAAGATGCTGCTGCACGGCCGCACCCGCTTCGGCCAGCAGGAGCTGCTGTCACGCCAGGACGGCATCCGCGGCGCTGTGAAGGCCATGAAGCGCGGCCGCCCCTTCTACTACCTGCCGGATCTGGACTTCGGCCCGAAAGAATCGATCTTCGTGCCCTTCTTCGGCATCCAGACCGCCACCGTGCCGGGCCTGCCGCGCATCGCCAAGCTCGCCCACGCGGCCGTCGTACCGCTGGTAGTGCGCATGAAGCCTTGGGGGCAGGGTTACGTAGGCGAATTCCAGGATCCGTGGAGCGATTTCCCGACCGAAGATGTCGAAGCGGACACGACGCGCATGAATGCCTGGATCGAGGCCGAGGTGCGCAAGATGCCCGAGCAGTATTACTGGGTGCACAAGCGCTTCAAGACCCGGCCAGAAGGCGAAGCCCGGTTTTACTGAACTCCGCAACGCAGGACAATCCGCCCATGAAACTCCTTTTCACCAAGATGCAGGGCCTCGGCAACGACTTCGTGGTAATTGACGCGATCAACCAGCCCGTCGAGATGACGCCAGCCCTCGCCCAGAAACTCGGCGACCGCCGCTTCGGCGTGGGCTGTGATCAGCTCCTGATCGTCGAGCGCGCCCAGCAGCCGGGCGTGGACTTCCGTTACCGGATCTTCAATGGTGACGGCTCCGAGGTCGAGCAGTGCGGCAACGGGGCACGCTGCTTCGTGCGCTTCGTGGTGGACAAGCAGCTCACGCACAAGACCGCGATCCGCGTCGAAACCAAATCCGGCATCATCGAGCCGCGGCTGGCGGACGACGGCCTCGTCACGGTCGACATGGGTGTGCCGATCTTCGAGCCGGCGCGCATTCCGTTCAGCTCTGAGTCCGACGCGGTCGTGCAGCCGCTCGAGGTGAATGGTGAGAGGCTGGCCATCACCGCCGTTTCGATGGGCAATCCGCACGCCGTCCAAGTCGTCGGTAACGTCGACAGCGCGCCGGTGGAAACGCTCGGCCCGGCCATCGAACATCACCCGCGCTTCCCGGCTCGCGTCAATGCCGGCTTCATGCAGGTGGTGGACGAACACTCGATCCGCCTGCGCGTGTTCGAGCGCGGCGCAGGCGAAACGCTGGCCTGCGGTACCGGCGCCTGTGCTGCGGTGGTTGCCGGCATCCAGCGCCAGTTGCTGGCCTCGCCAGTACGCGTGGCGACCTGCGGTGGCGAACTGTCGATCGCCTGGGGCGGCCCCGGCAGCCCGGTGCTAATGACGGGGCCGGCCGTCAGCGTCTTCGAAGGCTCGATCGAAATCTGAACACCCTTGACCGGAACCCGACCATGAATGCCAACGACATCATTGCGTTCTTCAAGCAGCACCCGGAATTTTTCGACGAGCACCCGGAGATTCTCAACCAGCTGACCGTGCCACACCCGGTCAACGGCCAGGCCATCTCGCTGACCGAGCGCCAGTTGCTGACCCTGCGCGAGAAGCTCGCCCAGGTGCAGGGCAAGCTCGCAGAGCTGGTGAGCTTCGGCGAAGAGAATGATGTGATCGCCGAGAAAGTGCATCGCCTGACCCTTTCCCTGCTGCAGGCCGAGAGCTTCGAGGCGGTGAACTTCGCGGTCTATAACCACCTTCAGGAAGATTTCGCTGTCCCCCACGTAGCCCTGCGCATCTGGAACAGCATCCTCAAGCGCCCGGTGCCGGAATTCATCGAGGTTTCGGAAGAGCTGCGCTTCTACGCAGCCGACCTGCGCCAGCCCTATTGTGGCGCGGCTCAGAATCAGGAAATCCTAGCCTGGTTTGGCGAAGCAGCTCCTTTGCTGCGCTCGGTGTCCCTGATCCCGCTGCGCCGGGACGCACAGATCTTCGGCATGCTGGCGCTGGGTTCGGAAGATCCGCAACGCTTCTTCCCCGAAATGGGCACCATGTACGTCGAACGCATCGGCGATCTGGTCGGCGCAGCCGTGCTCAAGCAGATCGGCTGATGCCATGAGCGAGCAGGCCTCAGCCATCTTGCCGGCCGAGGCCATTGCCTGGCTGGATTATCTGGCTCAGCAAAGGCGTGTCAGCCCGCACACCCTCACCAACTACCGCCGCGAACTCGGCAAGCTGCATGCCTTTGCAGCGCCCCGCACATTCGCCGAGCTGAAACCGGCGGACATCCGCCGCTTCGCCGCCAAGCTGCATGCTGGCGGACTGGAGGCCCGCTCGATTGCCCGCGCCCTCTCCTGCTGGCGTGGCCTGTTCCGCTGGTTGCTGGCCCGCGAACAGGTCAGCAGCAATCCGGTGCTGGGCATCCGCCCACCTCGTGCCGGCAAGCTGTTGCCCAAAGCGCTGTCGGTCGATGCCGCCTCCGCCCTGCTCGATGCGCTGCCAGAGGACGCTCTAGAGATCCGCGACCTGGCCATGTTCGAGCTGCTTTACTCCTCCGGCCTGCGTCTGGCCGAACTCGCCGCACTCGACGTCGATGGTCTGTACAGCATCGCGGATGGCGAAGTCACCGTACTCGGCAAGCGCAACAAGACGCGCCGCGTCCCCGTCGGCACCCAGGCGCTGAACGCGCTCGAGAACTGGCTGGCAGTACGCACGGCGCTCGCAGCAAATGGCGAAAGCGCGCTCTTCCTCAGCCAGCGCGGCACCCGCCTTTCGCATGGCGCCATCCAGGCCCGACTGGCGCGTTGGGCGCGCGAAAAGGGCGCACCGCAGCATGTTCATCCGCACATGCTGCGTCACAGCTTTGCCTCCCATGTGCTGCAGTCCTCAGGCGATCTGCGTGCGGTGCAGGAATTGCTGGGCCACGCCAGCATCCGAAGCACACAGGTGTACACCCATCTGGATTTCCAGCATCTGGCAAAGATCTACGATGCAGCCCATCCGCGGGCAAAGAAGAAGGACTGACTTGCAAAGTGCCCGGCGCTTTCGTCGTCGCGGCCAAAGAACGCTGACACTCCGTTCGTACGGGGTCGCACGATCAATTACGGAGCCTGCTGCAAGCAGCCCCCGGCTGATCAGCCCTCGTTACCCAGCCCCGCGCTGCCCATCACGCACATCCAGGTCATCTGCAGCACACGCGCATCGGCACTCGCCCGGTGGCGCCGCACCTGCAGGCTGCGCTCCACGTCATTGCGCACTTCGCGCCATTGCTCGGCTTCGATCTGCGGCGTGATCCGCGAGAGCTGCTCCAGGTGGTAGGCCGGCGGTACGCCAGCCGCCTCGTGAAGCGCGGCCAGCCACACATAATCATGCCCCCAGGCATCGGTATAGACGGTAAGCCCCCGGAGCAAAGTATTCAGACGAATCGCCACTGACAGCGGTGGCAAGCCGTGTTCGCGCAAATCTTCACGACTGATACCGTGGATAGCCTCCGCGGAGAGATCCCAGTGCTGCCACTCGGCAATGGGCTGGATCAGAGCGCAATAGGTACGGCCATCCGGCAACACGCAGCCGACCTCGATGGGGTAACTCCCCCGGCCAAAGCCGGAAGCTTCCACATCAATGATCGGCGGCGGCTGGAGCATCGCGGGATTTCCTTGCAGCAAGCGGGTTTCGCATGATGACATGGGCCGGAACACTACCCCCATCGGCGTTTTCCGCTAGCATTCGCACCCTTCCAGACAGGTTTCCGCAGGAGTTCACCATGGCCGAACTGATTCTCGCCCCCGGCAAAGAGCGCTCCGTAATGCGCCGCCACCCGTGGATCTTCGCCGGCTCGGTAGCCAAGCTCGCTGGCCGCTCCAAGCCCGGCGATACCGTCGAGGTGTTCAATGACCGCGGTCAGCTGATGGGCCGCGCGGCCTTCTCTCCCAACTCGCAGATCCGTGCCCGGATGTGGACTTTCGATGCGGATGAATCCATTGATCACGGCTTCTTCAAGCGCCGTGTGGCGGCCAGCGTGGCGCGTCGCGCGGTTCATCCCCAGTTGGCGGGGCTGGATGGCGTGCGCCTGATCCATGGCGAGTCCGATGGCCTGCCCGGCGTGATTGCCGACCGCTTCGGCAAAGTCGTGGTATTGCAGATCACCAGCGCCGGCGGCGAGAAGTGGCGCGAGGCGATCATCGCGGGCCTGGTGCAGGCTACCGGCTGCGTCTGCGTGTATGAACGCTCGGACTCCGACGTGCGCAAGCTCGAAGGCCTGGAGCCACGCAGCGGCGTGGTGTACGGCGAGTTGCCGGCCGGGCCGCTGACCATTCGTGAGAACGGCGTCACCATGGAAGTGGACGTGGTGAGCGGCCACAAGACCGGCTTCTATCTGGACCAGCGCGACAACCGCCTGCTCACCGGGCAGCTCGCCAAGGGGCGCAGCGTGCTGAACTGCTTCTGCTACACCGCGGGCTTCTCCCTGCAGGCGCTGGCGGGCGGGGCGGCGAGCACCCTATCGATCGACTCATCCGGTCCGGCGCTCGAATCTGCGCGCCGTAATCTGGCCATGAATTCGCAGCTCGATGCAGCCCGCGCCGAATGGTGGGAAGCCGACGTGTTCGAAGCCTTACGCAAGCTGCGCACGGATGGCCGCAAGTTCGACCTGATCGTGCTCGATCCGCCCAAGTTCGCGCCTTCGGCCGCGCACGCCCAGCGCGCCGCGCGCGCCTACAAGGACATCAACATCCTCGGCTTCCGCCTGCTCAACCCGGGCGGCATCCTGATGACTTATTCATGCTCGGGCGGCATCGGCCAGGAGCTGTTCCAGCAGATCGTCGCTGGCGCAGCGGTGGATGCCGGCGTGGATGGCCGCATCATCCATCGCCTGTCGGCCGGCGCCGATCACCCGATTGGTCTGGCCGTGCCGGAAGGTGAATATCTCAAGGGACTGGCCTGCCAGATTGACTGAGTGCTGCTGGGCTTCAGCTGCGCGGCTTTAGCCGCAGAGCCCTGGCTCGCGCCGGCCCTACACAAGCACGTCCGGCAACGCTGCCAGCGCCGCCTCGACCTCTTCGACCGTGACCTCTCCCACCTCCCGCGAGGCCGGTTGGAGTAGCTGGTAGGGAACGCCCCAAGGATGCCAGCGCGCAGCGTCCGACTTGCCGAACAAGCACACGATCGGCTTGCCCAGCGCGGCAGCGAGGTGCATGTGGCCGCCATCCGAACACAGCACGCGCGAACAGGCAGCGAGGCCAGCGATCAGCTCACTGAGTTCATGGGTCGGCATCGGCGTGAGCGGCAGGCCCGCGCAGGCCCCGATGATCTGCTGTGCCTTGGCGTCGTCGCCCGGATGGAGCGGATTGTCGCTGGCGCCCGGCGCCCAGAACAGCGCAAAGCGCAAGGCCGGGTCAGCCGCATGCAGGCGCCGGATCAGCTCGGCAAAGCACTCGGCCGGCCAGCGTTGAGAGGACTTGCGCGCGCTGATGTGCAGACCCAGCACCGGTCCTGCGCCCAGCTTCGCCTGTGCTGCGGCCAGCAGTTCGGCACGCGGCGCAATGCGCGCGGCAGGCAGATCAGTCACGGGGAGATCGAGGGCACGCAGCAGGTTAGCGGCACGCGGCACTTCATGCAGCGCGGCCGGATCGCTTGTCACATCGTCCTGCGCGATCACGCGTTTCGCGCCGACCAGCCGGGCCATGCGGCGGGCGCTGGCCTGACTGCCACTGGCCGGCAGCAGCACCAGATCCAGCTTCATCTGCCGCAGTTGCCACAGCTGGCGCAGCCTCGCCCACATTGCACCGAGCGCACTCTCGCCAGCCGCCAGATGCTTGGCCTTGGTGTAGCTGAACACCGCATCCAGATCCGGGCAGCCCTGCAGCACCTCGGCGTTGTACCGGGTCACCAGGGCCCCGATCCAGGCGTGTGGATACTGCTCGCGCAGGCGCCGGATCAGGGGCAGGGTGCACACAAGGTCGCCGATGTTGTCACGGCGGATGACCAGGATCTTCACGCTGCGGCCTTCACGCGCAAGGGCGCACCGGAGAGCAGCAGACCAAGGCAGACCATGCCGAGCATGCCGTGTTCATGATGCAGGGTGGTATTGAAGAGTCCGCCGATGAACACCACGGACCAACCCGCCACCCCTGCCCCCCAGCACAGACGCGCATCGAGCGGCGCCCCGGCTCCCGGTTTGCGGCACAGCAACGCAGCCGACCAGCCGATGGTCAGCGCCAGCAGGGCACTGATGCCGAGCAGGCCACGTTCGCCGAGCGTGTTGGTAAACAGGCCGTGGGCATGACTGGAGAAGTAGTAATCGTCGCGCACGAAAGTCTCGCCGCGCGCCTCCACCCACCCCTGCACCGCCTCTGGCGAAACCGCGCTGAAATTGGCGGCGCCGACACCCGTCAGCGGGTACTGGCGGATCATTTCGGTGGCGGTGTGAAAGGTCTCCACGCGATAGGATGAAAGCTTGCCGCTGCGCATCCCATCAAGCGTTTTCTGGATCACGGTCTGGTTGTTCTTGCCGCCCATGAGTTGCTGGGTAGCCCAATGTGCGCCAAGCGCGAGGCTGATGGCTGCCAGCGCCACCACACCAAGGGTACGCAGGCGCACGGCAGACAGCACCGGCGCCAGGACCACCACCGCGAACAGATAGGCAATCAGCGCGCCCCGGCTGGCGAAGGCGATCATCATGCCGAACATCAGCAGCGCCACCGCGAGGCCGAGCAGACGCTGGCCGCGCTCCAGCGTCTTCCAGCCCGCGGCGATCCAGGCCGCCGCCAGCGCAGCGGCGCCCGCGCCGTACAAGGCGGAGTGATTCACATGGCCCACCGAATTGAGCTGCAGCCAGATCCGCTTCGGCTCGATGGCCATCACCCAAGCACCGTGCAAGGCACCAAGCAGGGTCGCCCCGACCAGACACAGCAGCAGCCACTTGAGTTGCTGCGAATCGAGCCGGCTGCGCGCGATCATCCAGCCCAGCGAAACGTAACCGATGATGTCGCCCACTTCCTTCCACTGCGGCGCGTAGGCAGTATTCAGAATGCTCGCCACCGGCGCCACGATAAGGGCCGCGAAGACCCAGTCCCACCCCCGCGCGAGTTGGCCGAAATTGCGCTGGCGGATACTGCCTACAAACCACAGCACCAGAAACAGGAACCAGAACACGTTCTTCGGCGCCTCCACCAGCGGCAGGGCCACTGCAAAGAGGGCCAGCACGACGAACTCTGGCCTAGACAGCGTACGAACAGCAGGAGCGGAAGCTTGCATGAGACGCGACGGAGTTTTTGCGATGCGCAATGATAGCCTATGGGCCAGATTTCCCATTCCGCTGACCGGACTTTACAATCCCCGGCCTTGCGGGCGCTTCAGTCCGCTGCCTGAGGACTATTTCCCATGCCAGACGCACCCGTGCGCCATGTCCTGCTCGCCATCGATTCCCTCACCGGTCGCGGAGCCGAGAAGGTGGTGGTGAATCTCGCTGAAGCACTGGTCAACATGGGTCACAAGGCCAGCATCGTGATCTTCGAGGACGTGGTTGAGTTCAAGCTCGATCCGCGCGTTGCGCTCTACCGGCTGGAGCCGCAGCTGCGCGGAAAGTGGCGCTTTCTCAGCGGCCTCACCGATCTCGAAAACCGCCGCCGCTTCAAGGCTCTGCTAGCCCGGATCGAAGCGAAAGACGGGCGGGTCGACCTGAT
This sequence comes from Uliginosibacterium aquaticum, assembly GCF_012972705.2. Lineage (GTDB taxonomy): Bacteria > Pseudomonadota > Gammaproteobacteria > Burkholderiales > Rhodocyclaceae > Uliginosibacterium > Uliginosibacterium aquaticum. Next base: position 299,857 of record NZ_JABCSC020000001.1, on the reverse strand, counting down.
CCTCTCGGCCCTGCCGCGCATCGACCGCATCCTCACCGGCCTGCGCGATGCGCGCATCCATCATGTGATCCACAACGCCCTGTCGCTGCAGAATGGCATTCGCCATGCTGGCTGGCGCAAGCGCTTCTCGCGCACCCGTCACCTCAAGCGCGATTACGACCGGCGCCAGATCATCGGTGTATCCGCCGGGGTGATCGAGGATCTGATCGAACACTGCCGGGTACGCCCGCGCGCCACCCGCACGATCTACAACCCCTTCAACTTCGACGAGATCCGCACCCTCGCGGCCCAGCCTGCCGAGTTGCCGGCGACGGACTACATCCTTCACGTCGGCGCCTTCACGCTTAAACAGAAGCGCCAGGATCTGCTCCTCGAAGCCTTCGCCCAAGCCGACCTGCCCTGCAAGCTGGTGCTGCTCGGCAAGGGTAAGGATGAAGCGAAGATCCGCGCCCTGATCGAGCGCTTCGGGCTGCAGGACAAGGTCATCCTCGGCGGCTTTCTCGCCAACCCTTACCCGGTGATCAGGCAGGCACGCATGCTGGTGCTGTCGTCTAATTACGAAGGCTTTGGCAATGTGCTGGTCGAAGCCCTTGCGCTGGGGGTGCCGACCATCGCCACGGACTGCCCCTCGGGCCCGGCCGAGATCCTGTCGCAGAGTTTCCCTGAAGGCCTGGTGCCGAGTGGCGACGCGGCAGCCCTCGCCGAGCGCATGCGCCAGTTCCACGACAGCCCGCCCACCGTGCGTGCCGACGCAACCGAGCGCTTCTCAGCCCCTCACATTACCCGCGAATACCTGACCCTGATCCGCTCATGAAAATCCTCATCCTCAAGCGCGACAAACTCGGCGACATGCTGCTCACCACGCCGATGTTCGCCCTGTTGCGCCAGCACTTCCCCGGCGCGCGGATTGACGTGCTGGCCAACACCTACAACGCCTGGGTCATCGACGGGAACACCGACGTGAGCCGCGTGTGGTCCTACCAGCGCGTCAAGGAAGGCGGGCGCATTCACTGGCGAGCAGCCTTTGCCCAGCTGCGCCAGACCCTCGCCCTGCGCGCCGAGGAGTACGACTGGATCATCGTCGCCAACGGTGATGCCTCACACCGCGCGATCAAGCGCGCGGCCTGGCTCGGCGGCTGCAATCTGGTGTCCTACACCGACGCCAAGAACAGCCATCGCAAGGTTAACCATCCGCTCGAAATCCCGCGCCAGATCCACGAAGCCCGGCGCATGGCCAACCTGCTCACACCGCTAGGCATCAGTCTGCCGGAGGTATTGCCGCCCCTGCGCTTCCAGCTGCCGGCCGAAGCCCAGACCTTCGCCAACCAGTGGCTGGCCGAGCAAGGCCTCACGCCGGGCAGCTACATCACCCTGGGCCTTGGTGCACGCCGCGCCAAGAAACAGCCCACCACCGAGCAGATCATTCGCTGGACGCGCCACTTCCATGAAGCCTGGGGCCTCAAGACAGTCTTCATGTGGACCCCGGGCAAGAGCGACAACCCGATGTATCCCGGCGATGACGAAACCGCCCAGCCGGTGCTGGACGCCAAGCTGCCCTGGCTCGTACCCTTCCGCGGCCCGCTCAAGCCCGCGCTGGGCCTGATCTTCAACGGCCGCACCAGCCTCTTTCCAGACAGCGGCCTGATGCACTTCGCCGCAGCCAGCCCCGGTGGCGTGCTCGGCTTTTTTGCCGAAACCGACGTTTCACCGGCGCCTGCGCAGTGGGGGCCAGTCGGCCCGCGCGCGCGCTGGCTGGAAGCCCCAAAAGCAGTCTCGCAACTCGAAGACGCCTCCGTTTTCGCCGAGCTTGAAAGCCTGCTGAAATGAAAAAACCCGGCCACTGGCCGGGTTTTCGCTCATTCATGCAAAAAGATGCTCAGCGCGTCTTTGGACTCAGGCTGCCACGGTTGTAATCCTTGTCGCCCGGCATGATCGTGCGGCCGACGCCGAACAAGCCGCCCTGTGCTTCAACCGGGCGGGTCTTGTTCTCCGGGTACTCCTCCGCGACTTTCCGGGCCGCCTCGGCCTTCTTTGCGTCGACGAATTCCCAGCGGCCATTTGGGTGCAGCAACACCTTTTCGCCACTCGCCGTCTGCGCCTCCAGTGGCGCGCGCTCCGCCTCCTGCGCCTGAACCGCGCAGGGAAGGAGGCAACTCAGGGCAATGAGCAGGCTGCGCATCAGGCCAGCTTGCTCGCCACCCAAGCCTGCACACCGGCCAATGCGGCCGGCAGTGCGGCAGCGTCAGTACCACCGGCCTGTGCCATGTCCGGACGCCCACCGCCCTTGCCGCCCACTTGCTGGGCGACGAAGTTCACCAGATCCCCGGCCTTCACCTTGGCGGTGAGGTCGGCGGTCACGCCAGCAATCAGGCTGACCTTGCCCTCATTCACGGCGGCCATCACCACCGCCGCCGAGCCGAGCTTGTCGCGCAGCTTGTCGACCGCTTCACGCAAGGCAGGCACGTCAGCGCCATCAAGCAGTGCCGCCAGCACCTTGATGCCATTCACGTCAACAGCCTGCTCGAGCAGGGCGTCACCCTGACTGCTGGCGAGCTTGCCCTTGAGCGCGGCAATTTCCTTCTCGAGGCTGCGTACATGCTCCAGGGTCTGCGCCAGCTTGGCCGGCACTTCACTGATCGGGGCCTTCAGCACGCTGGCTACTTCGCCCAGCGCTGCATCGCGGGCCAGCACGTAGTTGGTGGCGTTCTCGCCGCTCACAGCTTCCACGCGCCGAACACCTGCCGCCACGCCACCTTCCATGACGATCTTGAAGAAGCCGATATCGCCAGTACGGGCGACGTGGGTGCCACCGCACAGCTCGCGCGAGGAGCCGATATCGAGCACGCGCACCGAGTCACCATACTTTTCACCGAAAAGCATCATGGCGCCGGTCTTCTGCGCATCCTCAATGCCCATCACACGGGCCTGGGTCTCGGCATTGGTGAGCACTTCGCGGTTCACGATCTGCTCGACCTTGCGGATCTCTTCATCGGTCAGCGGCGCATTGTGGGCGAAGTCGAAGCGGGTCTTTTCCGCGTCGACCTGCGAGCCCTTCTGCTGCACATGATTGCCCAGCACTTCACGCAACGCCTTGTGCATCAGGTGGGTCGCGGAGTGGTTGCGGGTCACAGCGGAGCGGCGATTGCCATTGACGCGCGCGTCAATGGTGTCACCCACGCGAATCTCGCCTTCGATGACGCGGCCATGGTGACCAAACACGTCGGCCTGGATCTTGAAGGTGTCATCAACATTGAACCCCGCCTGGCCGTTCATGAGCCAGCCTGCGTCTCCACACTGGCCGCCGGACTCGGCGTAGAACGGGGTGGCTTCGAGCACGACAACAGCATCATCACCGGCACGGATCACTTCCACCGGGCTGCCGTCCACATACAGTGCGGCCACCTTGGCGTCTTCGACCCAGATCTTCTCGTAGCCCTTGAAGTCAGTCGGCACGCCGCTGTATTCGAGGCCCTGAGCCATCTTGAACTTGCCCGCTGCGCGCGCCTGCTCGCGCTGGCGATTCATGGCGGCATTGAAGCCGGCTTCATCGACCGCCAGGCCGCGCTCGCGCAGCACGTCGGCGGTGAGGTCCAGCGGGAAGCCATAGGTATCATGCAGCTTGAAGGCCAGCTCGCCATCGAGCACCTTGCCGCCCGCCTGAGCCAGAGTGACCAGCGCGGCCTCAAGAATTTCCATGCCGTTGGCAATGGTCAGGAAGAAGCGCTCCTCTTCCTGCTTGAGCACTTCGGTCACCCGGCGCTGCTTGGCGACCAGCTCCGGATAGGCCTTGCCCATTTCGGCGGTCAGCGCGTCGACCAACTTGTAGAAGAAGGGGGTGCGCGCACCGAGCTTGTAACCGTGACGGATGGCGCGACGAGCGATGCGGCGCAGCACGTAGCCGCGGCCTTCGTTCGACGGCACCACGCCATCGGCGATGGTGAAGGAACAGGCGCGGATGTGATCGGCAATGGCCTTGAGCGAAGGCGAATCCTTGTCCACATCCTGCCCGCCGGCCGCTTCGACTTCACGCTTGGCGGCCGCCATCAGGTTCACGAAGAGATCGATGTCGTAGTTGGTCGCCACGTTCTGCAGCACGCGCGCGAGGCGCTCGAGGCCCATGCCGGTATCCACGCTGGGCTTGGGCAAGGGATCCATCACGTAGTTGCCGTTCTCGTCGATGCGACGATTGAACTGCATGAACACGTTGTTCCACACCTCAGTGTAGCGATCGCCATCTTCGTCGGGGCTGCCCGGAGGGCCGCCGGCAATGCTCGGACCGAAGTCGTAGAAGATCTCGCTGCAGGGGCCGCAAGGGCCGGTGTCGCCCATCATCCAGAAGTTGTCGGAGGCATAGCGCGCGCCCTTGTTGTCGCCGATGCGCACCACGCGCTCAGCGGGCAAGCCGATTTCCTTGGTCCAGATCTCGTAGGCTTCGTCATCTTCCGCATACACGGTGGCCCACAGCTTGTCGGCGGGCAGCTTAAAGACTTCGGTCAGCAACTCCCAGGCGTACTTGATGGCGTCCTGCTTGAAGTAATCGCCGAAGCTGAAGTTGCCCAGCATTTCGAAGAAGGTGTGGTGACGCGCGGTGTAGCCCACGTTCTCCAGATCGTTGTGCTTGCCGCCGGCGCGGATGCACTTCTGCGCAGTGGCTGCGCGCGAATACGGGCGCTTGTCGAAGCCGAGGAAAACATCCTTGAACTGGTTCATCCCGGCGTTGGTGAACAGCAGGGTCGGATCGTCGCCAGGCACCACCGGGCTGGAGGCCACGATCTGGTGACCCTTGGATTCGAAGTAGTTCAGGAAGGTGGAGCGGATGTCTGCGGCTTTCATGGGCGGGGCCGTATCGAAAAAGCGTTGGGAATCAAGGGGCGTGATTCTACCCCGGATGCTCGCAACGGCGCGAGCCGCCGCCCCGTCAGCGGCGGATGCAGAAGGGCTTGACGCATCGCATCGCAACGAGAATAATTCTCAATAACAAGCTTTAACTTCTTGCGCCAGCCTGCGCTGAAAGTCGCCAACCATGAACGCCCCCGCCCTCGTTCGCCCTTTGTTCTCGGAACGCAGTCTGAGTCTGGCTGTCGTGATCGGCTTTCATCTGCTGGCCGGCTTTCTGCTGCTGCGCCTGGCTCAGCCGGTGATCCAGCAGATGCTCGGCAGCAGCGTGCAGATCGAGCTGATCGCCCCGCCGGCGCCTGAATTGAAGGCACCCGAGCCGCCCAAGCCTCTGCCACCCAAGCCACAACAGCGTGTTGAACCCGTCAAGCGCACGATTGCTCCGCCCTTGCTGCAGACGCAGGCGCCCATCACGGCCAATACGCCGGTCATCGAAGCCGCGCCCACGCCAAAGGAAGCCACGCCGGCCGTCACCGATGCTGGCGCGCCGCAGGCTGCGCCGGGGCCGGTCAGCGCCCCCAGCCCGGAGCCGGTGCAGGCGCCGCGCTTCGATGCAGCCTATCTGCAGAACCCCGCACCAGCCTATCCCTCGGCCTCCCGCAACCTCGGCGAACAGGGCCGTGTACTACTGCGGGTGCAGGTCGGCGAAGACGGCCGCCCCTTGCAAGTGCTGCTCGACACTAGCTCCGGCTATCCACGCCTGGATCGTGCTGCGCGCGAAGCCGTCTCCAACTGGCGCTTCACGCCTGGCTCACGCGGCGGCAAGCCGGTCGTCGACTGGGTGCGCGTACCCGTGCTGTTTGAACTGAATCGCTGACAATTTTCCCTCCTCCCCGCTTCCGAGAACAACATCATGCAAACCCAAACCACCCTGGGCTTCGCCCACTTCCTGGCCCAGGCTGACGGCCTTGGCAAGACCCTGTTCGTAATCCTGCTGACGATGTCGGTGGTGTCTTGGTATTTCATCATCACCAAGGCCATTTCAAAGTGGCGTCAGCGTCGTGAATCCGGCCGTTTCGTGGATCTGTTCTGGAACGCCAGCTCGCTGGAAGAAGTGCGCAACGAAATCACCACCCACGGCGCCACCGAACCCTTCTCGCATCTCACCAGCCACGCGCTGTTTGCCCGCGAACATCATCAGCGCACCGGCGGTGGCAAGCTCGGCGAAGCCGGCTCCCTGGCTGAATTCCTCACCCGCAGCATGCGCAAGGTGATCGACGAGGAAACCGCCAAGCTCGAAAATGGCCTCACGGTACTCGCCACGGTGGGCTCCACCGCCCCCTTCGTGGGCCTGCTGGGCACGGTGTGGGGCGTATATGGCGCACTCGTGTCGATCGGCATGAGCGGCGCCGGCACGCTGGACAAAGTAGCCGGTCCGGTCGGCGAAGCCCTGATCATGACCGGCCTCGGCCTCGCCGTGGCGATCCCAGCTGTAGTGGCCTACAACAGCTTCACGCGCCACAACCGCCTGACCCTGACCAGCCTTGACGCCTTCGCCCACGACCTCTTCGCCTACCTCACCACGGGCGCGCACAACCAGAACGGCAAATTCACCAACATCAAGCAAGGAGCCGCGTGATGGCCTTCGGTGGATTCAACAAGGAAGCCAACTCGGCTCCGATGGCCGAGATCAACATGGTGCCGCTGATCGACGTGATGCTGGTGCTGCTGGTGATCTTCATCCTCACCGCTCCGCTGCTGACCCACGCCGTGAAGGTGGAGCTGCCGCGCACCTCCAGCGAAGAAAACAAGATCCAGGCCGAGCGCATCGAAATCGCGCTGACGCCCGAATCCGAAATCTTCTGGAACGGTGAGAAGCTCGATCAGCCGACACTGGAAGCCCGCATGAGTGCTGCCGGCGCTGCGGTGACCGATGCCGCCAGCGCACCGGAGATCCATCTGCGTGCCGACAAGACCACGCCTTACGACGCAGTCGCCAAGGTGATGGCCGCCGCAGCGCGCGCGCATCTGTCCAAGATCGCCTTCGTCAGTCAGCCGGAGTAAGTCCGGGCAGCATGCACACACAGCGGCTCCACGGAGCCGCTTTTTTTACCTGTGCAGCGGTGACATCCCGTCGGCATGACTGCGCGGCCTGTGCTTGAATGCGGCTTTGTGCCGAGGAGAGAGCCCGATGTACAGATATGTCCTGTTGGCCCATATCCTCGGCGCCTGCGTGTGGACCGGCGGCCACCTGATGCTGGCCATCGCGGTGCTACCAGAAGTGATGCGCACACGCTCAGTGGAACGCCTGCGCCAGTTTGAGGGCGCTTTCGAGCGTGTCGGCCTGCCCGCCCTGCTGATCCAGCTTGCCAGCGGCCTGTGGCTTGCCTACACCTTCCTGCCCGAACCGCAGCAATGGCTGAACACTGATCTGCCGCTGAGCCGCGCGATTCTCACCAAGCTGACACTGCTGGGCTGCACCGTGCTGGTGGCCGCCAATGCGCGCCTGCGCATCATCCCGCGTCTTACGCCGGAAAAGCTGCCGCTGATGGCCGCTCACATCCTCACCGTCACCACCCTCTCGGTACTCTTCGTGCTCAGTGGTGTGGCGATCCGCACCGGCTGGTTGTTCTACTGAAAACATACTCGGCAGAAAACCCGCAGATTTAAGTTTCCGCTAAGTCTTGCTCCTTAGACTGGGCTCCATCGACTGGCACACAGCCAATCGTTCTTCCCCCAAAAAACAAGGAGTTCATCATGCAAATCAAATCCCCCCTGCTGATCACCACCCTCGGCCTCTCCCTGCTGGCCCTCGCCGGTCAGGCGTCGGCAGCCAGCGTCAGCACCGAACAGCTGAAGTCCATCAGCGCCGGCCAGAGCCGCGCCGAAGTGCTCAAGAACCTGGGCAAGCCGGACGCCACCCCGCGCTGGGCTGATGGCACCCAATCCCTGGTCTACCCGGTGCGCAATGGTGACTCGCCGAGCACCCGCGCCTATGTCACCGTCGGCGCCGGTGACAAGGTTCTCAGCGTGCAGCTGGATGACGACGGCGGCACCAACTGATCCTGCCCAGCCACCACAGCCCGTGCCCGCGCACGGGCTGTAGCCGTTCACGGCGGGCATGACTGCACCGATAATGAAGCTTGCCCCGCTGGAGAAACCGATGCGCCTGCTGCTGGTAGAAGATGACCTGATGATCGGCGAGTCCGTTCTCGATCTGCTGCGCGACGACGGCTATGCCGTCGACTGGGTGCGTAGCGCAGGCATGGCCGACAGCGCGCTGGCCAGCGGCACTTACGATCTGATCCTGCTCGACCTGGGCCTGCCGGACCGCGATGGACTGGAGCTGCTGCGCGCGCTGCGCGCACGCAAGGAGCGGGTGCCGGTGCTGGTCGTCACCGCAAGAGATGCCGTGCCGGCCCGCGTGCTGGGCCTGGATGCCGGGGCCGATGATTACATCGTCAAACCCTATGACCTGGACGAGCTGCTGGCGCGCATCCGCGCCCTGCTCCGGCGCAGTGCCGGGCGCGCCGAGCCGGTCTACGAATACCAGAACGTGTGCATCAACCCGGCCACCCGCGAAGTCACGGTCGATGGTCAGCCGGTCCTGCTCTCGGCACGCGAATGGGCCGTGCTGGAGCCGCTGCTGGCGCGCCCTGGCATGATCCTGTCGCGAGCCCGGCTGGAGGAAAAACTCTTCAGCTGGAAGGATGATGTGAACAGCAATGCCGTCGAGGTCTACATCCACGGTCTGCGCAAGAAACTCGGCGCCCAGCTGATCCAGAATGTACGCGGCGTCGGCTACCTGATCCCCAAAGAACAAGGCTCTGCGCAATGACCGCAATCCGCTCCATCCGCACGCGCCTGCTCCTCATCGTGGCGCTGGTGATCGGCCTTGCCACCCTGGCACAAGCCATCGTCGCCTATCGCGTGGCCCTGAACGAAGTCGACACCATTTCGGACTTCTACATGTTCGAGATGGCCCGCGCCGTGCATCGCAGCATGCCGGACACCACCCAGATCGTGCCGATGCCGCCGAGCAAATCCCTGCCGGCCAACGAGAGCAACTGCTTCACGCTGAAGGTCCGGCGCACCGAAAACGCGGAGCACGAGCCGAGCACGCGACCCGAAGTCCTGCGTCACTTCTCGCAACGCCAGGACGGCCCGCAGACTCTCAGAGTGCTGGAAGTGGACGTGCCGGGAGCCCACATCGAGGTCTCCCACGATCTCGCCGTACGCGCCCAGACGGCCCGAGCCCTGGCCTTGCGCACCATCCTGCCGATCATCATCAGCGCCCCGCTGCTGCTGCTGCTGATCGCCTGGGGCACCACCCATACCCTCGCCCCCTTGCGGCGGGCGCGCCGGGAAATTGCTGCACGCGAAGCCAATGACCTGCAACCGCTGAGTACCGCCTGCGTACCGGAGGAAGCACTGCCCTTTGTCAACGAGATCAATGTGCTGTTCACCCGCATCAACGCCGAATTCCGCGCCCGTAACGAGTTCGTGGCCGACGTTGCACATGAGCTGCGCTCACCGCTGGCGGCCCTGAAACTGCAGGTCCAGGGCCTGCTGCGCGCCCAGTCGCCCGAAGCCAAGGCCATGGCGCAGGAACGTGTGCTGGCCGGCATCACCCGCGCCACCCGGCTGGTCGAGCAACTCCTCGTGCTGGCACGGGAAGACGCCGCTCGGCCCGGCCACAACATCACCACCCTGCCCCAGGTTGCGCGGCTCGCCCTCTCCGACGTACTGACCCAGGCCCAGGCGCGCCAGATCGATCTGGGCGCCGAATTGCAGGAGCAATTGCCGGAAGTGGTCTTCACCGTGCGCGGCGATGCCGAAGCCCTGCGTACCTTGCTGCGTAATCTGCTCGACAACGCCATCAAGTACAGCCCGCGCGGCGGTATCGTGACCCTGAAGCTCGCCCGCGAAGCCACGCACATCGCCCTGAGCGTGGAAGACAATGGCCCCGGCATCGCCCCGGAAGAGCGCAGCGTGCTGTTCGAGCGTTTCCGCCGTGGCCACAGCGGGCAGGATGCGGGCGGCAGCGGCCTCGGCCTCGCCATCGTGCGTACCATTGCCACCCGCCAGGAGATCGATATCCGCCTGGACCGCTCGGAAACACTCGGCGGCCTCGCCGTGCACCTGACTTTCAAACCCGCGGACGCGGACGCCTGATTCGCGCCAGGCTGCGGAACGGCGCTCCCGGGCCGATCTTTGCGCGCGCGAGACGCCCCCGGGCGAGACCGCCGGCAGGCCAAAACGCAGGCTTTCTTCAAGTTAATCCGTGGTCTGGCCGCTAAAGCTGTCTGATCCGACGCTTTCCGCGCCCACTCAGAGCACGACCCGTCCACGATGTATTCCGGCATCCACCTTTCCTTGCTGGCCGACTTGGCCCTGGGCTCCATCCTGATCTTCCTGTGGGTGGTGCGCCGCAGTGATCGCCACGCGCTCTACTGGGGTGCTGGCCAGATCATGCTGGGCGCCGCCAGCCTCTGGAGCCTCAGAACCCACGGCCTTGGGGAGGCAGCCCTGATCGCCACCGCCGGTACAGCAGGCTTGCTGGGTTACGTGGCCGGCACCCTGCACTTCTGCGCGCACCCCATCCGCTGGCGCCAACAGTTGATGGCCTGGGGCCTGTACGCCCTGCTCCTGATCGGCATCGCCCATTTCTGGCCCAGTCTGAGCTTTAGCCTGGAGTTGGCGGCGCTTTCAGGCGTGCTCGGCTGGTGTGCCTGGAAGCTCTCGCGGCGCAAACATGCATACCTCGTAGTCGGCGTGTTTTTTGCGCTGCGCGCCCTCATGAATCTGGCCTTCGCCAGCAACTTCCTGACCCACATGAATCTCGATCTGGCTTTTGCCATCAGTTTCATCCTGAAGACCGGCTCGATCCTGGGGCTGATCCACGCCGTCCTGCATGAAAATGCAGAGCGCTTTCTGGCTACCCTGAATGGCCTCGGTCACGGCTTCGTGATCCGCGATGCGGACGGCATCATCCGCTTTGCCAGCCAGAAACTGGTCCAGTACACCGGCAATGCCAGCGCAGAAGCGTTTTTTGGCAAACACATCTCCGCCGTCACGCACAGCCGATCCGTTGAGCAGAGCGCCGAATGGTTCCGCCAGGTCACCACGCCCGGCACGCGCCTGCCCTGCATCGACGAAGCGCTGCACAAGCGCAAGGACGGTGTGGAAATTCCGGTCGAGATCATCAGCGTGCCCTACGAAGACCGTGGCCAGACGTTGGTGCTGAGCCAGATCATCGACATCCAGGCGCGCAAGGCCCAGGAGGCCGCGCTGCAGCGCAGCGCGATGCTCGACAAAGAGACCGGGCTGTTCAATCGCAGCACGCTGCGCCAGTTGCTCGGTGGGCTGCTCGAAGACAGTGCCACCTCCGGTCGGCATACAGCCTTGCTGTTGATCGATATCGATCACTTCCGGCGCATCAATGAAACCCTCGGTCATTCGGTGGGTGACCAGTTGTTGCGTCTGGTCGCCACCCGGCTGCAGGGCCTGCAAGGGGTACACGACATCCTGGCGCGCTTCGGCGGTGACGAATTCGTGCTCGTGGTACCGGACCTGGACCCTGCCAGTGCCGCAGAAGAAGCCGATCGCCTGGCTCGCCTGCTCCTTCTCACACTGGCCACGCCCTTCCCGCTCGAACCGTTCAGGATCACCCTGAAAGCCAGCATCGGGATTGCCTTCGGCCCCGCCCACGGGCTCGACGCCGAGAGTCTGTTAAGCGCCGCCGACACCGCCCTGCACAGCGCCAAGGATGCTGGCCGGAATCGCTACTGCGTGTTCGAAGCGCGGATGAGCGCCCAGTCCCGCGATGCTCTGCTGATCGACGAGGCCCTGCAGCAAGCCATCGCCCGCAAGGAATTCCGCCTCGTCTATCAACCCATCGTGGAAGCTCGCAGCCGGCGCCTGTGCAAGGTTGAAGCGCTGCTGCGCTGGACAAACCCCGCGCTGGGTTTCGTCCCCCCGGATCGCTTCATTCCGATCGCCGAGGAAAGTGGCCAGATCGTCGACATCGGCGCCTGGGTGTTGCAGGAAGCCGCGCGCCAGGCCCACGCCTGGGCCGGGCAAGCCGGCGCGCCGGGCTGCATCAGCGTGAACGTCTCGGCGGCCCAGCTGACTGACCCGGATTTCATGGCCACGGTGGAGGACGCCCTCATGCGCAGCGGCGCCGCCGCAAGCATGCTGGAGGTTGAGATGACCGAGCGGGTGCTGATCGAAGAGGCCGACACCGTCATCCGGGTCATCGAAGCGCTGCATGCCAGGGGACTGGGCTCCTCGCTCGATGACTTCGGCACCGGCTACTCGTCACTGAGTTACCTCACGCGTTTTCACCTGCGCACGCTGAAGATCGACCGCGCCTTCGTAAACGGCATCGAGCATGACGCACGCAACCTGGCGCTGGTCCGCGCGATCATCGCCATGGGCCACAGTCTGGGCATGCAGATCGTTGCCGAGGGCGTGGAAACCGAAGAGCAAGCCAGCCTCCTCGCCGATCTCGGCTGCGAATACCTGCAGGGCTATCTGATTTCGCGCCCGTTGCCGCCGGGTGAGCTCCCCGGCCTCACGACTACCACAGAAGCCTGATGGACGGCTGGCGGCGCCAGCCGCCGGTGCGGTCATCAGTCGTGGAAGGGGTCCAGGTCGCCGGGCTTGCGCAGCATCTTGTTCACTTCATCCAGATGCAGCTCTTCGGCCACGATCATCTCGCGGGCATATTCCTCGAGCAGCACCGATTTGCCTTCGGTGATCTTGAGCAGCTCGTAGTAGCCCGCCAGCGCGTTCTTCTCGTGCTCAAGGCTCTCGCGCAGGATGTCGCCAATGTCGTGCTGCTCGGTTTCCAGCAGGGCGCCAATCTTCAGTGAAGGATGGCCCCCCATCAGCGTCACCAGCTCACCGGCCTTGTGGGCATGGGCAAGCCCTTCCGAAGCGTTGTCCTTGAGCCAGGAGACGATCGGGATGCGGTTGTAGCCGTACACCATCAAGGAGTAGTGGGTGTAGCGCACTACGCCCGCCAGCTCGGTTTCCATGATGCGGTTGAGTGCGGCAATGGCTTTCTTGGTATCGCTCTTGTTCATAGGGGGCTCCGTCAGGTCTGCTGCATGCCGGCAGTCATCGCGCTGCCGCTTACTGCAGTCTGGACCTCATCCTGGCTCTCTACAAGCGCGTCGCTCAGCAGGCAGCGCAGGCCGCGGGCCAACCCCGCCGCACTGGGATTCTCGACGAAGGCACAGCGCTTGCCGGTGCGCTTGCAGTGATCCTTCACGCGCCAATAGGCGTTGTGACTGATGCAGCCAGTCTGGCAGATCACCAGATCAGCCGCGCCGAGCGCCGAGTCGAGCTGGCCGAAGCGATCCTCCACACCGCCATCGTGGTGCAGGAACTGCCCCCCTGCCTGCTCGATGAGCTTGCGATAGACCACCACCACATTCTCGCGGCCGCCCACACAGAGAATGCGATGGCCTTCCAGCGAAGCCTCCGGCGCCACTTCGTCCGGCAACACGCTCGCGTTGGCAAGAGCCACACTGGGCGCCGGGGCACTCAAGGCGGCGTCCAGCTCCTTGCGCAGGCGGGCATTCTCGAGGCACAGGCGCGCATTGCGCTCTTCCTGATACATCAGCTGGTGTTCCAGGCGTCGCCGTGCGGCCTGATCCGGCACCGCTGCGCGCAGGGCTTCGAGTTCTTCGCGCAGCGCGCCGAGCTCGGTGTCACGACTAATGACTTCACTGCGCGTGCGGATCAGCTGAGCCTGCAATTGCTCGAGCTCACCAGCCTTCTCCTGGCTCTGGCGCTCGCAGCGCTGCTGAGCAGTCGCCAGGCTGCGGGCGAGTGCCGCGTTCTCTTCCTGCAGGGCACGGTAATGCGCAATATCGAGGCGCAACGATGCCCCCGCCTGATGCTGGATCATGTGCATCTGCTGGCTGATGACTTCCGCCAGGATCGGATCACAGGCCGGATGGGTCAGCGTGGCCCACAGCGCGCCGGCAATTTCGCCCGCCGTCACCGCCTCTTGCCAGGCCGCCTCCAGGCTTACCCGATCCGGCAGGCGGCGCAGTGCCTTCACGATGGTGGCGTGGCGTTGATCAAGCTCATCCTGAATCGATTCGGCCAGCCGGTTGCGGCTACGCCCCATCTGCACGGCCGCCGAGTGCAGGGCATAGTCATCCAGCCGCGCCATCTCCGGTGCGGCCTTCACGACTAGCCGGCGCAGCGCTGCCATGGGCAGACACACCCCGATCACCGGGCAATGCACATGCGAGGCCAGCTCCCACAGCCGGCGCCGCTTCGAACCCTGTTTCAGCACCACCGGCTGGACGGCCGTGGTGAAGGTCTGCTTGATGAAGTGGGTGCTGAACATGAGAAGTCCTCCAATCGTGACGCCACGGGCCAGAGTGCCCATTCCGTTACAGGCTCAAGCCGATCGCGAAGACCTGCCACTGACAGTGGCAAGGCATGGCGTACTCGCCAACGAGCGGCTTGGCCCTGCAGCGGAATCAGAGACGTTGGGCGTAGTACTCGACCACCAGCTGCATTTCCAGCGGGAAGGGAATGTCAGCGATATCCGGCAGATGGCTGACGGTGGCCTCGGCCTTGGCCTCGTCAAAAGCCAGCCATTCGGGACGCGTCAGCGCCAGATCGGCGAGACTGGCTTTCACCACCAGCAGCTCGCGGCTCTTCGGACGGATGCTGATGACATCACCGACACGGGTGCGGAAGGACGGGATGTTCACCGGCTTGCCATTGACCAGCACATGACTGTGATTGACCAGCTGGCGGGAGGCCGGGATGGAGCCCGCAAAGCCGGCGCGGAAGACCACGTTATCCAGACGCCGCTCCAGCAGCTCGGCGAGCTTGGCGCCGGCGGAATCGCGCGAACGCCGCGCATCGGTCACCAGGATGCGCATCTGGCGCTCGGTGAGGCCGTAGTTGAAGCGCAACTTCTGCTTTTCGAGCAGCTGCAGGCCGTAACCGGACTTGCGTTGCTGCTTGGCGCCGTGCTGGCCGGGGCGCTGATCGCGATCGGCGATGGTCTTGCGCGACAGGCCGGGGAGATCAACGCCGAGCGCACGCATGACTTTGAGACGGGGGCCGGTGTAACGGGACATATTTGTTTCACTCCTTGCAAAGGGCATGTGGATGACGGGGCGTCAACACGCCCTGCCATGCAGGATGGATGTTCATGGCCGCAGCATTCCCCATCCTGCAAAGAAGGCTGCGGCAGTCATTCATTGACTCACTTGGTGAGAATCAGCTTTCCGTTGCGCGTGGCCCGCAGGGTGTAATGCATGCCCTGATGCTCGATGACCAAGGTACTGGCGCCACCGAGCAGACTGCGGCTGGAAACGATGGTTTCGCTGGCAGGCAGGGAAGCTGCGGCGGGGACGTTGCGCGGCAAGGGCAGCGCGGGAGCGAGTGCGGTGCTCATGGGCGTCTCCTCAGTGCAGCACGGCGTGCTGGCCGCGCTCGGCCAGGGCTCGACGCTGGGCGGCTTCTTCAGTCTTGCGTGCCTCCAGTTCGTTGCCGAGGCGATGCCACACATCGGCCAGCTCATCGCAAGTGCGCGCCAGCAGCGGATCGGTATCCGGCCGCTCGGCCAGCGTATTGAGGTGCTGCACCAGGGCGCGGGCCTTGGCGCTGCTCATGCCGTGGGCGGCGGAGCAGCTCAGAAGATGCAGCGCGGCCGCCATCAGCACGGCAGGGCGGGCTTCGGCGAAGTCGGGGTCCAGGTTGTTCATCTGCTCACTCCTTGGGGAATTTCGGATCACTGCGAGATCACTGCGGATTGAACTGCGGGTAAAAAACGTCAGGGTTGAACTGCTGCTGCGGGCTCACCGCCCGTGCCCTCGGGCACGTACACCATCGAGCCATCCTTGAGCCGGTAAGCCACTCCGGCCTTCTCTCCATCGCCGCTGCCGATCTGGCCCTTGGCCTGGTAGCGGGTGATCTTCTGGCCTTCCTTCATGGTGATTTCCATGTCTGGTTTGCCGGGATTCTTGATGACGGTGACGTTTTCCGCGCCGAAGGGATTGGCCGGGCTCTGCGCCACGCTCACCAGCAGGGCGGCGATGATCACGAGGAACACGTCGATCAGGTTCACCACCGACAGAATCGGGTCATCACCTTCGTCCTCATGCAGGAAGCTCGAGGTGCGCGCCCGGCGCACGGCCGGCTGGGCCGCCACAGCCTGCTCGATGGCCGCCTCGGGCGCGTTCATGCGCTCACCTGTTGCTGGTTCAGCCACACCATCTCCTCGGCCAGCCAACGGCGGCGCACGCCCACGACCAGAAAGGTGATCGAGGCCGCGATCAGGGCCAGAATCACCGCCGAGAAGGCGATGGTCAGACTCATGCCGACATTGCCGAGATTGCCGTCCGACAGCGAACGCAGCGCCGGGCCCATCGGGATCATGGTCGCCACCAGCCCCAACATCGGCGCCACGCGGGTGGCGATGCGAGCCTTCTCGAGCAGCTTGTGGGCCGCCACGTCGAGGGCTTCCGGATCCTGCAATCGATGGGCTTTTGCGTGCGCGATCAAGGCATAGCCACGGCCGCTGGCCGGCTGATGGCGGGTGCGCAGCCAGGCCTGGAGGCAGAACTCGCCGAGCGCCCAGAAGGCGTAGAGGAACAGGATGGCGATCAGCAGCAGCACCGGCAGCAGAAAGAGCTGGCCGATGTCATACATCATGGTTTCGAGCGGATTCGGGGTCATACAGTTACCTTGCGAAGAGCTGGGTTGGAAGAAGTCGTCAGGAAGCTGCGCAGCGCACCGCCGCCAAAGGCCAGGAGCATCAAGGCCCCCCCGAACAGCCAGGCCAGCGAGGCCGGCGGCAAGGCTGGCGGCTCGACCTTTTCGAGCTTCATGCCCTGTACCGGCGGCGGGGCCGGCACCGGCTCGGGTGCTTGCTGAGGCGCCGGCGCCGGGGATGCGGGCGCAGCCGCACCCGCCGTCGTGGCCTGCAGGCCAAAGCCCGGCGTGGGCGCCGGCGCCTTGGCCGCTACGAAGTCGCGGAAGGCGGCGTTGTCGCTATGAATGTCGAAGCGCTTCGACAGGTTCTGATAACGCTGGGCAAGCTGCTTGAGGGTGGCCGCATCGGTCTGCCAGTAATCCTTGCGCGCGGCTTCCAGCATGCGTTCGATCATCTGGGCCTGGGCCTGCGGCGCGTGCTGCTCGAACCACTTGTCGAGCCCCATCTTGTACTTGTCCTTGACGTAGACCTCGGCGAATTCCTGCCACTGATCGTCGCGCACGATCTCCGGCGCAGTCGCGGTCCAGCCCCAGAAGTTGTTGATCGAGTCGAGCATGTTCAGCGCGCCGGAATAGCCCTCGGCCTTCATGCCCTCGATCCAGCCCGGATGGAAGTTGCGTGTGCGCAGTTCTGTCGAGAGAAAACCAGCGGCCGTCTCGGTACGCGCTGCCCGCGGATCGCGCAGATTGGAGATCAGGAGTTCCGGCGCCTTGCCGGTGAGATGGCGCACCGCCTGCCCCAGCCCGCCCAGATACTGGAAGGGATCGTCGGTGGTGAGCATGCCGTAGAGGTTGGACGAGCGTGCCAGCAGCGCGGCCTCCACCCCCTTCAGGTTCTCGGCATACAGATTCACGCCTTCGAGCTTCTGGCCCCACTCCGCCTCATCCGGACCATACGCATATTGCATGCGCGAGAGGTACATCGTGGCGAGTTTGGCATCGGCCTCCTTGCCCTTGCTGGCAAAACTGTCGGAGGCCAGGGTGGCTTCGTTGAGTCCCGTGCCATAAGCGCCGGACTGGTTGCTGAAGATGCGCGTATCAGCCAGCGTCGCCAGCTTCGCTTCGGACACACCCTTGCCGGCCAGCGCCGCTCGGATCGCGTTGGAAGCCGCACGCACGGCGTTGTCCGGTTCGCTCTGGGCGGCGGCGAGCTTCACCGCCTCGGCCAGCCACTTCATGACATTCGGGAAATGGTCGCGATACAGACCCGTGGCAGAGAGCACCACATCCACGCGCGGGCGCTTCAGTTCCTTCGCTGGAATCAACTCGACGCCTGACAGGCGCCCGCCCTGATCCCACTTCGGTCGCACGCCCAGCGCGGCCAGGGCCTGCGCTTCGAGCACACCCGCGTGACGCATGGTTTCCACACTCCACAACGAATAGGCGAGCTTTTGCGGGTACTTGCCATGGCGCTGACGGTATTCGATGAGCATCGCCTCGGTGGCCTGCTGGCCGGCTTCCCAGGCAGCCTTGGTCGGAATCTTGGACGGATCGAATCCGTACAGATTGCGCCCGGTGGGCAGCGAATCGGTGTTGCGCACCGGGTCGCCGCCGGTGCTGGTCGGAATGAATTCGCCATTCAGGCCAGCGAGCAGGCCGGTGGTCTCCGGCGTGGCATCCAGGCTGGTCCACAGGACCTTGGCGCGCTCCACGTCTTCGCGCAGGGCCGCGTTGCGGATTTCGCTGGTCGCAGCCCCCTCGATCAGGTGATGGCGCAGCAGGGCAAAAGGCTTGCTCGCGGCGAGTTTCTCGTAATCGACCGCAAACACCTCCTGCGGATCTTCAGGCTCCACACGCTTGTAGAAGTCATTGCCCAGCATGCTCATGACCGTGTAGAGACGCAGCTCGTCGGACTTGTTGAGGCCGAAGGCGTGCAGGCCGTAAGGCTGCAACTGGGCTGCCAGGGCATGCAGGTGATCGTGCAGGGCGTTGATCCAGTTGGCGAAGTCGGCCTCGGCGCGGGCCGGCGTCCAGCCCATATCCTCGAACAGATGCATCTTCGCGCCGGTACGCAGCAGATCGCGCTTGAGGGCTTCCTTCACACCGCCTTCGTCCTGCTGCAGCCAGGTGTGGAGCTGGTCGTGCATGGCATTCAGCTCGGTGTGCAGACCGGCCGGGCGAAAGCTCGGGGTCTGGTGGCTGATGATGGTGGCGCGGCCACGCCGCTTGGCCTGCAGCGCCTCGCCCACGTCATCGACAATGTAGGGATAGACCACCGGAATATCGCCGAGCACCACGAAGGGCTGATCGTCCATCGACAGGCCACGCTCCTTGCCCGGCGTCCACTCCTGGGTGCCGTGGGTGCCGTAATGCACCAGCGCATCGCGATTGCTGCGCGCCCACAGATAGGCCGCCATGTAGAAGTGGTTCAGCGATTCCTTGGTGGAGTGGTAGATCGCGGCCTCGTGATCTTCCTTGCGCTCGCCACGCGGCGGCACCGGCATGAAGCTCACGTTCCCCAGTTGCAGGCGCGGAATCACGAAACCGGCCTCGCCCTTGTAGCGATAGGCCATCGCACTCTTCTCGGGCTCGCCCCAACGCGCGATCACCTGCTCGCGCAGGGCAGGAGCCTGGGTCGCGAACCAGCGCTTGTAATCCGCCATCGGCAGCCAGGCCGCTAGGCCCGCGTCGAGCAGCGGCTGGAGTTGGTCATCACGATAGAAAGCCGTCAGCAGGCGGCCCAGATCGCGGGTCAGCGCGTCCTCGTCCAGCGTTTCGGTGCGGTAGCCGGCTGCCTTCATGGCAGCCAGCGTGTTGGCGAGGCTCTTGGGCAGATTCAGGAAAGAGGCCGAGAGGTTCTTCTCGCCCGGCGGATAGTTGTAGAACAGGATCGCGACACGTTTGTCGGCGTTCGCGGTGCGGCGCAACTGCGCCAGATTCATGGCCTTGGCGGCAATCGCGCGCACCTGCGGTGCGATGGCTTCAACCTTGCCACTCTGCTTGGCAATGGCCGAAGCGATCAGCGGATCCATGCTGCCCGCAATCTCGCTCTGTACCAGGTAGAAAGGCAGATCGATCAGGCGCATGCCCTGCGGATCGGCCTGCCAGTCGGCGGTGTCGCCACGGCGGTAGGGAATGGCCTGGATCACCGGCACGCCAATCTTTTCAAACTCGGCGCGGCGCCCGCCAGCGTCGTACATGATCTGGTTGTTCACCAGCACATCGACGATGCGTTTTCCGCCCGGCGCGGCCATTTTGAGGAAAGCATCCTCAACCATCATCGGGGTGTAGAACACCAGCGCCCGACCACCCAGACGCTCGATATCGGCCACCAGCGTATCCACATAGGCCGAGTCCACGGCCGACACATAGGACTGGTGAATCGCGACGCCCACCACCGGCTGACCCGGTTTGCCGGACACAGCCAGCGCCTCGTCGGCACGCGTGGTGACGCTCTCGGCCAGCTTCGGGTGGTAATAGGCCGCCGCCGGCATCAGCTGCAGCGGCGCGATGCCCTCGGCGCTGCGCAGCTTGAAGACGCGCGCCGCGATCAACTGGGCAGCGGCCTCCAGATTGCGCCGCCCGCCATTGCTCACGTAGCGGCGCAGCTCACTGGCCAACGCGGCATCCAGCCCACGCGCCTCTACCCGTTCGTCATCCAGCAGCAGGCGCGCGCCTTTGCGCTCGCTCCACTGCGGGCCCAGCTTGCCGAGCATGAACTCGAGCAGGCCGGGGCGCGGGGTATCCACGATCAGCAGATCGGCCGTATTGGCAAAGCGGGCCAGGCCCGCTTCGTCCAGCTTTTCCAGATAGCGCGCCTCCAGCTCGAAGCCCTGCTCGCGCGCGGCACGGCTGAGCACTTCGAACTTGCCGGCCGGTGCCGGGGCAGCCGTCAGCCAGGCCACCTTCGGCACAGCCGCGGATACCGGGCTGACTCCAACGAGGAGTGTGAGGCTGGCCAGAGCCAGCCCGGCGCGCAGAAACTTCAGCAACACAGGCATCTCAATAATCAAACTTCACGCTGAGGGCAACATTGCGTCCCGGCTGGGTGTAGAACTCGGGCGCCGGATCGGTGGCGGTAAGGCCAGAGCGGCGTACATCGCTCCACAGGTAGTAGGTCTTGTCGAAGAGGTTGTTGATGGCCAGATTCAGCTTCACGCGCGGCTGCACCTGCCACCAGGCCGACAGATCGTTCACCCCGTAACCCGGCGTGCGGTAGTAGTTGGTACTGGAGGTGTCGATGTGATCCTTGCCAGTGGCCGCACGCAGGCGCCATTCCGCCCCCCATTGCTCCGAGGGCGTCCACATCGCCGCAAAAGTGCCGCGTTTGGGTTCGATGCTGTTGAGCGGCTTGCCGCTCGACTTATCGTAGCCATGCGTGATCGCCAGGCCCGCCGAGAGACGCAGGGCCGGCAGAGCCTGCCAGTAGCCGCGCCAGTCGCCACCGCGGATCACCACCTTCGACAGGTTCTGATACTTGTAGGTGGAGTAACCCGTCACCCCCTCTGCGCTGCCGCTGGGCAGCAGGGTGTATTCAATGAAGTTGCTGTAGTGGTTTTCATACAGCGCGAACTGGCTGCCCCAGGCGGAGCCGGCATACTTGCTGCCCACCTCAAAGCTGCGGCTGGTTTCCGGCTTCAGATCCGGATTGCCGATCACCGCGTAGCGTTGCGAGCTGTTGTAGAAGTAACGGTTGGTTTCTTCATAGTTCGGGCCACGGAAGCCTTCGAGGTACTGGGCGTAGAGATTCCAGTCCTGGCTCAGGCCATACACACCGGCGAGCTTGGGCGACAGGTGGCTGCCTTCCTTGCTGACGGCCTCGCGACCATCGGTGCGCTTGTAGAGCGGATCGCTCTCCGGCTCGAGCTTGAAGCTGTCATAACGCAAACCCGGGGTGAGCTTGAATTTGCCCAGCGTGATCTCGTCCTGCGCAAACAGGCCCAGCTGATCGGTGTGGCCGCGCGGATACTCCGCCTTCGGATAGCTATCGCCCACCAGCACAGTGGAGGTGGCTCCAGTGGCGAGATTGGTCCAGACCCCGGTCTTGGATTCCTCGGTCTGCAGGCGCAACAGATCCGCCCCCCAGATCGCCTGGTTCGGCAGACCGGCCAGCGTGAAAGCCTTCTCCTGCTGCAGATTCAGCCCGGTCTGGCTCTGCTCGTAGGCAAAGCGCTGATTGACGCTGCAATTGGTCGTACCGGCCGTGGTGGCCGAGCAGGAGCTGGAAGTGTTTGTGCGCAGCTGGTAGTTCTGGTTATCCGTCGTCTGGGTCTGCGTATAGAGCTTGGCAGACAGGCGATCGAACCAGCTCGCTTCCGGCATGTAGTCATAATCGAGCACCACACGGTTGCGCTCCAGCGAATCGACGCCGGTATTGGTGGTGATGCGGGACAGACTCGTGCCATTCCCCACACGCTGCGCATCCACTGCCGTTTCGCCTTCCTTGTGCTCCAGCGTCAGCTTGAAGCGATGCTCGCGATTCGGTGTGAACAGCAGCTTGCCGAGCACATTGCTCTGCTCGTAAGTGAGCGGATTCGGCGCAGTGCGCTGCACGCCCTGAACCCGGCTACTGCCTTGGTTGTCGGTTTCCTCGCCGCGTGCATGGCCGACCATGAACAAGCCCTGGAAACGCTCCCCCCCGGCCGCAAAGGAGGCCGTGGCGCGCTTGCTCTTATCCACGCTGTGATAGCCCAGCGAGCCCCCTGCGGCGAATTCGCGCCCCTTGAGCAGATCGGACGGATCAAGGGTCAGGAAACCCAGCACGCCGCCGATCGCATCCGAGCCATACAGGCTGGAAGCCGGACCACGCAGCACCTCAACCTGCTTGAAGAATTCCACAAAGGGAATATCGCGGTTATTGGCGTCATAGTTGGTGGTGCCGGGGCTGCGGAAATCCGCGGCACGCACGCCATCGGTCAGCATCAGGATGCGGTTCTCTTCGATCCCGCGGATGTTCACATGGCTGCCGCCAAAACGGCGCGGGTCGGACGGCACGCTCACATCCGGCTCATCAGCCAGAACCTCGGCCAGATTGCGCGCCTGGCGCTGCTCGATCTGCTTCTGCGTGACCACCGTCACCGTACCCGCCACGTCATTGGCATGCGCCTCGGAGCGGGTGGCCGTCACCACCACCGTCCCCAGTTGCGGCTCACTGGCCTGCTGGGCCATGCCGGCCAGTGGCCAGGCACACATCACGGCCAGCGCCATGCGCTGCAGCCTGAATTGTTCTTGCGCAGCCGCAGCCGCGATTCGCCCGATGTTCTTGTGTTGCTTTGCCATGTCCACGCCTATCCAGAAAAGATCGCTGGCTGGCTGGTATCAATCACCGCTGGCTTGCGCTAATGACCCGGCGCGGCTGGCAGACCGCCCCCGGCCCGCCAGCCCGGTCGCGAGAGAGAGGCGCGACCGTATCCGGATCAGCCGCAGAACCAGACAGGTCATACGGCTTGAGATGAATTATATCTAAATGAGAACGATTCGCAATATATCTTGAATGTAAATTCCGCTCGTCCTCCCGCCTGAAACGCGCCGCCAAGCAAAAGGCCGCGCTCCGATATCCGGAAACGCGGCCTTGAGGGCCAGCCGTATTGAGTTTTGGGGCGCTACTCAGCGCTGCAAGGGCAAGACCACACTGACCGGCACAGCCTGCCCGTCCACCCGCCAGGGATGGAAGCTGGCCTTCCAGACCGACTGCATCGCCCCTTCGTCGAGATTCGGCTGACCACTGCTCTGGACCAGACGCACGCCACGCACGTCACCCGCCGCATCCACATGCAGGCGCAGGATCAGGCGCCCCTTGGGCGGGCCATCCATCAGGCGGTAGTTGTAGACGAGCGGAAAAGGTTCGCGCAGACGCATCTGGAAGATCGATACCTCGCGCTCAGGCCAGGCCTCCTCCGGCGTACTGGCGCACGCCGCGAGCAGCAACGCCAGAGCTGCCAGCAAGACCCGCGACACGCGCCCCATCCGCTCAGGCCTCCAGCAATTTCCAGTGATTGTCGGGCGACATCGGAATCGGCCAGGCCAGCATCTGGGCTTTCTCACGCAGATGCCAGCGCGCCGGGCCCTTCTCGCCTGCGATCAGGAAACCGCCTTCTTCATCCGGGCCGGACAGCGCACCGGCGCGGAAGAACTCACCGATCAGGGTCAGGCGGGCCGCCTCGCCCGGATGCCACAACAAGGCCTTGCCGGAGAGCTGGGCGCTGAGGATGAAGCCGCCGCCAGGGCCGGCCATGATGTCGCCGGTATAGCCTTCGCCGAGCGGGGACTGGCTCGGAATGGAGATTTCCTTGCCATTCCACACCGCCAGCACCGGCGCTTCCTTGCGCCGCTCCGGCTCGGCATGCTCGCCTTGCATGGCGATGCCCAGCAGGGTTTCGCCCTTCGGCGTTTCGTTCCAGGCCAGATGACGCATCGACAGGCGCGCATCGCGCAGGCGCCACTGACCAAGCACTTCACCACTGGCCGGATTCAGGCGCACCAGCGAGGAATCCATGTCGTCGAGCTTGTCTTTGCGCCCTTCCGGGGTGTAGCGGATCCCGCCGTTGGGAATCAGCAGCATGCCTTGGGCATCGATCGCAATCTGGTGCGGGTCCATACCACGCGTGGGCCACTCTGCGACTTTCCTGAGCGTGGCGATGCTGCGCACGCTGACCCAGCCCTGACCGCTCTTGGGCTCGATCTCGCTGGTAAAGAAATGCTGGCCATCCGCCGCCAGTTCGATATGACCGCCGGAAACCCGCGCGGACTCCGTCGCCAGATCAATCAGCGCCGCCCGCTTGCCTTGAGCATCG
Organism: Uliginosibacterium aquaticum; assembly: GCF_012972705.2. Lineage (GTDB taxonomy): Bacteria > Pseudomonadota > Gammaproteobacteria > Burkholderiales > Rhodocyclaceae > Uliginosibacterium > Uliginosibacterium aquaticum. The sequence goes on along the minus strand of NZ_JABCSC020000001.1, from coordinate 275,531 downwards.
GCACGCATGACCCACAGGCCATGGCGATAGGCCAGGGCCAGATAACCACCATCGGCCAGGCCGAGCAGACCATGCCCGCGCGAAGAAACCGGCAGCGCGGATTGCAAACGGATCGCCGCCCCCGCCCAGTCGATCTCGATCACGCCCACATAGTCACCAGGCGCGCCGCTGAGCGGCGCGGGCAGATCCACCGTGCTGCGCCAACCGGCCAGCAGGCGGGTGGGGCGTGGCATGGCCGCCAGCGCCGGCAAAGGCAAGGAAGCTGCAGCGAGCATGGCGGCCGCACTGCGCAGGAAACTACGTTTATCCATCAGAGACTCCACAAAGCAAAACGGGCCCGCACTTGGCGGGCCCGACAACGATAAGACTCAGAACTTGTAGGACGCGGTCAGCTCGAACGTGCGGCCCTTACCGGGGATGTAGTGACCACGATAAACGTTGTCCGCGTACAGCTTGTTACCCAGATTGGTGCCATTGAGCTTGAGGGTCAGGTCGCGCGTGGCCGCATATTCCACCATCGCGTCGTAGGTCAGGTAGCCCTCGACCTGATTGGTGTTGATCAGTTGCGGGTACATCTTGGTCCGCCCGGCCACGCCGGCACCCAGACGCCAGTCAGCCGAAACCTTGTAGGTGGACCACAAGGAAGCCTGATGCTTGGGAATCAGGCCGGGACGCTGCCCTACCTGCTCGCTGCCGGTCAGGGCACCCTTGGAGATCTTGGCCACCGGGATCCAGGAGTAGGACAGGTAAGCCTCCCAGGCCGGCGTGATGCGACCCGCCAGGTCAAGCTCGGCACCCTTGGTGTAGCGCTCGCCGGACAGGACGTAGTTGGTGGCGTTCACGGTATCGGTGTCGGTATTGCGCTCGTTGTACTTGGTGGACTTGAACAGTGCGGTGCGCACGCTCATGTCGCCGCCAAAGAACTCCAGCTTGCTCCCCACTTCAACGTTCTTGCTCTTCTCGGGATCGGTGTTGCTGCCCAGAGCATCGTACTGATAGGTATCACCCGAGGTGTTGAACGAGGTGCCCCACGAGAAGTGGAACGAGGTCGCCGCGCTCGGCTGATACATCGCACCGAAACGCTTGCTCGGCATCTTGTCGTGACGGCCACGTTCAGCCGTGACCTTGCCATATTGAGCCGGAGTCACCCCTGCCGCGCCTGGAACCCCCCAAGTGCGGTACTCACCATTGGCGTAGTCGTAGCGCATACCACCGAGCAGCTTCCAGTTTTCAGCAATCTGTACGAGATCCTGAAAATAGGCGCCAGCGGAGAGATAGTCGAAGTCGGCACTGCGCTGCTTCTGACGCAACTCCTCGGTCACTCCGGAAGTACCGTCATCGTCACCGAGGGTAGTGTTGCTCTTGGCGAGGTTGACCCCGGTCGGGGTGACGAAACCATAGGTATTGCGGCGCTCATGGTTGATATCGACACCGGACAGGATCTCGTTTTTCATGCCCAGCAGCGTGAGCTTGTCCGAGTAATCACTCTGCAGGCTCTGCACTTCCAGATCCATGGCCTTGTTGTTGCTGCCACGCGTCAACACAGTGTTGTCGCTGATGGTGGCGCCGTTTACTGCCAGTCGGTTGGGCTGGGCGCTGGCCGCAGCAAAACGCACAGCGCTGGCACGCTGGTCGCGGTTGTACTGGCCGGCACGGAAAACCGTCTTCAGCTCAGCCTGACCGGAAAAACGGTGGATATGGCCCACGGTGCCATGCAGGATGTCACTGTTGGCGTAATCGCTATCCACTCCGTAGTAAGCGGACGGATCCTTGTCGATCAACCCAAGCCCGGAAGTCTGGGCGTCCGGCGCCAGCCAGGGCAGGCCGTAGTTGATGCCATTGCGGTTCTTCAGGTAATAGAGCGAAGCAGTAAACTCATCGCGCTCGCCAATCCCGTAGCGGAAATTGCCGGCAGCGCCTTCCTTGTCAATCGAGGAACCCGATCCGTTGTTCTCTGCATCCGCCTTCATGGCGGTCAGGCGGAAGGCCGAAGCCTGCCCCGTGACGAGGTTCAGATCGGTCTCCAGGCGCTTGTAATTGCCCGTACCGTAGGTGAAATCCACCTCGTTCTGGTCCATCAGGAAAGCCTGCTTGCTGACCTGGTTCACTACCCCGCCGGTGGAACCACGGCCGAAGAGCATCGAAGCCGAGCCGCGCAGCACTTCGACGCGGTCATAGTTGAAGGTGTCGCGCTCGTAGATGCCGGGGTCGCGCATGCCATCAATGTAGATATCACCACTCTGCTGCAGCGAGAAACCACGCAGGCGGATGTCTTCCTCGCCGCCTTCGGCCGCCAGGAAGGTCACCCCAGCGGTCTGGTGCAGCACATCCTTGAGGGTATCCAGATTGCGGTCATCGATCAGCTTTTCGGTAACCACGGTCACCGACTGCGGAATGTCGCGCAGCGCCTGCTTGCCCTTGCCGATGGTGGTGGTAGTGGCCTGGTAGGTACTCTTGGCTTCGATCTCGGCCGGCTTGTCAGCCGTCACACGGACCGTGCCGAGAGTCTTCTCGTCTGTTTTGGCGGGGGAGGTCTGAGCCAGCACGGATTGGCTGGCAGCCAGTGACATCAACGCAAGATTGACCGCCAGGGCAAGGCGGGACACACGCAAGGAATTCGGGCGCATTGCAACTACTCCGGAGTGAGGGTCTGCGGGATTGCCGGAGTCGAAGCCCGGCCTTTGACAGACCGTTGGCACCCCGGGTTCTATTTTTGATCCGTTTTTGCGAATCGTTCGCATTTGTACTTTATTTTACAAAAATGAACAAGTCGTTTCTGCGTCTCTTGCGGGGGCACCTGCATACGTGTTGCGTGCATGCTGCGCAGCCCCCTCAAAGAGCCATTCCGCCACATTGACCCCAGCCACTGACCACGGCTAACGTGAGTGCCTTCCCCGGCCTTCGCCTCCTGTCATGTCTGCGCTCAACCTCGCCCGCCTGATCCTGCTCGCCGCCATCTGGGGCGCCTCCTTCCTGTTCATGCGCATCGGCGTACCGGTATTCGGGCCGGGCAAGCTGATCCTCCTGCGGGTGGGTCTGGCAGCCGTGTTCCTGCTGGCCCTGGCGCTGTACTGGCACAAACCGGCCCACTGGCGCGCCAACGGGCGGCACTACGCCTTCATGGGAGTCTTCAACTCCGGCCTGCCCTTTCTGCTCTATGCCTTTGCGGCGCAGACCCTGAACGCCTCCCTGCTGGCCATCATCAATGCGGCCGCACCAATCTTCGGTGCGCTGGTCGCCCGCATCTGGCTCGGTACGCCGCTGAGCCGGGGCGCGGCCATCGGCCTGAGCCTGGGCTTTGCCGGTGTGGCCCTGATCGTGGGAAGCGAGGCCAGCACGCGCAGCGAAGGTGCGGCACTCGCGGCCGGTGCGGCCCTGCTCGCGCCGCTGTGCTACGCGCTGGCCACCAGTTACGCGAAGAAACATGCCAGCCACATCCCGTCCTTCGATCAAGCCCACGGCAGCATGTGGGCCTCCAGCCTGTGCGTGCTGCCCCTGGCACTGCTGATCCCGGCACGCAGCGTGCCGCAGGCAGGTGACTGGCTGGCCGTAACAGCCCTGGCACTGATCTGCACCGGCTGGGCCTACCTGATCTATTTCCGCCTGGTCAGCGAGATCGGCCCGGCTCGCACCCTCACCGTGACCTTCCTGATCCCGGTCTTCGGCGTGCTGTGGGGGGCGCTGTTTCTGGGCGAACAGATCAGCCTCACGATGCTCGCCGGTGGCGTGATCGTGCTGGCCGGCACGGCACTGGCCAACGGCTGGCGTCCGAAAGGCTGATAGCCATCCAGAACTCCGGCGGCCTGCCGATAAAGAGCAGATAGCCCACAACTGCCGCGCCGTGAACTCCGCCGAACTTTCCTTCACTGCAGACTGCACCCTGGGCAGCCTCCTGATCGTGCTGTGGCTGGTCCGCAGGGAGGATCTGTACGCCCTGCTATGGGGTGGTGGCCAGATCCTGCTCGGTCTGGCGACGCTGGGCTGGCTCCTGCTGCCTACGGGGCATGTACTGCTGCAGACGGCCCTGCTGCTGTGCTTCACGATGGGGGTCGCTGGCTACTGGTTCGGCACCCGTCACTTCTGCGGCCTGCCACTGGAGTGGCGTGCCGGCGGCGCAGTGCTGGGCCTGCTCACTGCAGCCCTGTATGCCCTGGGCGTCTATCAGCCTGCAGCATCCTCCACCGGAAAGTTCATCCTGTTGGGCCTGGTGCTGCTCTGGTGCGCAGTGCAGATCGGGCGTGGCGACCGCGCCTATCGTCTGCTGGCCTTGCTACTTCTGTTGCGCGCACTCGTGAATTTTTCTGGGCCAGTGATCCTGTGGCTGGAGCATTCCCCGGCGCTGATCTTCACGCTGGGTTTTGTATTCAAAACAGCTTCCAGCCTGGGCCTGATCCACGCCGCTCTACGCGAATCACAAGCCTTGCTGCGCGCGACCATCGATGGTCAGGGCAACGGCTTCGTGATCCGTAATGAAAGCGGCATCATCCTGACCGCGAACAACAAGTTCGCCCAACTGATCGGCCAGCCCAACGCCCACGCACTGGTCGGCCGCAACATCAGCGAGATCGCCTCCGGGCGCAGCACGGCCAAAGCTCATGAATGGTTTATGCGCGTGACGGCACCCGGCGCTCCGATTCCATTGATCAGCAATGATGAGTACATCGTTCGCAACGGCCAGCGCCTGCCAGTCGAACTGATCAGCAGCCCCTGCAGCATTCGCGGCCAGACCAGCGTGCTGACCCAGATCATCGACATCTCGCAGCGCAAGCAACAGGAACAGGCGCTCTGGCAAGCGGCGAACTTTGATCCGGTCAGCGGCCTGCTCAACCGCCTGGCTCTGCATCACCATCTGGACAAAGCGCTCAAGCTGTCCGGCCAGAGCAGCAGCGCCTGCAGCGTGCTACTGATCGATCTCGATCACTTCCGGCGCATCAACGACACCCTGGGCCATTCAGTCGGCGACGAGCTGCTGCGCTTGGTCGGCCAGCGCCTGCGCAAGCTTGCCGGCAGCGAAGACATACTGGCCCGTTTCGGCGGTGACGAGTTCGTCATCGTGTCCAGCCAGCTCGATCTTACGGCCGCGCAGGAAGCCGCCTCACGCCTGGCGCAGCGCATTCTTGATGACTTGCGCGACCCCTTCGAACTGCCACCTTTCCGCGTCGCCATGTCTGCAAGCATCGGCATCGCGCTGAGCCCCGGCCATGGTACGGACCCGGAGAATCTGCTGCGCGCAGCCGATTCCGCGATGTATGCAGCCAAGGATGGCGGACGCGGACGCCTGAAGGTCTTTGAGGAGGCCTTCAATACCCTCGCCCGCGACGCCTTGCTGATCGACGAGGCGCTGCAGCACGCCATCGCCCGCAACGAGTTTCACCTCGTCTATCAGCCCATCGTGGAGGCGCGCAGCCGCAAGCTGAGCAAGGTGGAGGCACTGATCCGCTGGAGCACGCCCAGCCTCGGTTTCGTCGGCCCGGATCGCTTCATCCCGATTGCCGAGGAAAGCGGCCTGATCGTGGAGATTGGTTGCTGGGTGCTGCAGGAGGCCACCCGCCAGGCTCGCAGCTGGGCCGATGAAGCCGCCGGACCGATCTGCGTGAGCGTGAACGTCTCCGCCGCCCAGCTGGTCGATCCGGATTTCCTGCTCCTACTGCGCGAATTCCTGGCCCGTAGCGGCGCAGCGCCCGACGAGCTGGAAATCGAACTCACCGAGCGGGTGCTCATCGACGAAGCCGACACGGTGATCCGCGTCATCGACGCCGTCAATGCCATGGGCATCGGCGTATCGCTCGACGATTTCGGCACCGGCTACTCATCGCTGAGCTATCTCACCCGCTTCCACCTGCAGACCCTGAAAATTGACCGAGCCTTCGTGAACGGCATCGAACACAGCGAACGCAATCTCGCCCTGGTCCGCGCGATCATCGCCATGGGCCACAGCCTGGGCATGAAGATCGTGGCCGAAGGCGTGGAAACCGAAGAGCAGGCACGCATGCTGACCGAACTCGGCTGCGAATACCTGCAGGGCTACCTGATTTCGCGGCCGGTACCCGCGGCAGAGATCAGGCGTTAAAAAGCCCGGGAGCCTTGCGGCGATCCCGGGCTTTCAGAACGGCGCAACAGACTCAGTTCAGCTGGCCGGCCGGCATGGTCGCCAGCGGACGGCAGCAGCCCTGCTCACCGGCCTTGATGCGCTGCACCGCGTCGTCGAGGCCCTGCTTGGGCGGCTTCTGGTCGGCAAACACAGCTTCCATTTCTTCGGCCAGAACACGGCGCACACCGCGACGGTGGGCAAAGGCAGTGGCGTAGGAGAAGCTGGTCACAGGCTTGTACGTGAGCTGGCTGATGGCCACGCGCTGGGCAACCAGCTCATCACGCAGCAGCTTGCTGGCCTGGGTGGCCAGCAGGCCGGCTTCGCTCAGCGGCAGGTAGCCCGAATTAAGCTGCCACTCCACCTGGCTCTGGGCCGACAGCCAGAAGCGGATGAAGCGTGCTGCCAGCTTGTATTCGGCCGCCGACTTGCCGGAGGCCACCCACAGCGCCGGGCCATCCGCCCAGGTGTTCTGCGGCGCGCCATAGGCATCGTCGTGATACGGATAGCCGCCCACCCCCACTTCAAAGCCGGCTTCACGCACGAGGGTCGGGTAAGCGCCGGAAGGCGCCGCCAGCACGGCACAGTCACCGCGGGCGAAGCGCGCCTCGCCTTCATTGCCGCGGCCGAAGTAGTGCAGGTAGCGGGCCTTGTACCAGGTGCTCATTTTGGCCAGATGCTTCACCTGAATCAGGCCGTTGACGGCGATCTGCTCGTTCTTGCCGCCCGTGACGAAGGCCTGGTTATTCCAGGCGCTGGCGTTTTCGAGCAGGGTGGACACGGGCTGAGAAACCGTCATCGGGCAGGCCTGCCCCGCTGCCACCAGCTTGCCCAGCACGGCCTGCCAGTCGTTCCAGTTCTTCGGCAGATTGCTGCCATTGATGCCAACCGCTTCCAGTGCCTTGACGTTGTAGAACATCACCGGTGTGGACAAGGCGACCGGCAGGGCCTGCAGGCGCCCGGCGCTGTCCAGCGAGGAAGGCACCATGACCTTCACGTCACCTGGGCGCAGAGTATTGAGCGGCTCGCGGGCGTCTTTCATGACCTGCCACAAGGGCTTGAAACGCGACGGGCCGCTCAGGAAGTTCTCTTCATCCGCTTCCGCCACGATGCTCAGCACCGGCTGGGCACCTTCGCTCCAGTGGCGCTCGCTCAGCATCACCGTGCTGCCGGGGTTGGCGGCATTAAAGCGCTCGACCAGCTTCAGCAACTGAGCGCCCTTGTCAGCACCGAGGCCATGGCTCAGCTCGATCTGAACCGGGGTGGCCGGAGCCTTGGCGGGTGCCGCCTTGGCAGGCGCGGCATGAACCGGCATGGCCGCTGCGGCCAGCACGAGGGACGTCAGCAAGGTGCCGGCGCGAAGGGGGAATTGGGTCATGAAAAACTCCGGAAGCAGCAACAACAGAGAGCCGGATTATAGGCGCCGCTCACGCCCCTCCCAAACCCGGAACGCGCAGCGCAGGCACCGGGTGACGGACGGTTCAAGTCCTCCCCGCCGGGTGACGTTATTGCTTGCAGGACATTCTCCTTCCGGACCCTTGCCATGACACGCGCTCGCCTGATTTCCCCCTTGCTCCTGCTGCTCAGCCTCGGCGCCTGCGAGCAACTGGGCATTCCCGACCCGGCCAAAGATGCAGCGGCCAAGGAGGCAGAAGGCAAGGCCATTGGCAGCGCCTGCCGACATGCCGGGCGGGCGCTGGAGGATTGCTACACCCTGAATCCGGGCGGGCACAAGGCGGCCATCTTCGCCGGCTGGCGCGAAATGAACGATTACATGGCCGAGAACAAGATCGACACCGTGAAGCCCGAACTGCCCACGCTGGGCGCAATGCCCAAGAGCAAGGCCAAAGCAGAAGAAGAGGCGGGCGCGGAAGAAGCCGCAGCAGAAAGCGCGCCCAAAAGCAGCCGCCGTCGCAGCTCGAAGGCCGCCACTAGCGCGCACTGAGTGCGCCCTGGCAGCTACAATTGCGGCCCTGTCCGCTCACCTCGCCGCTGCCATGTCCGATCGTCTCAAAGTCCTGCCCCAGCATCTGCTGCCCAAGCAAATGCTCACCGAACTGGCCGGGCGCTTCGCCAGCAAACCGCTGGGCGGGCTGACCAGTGCCGTCATTCGCTGGTTCGTCGGCCGCTACGGCGTGAACATGAGCGAGGCGGCCAATCCGGATATCACGGCCTACCCGAGCTTCAATGATTTTTTTACCCGCGCCTTGCGTGAGGATGCCCGTCCGCTGGCCGATGCACCGCTGATCTGCCCGGTGGATGGCGCCATCAGCCAGTTCGGCGCGATTGCCGGGGATCAGGTGTTCCAGGCCAAGGGGCACAGCTACTCGACCACCGCCCTGGTCGGCGGCGATGCCGAACTCGCCAGACAGTTCGACAACGGCAGCTTCGCGACCCTTTACCTGTCTCCGCGCGACTACCACCGCATCCACATGCCGGCCGCCGGCCGCCTCACCCGCATGATCCATGTGCCGGGCGAGCTGTTCTCGGTGAATCCGACCACCGCACGCGGCGTGCCGGGTTTGTTTGCACGCAACGAGCGGGTGGTGTGCGTATTTGAGGGGGAGGCCGGGCCCTTTGTGCTGGTGCTGGTGGGCGCCACCATTGTCGGCAGCATGGCCACGGTATGGCATGGAGTGGTGAATCCGCCGCGCGTGAAGGATGTGCGCGAATGGCGTTACGACGGGCAGGACATCCGTCTGGCCCAGGGCGCCGAGATGGGGCGCTTCCTGCTCGGTTCCACCGTCGTGATGCTCTTCCCGCAGCCTGGCGTGAGCTTCAATCCGACCTGGCTGCCGGGTGGGGCGATCCGCATGGGCGAAGCCATGGGGCACACCGGCTCCTGAGCCTCAGCCTTCCGGCAATAGCTCCAGCAAGGCCGCCTGTACCCGCGCCAGGTCCGCATCGAGGCGCCGCAGGAGGGCTTCGTCGAGGCTCGCCAGCGCCTCTGGCAAAGGCTCGCTGCCCCCTTGAGGCCAGGGTGCAGGCAGGGGCTTTTCGGGCTCGCACAGATACAGGGCCACCGCCCGGCGATCGCTGCCGGTGCGGCGCGCCTCCAGCCAGCCCTGCATAGTGAGTGGGCGCAACATGTTGCTGACAGTGGATTGATGCAGGCCAAGTTCGCGCGCCAGCTCATTCACTCCCAGTCCGGGCCGGGCCTGCACGCACTGCAGCGCACGCAACTGGGGCAGGCCAAGGCCGGTTTCGCGTTCGCGACGACGCGCATGCCGGCGTGTCGCGTTGAGCAGCAGCTGCAGGCGCCAGGCAAGGCGCTCCGCCGGATCTTCCGGTGCAGTGCTGGAGGAAAACCGGATGGCATCCGGGGCAAGGGCAGGCATGGGGCGATGATAGCCGCACAATCCCCGCCGAAACAGCTCTCTTCAGACCGGCGAGCAGCGCTCCAGCGCCGTTTGCACCAAGCCGAGATCCCGCTCCAGGCGTTGTAACAGCCCCTCATCAAGCCGGCTCAGTCCTGCCAGCAAAGCTTCAAGTCCAGCCTCGTCATCCGCTACGGCAAGCAGCTCTTCCAGCAGCATCAGCCGCAGCAGTACTTCCCTGGCATGGATGTTCATGTGTGTTCTCCGTGCAGCCGAAAAAAAGGCAGCCCGAAGGCTGCCTTTTCAAGTCGTTTGACGCTTCCAGAGGAAGGATCAGAACTCCTTCACGAAGCCCACGCGGGTGTAACGCTCGTCACGCTTGGTAGCGGAACGGGTTGCACCGAAGCCGGCGGAGGTGCCGTCATAGCCACCCACGCTGTTTTCGTTGCGTTCCCAGTCGCTCTTCTGCACGGCGCCGTAGAAGTAGACGCTCTTGGTCAGGAAGTAAGCGCCGCCGAGCATCCAGCCATGGCCGCTGTTGCGGTTGCTGCCGACGTCACGCACGATCGAGTACTCAGCACCGATGGCAGCCTTGTCGTTGAAGTTGTACGACACGACGGCGTTGGTGATCTTGTCCTGGAAGGCGGTGTTGACAGCGCGAGCGCGGCCATTCTGGGTGGAGTAGGTACCCGCCAGCTTCAGGCCACCAACCGGGAACACCGACACATAGGCGCGCTGGAAGCGCAGACCATCTTCGGTTGCATCGGTCACGCCAGTGCTGGCACGGCTCAGGTAGTCGTAACCACCGTTCACCACCTTGCCGAAGGCGAACTGGAAGCCACCGCCCAGAACGTCGCCGCTGCTGGTGCTGCTAACGTTGCTGTCACCGCTCTTGCGGCCATCACCAATGGCGTACACAGCCTGGCCACCGATCTTGAAGGAGCCGAGGCTCAGGGTCGGGGTCAGGTACTGGGTGGTGCGGTTGGTCAGCGCGGTCATGCGATAGGTGGACACACCGTACTTGACGAATTCCAGATCCTTCGGCTCAACCATGTAAGGCTTGCTGGCGACGTAGAAATCGTCACCGAAGTTCTGCACGCCCCACTGCAGACGGCCGAGCATGTTGCTCTTCAGGTACACGGCCTTCTTGTCGTTGGAGGTCAGGCCGCCCACACCGGCAACGGTGGAGGTGGTGCTGTTGTTGGTGGCCTTGCCATCGAAGAAATCGGAGAAGCGCAGATCGATGCTGACACCGGCTTCCAGATCCTTGTTGATGGTTTCCTTGGCGCTGACGGTGATGCGCGAGGTGGAAGCGCTGCCATCCGACAGGGTTTCGGTGGTCTTGCCGCCGTTGGAGCCGCCGCTGGAATCAGCGTTGGCGGTCTTCTTGAATTGATAACCGGCATCAACCTTACCGCCGATGGTCACGGAAGTCTGGGCGAACGCGGCGCCGGACATCAGGCCAGCAACGGCCAGGGCAATGAGTTTCTTCTGCATGGATTTCTCCTCACGTGAATGGATGACTCTCTCGCCGAACCCCGCCGATGGCTGGATCCCCGCACCCTGCGGGGCCACCCCGGCATGGCTGCGGGGCGGACGTTGATCAGAGGTCAGGGCGATTTGACCCGCAGGCCCCGCCCCCCTCAATTTCGTTATTGCCGGGCAATCTGTTTGAAATCGCGTCAGGGCGCACCTGAAAGCCATGCCTGGCGGGGATTGCTCGTAGCGCCCAGGAAAGCAGGCCGGGGCGGGAAAACCCCGAACTGGCGCAACAAGGTGTTGCACCAGCACAACAGCCCTGCTTCATTCAGGGGCTTCGCCGACCTGCGGCGCATGCAGGGCGAACTCGGCCGGAGACAGGCCGATCTCGCGCTTGAACACCACATGCATGTACTGCTGGGTGCGGAAACCACAATGCCGGGCAATCTCCGAGGTGCTCAGCTCGCGCCGCGCCAGCATGCTTTTGGCCTGGGCAATGCGCCGACGCAACAGCTCGTCATGCACGGTCACCCCCAACTGGGTCAGGAAGCTGCGCTCCAGGGTGGCACGCGACACGCCCATGAAATCCGCCACCTGCTGCGCCTTGATGCAGCGCCCCAGTTGCGCATCGATGAATTCCAGCGCGCCACTCACGAGAGTGCTGGCCTTGCTGCTGGTCGCCGCCAGTTGCACCCCTTGCGGCGCAATCGCCAGCCCGGCCGGCGCCTCCAGCGGGCGCTGCAGGCGCCGGCGCAACAGCTCGGCGGCCTTGCGCCCGATTTCTTCGGCAGGCTGGGTCACTGAAGAAATCGGCAGCGGTGACAGGGCGGCCACTAGCGGATCATTGTCGATTCCGACGATCGCGATGTCGCGCGGAACCTGGCGCCCCGCCTGCTCGCACAGCTGGAGCAACTCCCGCGCCGCCGAATCATTCACAGCGACTACACCGGTGCGAGTGGGCAGAGCGCGCACCCAGTCGAGATCCTGCATGCTGGCGGTACTGCCATCCGGCGGCGAAACCGCTTCACGCAGGCGCGGATTGGCCCCCGCCTGCTCCCGGAAGGCCTCCAAGCGCTCCCTGGCCCAGGGCATGTCCTGATAACGCAGAAGGGAAAACCCGGCCAGGTACTGCACCCCGTTTTCCCGCAAATGCGCGATGGCCAGTCCGATCATGGCCGCGTTATCCGCACACACCCGCGGCGCCGCAGCGGCGAGTCCGGCACTCGCGGCACTCGCGATGAACACCCCCGGCAACGCGCTTATCCGAGGCAGAACGAGTTCAAGTCCGGGCGTTTCAGCGTCCGTGATGAGGCCATCCATACCGCTCAGATCTTCCGGCAGGCGCTTGCTGATGCTCAGGCGCCAGTCCAGCTCACTGCCGCGCACAAAGGCCCCGACGCCGCTCATCACGGCACGATGGAAAGGTTGCGCGCTATCCAGAACCAGCAGGATATGGCGCACGCGCTTGGTCTTCATCATGACTCCGGTTGAGGTACACAGCCGGCGAGTGTACTGTATTGCTACAAATACATTGTCCGTCTTCCTTGATGCATCTCCGGCTCTACCTGCGCCTGCTGGCCCCCCTGCTGCTGATCCTCGCCCTTGGTGGCTGGCTGGCCATGAACGTGACCGAAGAACTCACCGAGCGCTGGTTCCTGCGCGATCTGGGCTTGCGCGGCAACCTGATTGCCAATGCCCAGTCCGACACCATCAGCAAGGTGCTCGTGAATGGCCAGTGGGAGCGCATCCACGCCCTCTTCGAGCGCACCATCCGCGACGAACGCCTGAGCGCCATCGCCCTGTGCAGCACCGATGGCCTGCTGATGCATCGCACCAAGGATTTTCCGACCGACCTCGACTGCGCCCAGGCCCACGCCCTGCAACGCAGCGGCAACGTGGAACTCACCCTGCCGCTCGGCAAGGTCATGCTGGGGATCTTCCCGGTCAGCACCGAAGAGCATCACATTGCCGATCTGGTCCTGCTGCACGATTTGGCCTTCGTTGAGCGCCGTACCCGCCTGTCGCAGCAATACCTGCTGGTGTTCATGCTCATGATGGGGCTCACCGTCGCCCTGCTAATCGTGCTCCTCACCCAGTACAACTGGCGGCGCTGGAACCTGGCCCTGCGCACAATGCTCAATCCGGCCAGCAACACCCTGGCCGCTCCGCCGGAATTCCGCTCCTTCATGGATGATCTGCGCACCCGTCTGCGCGACCTGGAGGACCACTACCGCCACGGTCAGTACAGCGACGCCGACTGGACCGCGGAACGCTTGCGCAGCCTGCTCGCCAGCCATCTGCATGGCGACGAACTACTGGTCGTTTCCAACCGCGAACCGTGGACCCATGAACGCATCGGCGACGCCCTGCTCGTGCGCCAGCCCGCCAGCGGCCTGGTAACTGCGCTTGAGCCGGTGCTGCAGGCCTGCTCCGGCACCTGGATCGCCCATGGCAGCGGCAACGCGGACCGTGAATGTGTCGACGCGGCAGACCACCTCATGCTGCCGCCCGGGCAACAGGATTACCGCCTGCGCCGCCTGTGGCTCAGCGAGGAAGAGGTGCGCGGCTATTACGACGGCCTCTCCAACGAAGGCATCTGGGCCCTGTGCCACCTGGCTCATGTGCGGCCGGTATTCCGCGAGGCGGACTGGCAGCACTACCGCCAGGTCAATCAGCGCTTTGCCGATGCCGTGATCGCCGAAGCGCGCAGCCACAACCCGGTGGTGCTGGTGCAGGATTACCAGCTGGCCCTGGTACCGGCACTGATCCGCCAGCGCCTGCCGGAAGCCACCATCCTGTGTTTCTGGCACATTCCCTGGCCCACGCCGGAAGCCTTCGGCATCTGCCCATGGCGCAACGAGATTCTGCAAGGTCTGCTGGGTTCGACCATCCTCGGCTTCCAGACCCGTCACCACCAGCAGAACTTCCTCGCCACGGTCGAGCGCTTCCTCGAGGCGCGCCTCGAAACCGAGCGCTCCAGCGTGTTCCATGCCGGCCGCGAAACCCTGGTCGACAGCTATCCGATCTCGATCGCCTGGCCCGCCACCGCGCCTGACAGCGCCCGCCAGCGGCAGCTCGGCCGCGAGACCCTGGGCATCACGGCTGGACAAAAGCTGATTCTCGGCGTCGATCGTTTCGATTACACCAAGGGCATCGAGGAGAAGTTCATTGCCTTCGAACGCCTGCTCGAAAAGCACCCTGAATGGATTGGCCGCCTGTGCCTGCTGCAACTGGCCGCCCCGACGCGTAGCAGCCTCGCCGATTACGCCGCGCTCAGCGAGCGCGTGGCGCGCCGTGCAATGCAGATCAACAACCGCTTCGGCCGCCCCGGCTATACCCCGGTCACGCTGCTCGTGGAGCACCGCGACCAGGCTGCGGTGCGGGCACTGTATGGCGCCGCCGATGTGTGCGTGGTGAGCAGCCTGCACGACGGCATGAATCTGGTGTGCAAGGAATTTGCCGCCACCCGCGACGACGAACAGGGCGTGCTGGTGCTCTCCAGTTTCGCTGGCGCTGCGCGCGAACTCGGTGAGGCCCTGAGCATCAATCCCTACCACACAGAATCCTTCGCCGACACGCTGCAACAAGCCCTGTGCATGCACCCGGCCGAGCAGCGGGAGCGCATGAGCAGCTTGCGTCGGCAGATCCACGACGCCAACGTCTACCTGTGGGCTGGCCGCATGCTTGAGGATGCCGCCCGCTGGCGCTTGCAGGCGCGCATGCATGAGCGGCTGCATCGCTATCAGCACAGCTGAATGCCATCCAGCCGTCGATCCTGCACGCTTGCAGCCTGCCCGCTGCCCATGTCTCAATGCCGCGTCTATGCTTGAATCGTCAAACGCTTCATCCCCGGATTTGCCATGAACCGATTCCCCCTAGCCCTTCTCGCCCTGCTGCTGTGTTCCGCCTGCTCCGTACAAGAGGTAAAGGACGGCAGCAAGAGTGCCAGCAGTGAGGTTTCCAAGGGCGCCAGCACAGTCGCCAACGGCGCGGTGGAGGCGGCCAAGGTCGTCAAGGATACGGCCGTCGAGGCCTATCACGGCGCCGGCGAGATCGGCAAACAGATCGGCAACGATGCCGCCAGCGCCGGCAAGGAAGTAGGCAAGAAGACCCGGGAAACCTTCAGCAAGTAAGCCGCTGCCAGAGCACAAAAAAAAAGGCCCGCCGTGAGGCAGGCCTGAATTCAACTGTGAAGGAATCTTTGCAGACAAGGCGCGGATCAGAACTCTTTGACCAGACCGATCTTGGTCAGGCGGCTGTCCAGCTTGCTGGCCGTCGATGAAGTCCCGAAACCGGAAGCTGTGCCATCGAACTTGCCACCGATCTTGTCCTGGTTCCGCTCCCAGTCAGTCTTGGTCACGGCCGAGTACAAATAGACGCTCTTGCTCAGGAAGTAGGTGCCGCCGAATTGCCAGGCATGGCCACTGTTACGCTCGTCCCCCACGTCACGCACGATCGAATAGCCGAAGCCGATGTTGGCCTTGGCATTGAAGTTGTAGGACACCACCAGGTTGGTGTTCTTGTCCTGGAAGGGCTTGCCCGCCGCGTAGCCTGAGTTGTTGATATACACACCCGCAATCTTCAGGCCTGCCCACGGAAATAGGCTGAAGTAGGTGCGCTGGAAGTGGAAACCGTCTTCTGCCGTCGCATTGCTGGTGTAACGCGTCCAGCGGTCATAACCGCCATCAATCAGCTTGCCGAATTTCCACTGGATGCCGCCTGCCAGCACATCGCCGCTGCCGGTGCCATCTACATTGCTGGCGCCGCTCTTGCGGGCTTCACCAAACGAGTAAGTACTCATCGCAGCCAGCTGGAAGGCGCCAATGCTCAGTGTCGGGGTGATGTACTTGGTGGTGCGGTCGGTCAGGCTGGAGGCGCGATAGCCCGAGATGCCGTACTTGACCAGTTCAGTATCCTTCGGCTCGACCATATAAGGCTTGGTTGCCACGTAGAACTCGTCACCGGCGTTCTGCACGCCCCAGTGGAGCTCACCGAGCAGCTTGCTCTTGAGATAGACCGCCTTCTTGTCGTTGGAAGTCAGACCGCCGATACCGGCCAGCGTCGAGGTCGTGCTGTTGTTCACGCCCTTGCCGTCATGGAAGTTGGAGAAGCGCATGTCGAGGCTGACCCCGGCTTCCAGATCATTGTTGATGGTTTCCTTGGCCCCGATCGTGATGCGCGAAGTGGAAGCGCTGCCATCGGTCAGCTGTTCGGTCGTGCTACCACCACAATCGCCGGAAGTGCCGCAGACGCCGTCTGCCTTCTGGGTCATACCGAACTGGTAGCCGGCATCCACCTTACCGCCAATGGTCACGGAAGTCTGAGCAAAAGCGGTGCCGGACATCAAACCGGCTACAGCCAGAGCAATAAGTTTTTTCTGCACGATTAGTCTCCTGACATTATTTGAATGATCCTCCGGTCGTGCCGGCATTACAGCCAGATCCGCTCCCCGCGGGGTTCCGGCTTGCGGCGGCACGACTGTTGATCAGAGGCAGGGCGATTTGACCTGCAGCCGCAAGCGGGCTCAATTTCGTAATCCGCCAGCGGCACTTACGAAATAAAAAGATCAATCCACCCATACACAGGATTAATGGACTCGGGCAGCGCCAGACGGCGCTTCCTGCCACAATTCAGGCGTACAAGAACAGCGCCACCCAGCCCCCGCCATGTCGCATCCATACAACAAAGCCAGCATCCGCATTCGCGGTGCTCGCCAGAACAATCTCAAGAACATCAGTCTCGACATCCCG
Source organism: Uliginosibacterium aquaticum (assembly GCF_012972705.2). Lineage (GTDB taxonomy): Bacteria > Pseudomonadota > Gammaproteobacteria > Burkholderiales > Rhodocyclaceae > Uliginosibacterium > Uliginosibacterium aquaticum. Next base: position 258,897 of record NZ_JABCSC020000001.1, on the reverse strand, counting down.
CTCGGCGAGCTGGTGGTGGTGACCGGTCCTTCCGGCTCGGGCAAGAGCTCGCTGGTCTTCGACACGCTCTATGCCGAGGGCCAGCGCCGTTACGTCGAGACCTTCTCGCCCTACGCGCGGCAGTTCCTCGACCGCATGGACAAACCGCAGGTTGACGCCATCGAGGGCGTGCCGCCAGCAATCGCCATCGACCAGAGCAATCAGGTGCGCACCTCGCGCTCCACGGTCGGCACCATGACCGAGCTGGCGGACTACCTGAAGCTGCTCTACGCCCGCGCCAGCCATCTGTACTGCAAGGGCTGCGGTGCCAAGGTGGAGAAAGAAACGCCGCAGAACATCCTCGCCACGCTGGCCACGCGCTGCCCGCAGCATGAGGACCCGCGACTGGCCATCGTCGCACCGCTGCCGGTTCCCGAGAATTTCACGGTTGAAGAAATGCGCGGCCATCTGGAGCGTCAGGGCTTTACGCGCATCACCGGGGATGACAAACGTATTCTGGTGACGGTGGATCGCTTCCGCTTCGGCAATGCCGAAACCGCGCGCGTCAGCGAAGCGCTGGAGGCAGCACTGAAACTCGGCAACGGCAAGCTCGAAGTGCATCTGGGCGGCGAAGCCCTGCTCGATGCAGCCGCCGGGCAGGTCTGGAAATTCTCCGCCGACCTGCACTGCGCCGAGTGCGATATCCACTACAGCGCGCCCACCTCGGCCAACTTCTCCTTCAACTCCGCCGTCGGCGCCTGCGAAACCTGCAAGGGTTTCGGCCGCGTGATCGGCATCGATCCCGGCCTGATCGTGCCGGACGAATCGAAGACCCTCGCCGGCGGTGCGGTGAAGCCCTGGCAGAGCGAGAGCTACAAGGAATGTCAGGACGACCTGATGAAGATGTGCCGCCTGCGCGGCGTGGCCACCGACATCGCCTGGCGCGACCTGCCTGCAGAACATCGGCATTGGGTCATGGAAGGCGAGCCGGAGTTCAAGAACTGGCAGCGCCACTGGCCGAAGTACTGGTACGGCGTACGCAGCTTCTTCGACTGGCTGGAAACCAAGGCCTACAAGATGCACATCCGCGTGCTACTCAGCCGCTACCGCGCCTACACCGACTGCCCGGCCTGCGCCGGTGCGCGCCTGAAGACGGATTCGCTGCTGTGGCGCGTGGGCAGCAAGGCGCAAGCTGACGCGGCTCTCGGCATTTCCCCTCGCCCGCTTGCGGGAGAGGGTGGCCCGCAGGGCCGGGAGAGGGCGCTCGGCAAGCACGCCCCCCTCTCCCCTAGCCCCCCTCCCGCAAGCGGGAGAGGGGAGTACGTTCCGGCGCAACGCCATCGCTTCCGCCCGGTCGGCATGCACCTCAAACAGGAAACGCTCGACGCCCTGCCCGGCCTGTCGTTGCACGACGCGATGAGCCTGCCGATCGAACGCGCGCGTGATTTTTTCCGCGAGCTGCAGATCGAAGGCAGCGCGGGCGATGCGGTCGATCTGGTGATGAACGAGATTCGCGGGCGACTCAGCTATCTGTGTGAAGTGGGCCTCGGCTACCTCACGCTGGATCGCCAGAGCCGCACGCTCTCAGGCGGCGAAGTGCAGCGCATCAACCTGACCACTGCGCTGGGCACCTCGCTGGTGAACACCCTCTTCGTGCTCGACGAACCCTCCATCGGCCTGCATCCGCGCGACATCGACCGCATCAACGGCGTGATGCGCCGCCTGCGTGACGCGGGCAACTCGCTGGTGGTGGTGGAGCACGACCCGGCCGTGATGCTCAATGCCGATCGCATTGTCGACATCGGCCCCGGCCCCGGTGCTGCGGGTGGCAACATCGTGTTCAACGGCACGCCGGACGAGCTGCGCGCCCGCACCGACACCCTCACCGCCCAATACCTCGGCGGTCACAAGCAGGTCGACGCCGGCCTCGTGCGCCAGACAGTCGAAGTCAAAACGCCGCGACTGAAGCTGCTCGGTGCAACCGCCAACAACCTTAAAAACGTGGACCTCTCCATCCCGCTGGGGCGACTGGTCTGCGTCACCGGCGTGTCCGGCTCGGGCAAGTCCACCCTGATTCAGGATGTGCTGTGGCCCGCGCTGAAGAAGGCCAAGGGCGAAGCCACCGAAGCGCCGGGTGCGTTTGCGAAGCTCGTCGGCGAAGAGCTGATCGAAGCCATTGTCATGGTCGATCAGAGTCAGATCGGCAAGACCACGCGCTCCAATCCAGCCAGCTACGTCGGCGCCTTCGATGTGATCCGCAAGCGCTTCGCGGCGCTGCCCGACGCCGAGCAGCGCGGCTACACCGCCGGTACCTTCTCCTTCAACTCCGGCGACGGCCGCTGCCCCACCTGCGGCGGCAATGGCTTCGAGCACGTCGAGATGCAGTTCCTCTCCGACGTGTATCTGCGCTGCCCGGACTGCGATGGCAAACGCTACCGCCCCGAAATTCTTGAGCTGCAACTGCAGGGCAAGAACATCGCCGAGGTGCTGGAGCTGACCTGTGCCGACGCGCTGAACTTCTTTGCCGGTGACAAGGATCTGGTGCGCGCCATCCAGCCTCTGGTCAACGTCGGCCTCGATTACCTCACCCTCGGCCAGCCAGTGCCGACGCTCTCCGGCGGCGAGGCGCAGCGCCTCAAGCTGGCCGGGCATCTGGCGGAATACGCAGCCAAATCATCAAAGAAGAAAGCCTCCACAAAAGGCAGCCTGTTCCTGTTCGACGAACCCACCACAGGCCTGCACTTCGGCGACATCGAGAAGCTGCTGCGTGCCTTGCGTGCGCTGGTCGATGCCGGCAATACCGTGCTGGTCGTCGAGCACAATCTGGATGTCATGCGCGTATCCGACTGGCTGATCGACCTCGGTCCGGAAGGTGGCGACGCCGGCGGCGAAATCCTCGTCGCCGGTACGATTGAAGACCTGATCGCCGAGCCGCGCTCGCATACCGGCCGCGCGCTGGCGGAATACCGGCTCGATGCGGCGCCGCTCAAGGCTGCCGAGCCACGCGTGCGCTACCTGGCGGTGCAGGCGCCCGACACCATCCAGATCACCCACGCCCGCGAGCACAACCTCAAGAACGTCTCACTGGCGATCCAGCACAACAAGTTCACCGTGGTCACCGGCGTGTCCGGCTCGGGCAAATCCACGCTTGCTTTTGACATATTGTTTGCCGAAGGCCAGCGCCGCTATCTCGAATCGCTGAACGCCTACGCGCGCCAGTTCGTGCAGCCGGCGAGCAAGCCGGATGTGGATGCAATTCACGGCATTCCGCCCACCGTGGCCATCGAACAGCGCACCAGCCGCGGCGGGCGCAAGAGCACCGTCGGCACACTCACCGAAGTGCATCACTTCCTGCGCCTGCTCTTCGTGAAGCTCGGCACCCAGCATTGTCCGGACTGCAACTGCGCGATCGAGCCGCAGAGTCAGGACGCCATCGCGGCACGCCTGCTGCGCGACTATCGCGGTCAGAAGATCGGCCTGCTCGCCCCGCTGGTGGTCAATCGCAAAGGCCTGTACACCGAGCTGGCACGCTGGGCCAAGAACAAGGGCTACACCCATCTGCGCGTCGATGGCGAATTCCTGCCGGTCTCGCCCTGGCCGCGGCTGGACCGCTTCAAGGAGCACAACATCGAGTTGCCGGTATGCGATGTGGATGTGCATGCCAACCACGAGGCCGAGCTGCGCGAGAAGCTTGCCGACGCGCTGGGCATCGGCAAGGGCACGATCCGCGTGATCACGCCGGACGGCAGCGACGCTGTGTTCTCCACCCTGCGCGCGTGTCCCTCCTGCGGCACCAGCTTCCCGGAGCTGGATCCGCGCCTCTTCTCCTACAACTCCAAGCACGGCTGGTGCGAGAGCTGCTGCGGCACCGGCGTGGAGATTCCGAAATGGATGAAGGACCCGGAGGTGGACGTCGCCGAAATGGAATTCGCCGGGCTCGATGACGAGGACGGCGCGGAAGTCGAATGCCGCAGCTGCCACGGCGAGCGCCTCAACCCGGTGGCGCGCGCGGTGCGCTATCGCGACGTATCAATCACCGGCTATAGCAAGCGTTCGGTGAACGCGCTGGGCGAATGGGTGAATGGTCTGCAGCTTGAAGGCCGCGAAGCCGGCATCGGCCGCGACATCATCAGCGAGCTCAAGCACCGCCTCGCCTTCCTGCACGACGTGGGCCTCGGCTACCTCGCGCTGGATCGCGCCGCGCCCACGCTCTCCGGCGGCGAGGCCCAGCGTATCCGTCTGGCCTCCCAGCTCGGCAGCAATCTGCGTGGTGTGTGTTACGTGCTCGACGAACCCTCGATCGGACTCCACCCGCGTGACAACAGCGTGCTGCTGGACATGCTTGAAGCATTGCGCGCCAAAGGCAACACGGTAGTGGTGGTGGAGCACGATGAGGAAACCATCCGCCGCGCCGACGAAGTTCTGGACCTCGGCCCCGGCGCCGGCACGCGCGGCGGGCGCCTGATCGCCCAGGGCACGGCCGCACAGCTGATTGCCTCGCCTGACTCGGTCACCGGCCAATGCCTGCGCGAACCGCTGCAGCACCCCCTGCACAGCCGCGCTGCGCCTGGATCTGCAGACCCCTTCATCGAGCTCACTGGCGGCACGCTGCACAACCTGCAGGATGTAAAAGTGCGCGTGCCGTTGAACCGGCTGACAGTGGTCACCGGCGTGTCCGGCTCGGGCAAATCCACGCTGGCGCGTGATGTGCTGCACGCCAACCTGAAGCGTCTGATCGGCGGCGACGAAGACGAGAAGGCCAAACCGGCCGGGCGCAAATCCGCCAAGCCGATGCCGCGCACCGAGAAGCTTGCCAGTGGCATACAGGGCTGCACCTCCATCACCGGCTGGCAGCCAGTGGGCCGCGTGCTCGAAGTCGACCAGACGCCGATCGGCAAGACGCCGCGCAGTTGTCCTGCAACCTACGTCGGCTTCTGGGATGAAATCCGCAAGCTCTTCGCCAACACCGAAACCGCCAAGCTGCGTGGCTGGCAAGCCGCACGCTTCTCCTTCAACACCGGCGACGGGCGCTGCCCGAGCTGCGAAGGCGCGGGCGTGCAGACCGTGGCGATGAGCTTCCTGCCGGACGTGAAAGTGCATTGCGAAGTCTGCGATGGCGCGCGTTTCAACGCCGACACCCTCACCGCCCTGTGGCGCGAGAAGAGCATCGCGCAGGTGCTGGCGATGGAAGTCGACGAGGCCGTCGAGTTCTTCGCCGCGCATCCCAAGGTGTCGCATCCGCTCAGGCTGCTGCAGGATGTGGGCCTCGGCTACCTCACGCTGGGCCAAGCCTCGCCAACGCTCTCGGGTGGCGAAGCGCAGCGCATCAAGCTCGTCACCGAACTGGCGAAAGTGAAGACGGACCCGGCCGCGCGCGCTTCAAAGTTCAAGAGCCCGCACACGCTCTACGTGCTGGACGAACCCACCGTCGGCCTGCATATGGCTGACGTCGCCAAGCTGATCACCGTGCTGCATCGCCTCGTTGAAGCCGGCAATACCGCACTGGTCATCGAGCACGATCTGGACGTGATGGCCGAAGCAGACTGGCTGATCGACATGGGGCCAGAAGGTGGCGACGAGGGCGGCCGCGTGGTGTATGAAGGCCCGCTGCAGGGGGTACTGCAGGCGAATAGCCACACCGGCAAGGCGTTAAGAGACTTTCTCAAGCGCACACAGCAGGAAAACTAAGCCTGGGAGTAATCCACGTCGCGCAGCGAGACTTCGCGACGTGGGCCTCACTCCCGCGGGGTGGGGTTAGAGTTCGACGGCCAGCCCCAGGTAGCCCACGGCCGATACCCGGTTGGCCGGGCATTGGCCCTGCAAGCTTTGCTGCGAACGGTCGGCCACCTCCTGATGGCGCTCGCCGATATTGATCGCATTCAGCGAAAACTCGTACTTGCGCCCGCCAATCCGGGTGGCATAAGCGATGCGCGCATCGAAGGTGTTATAGGCCTTGGCGACATAGCTGTAGATCGGCACCATGCCGTCCCCACCCGCCAGCGGGCCCATGCGAAAAGCCGAGATCATCGAGCTCCAGCCTGCACCCCAGCCTTGCTGCCAGGAAAGACTGACGGTGTAAGGAGAGACGCGGTGCTGCAGGGCCTCGTCCGAGTCCATCCTCACCATGCTGTGATTGAAGATCCAGTTGCCCTCACGCCAGGGGCTGAACTTGAACTGGTATTCGATGCCGGTGAGGGTGACCGGATTCGCCGCATTCACATACTGCGCGGAATCCGTGTAGGTGTTCAGAACCGGCGATAGCGGCGACACGGCTGCCTGACGGTAGATGAAACCACGCACCCGCTCACGGTACAGGCGCACGTCAAGTGAGGATGCCATAGGCTTGAACCGGCCCAGATAGCCAAGTTCCACGCTATCCACCTGGGCCTGCCGGAGATCGGGATTCGGCACATAGGGATGCTGGATCAGCAGCCCGGTGTTCTGCTCGGTCGCTCGTACATCGCCCGAGGTTTCGAAGGTCGGACGCTGGGTCCAGGCCCGCGCGGCACCGGCGCGCAGGGTGTCGCTGGCACTGGCCTGCCAGTTCAGGAACAGTCGCGGCGCTACATGCGCCGGCTCATGCTCGTACTGCTCCAGGGCTGCGCCGCCCGTGAGCTGCCAGCCCGGCCGGAATTTCCATTCGGCATTGCCGAAGAGACGCCCCATCTGGGTCACAATCGACTCATCGCCGGCATACAGATAGTGCGCATCCACTTCATCGCGGCGCACTTCAAGGCCCCACACGGTCTGGGTATTGCCCGTCGGTGAGAGGCGCTGTTGCAATTCAACGTGATCACGCACCGCGCGCCGGTCGAGATCCACTGGCACCACCGGGCCTCCCGGAAAATACGGCGAATCGGCTCCGCGTGCGTTCCAGCGCTCGGCTATCCGTTCCTGATTGCGGTAGTAGTGCAGCAGCAACTCCTCGCCCGCTTTCGGCGCATGACTCCACTCGGTATGGAAGGTGTAGCTCTGGCTGCGGATGTCGCGCAGCGCATTGTTGCTGTTGACCGAGTCCGGATAGCCGGCCCCCTTGTCGGCATCGCTGCCCGCCAGACGCACGCTGACTTCGTCGACGGCACTGATCCGGTAGTCGCCACGCAGGCTGAGGATATTCACCTCACGGCTGTCATTCAGATTGGCAAAACCACTGTCGCGCTGGCGCTGGGCATTCACACGCAAGCTCATGTCACCCAGCTTGCCGTTGCCTCCGGCAGCAATATCGAGCAGGCCGGGATATCCGCCATTGATGGCAACATGCCCGCCCGGCGCCTCATCGCTGTGACGCGTGATGATATTGATCACACCGAGGAAGGCATTGGCGCCATACGTAACCGGGTTGGAGCCACGCACCACCTCGATGCGCTCGATGTCATCAATGGTGATCGGCAGGGTGCTCCAATCCACCCCGCCAAAGGCGGCCGGCGAATACACCGAGCGGCCATCGATCAACACCTGCATCTCCGAGGGATAGGTGGAGGACAAGCCGTGATAGGTCACCCACTGCGTGGTGGCACGCTCCTGCCCCACCTGCATGCCCGGCACGAGGCGGAACAGGCGGCCGATATCACGATAGCCGGTCGCCTTGATGAACTCGCGATCCAGCACGGTCACCGCCCCCGGCGCTTCATTGAGCGGCTGGGGCAGGCGCGAAGCCGTCAGCACCGTCGGCAGCTCTTCAAAGTAAGGAGCTTCGCTCGCCGCACTAAGGCCGGGATGCAGCCAGGCCGGAAGGGTCAGGATGAACAGGGTAGTCACACGCATGCGGCGGATTATAGGCATGCCAACAGACTGCTGAACTGTGGAATATGTCACGCTTGTGACCGAATACCACCCACCACTGCGGCCCGGCTGCGATCTGTGCTAGCCTCTGATTCGCCCGCGCGCCCTGCGCCCGGCCCTGTTTACCCTCCCCTCGCAGCTCAATGAACCAGACCGCATCATCGCTTCGCCACCACGGCCTTGCCCACCTGCCGCAGGCCCGTCGCGTCAGCCCCCTGCGCTGTTTTTCCTGGCTGGCCGCCGGCTGGCGCCTGTTTGCAGCCCATCCGGCAGACTGGATCCTGATGGCCCTCGGCGCCTTCGCGCTGCTGGCCGTGTCCACCTTGCTGGTGCCCATCCCGCTGATCGGCCCGATCCTGCCGCCCTTGCTGCTGGCCCTGCTGATGGGCGGCATGCTTGAAGCTGCCGACAAGCAACTACACCCAGATCGCTCACCCTTAGAACGAATGGAAAATGGGCAGTGGATTGAAATTGAACCCAACACCGCCCACACAGGCTTTGTGACCTTGTTCTCGGGGTTTCGCCGTCATGCTGGCAACCTGACCCTGGTCGGCCTGTTCTACGCGATCCCACTGGTGCTGCTGCACCTGCTCGCCTACCTGGCCCTGAGTGGCGGCCTGCTGGTGAGCCTGCTGGGGATTTCGCTGGGCGCCACGGTCAACAGCCTGGCCGCCAGCGCCATGGGGGTACTGGCCGATCTGGGCGTGGCCCTCGGTGCATTCCTGCTGTTGTGGGGCATGATGCTGCTGGCTCTGCTGCTGGCCCCGGCCCTGATCATGAAGGACAACATCGCCTCCTTTGACGCCATGCGCCTCTCCCTCAAGGCCAGCCTGCGCAATCCCGGCGCGATGTTCATGCTCGCGATCATGTTCTACCTGCTCTTCATCCTGGCCTTGCTACCGGCCGGGCTGGGCATCCTGATCTATATCCCGGTCGTCGTCGGAGCCGTCCAGGCGGCGCATACCGAACTCTTTGAACCGGATCCCGAGCCGCCGCTGCCGAACGGAGCCAACACCTGATGCAGGCCAGAAGCTTTCCGCCCGCCCAGGGCTGGCAATGGCTGAAGACCGGGTTTGCAGTGTGGCGCCGCGCGCCGCTGATGCTCATCGCGGCCAGCATCACCCTGCTGATGACACTCTTTGTGGCGCTCATCATCCCGCTACTGGGGCAATTCCTGGCCTCCTTCGTGCTGCTGCCGCTGGGCGTTGGCATGTTCCTGCTGTGCGGCGCCGTCCGCGCTGGCCAGCCAGCCCAGCCCGGCATGCTGTTCCGCGGTTTCCGCCTGCATCTGCCGGAGCAGGTGGTGCTGGGCCTGCTGCGTATCGCCGGACAATTGCTGGTGATGTGGCTAGCCGGCCTGCTTGCGGGAGTCGACGGCTCGGCCCCGCTGCTGCAAGTGGCCGAAGATGGCCAGAGCGCCAGCATTACGCCCGAGCTGCAGCCCTTCATGTTGTGGGGCCTCGTCCTCGGTCTGCCACTGGAAATGCTGTTCTGGTTCTCGCCGGTCCTGATCGCCCTGGCCGAGGTGAAGCCCATGAAGGCGGTGTTCTTCAGCGCGGTAGCCTGTTGGCGCAATCTGGGCGCGATCTGCGTCTTTTTCGCGGCCTGGGCGGTGATCTGCGTGGCGCTGCCAGCCATGCTGGTCAGCCTTGCGCCGGCCTTGCTGAGCCTTCTTGCTCCGCCAGCCCTGCTGATCATGATGCCGGTCTTCTACGCCAGCTTCCATGCCGCCGCCTGCGACATCTTCGGCGAGGCCCTGCAGGCATGAGCGTCAGCCCGCCGCTGGGTATTCTCGGCGGCACTTTCGATCCGATCCACTATGGTCACCTGCGCATGGCCGAGGAAGCCCGTGAGGCACTCGGCCTCGCCCGGGTGCGCCTGATTCCCGCAGGCCGCCCGCCACATCGCGAGCAACCCGCCACGCCAGCCGAAATGCGTCTGGCCATGACTCGTCTGGCGGTAGAGGATTGCCCCCATCTGGAAGTCGATCCGGCCGAAGTACTCGCCGATGCCCCCAGCTACACCGTGCCGACACTGGAGCGCCTGCGCGCCGAGCTCGGTCCGGACCAGCCGCTGGTACTGCTGCTGGGCATGGACGCCTTTCGTAGCCTTGCCAGCTGGCACCGCTGGCAGGATCTGTTCAGCCTCGCCCATATCGGTGTCGCGACCCGCCCTGGCTATACCCTCGCCGAGCAGACCCTTGGCGACAGCCTCGCAACCGAGCTGCAAAGCCGCAACGCGGCCCGCCCCGGCCTGCTGGCCGCAACACCAGCCGGCCGCATCGCCAGTTTCGCGATGACTCCGCTAGCCATTTCGGCCACCGCCATTCGCGCCACCCTCACCCACCACGGCAGCCCGCGCTTTTTGCTGCCCGACGCGGTTCTGGACTATATTCAGGACCATCATCTCTACCAGACCTGACGCACCCGCTACATGGAACTCCGCAAGCTGCAGAAAATCGTCGTTGATGCTCTCGAAGACATCAAGGCGCAAGATATTGAAGTCATCAACGTCACCAAACTCACCTCGCTGTTCGATCGGGTGATCATCGCCAGTGGCAGCTCCAACCGCCAGACCCGGGCATTGGCCAACAATGTGCAGGAAAAGGTCAAAGAGGCCGGCGGTGAAGTACTGAGCACCGAAGGTGAGGAAAGCGGCGAGTGGGTGCTGGTCGATTTGGGCGACATCGTCGTTCATCTCATGCAACCAGCCGTACGCGAGTACTACAACCTCGAAGAGTTATGGTCCACCACCCCGGCTCGTCGTGGCAAGCTGATCGCAGCCAACGAGGCGGCGGCACGCGAGTAATCATCCAGCCATGAAACTGGTCATCGCCGCAGTCGGCACCAAGATGCCGGCCTGGGTCGAAACCGGATACGCAGAATTCGCCAAGCGCCTGCCGCGCGACTGTCCGCTCGAGCTGCTCGAAGTCAAAGCCGAGCCCCGTACCACCGGAAAAACCCCGGCGGCCATGATGGCGGCAGAAGCTGAGCGCCTGCGCGCTGCCCTGCCTGCACGGCGCCGGCTGGTGGTGCTGGATGAACGCGGCGACGACATCAGTACCCGCCAGCTCGCCGAACGCCTGCAGAAATGGATGGGCATGGGCGACGATGTGGCCTTCGTGATTGGCGGACCGGACGGGCTGGATCCTGTGCTGAAGGCCGAGGCACAGGAGAAGATCCGTCTCTCCAGCCTCACCTTGCCGCATGCGATGGTACGGCCCTTGCTGGCCGAGGCCTTGTACAGGGCCTGGAGCCTTGTGAACAACCACCCTTATCACCGTGAGTGAGGCCGCCATGCCGCCCTTCAGCCATCCACGCATCTATCTGGCCTCACGCAGCCCGCGCCGGCGCGAGTTGTTGCACCAGATCGGCGTCGAGTTCGACACCCTCACCTTCCGCGCCCCGCCGCGCGATGATGCCGACGTATCAGAAGCCGTGCTGCCCGGCGAGGATGCCGAAACCTATGTCCAGCGCGTGGCCTGTGCCAAAGCCGACGGAGCCTTGCGCCGCCTAGGCTGGCGCAGCCTGCGTCCGCAACCGGTGCTGTCGGCCGATACCACGCTGGATCTGGACGGGGAGATCATCGGTAAGCCGGATGATGAGACCCACGCCGTCGCCATCCTGCGCCAGTTGAGCGGGCGCAGCCACCGCGTACTGACTGCCGTAGCAGTCGCTGACGCGAGTCGCATGGAGCACAGCCTGTCGGTCAGCACGGTGCATTTCCGCCCGCTCGACGACGAGGATATCCGCCGCTACATCGCGAGCGGCGAACCTTTCGACAAGGCCGGCGCCTATGGCATCCAAGGGCGGGCAGCAAGCTTCATCCGCGAGATCAGCGGTTCCTACACCGGCATCATGGGCCTGCCGCTGTTTGAAACCTCGGAGTTGCTGCGCAAATTCGGACTAGAAGTCTGATCACGAACGGCGCTGGCCTCAGAAGCTGTTCACGATCTGACTGCGAGGCCGCTCTTTGATCACTGAGAGGGCTCATGCGCTGCTCGGAATCCTCATTGATCAACATAAACTCCGGTTCCTGTGCGGCTCTTCCCCACGGTTTGCTTTGCACAGCAAACCGGCTGCGGCAGGGCAGAGCAGGCTCTGCTAAACCCTGCCTCGCCCCTGCTGACGGCCTCTCGCTACAGATCGTGAACAGCTTCTCAGCGCCGCTGCAGACCTGCCTGTGCTGACAGCCAGGCCAGTGCCAGAAAAGGCCACAGCGAACTGACCAACTGGGTGAGACCGTAGAAATTCAGGAAGTGCCCCTGCTGCAGGGTGCGGACCGAAGCGTCGATGAAGGGATTGTCCGGCGCAAGATTGACCAGCACGGTACTCAGCAGCAGAGTCAGGCTCACCAGCGCGTGCTGGCTCCAGCGCGGCAGACGCAACGCCAGCACACTCAACACGGCCCCCAGCAGCAAGCCCCGCACAGCGCCCGGCGTCGCCCATTGCCAGGGATCGGCCGGCACCAGAAACAAAGCACACGCCAGGGTGCGCAGGGCCAAGCCTGCCAACAGCACGCCGAGCAGGCGCGGCAGCGAAGCTTCACGACTGCCGCGCGCCAGCAGCAGTCCCAGCGCCAGGGTGCTGCTGGCGACCACCGCCGTCTCCAGCAGCAGATAGCGGCGCGCCGAGAAAGCCAGCGGCGCCGGCAGATCCAGCAGACTACGCAAATCTCCATTGCCGAAGAGCAGCCCGGTCGGCTCCAGTTGCGCCAACCACCACAGCCCCACCAGCAGCAGTCCGAACTCTCCGGCATGCCCCGGCAACAGCGCTTGACGCCGCCAGCGCTGCAGGGCTCCACCCTCAGCCAGGAAATGTCCCCAGCGCAAGCCCGCCAGAGCGCCCAGCACTCCGCCAAGGGTATTGGTGGCCAGATCGAGATTCGACGAGATACGCCCCGGTAACCAGTTCTGCGCGAACTCGATGGCAAAACTCAGCAACAGACTGGCCAGCAGGACGCCCAGCACGATCCGGCCCGGCTTGCGCCGGCTGGCGATGCTGGCCGCCAGGGTAAAACCGAAAGGCAGGAAGCCGGCGATGTTGAGCCATACATCGAGCTGAGAGATGTATTTCTGCCAGGGCGCCACAAGAAAGGCCAGCGGCGACACGCCCGGACTGGTCCAGCCGGAGAAAGGGTGCAGGCAGGCATACAGGGTGAGCCCCAGCCACAGGGCGCACAGATAGCGAGGCAGGCGACCGTGGGGGTTCATCCGGCCGCCAGGCTCACGGCCGCGGGGGGGTGTGCTCGGTCAGAGCGGCCGCCATTCCGTGATGCGCGGCCTCCCCAAGATGATGACCATGGTGCTGGCGCATGCCCTCGGCCGCTGTAGGCAGCCACTGCGGCAACAAAGAACCCGCCACCATCGCCGCAACGCTGGCGAGAAGGCCGATGAACTGCGGCGGAATGGTCATCGCCAGTTCGATCCAGGCATCAGGCGCCGGCAGCCAGCCCATCATCGGCAGCAACAGACTGATCCACACCAGACCACCGAAGGCAATAGCAAAGATCGCCCCCTGATTGGTTGCACGCTTCCAGTACAGGCCAAAGGCAAGCGGCGCGAAAGCCATGGCCAGCGTCACCGAATAAGCCTGCTCGACCATCTGGTAGATCGAGGCCTCGCTGTTGAGCGCGAAACTCAGCGTGAGGCCAGTGAAGATCACCACGATGATGCGTGTCATGCGCAGGAAGTGCACGTCGCTCATCCCGGGCATGAAGCCACGCAGCACGTTTTCCGAGAATGTCACGGAAGGCGCCAGCAAGGTGCCCGAAGCCGTACTCATGATGGCGGACAACAGGGCACCGAAGAACAGCACCTGCGCCATCACCGGCATGTGCGTCAGCACCAGCTGAGGCAGGATCATCTGCGAATCGCCACCTTCGGCCAGGTGAGTGGCCACCAACTCAGGCGCCACGATGGAGGCCGAGTAGGCAATAAAAAGGGGCACAAAGGCAAAGAAGAAGTAGCCCACACCACCGGTGATGGTGCCCCACACCGCACCGGTTTCGTTGCGCGCCGAATTCACGCGCTGAAACACGTCCTGCTGCGGAATGGAGCCGAGCGCCATGGTCGAGAAACCGGCAATGAAAGCCACCCACTGCAGCCAGTTGCCCTTGGGCAGCAGCTCAAGCTTGCCATTGGCCGCCATATGATCGACCACCGTACCTACGCCGCCAGCCATATCGCCCACTGCGTAAGCGATGTAGAGCAGACCTGCAACGATCACCAGCATCTGCATGAAGTCCGTCAACGCCACCGACCACATGCCGCCATAGAGCGTATAGAGCAGCACCACGCCGGTACCAATGACCATGCCCCACTCCGGCGTGATCTGGCCTCTAGAGAGCACGGCAAAGACCAGTCCCAAAGCAGAGATTTGCGCCGCCACCCATCCAAGGTAGGAAATCGTGATGACAATTGAGGTGATGATTTCCACCGCCCGACCGTAGCGACGACGGTAGAAGTCGCCGAGCGTCATGAGGTTCATGCGATACAGCGGAAGTGCGAAAAACAGGCCGAAAAAGATCAGTGCGGCCGATGAACCAAAGGGGTCGGCAATGATGCCGGACATGCCATCCTTGACGAAAGTCGCCGAGATGCCCAGCACGGTTTCCGCGCCGAACCAGGTCGCAAACACGGTTGCGACGGTAATGTAAAAAGGCAGATGGCGACCAGCGGTAACGTAATCGCTCGAGTTTTTCACGCGCGTGGCGGCATATAAACCGATACCCACGGAGACCAGCAAGTACAGAACCACAAAGGCAATCAGCATCTCGAAACTCCGGTGCGCGGGCGTCATGCGCCCGCAGTGCTGCGATCCGGCCATCCGCCGTAGAAACAGGGGTTTAGTGCCGAATTATACCCACAGGGGCAGGTTTCACAGACAGGGGAATCAAGGGTTTTTCCGCTTCGCACGAGCGTGCGAAGGGCAGGCAGAACGATCAGGGCAGACGAATGATCGGCGGGGTCCCGGCAAAGCGTTCCAGGTGCTTTTTAAGCAGGGCGTCAGGCACGCCTTTGCGATCGAGCTCTTCAAGTTTCCGGTTGATCTCGGCAATCAGCCCCAGGTGTGCCGATTTCTTGCTGAACGCAAAATGGATGGGCTGATCCGAAATCATTGGCTGGAGCGCGCTGATCACGCCCGCGTCCGGATGGCTCTGCACATAGGTCATACCCGTGTAATAACCGGTGACAAAATAGTCGATCCGCCCAAGGAGCAGCTTGCGAAAGTTGTTTTCCATGGACGGGGCGCCTTCCATGGTCAGATTCAGCCGCCAGTACTCATCAAAGCCGCCCCCGAAGGTATCGCCTGCGCTGTAGCCTCCCTGCCGCCCTTGCAAGGTGTTCCAATTGCCGAACCTGAAGCGGCGATCTTCGCGCACGAACACGGCAATCGGATTTGCAAACGCGCGGTGGGGCACGAAATTCAGAAACTCCTCACGTTCAGGCGTTTTGCGCAGGCTCAGCAGCATGTCGATCTGGCCATCTGCAGCCAGGGCCAGCGCCCGCTTCCACGGATAGACCAGGGCCTTGAACGTCACGCCGGCTGGCCGGATCAGCTCCAGCAGTTCGATGCTTGCCCCGTCAAAGGCGCTTGCACTCACCGCCCAGTGGTATGGCGGATAACCAGGATTGGTCGAATAGGTGACAACCACAGGCTCCGGCTGAGCGAATGCCAGCCATGGCAGGCAGAAAAGCACACAGCCCAGAGATCGCCGAAATCGCCCACGCACAAGTCTGCTCCTGTTGCGTAACCCACTTCAGCTTAAAGGGCGGCAGAAGACTTCCGCTCCGCCTTGCCCTGATGGCTCACTCAGGCGGCACAAGTTTCAGCGCAAGCCGGAAAGAACCGAACAGAAACCACCGTCGCGCGCAGCGTCGCGGTCAAAGATAGGGTTTCAGCAGGTCCAGCAGAACCAGCCCGGCAAGCATCACGCTCAGCGCGATCAGCCAGCGGTTGCGTCGCTGCTGCAGGGCCATCAGCTCGGCATGGCGTGCCGCTGCGCGCTCCTCTGCATCACTGGCCAGGGCCCGGTGCAGGAGCCGTGGCAGTTGCGGCAGGGTGGCAGCCCAGTTCGGTGCTTCGTCCTTCAGGTGACGGATGAAGGCGCGCCAGCCAATCTGCTCGCTCATCCATTTTTCAAGGAAGGGTTTGGCGGTCTGCCACAGATCCAGTTCAGGATCGAGCTGGCGGCCCAGGCCTTCAATATTGAGCAGGGTCTTCTGCAGCATCACCAGTTGCGGCTGCACTTCCATCTCGAAACGGCGTGCGGTCTGGAAAAGGCGCAGCAGGGTCTTGCCGAAGGAGATGTCCTTCAACGGGCGATCAAAGATCGGCTCGCACACGGCGCGGATTGCGGTTTCGAATTCATCCACGCGGGTGTGCGCCGGCACCCAGCCCGCATCGATATGGGCCTGCGCCACGCGCTTGTAGTCGCGCTGAAAGAAGGCCAGGAAGTTCTGCGCCAGATAGGCCTTGTCGCGGTCAGTGAGGGTGCCCATGATGCCGAAATCCAGCGCCACGTACTGGCCATTGGCGGCAACGAGGATGTTGCCTGGATGCATGTCGGCATGAAAATAGCCGTCGCGAAAAACCTGGGTGAAGAAGATTTCCACCCCAGCGCGCGACAGCGCCTTCAGATCAACCCCCTGAGCACGCAGAGCGTCCGTTCGCGACACCGGCGTGCCGACCATGCGCTGCATCACCAGCGCCCGCTGCGCACAGAAATCCCAATACACCTCGGGCACCTGAAGCAGGCTCGAGTCCTTGAAATTGCGCCGTAGCTGCGAGCAATTGGAAGCCTCACGCATCATGTCCAGCTCGTCTTCGAGATGACGAGCGAACTCCTGCACAACCTCCCGCGGCTTGAGGCGGCGACCGTCGGCCCACAGCTTTTCGATCAGGAAAGCCGCCGTATCCAGCAGCGCCACGTCATGCGCGATCACGGGCTCGATGCCAGGGCGCAGCACTTTCACGGCGACCTCAGTGCCGTCCGGCAGCACCGCGAAATGCACCTGGGCCACCGAAGCGGAAGCCACTGGCTCGGGCTCGAAATGCTTGAATACCTCGCTCACTGGCTGACCATACTCCGCCGCCAGCACCTCCAGCACCTGGTGCGATGGGAAAGGTGGCACCCGATCCTGCAGCAGGGCCAGCTCGTCGGCAATATCCAGCGGCAGCAGATCGCGGCGGGTGGACAGCATCTGGCCGAACTTCACGAAGATCGGCCCCAGCGACTCCAGCGCCAGGCGCAAACGCTCGCCACGCGGCGCCGCAAACTGCCGAGCCGGCAGGAGTCGATGCACCCACTCACCAAAACGGGTATTGGCTGCATGTTCGCGGATCATCTGATCCAGACCGAAGCGCAGACTGACGGTGATGATCTTGGCGAGGCGGAACAGGCGCACGATGGGGCTTGGGCGGGGGAAAGAGGCGATGGTAGCACCGCCTTCGACGAAGGACTGCAGAGGATGGCCGGGCACTCTGTCCCGTCATTTCACTGGCTGGAGCTTCACTCAGCCCTCAGTCCTCGTTACTCAGTCCGGTCTCACTTACAATCCCTCCACCCCAAACCGAGCGCCCTGCCATGACCCGCCCCACCAACGACACCCTGCTGCGCGCACTGCTGCGCGAGCCGACCGACTACACCCCGCTGTGGCTGATGCGCCAGGCCGGCCGTTACCTGCCTGAATACCGCGCCAGCCGTGCTACCGCCGGCAGCTTCATGGACCTGTGCCGCAACGCCGATTTCGCCACCGAAGTCACCCTCCAGCCGCTGGAGCGCTTCCCGCTTGACGCTGCCATCCTGTTCTCCGACATCCTCACCGTGCCGGACGCGATGGGTCTGGGCCTGTCTTTCGCCGAGGGCGAAGGCCCGCGCTTTGCCCGCCCGCTGCGCGATGAGGCCGCGATCCGCGCGCTGGAAGTCGCGCCGATGGAAAAGCTCGACTACGTCTTCAACGCGGTCGCCGCGATCCGCAAGGCACTGGGCAATCGCGTGCCCCTGATCGGTTTCTCCGGCAGCCCCTTCACGCTCGCCTGCTACATGATCGAAGGCCGCGGCTCGGACGACTTCCGCCACATCAAGGGGCTGATGTACTCGCGCCCCGACCTGCTCCATCACATCCTCGACGTGAATGCGCGCACCGTCACCGAATACCTGAACCAGCAGATTGAGCATGGCGCGCAAGCCGTGATGGTGTTCGACACCTGGGGCGGCATCCTCAGCGGCCCGGCCTATCGCGAGTTTTCGCTCGAATACATGCGCCGCATCGTCGCTGGCGTGAAGCGCGAGCACAACGGTGAGCGCGTGCCGGTGGTGCTGTTCACCAAGGGCGGCGGCCAGTGGCTCACCGACATGGCCGACACCGGCTGCGACTCGCTGGGGCTGGACTGGACGGTTGACCCCGCTCAAGCGCGTGCCCTTGTGGGCAGTCGCGTCGCGCTGCAGGGCAACATGGATCCGATCTCCCTGATGGGTTCGGCCGAAGGGGTCGCCGCTGAAACCCGCCGTGTGCTGGAGGCCTTCGGCCCTGCGCCAGGGCATGTTTTCAACCTTGGTCACGGCATTTCACAGCACACCCCGCCGGAGAATGTAGCCGTTCTGGTGGACGTTGTGCACCGCCACAGCCGAGCCCTGCGCACATGAAGCTGGAATGACGGTTTTATTGCAGCCGGGGAAGCGTGAAGCCCGCTGCAACTGGGTTTGCACTAAGTAACAAACACTTGGCGGAAGAGTTTGAGGGGGCTTGACTTATGCACAAGTCGCAGTTCTGCCAGGCACCGCTCCTTCCACAGCTAAGCACAAACCCTTATTGCATACTCATATCATTGATTAGAAAGAAGTTTTTATTATTTGAAGCCCCTTTAACACGAATCACAAAGACGAAGCAAGCCCTGTCCATGCACCGTCAGCGCGATTACAACCCACACTTTTATCCACAGCTTTTGTGGATAAAAAGAAGACCCAAGCCCGGCAGATGCTTGCCGTGCAAAGCGCCGAAACAACTTCAGCTTCAGCGCGCAACTCACTGATCTGAAATCGACTTCGCCTTCCGCCGGGATGACTCTTTCGCACCGCATCGTTCGCATCGCCCTGCCGCTTCCGAGGCCCCGTCTGTTCGATTACCTGGCAGGACCTGAAGCCCGGCCCGAAGTCGGACACTGCGTACGCCTACCCTTTGGTCCGGGTGAAAAAACCGGCGTAATTGTCGCTATTGACCCGCCTGACGCGCTGCCAGTCGAAAAGCTCAAGCCCATCCTCGAACTGCTCGCCGAAATCCCGCCCCTGCCAGCCCAGTGGCTGGCCCTCACCCAGTTCGCCGCGCGCTACTACCAGCACCCGTTGGGCGAAGTCATCTCCGCTGCCCTGCCGCCGGGCATCCGCCGCACCGTAAAGCTGCCGCGCGACGATGATCCCTGGCTGGCCACCACCGCCGAAGGTCGGGCCGCACTGGGCGAAGCAAAGCGGATCACCAAGGCGCTGGCCGCCGTCGAAGCGGTGCAGGCCGCAGGCGCCCGCCGCCGCAGCCAGTTGCTCACCGACCTGGAAGGCGATGCTTCCGGCGCGATCCGCGAGGCGCGCAACAAGGGCTGGCTGGAAGTCGTAGCGCGTGCCGGTGAGCGCGAGCCGATCGGCGCACTCACGCTGAACGAAGCGCAAGCCGACGCCGTGAGCGCCGTCAATGCGGCGGCCGGCACGTTCAAACCCTTCCTGCTCTTCGGCGTGACCGGCTCGGGCAAGACCGAGGTCTACCTGCACCAGATCGCTCACACTCTCGCGGCGGGCAAGCAAGCGCTGATGCTAGTGCCCGAGATCGGCCTCACGCCGCAATTGATGGAGCGCGTGGCGAGCCGCTTCCCGGGCGCCAATCTCGTTTCTCTGCACAGCGGCATGGCCGATGGCGCGCGCTCGCTGGGTTTCGTGCAGGCGCTCAAAGGCGAGGCGGACATCGTGCTCGGAACCCGCCTCTCGGTCTTCGTACCGCTGCCGCGCCTGGGCCTGATCGTGATTGACGAAGAGCATGACGCCTCTTTCAAGCAGCAGGACAGCCTGCGCTACTCGGCGCGCGATCTCGCTGTGTGGCGCGCCGCGTACGAAAAACTGCCAATCGTGCTCGGCTCGGCCACGCCCTCACTGGAGACCTGGCTCCACGCCGAAGCCAGGCGCTACACCCGGCTGGACCTACCGCTACCCGCAGTGGCCGACAAACCTCCCAGCCTGCGACGCATCGACACGCGCCGCGTGAAGCTCGATCACGGCCTCTCGCCCGGGCTCATCGAAGGCATCCGGGTGCGTATCGAGCGTGGCGAGCAAAGCCTC
This sequence comes from Uliginosibacterium aquaticum, assembly GCF_012972705.2. Lineage (GTDB taxonomy): Bacteria > Pseudomonadota > Gammaproteobacteria > Burkholderiales > Rhodocyclaceae > Uliginosibacterium > Uliginosibacterium aquaticum. The sequence continues at coordinate 238,812 of NZ_JABCSC020000001.1, read as the reverse complement.
GTCTTCCTCAACCGGCGCGGCTACGCCCCGGTGATCGCCTGCCCGCAGTGCAACTGGATCAGCGCCTGCCCGCACTGCTCGGCGAACATGGTCTTCCATGCCGCCGACCGCTCGCTGCGCTGCCACCATTGCGGCGGTGAAGGCCGCGTGCCACACATCTGCCCCGGCTGCGGCAATCAGGATCTGCAAGCCTTCGGCCGCGGCACCCAGCGGCTGGAAGAACGTCTGCGCGAACACTTCCCCGAGGCCCGGATCGAACGCGTGGACCGCGACGCCGTGCGCACCCCAGCGCAATGGGAAGAGGTGCGCGGCCGCATCGAAGCGCGCGAGATCGACGTGTTGGTGGGCACCCAGATGCTCGCCAAGGGCCACGACTTCCCGATGCTCACGCTGGTCGGTATCGTCGGAGCCGACGCGGGCCTCTACGCCGCCGACTACCGCGCGCCCGAGCGCCTGTTCCAGCAACTGATGCAAGTGGCCGGGCGCAGCGGGCGCGGCGAGCTGCCCGGCGAAGTGCTGGTCCAGACCGAGTTCCCCGAGCATCCGCTCTACGAATCGCTCGCCCGCCGCGACTACCCCGGCTTCGCCAAGCGCGAACTGGCCGAGCGCAAGCTCGCCGGCTTCCCGCCTTATGGCTTCCACGCAGTGTTGCGCGCCGAAGCGCCGGAACTGGATACGGCCGTGGCCTTCCTGCAGCAAACCCGCCATGCTGCCGAAGCCCTGCAGAGCCCGGTACGCCTGTTCGATGTGGTGCCCATGCGCCTGGTGCGCAAGGCACGCCTGGAACGCGCCCAGCTGGTGATCGAATGTGACACCCGCCCAGGCCTGCAAGCCATGCTCACCGAACTGATGCCGCAGCTCTACGCGCTCAAGAGCCCCAAGGATCTGCGCTGGCACATCGACGTCGATCCGGGCGAGCTGTAAGCGAAGCGCTTTTGAATTTCGCTGCGAGCAGGCTAATATAACAATTGTTATAACACCGTCAGAAAGCCCATCATGCTCGCACTCAAAATCACCCAGATCGGCAATTCGATGGGCGTGATCCTGCCGAAGGAAGCGCTTGCTCGCTTGAAAGTGGAAAAGGGTGACAGCCTGTTCCTCTCGGAAACGCCGAACGGTCTGGCACTCACGCCTTACGATCCGGCCCTGGAGGAGCAGCTGGAAGCCGGGCGCGAGTTCATGCGTGAATTCCGCGACACCTTTCACGCGCTGGCGAAATGAGCGGCCAGGGCAGTTGGCGCTGGGTCAGCAAGCCCGGCTTGCTGCTGCTTCACGATGAAAGCCTCGCCGTGCACGGAGGCCTGCCGGGCATCCGCGACGAAGGCCTGCTGGATTCAGCTTTGGCACGCGCCCCAAACCTGGCCCACTACGGTGAACCGGATCTGGCTGAGCTTGCAGCAGCCTATGTGATCGGCTTGGCCAAGAACCATCCATTCGTAGATGGCAACAAGCGCGCTGCCTTCCTGTCGCTGGGCATGTTCCTTTTTGCCAACGGCCAGCGTCTGGCGGCCAGCCAGCTGGAAGCCACTCAGGTCATGCTGGGTATAGCCGCCGGCGACATCGATGAAGCCACTTTCGCCGCTTGGCTGCGCCAACACCTCGCGCCGCGCTGAGCAAGCTTCCGGCCGCCAGCGCCTGCTCCCAGGGTCTGTTGACAATCATCCGCCGGTCGCGCTCGCGGCGCGTTGAGTGCGGAGCAAGGCGCAGCGCCGAAGTCAGGGCGGCCCCCTGACGAGAAGCTGCAACGCGGCGCCGCGCCCAACGCGCCCGAGCCCGGAGGGTTGAAGCGTATGGCTTGCGCTACTACGTTGCACTCCTTGTGCGGGGGAGCCACCCCGCACTGCGTCGCGCGCCTTGTCCCGCAAGCCATACGCTTCAACGCGATCCGGCGAGTGATTATCAACAGACCCTAGGCCGCTTTGCGCCGATACGCCCAGATCATCATCGCCACACCGGCAGCGATCATCGGCAGCGAAAGCCATTGCCCCATCGACAGGTGGCCGGCGAGCAGGCCGAGGAAGTCGTCCGGCTCGCGGGCGAATTCGGCGATGAAGCGGAAGGAGCCGTAGCCGATCAGGAACAGGCCGGACACCGCGCCCATCGGCCGCGGCTTGCGCGAGAACAGCCACAGGATCACGAACAGGCTCAGGCCTTCGAGCGCGAACTGATACAGCTGCGAAGCGTGGCGCGGCAAACCCGTAACCATCTGCTGGCTAACCGGCTCGAAATACTGCACGAGCGAGGTCTGCAAGGCAGGATCGGCCGCCACCAGCTTGGCATCGGCCTGCCAGGCTTGCGGGAACACCATCGCCCAGGGCGCATCCGGCGCCGTCACGCGGCCCCACAGCTCACCATTGATGAAGTTGCCCATGCGCCCCGCCGCCAGCCCGGTCGGAACCAGCGGCGCGACGAAATCGCCGACCTGCAGGAAGTGGCGCCCGCTCTTGCGGCCGAACAGCCACAGCGCGATCAGCACGCCGAGCAGGCCGCCGTGGAAGGCCATGCCGCCTTCCCATACCTTGAGGATTTCGAGCGGATGCGAGAAGTAGAAGCTCGCCTTATAGAAGAGCACATAGCCCAAGCGCCCGCCGAGAATCACGCCGAGCATGCCGTAGAAGAGCAGATCGTCCTGCGCCTCACGGGTCCAGCCCATATCGGGCCGACGCTGCATGTACTGGCGACCGAGCACGATGAAGAACAAGAAAGCAAGCAGGTACATCAGGCCATACCAGCGTACGGCCAGTGGACCGATGGCAAGGGCCACCGGATCGAACTGCGGATGGATGAAAGGCAGGGCAGGCATCTTGAGCAGCGGCAGGCTAGAATTGAGGGCTCAATTGAACCACACCGGCGCGACAATCCGCTTATTCCTCCTTGCCGCCGCGCGCACCCGGAGAAAAACACCATGCCCCAGTATCGTTCCCACACTTCCACCCACGGCCGCAACATGGCCGGCGCCCGTTCGCTGTGGCGTGCCACCGGCATGAAGGATGGCGATTTCGGCAAGCCCATCATCGCGGTGGTCAACAGCTTCACCCAGTTCGTACCGGGCCATGTGCACCTCAAGGATCTGGGTCAGCTGGTAGCACGTGAGATCGAGGCAGCCGGCGGCGTGGCCAAGGAGTTCAATACCATCGCGGTGGATGACGGCATCGCCATGGGCCACGGCGGCATGCTCTACTCCCTGCCCAGCCGCGAGCTGATCGCCGATTCGGTGGAGTACATGGTCAACGCCCACTGTGCCGACGCGATGGTGTGCATCTCGAACTGCGACAAGATCACCCCGGGCATGCTGATGGCCTCCCTGCGCCTGAACATCCCGACGATCTTCGTTTCCGGCGGCCCGATGGAAGCCGGCAAGGCCACCCTGGTGAAGGATGGCAAGGCACAGGTCATCAAGCTCGATCTGGTTGATGCAATGGTCAAGGCCGCCGACAAGAACATCTCGGATGCCGAAGTCGAAGAAGTCGAGCGCAGCGCCTGCCCGACCTGCGGCTCCTGCTCCGGCATGTTCACCGCCAACTCGATGAACTGTCTGACCGAAGCGCTGGGCCTCTCGCTGCCCGGCAACGGCACCATCGTCGCCACCCATGCCGACCGCAAGGGCCTGTTCCTGAAGGCTGGCCGCACCATCGTCGAACTGGCCAAGCGCTACTACGAGAAAGACGACGACAAGGTGCTGCCGCGCTCGATCGCCACTTTTGAGGCCTTCGAGAACGCCATGAGCCTCGACGTGGCCATGGGCGGCTCCACCAACACCGTGCTGCACCTCCTGGCGGCCGCCAGCGAAGCCGGGGTGAACTTCACCATGGCCGACATCGACCGCATCAGCCGCCGCGTGCCCTGCCTGTGCAAGGTGGCGCCGATGACCGACAAGTTCCACATCGAAGACGTGCATCGCGCCGGCGGCATCATGGGCATCCTCGGCGAGCTGGATCGCGCGGGCCTGCTCAACCACAACACCTACACGGTGCACAGCCACACCCTGAAGGGCGCGCTTGAGCAATGGGACGTGATGCACTCCGGCAGCCCGGCCGTGTTCGAGTTCTACCGCGCGGCCCCCGGCGGCGTGCCGACCCAGGTGGCCTTCAGCCAGAACCAGCGCTTCCCCGAGCTGGACATGGATCGCAGCAAGGGCTGCATCCGCGACAAGCAGAACGCCTACTCTCAGGACGGCGGTCTGGCCGTGCTCAAGGGCAACATCGCGCGCAATGGCTGCATCGTGAAGACGGCCGGCGTCGACGAATCGATCTGGAAGTTCACCGGCAGCGCCCGCGTCTATGAAAGTCAGGACGACGCCGTGGAAGGCATCCTGAATGAAGAAGTGCAGGCCGGCGACGTGGTGATCATCCGCTACGAAGGCCCCAAGGGCGGCCCGGGCATGCAGGAAATGCTCTACCCGACCTCGTATCTGAAGAGCCGCGGGCTCGGCAAGCAATGCGCCCTGCTCACCGATGGCCGCTTCTCCGGCGGCACCTCGGGCCTCTCCATTGGCCACGCTTCGCCTGAAGCGGCCATGGGCGGTGAAATCGGCCTGATCGAGGATGGCGACACCATCGAGATCGACATCCCGGCCCGCAGCATCAACCTCAAGATCTCGGACGCCGAGATGGAAAAGCGCCGCGCTGCCATGAATGCCAGCGGCCCGGACGCCTGGAAGCCGGTCAACCGCGTGCGTCACGTTTCCGCCGCCCTGCAGGCCTATGCGGCGCTGACCACCTCGGCCGACACTGGCGCGGTGCGCGACATCAACCAGCTCAAGCGCTGATCGATGCCCAGCGGGGAAGGCCTACCCTTCCCCGCCCCCGCCTTGTCACCCGAACTTCTCGAAAAGCTCCTCAGCCGCGAAATGCCCTTCGGCAAGTACCAGGGCAGGAAGATAGCCGACCTCCCCGGGCATTACCTCGGCTGGTTCTCGCGCGAGGGCTTTCCCAAGGGCGAGCTAGGTCAATTACTGGCCCTGATGTACGAACTCGATCACAACAATCTGCGCGGCCTGCTCGATCCACTGCGGTCGCGCTGATCCCGGATCCGCCTGCTTAGGGCGCACAAAACTCAGGTTCGGTGCAATTTATTGTGTCCAGTGTGACACCTGTCTCTACGGGCGAGCCCTCAAGATGGCGCTGACGCTGCCGTCATACTAGCTTCAGAGCAACAGAGAGTCCGGGCTAAAAACGTGAACGCATCCGTCTGCCATCAGGATCGAGCCTATCTCCGTCACCCATCGGAGTTGCCCATCCATATCCACTGCGAGAGCCACAAGGGGCGCAGCCTGCGCCGCCTTGCCAATGTGAGCGTCGGCGGCCTCGCCTGCCGCTCGGAAGAACCCCTGCCGGTTGGCAGCGAGGTGTCTGTTGAAATCCCCATCGGTCGCGAACCTTTCCGCGCCAAAGGCGCCGTGAAATGGTGCCGCCACTCCCATACCTGCTATGAGCTGGGGATCCAGTTCGAAGCCCATGAAGATGCTTTCGCCGTCCGCATGGTGGAGCAACTCTGTTACATCGAGCGCTATCGCCGTGAGGTCATGAAAAAGGAAGGGCGCGATATCGACAGCGCCACCGCGGCCTTCGAGTGGATCAATCTTTATGCGGCCAAATTCCCGCATATCAGCTGAAAACTGAAGCCAAATGAAAAGGCGACCTTGAGGTCGCCTTTTTCACATCCACTACACGCCCAGGCTCAGCTGCGCTGCAGGCTGGCCTCATCCACCACACCGGCCCCATGCGCCTGCTGGTCTGCCCAGTAGCTGGAACGCACCATCGGGCCACAGGCTGCATTCTTGAAGCCCATCTTGAGCGCCTCGGTCTCGAACATCTTGAAGGTCTCGGGGGTCACGTAGCGCAGCACTGGCAAATGGCCGCCAGAGGGCTGGAGGTATTGGCCAATGGTGAGCATCTCGACATCATGGGCACGCATGTCACGCATCACTTCGAGAATTTCCTCGTCGGTTTCGCCCAGACCAACCATCAGGCCACTCTTGGTCGGCACGCCCGGATGCATGAGCTTGAACTCTTTCAGCAGCTTGAGCGAATAGGCGTAGTCGGCACCGGGACGCGCTGCCTTGTAAAGGCGCGGCACGGTTTCCATGTTGTGATTCATCACGTCCGGCGGCGCATTCTTGAAGATCTCCAGCGCGACTTCCATGCGGCCACGAAAATCCGGCACCAGCACTTCAATCTGGGTGCGCGGGCTGGCCTCACGGGTGGCCTGGATGCATTCAACGAAGTGCTTCGCACCGCCATCGCGCAGATCGTCGCGATCCACCGAGGTGATCACTACGTACTTCAGGCGCATCGCGGCGATGGTCTTGGCCAGCTCCTTCGGCTCATCCGCATTGAGCGGCTCGGGGCGACCGTGCCCGACGTCACAGAAGGGGCAGCGGCGCGTACAGATGTCACCCATGATCATGAAGGTGGCCGTGCCCTTGCCGAAACATTCGTGGATGTTGGGGCAGGAGGCTTCCTCGCACACCGTGTGCAGCTTGTGATCGCGCAGGGTGTCCTTGATCTCGTTAAAGCGCGCGGTCTCCTCGGCAGTACCGAGCTTGATACGGATCCAGTCGGGCTTGCGCAGCTTTTCAGCCGGCACGATCTTGATCGGGATGCGTGCGGTCTTGTCGGCGCCACGGAGTTTCTTGGAGGCTTCGCTGCTCATCGGGTTGGGTCTTTCTGTTCTATGCCGTGCGGGGGTAGTCACGGTCGAGTAATTCACTCAGGCGGGTCGCCAATTGTGCCAGCACTGCGTCAGTGCCGACAGTGACTCCTTGCTCTTTAAGGCTGGTGCTGGCAAGACCCTCGTAGCCACAAGGGTTGATTCGCAGGAAGGGAGCCAGGTCCAGATCCACGTTCAGCGACAGGCCGTGATAGCTGCAGCCGCGCGAGATCTTGAGGCCCAGCGCGCCGATCTTGGCATCCTTCACGTACACCCCGGGCGCGCCGTCGCGGCGTTCGGCGCTAATGCCGTGGCTGGCCAGCACGTCGAGCATGGCCTGCTCCATCAGCGTGACCTGCTCACGCACCTTGAGGTTGCGGCGGGCCAGATCAATCAGCAGGTATACGACGGCCTGCCCCGGCCCGTGATAGGTGATCTGACCACCGCGGTCAATCTTCACCACCGGCACTTCACTCGGAATCAGCAGGTGCTCGGGCTTGCCAGCCAAGCCAAGGGTGTAGACCGGCTCGTGCTGCAGCAGCCAAAGTTCGTCCGGGGTCTCCGGCCCACGCTCGGCAGTGAAGCGCTTCTGAGCTTCAAATGTCTCTGCATAGCCGACGACGCCCAACTCGCGGACGACGCAGGACGCAGCCTCCATTACAGAACCACCTTCACCATCGGGTGCGAAGAGAGTTCGCGGTATAGATCATCGAGCTGCAGCTGAGAGGTGGCGCGGATGGTACAGGTCAGCGACAGGTAGTTGCCTGCCTTGCTGGGACGCATCTCCATCGTGGCCGGGTTGAAGTCCGGCGCATGGCGAAGCACCACGGCGGCAATGGTCTGGGCGAATTCATCGTGGCGCGCGCCCATGATCTTGAGCGGAAAGTCGCAGGGGAATTCGAGGAGGCTCTGGCGGGTTTCAGTCATTTCAGGCAGATGGGGGATGTGGCTGCTTTTTCAAGCGCTTACTGCACGACAAAGGGCTTGATGCGGATGGCGGCGGCAATCCGGTCGGCAACACGACGAGCCTCGGCGGCATCGTTGAAGGGGCCGACCCGCAGGCGGTACTTGTCACCGACGAGGTGGGTGCTGACGTCCTGCCCCAGCCATTTGAGTTCATTCTTCACATAGTCGCGGAAACCGTCAGCATTGGCACTGGAGGCAAAGGCGCCAAGCTGCAGGAAGACGCCGCTGGCCACCAGCGGCGCAGGCGCGGCGGGCTCGACGGCCGGCACCGCAGTGGCCAGGGCTTCAAGCGGATCCGGCGTGACCGGCTCAATCACGGGCCGGGACGGCGCTTCCGCAGGCGCAGCACTCGCGACCTGCGCCGGTGGCAAGGCAGGGGTCCGGGCATACACGCCGCTGTCGATTTCTTCTGCAGTGATGGCATCCACCTGCAGGCGGGCGCTGCCCTTGCTCACATAGCCGAGCTTGTAGGCAGCGGTATAAGAGAGATCGATGATGCGGCTGTGCAGGAAAGGGCCGCGATCATTGACCCTCACCACCACGCTGCGGCCATTCTCGAGATTGGTCACGCGCGCATAGCTGGGCAGTGGCAACGTGGGATGGGCGGCACTCATCGCGTACATGTCGTAGCGCTCGCCGCTGCTGGTCTTCGCGCCATGAAACTTCTTGCCGTACCAGCTACCAACGCCGGTCTGACTGAAGGGACCGAGGGCCTGCATCGGTTTGAAGGTCTGGCCCAGTGCTTCATAGGGACGTGCATTGGCGGGGCGTATCGGCTCACGGCGCGGCACCGCATCCGGGATCTCATCGAGATTGGGCGGCACGTCTTCGCCGGGACCGTCATCTTTGTAAAAACCGCCACCTTTCCGGGTAAGGACGGGAGAGGAAGGCGCCGGCTTGGCAGGCACGGCAACCGGCTTCTGTACCGGAGCCGGACGTGGCGACGTGCTCTCCTCGTAAGGGGTGCTGGCGCAGGCCGCGAGCAGCAGCATGGCGAGAACGACGAGCAGATTCACGGAATGAAAGGAATGCATCGGATATCTCCTGCCCGCCCCGGCTTCAGCGCCGACGACGATGCTGCTGCACGCTCATCAGGATTCCCACACCCAGGCACAGGGTCACCAGCGCGGTGCCGCCGTAGCTCACCATGGGCAGGGGCACCCCGACCACGGGCAGGATACCGGCCACCATGCCCATGTTCACAAAAGCATAGGTGAAGAAAATCATGGTGATCGAACCTGCCAGCAGGCGCCCAAAGAGGGTCGCAGCATTGGCGGCAATCATCAGGCCACGCCCGATCAACAGGCAGTAGAGCACCACGATCAGGAGCACGCCGGCCAGGCCGAACTCTTCCGAGATCACGGCCAGCACGAAGTCGGTATGGCGTTCGGGCAGGAAATCCAGATGGGTCTGGGTGCCCTGGCGCCAGCCCTTGCCGACGAGACCACCGGAGCCCACCGCGATAGTGGACTGGATAGTGTGAAAACCCTTGCCGAGCGGGTCCGATGAAGGATCGAGCAGGGTGCACACGCGGTGTTTCTGGTAGTCGTGCAGACCGGGCCAGGCTACCTCGGGTGCGCAGATCTGGGATTCATAACTGATGATGGCAATGATCGCCGCGGTCCCCAGCACGGCCACCGGGATGATCAGCTTCCAGGACAGGCCGGCAAAGAAGATCACGAAGAAACCCGCGCCCAGCACCAGCAGCGAGGTGCCCAGATCCGGCTGCTTGATGATCAGGCCGACAGGGACCATCAGCAGCAGGGTGGCGACGAAGAAGTCGCGGACCTTAAGGCTGCCTTCGCGTTTCTGGAAGTACCAGGCCAGCATCAGCGGCATGGCAATCTTCATCAGCTCGGAGGGCTGGATCCGCATCACGCCCAGATTGAGCCAGCGCCGCGCGCCCTTGGACACATCGCCAAACAGGGCCACACCGATCAGCAGCAGCACCCCCACCACATACAGCGGCAGGGCGAAGCTGTGCAGGCGCTGCGGTGGCTGACTGGCCATCGCCCACATCACCGCCACCCCCACCCCGACGTTGACCAGGTGGGCGTTCATGCGCTCCGGCGAGGAGCTTCCGAGCATCAGGGTGGCCACCGCAATGATGGCGGCCGTGATGACCAGCAGGAAGGGGTCGATCGGCCGCACCAGGCGCAAGGCACCGAGGCGGATGTCGGCGAGGTTAATCATGGGCATGCTCCGGGTCGGCATCCGGGTCTTCCGGCGCCGCACCTGCCGGCTTGATACCCAGCAGATAGTAGTCCAGCACCTGGCGGGCGATCGGCGCGGCAGCTGCGGCGCCAAAACCACCGTTTTCGACCAGCACCGCCAGTGCGATCTTGGGATTGTCGGCAGGGGCGTAAGCGATGAACAAGGCGTGGTCCCGCAGGCGCTCGTGCGTATCGCTTTCCTTGTACTTGGCGCCCTTGAGCGAGAAGACCTGGGCCGTACCGGTCTTGCCGGCCGCCTGGTACTTCGCTCCGGCAAAGGCGCGGGCGCCAGTACCACTGGTGATCACGCCGACCATCCCCTTGCGGATGACCTCGACGTTCTCGGGCTTGAAGCCCAGATCGGCCAGCGGCGTCGGTTCGATCACGCGTTTCGCGCCGTTCTGGGCATCCACCACGTACTTCACGATGTGCGGCTTGTACATCACGCCGCCCGCCGCAATCGTGGCGGTGGCGTGCGCCAACTGCAGCGGGGTGTAGGCGTTGTAGCCCTGACCGATGCCGATCGAGATGGTTTCGCCGGCATACCACTTCTGCTGCTCGGGCTTCTTGAAACGCTTCTTCTTCCAGGCCTGGGAAGGCAGCACGCCGGTGGACTCGCCATCAATATCGATGCCGGTACGACTGCCCAGCCCCAGCTTGCCCATGAACTCGGAGATCAGGTCGATCCCCATGTCGTTGGCCAGCAGGTAGTAATAGGTGTCGCAGCTGACGATGATGGATTTGACCATGTCGACCATGCCGTGGCCGCCGACTTTGTCATCGCGGAAGGTGTTGTTGCCGAACACGAAATAGCCCGGGTCCGAGATGGCCTGGTGCGGCGTGCGCTTGCCGGTTTCGAGTGCGGCCAGCGCCATGAAGGGCTTGAAGGTGGAACCGGGCGGATAGGCGCCATTGAGCGCCCGGTTGATCATCGGGCGATCCAGCGAGGTGTTGAGCACATCCCAGTTATCCGGCGTGATTCCGTCAACAAACAGGTTGGGATCGAAACGCGGCGTGGACACCAGGGCCAGCACGCCGCCGGTGCCGGGTTCGATGGCCACCAACGAACCGCGGCGGTTGCCGAAAGCCTGTTCGGCAATCCGCTGCAGTTCGGAATCCATGGTCAGCTGCAGATTGTTGCCGGGCACTGGCGGGGTGCGTGCCAGGGAGCGTACGGCCCGGCCGGAAGCGTCCACCTCGACCTGCTCGAAGCCGGTCACGCCGTGCAGTTCCTTCTCGTAGCTCTGCTCCAGCCCGGTCTTGCCGATGTGTTCGGTCCCCCGGTAATTGGCGGCGAGGTCTTCGTCGTCCTCGATCTTCGCCATTTCCTTCTGGTTGATCCGACCGATATAGCCGATGGCGTGCGAAGCCAGTTCGCCGAAAGGATATTGGCGGAACAGCCGCGCCTTGATGTCCACCCCCGGGAACTTGTAGCGGCGGGCGATGAAGCGGGCGACCTCTTCATCCGTCAGGCGGGTGCGGATCGGCAAGGATTCGAAGTTCTTGCTCTCTTCGAGCAGCTTGCGGAAGCGCCGCCGGTCCTTGGGCTGGATGTCAATGAACTCGGCCAGCTCGTCGATCGTGTCATCCAGGTTATGTACCTTGGAGGGCGTGATTTCGAGGGTGTAGGCCGAGTAGTTGCGGGCCAGCACCACGCCATTGCGATCCGTGATCAGCCCGCGATTGGGCACGATCGGCAGCAAGGAGATGCGGTTCTCTTCAGCGCGGGTAGCGTAATAGTCGTAGCGCAGCACCTGCAGATACACATAGCGCGCCACGATCAGCCCAAAGCCCAGCAGCACGAAGGCAGCCGCAGCCGCCACGCGGGCGCGGAAGCGGGAGAGTTCCTGTTCGGGGGCCTTGAATTCCATGGTGTCGGGAGTCAGGAGCAGTGAGCGGGGAAGCGGGCGGGGCGCGAGCCTAGGCCCGTATTCCGACGCTCAAAGCCCTACAGGGGGCGATTCTCATCGCGATCAATCGGCCGCATCTGCGGCAAGAGCAGCAGATAGTAGGCAGGCAGCCACAGCACGGCCGTGGTGAAACAGGTGAAGAAGTACTCCCAGCCCGGGAAACGCCCGCCCGCCAGCATGCGCAGCACCAGCATCACCACTTGCACCATCAGGAACAGCGGCACCATGTGCAGGGTCTGGGTGGAAGGCGAGAACCACAGCAGACGGCGCGAATTGGCCTGGGCCGCCCAGGCCAGCAGGATGTAGGCCGTAGCATGCTGGCCCATCACTGAGCCATGCGCCACATCAACCAGCAGACCGAGGCAGAAGCCGGCCCCCATGCCGATCCGGTGCGGCTCACGGATGCACCAGAAGGCCAGCACCAGGGCGACGAAATCCGGCATGGCCTGAACCCGGCCAACCGGGATGCAGCTGAGCACCAGGGCCACCAGCAGGCTGAACCAAACGAAGCCCATGCGCACAGGCAGGAGCAGGCGGGAGGAGCGGTGATTCGGCAGCATGCCTCAATCTCCCTTCGGTGCGGGGTTGCTGGCCGCCGCTCTGGGTGTGCTCTGGGCCGCCACAGGAGCACTGACGACCGGTGCGCTGGCCAGGGGAGCCGGCGTCGGTGCCGAGGCCGCAGCCTGCAGTGCAGTAGTCGCAGGCTGCGGCGCGGAAGCACCGGCCGCCGGGGCCGAGTCTGCCGCGACGGGCTCGGGGAAAGCCTGGCTCACCCGGTTGCGGATACGTCCCGCCGAGGCGCGGCGCGAAGCCTCGTCGCGATCATCCGCCGGCCGCTGCGGCGCCGGATCGGTCCGCGACAGCACCAGCACGGCGCCGCTGCGCTCCACGCTGGCGATCGGTTTGCACAGGATGCGGGCAAACGACTCGGCACTGTCACGCGTCACCTTGAGCACCGTGGCGACCGGCAGGCCCGGTGCAAACAGGCCATCCAGCCCGGAAGTCAGGATGCGGTCGCCCGGTTTGACCTCCGCATTGGCGGCGAGGAACTTAAGCTCCAGCAAACCGTTGCCACTGCCAAACATCACCGCGCGCAGGCCACTGCGCTCGACGATCACCGGAATGGCCTGTTCTTTGTCGGAAAGCAGGGTGACCTCGGCATGCAGGGGGAAAACGCGGGTCACCTGGCCGATCAGGCCTTGCGGATCGACCACCGGCGAGCCGGGCTCAATGTCCTGCATGCTGCCTTTGTCGAGGATCACCTTGCGCGAGAAGGGGTCACGCGCAGAAAACACGATTTCAGCCGCAATCGTGCGCAGACCGATGGCGCGATTCACCTTCAGCAGACCACGCAGCGTGGCGTTCTCCTGCTGCAGTTGCTCAGCAAACAGCAGCTTCTCGGCCATCGCCAGCTGCTGAGCCTGCAGGCGCTGGTTCTCGCGCTTCAGGCTGGCCAGCCCGGAAAAGTAAGTCGCCGTATTGCTGACGAACTCGGCCGGCGTCGCCGCCGCGATCTGCAGCGGGTAGCTCAGCACGGTGAGCGCCTGACGCAGCGTTTCCAGATAGTTCAGACGCAGGTCAGCCACCAGCAGGGACAGGCTGATCGACAGGAAGATCGTCGCCCGGGCCGGCAGGGGCAGGCCACGCTTGAAGAAGGGAGGGGTCTGGTGGCCGGTGACCATGACTCAGCGATAGAAGGCGGGAAAGGGGTAAGGCAGAAGACAAGACAACGCGCCTTGCGGCGCGTTCCATGGGAAGCTGTTCTGCCTCACCTTGCAAATCACTCGGAAGCGAAGATCGAACCGAGCTTGTCCATCTTTTCCAGCGCCAGCCCCGAGCCGCGCACCACGCAGGTCAGCGGGTCTTCGGCCACGATCACCGGCAGGCCGGTTTCTTCCATCAGCAGGCGATCCAGATCGCGCAGCAGGGCACCACCACCGGTGAGCACCATGCCGCGCTCGGCGATGTCGGCGCCCAGCTCCGGCGGAGTCTGTTCGAGGCCGATCTTCACCGCCGAGACGATGGAATTCAGCGGGTCGGTCAGCGCTTCGAGGATTTCGTTGGACGAGATCGTGAAGGAACGCGGAATGCCTTCGGCCAGATTGCGGCCCTTGACTTCCATTTCCTTCACTTCGGACCCCGGGAACGCCGAGCCGATGGTCTTCTTGATCGATTCGGCGGTGGTTTCGCCGATCAGCATGCCGTAGTTGCGACGGATGTAATTGACGATGGCTTCGTCGAACTTGTCGCCGCCCACGCGCACCGAGCCGGCATACACCATGCCGCCCAGCGAGATCACGCCCACTTCGGTGGTGCCGCCGCCGACGTCCACCACCATCGAACCGGTGGCATCCGCCACCGGCAGGTCAGCACCAATGGCAGCAGCCATCGGCTCCTCAATCAGGTAGACCTGCGAGGCGCCAGCGCCCAGTGCGGACTCACGGATCGCACGGCGCTCGACCTGGGTCGAACCACAGGGCACGCAGATGATGATGCGGGGCGAGGGTGAGAAGAGGCGCGAATCGTGCACCTTCTTGATGAACTGCTTGAGCATCTGCTCAGTCACGGTGAAGTCGGCGATCACGCCGTCCTTCATCGGGCGGATCGCCGTGATATTGCCCGGCGTCTTGCCCAGCATCTGCTTGGCCGAGTGGCCAACAGCCTGAATCGTCTTCTTGGCGTTCGGGCCGCCTTCAGTACGGATCGCCACCACCGAGGGCTCGTCCAGCACGATGCCCTTGCCGCGCACGTAGATCAGGGTATTGGCCGTGCCAAGGTCGATGGCCAGGTCGTTGGAAAAATAGGAACGCAGGAGTCCGAACATGGGGAGAGCTACCTCTGTGTGACGGGCATGGCGCGCCGTGCGCAAACCCGGACCGTGAGAAACCGCGTATGTTACCCTATCCCGTTGTTTCCAATGTGTCCGCCTGACGGTGGACTTGATCCCCCAGAGGCCCCGAAACATGTCTCTCTCGCTGGAACAGGTCGAGCGCATCGCCCGACTCGCCCACATCGAACTCAGCCCCGCTGACGCCACGGCCACCCAGGCCAAGCTGAACGGAATTTTCGGCCTCATCGAAGCGATGCAGGCCGTGGACACCACCGGCGTCGCTCCAATGTCGCACCCGCAGGATGTTGTCCAGCGTCTGCGCCCGGACGCCATCAGCGAAACCGACCGCCGCGCCGCCTACCAGGCTGTCGCCCCCGAGGCCGAAGCCGGCCTCTATCTCGTCCCCAAAGTCATCGAGTGAGGAAGTCATGAGCCGTCTTCTCCAGCATCTGCAAGAAGGTCAGGAACTGCTGACCCGTGTTCTCGCCGACCAGGCCCTGCTCAATGAGGTGGACAAGGCCGGCGACATCCTCGTGGCCTGCCTCAAGGCCGGAGGCAAGATCCTTTCGGCCGGCAATGGCGGCTCGCATTGCGACGCCATGCACTTCGCCGAAGAGCTCTCCGGCCGCTACCGCGACAACCGCCCGGCGCTCGGCGCGCTGGCCATTTCCGACCCCTCGCACATCACCTGCGTGGGCAACGACTACGGTTTCGAGTTCATCTTCAGCCGTCAGGTCGAGGCCCTTGGCCGCGCTGGCGACGTGTTCTTCGGCATTTCCACTTCTGGCAATTCCGCCAACATCCTCGCTGCCGCCAAGGCCGCCAAGGCGCGCGGCATGCAGGTCATCCTGCTGATGGGCAAGGACGGCGGCAAGATGAAGGGGCTGGCTGACGCCGAGATCATCGTGCCGCACTTCGGCTACGCCGACCGCATCCAGGAAATCCACATCAAGTTCATCCACGCCCTGATCGACCATGTCGAGATCGGCTTGGGCTACGTCGACGCAAAATGAGCCTCCAGACCCTCAAGACCCTGCAAGCACAGCTCGCCAGCAAGAAAATCTCCAGCCGCGAGCTGGTGACGGATTACCTCGCCCGCATCGAGGCGCAGAACGCCGCGATCAACGCCTTCATCACCGTCGACCGTGCTGGTGCGCTGGCCGCCGCCGACGCCGCCGACGCGGCGATTGCCGCCGGTACCGCGGGCCCGCTGGCCGGCCTGCCGATCGCGCACAAGGACATCTTCTGTACCGAAGGCGTGCTCACCACCTGCGGCTCGAAGATGCTCGCCAACTTCGTCAGCCCCTACGACGCGCATGTCGTCAGCCAGCTCAAGGCGGCCGGCGTGGTGAGTCTAGGCAAGACCAACTGCGACGAATTCGCGATGGGCTCGACCAACGAGAACTCGGCCTACGGCGCGGTGAAGAACCCCTGGAATCTTTCCCGCGTGCCGGGCGGCTCATCGGGTGGTTCGGCCGCTGCCGTGGCCGCCGGCATGATCCCGGCCGCGACCGGCACCGACACCGGCGGCTCGATCCGCCAGCCCGCCGGCCTGTGCGGCATCACCGGCATCAAGCCGACCTACGGCACGGTGTCGCGCTACGGCATGGTGGCCTACGCCAGCTCGCTCGATCAGGGCGGCCCGATGGCCCACACTGCGGAAGACTGCGCCCTGCTGCTGAACCACATGGCCGGCTTCGATTCGCGTGACTCGACCAGCCTTGAGCGCGCCAAGGACGACTACAGCGCGCAACTGAGCCAGCCGCTGGCCGGCCTGAAGATCGGCCTGCCGAAAGAGTATTTCGGCGAAGGGTTGGCAGCAGACGTGCGCGCCGCTATCGAAAACGCGCTCGCCGAACTGCGCAAGCTCGGCGCCAGCACGGTCGAAGTCAGCCTGCCCAACACGCATCTGGCCATCCCTGCCTACTACGTGATCGCGCCGGCCGAGGCGTCAAGCAACCTGTCGCGTTTCGACGGCGTGCGCTACGGCCACCGTGCCGCCGAGTACAAGGATCTCGCGGAGATGTACGCCAAGAGCCGTTCGGAAGGCTTCGGCAAGGAAGTGCAGCGCCGCATTCTGGTTGGCACCTATGTGCTCTCGCACGGCTACTACGACGCCTATTACATCAAGGCCCAGCAGCTGCGCCGCCTGATCGCCGAGGATTTCAAGCAGGCCCTGAGCCAGTGCGACATCATCGCCGGCCCGGTGGCGCCGACCGCTGCCTGGGGCATTGGCCAGATGGCCGACGATCCGGTGCAGATGTATCTGGCGGACATTTACACCATCGCGGTGAACCTCGCCGGCCTGCCGGCGCTGTCCACCCCGGCCGGCTTCTCGGCCGAGAAACTGCCGGTCGGCCTGCAGCTGATCGGCAATTACTTCGGCGAAGCGCGCCTCCTGAACGTAGCCCACCAGCTGCAACAAGCCACCGACTGGCATCTACAGCGGCCACAAGCCTGAGTAGATGCCGCACGAAACCGGCTTCGACTTCCAGCACTACAACCCGGTCCGTACGATCTTCGGACCGGGCAGTCTGGAGCATCTGCCGGAGCTGGTCGGCAAACGCCGCGTGCTGCTGGTCACTTTCAAGAGTGCCCGCGAAATCGGCTTGCTGGCACGCCTGAAGGGCCTGCTCGGTGATCGCCTGGTGGATCTCATCGACGAGGTGCCCAGCCGCCCCGAGCTCAAGGATGTGCAGCAGGCCCATGAGCGCATCTGGCGAGAACGGCGCGTGGAGCTGGTGGTGGCCGTCGGTGGTGGCAGCGTCATCGACTATGCAAAGGCCTTGCTGTGCCTGCCCGAGTCCGGCCATTTCTTCGACCTGATCACGCGCAGCACCCCGGTGGTCAAACGCCTGCGCATGATTGCGGTGCCGACCACTGCCGGCAGTGGCAGCGAGGTCACGCCCTTCTCGGTGCTGTGGGATACGCGCGACGCAAACCCGACGAAATTCACCCTGCACCAGTCGCGCATGTATGCCGAGACGGCCCTGATCGACCCGGAGCTGACCCTGAGCCAGCCCAAACTGGTGATGCGCAACGCCGGGCTGGATGCGCTGTCGCACGCGCTCGAAGCGATCTGGAACGTGAATGCCACACCGATGACCGATCTGCTCGCCGTTGAAGCTGCGCGCACCCTGATCGCCAAGTTGCCGATCGCCTGGCACTTCCAGGGCCACCTCAAGGCCCGCATCATGATCGCCCGCGCGGCCTGGCAGGCCGGCCTGTGTCTGGCCCAGACCCGCACCGCACTGGCCCACGCCCTGTCCTACCCGCTGACCATCAAACAGGGCACTCCGCACGGACTGGCCAGCTCATGGTCACTGCCCTGGGTCTGGCAGCAAGCCCAGAACAACAGCGCGGAGCGTGATGCCGTGCTCAGCCGCATCTACGGGCCGAGCGAAACCGATCCCGTCGCCCGTCTATGCGAATTGCTCTACAAGCTCGAAGTGCCGACCGAGCCGAAGGCTTGGGGACTCTCCGAATCGGAGCGCGCACGCATCGTGCTGGAACACATGCACAACCCCAAGGGCCACAACTTCATCGCCAAGGGCCTGCGCCTTTAAGAAGCTGTTCCCGATCTTACTGAGAGGCCGTCAGCAGGGGCGAGGCAGGGTTTAGCAGAGCCTGCTCTGCGCTGCCGCAGCCGGTTTGCGGTGCAAAGCAAACCGTGGGGAAGCGCAGCACAGGAACCGGTGTTTATGTTGATCAATGAGGGGCCCGAGCCGCGCATGAGCCCTCTCAGTGATCAATGAGCGGCCTCGCAGTAAGATCGGGAACAGCTTCCAAGGAACGCCGGCTAGCGGTTCTCTCTGCGCCTGCAGAGCGCTAGACTGGCCCCTTCGCCGACTCGCATCTCACTCTCATGCCGCTCGATACCTGGCTCACCTTCTTCGTTGCCGCCTGGCTGATCAGCCTCTCGCCCGGCCCTGGAGCCGTCTCCTGCATGGCAGCCGGCCAACGCGTAGGCTATCGCCGCGCCCTGTGGAACATCTTCGGCCTGCAGACGGGCATCGTCCTGATCATGCTGATCTGCGCCGCCGGTCTCGGCGCCTTGCTGGCGGCCTCGCAGACGCTGTTCATGGCCATCAAATGGGCCGGGGTGGCTTATCTGATCTGGCTGGGCGTGCAGCAGTGGCGCGCACCGGACGCGCCGCTCACCCCCGACGCCAAAGATGCGCGCGACACACCTGGCCAGCTCTTCCTGCGCGCCTTCCTGATCAATGCCAGCAATCCCAAGGGCATCGTTTTCATGCTCGCCGTGCTGCCGCAGTTCATCGATCCGCAGTTGGCGCAATGGCCGCAATACGCCATCTGTGCTGCCACCTTGGTGTTCACCGATCTGGTCGTGATGAGCGGCTACACCCTGCTCGCCGCCAGGGTACTCAGCGCCCTGCGCGATCCGGGTCACATCCGCTGGCTCAATCGCGGCTTCGGCAGCCTCTTCATCGGTGCCGGCCTGCTGCTGGCGGGCTTCAGAAGGCATTGATGCGTTGCCCGCTGATCGTGCTGGCTGCGTTGCTGCTCGCAGCCTGTGCGGCGGGTGGCGGCAAGCTCTCGCGCCAGATTGATCAGGGCCGCATGCAGAAGCAACTTCGCAGCACCAGCCACAGCCTGAGCTACCGCAACAGTTGCAGCTTTCAAGACGAAACCGGCTACAAGGGATCGAACCGGATCGAGATTGAGGACAACCGGGTCCTGAGCCTGGCCACCGCTATCGAATTGCCCCACGACGGCGGTCGCTGCAATTTCGAAGGGCCCGGTTTTCGCCAGACCCGTTCCAGTCCGTCCATCGAACTGCTCCATCCGGATGGTTGCACAGCCAGACTATGGACCCAGGGCCAGCAGCTGACGATCTCCTACACCCACTGCGAGGCCCGCTGTACCCAACCGCAGAACTTCAAGAAGGTCTGGCCGGTACTGATCGACATGCCGAGTGGGCGCTGCGACTGAAGCCTGCCTGCCGGGCAGGCATTCCCCCCGACCATCGGACAGGCCGCTGACCTTGTCCGACACATTCGCTAGCCTTGCCGGCATGACTGCGCACCGCCTCCTGCCGGCCCTGCTGTTGCTCGCTGCCTGCACCAGCACGCCCCCCGCCACCGAGCCTGAAGCGCTCGCGCCCGCCCCGGCGGCAAGCGCGCCGCCCGCGGCCGCCACCGCCGCTCCCAGCCTGCCACGCGCCAAGCCCGGTAGCCTGCTGGGCAAGGTCGATCGCAGCAAGCTCAATGCGCAGGTCCGTCAGGGAGGCAAGCCGATCAACATCAGCCACCGCTGCTCCTTCCGCAATGAAACCGGCTACAAGGGCTCAACCCAGGTCGACATTGCCAACAGCGAGGTCCGCCGCCTCGCCACCAGCATCGAGGTACCGCTCGCCAGCGGTTACTGCAATTTCGACAACGCCGGCTTCCGCCAGACCGCCCGCAGCCCGGCCATCGAGTTGCGCCATGCCGACGGCTGCACCGTACGCATCTGGGATCAGGGCCCGCAACTCACGATTTCCTACTCGGCCTGCGCCGCGCGTTGCAGCAGCCCGGAGGTGTTCAAGTACATCTGGCCGGTACTGATCGACCAGCCCAGCGGCCGCTGCGACTGAGGCTCGTGCCTGAACGCTGGGCGCCTTGCACCCAATCGGCTACATTGCGAGGCTGGATGCTGCGCTGCCACAGGAGAGAGTCATGCTGATCACCTTCAAGTCCCGCGCCGATGGCGATGTAATCATGTTCGGCAATGTCGGGCGCCAGATGCTTGCCATTCTTGGCAAAGACCCACAGGACGCCAAGGGCATCGTCACCCAGGAACAGTTGCCCGCCGCCATCGCCGCCCTGCGCACCGCGATTGAGCAGGACAAGACCGACAATCCGCCGCCGCCCGAAGCTGACAACTGGGGTCGTGACGCCGTCGACCAACAGGTCCAGCGCGAACGCGAGCAGAACGTCAGCTTCGCGCGCCGCGCCGCGCCGCTGCTGACGATGCTGGAATACGCCCGGCGCGACAACACCCATGTCACCTGGGAGAGCTAAGCCATGCCTGCCGCCTTCCCGCCCCGCGTCTGCGTGATCGGCGCCGGCCCGGCCGGCATGTCCTGTGCGCTGTGGCTGCACAACCTGGGCCTTGAAGCAACGTTGGTCGACACCGAAAAATCGCCCGGCGGTGCAATGCTGCTGAACTTCCTCAACAACAACTGGGTGCTGGGCCAGCGCGGCCTGAGCGGACTCGAAATGGCCGCCCGCTTCACCGAGCACATCGAGAGTCTGGCCATCCCGCTGCTGCTGGAATGCCGTCCGACCCGGCTTGCCCGCGATGCTCATGGCCAGTTTCAGCTGAGCCTAGAAACCCCGCAAGGCATCAGCAGCGTCGAGGCAGATGCCATCGTGCTGGCCACCGGTACCCGCTTCCGTGGCCGCGAGATCCTCATCGGCCTGCCCGGTTTTGGCCAGTGCGATCCGGGCCGCCTGCGCTACGGCCCACACTGCTTCACGCGCCTCTCGATGCTGGCCGGCAAGCGCCTGCTGGTCATCGGCGGCGGTGACAACGCCCTGGAAAACGCCGCCCTCGCACTCGATGCCGGTGCCAGCGTCACCGTGGTGGCGCGCAACCAGTTCCGTGCTCAGGCCCGCTTCATCGAGCGCCTGCAAGCCGCGGGGCACTGTGCCCTGCATGCCGATGCCCGCCTCACCGCCCTGCAGCCCTCGCCCGGCGGCCTGCTCGCCTCGCTCGAAGGTGCCGCAGGCCAATGGCAGCTGGAAGTCGATCGCGTACACCTGCTCGCCGGCTATGCACCGAACACCGCCTTCCTCGACGGCATCCTGGCCGCCGAAGTTGCCCCTCCGCAGAAAGACGAACGCGGCTACCTGTGCGGCGATGCGCTCGGCCGCACCAGTACCCCCGGTCTCTACGTGGCGGGCGACGTCGGCAATCCAGCCTTCCCCAATGTGCTCAGCGCCCTGGCCCAAGGTGCCCAGGTCGCCAAGACCATAGAATTCGATCTCAACCAGACCCGCCCGCGCTGACCATGGCTCTCCAGTACCAGATCATCTCCGTTACACCCTTCCAGCAGAACTGCAGCCTGATCTGGTGCGACCAGAGCATGGAGGCCGCCGTAGTCGATCCGGGTGGCGACGTGGCCCGCATCGAAGCGGCCGTGGCGCGCGCCGGCGTGAAGCTCACCAAGATCCTGCTCACCCATGGCCATCTCGATCACGTTGGTGGCAGCGCCGAGCTGGCAGCCAGGCTCGCCCTGCCGATCGAAGGCCCGCAGCGCGAGGATGCCTTCTGGATCGAGAATCTCGCCGAGCAATGCCGCATGTTCGGCTTCCCGCTGGTCGCAGGCTTCACACCCACGCGCTGGCTCGAAGAAGGAGATCGCATCAGCCTCGGCCAGGAAGTGCTGGAGGTGATTCACACCCCTGGCCACACCCCGGGCCATGTCGTGCTCTACAGCCGCAGCGCGCAGCTGGCACTGGTGGGCGACGTGCTGTTTGCCGGCTCAATCGGCCGCACCGACTTTCCACGCGGCGATCACCAGGCCCTGCTCGATTCGATTCGCCTCAAGCTGTGGCCGCTCGGTGATGACACCCGCTTCATCCCCGGTCACGGCCCGATGTCGAGCTTTGGTGAAGAACGCCAGAGCAATCCCTTCGTGGCGGACTGAGAGCCTTGGGCTTAGAATCGGCCCACCCCACCCAAAGCACAGGAAGATCATGCGTATTGCCTTGCTGGAAGACGATCCCACCCAGTCGCTCATCGTCACCAGTTGCCTGCGCAACGCCGGCCATGAAGTCCATGAATTCCGCCTCACGGCCGATCTCAAGCGCTTCTGCGCACGCGAAAGCGTGGATCTCTATCTGCTGGACTGGATCGTGCCAGACCAGAGTGGCGAGGAGTTCCTGCGCTGGTTGCGCAGCGAGCGCAATGATGCCACCGCGGCCATTTTCCTGACCTCGCGCGACGCCGAAGAAGACGTGGTGGCCGGCCTCGCCGCGGGCGCCGATGACTTCATCATCAAGCCGCTGAACCAGCGCATCCTGCTCTCGCGCATCGAGGCGGTGATGCGACGCGCCAAACCACGGGATATGCACGCCATCCTGGAGCTGGCGCCCTACCGCATCGATCCGGCCCAGAACCTGATCAGCCTGAAGGGCGAAGCGCTCGAACTGACCGAGAAGGAGTTCGCGCTGGCGCTGTTCATGTTCCGCAACGTTGGCCGCCTGATCTCGCGCGGCCACATGCTCGAAGCCGTCTGGGGCCGCAGCCCGGACATCCCGACCCGCACCGTGGACACCCACGTCTCGCGGGTACGCAACAAACTCCAGCTGCGCCCCGAAAACGGTTTCCGGGTTGTGCCCACCTACAACTTCGGCTATCGCCTGGAGCAGGTGGACACCCAGCAGGCCGAGGCCTGAGCAGCGCCCTCAGCGCTGATACAGCTTGCCAGTCTCGGCCAGCCAGCGATTCGCATCGCGGCTGAGCCACTGGCGCGCCACCTCATCTTCACGCAACACCGCATCAATGAAGGCCAGCGACACTACACGCAGGGACTTGGCCTGTTCGGTCTGACCCGCTGGCTGCAGCGCCGCAGCGCCGCCCTCGGGACCGCCTCGCCCACCGGCCATACCTCCGCCGGGGCCACCCGAACCACCTGGGCCGCCACTACCTCCACCGCCCGGCCCGCCACCGCCCATGCCTCCACCGGGGCCACCCCCTCCGGACGGCCCGCGCCCACCTTTGCCGCCACCGTCCCCACCCTTGTTACCGCCTGCGCCTCGCGTGTTCGCCTCGGCGCCCGGCAAGGGCGCCCGTTCGCTGCTGCCACCAATCACGGCATGCGAGGCCCAGCTCAGATCCAGCGAATACTTGTCACCTGCCGGCAGGTTGTTGAACACCTGCTGACGCAGGCGCGGATTGTTCACGAAGTCAAAAGCATCCACATCCTCGGCACTGCTCACCGCGAGGACCGGCAATCGCATGCCCGCGTAGCGCGTGGCGAAGGGCTCGCCGCCAAACTCGGCATGCGGACTCAGCAGCACCACGCCACGCAGCCCGGCCAGGGTCGGCGATTTGACGCCCGACCAATGCTCGCCAGCGGCGGCCTGAGCCGTCTGCGCCCCCACATCGAAGCCCACCAGGAGCAGGCGCCCGAAGTCGATCCGCGCCAGGCCCTCAGCCGGCAGGCCGCCCGCCTCCGCGCCCTGCAACTGCTGCAGCACCGTTTCCAGACGGCTCAGGCGGCGCCCCAGCGCTTCGGCCGCATAGGCCTGCTGCACCTGCTGGCGCGCGCTGGCAGCAGCCTCCCGCGTCGCACTGAAAATCGCCGGCCCTTCACGTGAGCCCTGCACCGCCAGCACCGCATAGCCTGCCTGGGCCCAGGCCTCGAGCAGGCTGCTGGCGGCATCGGCCGGCTCACCGAGGCCTGCCAGATACACCAACAGGGGCTGGCGCCCAGGCTGACCGGGCACACGCAGAACCAGTTCAACATGCTCGTCGCCAATCGTCAGCGCGCCACGGCTCAGTTGCACCGCATGGAACTGGTCCGGCTCGTAGCCTGCGCTGCGCTGGCGCTGTGGCATGGCCGCCGCATTCGGCGCGGGCGGGCGGCCAGCGCAGGCCGCCAGCAAGGACAAGGAAAGACACAGGAAAAGGCAGGGCAGGCGCATGGCAGAGGGCCTTGAGAAGCAGACGCCGCATTCTGGCAATTCACTGCGTAAGCCTGCTGCCGGCACAGGTAAAAGCGTCTCAAATCCTGCAAACTCAGTCTCAACCGGGCGGACGCCAGAGTCTGTTCACGAGAAACTTACAGGCGACGGAGCAGCCCGGCCCTGACTCAGAACTGCTTGGTGCGCAGCAGTACCAGAGTGCAGGCCTCCAGATGCTCGATCCCAGCCGCATCGAGGCGGGCATAGGCCTGCGCATTCTCGGTACCGGGATTGAAGATCACCCGGCGCGGCTGCAACGCCACGATGCCATCGAGCAGCTCCGCCTGGCGCGCCGGGCCGACATACAGGGTCACCGTATCGACCGGGCCCAGCACCTCGGTCGGCGAGGCAAACGCGGCGATGCCCTCCACCTCACGCAGCGCCGGCGCCACCGGAATCGGCTGATGGCCATACTCCAGGAGCATTTTGATGGCCTTGTTGGAGTAGCGCTCGGGGTTGTTGCTGGCACCGATGACGACGACTGTTTCCATGACGAGCTCCGCTGCGGGGAATGTGCGGATTATGCGCCCGGCGGCGCATCTGCTCACAGCGCGGCCGCAGGCGGCAGCTCAATATGCACTTCCAGCCCGCCGCTGGCACGGTTGTGCGCCCACATGCGGCCACCGTGAGCCTCCACCGCACGCCGCGCAATCGCCAGGCCAAGCCCATAACCACTGCCGCTGGTGGTTTCACCGCGATGGAAGGGCTCGAAGATCGCCGCCAACTCGGCCTCCGGCACACCTGGGCCGGCATCCGCGATGGTGATATGCAGCGCCCGGCTGGCCGCATCGCGGCTGAGATTGAGCTCCACTACGGATTGCGGCGGGGAGTGCCGCAAGGCGTTGCGCAGCACATTATCCACCGCACGGTGCAGCAGCTCGCCGCGGGCGCGGATCACCAGTTCGCCCTCCACGCCGGTGGTGAACACCACCCGGCGCTCGCTACCTTCGGCTTCAAAGCGCGCATCCTCGACCACGCTGTCGAGCAGTTCGACGATGTCCACATAGTCCTCGCCGCGCTGCGGCGTCTGGCCTTCGAGGCGGGCCAGAGTCAGTATCTCGCCGACCAGCATGTCCAGCCGCTCGGCCTCGCGCTCGATGCGCGCCAGCGCCGCCTCGGCCTGTGCCGGCTTCTGTCGTGCCAGCCCCACGGCCACCTGCAGGCGCGCCAGCGGTGAGCGCAACTCATGCGACACATCGTGCAGCAGGCGCTGCTGCGAACCGACGAGCTGCTGCAGTTGCTGCGCCATGCCATCGAACTCGCGCCCCAGCTCGCCAATCTCGTCGCGCCGGCGGCCCATCACCTGCGCCACGCGCACCCCCAGCTCGCCCTTCGAGGCAGCCAGGAAAGCATCCTGCAGCTTGCGGATCGGCTGCGAGAAGTGGCGCGCCAGCACTGCACTCACCGCCAGGCTCGCCAGCAAGGCTGCCAGCGCCAGCAAGGCCGGCGCCTCGATACGCCCGATGCTGATGGAAGCGCTGCGTTCAGGCGCCCGGGCAGCAGTCTGCGGGAAGAACATCAGCCACTCTTCGCCCGCCGCATCCTGCCAGGCCCGCACGCTGCGCTTGCGCCATTCACCGCCGCGCTCGCTATCGCGCAACTGGCTCCACTCGGCATAGCGCTCACGCGCGATCTGCAACACTTCGGGCGGCACTTCACGCCCCAGAAACTCCCCCCCCGCCGCATTCACGACCAGCGGCGGATCCCCTTCATATTCGGGCCAGTTCGTGAGCAGCGAACGCAGACCGGCTTCACCACCATGCCGCGCCGTGGTCCACGCCATGCGCAGGGCGATGCTGCTGCGCGGGCCGGCCGCCAGCACGCTCTCCTCGCTGCGCCGGGCTTCTTCACGGATCACCAGGGCTGCGGTCACCACCAACACGGTGAGCAGCAGGGTCAGCCAGAAGCCGGCGAAGATTTTCCAGAACAGGCGTCCCATGCTCACTGCTCGAGGATGTACTGATAACCGACGCCGCGCACGGTCTGGATCGGCGAGCGGCCATCTGCCAGCACGCCGAGCTTGCTGCGTAGATTGCTGACATGCACATCGATGCTTCGGTCATAGCGTGCGAGTGGCCGGCCGAGCGCCTTCTCGGACAGATCATTCTTGCTCACCGGGCTACCGGCCTGGCGCGCCAGCACTTCCAGCAGGCCGAACTCGGTACTGGTCAGATCCAGCGCCTGCCCCGCCCATTCAGCGCGGCGCTGCTCCGGGCTCAGGCTCAAAACGCCCACGCTCAGCGGCGCATGCGATTCGCGCACCCGTCCGCTGCCCTCAGCACGCCGCAGGATGGCGCGGATGCGCGCCACCAGCTCACGTGGCGTACAGGGCTTGGGCACGTAATCGTCGGCCCCGAGTTCGAGGCCCAGCACGCGGTCGATATCGTCACCCCGCGCGGTCAACATGATCACCGGAATGCTGCTTGACTGCCGGATGCGGCGCAGCGCCTCGACCCCATTCACGCGCGGCATCATTACGTCCAGCACAACAATGGCATGGGTGCCGGAGAGCGCCGCCACCGCACCGCGCTCGCCGTCGTGCTCCACCGCCACTTCGAAACCTTCAGCGCGCAGATATTCCGCCTGCAATGCGCACAGCTCGGTGTCGTCATCGACCAGCAGGACCTTGTTCATGCCATATCCCTTACAAAACAGGCTTGCATGATACGACTGCGCCCCCTCCCGCCAAGTCTGCTTACAGCTCCTTAACCTTTATTTACGGAGCCCTCACCCAGCTTAACCAAGCGCACGCGCACACTCCATTCACCCCATCCCGACACAAGGAGAGCCTCATGTCGCAGCACGATCAGATCATTCGCCGCTTCCTCTGTGTCAGCGCCCTGGCGCTGGCGCTGCCCTTCTCCGCTCAGGCACAGGAAGCGACACAATCGGCCCCGGCGGCCCGCCCGGCACCGCACGGAGGTATGTCGCATCGCGGCCATCACGGCATGGAGCAGGGCCATGAGTTCATGGGCGCCCTGCGCGATCTGAAGCTCAGCAGCGAGCAGCGCGACAAGCTGCGCGCCCTGATGCAGGAACAGCGCACGGCCACCCAGGACAAGCGCGAGGCTCTGCGCGAAGCGCGCCAGGCCCTGCACAAGCTGGTGATCGACGGCAACTACACGCCCGAGCGGGCCTCGGCAATCGCCAGCGAGATCGGCAAGAAGAATGCGGAACTGGCGCTGGCCATGGCCGAAACAGGCCACAAGGCACAACAGATCCTCACTCCGGAGCAGCGCAAGCAACTCGCCGAGCGCGCACAGAAGCCGGCACGGCGCTGAACGTTTGCGAGCGGCGCGCGTCACAAGCATGCCGCCACAAAGTTCCGCTAAGCTAGCCGCATGCGCATCCGCTCCCTCGCCCTTGTCCCCCTGTGCGGCCTGCTCGCCGCCTGCATCTCGGTGGGGCCCGACTATCAGACGCCTGACCCGGCCGTTCCGCCCAGCTGGAACGCGCCGGCCACCATCGGGCCGGCCGCCCTGGCCGGCTGGTGGCGCCAGTTCAATGATCCGGCGCTGAACGCCCTCATCGCCACGGCGCTTGAGGGTGCGCCCGATCTGCGCTCCGCCCAGGCCAAGCTTCGCGAAGCCCGCGCCCGCACCGGCGTAGCCGCCGCCGCACGCCTTCCCAGTGTGGGCAACACGATCAATGCCCGGCGCAGTGAGTCAGCCGGCAGCGGCGTGGCGGCGGACAGCTACAGCATCGGTTTCGACGCCAGCTGGGAAATCGATCTCTTCGGCGGCACCCGGCGCAGTATCGAAGCGGCCGAGGCCACGGCCGCGGCGGCCGAGGCCGGCATACATGACGCCCAGGTTTCGCTCGCTGCCGAAGTGGCGCGCACCTATCTCGACCTGCGCACCCAGCAGACCCGCCTCGCGATCGCCCGCGACAATCTGGCCAGCCTCGTCGCCAGCGATGAGCTCGTCGGCTGGCGCCATCAGGCCGGGCTGGTCACCGAGCTGGACAAGGTCCAGTCCACCAGCACCCTGGAGCAGGCCCGGGCGCGCATCCCGCCGCTGGATACCGCGCTGGAAGCCGATCTCAACGCGCTGGCCGTGCTCACCGGCCGCCCGCGCGCCGAGATTGCCGCACGCCTCGCCGCCCCCGCCGCCATGCCGGCCACCCCGCCCGCGCTAGGCATCAGCCTGCCAACCGAGACGATCCGCCAGCGTGCCGACGTGCGCAGCGCCGAACGCCGGCTCGCCGCGGCCACCGCCAACATCGGAGTCGCTACCGCCGCGCTCTACCCTAGCCTGAAGCTCACCGGCAGCATCGGCGTCGCAGCGCTCAGCACGGATAGCTTGCTGCGCCCCGAAGCGGCCACCAGCAGCCTGCTGGCCGGGGTCACCACGCCGATCTTCGAAGGCGGCCGCCTGCGTCGCAACATCGAGATCCAGAGCGCCCTGCAGGAGCAGGCTCTGATCGCCTACGAGAAAAGCGTGGCACAGGCCCTGGCTGAAGTGGAAAACGCCCTCGTGGCCCTGGCCAACACCCGCCGCCGCCTCGCCAGCCTGCGCAGCGCCGCCGAATCGGCCCAACTCGCCGAAAAGCTCGCCAGCTATCGCTACGCAGCCGGCCTGATCGACTACAGCACCCTGCAGGACACCCAGCGCACCGCGCTCTCGGTGCTCGATGCACAAGCCAGCGCGCAAGGCGACGAAGCCAGCGCCCTGGTGCAACTCTACAAATCGCTCGGCGGTGGCTTCAGCGCCGACGAGACAGCCTCCCGGTGAGACGCGCATGAACGACCAGACTTCCTCCTCGAAGCTCCGCCAGATCCTTGCCAGTGGCCGCGCCCGGCGCCCAGCCAGGCGCCTGTGGCTGATCCTCGGCCTCATCGCCTGCTTCGCACTGTTGGCCGGCGGCATCGGCGTGTGGCGCAGCAATGCCAGGAAAGGCCCGAGCTGGATCACCGCCCAGGTCAGCAAGGGCGACATCACCGTCACCGTCACCGCCACCGGCAACCTGCAGCCGATCAACACCGTGGACGTCGGCTCGGAGATCTCCGGCACCATTGCTGACGTGTTCGTTGACTTCAACGACCGCGTGAAGAAGGGTCAGATCCTCGCTCAGCTCGACACCACCAAACTCGCCACCGCGCTGGAGCGCGCCCGCGCCACGCTGGCGGCCAACGAAGCCCGGATCGGCCAGGCCAAAGCCACCCTGGAGGAAGCACGCATCGCCATGACCCGGCTGGAGGAAGTGGCCCGTCTCTCCGGCGGCAAGGTGCCCTCGGCCACGGAGCTGGATGCCGGCCGCGCCAAGCTGGCCCGCGCTCAGGCCGATCTGGCGGCTGCCGAAGCCGCCGCGCGCGAATCGGCCGGCGCCGTGAAGCAGGGCGAAACCGATCTCGGCAAAGCCACCATCCGCTCGGCCACCAATGGCATCGTGCTCAAGCGCACCGTGGAGCGCGGCCAGACCGTGGCCGCCTCGCTGCAGGCGCCAGTGCTGTTCTCGCTGGCCGAAGATCTCAGCGAAATGGAGCTGATCGTCTCGGTGTCGGAAGCCGATGTCGGTCAGATCAAGGAAGGCATGAGTGCCAGCTTCACGGTAGACGCCTATCCGGATAAGAATTTCCCGGCCAAGATCCAGCAAGTGCGCTACGGCGCTACCACGGTGGACAACGTGGTCAGCTACCAGACCGTGCTGCTGGTGAAGAATGAAGATCTCAAGCTGCGCCCGGGCATGACCGCCACCGCCGACATCAAGGTCGCCGAGCACAAGGGCGTGATGCTGGTGCCGGCCACCGCGCTGCGCTTTCGCCCGCCGGAGGCCAAGCCCAAGAGCGAGGGCGGTTTCATGGCGCTGCTGATGCCGCGCCCGCCGGCCCCGCCCAAACCGCAGGTCGGCAACCGCAACGGCGGCAAGGATCGCGCCCGGGTTTGGGTCAAGGATGCCAAGGGTGAGCTGCGCCCGATCCGGGTGCGCACCCTGCTCAGCGATGGCCGCAATACCGAGATCGAGTCCGACGAACTGAAGCCGGGCGACGAAGTGATCACCGATACGGCGGAACAGGCACGGTGAAGGAAACACTGATCAGCCTGCGCGAGGTCACCAAGACCTATGGCAGCGGGCAGGCCGCTTTCCAGGCGCTGAAGGGCGTGAGCTTCGACATCGCCGAGGGCGAATTCGTAGCGGTGATGGGGCCATCCGGCTCCGGAAAATCCACCGTCATGAACATCCTCGGCTGCCTCGATGTGCCCACTTCCGGCGAATACCTGTTCCTGGGCGAGCATGTGGAATTGCTCAACCGCGACGAGCGCGCCCTGCTGCGCCGCCACTGCCTGGGTTTCGTGTTCCAGGGTTTCAACCTGCTGGCGCGCACCACGGCACTCGAAAATGTCGAGCTGCCGCTGCTCTACCGCGGCCTGCCGCTGGCCGAGCGCCATGCCCAGGCCAAGGCTGCGCTGGCGCTGGTAGGCCTTACCGGCTGGGAGCATCACACCCCGGCCGAGCTCTCCGGCGGCCAGCAGCAGCGCGTGGCCATCGCACGCGCCATCGTCACCCGCCCGGCCCTGCTGCTCGCGGATGAGCCCACCGGCAACCTCGATTCCGAACGCAGCGCCGAAATCATGCAGCTGCTCACCGGGCTCAACCAGGAGCATGGCATCACCGTGCTGATGGTGACCCACGAGCCGGACATGGCGGCCTACGCCTCGCGCACCCTGCGCTTCGTCGATGGCCTCATCGGCCACGACACCGCCTACGTGGGAGCCGACTGATGCTGTGGAACGCGCTCCTCCTCGCCCTGCGCGAGATCCGCCGCAACCTGATGCGCGCCTCGCTGACGGTGCTGGGCATCATCATCGGAGTTGCCGCTGTCATTACGATGGTGACGCTCGGCAACGGTGCCACGGCGCTGATCACGGCCCAAGTTGCGAGCCTCGGCTCCAACCTCGTGATCGTGCGCCCGGGCCAGCGCATGTCGCCGGGCCAGCCCGCCGGCTGGGCACCGGCCTTCAAGGAAGAGGACATGCAGGCCATCCTCGAGGCGGTGCATGCGGTGCGCGAAGTGGCCGGCATCGCCCAGCGCGGCAGCACCGTGGCGTGGATGACTGAGAGCACCTTCACGCCAATCGTGGGCAGCACGCCAAGCTATCTCGAGGTGGGCAACTGGAAGATCGCCGAAGGACGCTTCTTCAACGACAGCGAGCAACGCGCCGGACGTGCCCTGTGCGTGCTGGGCGACACCGTGAAGAAGGCGCTGTTTTCGGGCAGCAGCCCGATCGGCGAGAAGATCCGCACACGCGGTGTGAGCTGCGAAGTGATCGGCGTGCTCGCCCCCAAAGGCCAGTCCGCCATGGGCCAGGATCAGGATGACATTGTGCTGATGCCGCTGAAGGCTTATCAGCGCCGCATCGCCGGCCGCCGCTCGCGGCAGGATGTCGGCACCCTGCTGCTGTCGGTGCGCGATGGTCTGTCCACCGAGCGCGTGGTGCGCGACGTGAGCGCCCTGATGCGCGAACGGCGCGGCATCGCCCCGAACGAGAATGACAACTTCTCGGTCTTCGACACGCGCCAGATCTCCGATGCACTCTCTTCCACCACCCGCGTGCTCACCGCCCTGCTCGGTGCGGTGGCCGCCGTGAGCCTGCTGGTGGGCGGCATCGGCATCATGAACATCATGCTGGTGTCGGTCACCGAGCGCACCCGCGAGATCGGCACCCGCCTCGCCATCGGCGCACTGGAGCGCGAGGTGCTGCTGCAGTTCCTCGTCGAGGCCGTGGCGCTCTCAGCCTTCGGCGGCCTGGTCGGCATCGCCCTGGCGCTGGTCGCTTCCTTCGGATTGACCAGCGCGATGGGCCTACCCTTCGTGCTGGACTTCCAGATCATGCTGCTGGCCTTCGCCGTATCGGCCGGCATCGGCGTACTCTTCGGCTTCGTACCGGCGCGCCGTGCGGCGCGCCTGGATCCGATCGAGGCGTTACGCCACGAGTGATGCGGCCGCTTGCTCCTGAAAGCCGCAACAAAATGGAGTGAAACGCAGCGCAACGGTTCTGCCTAGGCGCACTGCCGCAGACAGTACGGGAGATACGGCAAAGCCGTACAACAACGCCAGAACCATTTTGTTGCGGCTTCTCACTCCGTTGCTGGCGGCGGCGCGTCGCGAAACTGCTCGCCGCTCACCGGATCGATGATGCAGCCGATCTCGATGAGCACGTTCTTGAGACTGTAGATCAACATAATCGCCGCCGCAATCGGCATGCAGGCGTAGAGCGCCGCCTTGGGCAGCTGCAGGGCATTGGTCACATCATCGGCACGCTGGGTCAGCTCCCATGAATACTTCAGGAACACGGCCATGAAAAACAACGACGCGAGCTCGATAAACAGGCGGTAGACGTAGCGCAGGCGCAGATTGGGGATGCGTCCCGAGATCCAGTCACCCACGCTAAAGTGCCCGCGCGTGACCCACAGCGCCGCCGCACCATAGAAAACCAGCGCGGCGAAGATCAGCTCGACGATCTCGTCGAACCAGTGCAAGGAAAACAGCGGCACGAAACGCATCAAGATGTTGGCCGTGAGCAGCAGAGTGAGGCCGGCAAAAAGGACGATGCAGATCCATTCGAGGATCAGGGTGATGACGGCGTCAAACTTGTCGAAGGCGGCGTGAAAAGCTTTCATGGATAACTCCCCTTACATCGCGGGCATGAAGTAATTGGGCAGAAACAGAGCGATCTCTGGCACAAAAGCAATCAGGATCGTGACCAGCAGGATGCCCAGAATGAAGGGCAGGCATTCCTTGGCCAGCGGCCACACGCCGGTGCGCGCAAAGCTGTCCACCGCAAACAGGCACATGCCCACCGGCGGCGTGAGATTGCCGATCATGATCAGCAGGGTCATCACCACGCCAAGGTTGATCAGATCAATGCCGAAAAGCCGCGCGATCGGCATGAAGATTGGCAGGGTGATCAGGAAGATCGCATTGCCTTCGAGAAAGCAGCCGAGCACCACCACCACCGCGATGATCATCCACATCACCCCGGCCGGTGAAGCGCTCATGCCGGCCAGGGCTTCGATCACGGCATTGGGGATCCCCTGGTGAATGGTGAGCCAGCCGAAGAAGTTGGCTGCGGCCATGATGAAGAGCAGGCCGGTGGTCTGCTTCAGCGAAGAGAACAGGATCGCCGGCAACGCCTTGAGTTTGAGGTCGCGATAGGCGAAGCCGAGCACCAGCGCGTAGAGGCTCACGATCACGGCGGCTTCAGTCGGCGTGAAGAAACCGGTGAGAATGCCGCCGATGATGATCACCGGCGCCAGCAGCGGCCAGAAAGCCGCCTTGGTGCTTTCCTTGAGTTCGGTCCAGCTGGCCTTCTCGGAACGCGGCAAGCCACGCGGCCGGGCCATCAATGCAATGGCAAACATCATCGCCACGCCCATCAGCAAGCCCGGGATGAAGCCGGCGAGAAAAAGCTTGGCGACCGACACCGAAGTGATCGCGCCGTACAACACGAACGGAATCGAGGGCGGGATCACCGGCCCGATGCAGTTGGCCGAAGCCACGATGGCCGCCGAGAGCGGTTTCGGATAACCGTTATCGACCATCGCCTTGTGCTGGATCTGGCCGAGGCCGGCGGCATCCGCCACGGCCGAGCCAGACATGCCGGAGAAGATCATCGATGAGACGACACTGACCTGCCCCAGCCCGCCCGAGATGTGGCCCACGCAGGCCTTGGCGAAGCGGAAGATGCGGTTGGTGATGCCACCGGTATTCATCAGATTGCCGGCGAGGATGAAGAAGGGAATCGCCAGCAGAGTGAAGCCAGTCGTGCCTGAATACATGCGCTGCGGCAGCATCACCAGCATCGAGGCCTGGTCTTCCCACAGGAAGAAGCCCACGGCGGTCAGGCCGATGGCCACCGCGATCGGCAGATCGATCATCAGCAGGACCAGCAGAACCGAGAAGATCACAAGTGTCAGCATGTGCGTCTCCACCGTGGCCCGGTGGGCCACGCTGAGTCATCAGGAAAAAGGAAGCGTGCGAGCGCCAGCACGGCGCCCGCACGAGGCGGATCAGCCGCCGTTCTTCTTGAGGATCGCCATGAACTCGTCGAAGTTCTTGGCGCCGACCTTGGCTTTCACCTTTTCGTAAGCCGATGGCATAGCCGCCTTGAAGGGGGTGAGATCCGGCGTATCGATGCGGATGCCCAGCTTCTTCATCTCGGCAATCTGAGTGGCTTCCTGATCGCGCACCAGATGGCGCATCAGCTTGCTGGCCGAATCCGACTCTTCCTGGATCACCTTCTGCTGATCGGGCGTGAGCTTGTCCCACACCCGCTTGGAGACCACATGGGTCATCGAGCTGTAGGTGTAGTTGAGCATCGAAATGTACTTCTGCGATTCATACAGCTTGAGGTTGTAGATCACCGCAATCGGATTCTCCTGCCCATCCACCACACCGGTCTTCATGGCCATCACCAGCTCGGAAAAACCAATGGTCTGCACCAGGCCGCCACAGGCTTCAACAAAGGCCTGATAGGCAAAGGCCGGTGGCGTGCGGATCTTGAGGCCCTTCATGTCTTCCGGCTTGAGGATCGGGCGCTTGGAGTTGCTCACTTCACGGAAGCCCCACTCCCAGGCGGAGAGGTACACCAGGCCCTTCGCTTCGAGATCCTTGGCCACCCATTTCTTGAAATCGCCATCAAGCACCTTATCAGCCATCGCATAATCCTTGAACGCGAAGGGTGTGCTCACCGCGTCGAATTTCGGAACGTACTTGGCGATCTGGTCCTGCCCCGAGAGGCTCATGTCGATCGCACCAAGAATGGCCTGTTCCAGTACTTCCGGTGGATTTCCAAGCTGGTTGTTGGGGAAGAGCTTGATCTTCACCTTGCCGCCGGTGCGGGTTTCAACATTCTTCGCAAACTGCTTGGCTGCCGTCTGGGCAGGGTGATCTTCAGCCCCGAAGTGACCGAGCTTCAGCTCGACCTGGGCCAGCGCAGCAGGAGCGGAAAAAGCCAGCAGCATCAGGAACGCGAGTCGCTTCATGAATCTCCTCCTCAGGCAATTGAACAGGACAATGGCGTACTGGCGCAGGCTGCGCCAGTTGTCGGGCAGCATACGAGGATTGCATGGCAAACCGATACCGGGGGTTTTCCCGTAAACGCAGGTAAAACGTGCGGCTGCCAAAAGCGGGCGTATTCGCGGCCACCTCCCTTTTGCCCTTAGGGCCCGCGACTTGTCAGGCAAGCGAAGCGGCTCTGCATGCGAGAATCCAGGCTTCGTCCCGAGGAACGCTGCCATGAAAACCCTCCACTCCTTGATCGCAGCGCTTGCGCTGCTGTGCCTCGCAAGCTGCACCAGCCTGCCGGACAATGTGCGTCCGGTGAGCAACTTCCAGTTGGATCGCTATCTGGGAAAATGGTATGAGGTCGCCCGCCTCGATCACTCCTTCGAGCGCGGCCTCTCCCGCGTTTCAGCGGAGTACAGCCTGCGCGAGGACGGCGCGGTGCGGGTACTCAATCGTGGCTACGACGCCGGCACCCAGAAATGGAAGGAAGCCGAAGGCGTGGCCCGCTTCGTCGGCGCGGCAGACACAGGCCATCTGAAGGTGTCCTTCTTCGGCCCTTTCTACGGCGCCTACGGCATCTTCGAGCTGGACCACGCGGGCTATCAGTACGCGCTGATCAGCGGGCCGGACAAGTCCTATCTGTGGCTGCTCGCCCGCTCACCCCAGCTCGATCCGGGCGTGCGCGACGCCCTGCTCGCCAAGGCGGCCGCACTAGGCTTCGATACCGGCAAGCTGATCCTGGTGAAGCACGATTAGGCCGTATCGCCCTCAGGCGCAGCGTCAGTCGCGGCAGCATCCGGCTCGGCCGCTTCGTCGTCCTCCGGAGCCTCGCCCGGCAGGGTCTTGCGCCTGAGTTTTTCTTCCTTCTTCTGCTTTTTCGCGAGTTCGCGCTGACGTTTTTCGAACGAGTAATTAGGTTTGGCCAAGGTGACGTCTTCCGTGCTCAAGTGAGAATGGCTTCCACGGTAAGCGATTTCGCCGGGAAACGGGGCTTTGGCGCCAAATAAGCGTTCAGCCGGCCTCAAGAGGCCTCGCGTTGCCAGGCCACGTCGGCCGCTTGCGTTTGCTCACGCAGCATCGGCAGCACGGCCTCTTCCGGCAGCACCTCGCCAAAGAAATAGCCCTGCGCGTAGCGGCAGCCACGCTGCATCAGCCAGTGTGCCTGGGCGGGCGTCTCGACACCTTCGGCCAGCGCGTCGCTGTTCAACCCCCGCGCCAGACCCAGCAAGCCTTCCAGGATGTCTTCCCCTCGCCCGGGCTGGCCAATGGCCTGGGTGAAAGCCGGATCGATCTTGAGCTTGTCGAAGCGGAAGCCCTGCAAGCGCCCGAGACTCGAATAGCCAGCCCCGAAATCGTCCACCGACACCCGCATGCCCAGCGCCCGCAGGCGGGCAAAAGTCTGTTCGGCTTCGTCAGCGTCGAGCAGGATGGCCGTCTCGGTCACCTCCAGCTCCAGCCGCGTCGGCGCCAGCCCGCTGCGCTCCAGCACACGCAGCAAACGCTCCACCAGCAAGCGATCCCGCAACTGCATGGGCGACAGGTTGAATGACAGGAAAAGCTCGTCCGGCCAGGCGGCCGCCGCGCGACAGGCTTGCTCCAGCAATTGCTCGGCCACCTGCACGATCAGCCCCGCACGTTCCGCCGCGGCAATCAGGCTCTCTGGCGCCACGCTCCCCAGCTCCGGATCATGCAGGCGGGCCATCGCCTCGAAGCCGGCAATGCGGCCACTGGCGAGTTCGACGATGGGCTGGAAATGCACGCTCAGACGCCCATGCCTCAGCCCCTCGCGCACCGCAGCCTCAACGCGCGAACGCGCCTCGATCTGCTGATCGAGCTCGGCACTGAAGAAACGCACGCTGCTGCGGCTCAGATTCTTGCCCTGATAGAGCGCCAGATCCGCCCGGCGCAACAACAGACTCAGCTGCTGACCATCAGCCGGCCAGACCGCGACCCCGAAGGTTGCAGAAACCTGCAGCGCGCGCGCCTCCACCTGCATCGGCTGTTGCAAGGCGGCGGCGGCCCGCTCGATCAAGCTACGGGCAGCGGCTTCGGACTCGACCGAGCTGACGATCACGGCGAACTCATCGCCGGCCAGACGGCACACAAAATCCGCACCAAAGCACAGCTCAAGGCGGCGTGACACTTCCAGCAGCAAGGCATCGCCGATCGCATGACCATGCAGGTCATTGATGGCCTTGAAGCCATCGAGGTCCAGGATCGTCAGGTAAAAACCGCTCTGTCTCCGGGCGCTGCTCAGCGCATCGAAATGGGCGCGCAGCGAACGGCGATTGGGCAAACCGGTCAGGGCATCATGGCTCGCCAGATGCCGCGCTTCCCCCTCGGCCTGCTCGCGGCGCAGGATCTCGCCCCGCAGCTCGGTAATCCGGCGCCAGGCAAAGACGTAGCCAAGCCCCCCCATCACGCACAGCGCGGTGGCCAGCTCATCCAGCTCCCAATGCTCGTGAGTCATCGCAAAGCGCACGAACCAGTCGAAGGAGTCCAGCCACAGCAGGCTGGCGGTCAGGCACAGGCCGAGCAGCAGGAAACCGACGCTATCGCGGCGAGCCTGGGGGGAAAAAGAAAAGCGCGGTGGCGCGGCGGGTTTGACTCTCAAGCTATGCTGTCTCGTCTGCCCGCGCATGACTATGCGCAGGATTCGACGCAAGCTTAAGTCCATCCTGCCCAGCAACATACCTGAGCGTATGCAACATTATGTTTCGTGTGACAAATGCCCTGAGAGTCAGCCTTTCATGCCTTCTCGTCCTGCTGGCCACAGGGTTATGGTGCGCTCAGGCGCATGCTCTGGACTGGCAGCCGCTGGCTTATGCGCCGGCGCCGGCGGGTAACCCGCTCAAGGGTCTGGTGCCCTATGCCGGTGCGGCAAATCCGGACGATTTCCCGCACAGCATGGAGTTCAGCTACTTCCCGCTCGCTGCTGTGATGCGTGGCCCCGGACAGTACGACTGGAGCGTGCTGGAGCGCTTTCTCGATCAGGTAGCAGGACGCGGCCATCAGGCCATCTTCCGCTTCTACCTCGAATATCCGGGCAAGCCTTCCGGCCTGCCGGCCGGACTGCGCGACGTAGTGACGCTCACGCGCTGGGAACGCCCCAGTACCCCACCCCGCCCGCCCGTCCTCAACGAAACGCCGGACTACCGCCATCCGGCACTCGCCCCCGCCCTCACCAACTTCATTGCCGCCCTTGGCCAACGCTATGACGGTGACGCCCGCATCGGCTTCATCACCGCCGGCTTGCTCGGCTTGTGGGGCGAATGGCATGACTATCCCCGCAACGAGTTGTTTGCCGACCGGGCGCTGCAGCAAAGCGTGATGGACGCCTATGCACGGGCCTTCCGCAGCACCCCCGTCCTGCTGCGCTACCCGGCGGGTGACGCGGATCCGGTGTATGTCGCCAATGCCGCCAGCCCATTCGGTTTCCACGACGACTCCTTCGCCTGGAACACCCTGCCCAGCAAGACCAGCTATTTCGTCGCCAAGCTGCAGGCGGCAGGCGCGCTGGAGGCCTGGCAGACCCGCCCGATCGGTGGCGAGATCCGCCCCGAAGCCTGGGGCAAGGTCTTCGATACCGCGCCGGGCTTGCCGCAACTGCAGGACTTTGCCGAGTGCGTGGCCGCCACCCATGTCAGCTGGCTGATGGATTCAGGCATGTTCAAAACCGCCAATCCCCCCGAGCGCCGCGCACGCGCCCTTGAGCAGGTGCGGCGCATGGGCTACGAATTCCACGTGCCGCGCATCGCCCTGCGGCATTCGGGCGGGCGGCTGGAGATCACGCTTGAAATCGAGAACCGTGGCGTCGCCCCCTTCTATCACCCCTGGCCACTCCAACTAGCCCTCCTCGATGAGCACGGCAAGCTCCATGCGCAACAGGATCTGGCGAGCGGTCTGCACGGCATCCTGCCAGGCCAGCCGGCCCACCGGCGCGAGGCCAGCCTGCCCTTGGCGGGCTTCGGCGCCGGGCACTATCGTCTGCTGCTGCGCGCCACCAATCCGCTTGCCAAAGGCCTGCCGCTACGCTTCGCAAACAGCACGCAGGATGCAGACCTGGCGGGCTGGCTCAGCCTGGAAAAGCTGACACTCCACTGATTGATGCCGATACACCCGGCTTTGATCCATCTCAGACGCGACGCAGTGCAACAACAAATTCTGCGCTTGTGTGCGGGAAAACCCCTTCCTATGCTTCAGTTCATGAAGTTCCGGAGGCGCACGCCATGAAGCAAACCCCGATGTTCCTGATGCTCCTGCTGGCCACGGCCATGTCCGGCTCGCCCGGCACCGGTGGCAGCCGCGCCGCCTCGGCAGACGACGACAGGAAGCAGCCGCCCCGGCATGACGCCCTGGACGAAGCCGAAGCCACGGCGGCCGCTGCAAGCCTGCCGCTGCGCCCGGCGGCCTGAAGTCTTCCCCCTCCGTCACAGCGGCCCCGCGGGGCCGCTCGTGTTTTCAGGGGAAGCGCGGAGCGCTTGCAGGTAAACTCGCGGCTTACAACAAGATTTGCCCTGCGCCCCCATGAGCCTCCTGCGTCACCAACTCGAACTCCTCGCCCCCGCCAAGACCGCCGACATCGGCCGCGAAGCCGTGCTGCACGGCGCGGACGCCGTCTACATCGGCGGCCCTTCCTTCGGCGCCCGCGCCTCGGCGGACAATCCGGTCAGCGACATTGCCGGGCTAGTCGAATTCGCGCACCGCTATGGCTCGCGCATCTTCGTCACCCTCAACACCATCCTCCACGACGCCGAGCTGGAACCCGCGCGCAAGCTGGTCCGCGAGCTCTACGACGCAGGCGTGGACGCACTGATCGTGCAGGACATGGGCCTGCTCGAACTGGACCTGCCGCCGATCGCGCTGCACGCCTCCACCCAGTGCGACATCCGCACCGTGGAGAAAGCAAAGTTCCTCGGCGAAGTCGGCTTCTCGCAGCTGGTGCTGGCGCGCGAACTCACGCTGAACGAAATTGCTGCGATCCGCGCCGCCGTGAATCCGGCCGTGCCACTGGAGTTCTTCATCCACGGTGCACTGTGCGTGGCCTTCTCGGGCCAGTGCTACATCAGCCACGCCCACACCGGGCGCAGCGCCAATCGCGGCGACTGCTCGCAAGCCTGCCGCCTGCCCTACACGCTGGAAGACTCGAAGGGCCGCGTGGTGGCCTTCGACAAGCATCTGCTGTCGGTGAAGGACAACGACCAGAGCGCCAACCTGCGCGCACTGGTCGACGCCGGCGTGCAGAGCTTCAAGATCGAAGGCCGCTACAAGGACATGCGCTATGTGAAGAACATCACCGCGCATTACCGCCAGCTGCTCGACGGCATTCTCGAAGAGCGGCCGGAACTGGCCGCCGCCTCGCACGGCAAGAGCGCATTCAGCTTCCAGCCGGACCCGGACAAAAGCTTCAACCGCAGCAGCACCGATTACTTCGTGCAGGGCCGCAAGGAAGACATCGGCGCCTTCGACGCACCCAGCCACGAAGGCGAACGTCTGGGCACCGTGACGAAAGTCAGCACTGACTGGTTCGAACTGGAATCCGCCGCACCGCTCGCCAACAGCGACGGCCTCAGCTGGCTCTACAAGCGCCGCCTGCAGGGTGTGCAGGCCGACACGGTGAAGCAGATCGGCAATGTATGGCGCGTGACGCCGAACCAGAAAATCAGCGAACTGCCGGGGCTGGTCGTGGGGGTGGAAATCTCGCGCAACCGCGACCACGCCTGGGAACAGGCCCTGCTCAAGAAATCCGCCGAGCGCCGCATCGCACTGGACCTGCATTTCTCCGAGACGCCCGAGGGCTTCGCGCTACGCGTAGTGGATGAATCCGGCGCAGAAGCATCGGCGCAACTGGCCTGCGACAAGCAGCCCGCGCAACATCCGGAAAAGAGTGAAGCCAGCCTGCGCGAACACCTCGCCAAGCTCGGCGCCACGATCTTCTCGGCACGCGAAATTTCAGTCGACTGGCAGCAGCCCTGGTTCCTGCCCGCTTCGCAACTCAACGCCCTGCGCCGCGAGGCCATCGAGGCGCTCGAAGCAGCCCGCCTCCAAGCACTCGGCCGCCCGCCGCGTTTCGCCGCCAGTGAACCGCCCGCGCAGTATCCGGACGAATCCTTATCGTATCT
Organism: Uliginosibacterium aquaticum; assembly: GCF_012972705.2. Lineage (GTDB taxonomy): Bacteria > Pseudomonadota > Gammaproteobacteria > Burkholderiales > Rhodocyclaceae > Uliginosibacterium > Uliginosibacterium aquaticum. The sequence goes on along the minus strand of NZ_JABCSC020000001.1, from coordinate 197,417 downwards.
GGCCAACGTATACAACGACGCGGCGCGGCGCTTCTATTCGAAGCATGGCGTAAAGCTGATCGAAGCGGCCTACGAGGCGCACGAGGAAGATGGCGAGGTGAGCCTGATGATCACCAAGCACTGCCTGCGCTTCTCCTTCAATCTGTGCCCCAAGCAGGCCAAGGGCGTCACCGGCGTGCAAGGGCAAGTGCGCGCCGAGCCGATGACCCTGATCAACGGCAAGGAAAAGCTCACCCTGCGCTTTGACTGCAAGCCATGCGAAATGCATGTCATGGGCAAGATGAAGTCGCACATCCTAAAATCACCACCACCGGTGAGCGTGCCGCTGACTTTCCACGCCAAGCGGCCCGCCTGATTTTGTAGGTGCGGCTTTAGCCGCATGGGCCCATGCCACCTCGGGCCCCGCCGGCTGAAGCCGGCCCTACGGGGCACGGTGATTTCGTAGGAGCGGCCTCCGGCCGCTCCCACAATCCCGGCGCAGCCGTACAATCCCCGCTCCACTGAATCAAGTCACCCTCATGAGCCAACGCCTGATCCCCAATGTCGTCTCCATTGCCGGTGTCGATCCCTCTGGCGGCGCTGGCATCCTGGCCGACCTGAAATCATTCTCGGCCCTTGGTGCCTACGGCTGCGGCGTGGTGGCCGCGCTCACCGCACAGAACACCCAGGCCGTCACCGGCGTGCATGTGCCACCCACCGATTTCCTCAAGCTGCAGATCGATACCCTCTTTGCAGATGTGAAGATCCACGCCGTGAAGCTGGGCATGCTGGGCTCGGCCGAGATCGTGCACACCGTGGCCGAGCGCCTCGCCCACTGGCAGGCCCCGTATGTGGTGTGCGACCCGGTGATGGTGGCCAAGAGCGGCGATCACCTTCTGGCGAAGAATGCAGTCAGCATGTTGATCGAAGCACTGCTACCGCAAAGCTTCATGATCACGCCGAACCTGCCGGAAGCGGGCGTATTGCTGGAGCAGCGCGCGCCGGAAACAGTCAAGGAGATGTACCGCGCCGTGGAACGCCTGCGCGAGATGCAACCTTTGTCGAGCGAACGCTGGGTCTTGCTCAAGGGTGGCCACCTACCTGGCAATGAAGTGGTCGATCTGCTCTTCGACGGCGACCGCATGATCGAGATGCCTGCCCCGCGCATCGAAACAAAGAACACTCACGGTACCGGCTGCTCGCTGTCTTCTGCGATTGCAGCGCTCTTGCCACAGGCCGGAGAATTCCGCCGTACCGAAAACGCAGTACGTGCCGCACGCGACTGGCTGCGCGGTGCCATTGCCACCTCGGGCAGCCTGCAGGTCGGCAGCGGTCATGGTCCTGTGCATCATTTCCACGCACTGTGGAAGTGACTCACAGCCTTTGATATCCCCAAGAACCCTGAGCAAGCCTGTGGATAGCTTCTGGAAAAATGCTGCAAACCCCTGACGCAAAAGACAGTGCCGATCACTGCGCAAAGACTGCGCAATTCGTCCTCTACAGCCATCCAGATTTCCTGCTGACCCTCAAGCCGGCGGGCGTGAGCTTTCACACCGAGGAGGACGAGCCCGGTTTCGTCGCCCGGGTGAAAGCCGCCACTGGCGAGGCCGGCCTGCATCCGGTGCACCGCCTCGATCGCATCACTTCGGGGCTGGTGCTGTTCGCCCGGCATGCCGACGCGGCACGCGAATTCGGGCGCATGTTCGAGGCAGGCGAGATCAGCAAATGCTATCTGGCCTTGTCCGATTACAAACCGTCCAAGAAACAGGGCTGGATCAAGGGCGCGATGCTCAAGGCGCGTGGCGGCAGCTGGCGCCTGTCGCGTGAAGGCGATTTGCGCGCAGCCACCCAATTCTTTGCCTTCTCGGCCGGGGATGGCCTGCGCCTGTTCGTGCTGCGCCCACTCACCGGCCGCACCCACCAGCTACGCGTGGCGCTCAAGAGCCTCAGTGCCCCGATCCTCGGCGACGCACGTTACGGCGGCAGTCCGGCCGACCGCGGCTATCTGCATGCCTATGCCCTGCGTTTCACCTGGCAGAACGTGTGTTTCGACTTCCTCGAACGGCCGATAGAAGGCGAGCTGTTTGCCCGCATTGCCGACCAACTCACTGGCAAACCCTGGCTGCTACCCTGGCCGGACGCCTGAATCGCATAGTTTCACGGGCCAGGCAGCTATGATTGGGTTTTTACCCGCAGCGAAAAAAAGCATGTCCGAACCCCAACAGCTCTCCCCCATTGAAGCCCGCGTCCTCGCCGTTCTGGTTGAAAAGCAGGCCTCCGTTCCCGACACCTATCCGCTCTCGCTGAATGCGCTGGTCACTGGTTGCAATCAGAAAACCGCCCGTGAGCCGGTGATGGAACTATCCGAAGCCGCCGTGCTGGAAGCCATCGATAGCCTGCGCAGCTACAGCCTGATCATCGAGTCCTCAGGGGGACGCGTGACCAAATACGGTCACAACCTGCCCAAGGTCTTCCAGTTACCGACGCCTTCGGTGGCCATCCTCACCACCCTGATCCTGCGCGGTCCGCAGACCGTGGCCGAGTTGCGCGCCAACTGCGAGCGCCTCTATCGCTTCGCCGACGCCTCCTCGCTGGAAGCCTTCCTGGAGGAGCTTGCCATCCGCGCCGCCAATCCACTGACCATCCTGCTGCCTCGGGCGCCCGGAGCCCGAGAAAGCCGCTGGGCCCATCTCTTGAGCGGAACACCGGAATTGCCTGCAGCCCCCGCCACGCGAGGCGCAGAAAGTGTGGGTCTGGCCGCTGAAGTCGCCAGTCTGCGGGAAGAAGTGATGCAATTGCGCACCGAAGTAGCAGAGTTGAAGGCACTCCTGGCGTGAGTGTGCGACCCGATTTCTGTTGGGGCGGCCACTGGCAACGAACTCACGGCCAGCGGCCGCTCCTGCAGATATGAGCGCCCTGCAAAACCACCTCTGGAATCCAAGCGGCGGGCTGATCTACCACTGGCGTGCCCTGCGCTATCGCCGTCGCCTGTGGCAGCCCTTCGTGACTCAGGTGGGATATTGGTTGTCCGCCTGGCAGCCACCACAAAAAGAACTGGTGATCATTGGTCCGAGTGCCGGTTACACGCTGAATGCCGATTTCCTCGTCCGCTTTGCAAAGGTGGAAATCCTGGAGCCGGACCCGCTGGCGCGCGCCCTGTTACGCCGACGCTTCCCGGCCATCCACTTCCGGCACGGCCAGCTTGATTGCTTCGCTGGCCTGCATGGACCATTAGCCCTGCGCCAGCACTATCCGCAAGCGGCCTTCCTGTTTGCCAACTCGCTCGGTCAGCAACTCGCACAACTCGATTCACGCTGGCCGACACAACTCCTGCAGGCCCTGCAGAGCAGCTCATGGGCAAGCTATCACGATGTGGTCGCAGGCAGCCGCACGCCGCGCAATACACAGGCGCGCAAGTGGCAGGAGGGAGAAAGTCTGGAGCAGCTGCTGGCCGCCTTCTGGTCAGGCGGCGAACTAGAACTGTTTGATCATGGCAGCTTCGGTGTGCTGCCTGCACAGGAACACACAGCGTGGTCCCTCACGCCACGACAACATCATCTGGTGGGATGGACATCCATCAGCGTCGAAGGATCTTCTACCAGCATGTTGCCGAACACCGGCATAGGCGGCAGATCGTAGTCCGACTCGATCAGACCAAGCTCCACGAGCTGCTCAATGACTTCCTTGGGCTCACCTAACGGTTCGAGCATCTCGCGCAGGATGCCGTAGCGCGTCTTGCCGTCCACCATAATCAGGGCGCGTCGCAGACGCTGGCTCAGGCCCAGCCTGCGCTCGTTCATCTCGGCGCGGCCAAGGGCGGTCTTGCTGTAGATGGCGATATCGAACATGGCAGACATGAAGCTGTAATCAATGCCTGCATCCTAGCTTTTCGCACCCTCTTTAAATACTGTCTGAAGGTGCGTAATGACCAAAGGCGGCGTCCTCGGGATTAACGCCACCACAATCTGTGACTTAATGCACAAAGCTTGCTGCAAGGGCGTTTTCAGCAAGTCTATTCAACAAAACCGTTTGTCATTTGATGATTTTGTCGATTTCTATGATTATGTCTTTAGTATTAGGACTAACACCTACAGAATAACCCTCCATATCACCTACGCCCGCCTTCGCCTCTCCGCTCTTTGAAATACGTGCGCCGATGACGAATGGCCCTTGCCCCGGGTCACCACCCATCAACTGGGCGCGAGCAAAATCAAAACTTGCCGGCAGATCACCTGCCTTCATGCGCAGGGCAGCGATCGGAGGTCCGCCTGCGGCAGGACGCGCAAAAATGAACAGAGCGTCGTCTGGCGAGAACTGGCTATGCAGGCTGGCAGACACACTGATCCGTCCTGCCATCTGCAAACCGTTTGCAGCCACAGCAGGCGACGGTGCGGGCACAGGCGCAGCGCCAGTCAGACGCTGCTGCGCTTCAGCGATCATGGCATCGGCATTGCGGCCGATCTCGCTCTGCGGATCCACTTTGCTCGCCATGCGCTGCCAGTGGCGCAAGGCGCGCCGATAGTCTTCCTGCTCAAAGGCCACCGAACCGGCCAGCGCGAGTGCCTTGACGTTGTCCGGGTCAAGCGTCAACGCCTCATCGATCAAACGCGCTGGCTCGCCACTGAGCCGATTGCCCTGCACGCTGCCGAGCGCATCGGCCCAATCGGCCCGCACCTGGGCATCCTGTGGGCGGCGTTGGGCCAATGCGGCGAAAACCTTCACCGCTTCATCAAAACGCTCCAGCACCATGTAAGAGCGCCCCAGCATCTGAGCGCCTTCCAGATCATCCGGATTGGCGGCCACCTTTGCGGCCAGCTTGCTCACCATGGCCTCGATTTCGCCCGCACCGAAAGCCTGTTGCGGCGCGGTATTGGCCGGATCCAGCCCGGCCGGCTGGCCGATGATCAGATAGAGGCCGATTGCGGCGGCCGGCAGGCCGAGCCCCAGCGCAGCCGCCCAGCCTCGCGCCGCACGCGCTTCGCCGGGCGCGGCAAGCGCGGCCATTTCGGCGGCCGTGCGCTGCTCCAGTTCAGCCATGCTATCAGCATGTTCTGCAGCACTGATGCGGTTAGCCGCCAGATCGGTTTCCAGCTCGCGGCGCTGTTCGCGCAGCACCCGCAGGGCAGGGCTTTCCGTCTCCGCGGAGAGCGCCTTCGGCGCCAGCAAGGGGCGGACGAGCCACGCAGTCACACTCAGCAGCACCAGCGCTGCAACGATCAGGAACGCAGTCATGCTCATCCTTTGGTGTCTTGTTCAGCCAGCAAGGCGCGCGCTTTTTCCAACGCTGCTGCATCCGGCACTTCAGCCTGCTCTTGGCGACGACTACGCAGGCGCCACAGGAAGGCTCCCAGCGCCCCCAGCAATAGCACGGCCGGGCCCAGCCACAGCAACAGGGTGCTGCGCTTGACCGGCGGCTCGTAGAGCACGAAATCGCCATAGCGCTCGACCATGAAGCTGCGCACTTCATCATCGCTCTTGCCGGCCGCTAGCATCTCGCGCACCTGGCGGCGCAGATCCTGCGCCAGCTCAGCCTGCGATTCGGCGATGGACTGGTTCTGGCACACGAGGCAGCGCAGCTCCTCGGAGAGTTTCATGACATGTGCTTCAAGCGCCGTGTCGGTCTGCGCCAGACTGGCGAGGCTCGTCAGACACAGCAGCAGGCAAAGGATCAGCTTAGGCACCTTGCAGCTCCTTGATGCGCGGCATCAGTTCCTTTTCAAGGGCTTCCGGTGTGACCGGGCCGATGTGCTTGTAGCGAATACGGCCATTGCGATCGATCAGGAAGGTTTCGGGCACGCCGTACACGCCGTAGTCGATGCCGACGCGGCCATCCGCATCAACGATGGACAGGGTGTAGGGATCACCCCCTTCCTTGAGCCAGTTCAGCGCATCCGGACGCTTGTCCTTGTAGTTCAGGCCGATGATTGGCAGCACGTTCTGTTTGGCGAACTGCACCAGCACCGGATGCTCTTCGCGGCAGGCCACGCACCAGCTGGCCCACACATTGAGCAGCCACACCTTGCCCTGCATGTCGGGCAGACTCAGGCGGGCATCCGGCTGCAGCAGCTGCGGCAGATTGAAGGCCGGCGCCGGCTTGTCGATCAGCGGCGAGGGAATCTCGCGCGGCTTGAGGGTGAGGCCGATGCCCAACAGGGCCACGAGGCCCACGAAGAGCGCCAGCGGGATCAGGGCTTTGGCTTTCATGCGGCCACTTTCTTCGTCTTGCGATAACGCGGATCCAGCGCTGCCAGCAGGCCGCCCAGCGCCATCAGCAGGCAGCCCGCCCAGATCCAGCTGATGAAGGGCTTGTAGTAGAGGCGCACGACCCAGCTGTCGTCCGCCACGGCATCGCCCAGCGACACATACACGTCACGCAGCAGGCCGGTGTCGATCGAGGATTCGGTCATCGGCATCTGGCGCGCCAGATAGATGCGCTTTTCCGGATGCAGGGTGTTGATGCTCGCGCCAGCACGGCTCAGGCTCACCGTGGCACGTGCCGCCGCATAGTTGGGGCCGCGTGCTTCTTCGACCTTGTCGAGCGTGAAGCGGTAACCCGCCAGCTCGGCCGAGCTGCCGATCTTGAGCGTGGTATCGATGTTGGCTTCGAAGGTTTTCACCATTGCCACGCCAATGATGAAGATGCCGATGCCGAAGTGCGCCAGCCACATGCCCCACCAAGCGCGCGGAATATTGCGCAAGCTGGCTTCCGGCCCGCGCAGACGCTGCCACAGCAGCTGCCCGCTGCCAATCAGCACCCAGGCCGCCAGCGACAGGCCCAAGCCGCTGCGCACGCTCCAGCCACCGGCCAGCCAGGCGGCGAGATTGCCGAGCACGAAGGCCAGCGCCAGTCCCGGCAGCAGCTTGCGCAACAAGGCCTGCAGCGCCTGATCCTTCCAGCGCACGAAGGGCGCGACCACCATCAGGAGCACCACCGGCGTCATCAGCGGGAAGAACACCGCCTCGAAATACGGCGGGCCGACCGACAGCTTGCCCATGCCCAGCGCATCCACCAGCAGCGGATAAAGCGTGCCGAGCAGCACCGTGGCGGCCACCACCGAGAGCAGCACGTTGTTGATCAGGAGGAAGGTCTCACGCGAGAACAGGGCGAACTTGCCGCCGCCGGCGAGACTCGTCGCCCGCCAGGCATACAGCAGCAGCGAGCCGCCAATCACCAGCACTAGCAGGGCCAGGATGAAGATGCCGCGCTTGGGGTCGGTCGCAAAGGCATGGACCGAAGTCAGCACGCCGGAGCGCACGAGGAAGGTGCCCAGCAGCGACAGCGAGAAGGCCGAAATGGCCAGCAACACCGTCCAGCTCTTGAAGGCCGCGCGCTTCTCGGTCACCGACAGCGAGTGCACCAGCGCCGTGCCGACCAGCCAGGGCATGAAGCTGGCATTTTCGACCGGATCCCAGAACCACCAGCCGCCCCAGCCGAGTTCGTAATAGGCCCAGCCGGAGCCGACCATGATGCCCAGGGTGAGGAAAACCCAGGCAATCAGGGTCCACGGCCGCGAGGCACGTGCCCAGGCCGCGTCCAGCCGGCCACCGATCAAGGCCGCGATGGCGAAGGCAAAGGCCACCGAGAAGCCCACATAGCCCATGTAGAGCAAGGGCGGGTGAATGATCATGCCCGGGTCCTGCAGCAACGGATTCAGGTCATTGCCTTCCAGCGCGCCGGGCAGCAGGCGCTCGAAGGGGTTGGAGGTGAACAGCATGAAGGCCAGGAAGCCGGAGGCCGCCAGCCCCATCACCGCCAGCACGCGGGCCGTAAACTCCTCGGGCAGGTTGCGCGCGAAGGACACGGCGCAAGTCCACAAGCCCAGCAGCAGCGCCCATAGCAGTAGCGAGCCTTCGTGGCTGCCCCAGACGGCGGTAATCCGGTAGGCCAGCGGCAGCTTGGTGTTCGAATGCGAAGCAACGTAAGCCACCGAGAAATCATTGGCAATGAAGCTCTGCGTGAGGCACAGGAAAGCCAGCGCAATCAGTGCGAACTCCAGCCGCGCGGCCGGGCGGGCAAGACCGATCAAGGCCGCATCGTTGCGGGCCGCGCCAATGAGGGGCAGCACGCCCAGCGTCAGCGCCACCAGAAAAGCAAGGATCAGGGAGAAATGGCCGAGTTCGGGGATCATCAGGCGTGCCTCATTTCAGGGTCTTGGCCGTGGCGTGGGCCTGATCGATAGCGTCCTTGGCCTCGGGCGGCATGTAGTTCTCATCATGCTTGGCCAGCACCTCGCTGGCGGTGAAGACCCCGTCGGCGCCCAGCTTGCCCTGCGCCACCGCACCCTTGGCTTCCTTGAAGAGATCCGGCAGCGCGCCCTTGTAGACCACAGGCACGACCTGCGCGGTGTCGGTAATCATGAAGCGCACGGTCTGGCCGTCGGCCGCGCGCTGCACCGAGCCAGCGACCACCATGCCGCCGATGCGGAAGGTGCGGCCCTGCGGCGCCTTGCCGGCCGCCACTTCGCTGGGCGTATGGAAGAAGACCAGATTGTCGTTGAAGGCGTTCAGCACCAGCGCAGTCGCGCCGGCCAGCAGAGTCAGGGCGATGCCGATCAGGAGGAAGCGCTTGTGGCGAGGTTTCACGTCAGTCTTTCTGTTGTTCGAGTTGTTGCAGCTGACACAGGCGCCGGATGCTCTGCTTCCGACGGCTACGCAGCAGCCAGAGTTCCGCAGCCATGAGCAGAAAACTCAGGCCATAGCTGCCCCACACGAAGGCGCCACGCCCGCCCATGTCGATGAAGTCACTGAAGGATTGCCAGACCATCATTTGCTCCCCAGTCGTGCGATCTCGATGGACGCCCAGTCGGTATGACGTTCGCGTTCAAGGATGATGCTGCGGGCACGGGTCAAGGTCACCGCAAGGCTGTAGAACCAGCAGCCCAGCGCGGTGAGCAGCATCGCCCACAGCATCACGCTGGCCATGCTGGAGCCGCCCGGCTTCACCGAAGCGCCCTGATGCAGGGTGTTCCACCATTTCACCGAGAAATAGATGATCGGCACATTCACCGCGCCGACCAGCGCGATGATCGCGCCCGCCTTGTCGGCCCGGCGCGGGTCTTCAATGCTGCGGGTCAGGGCGATAAAGCCGAAGTAGAGGAAGAGCAGCAGCAATTGCGAAGTCAGGCGTGCATCCCACACCCAGTAGGCGCCCCAGGTCGGGCGGCCCCACAGTGCGCCGGTCCACAGCGCAATGAAACAGAACAGCGCCCCGGTGGGCGCCAGGGCCTGGGTCATGTAGAAGGACAGGCGCGTGCCTAAGCCGAGGCCGATCGCCGACCAGAAGGCCATCACGAGGTAGATGAACATGCTCATCCAGGCTGCGGCAACATGGATGTGGATGATGCGATAGACCTCGCCCTGCACGGCATCGGTGGGCGCCTCGAAGAAACCGATGTAGAGGCCGGCAGCGAGGAAGGCAGCGGCCAGCACCGCGAAGACCGGCACGAGGCGGCCAGCCAGCGGGTAGAAAGTCTGCGGTGAGGAGAATCGGAAAATATTCATGCTTGTCAGTCAGCAGGCTGTTCAGCTGAACCGGATGATACGCAGGAATGGCCCGGCACCGGCCTTGATCCGCTTCAAGAAATCACTCGACGGCGAGACGCAAGGCTGCCGCGCAGGCCAGAGGTGACAAGGCCAGTGCCCCCAGCAGGCCGCCACCGAGCAGCGAGAACTGGGCGCTCACGCCCATCCCGGCGCCCCAGGCATCCACCGCCCCGGCGCCGAAGACCAGCACCGGCACGAAGAGCGGCAGCACCAGCAGGGCCAAGAGTGAGCCCGCGCCGCGCAGGCCCAGGGTCAACGCCGCGCCGATGGCGCCCACCAGTGACAGAATCGGCGTACCCAGCAGCAGGCCGCCTGCCAGCACCCCAAGCTCCACACCCTCAAGGCGGTACATCGTGCCCAGCAGCGGCGACAGGATCACCAGCGGCAAGCCAGTGGCCAGCCAGTGCGCGGCAATCTTGGCAGCCACCCACAGCACGGCCGGCTCCGGCGAGAGCAGCAGTTGCTCCAGCACACCGGAGTCGAAATCCTTGTCGAACAGGCGCGGCAAGGCCAGCAACACCGCAAGCAGGGCCGCCACCCAGACCACGCCGGGGCCGATGGCGCGCAGCTGGTTCGGGTCCGCCCCCACGCCGAAAGGGAACAGGCTGGCCACGATCAGGAAGAAGGACAGCGCCACCAGCAGATCGGCGCGCGCGCGCCAGGCCAGCAGCAGGTCACGCCGCAGCACCGCAAGAAAGACCTTCATGGCGCGAAGGCCTCCACGTCCAGCACGCGCAGGGGCGTGGCGAAGGGCACGTCCTGGTGCGAGGTGAAAATCACGCTGCCGCCCGCAGCACAATGCGCGTCGATCTGGGCGGCCAGCGCGCTCACGGCCGCCACGTCCAGCGCCGTGAAAGGCTCGTCGAGAATCCACAAGGGCCGGCTCGCCGACAGCGCGAGGCGCGCCAGCCCGACACGGCGACGCTGCCCTTGCGACAGCAGCTTGCACGGCAGCTCCAGCTGTCGGGTCAGCCCGAGCCGGGTCAGCGCCTCTTGGCAGGCTACCGCGCTCACCAGCAGGCTGGCCGTAGCGCAAGCGAAAGCCAGGTTCTCGGGCGGCGTGAGCAGATCGTTCAATGCAGGGGCATGGCCCAGATACAGGAGCGCAGCATGAAAGGCTTCGCGACTGCTCTGGATCTCCGCCCCCTGCCAGCTTACCGAGCCCGCCGCGGGCAGACTCAAGCCGGCCAGCAGACGCAGCAGGCTGGTCTTGCCCATGCCGTTGGCACCGCCGATGCGCAGCAGCTCACCTGCACCGAGGCGCAGGTCCAGGCCCTTGAAGAGCAGGCGTTCGCCGCGCTGGCAGGCGAGTTTACGGGTTTCGAGCATGGCCGGCATTCAAGCACAACTCAGGCGGCGCGGCCACCTCAGGCGCCTGCCTGCCATGCAGAAGGGCGGCGCCCAATGCGGGCAAACCCGTCTCAAGAAACCCGCCAGGCCTGCCGTAAGCCCGCAAGAAACCCGGCGGAATCTGCCTGCGCATGCAGCAGCGCGACACCAGGCCGAACAAGCATCACAGGGAGCGGAGAACAGCAAATGAGCATCACCCGAAAAATCCAGTTCCTCATCGGCGCGGCACTGGCCACTTGTTGCGTCATGTTTGGGGTGGCCCTGTCCAGCCTCTCCAGCCTGAATGCCGAAGCCGCCAAGGCGCTCGGTAGCGATGGTGCCGACAAGCTGCGCACCGTCGAAGCAGCCTTCGCTGCGGCCCGCGGCACCAATATTGTGGTGCTGGTGCTCGGGGTCGGCCTGATCCTGATAGTCGGCTACGTGCTGTGGCGTGCCCTGATCACCCCGCTCAAGATCATGCAGCGCACGATCGAGCGCACAGCCGATCAGCTCGACTTCACCAGCGAGATCACGGTCGCCAGCCAGGATGAAATCGGCCAGACCCTGCTGGCCTACAACCGCCTGCTCGAGCGCCTGCGCCAGAGCTTCACCGAGATCCAGCAAGCCACCGGCCACATGCTCGAAGTGACCGAGGAGGTGGACGTCACCTCGCGCAAGATCGCGCGCAACTCGCAGATCCAGAGCGACGCCTCGGCCAATATGGCCGCTGCGGTGGAGGAAATGACGGTCAGCATCTCGGTTGTGGCCCAGCAGGCCCGGGATGCCAATCAGCATACCCAGGACTCCAGCGACATTGCCAGCCACAGCGCGGGCGCCATCCTCAGCACGGTGGACGGCATCCGTGCCATCGCCGACTCGGTGCGCGAGGCTTCTGCCCGCATCAAGACCCTGCGCACCGACTGCGACGGCATCTCCTCGATGGCCGGCACGATCCGCGAGATCGCCGACCAGACCAATCTGCTGGCCCTGAATGCGGCCATCGAAGCGGCGCGTGCCGGGGAGCAGGGTCGCGGCTTCGCGGTGGTGGCCGACGAAGTGCGCAAGCTCGCCGAACGCACCGCCCGATCCACCCAGGAAATCACCGCCCTGGTCCAGCGCATGCAGGACAGCGCCCGCTCCGCCGTCGACAGCATGACCACCACCGAGACCGCTGTGGGTCAGGGCGTGGAAAGCGCCCAGCAGGCCGGAGATTCGATCGAACGTATCAAGGAAGGCTCATCTGCAGCGGCCGGGGTGGTTGAGGAAATCGCCGGCGCCATCCGCGAGCAGCAGACCTCCAGCACCGAGATCGCCCAGAACATCGAGCAGATCGCCCAGATGAGCGAGCAGAATTCCGAAGCCGCAGCCTCCTCGGCAGTCGCCGTCGGCCGCATCGGCCAGGTCGGGCGCGAGATCGTGGCCTCCCTCTCGCGCTACCGCATTTCATCCGGTGCGCAGACCCTCGAATTGCGCGTCGCAGATATCCATGCCGACGAGCACCCAGCGGTGCGTGCCCAGCGCGCCATGGCCGAGATGATCCAGGAGCGCTCGCAGGGGCGGATCCGCCTGCGCGTGATGTCCAAGGGCGCTTTCGGCTCGGAGAAGGACGCGCTGGAAGGGATCAAGAATGGCGCACTGGACATGACCCGCAGCATGCTCTCCAGCCTCAACAAGGATTGCCCGCTCACCGTGGTGCCGGGCATGCCCTTCCTGTTCCGCTCGATCGACCACATGCAGAAGAGCATGGACGGAGGGCCCGGTCAGCAGATCCTCGCCTCCTGCGCAGCCGGCGGCTATGTGGGCCTCGCCTTCTACGACAGCGGCGCGCGCTCGGTCTACGCCAACAAGGCTGTCCGCTCGCTGGCCGACATGCGCGGCCTGAAACTGCGCGTACCGCAATCCGATCTGTGGATCGCGATTGCCAAAGCCATGGGTGCTCAGCCCACACCGATGGCGCTGGATGAAATCATCGCCGGCCAGCGCATGGGGCTCGTCGAAGCTGCCGAAAACAACCTGCCCTCCTACGAGGGCTTCAAGCACTTCGAGATCTTCCAGCAATACTCCTTCACCGAGCATTCGATGGCGCCGGACATCCTGGTCTTCTCCAAACGCCGCTGGGATGGCCTCTCAGCCGAGGATCAGCAGCTCATCAGTGCTGCCGCGCGCGACTCTGTGCGCCTGATGCGCCAGTACTGGAAGGAGCGCGAAGACAGCGCCCGCAAGGCGGTGGTCGCCGCCGGCACCCGTCTCATCCAGGATGTGAACAAGCAATCCTTCGAGAACGCGATGCGCCCGGTCTACGACCAGTTCATCACATCCTCCGAACAAAAGAGCCTGCTGCGCGCGATCCAGGAGTTGCGCTGAAACCAGCCGGGCACCTGCCCTGAAGTGCCCCTCCCCGCCGGCCCCTGCCGGCGGATTTGTTTTCAGGCCGGCCAAAAGGGTAATTACAAGCTTCATGGCAGTTCTCTAGCATGGCCGAGGCAGCACGCCTGCCTCACAAAACAGCCCGGAGGAAATCCATGAAGATCGCCCTGAAATCCCTCACCCTGAGCCTCGCCGCCACGCTCGCAGCCGGTCTGGCGCAGGCCGCCCCGGCTCCGGTGAGCCTGCGCGTAGTCACACCCTTCGCCAACGGCCACCTGCTGGCCGACACCGCCCAGCAATTCAAGCGGGAGCTCGCGCTCAGCGCTCCGCACATCCAGGTCAGCGTGCAGGCCGGCGTGCTCAACGAGCAAAGCATCAACCCGGCCTTCCAGAAGTGCGCACCCGGCGAGCGGGTCGGCGAACTGCTGCTCACCGGCGGCCAGCCGATCCAGGATTACGCGCCGGAGTGGTTCTTCTTCAACGGCCCCTATGTGATCCGCGATTTCGATCACCTGCAACGCGTGTGGAACAGCCGCATCGGCGACAGCCTGCGCTACCAGCTCGAAACCAAGGGTGGCATGGTCAGCTTCGCGCCGGTCTATCGCGGCTTCCGTCAGTTCACCAGCAACCAGCCCATCAAAAGCCCGGCTGACTTTCAGGGCGTGAAGCTGCGCCTGCCGCCGGTGCCGGACTGGATCTCGGTGTGGCAGCCGCTCGGTGTCGCCCCGGTGCAAGTGCCCCTGCCCGGCATCTACGACGCACTCAAGACGGGCAGTGCCCAGGCCTCGGAAGGCGATCTCACCCAGATCAAGTCGCTCAAGCTCAACGAAGTACAGAAGCAGCTGGTGATCACCAATCATCTCGTCGGCTTCGGCATGCCACTGGCCAATGCCTGCTTCTTCCGCAACGAACTCTCCACCGCGGATCAGGAAAAGGTGCGCAATGCCATGCACAAGGCGGCGCTGTGGGGCAGCCGCAAGATCCAGCAGGACGAAGCCCGTCTGCTCGCCGAACTGCAGACTGGCGGCATGCAAATCGTGACCCCGGATGCCGCCGCCATCCGCAAGGCCGCCGAACCGGCAATCAGGCAGCTGTTTGCCACGCGCTGGACGGTGACCGACTGGCAGAAGGTGCTGGCACAGTAATAAGCCCGCCCCGGGTTCGGGTGCGCGCCCTCGCACCCGAACCCGGATGCCTGACAAGTACATGATCTGGCTGAATAATTCCGTCTGACGGAAATCACACGCCTCCGTACGGAAGGCGCTTGACGGCGCACCTCTCCTCACCTACGTTGCGGAACTCTGCTTGAAGGAATGTAAGAGTTTTTCCTACATCCAAAGCACTCAGCCAGAGCTGCCGCAGTGAGGCAGCCAATCCAGGAGGCACTCCATGCGCAGCAAACTCTTCGGCGGGCTCGCCATCATGTTGCTGACGGCCCATGCCCAGGCCGCCACCGACTATCCCAGCGGCTATACCAAATGCGCCAAGGAAGGCGCCGCCTGCGCCATGACGGGCACGCGCAGCGTCTCCTTCGGCAAGTCCGGCGTCTTCGTATATGCCACCCTCAGTGGCAGCTTCACCTGTCAGGCCCCGCTGTTCCCGAGCAGCACCCACATCACCGGCACCCGTTACTGCTCCTACGCGGCCGCAGCCAGCAGCAGCGCCGCAGCGTCCAGTGTCGCCGCTTCGAGCGCCGCGGCATCAAGCGCGGCGAAATCCTCTGTCGCGGCCTCCTCGGCAGCGTCCTCCGCAGCCACTTCCGTCGCCGCCAGTTCCAAAGCGGCTTCATCTGCCGTCGCCAGCTCCGCAGCTGCCAGCTCGGCGGTAGCCAGCTCCGCTGCCGCGAGCGGTAAATATGTCGAGAAGCTCGGCCGCGGCGCGGTGGCAGTGCCCGCCGCCAGCGGCATGCTGGTGAGCTGGCGCCTGCTCGGCACCGAGTCGGCCAGCACCGGCTTCAACGTCTATCGCGGATCGGTCAAGCTCAACAGCAGCCCGATCACCGCCAGCACCAATTACCAGGACAGCACCGGCAGCGCCGGCTCGGCTTACACCGTCAAGGCGGTTGTGAATGGCGCGGAGCAAGCCGGCAGCAACGCCACCGTGTTTGCCAATCCCTACCTCTCCATCCCGCTCAACAAGCCGGCAGGCGGCACCACTCCGGATGGCGTGGCTTACACCTATGACGCCAATGACGGCTCGGTCGCCGATCTGGATGGCGACGGCGAGTACGAAATCGTGCTCAAGTGGCAACCAACCAACTCCAAGGACAACTCGCAGTCCGGCTACACCGGCAACACCTTCATCGACGCTTACAAGCTCAACGGCACCCGTCTGTGGCGCATCGACCTGGGCAAGAACATCCGCGCCGGTGCGCACTACACCCAGATGGTGGTGTATGACCTGGACAGCGACGGCAAGGCCGAGCTGATGCTGAAGACGGCTGACGGCACGATCGACGGCAAGGGCACGCTGATCGGCTCAGGCACCGCCGACTACCGCAACAGCTCCGGCTATATCCTCTCCGGCCCGGAATACCTCACCGTATTCAACGGCGCCACCGGTGCCGCCATGGCCACCACCAACTACCTGCCGGCACGTGGCACAGTTTCGAGCTGGGGCGACTCCTACGGCAACCGCGTGGACCGCTTTCTGGCGGGCGTCGCCTATCTGGACGGCACCAGGCCCTCGGCCGTGTTCTCACGCGGCTACTACACCCGCGCGGTGCTGGTGGCCTGGGACTGGCGCGACGGCAAGCTGACCCAGCGCTGGACGCATGACAGCCCGACCTCCGGCTCCGGCGCCTATGGCCAAGGCGCGCACTATTTCACCGTGGGCGACGTCAATAAGGACGGCAAGGACGACATCATCTACGGCGCCGCCACCATCGGCAGCGATGGCAAGCTGCTCTACCGCACCGGCCTGGGCCACGGCGATGCGCTGCACATGTCGGACCTGGATCCGAACCGCAGCGGTCAGGAAGTCTTCATGGTGCACGAGGAGACAGGCGCCGCCTACGGCATGGAAATGCACGATGCGGCCAGCGGCAAGATCCTGTGGGGCGTGAAGACCGGCGTGGATACCGGGCGTGGCATGTGCGCCGATATCGATCCGTCCTTCCCCGGTTATGAGTGCTGGTCCAGCGTGGGTGGCATCTACAGCGCCACGGGCGTATCGATCAGCAGCTCGCGCCCGAGCATCAACTTCGGCATCTGGTGGGATGGTGATCTGTCGCGCGAGCTCCTTGATGGTGTGAAGATCGACAAGTGGGTCCCTGCTTCGTCCAGCGTCACCCGCCTGGTAACCGGCGCCAACGCAGCCTCCAACAACAGCACCAAGGCCAATCCGGTGATTTCGGCGGATCTCTTCGGAGACTGGCGCGAAGAAGTCATCTGGCGCAACACCGACAATAGTGCGCTGCTGATCTATTCGACCGCTATCCCGACCGGCTACCGCTTCCCGACCCTGATGCACGATCCGCAGTACCGCGTGCAGGTGGCTGGCCAGAACATGGCTTACAACCAGCCCCCGCACCCGAGCTTCTTCCTCGGCAACGGCATGGGCACGGTAAGCCTGCCCGCCATCCGCACGCCCTGATCCATCCGGCTGGCGTACAACGGGCTGCCACGGCAGCCCGTTTTTTTTGGGGCGCCTCCCGCAAGAATCCCGAATCCCGGGACAGTGCCTCCATGAAAGCGCTGTTTATCTCGGAACAAGCCGCGAATAGAGTGGCTGCATACCCCTCCCCGCTCCTTCACTCGAGGCTTGCGCCATGAATGACACACTCCTGATCCAACAACCGGCCACTGCTGCGCAGCGCCTGATCCTGCTGTTCCATGGCGTCGGCGCCGATGCCCGCGATCTCTTGCCACTGGGGCAGGCCATCGCGCAGGCCCAAGCTGGCGCCATGGTGCTGAGCATAGCCGCCGCCGAGCCATCGGATCTGGGGCGTGGCCGCCAGTGGTTTTCGGTACAGGGGATAAATGAGGAAAACCGGCTGGCGCGGATTGCCGCCGCATTGCCGGGCTTTGTTGCCACCGTCCGGCACTGGCAAGAGGTGGCGGGCCTCACAGCTGAGCACACCAGCCTCGTCGGCTTCTCGCAAGGAGCCATCATGTCCCTCGCAGCCACGCAGCTGGCTGACCCGCCGGCCGCGCAGATCCTCTCCATCGCCGGCCGCTTCGCCACGCCGCCGACCCTTGCCAGTGCCGTACGAGTACATCTGCTGCACGGCACGGCCGATCCGGTCATCCCCGTGCAGCAGAGCCAGGCTGCCGCCAGCGCCTTGCAGCAACTGGGCGTAACTCACAGCCTGGACCTGATCCCAGGGCTTGGCCACGGCATCGATGAACGCGCGCTGGCCTGCGTACTGCAACGCCTCGCCGAAGGGGCTGCGCCATGACCGAAGCCGGCCTGCGCCAGCACTACGCCCGCCTGAATACGGCCGAGCCGGCCGCCAGCGGACTGAGCCTGCTGCAGATTGGCGCGCTGGAGAGTCATCTCATCAATGGCGAGTCGGGCTCGGAGCCCAATTGCTTTGTACTGGCCGCTGGCGCCCAGGTCATCGGCCGTCGCCATTTCCAGCACATGCCCCCCAGCGCGCTGGCGCTGGAAGAA
Organism: Uliginosibacterium aquaticum; assembly: GCF_012972705.2. Taxonomy (GTDB): domain Bacteria; phylum Pseudomonadota; class Gammaproteobacteria; order Burkholderiales; family Rhodocyclaceae; genus Uliginosibacterium; species Uliginosibacterium aquaticum. Next base: position 179,585 of record NZ_JABCSC020000001.1, on the reverse strand, counting down.
GCCATCGCCGTCGTGGAAGATCAGCTGGCGCCGCTGGCCAGGCAACTACGACCGGCAGCGCGCCTGCATCTGCTGCTTGCCGCCGACGCTGCGCTGCAGCCGCTGTTCGCGGGCCGTGAATGGCTGAGCCGTGAGGCCGTGGAGCAGCAGTTCCGCCTTCTTGCCGAGGTCGCGGAGGGCTTTCCACTCAGCGCCAGCGGGTTACCCGATGACGCCAGCTTTGCAGCCAGCCTGCTGATCCTGCGCGAAGTGATGCACCACCTTGGCTTCGCCGAGCTGGTTCGTGTCAGGTAAAGAATCGTGGCGCGCCTATCCAAAGCAGCGGCTTTGGTGCACACTGCGCAGCCTGTGGCACGTGTTCCAGTCTCCCCGTCACAGTCTGTATGCAGCCTCTGCTGCCCTCAGAGCCAGTAAAGATCTACTGCGCGCGGCAATCTCGAAGTTCCGGTGCTCAACGTATTCACGTACGTTTTCGCTGATCTCTTCAAGCTTGCGCCGCTCGCGACGATTTTTCTCCGGCTCTCAGGAATCCAACGAACCTGCTTCGTCCTCCTCGACTGGAGCCGCGCCCTGAAGGCAGCGGCTGGTCGACGCAGCTCTCTGATTGAGAGAACAATGTCCTTTGCATCCCTCGGGCTCAGTGAGCCCATCGTCCGCGCCGTGTCCGAGCGTGGCTACACTACCCCTACGCCCATTCAGGCCCAGGCCATTCCGGCCGTGCTGAACGGTGGCGACCTGCTCGCCGGCGCCCAGACCGGCACCGGCAAGACGGCCGGTTTCACCCTGCCGCTGCTGCAACGCCTGACCGAAACCCCGGCCCGCAAGAAGGGCGCAATCCGCGCCCTGGTGCTGACTCCGACCCGCGAACTCGCCGCCCAGGTGGAAGAATCCGTGCGCCACTACGGCGTGCACCTGCCGCTGAAATCCATGATGATGTTCGGCGGCGTCTCCATCAATCCGCAGATCGGCCAGCTCAAGCGTGGCGTGGACATCCTCGTTGCCACCCCTGGCCGCCTGCTCGACCATGTGCAGCAGAAGACGATCGACCTCTCCGGCGTCGAAATCCTGGTGCTCGATGAAGCCGACCGCATGCTCGACATGGGCTTCATCCGCGACATCAAGAAGGTACTGGCACTGCTGCCGAAGCAACGCCAGAACCTGCTCTTCTCGGCGACTTTCTCGGACGAAATCAAGGCGCTCGCCGATGGCCTCTTGAACAAGCCGGCGATGATCGAAGTGGCGCGTCGCAATGCGCCGATCGAGCTGGTGACCCAGCGCGCGATGTTCATCGACCAGAAAGCCAAGCGCCATCTGCTGGCCCACCTGATCAAGGAACACGCCTGGTTCCAGGTGCTGGTGTTCACGCGCACCAAGCACGGCGCGAATCGTCTGGCCGAGCAATTGACCAAGGGCGGCATTCCGTCGCTGGCGATCCACGGCAACAAGAGCCAGAACGCCCGCACCCGTGCGCTGGCCGAGTTCAAGAGTGGTGACCTGCAGGTGTTGGTCGCCACCGACATCGCCGCGCGCGGCATCGACATCTCGGAGTTGCCGCATGTGGTGAACTTCGAGTTGCCGAACGTGCCGGAAGATTATGTGCATCGCATCGGCCGTACCGGCCGTGCCGGCTCCACCGGTGAAGCGCTATCGCTGGTGTCGTCCGACGAAGGCAAGTTCCTGGCCGACATCGAGAAACTCACCAAGCGCAAGATCGAACGTATCGAAGTACCGGCTTTCGAGATGCCGGAAAACGCTGCCGCCGAAACCGACGACCGCCCGCCGCGCCAGCCGCAGGGCCGTGGTCGCCAGGGTCAGGGCCAGCGTCGTGAGGGCGGCCGCAACGAAGGGGGCCGCGAGGGAGCCGCCCGCAAGCCAGCTCAGCCGCACGCACGAAGTGGTGAAGGCCGCAGCCCCCAAGGCAACGAGCGCCGCGCAGCACCGGCCAGGCCTGCCGAAGAAGGCCGCGCCGAGCGTCCGGCGGGCCAGACTCGTCGCAACGGCCCCGCTGGCGAAAGTGCCGGCCGTGCGCATCAATCACCGCGTCAGGGGCAGCATGCCCGCCCGCCACGCCGCGGCGAGCCCAACGGCAACAAGCCGGCCGGTGCGCGTCGTGAAGTCAATGGCAACGTACCCGAGGCACCGCGCCGTGATGCAGACGGCAATCGCGCCGGCCGCGACACCCACCTCTCGCCGGAACCGGGCAAGGGGATCAAGGGCGTGTTTGCGCGTGGCCTGAAAGCCCTGCGCAATCTCAGCTGATTCGTCAGCAAAGCATCCAACGGGTCGCTCAGGCGGCCCGTTTTTCTTGGCGCACGGGTGGCAGCGCCTGCTGCGGCTTCAGGAGTAACATGGCGCTCTTTTGCCGAGGAACCCCGCCATGACAACACCCAGCTTCACCCAGGTCACGCTGTACACCGATACCGACGGCCGCGCCCGCTTTCGCGAAGAGGAAATCGCGCTGACCGAAGGCAACCCCAACGCCCGCCTGTCGCAGATCCTCAATGCCAGCGGCGTGCAGTTCCGCCAGAGCCCGGTCGGTTTCCGCAGCGCCATGCACTGCACCGGCACGCCGCAATGGCTGTTCATTCTCAGCGGCGCGATGGAAGTGGGTCTGGTCGATGGCAGCTCGCGCGTGTTCGTCGCCGGTGAGCACTTCTACTCGGCCGACACCCTGCCGGAAGGCGCGACCTTCGATCCCGCCATTCACGGCCACTGGAGCCGCCAGATCGGAAATCAGCCGCTGGTAACGGTGTTCGTGAAGTCCTGAAGACGCTTGTGACCCCTGTACAGCCCCCAATCAGTAGGCGGCTGCACAGGGTGGCCGCCGGACTCAGCTCCGGCGCAGCGGCAGGCTGACAATAAACTCCGCACCGCCGCCATCGACGCGGTTACGCGCCACAATGAGCCCCTGGTGGGCGCTGATGATCTCGCGGCAGATCGCCAGGCCAAGACCAGTTCCGCCGGCGCCGCTGCGCGTCTTGCTGCTCTGGACGAACTTGTCGAACACCGCATCGAGTTCGTTCTCCGGAATGCCGGGGCCGCGATCGGCCACCCGCACCTCGATGGCGGGCACCCGGCTGCCATCTTTGCCTTCGAGCTGACCTGGCTGGAGCTCCAGTTCGATCTGGCTGCCCGGCGCCGAGAACTTGATCGCGTTGGAGAGCAGATTGCGCAGCACCTGGCCAAAAAGCTTGCTGTCGACCGCCGCAAACGCGGCGCCCGCATGTTCGAACAGCAGACTCTGGCCACGCCCGGCCGCCATGGCTTCGTATTCACCGAGCACATCACGCATCAGCCCGGCCAGATCCTGTTCATGCAACTGGATTTCCATGCGCCCGGATTCGAGCTTGGCCAGATCCAGCAGATCATTGAGCAGGCCCATCAGGCGCTCGCCGCTGACCACGATGCGCTCGAAGTAACCGAGCAGGCGCTCCGGCTCCACCGTCAGGGCGCGCTCCACGCCGATCCGGGCGAAGCTCAGGATGCCATGCATCGGTGTGCGCAGCTCGTGCGACATATTGGTGAGAAACAGGGACTTCGCCGCGTTAGCGCGCTCAGCGGTTTCCTTCGCCATGAACAGACGCGCCTCGGCCAGGCGCCAGGGCGTGACATCGAAATTGGCGCCGACGATCACCGGCCGGCCTTCGTCATCCAGGCAGCAGCCCTTGGCGATCACGCGATAGCGTGGCTGGCCCGTGCTTGGGTGCTGGCGATATTCTTCCTTGAGCACCTTGCGGCCCTGCAGCACCTCGGCATCTTCCGCGAACACCAGACGCGACATCTCCGGGCTCACCGAGGAGACCCTCCCCACCAGCTCCTCGCGCGCCAGACCACGATCCTTGGCGAAGGCCTCATTGACCATGAGGTAGTGGCTGCTGGCGTCCTTCACATACACCGGCTGCGGAATCACATCGATGAGGCGCTGCACGTATTCCTGAATCCGCTGGCGGCGGTCCGTTTCGCGTCCGAGGGCCTCCGAGAGCTGGCGCTCGGCCAGGCGCCAGGGCGTGACGTCAAACACGGACACCACGATCACCGGCTTGCCGGAAGCATCCTCGCAACAGGCTTTGGAAATGACCCGGTAGCGCTCTTCGCCAGTGCGCGGGTGGGGCTTGTACTCCTCCTTCACGATCAGCTCACGACTGCCCAGCACAAACGCATCTTCTTCACGCGTCTGGGTGATGCCGATCTCGGTACTGACCTCTGGCGTGACCGAGCTGACGCCACGCAACTCATCCTTGCTCACGCCACGATCCTGCGCAAAGGCGTTGTTGACGAGCAGGAAACGACTCTCCGCATCCTTCACGTAGACCGGATAGGGGATCACATCGATCAGGCGCTGGATATAGTGCTGGGTGCGCTCGTGATTGAGCTGCTCGCGCTCGAGGGCCTCGGTCAGCTCGCGCTCGGCCTCGTACCAGCGAGTCACGTTGAAATTGGCCACCACGATTACCGGATTGCCGTCGGCATCCAGGCAGCTGCCCTTGGACACGAGGCGATGACGCTCCTCGCCGGTAAGCGGGCTGGGGCCGTGTTCTTCCTTGAAGACGACCTTGCCGGCCAGCACCTCCTGATCCTCGGTAGTCACGGTGTGGGTCAGTGCCGCATGACTCTCCTCGATCCAGGCAAAGGAGCGCAGGCCGATGATGTCCTCGCGCGGCACGCCCATCTCGCGAACCTGAGCTTCGTTGACCATCATGAAGCGGCTCTGGGCATCTTTCACATACACCGGCTGCGGAATCAGGTCGATGAGGCGCTGGATGAAGGCCTGGGTGCGTTCGCGGCGCTCGGTTTCGCGTTGCAGGGCGGCTCGCAATTCGCGCTCGGCATTGCGCAGCGAGGTGATATCGATATGTGTGCCGACCAGCACGGTACGGCCATAAGGATCCACGCAAGGGCCTTTGGCAAACAGGCGATCGCGCATCTCGCCCGAACTGCGGTGCAGGGTGCGCTCTTCCTTGCTGACGATCAGGCCATCATGGATCACCGCCCGGTCTTCACTATTGACCTTGAGCGCCACCGGCGACTGCGGATGCTCTCTTGAGAAGGAGGTGCGGCCGATCAGCTCGGCCACGCTGCAGCCGTAGTAATCGGCCATCGACTGGTTGGCGAGCAGGAAACGGCTTTCCTCGTCCTTCACGAACACCGGATGCGGGATCACGTCGATCAGGCGCTGAATGTACTGCTGAGTACGCTCACGTAGCTCCACCTCGCGCTGCAAGGCCTGCTGCAATTCACGCTCGGCCTGGTACCAACGCGTCACATTGAAGCTCGCCACCACGATCACCGGATTGCCATCGGCATCCTCGCAGCTGCCCTTGGTCACGATGCGATGCCGCTCCTCGCCGGTCAGCAGCCAGGGGCGATGATCCTCCTTGCGGATCGAGGCGCCGGCCAGCACGGCCAGGTCCTCGCTGCGCACGGCTTCGCCGATGGCGGGGTCCTCTTCGCCCACCCGCGAGATCGAATCGATGCCCGGGATGTCTTCTTTGGGCATCTGGAAATCGCGTGCGAAAGCGTCGTTAACCATCAGGTAACGGCTTTGCGCATCCTTCACATACACCGGCTCCGGGATCACATCGATCAGGCGCTGGATAAAAGCCTGGGTGCGCTCGCGCAGCCGGCGCTCGCGCTCGGCCGCCTGCCCGGCAGCACGCTCGGCCTGGCGCCAGTGAGTGATATCGAAATTCGCGCCGACGATCACCGGCTGCCCTTCGGCATCCAGGCAGGAACCCTTGGTGATGAGGCGGAAGCGCTCCTCACCGGTGTACATGTGCGGCAGGCATTCCTCCTTGAGGATCACTTCGCCGGCCAGCACGCGCAGATCCTCGTCGGCGATCGAGCTGGAGAGCTGGCGATCGGCGGCCAGACCATAGGAGCTCTGCCCCATCAGCTCTTCCCGCGAGCGCCGACGCTCAGTGCAGAAAGCGTCATTGACCAGCAGGTAGCGGCTTTGCGCATCCTTCACATACACCGGCTGCGGAATCACGTTGATCAGGCGCTGCACATAGGCCTGGGTGCGCTCGCGTCGCAGGGTCTCGCGCTCCAGCGCGGCCTGTAGGGCGGTCTCGGCGGCACGCCAGCGCGTCACGTCAAAATAGGTGCCCACCACCACCGGGCGCCCGCTGGCGTCCGCACACGCCCCTTTGGAAAGCACCAGATGGCGATGCTCACCCGCCCAGGCGTGGCAGTTGTCGATTTCCTTGTAGATCACCCGCCCGGCGAAGACCTCGGCATCCTCATGCAGGATCTCGCTGGCCTGCTCCATCGGCGTGCCGATTTCCGCGGGCGTATGCCCAAGAATCTGCTCGCGCGGCCGGCCCAGGGCCTTGGCGCAAGCTTCGTTGAGCAGCACGTAGCGGCCCTCACCATCGCGCACGAAGACAGGCTGCGGAATCACGTCGATCAGGCTCTGCACATAGGTGCGGGCCCGCATGGTGGCTTCGAGCTGCTCGCGGCTGGCCTCGGCAAGCTGACTGCAATCCTCACAGCTCAACAGCACTTCACGCAATCCGCCGCGACTCAGCAGACGCGCGCGCAGCGATACCAGCACCGGTTCGGCATCTTGCCGCTCAAGCCAGGCCTGCTCCGTGTGCACGGTTTCGCCGGACAAGGCACGCGCCTGCTGGCGCGCCTGGACCAGACACCATTCTCGCGGCAGCACTGCGTCCGGACGCACATCCAGCAGGCGTTCGCGGGCCACCCCGCTGAGCAGTGCGAAGGCCTCGCTACAGGCACGAATCCGCCCGTCCTCGCGCAGCACCACATAGGGCAGATGGCCCAGATCGAGCGCCGCCCGCGCATAACCCAGTTCGCGGCGCAGCTCCACGAGTTTCCAGCCGAGAAATACCAGCCCCGCCAGCAAACTGGCTGCGAGCGCCTCCATTCCCTCCATGCCCCACTCCATGCCCTGCCCGCTTTCTTGTCTTGAGCGATTCGCGTCCGCAGCTTAACGCCTCGGTCCGGGTTTGTGACAACCTGCTGGCATCTGCCGCCCCTGAGTCCCCGTCAGCGGAAAAGAAAAAGGCCGCCCTCGGGCGGCCTCTGCGGCAGGTGATGCTTACTTCTTGCTGCTGTCCTTGGCGGCCGGTTTGGCCGCTTTGGCTGCGGCCTTGGGCGCTTCAGCCTTGGTAATTTCAAGCAGTTCGACTTCGAAGTTCAGGGTCGCAGAGGGCGGGATCGGGCCGCCAGGCGTGCCTTGATCACCATACGCGATGCCCGGCGGGCAGACCAGACGGGCCTTGCCGCCCACCTTCATCTTGGCCACACCTTCAGTCCAGCACTTGATCACGCCGTTGAGCGGGAACTGGGCCGGCTGGTTGCGGGCGTAGGAGCTATCGAATTCCTTGCCGTCAGTCAGCGTGCCACGGTAGTTCACCTTCACGATGTCAGCCGCTGCCGGGCTGGCGCCTGTTCCTTCCTTGAGCGGAATGTAGATCAGGCCTGAAGCACTCTTCACGGCACCCGCCTCCTTGGCGGCCTTGTCCGCAAATTCCTTGCCGGCTGCATTGGCCTTCTCAGCCTTGACGGCGGCACGCGCCTGCGCCAATTGCTGGATCTTGGGGCCATACACTTCCATCTCAACCGCCGGCTTGGCGCCGCTGGCCGCATCCGTCAGACCCTTCTTGATGAACTCAAGCTCGGCCGGCGTCGCGCTGAAAGAGTTGGACACCTGCTGGCCCAGCACCGTACCCAGCGCATACATCGTCTTCTGGTCATCGGTCATGTCAGCCGCATGCAGCGGCAGGGCCAGGCTCAAAGCAGCAACGAGAACAAGTTTCTTCATTACGGTTCCTTGTGGATGAGGCCGGTCAAGCCGGCACGAGGGGCAAGCATACGGAATTGCAGCGAAAGCTCCAGCGCTTGCAGACCGGCGCAGCAGCCTGCAGTTCCCCCGGAGCCGTCTTCGATCAATCGTTGATGCCCTGGCTGGCGACCTAAGCGCGAGTTGGGCGCCCATGGACAGAGCCTAAATGCTTTGCTGCCAAAGCGTTGCCGGGCAGTGTGCTGAATGTCCACAGACATTGCAATTATTCGTCCATTTTAGGTGCCAGTGTCCACGGCAACGCCCAGCAGATCCCATCCCGTCCACGTCCGGGCAATCCGAAGAGGCTGGCCACGTTGCGCCTGAATCGCATCCGCTCACTTCGTCGGCCTACGGGCCCGCTTTTCTATGCATAAAGTTGTTGCCCGCACTCATGGCGAAATTGACGCATAAAATCGCCATCGTCAGAGGTCGCTTGATGACGTGAAATGACATCTACAAGGACGCAACGAAATGGGAACTGAAATAGACCTGACAGTTGGTCACGTAATGGTTGACTGGAGTAAGAATAGCCGTGGTTATGACCACGGCGCGCTATTCCAAATGAGTGATTTGACTCACATTCATTCGGACCAGACGAACTATGAATACTGCGAAGAACACGGAGTTGATACAGAACCTGCAGAACGCGCGCTGTCCCGATCATTGAAGTCTGTCGTCCCGCGACTTGAACTTTTGGGATTCACTCTGGATGCTACTAAGTCGGCATACGAAGCGCTACTTGCTGAGTACCTTGAATATCAGAATGACATTCTTGAAATGAATGGCGCCAACTCTCCGGCTCCACTTCCTTTCACTGAATTCATCGAATTTCTGACCAGACACCCGCTAGAGTCGCTTGACTCTACTTTCGTTGAAGGGTTTGGCAGCGAGGATAGGGCGAGAATTCGAAGCCGCTTTGTTTCCGACCCGGCGCATGACCGAATTCCACAAATGGAGCAAAGTGACGGCTATTCCGAAAGTAGTTACTTCGGCTCGCTCATTGGATTCCTGCATCCATATTTTGTGATGAGGATGCTGGCGTTAGTGCCGCAGAACCACACTTCGGAAGTTGTCTGGCACTACGGTACGCTCGTTAACAACGGCTGGGCGCAAGAGATTGAATTTGCACCTAATGCGAGGCGCGAGCAAACATTCCTGATTGCCACCGAGGGAAGTTCAGATGTTCATATTCTTAAGCATGCGATTTCCTTACTAATGCCGGAAGTTCAGGATTTCTTCAGGTTTATTGACGTTAGTGAGAGGCATCCATTTTCAGGTACAGGGGGACTCGTTAAGTTTGCTGAGGGACTCGTCAAGATCGATGTTCAAAATCGAATTCTGTTTCTATTCGATAATGATGCCGAAGGATGGTCAGCATTCGATGACGTGCAGCGCTACCAACTGCCACCGAATATGCGAACCATGGTCCTGCCGGAACTTGATGAGTTTCGAAACTTCGCAGCATTTGGCCCACAAGGTGTCAAGGCAGGGGACATCAATCGGCGCGCCGCTGCTATCGAGTGCTATTTGGACCTGCGTCTCGAAGGAAGACCGCCGGCACGGGTCGTGTGGACAAACTACAAGAAGGAACGCAATGACTACCAAGGCAGTCTCGAATACAAAGAAACTTACATGAGAGCATTTCTGGATCAAACCCCCCAAACAATAGCCACCGGCGCCTATGATGTTGGCAAATTGCGCACCGTGCTCGATTGTGTCTTTCGCGAATGCTGCACAATGTCCTTGGCGCATTCCACTCCTTGATCGTTTTACGAGTCAATGAAATGGCTTCACCTGGGTGATAGGACAGAGACGCCACGCATGAAGGACCAGGCGTGAGAGGTTGCCGGAGAACCGGAGCTGTTGAAACCCGGCCAGCCGGATAAGGGTGTCGTTTCTGAAATGGTCACTATTCAGCGGGGGGCGAATGACGCTGGCTACCACGCCCGCAAGTTAGCGCGTGACCATCCTGAATTACATGCCGTCTGCTGGCTGGCGAGTTCGGGAGAATGGCGGAAGCTGAACGTGCGGCCGAGGTGAGGCCTGTCTTGCCATGCATTGTGCTCATGGGGCCTTCTTCCGCCTAGAATGGCTGACCGGAACGTGGCGGTAGCACTTACTCAAAGATGTTTCATTCCCAGGGGGTCGAAATGACAAAGCGATTGGTTTTGTTCAATCACAAAGGGGGCGTCAGTAAGACCACAACGGTCTACAACGTGGGCTGGATGCTGGCAGAGCAGGGGCATCGGGTTCTGCTAGTGGACGCTGACCCACAATGCAACCTATCCAGCCTGATCCTCGGCGATGATTTCGATGAGTACTACTTGGACGACGCGACGCGACTTCAGAATATTAAGGACGGCGTTGCTCCGGCCTTTACTGGGAAGCCCACCCCCATTCAGCCCGTGATCTGCAAATCTCCAGACCGCCAGCCACGGGTACAGCTTTTGGCCGGCCATGCAACGCTTTCTGAGTACGACGCATCGCTGACGTTCGCCCAGAACTCAAATGCGTTGGCTACATTACAAAACCTCCCGGGTGCTTTCCACGAGCTCATTCGCCAAGTCGAGGAGGCTAACGATATCGACTACACCATCATCGACCTCAATCCGGGGCTGAGCGCGATCAACCAGAATCTTTTCTTGAACTCAGACTTCTTTCTGATCCCGACCAATCCTGACCCGTTCTCTATCATGGCGCTGCAGACACTGGAATCCATCTTCCCGCGCTGGGCCACTTGGAAGACTGGCAACGAGGGAGTGTTCCGCGACTCTGCCTACCCGCTGCGGCCCGGCCTCCCCAAGTTCGTTGGTACCGTGATCCAGCGCTTCAATGTGCGAAAGGGGCGCGCGGCTGCGCCGTATCGGGACAACATAGCGGATATCAAGGACATCACCCAGCATCGCCTGTATGCGGCACTCAGGAACGCCGGGCTCACTCTGCCCGATAACGAGTATCCGGAAGCTCTTCGCAACAACGGCTTCTGCCTAGAGGAAATACCGGATTTCGGTGGCTTGTTACCACGCTCTCATGAGGCCGGAGTACCGGTCTTCGCATTGCATGACGATGAGCTAAACGCAACCGGCGTGGTCTTGGCCAATTCGCAAGATAAGCGCAGTCAGATTCATGCGCAGCTTTCCACCGTCGCACAGACGCTGCAGGATCTCATGCACTGAAAATCATGCTCAACGCCAAGTGGGTATTTCACCAAAACATTCAGAAAGCGAATGAGCTTGGAGTCCTATACGCTCAGCTGAGCGGCATGGTGACCATTCCGGAACAGTTCGATGACTTGCTACGCTCGCAAATCGTCAATGCCGTTAGCGCTTTCGACAAGCTGATGCACGATTTGATTCGTATTGGCATGGTCAAGATCTTCGAGAGGCAGAGAGCCCCGACTGGAAAATACCTGAACGAAACGATTGCAATCCAGCATCTCCAGGATTTGACGGCCGGCGCAGTTCTTCCTCCCTCCGTCCGCTTTGAGGAAATCGTTCGGGAAAAGCTCAGCAAGCTGTCTTTCCAAGATCCTACGAAAATCGCCGATGGCCTGAGCTACATCTGGGATGAGAGCCAGAAGTGGCAGCGGATCGCTGTAGGACTAGGGATGACCGACGAGGACGCCAAGCGCAAACAGAAACTGATCGTTACACGACGAAACGCGATTGTGCACGAGGCCGACCTCCATCCGGTGACCGCCCAAAAACAACCAATTACGCGGGCGGAAGCAACGGATATATCTGATTTCTGTCTCGCTCTCGGCAATCAAATCTGCCTCTTGGTTGTCTGATGCATGCCCCAGGAGGCACTAAAACATCCGGTGGCAATTTCCGAAAAGGCTTGAGTTTCTGTGCAGGGCTCCTCACGTCAGATGTTGAACCTTGCCACCTACATCGGCCGACGGTCGCTCTAGACACTAGAGCGGACGGCGCTGTGCATGTGCATGACAGGCCGCAGTGGCCGAGTAGTGTGAATTGGCCGTCCGGCAGGTATCAAAGTACTGCGGCCATTCCGAGGACTCGCTTTGCGGCAGGAGTGACAGACCGTTCCTGGCCAATTGCCGTCAGCCGCTCACTTCGATCAGCGTACTGAAATCATATCAACAGCAGGTGTCAATGACCGCAGTAAACTGATAACACCTCAGCTACCCAGCCTAGGCAAATTCAAAATGCTAGCAGAAGGCTGAAGTTGATCTAATCGAGCACTCATATCAGCGACCTGCTCGGTGAGCTCAACAATTCTCAGGTTGGCATCGGCCAATAAACTCGCAGCTCTATCCCTCTGCCGCTTGAGATCTGCAATAACCTCCCGTTTATCACGGTTCTTGCGCCTCTCCTTTAGTGACTTCTGCCGGGCGGATTCAACAGGTGACTGTTGATTCGCCTCTATCCATTCCTGGATCTCTAGCACGAGAAGCGGAAATCTTGCTTTGCGCAAGGCGCTTGGATCGCACCCAGCTTCCTTTGCTACGTTGTTTTGGCTAACTGAAGTCCCTTTTGGAAGGACTCGTGGAACGCCAAATTTCAAACGCTCGAAAGCCATACGAAACCGCTGCTCAGCGGAATCCGCTACCTGACTATCCTTGGTTGATATAGGCAAAATAGTTCTCCAATCCACGTCTTTCTTGTTCGAGCGCGCGATATCGGGGGGAGTCGACTGGTGTATCAGCCAAGAGGGCTTTGACGCCCTTCAAGCGAGCCTGATTCGAAGACGCGCGTGTTCGATCAAAAAGCACATGGGCACAAGGCGATGTATCAGAGTTTCCAGCACAGTCGCCAACACTCTCAACACAATCGCCACTGTCACATCGGCCGCTATTCATACACGCGCCAAGAGGCGTTCGGCGAAAGCTGATTTTCCCTTTACGAGCCGCTTTCTCATACCGTTGCGCAGTCCCTTCTTCAATCAGATTGACTGATTCAGCAATGCCCGCAGCTGAAACAATTCGAAGCTTATGCTCATCGCCATGAGGACTTAGATACCGACTCGAATGCAACGCAGCCAGCTCGCGTCCCATAACCTCGTATTGAGCTGCAACCAAAATCAGTCGAGTCTCTTCATTTAAGCGAAGACTGGAGTTACCACGCCCGTAATATAAAGGCATGGCACGAGTAAGGTGTTTCAACTGGAGTTGAATTGATGAATCACTGACAATTCCAGATGCGAACATGTTTACAGCGCCTGTACGCCTCAATTGGTGCCAGGCCAATGGCCACGGGGAGCCAATTTTGTATCTATCAGGATCAAGCGTTGGGGTGACTGAACGAGCCACCTTAAGATCGTCATCAGTCACGATCATATGCGCGGGATCGAAGAGCTTCCGAAACAGACGCTGAATCTCTCCATAAGGTCTGACATGAGGTCGAACACTCCTGACTTTATGGCTCCTACGCCTTCCAACCCCACCGACCCATGGCTCGCTACTCCAGTCCATCAAATATGGGCTTCCTTCGGCAGAGGTCTCCGGAAAATAGGTCCTGAGGGCTGCGATAGACTTCATTGCCACAATCGCGGTTTCAACACCCGGGCTTACAACCCACAGCGCATCTGAGTCCTGATCTGTTTTTGTTGTCTCCCCTTTAATCATCAACACACGCCTAACCGTGTCACACTCTTCCCAGACAAGTGCGTCTGTTCGAATAGAAGCCCCTTCGGAAACTCGCATCAAAGAAAAATTTATCAAGTATGCCAATCCCGCATACTGGACAAGATTCAGGTAAGCAGAAAACGACTGAATGGTACTTGTGCCGGAGTATCCAGAAACCCATTTTTTTAGTAAATCATTGAGCCCATACCTTTCAGCCGTCAGCGGGAAAGGTCCATAGAAAACAATTTTTGAGTATTTGCCTGTCCGATCTGGATGAGTCTGAAATGGTGCTTTATGCCTCGAAACAAATCCATCTCGCCCCATGTTGTTACGATAAGCGTCACAGCAAAACTTGAAGCAATCTTCGATCTTATTTTGATGCAGCAAATATTCATCAAGGCATGACTTCAAACGCGTCACTTGATACGACCAAATCCGTGGCGGAATGTAAGGGGTTTGGTCTTGCAAATACCTTGGATCACAGGACTCCAGGCGCCTTATGCCGCTTCGGTCAACAACAACAAACCCAAGAAAGTCTCTGGCATCAATAAGCCTATCCAGCTCAGCCACAAGTTGCGTGTATTTGCTTTTTGATATTAACGCTATCGCAGCGTCAAAAACTCTCGGATATCTCATCAAGTCTCTGGCCAGAATTCCTTCTCGGCTACAAAGCTCGAATATTTTCCTGACGGGCTTGAAAAAATTTTCAACTACGGAGCCCAGGTTTACAGCCCCACGCGGGCCCCATATCCTCCATGAAAATATAAGACGTAAATCATCTGCATTCAAAGGATCAATCGACGGTGAATTTCTATTAATTTTTACACCATCGCCGAAGTTCAGCAGCTTTCTTTTCCCGCCCCATGGAGACAGATCCCATACTGGATCACCCCAGCGCGACACTTCATTACCATTCTCGTCTTCGATACAAACCCAGTCCTTTGGCGGCGGCCAACTTGGAGGGCGGTAGCTTCGTGACTCAGGAGTTGCTGGCAAGCCAGGAATTGCCAATCCAAAGTGATCTAGGCTTAAAGTCATTTCAGACCTCACACGTGCTTTCGATTAGATATTTCCAGTGCGGATGATAACTACCCTCATCCACCCGCTCTAACGCCTCATGAACCCAAGATTTTCGCAAAGCATTTGAACCACTAAACCATTTGAGCTTTGAACTCAAAACATCGATAGCAAGATCAACATACGCAGCAGGATCGACCTTGCCTTTCTGAATAGGCGCATACCCTTGAAGAACAATCATTTTCAGGCATCTCATGCTTGCAACAGACCAAACATAATCCTGGCTATCAATGTCGCGATGATGCGCACAAAACAAACACCCTGTTGGAGTTTTGCAATCCGGAACAGGCGTCATTTCCGGGATATTTGACACCAATTCCGGTACGCCATCACATATGCCCGGCGCTACACTTTCCTTTCCGCTTACGCCCGTTGATGGATCGTGCAGAGGCCAGAATTGAACAATCTCGGCCATAGCGACTTGAAGGCTAGGCTCTTCGTACACTCGAATCAGAGTTTCTTTCGTGTGCTGGGATTGCTCCGCCGCAAGCTCTGGGTCTCTAGATCTCTTCAAAAGCCAATTAACCCTGACTTTGCGAAGAACTGATGGTGGCACAAATTTAATTCCAGACCGTAGGCAGATATCATTCCTGAATCTTGTGAAATAAGGTGCATTAATATCTGATCGGCCATTTATTCTTACGAACGGAAACAACTCCTGGCTGCAAGAAAAAAACTTGCGCCTCCAACTTAGATACGCTTCAAAATGTCTGCGGTACTCAGAGTAGACCTCAAACAAAACCTCACCCGATTTTCTGTTCTTATACTCCCTAACTTCATAACCATCTATGGAGCTTTTATAGCTGTACTGTGAAATTTTCAGCCTGTAGGCCTGCGCCAAATTCATGCCAGTTTGTGAGATGAACAGCAATAGTTCAGCTTCAAGGCGAAGATTTGCCAGTGGAAACCTTCTGCTCATGCTCGTGTTATTTTCTCGCTGCTCCCTTGCCGCCCGTACTTGGCTTTCCGCATATTTTGAATATTTATATCCAGATTTATACGCCACGAGACTTTCTCTATCTTTCATCCCTGACCACTCAACAAGCTCTTGCCCTGAGCGCAGTTTGATTCGTACAGGCAAGGGGCCAAGTAACGCGTCTGCTGACAACCCATTAATTACGTCGATCAAAAGGCCACCAAACTCAAGAGCCGAAGATAAAGAACTTTTGTCAGCCCCTCTCCCACCAACAGCCCGCCGTGGTTTCTTTGGGCGTCGCACTCTAGTTGTCTCCAAAAGCGATGTTTTACGTTCGAAGACCCTATTCAGAACGCTCGCCACTGTACTAGCTAGCGTATGCATCGTTTCTCCAGAAACACTCTTGGTCTTATAGAGATGAATTAAGTAGTCACACCAATGCCGGTATGTCGACTCAACGGTCTGATAGCTTATCGGACGATTTATCGGGTCTTGATCCGCCCATGTCCAGAATGTCCTTAAGTTACGGACAGCAGCGCGCGCCGTATGTGGGGATCCACCGGATACCAATGCGGAGATCAATACTGCATGGATGTCATTTACGAGGCCTAAACGTTCCTCAATCACATCGCCAAACAGTCCTGAATTAATTTTTTCGGCAACCACCCGGGCATTCTCCCCTGTCGCACCCCTATATAGGAATATGCGCAAATCCCATGGAGTTTGATGCCGCCCATACTCAACCATGGGAAAGGTCAGGTCCGGGATATCAGTATTTTTCATTTCTTGGCCTCACGCTTTTTGAGACCCCAAAAAAAGCCAGCGTAAACGCGCTGGCCACCTCAATTTTCGCCTTTGTGTGCTCAATAAATGTGATGTATCGAAATGTTGTGGACTCATGTCGATGATGCATCGCTCTTCTGACGAACTCGATTGCGGCCTTAACGTTTCCAACCCCAATGGAGATGGACATTAACCATGTTCCATATGTCGCCCGAGTCTGGTGAAAATGGAATCTCAGTAAAAATTTCAACCCTGCGCAGATACCTTGGCGACGAAGATCTACCATTTCTCGATTCACTGCAGCCGGCTTGAACGGATTCCCAAATCGAGTCAAGAAAAGGCATGCCTTATTTGATTTGTCCGCTTTTATTACCCGGTCTAGATGTCTCGCAGAGGTCGAATAGGCTTTCATCAGGCGCATCAGCTCATCTGGAATCAGCAGATCCCCGGATACATCAAATTTCGTAGAAATGCCCGTCCCTGGACCGACGGGCACCACCCACATACCGGGCACACCAGGATCTCTTAATGCATTCTCAAGCGCCGGGACTTTCATTGAGGTGATTGTTCCTAAGCGAGCCCCTGTAAAGAAGCCGATCAGCAGCATCAAATGCAGCTCTTCACTGACGTGTTCCGTGGTGTAGCGAAGCAAGTCCTGCATATGCTCTGCAGTAATCGGCAATAGGCCGTCTTCAAGCCTGACTCCCGGCCTCGCTCGATTCGGTATCGAGATATCTGTAGTTATCCGCTGAAGCGTCCGCTCGAATCCGACGCTATCGAAGTAACGCACGACGGCCACTCGATCTTGCCATTTCGGAGCTTCATGGCTGATGAAGTTGTGCCCTGAGCTGAATCGGTAAAAGCGGATTACGGCCCGCATTCGAGCCGTCGTCGTTGAAGGGCTTAGCCCCCCTCTGTCACGGGAATCAATCAGGAATCCGCGATACCTTATTAATACCCGCTCTGCCTTGTTCTTTGGGAAGTGCCGCCAATCTATCTGCTCGTCTACAAGCCACTTCGCGTATTTATGTAGATGCTCCATCAGGCTTTGAACGGTTTTCGCCTTTACATCCCGGCTCCGGCTCATTTCAAGCGCCCACAGATTGGCCTCATTCCATGGCTGGCCATCAGCCCAGAATATCTGCGGCAGGCGCTCTACTGCCCGAACCGCCGCATCCGAAACCCATTGAACAGAGTTGCCAACGATTTCCGGCCGATGTGGCTGATAGCGGATGTATTCCAGTCTCGCCATTAACGCCCCACGTCGCAGGCGTTCGCAGGGCGTTTGCCCCGAGGCTTGAACTCATAACGGCCTGGCCACAGTTCTTGCAGACTGCTGCCCAGCAGTTCCGCTACTCGCAAGGCCACGCGATGGCAGGTCGCCCGGTCATGAATCACGTTATTAACGATGCCGTGGCTGACCTGCAGATCCTTTGCGAGCGCCACTTGTGTCCAGCCCAGCGTGCGCAGCCGGTACGCGATATCCACGCCCTGCAATGTTTTGCCACCCATGGCTTCCCACGCTCCGCAAAGATAGAATTAGCTACTTACAACAACGCGAAAACCTATCTATTGATAGCAATCGCTATTCGATAATGAGCGACTCTAGCGCAGCGGATAGGCTTGGAGCAAGCGGTGTCGACCCGCAGGACGGTTTTTGCGCCCGCTTCGGGCAGTTGCTCGCGGCCTTAAACATCTCGCAAAACGAGTTTGCGCGGCAGCTCGGCTCAACTTCCGCCTTCATCAGCAACCTGGCGCGTGGCAAGTCCCGGCCCGGCCTGGATTTCCTGGCGAAGATATCCACCACGTTTGGGGTCAGCCTTGATTGGCTCGTGCTCGGCAAAGGCACATTGCGGGGCGATCCGTTCATTGATCCGGAATGGCTGCACACAGCCGCATTGCGAGTCGAGCTTGCGATGCTTATGGCGGCCGGTAATCCGGAGGCCAAAGCGCTGGTGTCGGAGCTACTGGGCGAGCGCCCTCCCGCTCTAACGGTTACGCCCGCCCGCCAGGCATTGCTAGACATGCTGGCTGCAGCCACATCACGCGACCCCTTAGTCACGTCTCTCTATAACCGCTACCTGAGCCAGCGTGATCCAGTCGAACGCGCACGCGCTGCTTTGCGGGCTGCCATGCAGCAGCTTCAGGCCAATAGTTCCGACCCTCTGGCCGCGCTGATCAACCAGAGCAAACAGGCGCCAGACGCCGGCGGCTCAGTCGTGCAGACAGCCTTTGGTGGCAGCAACAAATTTGCGGGCGGAGACTTCCATGAACACTGACCGAGCCCCCGCCGCATGAGAGCCTTACACATCCAGATCGCGTTCGGCGGCAAGAGTCGTTTCGCCGCGCGGGACTATTACGAACACCCGTCTTCGGGCGATACCCTCTTATCCCCCACTGCGGCGCGTAATCAGCGTGCCATTTGGGATGAGGATGTTTTTCGCGACCGCTTTGGTTTCGATGCGCCTGCGGAGCAGAGGCAGGACGTCATAGACCTGCAGTGTCATTGGGATTTGACCAACAAGGAGATCACCGCGCTCTATACCGGGGGGTGCCTCACCCTCGGCAAAGGCGCGGCAACCCGGCTGTCCGCCCGCATCGCCGCCTTCGCTTGGGGGCACTTCTTCCTTGTGAGCGCTGTTACGTGTGCCGCGCTGGCCTCGTTCCGACTACAGCCATTCTCGGCGAACACTCCAACAAGAATGTCTTTGGCATTTTCTCTGTGCGGAATCGCCGTGTTCATGCTCTGGTTTGCTTCACGTATCGGCTTTGAACCTGTCGGAATATTGAGAAAACGCGGCTTGAAACTCGGCCAAAGCTGGATACTTCCGAAATACAGCCGCGATGGCTCGCCGCTTCACACAGACCAAGAACAATGAACGCAGTAGAAATCGAATCAGCAATCTCTGATCTGGCGATTGAGCCCTTCGACCGGGCCGAGTTTCCGTACGCCTTCCTCGCCGCTTTCGGCAACAAGGATACGACGCTCAAGAAGCTGCGAGCTGGCAACAACAACGCTTCGGATTTGCCGGGCGCGGTGCTCCTGCGTAACAACATCCATATTTCCGTTTGCGATCCAGGCACCGTGGGCGAAGCCCTCAAGGCTTTGCGCGCCAGCCCGGCCACCGCAAAGGCCAAGGCCAAGTTCATCCTGGCCACTGATGGCCAGAACCTTGAGGCCGAAGAGCTGGCCAGCGGCGAAACCATCGCCTGCGCCTATGCTGATCTGCCGAATCACTTTGGTTTCCTCCTGCCGCTGGCGGGCATCTCCACCATCAAGGAGATCAAGGACAACCCCATCGACGTGCGCGCCACCAGCCGCCTGAACAAGTTGTACGTCGAGCTGCTGAACGAAAACCCGGATTGGGCCAAGGAAGAACGACGCGCCGACATGAATCACTTCATGGCGCGTCTCGTGTTCTGCTTCTTTGCCGAAGACACCGATATCTTCAATGGCGAAGGCGTGTTCACCCAGACCATCGAGCAGATGAGCGAGCGCGATGGCGGCAACACCCACGAGGTGCTGGAAGCCATCTTTCGCGCGATGAACATCAAGCGTGCGGATCGTGCCAACGCCGAGCCACGCTTGCCAGCTTGGGCCGACAAAAAATTCCCCTATGTGAATGGCGGCCTGTTCTCCGGCAGTACCGAGGTGCCGCGCTTCACCCGCATGGCGCGCACCTACCTGCTGCACGCAGGTGGCCTGAACTGGCGGGAGATCAATCCAGACATCTTCGGCAGCATGATCCAGGCAGTGGCCGACGACGAAGAGCGCGGCTCCCTGGGCATGCACTACACCAGCGTACCGAACATCCTCAAGGTGCTGAATCCCTTGTTCCTGGATGAATTGCGCGCACAGCTCGAAGCGGCAGGTGACAACAAGGCCAAGCTGCTGAATTTGCGCAAGCGCATGGCGCGCATCCGCGTATTCGACCCGGCCTGCGGCTCGGGCAACTTTCTGGTCATCGCTTACAAGCAGATGCGCGAGATTGAGGCGGAAATCAACCGTCGCCGCGACGAGCCGGATCTGCGCAGCGAAATCCCGCTGACCAACTTCCGTGGGATCGAGCTGCGTGACTTCCCGGCCGAGATCGCGCGCCTGGCGCTGATCATTGCCGAGTACCAGTGCGATGTGCTGTATCGCGGACAAAAGGAAGCGTTGGCGGAATTTTTGCCGCTGGATGCACAGAACTGGATTGTGTGTGGCAACGCGCTGCGGCTGGATTGGTTGAGTATTTGTCCGCCTACGGGCACTGGCGTGAAGGTGGTGGCCGATGATTTGTTTGGCACGCCGCTAAATCAGTCAGAAATCGATTTTGCGAATGAGGGTGGCGAAACGTACATCTGCGGGAACCCGCCATACAAAGGTAGCAACTGGCGAACACCTGAGCAAACAGAGGATCTTGGCCAAATTCTTGGTCCTAAATGTGACGGCTGGAAAGCACTGGACTATGTGGCCGGCTGGATTCTCAAAGCCGCGGAATACAGCGCTCGCTCGCCTTGCGGTACAGCCTTTGTTACTACAAATTCAGTTTGCCAAGGAATTCAAGCATCGGTTTTGTGGCCGCTTGTCGCCGAGCTAGGTCAGGAAATTTCTTTTGCTCATACGTCATTTAAATGGGCCAACTTAGCTAGCCACAACGCCGGTGTATCAGTAATTGTCGTTGGCTTATCTTCCTCCCCTGTAAAAGACAAATTTTTGTACGAAGCTGGTGCTTCCGGAGTAGCGAGCGTCCGTCGAGTTGAGCAGATAAACGCTTATCTTTTAAATGCCAAGAATGTTTTTGTGACTGCGGCGAAGGTACCTCTGTCGTTCGACTCGCTGATTACCGATGGCAGCGGCGCCTTAGATGGTGGGAACCTCATATTGTCAAGTGACGAATACCGGGCGCTGATGACGGACTCAGGCGGTGCGGCTGAGCGATTTGTACGCCCTTATCTCGGGTCGAGCGAGTTTATTCGTGGCATGCCCCGCTGGTGTTTGTGGATTGAGGACGCAGACGCCTCCATTGCAGCAGGCGTTGCTCAAATAGCTAAGCGCATTGACGCTGTTCGGAAATTTCGAGCAAGTGCAGGAACACGAGCACAGACAGCAGTTAGTCGGCCTCACAAATTTGCATGGACTAACAAGCAACGAGGTCACCAGTTAATTATTCCAACCGTCTTTTCGGAAAGGCGTGATTACATCACGGCAGGGCTATTGGATGATCGCCATATCGTTAGCAATGCCGCAAGCATTGTGCAATCTCCAAAGCCACACGTTTTTTCAATTATCTCTTCAACAATGCATATCGCTTGGGTGCGTGCGGTAGCTGGCAGGCTCAAAACTGACATTAGGTATACGTCGGCACTTTGTTACAACACCTTTCCAGTGCCGTTGCTCACCGAGCAGAATAAGGCCGACCTCACTGCCTGTGCCGAAGACATCCTGCTGGCCCGCGAAGCGCACTTCCCCGCCACCATCGCCGATCTGTATGACCCGGAGAACATGCCGGACAACCTTCGCCGCGCGCACGAGCGTAATGACGAGGTGCTGGAGCGCATCTACATCGGCCGTCGTTTCAAGAACGATACCGAGCGGTTGGAAAAGCTTTTCGAGCTGTATACAAAAATGACTGCGGCAGCGGCCAAGGCTGCGCCTGCTACAAAAGCAACCAGGGGGAAAAAGCGTGAGTGAAAACATCGGAAATCCGACCAATGCCTATACCGTGCCGTCGGTCTCCATTGCAACAGCGCGAACCGGCGCTTCCAGCAAGGCCAATGAATTGGGCATGCGCACGATGCAGGAACGCGCCTATGCCAAGCGTGGCGAGCAATACCTGCTGATCAAGTCCCCGCCGGCCTCGGGCAAATCGCGCGCGCTGATGTTCATTGCGCTGGACAAGCTCAACAACCAGGGCTTGCAGCAAGCCATTGTGGTAGTGCCGGAGCGCTCGATTGGCGGCAGCTTTGCGGATGAACCCTTAAGCGAGCACGGCTTCTATTGGGATTGGCAGGTGGCCCCCCAGTGGAACCTGTGCAACGCGCCCGGAGTGGATGATGTGAAGGTGGCCAAATCCAAAGTCAAAGCCGTGGGCGAGTTTCTTGCCAGCGCTGACAAGGTGCTGGTGTGCACCCATGCGACGTTTCGCTTTGCAGTGGAAGAGCTGGGCGTGCATGCGTTCGACAACCGCCTGATTGCCATCGACGAATTCCACCACGTTTCCAGCAACCCGGATAACAAGCTGGGCAGCCAATTGGGCGGCTTCATCGTGCGCGACAAGGTGCATCTGGTGGCGATGACTGGCTCCTACTTCCGTGGCGACAGCGAAGCCGTGCTGGGCCCGGCAGATGAGGCCAAGTTCGAGACGGTCACTTATACCTACTATGAACAGCTCAACGGTTATCGCTGGCTCAAGTCGCTGGATATCGGCTACTTCTTCTACACCGGTGCTTACGTGGATGCGGTTAACAAGGTGCTGGACCCGGCACTGAAAACCATCGTCCACATCCCGAACGTGAATGCCCGCGAAAGCCTCAAGGACAAGCAACGCGAGGTGGATGAAATCATGCACGGCCTGGGCGAATGGAAGGGCGTCGATGAATCGACGGGTTTCCATCTGGTGCAGACCCGTGATGGACGCACCTTGCGCGTGGCTGATCTGGTGGATGACAGCGATGCGGCCAAGCGCTCCAAGGTGCTCGCCGCCCTGAAAGACCCTGCGCACAAAAACAACCGCGATCATGTGGATGTGATCATCGCGCTGGGCATGGCCAAGGAAGGCTTTGACTGGATCTGGTGTGAGCACGCGCTGACCATTGGCTACCGCAGCAGCCTGACTGAAATCGTGCAGATCATTGGCCGCGCTACCCGCGATGCCGATGGCAAGGAACGCTCACGCTTCACCAACCTGATCGCAGAACCTGCTGCCGAACAAACCGCCGTGGCCGAGGCGGTGAACGACATGCTCAAGGCAATTTCGGCCAGCCTGCTGATGGAGCAGGTGTTGGCGCCGCGCTATGAGTTCACGCCCAAGAACGCAGGCCCGCAGCCAGGCTTTGAATACGAAGGCGGCTACAAGGAAGGCGAGCACAACGTCGGTGTGAACACGGCCACAGGTGAGATTCATGTGGAGATCAACGGGCTGGTCAAACCGCAAAGCCCGGAAGCCACACGCATCTGCAAAGAAGACCTGAACGAAGTCGTGACCAGCTTCTTGCAGGACAAAACCACGGTGGAGCGTGGCCTCTTCGACAAGGAAAACACCTTGCCAGAAGAGCTGACTCAACTGCGCATGGGCAAGATCGTGCGCGAGCGCTACCCGGAGCTGAGCGAAGAAGACCAGGAAGCCATTCGCCAGCACGCCATTGCCGCCATGAACATCACCCAACAAGCCAAGCTGGCGCTGGCTGAAGCGGATGCGAACGGCACAGCACAAGGCGGCTCGACAGCCTTGCTGGATGGCGTACGCAAGTTCGTGAATGTGCGCGACCTGGACATCGACCTGATTGACCGCATCAACCCCTTCGACGCCGCCTATGCGGTGCTGGCGAAGGCTATGGATGAGAAATCCCTGCGCCAGGTGCAGGCGAGCATTGCAGCCAAGAAAGTGAGCATTCCGGAGGAAGAAGCGCGTGATCTGGCCAAGCGCGCTTTGCAATTCAAGAAAGAGCGCGGCCGCCTGCCCGACATCAATTCGGCCGATGCTTGGGAAAAACGCATGGCTGAAGGTGTCGCGGCATTCGCGCGCTATGTTGCGCAGATCAAGGCAGCGCAGGCGCAGGGAGAGTCCGGCAATGGTTGATATGGATGATGACGAACTGCTGAGTGCGCTGGGTGTAGAGGCTGTACCGCTCAAAACATCCAGCCGCACCCCGCAAGAAGAACGCATCATCGCGGGCTTCGAGGACATCCTGCGCTTCTACGAAACGCACAAACGCCCCCCGCAGCATGGCGAGGGGCGGGACATCTTCGAGCGGCTGTACGCCGTGCGCCTGGATCAGCTGCGCAAGTTGCCAGAAGCGCATGCCCTGCTGGCTGATCTGGATGCGCCGGGCTTGTTGAGTGGTGCGGCGGTGGCCGTGAGTGTGGATGATCTGGATGAAGATGCGCTGCTGGCCGAGCTGGGAATAGAGGCTGAGCCTGCCGACCAGAACGACATCACTGTGCTGCGCCATGTGCGATCCAGCACTGAAAAGCGTGCAGCGGAAGAGATCGCAGACCGCAGCGCCTGTGCAGATTTCGAGAAGTTCAAGCCGCTATTTGAGCAAGTCGAGCGGGATATGAAGTCTGGCGTGCGGATCACTCGGCGCTATGGTCGCGACACCAGCATTGTCGGCGGAAACTATTTCATCATCGGCGGGCAGCTTGCCTATGTGGCCGAAGTGGGCGAAGAAATCCGGGCGCCAAACGGCGAGAGCGATGCGCGCTTGCGTTTAATCTACGCCAACGGTACAGAGAGCAATCTGCTGCGCCGCTCGCTGCAACGGGCGCTCTACAAGGACGACACAGGCCGCCGCTTGACCGATCCGGACATGGGGCCGCTGTTCGCCGCAGAACCGGATGCAGCGACGCAGTTTGGCGACACGCTAGAACCCGATGACATCGAGAGCGGCACGATCTACGTGCTGCGTAGCAACTCCACCCATCCCTTCATCGTCGAGCATCGCGAGCTGATCCACAAAATCGGCGTCACTGGCGGCAGCGTTGAAACCCGCATCGCCGGGGCGGAGAAGGATGCGACTTACCTGCTGGCCGGTGTGGAAGTAGTCGCCACCTACAAGCTCCACAACCTGAACCGCAGCAAGCTGGAAAGCATCTTCCACCGCCTGTTCGGCGCAGCCCAGATCGACCTGACCATCGAAGACCGCTTCGGGAACCCGGTGAAGCCGAAAGAATGGTTCCTGGTGCCATTGCAGGTGATTGATGAGGCAGTGCAGCGGATTCGGGATGGGTCGGTTACCGGGGCGGAATACGATTTGTCTTCGGCTAAATTAGTGTGCCAGCGATAGCTATGTCGGCCGTTCATGTGCGGAGCAAACCGGATTTTTTTGAAATACGCTCACTTATTTCGATGCACTAACTGTTGAGATAAATCGGTGGCATGTAGTTACGAGCGGGTTCTCACCGCCAGTAAAAACAAAGGGTCGGCATGGACGTCAACGAAAACTCTGTCAGGGTGCTCACGGAACAAAAGGATGTTGCTGCATTCATAAGCGACGTCATATGTGCAGCAGACAGTGACAAGAAGGCTCTCGGGTTTTTCTCACGCAGTGTGTATCCGGAATACTGCCGACACGGAAAGCTCTTTGTAGCAACGGTGCGTATCAATGGAGATGAGCGCTATGCGGGTCATCTTTTATTTGATGTCCGCTTTCCAAAAGCTCACGTTCGACAAATATTCGTATCCGAGCCGTACCGAGGGAAGAAAGTCGGCATAGCTCTTTTAAACACGTTGAAGAGCGCGCTAACTGATGCTCAATTCATTTCAATCCATGCCCGAGTAGCGGAAGACCTCAAAGCGGCCAATGCATTTTGGGAGGCCCATGGATTTTATGCGCAAAGAGTAGAGCCTGGCGGAGCCAGCCGGAATCGCACCATTGTAGTCAGGGCTCACGAGCTAAATACGCCACAACTTTTCTCCTCAAGCGGGATTAGTGCAGCCGATCCGCTTGGATTGGATATTGCCGAGGGGACAGCGAAGCCGCTTTATCTCTTGGATCTGAATGTACTTTTTGATCTCGGACCTCGGCGGCCTCGGCATGAATTGGCCATGAATGTTTTTCGAGCGCAAAGGATGCAAGCATGCTCGTTAGCCATCAGTACCGAAATCGACACTGAGTTAAATCGGACGGCACGAGACGGCAAAACAGACCCTATGCTCTCTTTTGCTGCAACATTCGCGAAATTTGCGACTCCGCCAGAGAGCGAATGGCAGCGGTTGTTTCCTGCTCTTGCTGAGATAATATTTCCCGAACGACATGCATCTGACTCTCTGACAAAAAACGACAGCTCGGATCTTAAGCACCTAGCGACAGCTATTTACCATAGACTTCCTGGGATTATCACTAGTGACGGTCGAATTCTTGATCGGGCGACAGATCTCAGAAAACTGTTTGGGTTGGATGTCATTTCTCCGGAGCTTTTTCAAGTTGATCCAGAGAGCGCAACTGAAACAGCAATTCACCGATCCCACGCTAAAAACATAATTGAAGTGCATTCGGCGTCGCCTAGTGACACACCTGAAATTCATGAGATGCTGAGAGAGCTTGGCATTGATGTGGCAACTCAAGTTAACGAGTGGGCTTCAACGGAAGCCCAAAGTACAGCCTGTTTTAGACAGATAGCTCGTTGCAACGGAAAAATAGCTGGATACCTTGTGTGGCCAGTAAACATTCGATCCTTCGACATTCGAGCGCATGTCGCCATTGCAGAAGATCAGCCAGGAGCGCATGAAGTAGCTCAAGCCTTATTGAGCAACATTACTGGAACCATTAGATCAGGGGACGTTGGGCACATACGACTGAGGTGTCCTCCCCGTCAGGTTGTTCTTCGGGAAGTAGCAGGCTTGTTTGGTTACATGGCGTCATCAACGACTCCGACCGACCTACAAAAAATCGTATTCAAAAAACGGCTAACCCCTAAAAACTGGGATCATTCAAGAGAGTTTCTTAAAAACGCTTGTAAAATTTCTCTACCAGAGCAACCACCAATCTTTCGACATATTGATCAGCAAATTTCAGTTACTAGGGCTGATGGCCAGAGAGTGCTTGTTCCTATCTTTAGGCTTGAAACCCTGTTGGCGCCAATGATATTTGGCCTTGCGGGACGCGAGGGTGTAATGGTCCCCATTCGGAAACAATTTGAAGAACACCTGCTGTCCGAATCCCCCCAAGCATCATTGCTTCCAAGCAGCAAAGCGCATCTTTCTCAGCAGCGCCACTATCTGAGTGACAAAAAAACGCTCAAGAATTTCAATCGCGGGGATATGATGTTCTTTTACGAGCCCGCCAAGAATGGTGGCGTAGGGGCTGTCATTGCCCTTGGGCGCGTGCTTCGAGCTTATCTGCGGGAAGAAGCTGCCATGCAAGCTGACGACTTGGCTCCGTCTGTTCTTAATAGCAATCAGCTCTCCGCCATCGGTAAATCAAAAACGAAAACCATTACGGTATTCGATAACATTTTACGCCTGCCGCGGCCAGTCTCAATGTTCGATTTGAAGGCAATGGGCTGTGGAAATCCCCATCAACTAATTACGACTCAACGGCTATCTGCTGACCAAGTTCAGAAAATTCTAGAAAAAGGCCTCGGATGAAACATACTCAGCATGTGCTCATATCACTAGAAGAGCGCCATGCCAACAATATTATTGGCGGGACAAAGAAGGTTGAATTAAGGCGCAGAACTATGCACATAGAGCCGGGAGCCATCGTCTGGTTCTATGTAAAAAAGCCCGTTGGAGCAGTTGTTGGATATGCGACAGTTGGCACGACATACTCAGCAGCCCCAAGTACCGTATGGCGAAAGTTTGGAGCTGTCTCTGGCCTCAAAAAATCAGAATTTACAAGCTATTTTGACGGAGCCTCAAAGGCTTCAGCTATGTCAATATCAAACCCAAAGAAATTAAAAACATCTATCTCCCTCGATGAATTGAGAAAAAATGCGCCAGGCTTTCAGCCCCCTCAGTTTTACTGTCGGCTAGAGATGGGTACTTCGCTTTTATTTGCGCTTAATTCTAAATTTGAACAAAATATGTAATTCTGGCTATGCCTGAGGTTCATTTCAGATAGAGGCATTGATCGATACGGTCGATTTGTCACTCATAGAGCGTCGCCCCAAAGAGGGCGAATTCCTAGCATCGCGCTATGGAAATTTCGCTCACCCCAGAACAGCAAACCGACCTGCAAACATTCGGCCGTCGATTGGCCACACTGCGCAAGCAACGCGGCTGGTCCCAGGAAAAGCTGGCGCTGGAAAGCGGCTTGGCACGCAGCTACCTGGGAGGGGTTGAGCGTGGGCAGCGGAATATCGCCCTCCTGAATATCCTCAAGCTGGCCCGCACTCTTGAGTGCGACCCCGGGGAGCTATTCCGCACTTGAAGCACCGTTCAAAGGTGCCGTCGCCAGCATTGCAGGAGCAGGCCACCATAAGTGACATTTCAAGCAGAAGCCGCTAAATTCTGGCGGTCGCCATCCTTGCTTGCACAATGTCCTCGACTCGTCGCTTTGACGCCCTGGATCACCTTACAGGCTCGCAGCTATCAACGCTGATGATGCGGTACTACGCCGGCGAGCCGGTTCGCGTACTGCTCCAGGAATATGGGGTTCAGTGCGGGCCGGGAAATTTGTGGCGCCATTTCCCCGCGATCCCGACAGGCGAGCAGTGTCCTGCCTGTGGTGCAGCACTAGTCGAACGATTTAGCGGGCGAACCGGCGGCTCCAGTCGCGGCCAGCCAGTCAGCAGATGTACAGCTTGCCGACATCGAGAAGCGCATGATTGTGGATGCGCATACTGCGTTGCTCGCCGCGAAGAGTATCGGCAGAAAGCTGAACGACAGCGACGCAAGGCTATCGCTGTGTTTTGCGCGGACCGCTGGGATTACGCAACTCGCGCCATATCCCCCGAACAATTGTCGGCAAGAACGGCGTTTGCGCTGCTCTGCGTGGTCCGCAGTGGTGGATGGCTTGGTCCAGCAAGAGTAGGCGCCTTGAGCAATGAGCACCCGCGCTTTGCTCCCTTTCAACTCGATTTCAGCAACAGTATCCCGCTTATAGTAATCAGCAGCCAGTTGGCTGCTCCTTCGCCAGACTCCCCTCTCGAAGCCTTTCCCGACGATACCGCTGGCAATTTATCCTGGAGTCAGGAGCGCGTGCATTGGCAGTTGCTGATGCAAGACCCTCCTGCCTTTATTTATGCACTTGAACAGAT
Organism: Uliginosibacterium aquaticum; assembly: GCF_012972705.2. Taxonomy (GTDB): domain Bacteria; phylum Pseudomonadota; class Gammaproteobacteria; order Burkholderiales; family Rhodocyclaceae; genus Uliginosibacterium; species Uliginosibacterium aquaticum. The sequence continues at coordinate 150,508 of NZ_JABCSC020000001.1, read as the reverse complement.
CATTACAAAACGAACTTGGCCCCACGGTTGGATAGCTGAGCTGACAGATGTGTGGCTTGAGCTTGCAATTGCAGAATGCGTGGAGTTTTGTATTGTCAGCGCATTCAAGAAGGGGCTACCTACGCCTTGCGATGTTGCATTAACAGCGCTGCTCAAAAACCTTCTTCTGGATTACTCGGTATCACAAGTATTCGAACTGCTCGGCGCCAGCATCGACGACGCTGCGGATTTCACAGAGCGCAAATACATTTCGCAACAGCGGGCCGAGAGTTTCATGGTCGGAGCATGCCAGCGCCGCGCAGACTTGGCTCGTGCAGAAGGAGCAACCATCAGGGGCCTACCGCGAGATCCCATGCTCGGTCGAACCCAGGCCAGTCACGTCCTTCATGATGTTTTCTTCGGGCATGGGGAGGCTGGGTTCTTTAGCGCAATTCCTCGCGCATAGAGCTGCCGCGCTTCGCTTGCCTTCTGACTTGTGCCGCTTCGCGGCTCAAGTCCAGACCATGCTCTAGCAGCCTTTCGGTTTTAAATTTTGAGCAAAAAAACCCATGGCGGCGCCCGTCATGGGTATGTCCACATAACGTAAGTTGCGTACTTACGCGTCTATGCAGGTTTCTTGTTAGCTTTTGCGTACTCAGCCGGTAACACGCAGTTAGCGAGATATTCCTCGTAGGTCCCGCGGTAATCCACGACCTCGCCGTTTTCCTTGAGTTCAAGAATGCGGGTAGCCAGAGAATCGACGAACTCGCGGTCGTGCGAGACGAAGATCAGGGTGCCGCCAAAGTCCATTACGCCGGAGTTCAAGGACTCGATGGATTCCATGTCCAAGTGATTGGTCGGCTCATCCAGCAGCACTACATTCTTGCGCTGGAGCATGAGGCGGCCGAAGAGCATGCGGCCTTGCTCGCCCCCGGAAATCACCTTGACGGATTTCTTCACATCATCGCCCTTGAAGAGCAGACGGCCGAGCGTGCCGCGAATCAGGGTTTCGGCGTCGTCGCCTTCATAGCCACCTTCGCGCACATAGCCCGAGATCCAGTCGGTAAGGTTCTCGTCGACTTCGAAATCCTTGGCATGATCCTGTGCGTAGTAGCCGAGCTTGGCCTTCTCGGCCCACTTGATCGTGCCGGAGGTCGGGGTGAGCTCGCCTACCAGCAGCTTCATCAGCGTGGTCTTACCGACACCGTTCTCACCGATGATCGCCACACGGTCGCCCGCATCAAAGGTAACCGTGAGCTTGTTGATGATTTTCTGGCCCGGCTCGTAGCCGAAGCTAAGGTTGTCGATCTCCACCGCCTGACGGTGCAGCTTCTCTTTCTCGTCGAAATCGAAGCGGATCCACGGGTACTGGCGCGACGAGGGCTTGAAGTCTTCGATCTTGATCTTCTCGATCTGCTTGGCGCGGCTGGTCGCCTGACGCGCCTTGGACTTGTTGGCCGAGAAGCGGCGCACAAACTCCTGCAACTCGGCGACCTTTTCCTTGGCACGCGCATTGTCACGCGACTGCTGCTCACGCGCCTGCTGGGCGGCCTCCGTGTAGTCATCCCAGTTGCCGGGGTAAGTCTGGATGCGGCCGTAGTCCAGGTCGGCCATATGCGTACACACCTGATTCAGGAAGTGGCGGTCGTGGCTGATGATGATCATCGTGCTGTTGCGATTGTTCAGCACGTGTTCCAGCCAACGGATGGTGTTGATATCCAGGTTGTTGGTCGGCTCATCGAGCAACAGGATGTCCGGATTCGAGAACAGCGCCTGGCACAGCAGTACGCGCAACTTCCAGCCCGGCGCCACTTCACGCATCAGTCCGGTGTGCTGGCTGGTTGGAATACCCACACCCAGCAGCAACTCGCCAGCGCGCGCCTCGGCGGTGTAGCCGTCGTATTCGGAGAACTGATGCTCCAGCTCCGCCGCGTGCATGTAATCGTCTTCAGTGGCTTCAGGATTGGCGTAAATCGCATCCTTTTCCTGCATGCAGGCCCACATCTGCTCGTGGCCCATCATCACCACGTCCAGCACTCGCACATCTTCATACGCGAACTGATCCTGGCGCAGGAAAGCCATGCGCTCACCCGAATCCAGCGCCACGTTGCCAGCCGAAGGCTCCAGCACACCAGCAAGAATCTTCATGAAGGTCGACTTGCCGGCGCCATTGGCTCCGATCAGGCCGTAGCGGTTGCCGTCGCCGAACTTGATCGAGACGTTTTCAAACAGGGGCTTGGCCCCGAACTGCATGGTGATGTTGTTGGCGATAAGCACGACAGGTGTTCCTGGAAATCGGCTGCCCGGAGGGGCAGGCAGCAAAGCCTCCTATTCTAGCGCAGCACAAAAAAACCCGACAGCTCAAGCAGTTGCCTGACTTTTTGATCTGTTGCCGAAATGCAAAACAAAGTAATAAATGAAAAAAATGATGCGATTAATCAATTCCATAACCAGAGGGTATCGGTGTAGGATTTGTTCCTACTTGTTACCGGAACCAAAACCAGTGACAAGTCCGGACCGTCTGGCGACGGCCAGACAACAGCAACCAAGGATCGCAGCCAGGGCAGCGCCCGGACTGACCATCCATGAAGGAGACTCAAGATGCATCGTTCGATCAAACCCGCAGCCGGCGCGCTGCTCCTCAGCCTGATCCTGGTCGCCTGCGGTGGCGGCGGTGGTGATGATTCAGGTAGCAGCACGACAACGCCGGCAGCTTCCAGCGCTGCAGCTTCCAGCAAGGCTGCCTCCTCCGCTGCAACAGCGACCTCTTCGACCGCTGCTGCGACCTCTTCGACCGCTGCTGCCGTTACGCTCTTCCAAGCCTCCGATCTGGATGCGGACAGCTGGTTCTGGTTCAGCAATGGCAATGCAATCAATTATCTGGTTGGTGAAAGCGACAGTTGTGTAGCAGGCTCCGCTTGCTCTCTTGATGCGAGCAAAGCCGCAAACAGCGGCGAATTCATTTTCGGTTACAGCAGCACGCTAGCCACACCATCATCGACAAGCTGGAACTCGGGCCTCACGCTCACATCAACCGGAGTTACATATACCAAAACAGGCGCTCTGGTTGTCCCGAAAGCATCCTCCGCCGGCGGCGCTGACGGCGGCAGTGCTGTTTTCAAGCTGAGCAAGCTGAGCTCATTCTCCGCATTTATCGCAACGACTGGCAGCCTGTACTACGCGGTTGATGTATCGGCTGATGGCAGCGCCTGGACTGAAAAATACACGGCAGGGACTACTGCTATTCGTTCCAAGGGCGAATCCACGGAAGACATCGGAGCCAAAGCCGGCACCTCAGCTTCGACGGTTTATGTTCGGATTCGCAACTTGGGCACTGGTGGTCTCAACATAATGGGTGTCAAGATCGTTCAGTGATACTTTGACTCATTCTCGTATAAGGCCCCGTCCTCGAACGGGGCTTTTTATTGCAGTCAGGGTCACTCAACCTCACCCCACTTCGCCATCAAACGATGCGCCACCCCCAGCTGATCCAGAATCCGCGCCACCACGAAGTCCACCAGATCCTGCAAGGTCTGAGGATGGTGGTAGAAGCCGGGATTGGGCGGCAGGATCACGGTGCCCATCCTCGATAGGCGCAGCATGTTTTCCAGGTGCAGGGTGGAGAATGGCGCTTCGCGCGGCACGATCACCAGCTTGCGACCTTCCTTGAGGCAAACGTCCGCCGCACGCTCGATCAGGTTGCTCGACAAACCCGCCGCCACAGCGGCCAGCGTGCCCATGGTGCAAGGACAGATCACCATCGCATCGGGTGGATTGCTGCCGGAAGCGATCGGCGCAAACCATTCTTCCCGGCCGTAAACCACAAGCTGCCCCTCCGCTGCGGCAAAGCGCGCTCGCAGCATCGCCTCGGTTTCCCGCGTGGAGCCCAGCTGCAGATCCATTTCCTGTTTCGCCACGATCTGCGCAGCCTGGGTGTAGACCACCTGCACACGGCATCCCGCAACCAGCAGGGACTCGATCAGACGCAAGCCATAGGGCATGCCGGAGGCCCCGGTGAGGGCGACAGTGATGGTTTTCATGGTCAGGGCAAGAAGTGAGAGTCAATCGATCCTAGCACTGCAGGCTGCGGGGTCAATCCAGCACAGCACGCGACAGCTAAACCCGGAGCCTTTCCTGCCGTAAAACGAGACGTACCCTATTCGAACCCTGCGCCTCCATGCTCGGCAAACTGATCACCGCCTTCCAGCACTGGTTGGACGACACTCCCGCTCCAGTCGCTTCGCGCGCCAAGCCCACCACGGCTTCCGCAAAAGAAGCCGGTGCGCCTATCCCCGAGATAGCGGCACGCCCCCTGCCTGCCGGCATGACGGTGGAGGCCGAACCAGTGCTGGTACATCGCGAAGTGCTCGATGAAGCATTGGCCGTACGCGGTGTGGAGTTTTTCGTGCGCGGCGAGTTGCGTGACAAGATCCAGACCCAGCGGAATGCCGCGCGCCGTTTTCTCGATGGCGTGCTGGTGGATCAACTCGCCAGTTTGCGCCACACGCCGATGCGGCAGCGTCAGGCCTGGGTGCAACTCTCGGAGTTGAGCTTGATGCGTTTGGGCACCGGCAAGCTGCCGGCACGTGCCTGTGTGCTGCTGCTGGCCGATGACACCGGCCAGCCAGCCTCGGCAGATCTGCGCGAGGCAATGGGCGCCATGCAGGATGCCGGTCACGAGGTGTGGCTCGATGACGTGATCGGCAGCCCCTGGTGTCACAGCCTGCTCGGACAAGCCAGCGGCGTGACCCTGAGACTCGCCCTGCGTACCCCCTTCGAAGCGGATGCACTATTCCGGGAGGTGCGCGAACTGCAGCCGGGCATCCGGCTCGGCGCCTGGGATGTGAACACTCAGGAAGACTTCGAGCTGGCGCGTCGCCTGCGCTGCACACGTTTCTCCGGCGCCTTCGTGACCCGCCGCGAGGACTGGGGCGGCAATGAACTCTCACCGCAGATGCTCACCGTGGCCTCGTTGATCAACCAGATCCAGGAGGAAACCAATCTGCGCGAAGTAGCGCGGGTCTTGAAGCAGGACATGGCCATGTCCTACCGCCTGTTGCGTTACGTAAATTCAGCCGCTCACGGCCTGAACCAGCAGATCGCTACCATTGAGCAGGGGCTGCTGATACTGGGCCAGGCGCAGATGGATCGCTGGCTGACCCTGTTGCTCCTCTCCGGCGGTGCAATGGGCGATACCGCCCTGACCGAAATTGCGCTGACCCGCGCCCGCTTCCTGGAACTCGTCGGCAGCTATCGCCTGCCGCCCGAGCAATGCGAGAAGCTGTTCGTGCTGGGCCTGTTCTCGATGCTTGATGTGGCCCTCAAAGTGCCACTTGAAACCGCCGTGAAGCCTTTGCGCCTCGCCGAACCGCTGAACGCCGCCCTGCTGCGCCACGAAGGCGCTTACGGCATGTACCTGTCGCTGGCTGACGCCTGCGAGCGCGGCGTGGCGTCGGAAATCGCACGCTACGCGCTGATGCTGGGACTGACCAGCAACAAGGTCAGCGCACGCCAGGTAGAAGCGATCAACTGGGTGGCCGAAATTGCCGCCCAGCCGGCCCTGCGCGCCCGGCAGTAAAAACCGCTCAACGCCCCGAGGCTGCGCCTTTAGGACTACCCAGTAACGACGCTCACAAAAAGCTACGCCGGCACAAGCCGGCGCACATTTCTACTCAGCCCGCCCGGCCCGAGCCTGGGGCCACAGACTGCTCAGTGCAGCTTCTCGGGCGCGCCGCAGCACTTCTTGTACTTCTTGCCGCTGCCACAGGGGCATTCCTCGTTACGGCCCGGCACATCCTCGGCACGGATCGGCTCGCGCGAGGCATTCACCACCTTGAGGTAACGCCGCCAGAACACGTAGAGGTACTGCAAACCTGCTACCAGCAGGCTGATGACTTCGTCACGCTCGTTTTCGGTGAGCGGATGGCCGGGGGACTTCTCGCCGGTATCGAACGCGGCGATCAGGTTGAGCACCGCCACGCACTCTTCGTCTTCTTCCAGCGCATCCCAGTACTGGTCTTCGAGCCAGTCCATGCCATCACGAAAGCCGCGCGCCCAGCCTTCGGCCAGCGGCCAGCCACTGTCGAGCGGGTCTTCGAGATAGGGGAAATACATCAGCTCGGAGCCTTCACTGGCTGACACGCCGGACCAGTCTTCGCGGAAGCCGGCCGACACGCCGTTCCAGTGGCGGATCAGGAGCTCGAAGACTCGGCGGGTATCTTCCTCGCTGATCTCGCCGTCCTCTTCCTCGCCCAGCACCACCGGCAGCCACTCACTCGGCAGGATGGTCTCGGGGCCGATGATCAGGGCGCAGAACAGGCCATCGAGTTCCTCAATCGCGCAGGAGCCGGGATAACGGTCCAGCAGCGTGTCGAGCTCTTCAAGTTCGTCGTCATTCAGCGGAGTTTCAAGCTGGGGTGCAGTCATGGCAGGTACCGGAGAGTCAATAGCGTATTGTCGCCTACAACAGGTTCGATCGGCCCGGATTTGTCAGGCTTTGCTCGGAGCCGTGAGCCCCATGGAAAGATAGATGCTGGAGAGTTGCTCGACACCCATATCCGCCGGCTTTACCCATTCGGCCGGCACATACAGCAGGCCGCCACCGATCGGGATCGGCGCAGTCGGCACCAGCACCGTACGGTAGGGCTTGCCGCCCAACTCGATGATCGCCGGATTGGGCATCAGGGCCAGTACAGCCGTGCCGCCCTCACCACCGAAGAAGCACCACACCGGTTTCATGGCCGCCAGATCAGTCTGCTGCTTGCGATCGAACATGCCGACGAAGCGATCCGTGGCGTCATACAGCGTGCCGATCAGGGGCAGGCGCTTGACGCTGCGGTCGATCAATGCCCGCAGGTGGCGGCGCAAGCTGGTCTGCACCACCAGGCCAAGAGCAAACACCACGCTGAGCAACACCAGCACCCCGAGCAGATAGGCTTTCCACTCGTTTTCCACCATCTGCAGGCCGATTGCCGAGAACAGGCCGCCGATGATGCTGCCCGGCCCAAGCAGTTGCTTGATCAGATTGGCGACCCAGCCCAGCATGATGAAGGTGAGGATCAGTGGCAGCGAGGCCAGCAGCCCCGCCAGGAAGGTATTCAGCGGCGCCTTCAGGATGCGTTTCATTGGCCGCCCTCGAAGAGATCCGGCGCACCGCTGCTCGGCTGCACCAGTCCGAAATGGCGCCACATCACCGGCGTGGCGACGCGGCCACGCGGCGTGCGCTGCAGATAACCCTGCTGGATCAGATAGGGCTCCAGCACATCTTCGATGGTGTCCGGTGCTTCGCCGATGGCTGCGGCCAGATTGTCCAGCCCGACCGGGCCACCACCGAACTTCTCGAGCATCGCGCCGAGCATCTTGCGGTCCATCAGATCGAGGCCAAGGTGATCTACGTCCAGCATCGACAGAGCGGCATCCGCCACCAGCTTGGTGATGCGGCCGTCGGCCTTGACCTCGGCATAGTCACGACAACGCCGCAGCAGACGGTTGGCGATACGCGGGGTTCCGCGCGCACGGCGGGCGATTTCGAGCGCGCCTTCATCCTCGATCGCCACACCGAGCAAGCCGGCCGAGCGGCTGACGATGAAACCCAATTCCTCGGGCGTATAGAACTCCAGTCGCGCATTGATGCCAAAGCGGTCGCGCAGCGGGTTGGTGAGCATGCCGGCGCGGGTGGTGGCGCCGACCAGGGTGAAGGGCGGCAGGTCGAGCTTCACCGAGCGCGCCGCCGGGCCCTCGCCGATCATGATGTCGATCTGGTAGTCCTCCAGCGCGGGATAGAGGATTTCCTCGACCACCGGTGAGAGGCGGTGGATTTCGTCGATGAACAGCACGTCGTGCGGCTCAAGATTGGTCAGCAGCGCGGCCAGATCTCCAGCGCGCTCCAGCACCGGGCCGGAGGTCTGGCGCAGGTTCACGCCCATCTCGGCGGCAATGATGTGCGCCAGCGTGGTCTTGCCGAGGCCGGGCGGGCCGAAGAGCAGGACGTGGTCGAGCGCTTCCTGGCGATTCTTGGCAGCGTGGATGAAGATTTCGAGCTGCTCGCGGATCTTCTGCTGGCCCACATATTCGGCCAGGCGCTTGGGGCGCAAGGCGCGCTCGATGGCGTCTTCCTGCGGCGTGGTGGTCACGGCGGAAACGATGCGCGGCGCGCCTGTGCCCTGAATCTGATCTGTTTGAATCATGACGAGGAACATAGCACAGGGCACAGGGCTGGCGTACTCTTGAAAATCAGCACGCAAGGAAGACCATCATGGGATTACTCGACTGGTTCCGCCAGAGCACCCCCAGCGTCGGCGATGAACGCCTGTCCCCCGATCTGATCGACAACACCATTGCCTATCTGGTGAAGATGACGGATTCACGCCTGACGCTGGTGCCGCGCTACTACGAACGGCTCAGCGGGCCGGTGCGCATCTGCCTGGAGTTCCTGATGGCGCGCCGTGGCGACATGCCGGCCGTGCATGACGCTACGGCCCTCGCCTGGTCGCTGGACCCCTCATTGCACGCATTCTTCGGCGCCGCCGACAGCATGCAGGAAGTGTTCGGCAGCTGCGACGCCCTGCGCAATTACGCAGCCCAGAGTTCGCCGCTCGATCCAATCTATGCCGTGCTCGCCATGGAGTACGAAGAGAACCGGCATTTCGGCGTCGGCATGCAGGGGCAGATGGTGGTGCGCGATGTGGCGCAGACCGCGCTCTCCTTCCGCCAGCCGCGCCTGCGCCTGTTTGCCCGCACAGAACAGGATCTGTGGCGCAGTGTGGCCCGCCGCCTGCTCGATGAGCTGGCCGTCACCGCACTGGAGCACATGGAAGGCGAGCAGGCCCAACGCCGCGAACTCGCCGAGCAGCGCCAGCTGATCAGCGCCCGCCTCGCCACCTTCCGCCAACGCGGCGCCGGGGCGGATTCCTTCCTCGGTGGGGATGGCCTGCTGGTGAGCAACGATGACTCGCACGCCTTGCTGCAGAAGCTTGAGGAGAATGAAGCCGAACTCGCCGCCCTCGGGGGCTCGGAAGACTTGCTGGAGCGCCAGCTCGGCTATCTGGTGGAAGTACTGACCGAGCCGGCCAAACACCTGCAGATCGAACGGCGCACGGTGCGTCTCGATAGCATGAACGTGGTCTGCGAAGGCCACAGCGGCGAGGAGGTTGAATTCGGCGTGGTCAGCTTCACACGCCAGTTGCCGCAACGCCGCGCCTTCCTCCCGCTGCGGGTGGATCGCAGCCTGATCGGTGAGGGGCGCAAGCTCAAGCTCGACAGCGCCGAACGCTGGCTCTGATCACACAGAAAAACACCGGCAGGCCCGCATGCAAGGGGCACTGCCGGTGTCAGCCTCAGGCCACGGGCCGATGCTCCGGCGTGGTATTGATGAGGTGCGCCTGCGGGCTCTGGCTCAGGGCCAGATAACGCTCGTACTGGCGCAGTACATCAGCGATCACTTCCTCACGACGCAGATACTCGATGGTGTAGCCGCTGCGGCCGTCCGCAAAGAAGGTCAGCGGCGCCCAGGTATGGCGACGCTCGCTCGCCGGCAAACCGGTTGCATTCAATGCGAAGGCTGCCAGCGGGCGTGGCACAGGACGCACCCCGTACACAAAGTCGCGCAGGCTGGCTTGCGGCATCACCAGCGCGCAGGCGCCATCCGCTTCGTGACGGAGTTCCGCCGCACAGCCCTTGCTACGCATTTCAGCCGCCACCTCCTCCAGCGCCGGGAGCACCAGCCGGGTGATGAAGTGCTTCACGTCATACTCGGTTGGCTGGTGCAGGATCTGATCCAGCCGCTGCTTCCAGTGCAGGCCATTCCAGAAGGAACTGGCAGGGGTGAATTTCTGCTGCGCATGGCGATGGTCCGCCGCCAGCCCGCGCCACAACGAATACACCAGCAGCAGCATGATCACCGCAAAGGGCAAAGCCGCGATCAGGGTCATGGTCATCAAGGCCTTCTGGCCACCGGTACCCATCAGCACGGCGGCTGTCACGCCCAGCAACACGGCCCAGAACAGACGCTGCCAGACCGGTGAGGGGCGATCACTCCGGGACGAGAGCATGTCCAGCATCAACGCTCCAGAATCCGCTGAAGTCACAAAGAACACACTGATCAGCAGCAGCGCCACTGTCGAAGTCAAGAGCGGTAGCGGCAGATAGTCGAAGAAGCTAAACAGCAGCGCATCGACGTTGCCTGCTGTAGCAGAAAGCGCCCCCTGGGCCACATTCATGTCAAACCAGATCACCGAATTGCCGAACACCGTCATCCACAGGAAGGTGAACACACTGGGGATCAGCAGCACGCCGGCGATGAATTCGCGGATCGTGCGGCCGCGCGAGATGCGGGCGATGAATAGACCCACAAAGGGTGACCAGGACATCCACCAGGCCCAGTAGAGAACAGTCCAGCCTGTCAGCCAGCCTTCGCTGTTAGCCTGCGCATAGGTGAAGTTGCGCAGGCTGAGGCTGGCAAAGTTGCCGAGGTAATGCCCCAGATTGTCGCCAAACGCCCCCAGCAGATACTGCGTTGGGCCCGCGAACAGCACGAAGAGCATCAGCAGCACAGCCAGCACCAGGTTCAGCTCGGAGAGGCGCCGCACGCCCTTGCCCACGCCGGTCGCCGCGGAAATGCCGGCCAGGACGATCACCCCAGCAATCAGGCCCAGCTGCACAGCAAAACCACTGGTATCCCAGCCGGTCAGGCGATGAATCCCGGCAGCCAGTTGCACCACGCCCAGGCCAACCGAAGGCGCCAGGCCGAACAAGGTGCAGCACAGCGCGAAAATGTCGACTGCATGGCCCGCCGGCCCGTGGATACGCTCGCGCAGGATCGGGTAAAGACCGGAGCGCAACGACAATGGCAGGTTGTAGCGGAAGCCAAAATAAGCCAGCACCAGACCCACCGTGCCATAAATGGCCCAGGCGCCGAAGCCCCAGTGCAGGAAGGTACTACTCATAGCCTCGCGCGCGGCCAAAAGCGTTCTGCCCTCGCCCAGCGGTGGTGAAACGAAATGCTGTAGCGGCTCCCCGACACCGTAGTACATCAGACCGATGCCCATGCCAGCGGCAAACAGCATCGCCAGCCAGGAAGGGAAGCTGAATTCCGGCTCGGATTCATCGCTACCCAGCCGGATCTTGCCATAAGCACTCAGCGCAATCCCGAGCAGGAAGATCACGAAACCGGACACGGCCAGAATGTAAAACCACGAGAAACGTGTTGCGATCCAGCCCTGTACGCTGCTCAGAAAAGCTTCGGCTCCGGCTGGATCGCTGCCACAGAAGATCAGCAGGCCAATGATCAAAACCAGGCTGGGTAATAACACGGGCAGGTTGAAAGTGTGGAAGGGCGCTCGCACTTCACTCATCTGATTCTCCTGTCATGGCACGCAAGCAAGCGCTGTCAGCTACGGACAGAAACAGCATGAAACTTGCGGCAGGGGATGCGCGCTGCGCGGCGCACAGAAACTGCTCAACTAAAGATGTTGGCAGGCATGCAGTGGACAACAAAAATGCAAAAAGCATCCATCAACAAGTCATCCATGTCTTTCATTAAAGACACAAGGGCGACGCGGAGAGTTCCCCGGGCATGCCTGCCCTGTGTGTCAGAGTGTGAATCAGACCGCAGCGAGCCGCTCCAGACACCAGCCCCCGCCACCTTCGAGGCGCAATGCCTGCTGATGGAAGGCCAGCAGGCTACTGCGATGCCCGACGCTGATCAGCGTGCTCTCCGGCAGGCGCTCACGCAGCAAGGCATACATGGCGTGCTCAAGGCCTTCGTCCATCGCCGAGCTGGACTCATCCATGAAAATCACGGCGGGCTTTGCCAGCAGGGCGCGGCCGATGGCCAGGCGTTGCTGCTCACCCAGCGAGAGAATGCGGCTCCAGTCAGCCTCTTCATCGAGTCGTTCGATCAGATGGGGAAGCTGACACTGACGCAACACCTCGGCGGCATGCTCATTGACGAGTGCTGGCGCCGGGTAGAAGAGCGCGGCGCGCAGCGTACCGAGAGGCAGATAAGGCTTCTGCGACAGGAACAGCACGGCACGCCCCTGCGGCCGCACCACCTGCCCCGCAGCAAACGGCCACAGCCCCGCCATAGCTCGCAGCAGGGTGGTCTTGCCCACTCCGGAAGGGCCGCGAATCAGCAGGGATTCGCCGGCAGCCAGGTCCAGGTCAAGATCCGCAAGCAGCACCTGCTGCGTCGTTGAACGCACCGTCAGCGCGCTGACGGCCACCCGCGCACCATCGCTGCGGATTTCCACTGCCGGCAATGCTGCGGTCTGATCGATGACATCCAGAAAACCGCCGAGGCGCGCCAGCACTGCCCGATAGCTGGCGAACTCATCGTAAGAACTGCGAAAGAAGGACAGCGCGTCCTGCACCTGGCCGAAGGCCTGCGAAGTCTGCATCAGGTCGCCCAAAGTGATCTGCTGCGCGAACAGCCGAGGCGCCTGGATAATGATCGGAAAGACCACCGCCAGCTGGCTCACAGCCAGGTTGAAACCCTGCAGTTTGAGGCCACGAAAGAGCAGATCCCACATATTGCGGATCACGCTGGCGAAGCGCTGCAGCAGGGTGCTGCGCTCAACTTGCTCTCCCGCATAGAAGGCAATGCTTTCGCCATATTCGCGCAGGCGGATCAGGGCGTAGCGGAAGTCGGCGTTGAAGCGCTCGTTCTGGAAAGTCAGTGCGATCAGCGGACGGCCGATCCAGATTGCCAGCCCGGTGGCCACAGCCACATAGATGTAGACCAGAAAAACCATCGCGCGCGGGATTTCGAAACCCAGCAGAGCCAGCGCGCCGGACAAGCCCCACAGCATGAGGGTGAATTCGATCAGGGACACGATGGCCTCCAGCATGCCCAGCGAAAGCTTCAGCGTGCCTTCGACGAACTGGGTGACATCCTGCTGGATACGCTGATCCGGGTTGTCGATCTGCTCCGCCAGATACTGGCTGCGATGATAGGTCTGGCCGGCCAGCCAGCGCTCCATCAGGCTCTCGCTCAGCGCTGCGCGCCAGCGGATCTGGAAGGATTCGCGCAGATAGGTGGTGAACAAAGCACGCGCCACATGCAAAGCGGCCAGCACCCCGAATACCCCCATCAGGAACCAGAAAGGCTTGGCTTCCAGCTTCTGCATCGCGGTATAGATGCCGTTGTACCAGAAGGAAAACAGCACATTCATGCGCACCGACACCAGGGTCAGCAGAACCAGCAGCACCACCATCGCCAGTGGCCGCCAGCTGCGGCGTGGATCGAACCAGGGCCAGGCGATCCGTTTAACCTGCCGCCCCCAGGCGCTGCGCCGAGCCAGCCACAACACGATGCCACCGAACACCAGCACGCTGATGACGAAGGCCTTGGCCAGCCACAGCGCGCTATTGACGAGTTCCTGATTCCAGTCCATCTGCATCCCCGAATATGAAACGCCTTAGAAGCTGTTCACGATCTGTAGCGAGAGGCCGTCAGCAGGGTGACGAGCAGTACAGGAACCAGCGTTTATGTTGATAAATGAGGATTCCGAGCAACGCATGAGCCCTCTCAGTGATCAATGAGCGGCCTCGCAGTCAGATCGCAAACAGCTTTTTAGGGCCGCATCGTCTGCAGCGCGCCTGCAATGTCTTCACTCAGCCGCGCCAAAGCTTCACTGTGTGCTGCCACGCTGGCTGTCGCGCCTCGCCCGGCGACTTTTACACGGTATTCACTGCTGCGCTCAGCGGCAAGTGCCTGCTTCTCGCGCGACACGATGCGCCAACGCACCCGCAGCACCACTTCGCCCTGCGCGCTGGCGTCGAACTGCAGCACTTCGAGCGGCACCTGAATCGCCGGCGCTTCGGTCAGCGACCAGGGCCAGGCCAGTAGCCGGCTCGGGCTGCTACGCCGCACTAGATTGTCGCGCAGCACCCGCTCAAAGGCAGCCTCCAGCGGCTCAGCCCAGCGCTCACTGTCGGCCACCTCGAGGCGGTTATCATCCAGGCGCGTGATCAGGCCACGCCGCGTCAGGTAGTCCGGCCACTTCATCGGCCCGAGACCCACCGCCACCGGCAGGCTGGCTCCGGCCTGCACTGCGCCCTGCGGGCTGAGCTGATAGAGCTGCAGGGGCTGTGGCGGGCTGGCACTACAGGCAGCGAGCAACAGACTCACGAGAATGAGGATGGCAGGACGCTTCATCACTTGGGCTCCTTGCGTGCGGCGGGGCTTCTGCCAAACAGCAGCGCGTTGGGCTGACGTTCGAGGGTATCGCTGAGCTCCTGCAGGGACTGGGCTGCGCTGCGTAACTCACGCAGGGTCTGACCCGCCTCGTGCAGGGCTGGCCCTCCCATGCCAGCCAGCTCGGACAAGGTCGCAGCAGTACGGCGCAACTCGTCGGCTGCCTGCGTCAGGCTTTCCATCGGCGCAGCACTCTGCGCGCTCATGCCTGCCAGGCCATCCGATGCAAGGCCCATTTTGTCCATGTTGAGCACGATGCTGTCGAGGCTCTTGTCGAGCTTATCCGCCAAGGGCCCGATCCGCTGTTCGAGTTGGTGGCTCACGCCTTGCATGGCACCGAGGCTGGCATCAACCTTGGCCAGCGAGGCGCGCAATTCCGGGCTGCGCACGAAGTCACGGGTGCTTTCAACGATCGCCGCCATGTCCTTGAGCAGGCTTTCAAGATCCACCTGTTGCAGCTTCTGGGCGATTTCCTGCACTGGCGACACTACGGTGGGGATCTCCGGCAGGCGTTTGGTCGGTGCGCGGTAGACCAAGGGCTTGTCCGGCAACAGATCGAGATCGATGTAGAGCTGACCGGTCAGCATGCTCTGGCTGGCCAGGCGCGCACGCAAGCCACGATTGACCATTTCGTCGATATTCGGCAGCAGTTCGTCGGCCGCGTCACCGTCCACATCCAGCACCTTGCGCGGAATCCCCTCCATTACAACCGGAACCACCAGCTGATCGTGACCGGCGTCATATCGCAGGTCGATGCGCTGCACCGAGCCGATCTGCACCCCACGGAAGACGACCGGCGCTCCGATCTGCAGTCCGTAAACCGATCCCTCGAAATACATCACATAGCGCGGTTTGCGGGTGAAGAAATCATGGCCTGTGAACAGGAAGATCCCGATCACGATCAAGACCATGGCGCCAAAAACAAAGGCGCCAATCAAGGTAGGACTGGAGCGCTGACTCACGGAAGGTCTCCACGCGAAAGAAAGGCACGCACGGCCGCCGGGCCATGGTGCAGGAGTTGTTTCGGATCGCCGCTGGCGATCATGCTGCGACTCTCGGCATCCAGAAAGATGGCGTTATTCGCCACCGCAAATATGCTCGCCAGTTCATGGGTTACCAGCACGATGGTGGCACCGAGGCTGTCGCGCAACTGCAGAATCAGTTCATCCAGGCGCTTGGAGCTGAGCGGATCTAGCCCGGCCGACGGCTCGTCAAAGAACAGGATGTCCGGGTTCAGGGCCATCGCCCTGGCGAGCCCGGCACGCTTTTTCATGCCGCCTGAAATTTCGCTCGGATAGTAATGCTCGAAGCCCGCCAGACCAACCAGCGCCAGCTTGACGCTGACAATCTCGCGAATTGCATCCGCCGGCAAGGTGGAGAACTCCTCCAGTGGCAGGGCCACGTTTTCGGCCAGGGTCAGCGAACTCCATAAGGCACCCGCCTGGAACAGCACGCCGAAGCGACGCTTGAGGGCAGCCTGGGCAGCAGGATCAGCGGCCCAGAAATCCTCGCTGCCGTACTTCACTGTACCCGCCGCCGGTGACTGCAAGCCGATCATGTGACGCAACAGAGTACTCTTGCCACAACCGCTGCCCCCCATGATGACGAAGATGTCGCCACGCTGGACGTCGAAGCTCAGATCATGCTGAATCACCCGACCGTCATAAGCCATGGTGAGATCACGTACCGTGATGGCCGGCCCCGACGTACTCACAGCCCGAGCCTCTGGAACAGGATGGTCAGCAAGGAAGCCGACACGGTGATCAGCAGAATGCTGGTCACCACCGCCGAAGTGGTGGCCTCCCCCACAGCTTGGGCGCTGCGACCGCAATCCATGCCGCGCCAGCATCCGGAAAAAGCCACCAGCGCGCCGTACACGGTGCCCTTGAACATGCCGATCAGGATATGGCTCCAGGACAAGGCGATGACCGTTTCGTTGAAATATTCGCGCAAACCCACCCCGAAGACGGTAGTCGCCACCAGCATGCCGGCCACAATGCCCACTACACCGGCATACAGGGTCAGCAGCGGCACCATCAGCAGCAGAGCCAGCAGGCGCGGCAGCACAAGGTAGTCGATCGGTGAGAGCCCCAGAGTGCGGTAGGCATCGATTTCTTCATTGACCTGCATGCTGCCCAGCTGCGCAGCATAGGAGGCGCCGGTGCGGCCTGCCAGGATGACCCCGGTCATCAGGGCCCCGATCTCGCGCACCATGCCGATTGCAACCAGGTCCGCAATGTAGATCTGGGCGCCAAACTGGGCGAGCTGCACTGCGCCCATGTACGCAAGGATGGTGCCCACGAGAAAACTGATCAGGGACGCAATCGGCAGGGCGCGCGGGCCGCTGGCTTCGATCAGCCACAGGAAATCTTGTCGCCGCAAACGCGTCCGCCCGCGCACCAGCCGCCACAGACTCTGAGTGATCTCGCCGGTGAAATGCAGAGCGCGCGGCAGGTCCGACCAGACATGCAGGGTAATCAAGCCCAGGCTGGCGAAGAAACCAGGCCCCTGAGCTGGATGAGGCTGAGCTTGCGGTGGCACCGCCAGCGCCAGTTCGAGCAGTTTGCGCATGCTGTCCGGCAGCCCACTGCCATCCACCCGCACCCCCGCCTGCACAGCACTTCGACACAGGCGCAGCAGCCAGGCCAGCAAGGCGCCATCCTGATCGCTGAACGTACCGGCCTGCAGGCGTAGTTGCTCCGCACCCGCCCACAGCGCCGCTTCCGGTAGCAGTGGCGCGGGCACTTGCCAGCTCCAGCCCCCCTCGACGAACACATCGAGCTGCGTCGCTTGGCGAGCAAAGCGGGCTTGAGCGGAAAGGGAAGCGTCCGTGCTCATCGAATTTTCATCAAGGGCTGATGGCCTGCAGGGTAGCGCAAGCCAGACAGGATTGGACAATCACCGCGCACGACCTGACCGGAAGTCCAAAAACAAAGCGCCCCGTCCAGCGGAGCGCTTTGCATTCTGCCGCGACGCGCTTAGCCGCGCTGTGCTGCGATGAAGCCGGTGATCAGTTCCAGCAATTGCTCCTCCTGGAAGGGCTTGCCGAGATAGTTGTTCACCCCGATTTCCATCGCGTAATTGCGGTGCTTGTCCGCCATGCGCGAGGTGATCATGATGATCGGCACATCTTTCAGGCGGGCATCCGCGCGCACGTTGCGGGCCAGATCGAAACCGTCCATACGCGGCATCTCGATGTCCAGCAGCATCACATCCGGCTTGTACTCGACGAGTTGTTCCAGCGCGTCGACACCATCCTTGGCAGTGACGACCTGGAAACCTTCCCGCTCGAGCATGCGACTGGTGATCTTGCGCACGGTAAGCGAGTCATCCACCACCATGATCGAGGGGATACGCGTCTCGGCCGGCTCCTGATAGCCTGCTTCGAAGGCTTCCGCAGACTCGGCCAGCACTTCCGCCGGCACGCTCTGGCGAGCCGCCAGCGCCACCGGATTGATAATCAGCGAGATCTCGCCGTCAGCCAGCACCGTGGCGCCCGAGTAACCTAGCAAACGCACGAATTGCGGGCCGGCATTCTTGACCACGATTTCCTGGTTGCCACGCAGCTCGTCGATATGTACCGCAAGGGTCTGGCTGCCGGCACGCACCAGCAGCACCCAGTGATAACGACCAGGCTGCGGATGGGCGTGAAGATTGCCCAGCAGACGCGGCAAGTAGGTGAATGAATACTGGGTGTCCTTCCACTCGACGACGCCCTTGGTACGGACTTCGTTGAGCGCCGCTTCCTTCAGTTCGAGCGCCTGCTCGACCATGTTCGACGGAATGGCGTAAGTACGCTCGCCCGATCGCACCAGCAAGGCCTGCGTGACCGCCAGCGTCAGTGGCAGGTGAATCAGGAAGCGCGAGCCCTGACCCGCATCGGAGAAGATCTCGATACGGCCGCCCACCGACAGCGTTTCATTCTTCACCACGTCCATGCCCACACCGCGGCCAGCAACGCCGGACACGGTTTCAGCAGTGGAAAACCCGGGCTCGAAGATCAGCTGGGTGAGGCGATTCTCGTTCGGCTGCTCGTCGGCACCCACCAGGCCAGCGGCTCGGCCACGCGCCAGAATGCGGGCGTAGTCGAGACCATGGCCGTCATCGGCCAGTTCCAGCGCAATTTCGTTGGACAGCTGGGTCAGCTTGAGGGTGATCTGGCCGAACTCAGGCTTACCTGCGGCAGCACGCTGTTCTGGCGTTTCAATGCCGTGGGCAATCGCGTTGCGCAGCAAGTGTTCGATCGGCGCAGTCATGCGGTCCAGCACGCCGCGGTCGATTTCGATTGAGCCACCCTGGATGTCCAGGTTGGCACGCTTGCCGAGTTCCTTGGAAGTCTGGCGCACGACGCGGTAGAGGCGATCGGCGAGTTCTTCGAAGGGCACCATCCGCACACTCATCAGCGCTTGCTGCAGGTCGCGTGATAGGCGGCCCTGGGCATGCAGCGCGGCATCAGCCGCGTCGAGATTACGCAGCAAGTTCTGCTGGATGGTGGTGACGTCACCCACCGACTCAGCCATGAAGCGGGTCAGCTCCTGCAAACGGGTGAAGCGGTCGAACTCAAGCGGATCGAAATTGGCGTGGGTCGATTCTGCCGCCGCAATACGCGACTGCATTTGCGACTCGGCCTGAATTTCCACTTCGCGCAACTGGTTGCGCAAGCGAATCACGTTTTCAGTGAGATCCAGCAGGGAACGACGCAAGGAGCGCAGCTCACCCTCGATCCGGGTCCGTGCAATCGACACCTCACCAGCTTCGTTCACGAAGCGGTCAATCATGTCGGCACGCACCCGCAGCGGAGCGCGCTGCTGGGTCTGGCTGGCTTCCAGCTCATCGAAGACCTGAGTCGGCAGCGGCTGCTGGGCCGCACGCGGAGCAGCAGGCTGCACAAGCCCCGCTTGCGGCTTGGCCGGCTCGGCCGGGGCCTCCGTCACAGAAGCCGGCGGCGGCGCGGTGATCTGCTCAAGCTCAGCATCCCCATTACCAGCGTCTTCGTCGGTAACGACCGGAGCCTGCGGATTCTTCAGTGCCTCGATCAGCGCACTGATATGGTCCAGACCGTTTTCCAGATCATCGACCAGCGCTGAACCGGTCTGCCCGTTGTGCAAGGCAGATTCGAGATGGCTTTCGAGATTGTGGATGTACTGACCAAGACGCATGGCACCGGCCATCCGCGAGCTGCCCTTGATGGTGTGCAGATGGCGTGCCAACGCTTGCTGAGGAGCGGTATCGGCCGGATTGGCGCGCATGTCGCGCAGCACGGCAGCCATTGCGTCGGAAAGCTCGTCGGCTTCCTCAAAGAAAATCGGCAGCAATTGATCATCAAGATCATCTTGCGGACCCGCTGCCGCCTCTTCAGGCGTCGGGGCCACCGGCAGGGCCGCCGCGATCTGGATTTCAGCCGGCGCCTCGGGCACTTCTTCGGCAAGCGTTTCGATGATCGGCTCGGCTACGACTGGCGCCACGACGAGGTCGGGCCTCGGCGCATCCAGCAGTGCCGGATGCAGTGCCTTAAGCTGTTCGATCAGATCAGGCGCCTCGGCCGGCATCACATGATGCACAACCTCTGCCAGCATCCCGTCGAGGGTCAGGATGGCAGTTCCGAAAACATCGGTCTGACCTGCCTCAGGCGGCACCTCGACATCGGTGAAACGATGCAGCGCGTGTTCCAGCGCCTTGCCAAGCGCATAAGCCGGCTCAATGCGGGCCGTGCCGGAAATGCCGGCCAGAGTATGCGCCGCACGGATCGCATCGATGGTCGGCACGCGCAGCGGGTTGTTCGACAGGCGGGTGTGCTCGTCGAGCAGGTTGTCCAGCAACTGGCGCGCTTCGGCAATGTAAAGATCGTAGAGGCCGCGTGAGAGGGTCTGATCGCCAATGCTGACTTCATCCCCGGAAAGGCCTTCAAGTGGATCAACACTGCTCGCTGCCACCGGCTCCGGAACACTCAGGGCGCCGAAATTCAGTTCGGGCAGATCAATGCCATCGTCACCATCGTCGATGGCAATCTCTTCGAGGGGTTCTTCGCCGGCCGCCGCAGTCGCAGCCGCCCCTGCCTCCTCGAGCACAGGAAGCTCAGCGGCAGGAAGCTCTGCAACGACGTCGAGCTCAGGCGTGGCCAGCTCGGCCGTCTCGCTCGGCAATTCCACTTCGATTTCGGTCGTCGGGCCTTCATCCGCAGAGGCGGCATCAAGTTCAGCCCCATGCTCGTTGATGACCGGCAGGTCGATATCGATGTCGAGTTCGATTTCCGGCGGATTGGGCGCAGCCACTTCTGCAGCTGCTTCGCCCATATCCAGCGTGGCAAGAAGGCTTTCACCGGCAAAATCGGTGGCGCTCAGGTCTAGTACGGTCTGTGGCTCATTGCCCGCTTCGATCAGGGACTCGAGATCCGGCGTGGTCATGGACGCCGTCAGATCCAGCTCCAAATGCTGAGCAGATTCTTCTGGCGCGGCTTCAGCCTCTTCCAGCACTGGCAGCTCGAGCGCGCTGTCATCACTATCGAGATCATCAAACTCCAGATCCAGCTCGGCCGTGGCCGCAGCGACCGGCTGCGCCTCGAAACGACCAAGCTGCTCCTGTGCCGCAGCATCACCCGCTTCCGAACCGAATTCTTCAGTGAAGGCACGCAAGGCGTCGCCCTCGAAATCGGTAACGGCCAGGTCGACCACAGTATCGTGCCGTTCACCGGACGAAATCGAGGCCAGGTCGAGTTCCAGCAAAGTGCTAGTGAGATCCAGCTCGGAAGCACCCGCAGCCGGGGCTTCTTCAGGCGCATCTTCGAGGATTGCCGGCTCTTCCGTCAGCGCACCAAGTGCAGGCTCTTCCAGGTCAAGATCAATGCTTTCCGGCTCGGCATTCGCTTCAGCGAGCGCTGGCGTAGCAGCGGCCACACTCACCACCGGCGCTTGCTCGTCGGCCGGCACATCCAGTGAGGCCAGCAGGGCTTGCGCTTCGGCAATCAGGGCGGTGGCATCACGATGCAGGCTGCCGCCTGCCTCAAGCTGCTCAACCCAGGCTCCGAAGGTCAAACAACCGTGGTCGAGCAAGGAAACCAGACGCGCATCCGCGTCTTTCTCCAGTTGCAACCAGCGATTCATCGCCATTTCGATGTAACGCGCCGCATCGGAGAAATCATTCAGGCCCACCATACGGCTGGAGCCCTTGAGGGTGTGGAAGCCGCGCCTGACCGTCGTCAGGGCATCGAAATCATGGGCTTCCGAGACCACCTTATTGCGATGTTCGGCAATCGTGGCAAGCACTTCGACCGCTTCTTCAAGGAAGATCGCGAGCAGCTCGGCATCTACCTCCTGGTCGCTGGCTTCCAGCAGACGGGCTGTTTCTTCGGAGTGCTGCGGGCTTGCTGCCGGACTCACACCGGCCAGCGCCTCGGCGAGCTGTTCCTGGGTGGCATCGCCAGACTTGAGGCTGGCCAACGCATCCTTGGCCTTCTGCTCCAGGCCCGAATCCGCCACCAGCTGGGCATCTTCGCGAATGGCTTCAAGACTGCTGACCAGCTGCTCACGCAGGAAGGCGTCTTCCGGCGCTTCCTTGAGGGCTTCCACCAGGTTTTGCGTCTCGCGCGTCTCACGCTGCAACTGCGCTTCCACCGTGGCGTCCGCCGCAGCGACCAACTCCTCGTCGACGCGTGCGCTTCCCGGATTGAGGAAAGATTCAAGTTTTGCCGGGCCGTTTTTCAGGGATTCAACGTAGAAGCCCAGTGCCGAGAGTTGATGCGCAATCGTGTCGCACTCGTCCTGCGCCGGCGGCTCGTCCTGGGCGCCCAGCGCGCTGATGGCAGCGGCGTTGTTGCGTACCAGTTCGACTGCCTGCATCTCGCCAAGCACGGCAAAAGCACCTTCGATCTGCTTCAGCGGGGCAGCCAGCGAGGCGAGGCTGTCACGTTGCTCGGGGCTGCGGAAGAAACTATCCAGGGTCTGCTCGATCTGCCCCAGATTGGTCAGAATCTCGCGCGCCAGCTGGTTGAAGAAGAGACGTTCCTGAGCCCGACGCGAGGCTTCGCCAAAGGGGGCGAGATCCAGCTCCATAACCAGATCACCGCGCACACGAGCAGTGAACTGGGTGCACAGCAGATCAACCTGCTTGCGCAGCAAGGCCGGGTCGGCATTGGGCGATTCGCAGGCCTGTTCCACCACCAGCAAGCTGGTAGCCACTTCCATCGAAAGATCGTCGGAGAGGCGCAGCGGATCGGCACGCAGCCATTCGATGGCCTCGCGCAAAGCGGTCAGCAGACGGTCGACCTGGGCCAGACGCATTGGTTCGACGCGTGACACCAGCTCGCCCAATTGCTCCTGAAATTGCGGTAGCGCCACGGCAGCCCCGGCGCAGAAGCGATTCCAGGATTCCTTGGCCTGTTCCAGCACTTCGCGCACGCGCAGCACATAGGGCTGGCGCAAGGTGTCGGATAGTTCTACATCGGACGCCGGCAGAGCACGGTCCAAGCCGTAAGTACGGCGCACCGCCTGCGCATGCTCGGAATCAAAACCCGCGGTCGCGACGAAATACAGCACATCGCGTACCAGACGCTCCGCAACGATCTGCGAACCTTCAAGCAGGCGACGCATTTGAGTGTCGATGCGGCGGCACAGACGCTGCGCCGGACGATCAGCGGGAATGGCCTGCAATGCAAGGCCTTCGAAGAAGGCGATGGACGCCCACCAGAACGCACGCGTGGCCGGCAGGGACTGGATTTGCTCGATGCGGTGTACCGCCGTGAGCATTTCCATCGGACCCGCCTTGTCCTGCGGCTTGCGCAGCCAGGTCAGCAAGCCCTTTTCAAAACGCCCACGCAGCACACGCAGTTCGTGCGCAGCCCGCTCAGGAGCAAGGGACTCGGTACTGGCCAGCTGCGGACGTACCGACAGATCAGGGAAAAACAGTTCTGAGGGCTGCGGGGCTTCGCCGCCGCGGGCGCTGACGAGTTCCTGATAGGCCGGAAACAAGCGCAGCGGCTGGTGCGGCGCACCGGCGGAAATCTCGTTGATGTAATTTCCCAGCATGCCCACGCTGCGCATCGCGAGCGCCAGCAGGTCACTGCTGACAGCCAGCTCGCCTGCTGCCAGGGCAGAAAGCAGCTTGTCGATGGCTTCAGCAAACTGGGATACACCATCCAGTCCAACGATGGACAGCGCACCGCTGGCCTGGTGGACATGGCTCTGGGCAAAGCGCAGCGGCTCGCGCTGGGCAGGGTCGGCCTGGACCTCGGCAAGGCGCTCACGTGCAGCACTCAGGGCTGCATCGATTTCGCCCTTCACCCAGGTCAGCGGGCCGACATCAAACTCGTTCTTTTGGCTCATCTATTGCCTCGTAAGGAGACTCAGCAAGGCCACCGCAGCCCCAGCCGGCGGCCGGGGGCAGTGATCGGCGCGACCCCGGGGCCGCACCCGCCACTCATCAGACCTTGAAGCCCGACACCGAACCCTTGAGTTCAACGGCGAGGTCAGCCAGCTGGCCGATCGACACGGCGGACTGTTGGGTACCGCGCGTGGTCGATTCATTGATCGAGAGAATGCCGCGCATGGCTTCGGACACTTCGGTTGCCACGTTGGCCTGACGCTGCGTGTCGGACGAAATCTTTTCAACCAGGGTTGCCATTTCCACCGACACGTCGCCGATCTCGGACAGGGCCTGACCGGCTGCATCGGACAGCTTGGCTCCCTCAACCACGTTACGGGTCGAGTTTTCCATAGCGGCCACGGCATCGCCCGTATCCGTCTGAATGGTCTTCACAATCGCCGCGATCTGCTTGGTCGCTTCGGCGGAACGTTCTGCAAGACGTTGCACTTCTTCCGCAACCACCGTGAAACCGCGGCCTGCTTCACCTGCGGATGCGGCCTGAATGGCAGCGTTAAGCGCCAGCACGTTGGTTTGCTCGGTAATGTCGGAAATCAGTTCCACGATTTCACCGATCTCCTGCGAGGATTCGCCGAGGCGCTTGATCCGCTTGGAGGTCTCCTGGATCTGCTCGCGAATTTCGTTCATACCCTTGATCGAGTTCTGCACCGCGTCAGCCCCCTTGCGCGCTGCTTCCAGCGAGCGGCGGGCCACCTGCGCGGTCTGCAGGGCTGAGCCGGATACGGCGGTCATCGAGCGGGCCATTTCCTGCACCTGCGAACCGGCCTGGGTAATTTCCCGCGACTGGCGCTCAGAAGCGTCGAGCAGCTCGCCCGACAGGCGTTGGGCGGACTCGGTGGCGATGGTCACGCGACCGGCCGCATCGTTGATTCGGCGCACCAGCACGGAGAGTTCTTCAATCGTGTAGTTCACCGAGTCGGCGATGGCGCCCGTCACGTCTTCCGTAACAGTTGCGCGAATCGTCAAGTCACCGTCAGCCAAGTCACCCATTTCGTTCATCAGACGCAGAATGGCCTGCTGGGTGTTGTTCTTGTCAGTCTCAGCCTCCAGGCGCTGACGGTCTGCCTCATCACGACGCACGGCCAAGTCGTTGTTATAGACCCACACCAGCGCAGCCAGGGCCAGCAAGGACAGCGGGCCGAATATCATCAAGCCGATGATGTAAATGTTCAGGCCGGTATAGGCCTTGTTGTACGCAGCCGACAGTTCATTTACTGCCTCCAGCAACTGGGTGGATTCCTGGAAAATGGTGATACCGGCGCGCTTGGCGGTCAGCAGCGGCTGCACGTTAGCCAGAATACCGCCTACAGCGAGCTGGTGCTTGGTACCGTAGAGCTTGAGGCTTTCGTATTTCTCTGCAGCTTCACCGCTAGCCATGGTGCTGCCCAGCTTCTCGAGCAGCTCTTCGAAGCTGTTGGAGTCGCGCCCGAGCAGGAAGATCACTTCCGGATCCACCGTTTCGGCGGCCAGCAGGGCATTGGCATTCTTGGCCATGCGCTGCGAGAGCATCACCACCTGGTTGGCCGTTTCGATATCGGCGGCGGAGGAGTGGCCTTCGAGCTTCAGGCGAGCCACCTGTTCGGCGAAGTCGAGCAGTTGGGCGTTATTGCTGTTGATGCTGGCTACGGCCATACCCAGACGTGTGATCTGCACCTGCTGACCAGCAACGTCCTTGGCTTCCTTGTTGAGCTTGTTCCACAGTTCGGTCGTGGTATCGAGCTGCGGCTTCACAGCACGCGGCGAACTCGGCACGGCCAGACCATCGATTTCGCCGCCTTCTGTAATCGCCTTGAGAATGCCTTCGAATTTCTCGCGACTATCCTTGAGCTCCGAGAAACCAGTACGGCCACCGGTCACGGCCAGCTGAGCGGCCTTGGCAAGAATCTGTGACAGCGTGCCCATCTGCCCCGACGCCGACACGAAGGAGGTACCTTCTCGACCGGAACGGATCTGCAGGAAGGTCAGTGCTACCACGACGGCCACCAGCACACCGAAGATCGTGCCAAGAATGCGCAACTGCTCATTCAGCGGCTTGGCTCCGATCACAGGCAGCGCCCAGCGGCGGGCACTGCCGGGCGTGGCGACCGTACGATCGATCACGGTGGCGCGGCTGTCCATGAGAGTGGAGTCAGCTGATGCAGCCTTGCTGGTGAGGCGGCTCAGGAAGCCAGGAAGTTTCAGTGCCATGCGTGTGCTCCGATTGGTGCGGGCGTTGATGTCTTGGTTATTCGGCAGTGGTGCAGATGCGCGCCAGAGGAAGAAGGGCCGGAAAGCTTCATGTCAGCGCAGGTCGGCGCCTGCATCAAGAAAGCGCGGATCCGACAGCAGCGGGCGCACCACAAGTTGCTTCCACAAGCGGTTCTGGTGGTCGCGCAAGGCGCCGCCGATCCATGGCCGGGAATCAGTGAAGCTCTCGTCCACCTCGAAGTCGTCCGGATTGCGCAAGCCCAGCGCACGCGACACCAGCAAAGCGGTGTGCAGGCCATGCTTGGCGCCAATCAGCATCATGCGCGAGTCATTGGTAAGTGGCGGCAGCGGATCGCCGCAGAACGCAGCAAGATCAACCACGCTGAAAAGATTGCCGCGCACGTTGGCCAGACCGCGAAACCAGTTCCGGGTCAGCGGCACTTCGGTGAGGCTCGGAGCAGCGATGATTTCGCCAGCGTCAGAAAGATCCACCAGCCAGTTTTCACCACCGGCGGTCACCGCTAGCAAAGCCGAACGGCGCCCGGAGGCGCTCATTTCGGCAAGCCGTTTGGTCAGATCCTGTTGAAACTCCCGCAGGCTGATGCGCTTGGCCATTCAACAGACTCCCGTATGAGTGATCAGCCGATGGCCTGAATCTTGCGGAGCAGCTCTTCGAGATCGAGCGGCTTGGTCATGTAGTCGAAGGCCCCCTGACGCATGCCCCAGATCTTGTCAGTTTCCTGATCCTTGCTGGTGGTCATGATGATCGGGATCTGGCGCGTGGTTTCCTCGCGCGAGATGGTACGCGTGGCCTGATAACCATTGATGCCGGGCATCACCACATCCATCAGGATCAGGTCCGGAATCTCGGCCTTGGCCTTGGCCACACCCTCTTCGCCGTTATCGGCGGTCACCACCGAAAACCCTTGCTTGGAGAGGAATTCGATCAGGGCGAAACGCTCGGTGGGGGAGTCATCAACGACCAGGATTTTCTTGATTGCCATGCTTGAACCTCAAACAATGAATATGTCAGCGTTGTTCGCGCGCAGCCATGTGTGTCGACACGGCCTTGAGCAAACTGTCTTTCGTAAAGGGTTTGGTCAGGTACTCGTCAGACCCCACCATGCGCCCCCGGGCGCGATCGAACAGACCGTCCTTTGAGGAGAGCATGATGACCGGGGTGGACGCGAAACGGGGATTCTTCTTGATTAGTGCACAAGTCTGATAACCATCGAGGCGCGGCATCATGATGTCGACAAAAATCAGGTCCGGGTGATGATCTGCAATCTTGGAGAGGGCATCAAAGCCATCTTCAGCCAACAGCACCTGGTATCCCGCCTGGGCCAGGAAGATCTCTGCGCTGCGGCGGATGGTGTTGCTGTCATCAATCACCATCACCTTGGTGCCAGAGGCTTCAGCTCGTTCTGCCAACGTCAAACTCCTCTCAACCCTTCTGCATTCCGGAGATGCAGAGAAGTATTTGTTCGTACCGCGTGCTGCATACCCTGCAGCCCCTACTCCACGCGCTTTGTATGGCAAATATACCAAACTTGCAAGCCAACGCGGCCGGACAAGCATATTTGCATTCAAGGAACGGGAAGACCTGTATCAATTTTGGGAGCTTGACTTCGCTGCCCTATCTTGCTGCATCACGGGCGCGAGCCCCTTATCAGGTAAACTCGGTACCTTACCGCGTCCCTGTTACGGGCCCATCGCCCGCACGCCTTCATGCCGAATCAGCCAGCCCCTCATGCCGTTCTCAGCTTTGCCGTCTCCGACCCTAGTGGCGGGGGAGGCTTGCAAGGCGGCCTGCTCACCATTGCAGCCCTCGGCGCCCATCCATTGTCGGTGCTGACCGGCATCTCGGTACGCGATAGCGTGCGCAGCGAGGGCCTGCAGGCGACGGATGGCGACTGGGTCGCCGATCAGGCACGAGCCCTGCTGGAGGATATGCCGGTACACGCCTTCGTGATCGGCCAGCTGGCCAGCCCCGAGAATGCCACCGAAGTTGCCGACGTGCTGACCGATTATCCGGACCTGCCGGTAGTCTTCGCTCCGGATCCGGGCTCTGCCGGTGATCCGCTCGACGAAGAGGAGATGCTCGAAGCCCTGTGCGAGCTGCTGGTGCCGCAATCCACCGTCCTCATCGCGGATGGCGAGCTGGCCCGGCGCCTGACCAGCGACGAAGAAGAGCAGCAAGATAGTGACATCACCAGCGCAGAGTATGCTCGCCGGCTGCTTGAATTCGGCGCCGCCCAGGTCTTGCTGACCGGAGCGCGCGAACCCGGCCCGCAACTTGTAAACTCCCTCTATGGCAGCACCGGCGTGCTGCGCACCGATGCCTGGGAGCGCCTGCCGGGCAGTTTCCACGGCGCAGGTGACACACTTGCGGCCGCACTCGCCACTTTCCTCGCCCAGGGCATGGAACTTTCCGCCGCCGTGTACGCAGCTCAGTCCTACACCTGGCAGGCCCTGGCCCAAGGCTGGCGTCCCGGCATGGGCCCGAGTTTTCCGAATCGTTTCTGCGCTTGGTCGCGCCCATGAAACGCGGCCTCTACCTTGTCACGCCGGATCTGGACGACAGCGCCCGCCTGCTGGACATCAGCCGGGCTGCAATCCGCGGCGGCGCCACGGTGCTGCAATACCGTCACAAAACGGCTGCGGCAGCCCTACGACTGGAGCAAGCGCGGGCATTGCGCGCCCTGACCCACGAGCTGGGGATCAGCCTGATCATCAACGATGACCTGCCGCTGGCCCTGCAGGTAGCCGCCGATGGCCTGCACATCGGTCGGGAGGATGGCGAACTGGCCGCTGTACTGGCGGCTGCGCCCGGTCTGCCGGTCGGAGTTTCCTGCTACAACGATTTTGAACGCGCGCGCACTGCACACGCTGGCGGCGCGGCCTATGTTGCCTTCGGTGCGATGTATGCCTCGCCCACCAAGCCCCAGGCTCCTTCCGCACCAATCGACCTGATCCAACGCGCCAAGCAGGAGCTTGGCGCAGACGTGGCCTGCATTGGTGGTATCTCGGCGGCCAATGCTGCACCGCTGGTCGCCGCGGGTGCCGATTGGGTTGCGGTGATTACCGACATTTATCAAGCCGCTGACCCGCAGGCACAGGCCGCAAAGATCGCCGCGCTTTTCCGATAACGCGTGGGCTCGCCAAGCTCACCCCACATTTCCGGATCTCCCCTCCATGTCAAAGAACGCCGAACTCTTCGAACGCGCCCAGCGCAGCATTCCCGGTGGCGTGAACTCACCCGTCCGCGCCTTCCGCTCGGTCGGCGGCACGCCGCGCTTTCTGGCCCGCGCGCAGGGCGCGTATGTGTGGGATGCCGACGGCAAGCAGTACACCGATTACGTCGGCTCCTGGGGCCCGGCGATCCTGGGTCACGCCCATCCGGAAGTGATCGAAGCCGTGCAGCGCGCAGCGATAAATGGTCTCTCCTTTGGTGCGCCGACCGAGGGCGAAATCGAGATGGCCGAGCTGCTGATCGAGCTTCTGCCTTCCATCGAAATGGTACGTCTGGTGTCCTCCGGCACCGAAGCCACGATGAGCGCGATCCGGTTGGCCCGTGGCTTCACCGGGCGCGACGCGATCGTCAAGTTCGAAGGCTGCTACCACGGCCACGCCGACAGCCTGCTGGTGAAAGCTGGTTCCGGCCTGCTGACCTTCGGCAATCCATCCTCGGGCGGCGTACCGGCCGACTTCGCCAAGCACACGCTGGTGCTGGACTACAACAGCATCCCGGCGCTGGAAGAGTGTTTCGCCACGCGCGGCAAGGACATCGCCTGCGTAATCATCGAACCGGTGGCCGGCAACATGAACCTCGTGCGCCCTTCGCAGGAATACATGGATCGTCTGCGCGCGCTGTGCACCGAGCATGGCGCAGTGCTGATCTTCGATGAGGTGATGACCGGTTTCCGTGTCGGCCTGCAAGGCGTGCAGGGCTTGTACAAGATCACGCCGGACCTCACCACGCTGGGCAAGATCATCGGCGGCGGCATGCCGGTCGGGGCCTTCGGCGGCAAGCGCGAGATCATGGAATGCATCGCCCCGCTCGGCACGGTATATCAGGCCGGCACGCTCTCCGGCAGCCCGGTCGCGGTCGCCGCGGGCCTCGCCACGCTGAAGCTGATCCGCCAGCCCGGTTTCTACGAGACACTCACTGCACGTACCAGCGCGTTCGCCGATGGCATGGCTGCAGCAGCCGCCAAGCACGGCCTCGCCTTCTCGGCCCAGGCCGTCGGCGCGATGTTCGGACTGTATTTCAGCCAGGACGTGCCGCAGAGCTTTGCGGACGTAATGGCTTCGGATCGCGAGCGCTTCAATCGCTTCTTCCACCTGATGCTGGACGCTGGCCACTACCTCGCGCCCTCAGCCTTCGAAGCCGGCTTCGTGTCGGCCGCGCACAGCGAGGCAGATATCGCCGCGACGCTTACGGCTGCTGACGCCGCCTTTTGCGCGCTGTAAGAGGCTGCTCACGATCTGTAGCGAGAGGCCGTCAGCGGGGTGAAGAGCAGCGCAGGAACCGGAGTTTATGTTGATAAATGAGGATTCCGAGCAGCGCATGAGCCCCGATCACGGCCTCGCAGTAAGATCATGAACAGCCTCTAAGGGCGCTCAGTTCGGGGCGTGTGGATGTTCCGCGCCCTGATGGGGGCGCTGCGGCCACTGCGACACGATCATCGCCCCGATCACCAGCGCCCCACCGAGCATGGCCCGCAGGCCGAACGCCTCCGCCAGCCACCAGGCCGAAAACACCGCCGCGAAGAACGGCTCCAGCGCATACACCACCGCCGCCTGCACGGCGCTGGCGCGAGCCTGTGCCCAGGTCTGCAGGATCAGGATCAGGCCGCTGCAGATCACGCCCAGATACAGCAATTCCGGCCACACCTGCAAAGCCCCTGCGGCCTGCGCCGGATAGGCCGCCCCCTGCAGCCACCACTCCACGCCGATCCACAAGGGCGTCAGCAGCGCCATCACAACGGCCTGCGCGCCAGCCAGCGCCAGCGCCGGATGGCGCGGTGCGAAGCGCTCCATACCCAGCACGTAAAAGGCAAACGCCAGCGCACAGGCAAAAGTCAGCGCGTCACCAAGCAGGCTGGAGCCCTGCTCGTAGCTCATCACCACGATGCCCGCCCCCGCCAGCACCACGGCCACCCACACCGCTGGTCCGATCCGTCGCCCAAGCAGCGGCAGAAGCAGCGGCACCATGATCACGTTGAGGCCGGTGATGAAAGCATTCCGCCCGGCGCTCATCAACGTGAGGCCCAGCACCTGCAGCACGAAACTGGCAAACAGCGCCGCCGCGAGCAACGCGGCATCGCGCCACAGGCGGCGATTGCGCCAGTCGATGAAGGGCGCAAGCGCCAGTGCCGCCAGCACCCAGCGCGTGCCCACCATCAGCCCGGGCGGCATCTGCTGCGACACAGCCTTCATGGCCGGGAAAGTGGTGCCCCAACACAGGGTGACAAGCAACAAGACCAGGCTGGCAACAACAGGCGTGCGGGAAGCGGACATGCGACAGGAAGGACAAGAAGCAAAGGCGGATTGTGCCATGCGTCTGCGTATCGACTGCCGTCGCGGCAGGGCCGGGGCGCCCGGATGCTACAATCCGGCCTGTTTCTGCGGGCCGTCCATGCGGCCCGCCGCCATTTTCCGGCCCCAGCCCTCGCCCACATGCCTCTCTTCGCTTTAGGCCTGAATCACCACACGGCGCCCGTCGCGATCCGGGAGCGTGTGGCCTTTCCGCCCGAAAGCCTGATCGAGGCCTTGCAGGGCTTATTGGCCGAGGGGGTGGCGCAGGAAGCGGCGCTGCTATCCACCTGCAACCGCACCGAGCTTTACTGCAGCACCGACAATCCGGAGGCCGCCGCCGACTGGCTGGCCCGGCGGCGTGACGTGGCGTTGCGCGACATTGCGCCCTTCCTCTACACCCTGCCCGAGCAGGAAGCCGTGCAGCATGTGTTCCGCGTCGCCAGCGGGCTGGATTCGATGGTCCTTGGCGAGCCGCAGATTCTTGGCCAGCTCAAGGAAGCCGCCCGCCTCGCCGATTCCGCCGGCACGCTGGGCGCCAACCTGCACAAGCTCTTCCAGAATAGCTTTGCGGTCGCCAAGGAGGTCCGCTCCTCCACTGCCATCGGCGCCAATACCGTCTCGATGGCAGCTGCAGCCGTGCATCTGGCGGCCCGCATTTTCGAGCGCATGAGCGACACGCGCATCCTCTTCGTCGGTGCCGGCGAGATGATCGAGCTGTGCGCCGCCCACTTCGCCGGCAGCCAGCCGCGCAGCATGAGTATCGCCAACCGCACGCTCAGCCGCGCCGAAACGCTGGCGAGCCGCTTCGGTGCCGAAGTACTGCCGCTCGAAGCCCTTGCCGATGCCTTGCCGCGCCATGATGTGATCATCAGCTGCACCGGCAGCCCGCTGCCCCTGATTGGCCGCGGCATGGCCGAGCGTGCGCTCAAGATCCGCCGCCGCCGCCCTCTCGTGATGGTCGATCTGGCCGTGCCACGCGATATCGAACCGGAAGTGGCCACGCTCTCGGACATATTCCTGTACACCGTGGACGATCTCGCCCAGATCGTCAGCAAGGGCATGGAATCGCGCCAGTCTGCCGTCGCCGAGGCCGAAACGATCATCCGCAGCCGGGTCGATGGCTTCCAGCACTGGCTGGGCAGCCGCGATGCGGTACCCACCATTCGCCAGCTGCGCGAGCATGCCGACAACCTGCGCCAGGCCGAGCTGCAACGCGCTCAGCGTCAGCTCGCCCGGGGCGAAGATCCGCAAGCCGTACTCGAAGCCTTCAGCCACGCCCTCAGCAACAAGCTGCTGCACGCCCCCACGCACTTCCTGAATCATGCTGAAGGCGAGCGCATTGCCCCGGCCGTGAGCAGCGTGCGCGAAGTGTTCCAGCTCGATCAATCCGGGGCCCATCCACCTCGTCAGGATTCATGAAACCAGGTATCCGCGCCCGTCTCGAACAGCTCGCCTTCCGCCTCGAGGAACTCGAAGGCCTGCTGGCGTCCGAGACCATCACGCAGAACATCGACGCTTTCCGCAAGCTCAGCCGTGAGCACGCCGAGCTGGGGCCGATCATCGGGCTCTGGCAGCGCTTCGTGCAGGCCGAAGCCGACGAGCAGAGTGCCCGCGAAATGCTCACCGACCCGGAAATGAAGGAGTTCGCCCAGGCTGAACTGGAGACCGCCCAGTCCGCTCAGGCCAGCATCGAGCACGCATTGCAGCTGGCCTTGCTGCCCAAGGATCCGAACGACGAACGCAACCTCTTCCTCGAAATCCGTGCAGGCACCGGTGGCGATGAAGCGGCCCTGTTCGCCGGTGACCTGCTGCGCATGTACACCCGCTACGCTGAACGTCAGGGCTGGAAGGTGGAGCTGGTCTCGGTCAGCGAATCAGATCTCGGCGGCTACAAGGAAGTGATCGCCCGCGTGGCCGGCTTCGGCGCCTTTTCGCGCCTCAAGTTCGAATCCGGCGGCCATCGCGTGCAGCGCGTGCCGGCCACCGAAACGCAGGGCCGCATTCATACTTCGGCCTGTACCGTGGCCGTGATGCCTGAAGCGGATGAACTCGCCGAGGTGAGCATCAATCCGGCCGACCTGCGCATCGACACCTTCCGTGCCAGCGGTGCCGGTGGCCAGCACATCAACAAGACCGATTCGGCCGTGCGCATCACTCACCTGCCGACCGGCATCGTCGTGGAATGTCAGGACGACCGCTCCCAGCATCGCAACAAGGCCCAGGCCATGAGCGTGCTGGCGGCCCGCATCCAGGACGTGCAGCTGCGCGAGCAACAGGCCAAGGAAGCCGCCACGCGCAAGAACCTGGTCGGCAGTGGCGATCGCTCCGAGCGCATCCGCACGTACAATTTCCCGCAGGGGCGAATCACCGATCACCGCATCAACCTCACGCTCTACAAGCTTGATGCGGCGATGGAAGGCGAGATCAATGAGCTGATCGACGCCCTCATCACCGAGCACCAGACCGAGCTTCTCGCTCAGCTCACCCAGGACGATTGATCGTCTAACCAAGGAGACAAGCAGTGACGCATACCCTGAAAGCAGCCGTTCTCGCCGTAGCCGCCACCCTCACCCTTGCCGCCTGCGGCGACAAGACCCCGGCCGACAAGGTCCTGACCAAGGTGAACGGCAATGTGATCAGCACCGATACGCTGGATTGGCTGATCAAGGAACAGGTTCCGGCCGGCACCCCGGTGGACGATTCCCTGCGTCTGCGCGCCCGCGACCACCTGGTCCAGCGCGCCGTGCTGCTCGAAGCCGCCCGCACCGCCAAGCTCGATCAGCAAGCCGACATCAAGATGCGCATGGAATACGTGCGCGACGAACAGCTGGTCAACGCCTACATCAAGGACTGGCTCGCCAAGAACCCGGTGACCGACGAAAAGGTGAAGGCCGAGTTCGACAAGCGCATCGCTGAGGCCGGCGACACCGAATTCAAGGCCCGTCACATCCTCGTCGAGAAGGAAGAGGACGCCAAGGCCCTCATCGAGAAGCTCAAGAAGGGCGGCAAGTTCGCCGATCTGGCCAAGGCGTCCAAGGATCCGGGCAGCGCCGCCACCGGTGGCGACTTGGGCTGGGCCCGCCCCGGCACTTTCGTGCCCGAGTTCGCCGAAGCCCTCAAGGGTCTGGAAAAGGGCAAGTTCACCGAAACGCCGGTCAAGAGCCAGTTCGGCTATCACGTGATCCTGCTCGAAGACGTGCGCAAGATTGCACCGCCGCCGATCGAATCGATCAAGCCGCAACTCCAGCAATCCCTGCAGCAGGAAGCGCTGGCGGCCTACATCAAGGATCTGGTTGCCAAGGCCAAGGTTGAAGACAGCAAGCCGGCCGAACCCAAGGCCGCAGCCTCGCAATGAACGACCTGCCCGTCACCCTGGGCGATGCCCTCGCCCGGGCGCGCGGGCGCATCGACCCGGTCGATGCGCGCATCCTGCTGCGCGAAGCCAGCGGCGCCACCACGGCGCAGCTGATCGCCTTTCAGGAGCGCGCACTGGCCCCCGACGCGGCCCGCTGCTATGCCGACTGGCTGGAGCGGCGGGCCGGCGGTGAGCCGGTCGCGCACATTCTGGGCAGCCGCGAGTTCTACGGCCGCCCCTTCCGCGTCAGCCCTGCCACCCTGATTCCGCGCCCAGATACCGAACTGCTGGTCGAACTCGGCCTGCATCAACTCGCCGGCCGGCAAGCCCCGCGCATCCTCGACCTCGGCACCGGCAGTGGCGCCATTGCAATCAGCATCGCCCTCGAATGTCCGCAGGCCGAAGTGTGGGCGGTGGACTTCTCCCCCGCCGCGCTCGAAATCGCCCAGAGCAATGCCCTGGCGCTAGGCGCCCGAGTGCAGTTTCAATCCGGCAGTTGGTTCAGTTCGCTGGATGCCGCCCGCTTTGATTGCATCCTGAGCAACCCGCCCTACATTGCCGAAGCAGATCCGCACCTGAGCCAGGGCGACTTGCGCTTCGAGCCGCTCACCGCACTGACCTCCGGTGCAGATGGCCTCAACGATCTGTGCCACATCATCCACAACGCTCCCGAGCATCTGGAAGATGGTGGCTGGCTGCTGCTCGAGCATGGTTACGACCAGGCCGAGGCAGTACGCGCCCTGCTCGAAGATGCAGGATTCCGGGGCGTGCATTCCTGGCACGATCTGGCCGGCATTGAGCGCGTCAGCGGCGGGCATCTCTGAGTCTGACGGCTGCGGGTTTACGGCGGCCGGAAAAGTCCGATAAAATTACTCGGGTATAGCGCGCATTCCCCAGCGCAGGAGAACCTTGATGAGCACCGCCCAGGAAAAGATTCACGCCACCGTTACCGGCAACCCCGTCGTCCTTTACATGAAGGGCACCCCCACTTTCCCGCAATGCGGCTTCTCGTCGGCCGCAGCACACATCCTCAAGCTGTGCGGCGTGACCAACTACGTCGCCGTGAATGTGCTGGCAGACGATGATGTGCGCCAGGGCATCAAGGAATACGCCAGCTGGCCGACCATTCCCCAGCTCTACATCAAGGGGGAATTCGTGGGTGGCAGCGACATCATGAAAGAGATGTACCAGTCCGGCGAGCTGCAGAAGCTGCTCGAAGGCATTGCCGGCTGAACAGTTGGCAGACATGAAAAAGGCGACCCGCGGGTCGCCTTTTTTTCGGCTGGAACTGCTTACTTGGCCTGCTTGACCAGGTAATCCACCGCCGCCTTGAGCTCTTCGTCGCTCAGTGCTGGATTGCCGCCACGCGCTGGCATCGCATTCTTGCCATTGGTCACGCTCGCCACCAGAGTGCTCAGCCCCTGCGCGATACGCGGAGCCCAGGCGGCCTTGTCGCCGATCTTCGGCGCGCCGGCAGCGCCCGTGCTGTGGCAAGCGCCGCAGACCTGAGCTACCACCTGTTCGCCGGATTTCGGTGCCCCACCCGTCGCCGCAGCTTCAGCCGGCGCAGTCGCCGCCAGCTCCACGCGCGCCACCGGCTGGATCAGCTCAGCCGTCTTCTCTTCATCCACTTTGGCCTTGCCGCAAGCCACCAGCGTTGCGGCAGCAATCAGGGCCAGCAGCAGCGTGGCCGGACGGAAGCTGTTCATGGGAAAGTCCTTTGCTCTCAGGGCAAAACTTGAATTATTGGCGCATCCGACACGATTCGAACGTGCGACCCCTGCCTTCGGAGGGCAGTACTCTATCCAGCTGAGCTACGGATGCGCGATTGAGGCCCGCATTCTACACCGAGCCGCCGTCGGAAGGCTTGCAAAGCGTGTGGCAGTCCGGCAAGCCGCTACAAAGCGGCCAGAAACGCATCCACCTCACGGCTCCAGATCGGCGTGGCGCCCTTGCTGGCAAAGAGACCATGGCCATCCTTGCCATAGGCCGGCTGCAGCACAAAGCGCCCGCGCCCGCCCGCCTGCTCGAACGCCTCGAACCAGCTGCGGGTGTAGTCCGGCCCGAAGAACTGGTCGTTTTCAACATAGTGGAACAACACCGGCACCCGGGTGCTTGCGCCGAAGCGGGCAAAAGTGGCGGCCATGGCGCCCTCACCACAGGGCACCGCAGGATGTTTCACCGGATCTCCACCACGTCCGCCCGAGAAATTCAGCACTGCCACAACGCCGGCCGGTTGCAGGCTGGCCGCCGCGATGGAAGCAAAGCCCCCCGCCGACTGCCCCGCCAGCACCGTGCCCTCAGTCCGTACCCAGGGCAGCGTGCGGGCATACGCCAGCGCGGCCAGCACGTCCCGTGCAGCCTCCATGCCGGCTCGGAAAAACTCATTCGTACTGCAACGCGCATAGGATTCAGCATAGTCGCCGCCACTCGCACCATAGCCGCGCCGGATCGGCACGATCACCGCATAGCCACGCTGCACGAATTCGCGGATCTGCACGATCTGGCGATAGCGCCCGATCCTGGGTCGGTCGGCCGCCGAGGGCGGATTGCCATGGCTCAGCACCAGCAAGGGGAAAGGCCCGGCACCATCGGGCCGGAACAGGGTCGCCACGATCTGGCGCGGCTCTTCGCCAGGCGCCAACGCGGCGACCGGCAACTGCACGATCTCTTCATGCAGGCTGGCGTCCAGCACCTCCTGAGCACTGGCCGCCCGGCTCAGGCCCAGCAGCAAGCACAACATTCCCAGCAGGACCCGCATGTTCATCCCTCCGGCATGAAAATGCGGATTCTACCCACTCAGCCGGTACTCAGCTTCATCCCCACCACGCCAAGGATGACCAGCGCCATCGAAGCAATCTGGCCGTTGTTGAGATGATCGCCAAACACTATCGCACTGAAGATCGCCACGCCCACGGCCCCCAACCCGGTCCACACCGCGTAAGCCACACCAGCCGGAATGCCGCGCATGGCGAAGGACAGCAGGGTCATGTTGGTCGCCGTCAGCAGCACGGAAGCCGCGATCGGCCAGATGCCCGGCTGGTGATGGATCCATTTGAGGCTCAAGGCCCACAGGATCTCCGTGATCACCGCGATGAACAGGACGAACCAGTAATTGAACATTGCACGCTCCCATGACGCAACGGGGCTCGTACTCAACACACCGCGCTCCCCGGAAACCCTGAAGAAAGGAGCACTGCGCGTGGCCTTGCGCCACGTGAAAGGGGGCGGATTATGCCACGGAACCCGCCGCGCCCGGCTCAGGCCCTGGCCAGGGCAATCAGGCCGATGGCCAGGATCGCCAGCCCGATCGCCACACGATTGAGCCGCGAGAGGCGCTCGCCGAAGGCCAGCACGCCCACCAGCGTGCCCAGCACAACCACGCCGATGTTCATGCTCGCAAACACCACCGCTGGCTGGCTGGCCAGGGCGCGGTGAGCCTGCACATAGAACAAGATGTTGCCGAAATTGAGCGCCCCCAGCAGCAGGCCGGCTGCGCCATTGCGCAGGGTGAGCCGCCCCTGCCCCGTTTTTTGCCCGCGCAAAGCGCGGATCAGCAGCCAGCTCGCCATACCGACAAAGGCCAGAGCAAAGCTGACCTGCAAGGACGCAGCAAAAGGCGTTCCGGCGGCGGCAATATGCTTGAGCATCACGTCGACCAGCGCAAAGCCAGCCCACACCGTAAGCAGCAGCGGCCAGGCCGCGCCGCCTTCGCTCGCCGCGCTGCGCTGCGGCCGCCACACAATCCCCAGCACAGCCAACAGGCCCAGCCCCAGCCCGGCCAGCTTGAGCAGGCTGGCGGTTTCACCAAAGAGCAGGAAGGCCGCCAGCAGGGACAAGAGCAAGGACAGGCGCTGAGCGATATCGGTCAGCACGATGCCGGCACGGCGCACGCTCGCCGCCAGTACCAGGAACAGGGTCGGCAACACCACGGCCAGACCCAGCAAGGAAAGCCAGGGTGCGCCCGGCTGCTGCAGGCTGCTCAGCGAAGGCTGGAGCAGAAACCAGCACAGCACGGATGCCGCCAGATAATTCCAGCCAACCGCCTGGGCTACATCAATTTCATGGCGCCGGGCGAGCTTCAGCAGCACGGCGACAAGCACGCTGCAGGTGGCAGCGAGAAGAACGTAAAGCATGGCGGTGCTTCCGGAACACGGGGGTCGCCATTGTGCCGCAGAGTGCGGCCAATGGATCTGGCTCAAGGCGCGGA
Organism: Uliginosibacterium aquaticum; assembly: GCF_012972705.2. Taxonomy (GTDB): domain Bacteria; phylum Pseudomonadota; class Gammaproteobacteria; order Burkholderiales; family Rhodocyclaceae; genus Uliginosibacterium; species Uliginosibacterium aquaticum. The sequence goes on along the minus strand of NZ_JABCSC020000001.1, from coordinate 111,667 downwards.
TGAGGACAGAACCCGTCTTCCGCCAGCGCGCTTAAAATGCCGGCCTGCACAGCCTGGAACCTTTCAGGCGCCGTCACGCCAACCAATACAGGTAATCGCACCATGGGCGCTCAGTGGAAAGCCAAACATAAAGACATCGCCGCCAACGTCAAAGGCAAGATTTTCGGCAAACTGGTCAAGGAAATCCTCGTCGCCGCGCGCGGCGGTGCCGACCCGGCGATGAACTCGCGCCTGCGTCTGGCCGTGGAGCAGGCCAAGAAGGCTTCCATGCCCAAGGACACGCTGGAACGCGCGATCAAACGCGGCGCGGGTCTCACCGACGAGCCGGTCAGCTTCGAACACGTCATCTACGAAGGTTTCGCCCCGCATCAGGTTGCGGTGATGGTCGAGTGCCTCACCGACAACGTGCGCCGCACCGCGCCAGAAATGCGCGTGCTGTTCCGCAAGGGCCAGCTCGGCACCTCCGGCTCGGTGGCCTGGGACTTCGATCACCTGGGCATGATCGAAGCCGAAGCAGTCAAGGCCGGCGTCGATCCGGAAGAAGCCGCCATCGAAGCCGGCGCGCAGGATCTGGAGGCTGGTGATGAGGCGGGCACAACCCTCTTCTATACCGATCCGACCGAGCTCGATCTGGTCAGCAAGGCGCTCGCCGGTCAGGGCTTCAACGTGCTCTCGGCCAAGCTCGGCTACCGCCCCAAGAACCCGGTCAGCGCTTCCAGCCTGAGTGCCGAAGCGCTGGAGGAGGTCGAAGCCTTCCTCGCCGCCATCGATGAAAACGACGACGTGCAGAACGTTTACGTCGCGCTGACGGACTGAACCTCGCCGGCTCTGTCACCACCTCAGGGGCCGCATTTGCGGCCCCTGTGCATTGCAGCGCCGCGTCTTGCCGAGGGATCAAAGTCTTTGCTTGCTGCATCCGGACAAACGATGCGCGGCCTCGCGCTGACGCGGCATACTGACCTCATCGCAGCAGACAGGAGAAGCACGATGCGCATCGCAGTTTTCGACACCCATCCTTACGATGAACGCGCCCTGAGCGAAGCCAACGCCAGTGGCGCCCATCAGCTCGAATTCTTCGAAGAGCGGTTGCACGACAAGACCGTGGAACTCGCCGCCGGCTTCGACGCCGTCTGCCCCTTCGTGAATTGCCGCCTCACCGAGCATGTGCTGCAGCGTCTGGCGGAGCTGGGTGTACGCCTGGTGGCCCTGCGCGCGGCCGGTTTCAATGGCATTGACATCGCCGCTGCCGAGCGCGCTGGGATCGTCGTGGCACGCGTGCCGGCCTACTCGCCGGAAGCCGTCGCCGAGCACGCCTTCGCGCTCCTCCTGACCCTGGTACGCAAGACCCACCGCGCCTACAACCGCGTGCGCGAGCAGAATTTCTCGCTCGACAATCTCGAAGGCTTCACCCTGCATGGCAAGACCTACGGCTCGCTCGGCGCCGGTCGCATCGGCCAGTGCGCGATGCGCATCGCCAGGGGTTTCGGCTGCAAGCTGATCGCCTACGACCCCTACGAAAATCCTGCCATCGCGGCCGAGATCGGCTTCGAATATGCGAGCCTGGAACGCGTGCTGGCCGAGGCCGACGTGATCTCGCTGCACCTGCCGCTCACCGAACAGAGCCACCACATCATCAATGCCGCCGCACTGGCGCAGACCCGGCGCGGCGTGATTCTCATCAACACCTCACGCGGTGGCCTGATCGACACGCCAGCGCTGATCGAAGCGCTCAAGAGCGGCCAGGTCGGCGGCGTGGGGCTGGATGTGTATGAAATGGAGGAAGGCGTGTTCTTCCACGACCTCTCCGATCGCCCACTGCAGGATGACCAACTGGCCCGCCTGATGACCTTCCCCAACGTGCTGATCACCTCTCACCAGGGCTTCCTCACGCGTGAGGCCCTCAACGCCATCGCCCAGACCACGCTCGCCAGCGCCAGCGCCTTCGAGCGCGGCGCAGAAGTGATCAACCGGGTGCGACTGGGTTAGAGGTCTTTGCCGCCGGCCCGGTGTCAGCCAGGCTCTGGATCCGCGTCAGCAACTCAGGCTGGGGGTAGAACTCGTAGGCATTGCCGCGCTTGCCCTTGATGAACAGCCCGAGAGACTCCAGGTCCAGCAAGTCGGCACGTGCCGTCTGATAGACCACGCCGTGCGTGTTCTGGTGCGCATCGATGCGCAGCGGCGTAGACGGGTGTTTCAGGGCGCTGCGCAGCAAGGAAATCTGCCGGTGGTTCAGGCGGAAGCGCAGAAACGGAGACTTGTCCGTCAGCAACTGCTCGGTATCCTGCTGCTCGCGGGTCTTGCGCGCAATGTAGGCGTGCAGGGCCGTGATCGCCCGGCGGATGGTGCCCAGCTGATGAATCAGGAAGTAGCTGGTGTCGCCATGATCCGTTTCGGTATGCAGATAGGCTCGCACATACCGGGCGGGCGCCTGCTTGATGATGTGCGAGATCGACACGAACTCCATCAGCCAGTAGCCGCTGCGCGCCATCGCCCAGTAGAACAAGGCGCGCGCCGTGCGCCCGTTGCCATCCACAAAGGGATGGTCATAGCCCAGCATGAAGTGCAGCAGGATTGCGCGCAGAACCGGATGCACGAAGGGCTGGCTGTTCTCGTCAGCATTGGCAAACGCGCACAGCGCCTCCAGCCGGCCGGGCAGCTCGCTGAAATCCGGCGGGGTGTGGAGCGTGCTGCCATCGCGCTGATCGATGACCTGCACATCATTGCCACTGCGCAAACGCCCGGCATCCTCCGGGCTCTCCAGGGTATCAACCGTCAGCAGGCGGTGCAGGTCCAGGATGCGCTGTGGCGTGATCGGCTCATCGCGCAGCTCCCGCAGGTATTCCATCGCCCGGTAATTGTTGAAAATCATCTGCTCGCCATGGTCCCGCGGCTGACGCCCTTCGCGCAGCATGTCTGCGGCCACCTTGCGGGTGGTAGCCGCACCTTCCAGCTGACTGGAAGTAATGGCCTCCTCGATCAGTGAAGCAAGCAGATAAGGCTGCCGGTTCTCATGGATCGGCGCCCCCTCCGGCGCCCGGATCTGGCCGGCCGCATCCCGGTCAATATGATGCAGATCGATCAGGACAGGCTGGGGGGTCGCAAACCGGAACGGCTGTCCCTGCACATCCAGCAAGGGCAGTTCATACAGCAGGGGAGCCCGCCCAAGACAGGTCGCCGCCCACCACTGCTCATGATTCAGGCCCTCAGGCGGCCTGCGATAGCGCAGATCCTCCCGATGCAGATAGCGCCCTGCTGGCAGCGGATTGGCGTGCTGAGCAATCAGCGCCAGATCCTCAGGCCGGGCCAGCGAAGCAAATACATCCTTGAGTGCGGGAGGCGTGCGAGGGATGCGCATTTTCTACTAATTCAAATTTAATTTAGTAGAAAGTAGCAACTCACTCCGGCAATGTCTACTAATCATTAATTAAATTAGTATGAATTGACCTCTGCGCACGGTGCCCCCTGATTTGGAGTTGTTCCAGACAATTAAAGTCGAAAACAAGAGGCGGAAAGCCTTGTCCCGTGGGTGTTTCGTGCGTTCAATCCAGACGGAAATGGGCGAACGCAGCCAACTCGTAAGCGGCGCGCATGTCGTGCTCAGCGTCAGCCGCGACGCCAACGGCAAACTGACGAGCGAACGCCTCACCGTCGGCAAGGATGGCAGCACGCCTATGTGAGCCCCGACTCAGCGTCCCCCACGCCATACCGGCCCAAGCCATTTCGGACGCCGCCATCAGCGCACCGATATAGCCGTGCGGATGCTGCACACCCTCGGCGCTCAGCGCGCTGATCGGCTCGATACCGATATGGGCCGTGGAATCGAGCTGCACGCCCATGGCCGGCTGCACCGCTCACCTGATGCACGGCACGCCGGAAGCGAAGCGCCAGCGCGAAGAGATGGGCTTTCACGAAGGCTGGGGAATCTGCTTCCAGCAGCTCGAAGACTACGCCTGCAATCTCGTCTGAGTCGGCCCTCAGAAGCTGATCACGATCTGTAGCGAGAGGCCGTTCAGCAAGGGAAGAGCTGCACAGGAACCGGAGTTTATGTTGATCAATGAGGATTCCGAGCTGCGCATGAGCCCTGATCACGGCCTCGCAGTAAGATCGGGAACAGCTTCTCAGAAAAAACGGGCTTGTCGTCGGGCGCACGCTGCATCCTTTTTTTACACCCATGCCATCAAGCGTACGCCTTCAGCGGTCGTAGTTTCCAGCAGTGCGGAGGGGTCTCCAACCGCCTGTGAGGAACGCTGCCTGCATGAATCCGCCCGCCATCCGATCGACTGCGTCACGCTGCCTTGCTGTCCTGCTTGCCCTGCTTTGCCCGCTACTGGCGCTGCATGCCGTGCCCGCCGTCGCCAAGGGCACGCGCGCGGGCAGCGCACAGGCCCGCCCCGCCCCCGCCCGGCAGTACGACAGCCAAGGGCGCCATACCGGCCGCATCGATGCCGACGGCCGCCGTTACGACAGCCAAGGGCGCTATCAGGGGCGCACTGATCTCCAGAGTGGTCGCATGTACGACAGCCAGGGCCGCTACATAGGCAAGACCGATGCTGCCGGCCGCTTCTACGACGCACAGGGCGTGCACACCGGCCGCATCGATGCCAGCGGACGCATCTACAGCGCACAAGGCGTCTATCAGGGCCGCGTCGATGCCGATGGCCGGCAATACGACGCGCAGGGGCGCTACACCGGCCGCCTCACGTCCGACTCCCCCGCTGCGCCCTCGCCCAACCCGCCAGCGCCTGGCGACAGCAACGCCGCCCGCACGCGTGCCACCCAAGTCGAGCAGAGCCGGCAACTCAGCCCCTCGACCTTTTGCACTTACGGAGACGCCGACTGTGCGCGCCCCTGATGCCGCTCGCCTGCTGGCCTGCTGCATCGCGGTGGCCGCATCGCCCGCGGCCCTGGCGCAAACCCTGCCGCATCGTGAGCTGAGCGAAAAGGAGGTCCAGTACCTCGAAGCCTTTGAAGCGCCCGGCGTAATTTTCAATGAACGCCTGTGCGACCCGCCGCTCAGCAGCATGAGCAAGCTGTGCACACAGTTGCCGCTGGACTACGACCAGCCCTTCACGCACTTCCCCGTCGCCCTGCGCTTCTTCGACCCCTCGCGGCCGGAAACGCTCGCCGCCGAGCGTCTCGCCAATCGGCGCGGCGATTCGAACGACGATCTCACCCAGCCCAACTTCTTCCTGCTCGGCGCCAGCCATGCATTGGTGAGCGACAACGCGCGCGGCGAAACCGAATACCGCGTGCAGCCGCTCGACAGCATCCCGGTGCTGAAGGCTGGCGAGCAGTACAACAGCACGCTGGCCATTGCCCGCCAGCGCGGCGGTGGTTTCCTCAACCTGCAACAGCGCGTGGTGGTGCCGTCCGACACCGTGATCTACCGCCCGCGCCCGAGCATGCGCGGCGTCGAATGGCGCCAGTGCATGGGCGAAACCGCAGCGCTGGTGCCGGCGCACACCACCGGCAAGATTCCCAACAGCCATCACTACAAGGGCGGCGGCGACTGCGGCGCACGCTACGTGGTCAAGCTCTGGGGGCAGCGCAGCCAGCGCGAGGTGACCTCCTACATCTTCCGCCACAGCGTCAATTTCAACGTCGGCGAGTACTACCGCACTCTCAGCCAGAGCTGGCGCATCGGCCCCAAGGATCCACCCGGCTTCTACACCTTCGAATGGTGGTACGCCGGCAAACTCCTCAGCCGCACCCGATTCGAGGTGAAACCATGATCCGCGCCCTGCTTGCGGCCCTCTTGCTGCTCGCCAGCCACAGCCACGCACTCACCCTGGTGCCGGAAGAGGAATACGATAGCGGCCGCGTCTTCGACACCAACAGCCCGCGCTCACAGAAGATGCAGCGCATCCTGTGCTTCGGGCGCGACCCCAACTACTGCGCCAGCCTCGACGCTCCGCCGCGCTACTACGGCTTCAACTTCCGTTGCGACTGGCCGCCGGTGTTCCCCGAGCGCGTCACCCCCGATGACCGCCCCGACCGGCGCGGGCTCTTCCTGCCCGGCAAGGCGCTGATTGTGGGCGAAGCCTCACGCGGGCAGACCTGCCTCTTCGAGCTGCAACTCGCCCTGCCGCCCTCTTTCCTTGGCACCAAGGATCAGGACGACCTCATGGCCTGGGTGGAATGGGAGTTCGAGAAAGCCCCGATCCCCGGCCTCAAGGGCCAGCGCGATGGCAAGAAAGTCATGCTGCCGCTGTTCATCGTCAGCAAACGCGATGGCTCGCACATGAAGTCGCCGTGGGACGGCTCGCGCAGCATCACCTACGACGGCATCACGCGCGCCAAGCAGTCCCAGGAGATGAGCCTCCTGCCCAGCCGCGTCGACACCCCGCCACAGAAGAGCTGGATCACCGTGATCATCAACGGGCAGGTGCTGGAGAAAGCCGAAGTGCCGCTCACAACGGAGCCACTGCGCTGGCAGATTTACGACTGGCGTAGAAAGAACGGCGAGGTCATCGAGCGGCGGCACGGCGGCTGAGCCGTTTGCCACACCAGGCAAACGCGCGGGCCTGGCTGCGCGCCATCGCGGCCCGCACCCTCTCAACCCGGCTGCAGGCTGCGTTCTGCGCGCAAGTGTTCGACCAGCAGATCCACCAGCGCGCGCACCTTCGCTGAGGCTTGCCGCCCCTCGCGGTGGATCACGTGGATCGGCATCGGCGGCGGCTCGTGCGCGGCCATCACGATCCGCAGCGTGCCTTCCGCCACTGCGCTGGCGACCTGGTAGGAGAGCAGGCGCGCGATGCCAGCACCACGCACCGCGGCTGCGATGGCAGCGTCATTGTTCGTCACGGTGAGGCGAGGGCGGATGCGCACTGCTTGTTCCGCGCCTTCCAGCCCGAAGCGCCATTCCACCATGGGGCTCACGCTCGTTGCCGCGATGATCTGATGCGCCGCGAGCTGTTGCGGCTCGGTGGGTTCGTCGTGTTGTGCGAGATAGTCCGGCGCGGCACACAGCACGCGCCGGATCTGCCCCACGCGCAGCGCCTTGAAGCTCGCATCCGGCAGATTGCCGATGCGTACGCCAACATCCACGCCTTCTTCCACCAGGTTCACCACGCGGTCCAGCAGCAGCGCGTTTACCTCGGTTTCCGGATAGCGCGCGAGGTACTCCACCACGCAGGGCATCACATGCAGGCGGCCGAATGAAACGGGTGCCGTGATCGTCACATGGCCACGCGGCGCAGCATTCACGCCGGCGGCGGCTTCGTCCGCTTCATCCGCCGCCGCGATCACGCGCCGCGCATCGTCCAGATAGCGCTGCCCGGCTTCGGTCACGCGCACGTAGCGTGTCGTGCGGTTGAGGAGCTTCACGCCCAGATGCCCCTCCAGCGCGGCAATCGTGCGCGTCACCGCAGGGGGCGACATCGCCAGCCGCCGCGCTGCCCGCGCGAAGCTCTCTTCCTCAGCCACCGCCACGAAGACACCCATGCTCAACAGTCGGTCCATGCCGCGCTCTCTGTATTCCAATAAGTAGAATTATAAATTGCAAAACATGGATATTCTTCAATCTGGTGGAACTTGGAAGAATGCACTCCATCCGCTGCACACGGTGTGCAACGGCAAGCATGCCAACCCAAGGAGAACCACCATGTCACGCATCAGCATCCCCTCCTTCGAACAATCCCAAGCCGCTTCCCGCCCCCTGCTGGACGCTGTCCACAAGCAACTGGGCGTCGTGCCCAACCTGATGAAGCTCGTCGGCCACAGCCCGGCCGCGCTCGAAGGCTACCTCTCGCTCAACGGCGCACTCGCCAAGGGCGCACTGTCCGCCCCGCTGCGCGAGCGCATTGCGCTGGCCATCGCCGAATACAACGGCTGCGATTACTGCCTCTCGGCCCACAGCTACCTCGCTGCCAATCTCGCCAAGGTCAGCGCGGCAGAAATCGACGCCGCACGTGACGCGCACTCCAGCGACGCCAACACCGCCGCTGCGCTGAAGTTCGCACATCGCGTTGCGGCCGAGCGCGGTCGCGTCAGCGATGGTGATCTCGCCAGCCTGCGCGCCGCCGGCTTTGTTGAAGCAGAAGTCGTCGAGATCGTGCTCAACGTCGCGCTCAACGTGCTCACCAACTACATCAACAACGTCGCGCAGACCGATGTCGATTTCCCGCTTGTGTCACACAAGTGATTTCGCACAAGGCTGTTTGATTGCCGCCCCGGCGCAGGCCGGGGCGCTTTCCCGAAGAAAGGATTCAACATGACTGACATCACCCTCTACACCTCGGTTAGCTGTCCCTACTGCCATGCGGCAAAGGCATTGCTCACGCAGCGCGGCCTCAACTTCACCGAGATCGACGTCAGCACCAACGACGCCGCACGCGCCGAAGCGCAAGCCCGCAGCCAGCGCCGCACCGTGCCGCAGATCTTCGCGGGCGAGCAGCACATCGGCGGCTTCGACGATCTGCAAGCCTGGTTTGCAAGGCAGGGCTGAGCTATGCCACGCGCATTCGCCGACATCAGCTTCACCGACAGCGTGCGCGCCGCGCAGACGCGCTATGGCAGCCGCGCGCACATGGCAGGCTTCGAGCGTGCCTCCGACCCGCGCAACACCCTGCGCGAAGCCGACATCGCCTTCATCAGCACGCGCGACAGCTTCTATCAGGCCACAGTCAGCGAAAACGGCTGGCCCTACGTCCAGCATCGCGGCGGGCCGGCCGGCTTTCTGCGCGTGCTCGACGCACGCACGATTGGCTATGCCGACTTCCGGGGCAATGCGCAGTACCTCAGCGTGGGCAACCTGAACGCCGACGAGCGCGTCTCACTGATCCTCATGGATTACGCAGGCCAGCGCCGCCTCAAGCTGTGGGGACTGGCCCGCATCGTGCATGCCGAGGACGCGCCCGAAGTCATGGCGCAGCTCGCCCTGCCCAACTACCCTGCAGCAGTCGAGCGCGGTGTGCTGATCCACATCGAAGCCATCGAGTGGAACTGCCCGCAGCACATCACCCCGCGTTTTACCGAAGCCGAACTCAAACCCATGCTGGCGCCCTTGCTCGACGAACTGCAGCAACTGCGCGCGCAAGTCGCCAGCCTTCAAGCCTCACAGGAATCGAAACCATGAACACCGTCGACCGCCCGCCCCTGCCCCCCTTCACCGAAGACAGCGCGCGCCAGAAAGTGCGCCTCGCCGAAGACGCCTGGAACGGCCGTGATCCCGAACGCGTGGCACTGGCCTACACACCGGACAGCCAGTGGCGCAACCGCAGCGAATTCCCGCGCGGCCGCGCCGAGATCGAAGCCTTTCTGGTGCGCAAGTGGGCGCGCGAACATGAGTACCGCCTCATCAAGGAACTCTGGGCCTTCACAGCCAATCGCATCGCCGTGCGCTTCGCCTATGAATGGCACGACGAGGGCGGCAACTGGTTCCGCTCCTACGGCAACGAAAACTGGGAATTCGATGAACACGGGCTCATGGCCAAGCGCTACGCCAGCATCAACGATCTGCCGATCAGCGCAGCCGAACGCAAGTTCCACTGGCCACAAGGTCGCCGGCCGGACGATCACCCCGGCCTGAGCGAGCTGGGGCTCTGAGCCTCACCCCGGCGGCAGGCTCGCCAGCCGCGCCAGCAAGGTGTCCAGCTGCGCCTTGAGCTGGCGCGCCTCATCGAGCGGATAGCCCACCTGCTGGTAGAGCTTCGCCGGCACACAGGCACAGTCCCGCCGCAGCGCCTGCCCGGCTTCGGTGAGGGCGATGGTGACCACGCGCTCGTCATGCGCCGCGCGGCTGCGCTGCACCAGGCCCTGCTGCTCCAGGCGCTTGAGCAGCGGCGTGAGCGTGTTCGAGGCCAGCAGCGCGCGCTCGCCGATACGCGACACCGAGCAGGGCGACTCCTCCCACAGGATCATCAGCACGATGTACTGCGGGTAAGTCAGGCCCAGCGGCTCCAGCAACGGCTGATACAGGCGCGTCACCAGGCGCGAAGCGGCGTAGAGCGGAAAGCACAGCTGCTGCTCCAGGCGCAGCGGATCGCCCGGCAGGGTCTCGCTCATGCCGCCAGCCCCAGGGCGCGACGCACTTGTGCTTCAAGCGCCGCCGGCTTGGTGATCGGCGCAAAACGCTTGATCGGCCGGCCATCGCGACCGATCAGGAACTTGGTGAAATTCCAGCGGATCTTCTGCCCGAAGATCCCCGGCAACGCGCTGCGCAGCCAGGCAAACAGCGGATGGCTCTGCCCACCATTCACATCCACCTTCTCGAAGATCGGAAAGCTCACCCCATAGTTGATCAGGCAAGTCTGCTCAATGTCCTTCACCCCGCCCGGCTCCTGCTGGCCAAACTGGTTGCAGGAAAAGCCGAGAATCTCCAGCCCATGCTCGCGGTACTTCTGGTACAGCGCCTCCAGCCCGGTGTATTGCGGCGTGAGACCACACTGGCTGGCGGTATTCACCACCAGCACCACCTTGCCGGCGTAGCGGCTGAAATCGACGGGCTCGCCACGCAGGCTGCGGGCACTGAATTGATGAAAGCTGCTCATGCTGGACTCCGGAGTGATCTGGGGGGAACTTAAATCTTTTACGATTAAATCGTGTGCGACTTATATTCGCGCTTTCCGACCCGCTCTGTCAATCGCCGCCAGCAGATCAAGCGGGCGGATCACGTTTCTGGCGCGAGCCCCGCTTTGACGGGACTGCGCCAACGCGCAGAGCCGCCTGATCTCTCGACCTGCAAGAACGACAAAAAGGGGCCGCGAGGCTAATACCGCTCATTTAGGCGCATGGCATGCCGGAAGCGGCAGGATTCTTCTTGCGATCATGGCGTTCCAAGGTGGTGCGACACTTGATTCAACGACCATTACCGAAAGCGACTTCGGCCCCACCCCCGCCTGGGTTACATGACATCCAGCCCGGCGTAGGGCGGAGTGCAAACTCCGCCGCTTTGATCAACGCATGCGGTGGAGTTTCACTTCACCCTAAGACTGCGCCGTACGCGGTGGTTTGGAGTGCCCGCCCCCAAGGCTGGGCCGCACACGGCGTTTCATTTCCTGCCCGGTTCGCCGCTTACACCCCGAAACCGAAGCAGCGCATGCTCAGGGTGCCGCTGTGAAAGCCGGTGAAGAGCGTCTCTGCCGCTTCATCGCGACCGGCCGCGCCCAGCGCGTAGAGCATCGGAAAGTAATGGTCAGGCGTGGGCACGGCCATGCTCACGCTGGCGTCCAGCCGGGTGTAGTCGAGAATGCGTTTGTCTTCCCGCTGAGCGAGCGCAGCAGCATAGGCCTCATCGAAGCGTTGGGCCCAGTCCTGCGAGGCGCGCATCGCCTCAGGCTGGTTGCGCTGGGTGGCGCGCAGGTTGTGCACGATGTTGCCGCTGCCGATGATCATCACCCCCTGCTGGCGCAGGGCGGCCAGCTCGCGACCGAGCTGGTAGTGGAATTCCGGCCCCCTGGCGTAATCGATGGACAGCTGGAAGACCGGAATCTTCGCTTCCGGATACAGGTGGTGCAGCACGGTCCAAGTGCCATGATCCAGCCCCCACTCCTCGGTCGCCACCACCTTCACGCCCTTCACCGCGCGGATCGCTTCGCGTGCAAGCCGGGGCGAGCCCGGTGCCGGGTATTCCATGGCGTGGAGTTCGGCCGGGAAGCCACCGAAGTCGTGAATCGTCGGCGGGCGTTCGGCCACGTTCACCGCTGTCACGCCGGGCGAGAGCCAGTGCGCAGACACCACCAGCATCGCCTTCGGCGCCGGCAGCTTCTGGCCCAGCGCGTTGAGGCTGCGGGTAAAGGCATTTGCGTGGATCGCATTCATCGGGCTGCCGTGGCCGATGAAAAGCACCGGCGCAGGCTTGAACTTTTCGCCCTTGCCCGAGGGCTTGCCTTGCGTGGCCGCCCAGGCGCCCAGGCTGTGGAGAGCGGTGAGCGTGCCGAGCGCCGAGCCCTGAATCAGGAAGCGGCGACGTTGGGAATCGGGGTGGCGGGAATGGCTCATGCTGATCCTGCAGATTCAAAACCCCATTGATACCCGCCCCAGCCCAGAGGTTCCAGCCGCGCCCCGCAAAAGCCCCTCCCGGCTTCCGCAACAATCCGAGTGCCCGGCGTAGGGCGGAGTGCAAACTCCGCCAGCCTGATCAACGCACTCCGTCATACAGGGGAAAACATCCGGTGCGGTTTGCACCGCACCCTACACTCCGACGTACGCGGTGAGTCGCGGAGCGTCGCCGGCCGCAGGAACATCTCAGGACTTCTTGCGAAGTCTGGAACGCATGATCACTACGCTGGCGTGACTTGAGCATGCCACTGGAGCTGCGAACAGGCGCTTTCGACCCGATGCGGACGGTCGGAGAATTGAAAACGGGCGTTCAGGCGTAGGGCGGAGTGCCAACTCCGCCACCTCGATCAACGCATGCGGTGGAGTTTCACTCCACCCTACGACTGCGCCGTACGCGGTCATGTGACATCCATGCGCAAAGCCCCTACCGAGCTTGAACATGCATTCTCGACGCCATCGTACAAAGAGCAGCGAGGCCAAGAACAGTTCGTTTTGGTACGCTGAACGCATAACAGGCAGCATGTCTTGAATCCACTCTATGCATCGGAGGCATTTTGAGAGCCGTACGACTGGTCGCGCATTGTTTGATAGGACTTGCCCCTGTCTTGGTAAGTGTAGTTCGGGCTGATGAAGTGCTTCGCTTTGGTGCGCCGGTGAAAGCCAGAGTACAGCAGCAGGACAACTTGCTGGTCTTGTCGCCAGAGCCGCCAGCGCGGGAACTAGCACAGGGCGCTGAAGTCATTCTGGTGTCCGGCTACGAGCCGCCAAAGGGAGCAGTGCATGTCAATATCGACCGGCCTGGCGCGAAGGTCTTGCTGGTCATGACAAGCTACGAACAAATCAATTGGCGGGTAACTGCTTCGCCCAAGACCTCAATCGTGGCGATTCTTGTTGGTGGATATCACCCATCTACCGTTTCGACAACGCTGCAGACGCAAGGCTATATGGTGAAACTTCCGTATGCCTACGAAACCGAAAACGTGAAATTCAGAGAGCTGCTTGTACGCTTGAACCAGCTGTTCGGCATCGAGCAACTGAGTGCCTTCCGGGGCAGCTACACGCTGCCAGCCGTTATCAACTTGGCGGCTCCTGATGCCCCGCGTGCCGAGCTGACCATGCAAGGACCGCAGCCCAAGGTTTCCAAGTCGAAATTCACGTTTGGGCTTCTGACGCGGGACTACGGCAGGACGCACTGGACAGTATCGGGCCCACTAAATGGCGGCAAGGATACCTACGTGAGTGAGGGGAAAATTGCCGTCTCGGAATCAGGAGATCGTGCTTTCAGATTGAGAGGGGATCAACTTGAGTCGGTGGATATCCCGACAGGGCAAGCCACCAGCATCGCCCTGCCACCCGACTTTCCACGGTTTTCGTGGGCGATGGACCTCGCCTACGACAGCAAGCGGAATGTCGTTTCGATTGTCACGCTCGGTGGCGAAGGCTTTCTTTACCGCTTCGATGCACGCAATCGAGAATGGCTCGACTATCGGTCCGTCAATAACGTCGATATTTTCTCGTTGAGCTATGACGCGAAGGCGGATCGCTATGTAGCCTGGACGGACCAAGGCAGCCTGCTATTCATCTCCGGCACGGGCGATGCGTTGTTTGCCAAGCCGGTTATATCGCGCCTAGAAGGTTTCGGTCGTGTCTATGACCGCGGCAATGGTCGACCGCCCAGGCTGCAAATCGCAGCAACCGGGGATGACATTGCGCTGGTCTACATCGTCGATGGCGGGGTGAGAAACATCTGGCATTACAACCTCAGAACCGACGCTGCCGCGCTGACATATTCGCGAAACTGAGCCCACGCGGTGTTGAGCGCACATCCGCGAAATACGTGGGCACACCGCGCCCACCCTACAGATAAAGCAAAGGGACCTCACGGCCCCTTTGTCATTTCATAAATCAGCACGAATCAAAGAATCGGCGCCAGCCACCGCTTCGCCTCGCCTTCACTGAAGCCCGCCCGCTGTGCCCAATCCTTCATCTGATCTTCCCCGATCTTGCTCACCGCAAAGTAGTGCGCTTCCGGATGCGCCAGATAGAAGCCTGACACGGCCGCCGCCGGGTACATGGCGAAGGTTTCGGTGATCTCCAGGCCGATGGCTTCCTGCGGGTTCAGCACCCGGAAGATCTCGCCTTTGGCGGTGTGATCCGGGCAGGCCGGATAGCCGGGAGCGGGACGAATGCCGCTGTATTGCTCGGCGATCAGGGCGGCTCCGTCGAGCGTCTCGGCAGGGGCATAAGCCCAGTATTCCTTGCGCACGCGCTGGTGCAGCCATTCGGCTGCGGCTTCCGCAAAGCGGTCAGCAATGGCCTTGAGCATGATGGCGTGATAGTCGTCGTGCTCGGCTTCATAGGCGGCGATGCGCGGCTCCAGACCACGCCCGGCGCTCACGGCGAACATGCCGACCCAGTCCGCCACACCAGAATCACGATCCGCAATGAAGTCGCTCAGGCAGTAGTTGGGCTTGCCGGCAGGTCGTTCGTGCTGCTGGCGCAATCCGTGCCACTTGGCGATCACTTCGCCACGTGATTCGTCGCCATAAACCAGCACGTCATCCTGATGCGCAGCGGCGGGAAAGAGACCGAAAACGGCGTGCACTTCGATCCAGCGCTGCTCGATGGCGCTCTTGAGCATGGCCTTGGCATCACGGAAGACGTTGCGTGCGGTTTCGCCCACGATCTCGTCATCCAGAATCGCCGGGTAGGCGCCGGCCAGATCCCAGGTCTGGAAGAAGGGGCCCCAGTCGATGTACTGCTCGAGCGTGGCGAGATCGATGTTGCGCAGGCGCTGGATGCCGGGGCGTGAGGGCTTGGCCGGCACATAGCTGGCGTCGCTGTTCCACTTGTAGCGGTTGGCGCGTGCGGCTTCGAGCGAGACCAGCTTCACGCCGCTCTTGGCGGCATGCTGAACGCGCAGCTTTTCATAGTCCGCCGCGATTTCGGCGACATAGCTTTCGCGCTGATCGATGGAGAGCAGGCTGGTGACCACGCCCACCGCGCGCGAAGCGTCCGGCGTGTAGACCACCGGGCCGTCGTAGTGCGGCGCGATCTTGATCGCGGTATGGGCGCGCGAAGTGGTGGCGCCACCGATCAGCAGCGGCACCGCGTTTTCACCACCAAAACCGAGGCGCTTCATCTCGCTGGCGACATGGGCCATTTCTTCAAGCGAAGGCGTGATCAGGCCGGAGAGGCCAATGGCCTGCGCGCCATGCTCTTTCGCCGCGGCGAGAATCTTGTCGCAGGGCACCATCACGCCCAGATCCACGACTTCGTAGCCGTTGCAGGAGAGCACCACGCCGACGATGTTCTTGCCGATGTCATGCACATCGCCCTTCACGGTAGCCATGATGATCTTGCCCTTGGCGGCCGCGCCGGTGCGCTTCTTTTCTTCCTCGATATAGGGAATCAGATGCGCGACGGCGGACTTCATCACACGGGCGGATTTGACCACCTGCGGCAGGAACATCTTGCCCGCGCCGAAGAGATCGCCCACCACCGACATGCCGGC
Organism: Uliginosibacterium aquaticum; assembly: GCF_012972705.2. Lineage (GTDB taxonomy): Bacteria > Pseudomonadota > Gammaproteobacteria > Burkholderiales > Rhodocyclaceae > Uliginosibacterium > Uliginosibacterium aquaticum. The sequence goes on along the minus strand of NZ_JABCSC020000001.1, from coordinate 96,153 downwards.
CATCAGCGGGCCTTCGATCACCGCCAGCGGCGGCTTGCCCTCGGCAAACAGCTTGGCGCGGACTTCCTCGGTGTCTTCCACCACGAACTGGGTGATGCCCTTCACCAGCGCATGCGACAGGCGCTCTTCGACCGGCCATTCGCGCCAGGCGAGATCCTGCACGTTTTCCTTGGCCTGGCCCTTCACGGTCTGCGCGAATTCAACCAGGCGCTCACCGGCTTCCGGATGGCGGTTGAGCACCACGTCCTCCACCTTATCGCGCAGCTCGGGGGCGAGATCGTCATACACGCCCAACTGGCCGGCATTGACGATGCCCATGGTGAGTCCCGCCTTGATGGCGTGGTAGAGGAACACGGTGTGGATCGCTTCGCGCACCGGGTCGTTGCCACGGAAGCTGAAGCTCACATTGGAAACGCCGCCGCTGGTCTTGGCGTGCGGCAGATGGGTGTGAATCCAGCGCACGGCTTCGATGAAGTCGACCGCGTAGTTGTTGTGCTCTTCGATGCCGGTGGCAATGGCGAAGATGTTGGCGTCGAAGATGATGTCTTCAGGCGGGAAGCCGATGGTCATCAAGAGATCGTAGGCACGCTTGCAGATCTCGGTCTTGCGCGCATAGGTGTCGGCCTGGCCCTGCTCGTCAAAGGCCATCACCACGGCGGCCGCACCGTATTTCATGCACAGGCGGGCGTGATGCAGGAAGGCTTGCTCGCCCTCCTTCATGGAAATCGAGTTGACGATGCCCTTGCCCTGGATGCACTTGAGGCCAGCTTCGATGATCTCCCACTTGGAGGAGTCGATCATGATCGGCACGCGCGAGATGTCCGGCTCGGAGGCGATGAGCTTGAGGAAGCGCTCCATCGCGGCCTTCGAGTCCAGCATGGCTTCGTCCATGTTGATGTCGATGACCTGGGCGCCGTTCTCCACCTGCTGGCGGGCCACGGCCAGCGCGTCGTCGAAGCGCCCTTCGATGATCATCTTGGCAAAAGCGCGCGAGCCGGTGACGTTGTTGCGCTCGCCGACGTTCACGAACAGGCTGTCCTTGCCGATGAAGAAAGGCTCCAGACCCGACAGGGCCTGCCTCACTTCGAGCTCGGGAATGGCGCGCGGGCGGATCTGCGCCACCGCCTCACTCACGGCCTTGATATGTGAAGGCCGGGTGCCGCAGCAACCGCCTACAATATTGAGGAAGCCAGACTCGGCCCAGTCCTTGATGTCTGCCGCCAGTTGCTCGGGCGTTTCGTCGTAACCGGTAGGCGCCAGCGGGTTCGGCAGGCCGGCATTCGGGTGGGCCGACACAAAGGTATCGCAGACGCCGGAAAGCTCGGCCACGTACTGACGCAACTCCTTGGCGCCGAGCGCGCAGTTGAGGCCGAAGCTGATCGGCTTCACATGCTTGAGCGAGTTCCAGAAGGCGGTGGCAGTCTGACCCGAGAGCGTGCGGCCCGAGGCATCGGTGATGGTGCCGGAGATCATCACCGGCAACTTGCGGCCCAGATCATCGAAGAGCTTGAGCACGGCGAAGATCGCGGCCTTGGCATTGGCGGTGTCGAACACCGTTTCGATCAGCAGCAGATCGGCGCCGCCTTCCATCAGAGCCTTGGCCGAGTCGTAATAGTCATCGACCAGCTCGTCGAAGCTGACGTTACGGTAGCCGGGGTCGTTCACATCCGGCGAGATCGAGAGGGTGCGCGAGGTCGGGCCGATCACGCCGGCGCAGTAGCGCGGCTTGTTAGGTGTCTTTGCGGTGAATTCGTCGCACAGCTCACGCACCAGACGCGCGCCAGCCACGTTGATCTCATACGCGAAGTCCTGCAGGCCATATTCGGCTTGCGACACGCGCGTGCCGTTGAAGGTGCAGGTTTCGATGATGTCCGCACCCGCTTCCAGATACTCGCGGTGGATCGCGCCAACCACGTCCGGACGGGTGAGCACCAGCAGATCGTTATTGCCCTTCAGATCCTTGTTGTGCGCAGCAAAGCGGCTTCCCCGGTAATCGGCTTCGGAGAGCTTGTATTGCTGGATCTCGGTGCCCATGCCGCCATCCAGAATCAGGATGCGTTCACGGAGCAGGGCGTTGAGTTCTTGGCTGCGGTCGGCTTGCATGAGTCACTCTCCAAAGCGTTCAACGCTTCGGGCAAGCCGGGGATGGACGGGGGAGTTCTGGCTCACCGGCAATCCGCACGAGTTCTGCACGAAGCGGTGAGCGCCGTTGAATCTGGCCTGCGCCAAAGAGAGGCGGCAGGTTCCGAGCCTGGGATTGCGGGAAAAACCCGGCAGTCTCGCAGCGCTCCTCGGAAGGGACTGAATTATAAGGGCGAACGCTCGGGCTGACCAGCCAGCCGGGCTTCGGAAGCAGGCCGCTCGAGGCGGATCCGGCTGCGCCGCACCTCCTGAAGAATACCCTCTGCACCAAAGTGGGCATCGATCTGCCAGTTTGCGGGGCGCCGCACATCCAGCGGCCAGTGCCAGACCTCCCCTCCAGCAATATGTTCGGTGCGCGCCGGCCGCCCCATCTGGCGTCGCACCTCGTCGCGGCTCATGCCCTGTCGCAGGGCATCCACACTGGCCTCGGTCAGCACCTGCTGCAGGCTCAGGAGCACCCCGCTGGGAGCCAAACGGGCCATGAAATTGCCCCCGCCCTGCGTCACCCGGGCGAACTCCATCTGCAGGCTGCCATCCCGCTCAGACCACACCATGCTGGGCTGTCCGAGCTGCTCAAGCAGTTGCGGCAAGGTCGTCTTGCCCGGTTCCACACTGGAGCTGCCAATACAGGCAGCCAGCAGGCTGGCAAGCAACAGCAGAAGGGTGGATTTGAACATCGACGGCTTATCCCGCAGGGCTACCCAAGCAGCCTAGTTGGCACGCCAGTCAGCGCCAATTCTCGTATTCCCCTGCGGCGTGGGTGCGCTTCTTGCATACGGAGCAGTCTGGCCCCGTGTGGGCTTGCCCGCTCGCTTATTTGTGTAACATGCCTCCGGGACATACCGCCCCGGTCGGAGACAAGCCAGCGGCCCCGGAACTCATCATCCACTCTGGAGAATGTTCGAAATGAAGAAGACCTTGATTGCACTTGCAGTACTTGGCACCACCAGTGGCCTTGCACAGGCTCAGGAAGTCGTCGTGAAGATCGGCCACGTCGGTCCGCTCACCGGCAACATCGCCCACCTTGGCAAGGACAACGAAAATGGCGCCCGCCTCGCGGTCGAGGAGTACAACACCAAGGGCATCACGATCGGCGGCAAGAAGGTGAAGTTCGAGTTGGTCGGTGAAGATGACGCCGCCGACCCGAAGACCGGCAACATCGTGGCTCAACGCCTGGTGGATGCTGGCGTTAAGGGTGTGGTCGGCCACCTGAATTCGGGCACCACGATTCCCGCTTCGCGCATTTACAACCAGTCCGGAATCCCGATGATTTCGCCCTCGGCGACCAATGTGACGCTGACCCAGCAGGGCTTCGCGAACATCTTCCGCACCATGGCCAACGATGCTCAACAAGGCAGCGTGATCGGCAAGTACGCGGCCAGCAAGCTCGGCAAGACCGTGGCCATCATCGACGACCGCACCGCCTACGGCCAGGGCCTCGCCGACGAAGTGGAAAAGGGTGTGAAAGCGGCAGGTGGCAAAGTCACTTCGCGTGAATTCACCAACAACCAGGCCACCGATTTCATGGCCATTCTCACCAAGATCAAGGCTCAGAAGCCGGACGTGATCGTCTACACCGGCATGGATGCCCAGGGCGGCCCGATGCTCAAGCAAGTCAAGGCACTGGGCATCCCGGCCAAGTTCGTGACCGGCGACGGCGGCTGCACGCCCGAGTTCATCAAGCTGGCGGGTGACGCCATGTCTGAAGCAGCCTTCTGCACCCAGGCCGGCCTGCCGCTGGATCAGATCGCCGACAAGACCTTCAAGGATCGCTTCAAGAAGCGCTTCGGTGCCGACGTGCAGATCTACGCGCCGTATTCCTACGATGCTGCCGCTGCACTCATCGAAGGCATGAAGGCCGCCAACTCGGCCGAGCCTTCCAAGTACCTGGCTGCCCTCAAGAAGGTGCAGTTCAAGGGTGTGACCGGCGAAGTGGCCTTCGATGAGAAGGGTGACACCAAGTTCGGCGCCATCACCATGTACCAGTACAAGGCTGGCAACTGGGTCGCGCTGAAGTAAGCCCGACCACACACGAACGGGGCGCCGCCGGCGCCCCGTTTTCTTAGGCGCAAACTCTTGTCGCAGCGCATTGACACATTGTTCGAACTCCGGACAATGCGCAGCCGTACGGCAAATCCCATGCCTTGTCTATAACTTTCGACTTACGCCCGGATCATGGAAACCCTGCTCCAGCAAATCGTCAATGGCCTCGTGGTAGGCAGCGTGTATGCGCTCGTCGCCCTCGGCTACACCATGGTCTACGGCATCCTCGGCCTGATCAATTTCGCGCACGGTGACGTGCTCATGGTCGGTGCCCTGGTTGCCCTGCAGGTTGTACTCTTCCTGCAAAAAGCCTTTCCCCTGCTCGGGGCTGTTCCCACCCTGCTGATCGCCCTCACGGTGGCGATGGCGGTGTGCATGGCACTCGGCTACATCATCGAACGCACCGCCTACCGGCGTCTGCGCAACGCACCGCGCCTGGCGCCGCTGATCACCGCGATCGGCGTGTCCTTCCTGCTGCAGACGCTGGCCATGATCATCTGGGGGCGCAATTACCACAGCTTCCCGCAGCTGATCACGACCACTCCGCTGCAGCCGGTGGAAGGCGTGTTCATTACGCCCGTGCAGATCATCATCCTGGTCAGCTCTGCCCTGCTGATGACCGGCCTGATCCTGCTGGTGAACAAGACCCGGCTCGGCCGCGCCATGCGTGCCACCGCAGAGAATCACCGCGTAGCCAGCCTGATGGGCGTGGATACCAACAAGATCATCGCCACCACCTTCATCATCGGTTCAGCCCTGGCCGCCGTAGCTGGCGTGATGTTCTCGTCCAACTACGGTGTGGCGCATTACGCGATGGGCTTCACGCCAGGTCTGAAGGCCTTCACCGCAGCGGTACTGGGTGGCATCGGCAACCTTGGTGGCGCGATGGTCGGTGGAGTGGTGCTGGGCCTGGTGGAATCCATCGGTGCCGGCTACCTCGGCTCGGCTACCGATCTGTGCCACTTGCCAAGCTGGGCGCAAAGCGCCTCGCTGATCGAGACCTGCGCCAACGGTGGCAGCTTCGAGCTGCTGTCCTCGAACTATCAGGACATCTTCGCCTTCGTGATTCTCGGCATCGTGCTGATCTTCCGCCCCACCGGCCTGCTCGGTGAGCGCGTATCCGATCGCGCCTGACCCCATTCTTTACGGAACCTTCTTATGTACGAACTTGCTGAAGCAGTTCCCTGGCTCGGCAGCCGCAACCCGCGTGCTGCACGCGGCGTGGTGCTGGCGCTGATGCTGATTGCCCCCATGATCGCCTTGTCGGCGGGCAATACCTGGGTGCGCATCCTCGACTTCGCCCTGCTCTACGTGATGCTTGCGCTGGGCCTGAACCTGGTGGTGGGCTTTGCCGGTCTGCTCGATCTGGGCTACATCGCCTTCTACGCCGTGGGCGCCTACACCTGGGCCTTCTTGGCCTCGCCGCACTTTGGCCTGCACCTGCCGTTCTGGATCGTGCTGCCGGCCGGTGCCGGCTTCGCGGCCCTCGCTGGCCTGATCCTCGGTGCACCGGTGCTGCGGCTACGGGGCGACTATCTCGCCATCGTCACGCTGGGCTTCGGCGAAATCGTGCGCATCTTCATGAACAACCTGAACCACCCGATCAACATCACCAACGGGCCACAGGGCGTGAACATGCTCGATTCCCTGAGCCTGTTCGGCTGGGACATCTCGCGCCACATCCAGATCACGGATGACTTCAAGATCAACTCGCTGGTGCTGTTCTATTACGTGTTCCTGCTCTGCGTGGTGGGCTCAGTGATCGTGATCCGGCGCCTGCAACTGTCGCGCGTGGGCCGTGCCTGGGCTGCGATTCGTGACGACGAGCTGGCTGCCAAGGCCATCGGCATCAATGTCCGCAACATGAAGCTGCTGGCCTTCTCGATGGGCGCCACCTTCGGCGGCGTGGCCGGCGGCCTGTTCGGCAGCTTCCAGGGCTTCGTGTCACCGGAATCCTTCTCGCTGATGGAATCCATCGCCATCCTGACCATGGTGGTCTTCGGCGGCATGGGCAACCTCGGCGGCGTGATCCTCGGCGCCATCGCCCTCTCGCTGCTGCCCGAACTGCTGCGCAGCGTGGCCCTGCCGGTGCAGCAAGCCCTGTTCGGCCATGTGATCCTGGATCCGGAAGTGCTGCGCATGCTGCTGCTCTCGCTGGCCATGATTTTCATGATGTTGCTGCGCCCGGCCGGCCTGCTGCCTGCCCATGCCCGCTACTCACGACCAGAACTCGCCGGCGCCGGGAGGATCACTGAATGAGCATCACCCTTCTTGAAGCCCAGAACATCGGCAAGCGTTTCGGTGGCCTCACCGCGCTGTCGGACGTCTCGCTGACCATCCGCAAGGGTGAGGTGTACGGCCTGATCGGCCCCAATGGCGCCGGCAAGACCACCTTCTTCAACGTACTGACCGGTGCTTACACGCCTAATGGCGGCGAGTTCATCTTCGCCGGCAGCGAGCTGCCCACCGGCAAGCCGCATGAAGTGGTAGCGCGCGGCATCGCACGCACCTTCCAGAACATCCGTCTGTTCCGCGAAATGACCGCCCTGGAAAACGTGATGGCCGGCCACCACCTGCGCTCGGATTCGAGCCTGTGGGGCATCCTCACCCAGAACCGTCACATGCGCGAAGAAGAGCGCCTGATCACCGAGCGTGCCTTCGAGATGCTGCGTTACGTGGGCATCGAGCGCCACGCCACCACGCTCTCGCGCAACCTCTCCTACGGCGATCAACGTCGTCTGGAGATCGCCCGCGCACTCGCCACCGAACCGCAATTGCTGGCGCTGGACGAACCGGCCGCCGGCATGAACGCCACCGAAACCTCGCAACTCCGCGACCTCATCTCCACGATCCGCCAGGACGGCGTCACCGTGCTGCTGATCGAACACGATGTGAAGCTGGTGATGGGCCTGTGCGATCGCGTCGCGGTGCTGAACTTCGGCAAGAAGATCGCCGAAGACGTACCGGCCGAAGTGCAGAAGAATCCGGAAGTGATCGAAGCCTATCTGGGAAGCAGCCATGCCCACTGACAACACCATCCTCGAACTCAAGGACGTGCAGATCGCCTACGGCCAGATCCAGGCCGTGAAGGGCATCGACTTTCACGTCAGCACCGGCGAGCTGGTGTGCCTGATCGGTGCCAACGGCGCCGGCAAGACCACCACCCTGAATGCCATCTCCGGCACCCTGCCGATCAAGAGTGGCGAGATCCGCTTCGCCGGGCAGGACATCAGCAAGCTGCCGGCCCACCTGCGCCTGCGCCAGGGCCTCGCCCTGGTGCCGGAAGGCCGCGGTATCTTCACCCGCCTTACGGTGGAAGAAAACCTGCGCATGGGTGCCTACACACGCGACGACAAGGAAGCCATCGAGCAGGATCTCGAGCGCGTCTACAGCATGCTGCCGCGCGTGAAGGAACGTCTGGCCCAGGTTGCCGGCACCCTCTCCGGTGGCGAACAACAGATGGTGGCGATCGGCCGCGCGCTGCTTTCGCGCCCCAAGCTGCTGCTGCTGGATGAGCCTTCGATGGGCCTCGCCCCGCTGGTGGTCGAAAAGATCTTCGAAGTGATCCAGACCGTGGTGAAGGAAGGCATGAGCATCCTGCTGGTGGAGCAGAACGCCAACCTCGCGCTGGAATTTGCCAGCCGCGGCTATGTGATGGATGGCGGCCGCATCACCCTGGCCGGCTCGGGCAGCGAGCTGCTGAACGACCCGGCCGTGCGCAGCGCCTACCTCGGCGAAGCCTGATAGCCACCCAGCCCGCGTGCCTCGGCGCGCGCGGGCTGCGACGCAGCGGCCGGGCGCAAGGTACGCGTCTCATAGCCACGTGCCCGGGCGCTGCACACCGTAGGTTCGGGCGGGAAAGCCGGATTGGCACTGAGGATGTAGAGCTCGGAAACCTGCAAGGCGACCAGCAGGGCTTCGAAAGCCGCATTGTCGAAAGCATCTTCACTGCTCACCGTGAACATCAGCAGATGCCCCTCGGCGTTGGCCTCACCGTGCGGATGCCGGCCGAGCAGGCTACTCACCACGCTCATGATCAGGCTCTCGGTCTGCTGTACGGTAATCACCGGCAAACCCAGCGCCATCGCCGCCTCGATATGCGCCTCGACCTGCGCGATGCTCTGCGCCAGATGGCCCTCGCGCGCCGTCAGCACCACCAGCGCGCCGCGTGACTGACGATAGGGCCGGATCTGGCGCAGGCGCAGCGGCGACTGGCAATACGCCCGCCAGCCCAACCACAGGGCCAGGCACAACAAACTCACAGTCAGGATCCGGGGCAGCAGTTCGATCATGATGATCAGCAAGGAGCTTCCTGCTGCCATTCAAGCCGCGCTTTGCCCCCGGCGCCATGATCTGCCTCGGACGGGCAGTGCCACCTGCAAGGCAGGCACAGCGTGCAAAGCCAGCGCTCAAGCGCCTCTTCACGGATACCCCGGCGCCCCCTGCCCCGACGGGTTTAAGCCGAAAGCGATGTTTCCTGCCGGTCGCGCCAGCCGCACCGTGTCAGGTTTGGTCCGACCTGCGCTTCATTGCGCCATCGGCAAGGCGGCGCCCTTGGGCCACAGCAGCCACATTTTGCCCTGCTGGCGCATCTTGCCGGCCTGCGCGCCGGCTTCCGCCCCGAAGCCCCAGAAGAAATCCGCCCGCACCCGGCCACGGATCGCGCCGCCGGTATCCTGCGCCAGCATCAGGCGGCGCACCGGCTTGCCATCGGGCATCGCAAAGCTCAGGAACACCGGCGCGCCCAGCGGCACCGTGCGGGTATCCACCGCGATCGCGCGTCCGCCCGTGAGCGGCACACCCAGCGAACCCTTGGGGCCTTCACCATTAGCCGCCTCTTCGCGGAAGAACACATAACTCGGATTGGCATTCAGCAGCTCGGAGAGGCGCTGCGGATTCTCGCGCGCCCACTTCTGGATGCCCTGCGCGCTGGCCTGCGCCAGGGTCAGCTCGCCACGGTCAATCAGCCAACGGCCGATGGACTTGTAGGGGTGGCCGTTCTGGTCGGCATAGGCGATGCGCACGCGGCTGCCATCGGCGAGTTGCACCTGTCCCGACCCCTGCACCTGCAGGAAGAAAAACTCCACTGGGTCGTGCGCCCACAGCAACACCTTGGCCGGGAAAGCCTCGCCGGCCGCTTCAATCTGCGCCCGCGACCAGTAGGGCACGACCTTGCGCCCCTCGATGCGCCCGCGCAGGCGGAGGGACTTCGTTTCCGGATAGACCTCGCCCAGATCGAGTTGCAGCAGATCGTCCGGCAGCGCGTGTACCGGCACCGGATTCTTCGCGCTCTTCCAGCGGCTGCCCTGAATCAGCGGCTCGTAGTAGCCGGTGATCAGGCCTTCCTGCGAACCATCCGCGTTCTGGATCTGCAGCGGCTGCAGGCGCTCCTCCAGAAAGGCACGCACCTGCGCGCTGGCGGGCTTGTCGCCCAGCGTCTTTGCGGCCTCGCAGGTGGCCGCCCAGGCGGCCTTCACCTCAGCCTGGCGGATCGCCCGGCACGAGGCCAGCAGGCCCGGCCAGGCTTCGTCGAGCTTATCGCGCGACCAGTCCGGCAGCTCGCTCCAGGCCGCTTCTCGGAAGGCCGGCGCGGCGGGAGCCGACTGGCTCACCGGTGGCTCGGGCTTCTTCTCCGGCTCGGGGCACACCGGGCACACCGGACAGCTCTCGCCACTCGCCGGCTCAAGCGGCACGCTTTGCGAAGCACAACCTGCAATCAACAGCCCTGCCAGAATCCACGCGTGCTTCATGCTTGCCGCCCTCGTTGGTGAAGCCGGGAAGTATACTGGGCGGCCCACGCCAATGTGTGGGAGCGGCCATCGGCCGCGCAGGGTTCGCGGCTGATGGCCGCTCCAACAGGAAAATCGCATGAGCCCCGAACTTGAACGCCTGCTGCTCCGCGCCGAACACGTGCTGGCGCACTTCGAAGCCCTGCTCCCCCCTGCCCCACCTGCGCCGGACTGGAGCGCGCTGGCGCATCGCTGGCGCACCCGTCAGGGCCGGGGCTGGCTGGAGCCACTGCACAACCTGCACAGAATCCGCCTCGCTGACCTGTGCGACATCGATGAGCAGAAAGAACGCGTCGCCACCAACACGCGCCAGTTCGTACTCGGGCGCCGTGCCAACAATGTGCTGCTCACCGGCGCCCGTGGCACCGGCAAGAGCTCGCTGGTGCGGGCCGTACTCACGGAATACGCCGACCAGGGCCTGCGCGTGATCGAAGTCGACAAGACCGATCTCACCGACCTGCCGCACATCGTCGAGCTCGTCGCAGCTCGCCCGGAGCGCTTCATCCTGTTCTGCGACGATCTCTCCTTCGAGGATGGTGAGCCGGCCTACAAGGCCTTGAAAAGCGTACTCGATGGCAGCTTCGCGGCGGTGCCGGACAACGTGCTGATCTATGCCACCAGCAATCGCCGCCACCTGATGCCGGAATACATGAGCGACAACCTGCAGGCCCGCCATGGCGACGCCGAGATCCATCCGGGCGAAGCCGTCGAGGAAAAGATCTCGCTGTCAGACCGCTTCGGTCTGTGGGTGAGCTTCTACAGCTTTACCCAGGATGAATATCTTGACATCGTGCGCCACTGGCTCACGGTCTTTGGCGTCAGCCTCGCCGCATGGGAGGAAAGCATCCGCGCCGAGGCCCTGCTGTGGTCGCAGATGCGCGCCTCGCGCACCGGCCGGGTGGCCTGGCAGTTTGCGCGGGATTTTGCGGGACGCACCGACGCCTGACGACACCCCCATGCTTGACCCGCTTCAGCTCACCGGTCGCAGCGACAGCCACATCCGCGAATTCCAGTTCGCCGATGGCACGACGTTTCGCGCCCACTCCGAAGCGGCCTTCGCGTTTCTGCGCATGCGCGAGGCCGCCGCTGCCGAACGCATCGATCTGCGCCCGGCCAGTGCCTTCCGCAGCTTCGATGCACAGCTCGGCATCTGGCAACGCAAGTGGCGCGGCGAACTGCCTTTATACGACGCCACGGGCAGGCAGATTGACGACAGCACCCTGGACGACGCCGGACGCGTCAGCGCGATCCTCGAATGGTCGGCCCTCCCCGGCGCCAGCCGCCACCACTGGGGCAGCGACTTCGATGTCTTCGATCAGGCAGCACTGCCAAACGGCTACCGCCTGCAACTGCTGCCCGAGGAATATGCCGCCGAAGGCATCTTTGCCTATCTGAGTCAGTGGCTGGACCAGAACATGGCGCGCTTCGGTTTTTTCCGGCCGTATGATGCCGAGCGTGGTGGCCTGCATCCAGAGCCCTGGCATCTGTCCTACGCACCCGTCTCGCAATCCGCACTCGCCTCACTGAGTCTCAGCCTGCTCGAAGAAGCCATCCTCCCGGCGGAACTCCCGGGTAAATCCATCGTCCTGAATCGTCTGGCCGCCATTCATGCCAGCCAGGTCTGTCTCGTATCCAATGCCAATGCTCTGGCCTGACGCCTCCCAATCATGAAAAAAATCACCCACGTCGCCGCCGCCGTCATCACCCGCCCGGACGGCTCATTCCTCCTCGGTCAGCGCGCGCCTGACACGTTCTACCCTGGCTACTGGGAATTCCCCGGCGGCAAGGTGGAAGCCGGCGAAACGCCGCGTGAGGCGCTGGTGCGCGAGCTCGCCGAAGAGCTCGCCATCGAGGTCGAAGTGGCCAACCCCTGGCTGACCCGCGAGCATGTGTATGAGCACGCCCATGTGCATCTGCACTTCTTCGAAGTCACACAGTGGCGGGGCGAAGCGCATGCCAAGGTGCACAGCGCACTGGCCTGGCAGCAGGCCGATGCACTTGAGGTAGGCCCGATGCTGCCGGCCAACGGCCCGATCCTGAAAGCCCTGCGCCTGCCTCGCGTGATGGGCGTGACGCAGGCTGCGCAGGTCGGCGTGAAAACCCAGCTCGCCGCGCTGGATCGGGCGCTGGCCAATGGCCTCAAATGGGTACAGGTGCGCGAGCCGGACATGCCACCCGTCGAACGCGCCGCCTTCATCGCTGAAGTCGAGGCTCGCTGCGCCAAGGCTGGCGCCCTGTGCAGCCTGAACGCGGCCGAGATCGAAGCCTCAGCTCACCCCGGCGCCAACCTGCACCTGCCTGCCCGCCTGCTCATGCAGCTCACCGCGCGACCGGAATCTGAATGGGTCGGCGCCTCCTGTCACACCCGCGCCGAGCTGGAGAAGGCTGCCGAACTGGGGCTGGACTACGCGCTGCTGGGCCATGTGCAGCAAACGCCCAGCCACGCCGGTCAGCCGGATCTGGGTTGGGTGCGCTTTGTCGAACTGTGTGCCGGACTGCCTCTTCCGGTGCTGGCCATTGGTGGCCTTACGCCGACGGACATGGCTCACGCCCGCGCGCATGGTGCGCACGGCATGGCGATGATTCGCGGGGCGTGGGCGTAGGGCGCAATCGAAGCGAAGCGCATTGCGCCGCGGCGTGATTCGCCCAGCCGGCGCAATGCCCTGCGGGCGATTGGCGCCCTACAGCTTTCCCTCTTCGTCCGACAGCGGCTCTTCCTGCCCCGGCACCACATAGGCACCCGACGCCCAGGCGCCGATGTCGATGAGCTTGCAGCGCTCGGTGCAGAAGGGGCGATACTTGTTCTCGGGCGCAAACAGCGCGGGTTTGCCGCATTGCGGGCAGGTAACAGTACGGGGCTTGGCGGGGCTGGAAGGCTGACTCACTGCAAGGTCTCGGGAGCGTTGGAAATGAAACTGGCGACATGCGGCTCTTCGCCATTCCAGCGGAAAGCCATGCGCCAGCAGTTGCGGCCATCGGCCTTGGCCTGATACAGCGCACGATCTGCAGCCTGCACCAGGCTGTCGACATCATGCGCGTGCAATGGGGCCAGCGCGACACCGATACTGATGCTGAGCTGGCAGGTTTCGTCGTTGAATTCGAGGCGGAGTTGTTCGGCCCGCTGGGCCACTCGCCGCGCGATATAGGCGACGCTCTCGAGGGTCGGCTGGGCCACCAGAATGGCGAACTCGTCACCACCGAGGCGGAACAGCAACTCGTTGCGGCGGATCACCTGACGCAGCTCGGTAGCCAGCGCACAGAGCATCTCGTCACCGCTCTGATGGCCATGGGCCTCGTTGATGTCCTTGAAGTTGTCCACGTCAAAAATCAGCAAACCCAGCGCCTCCTTGCGCCGGTTGCTCTCGGCGAGCATGCGCCCCAGGTCTTCATGAAAGCGGCGCCGGTTGTAGAGACCGGTGAGCGGATCGCGCTCGGCCAGTTCGGTGAGGCGCGCCTGGGTCTGCAGGGTTTCCGTGATGTCCTCGAAGATCCATACCCGTCCGATCAGCATGTCGCCTTCAGCGGAGGGCACGCCTGACGAGCGCTCGCGGATCACCCGACCATCGCTGCAGTAGATGTCGTAGACGGTGTTCTCCTGCTGCTGGCTGACGACCTCTTCAACGTGCTGCAGGTAGGCCTGGTTGTCGACGCGCTGCGCCCCGGTCTTGGCCAGAACGATCTCGTCGCGCACGCCCACCATATCGTTGCGGTCGCCCAGCCCCCACATCGTCGCACAGCGCTGATTGGCATACACCACGCGGTGGTCGTGATCGACGAACAGGATGCCCACGCTGAGCATTTCCAGCAACGCCGCCAGACGCATGCGTTCGTCATTGCTGCGTTTGAGGTAGTGTTCCTTGAGCGCCTGGGCACGACGCAAGGCAGCCACGTTTTCGAGCAGTTTGAGCTCGGCATCCTTGCGCGCCTGCACATCCTGAGCGGACATGCGGATGCCGCAGATGCCGCCCTGCGCGTCACGCAGTGAATACCAGCGGCAGGCATACCAGCGCAGCGTGCCGTCGCGATGCTGCACACGCAATTCCTGGCCCTCTCGCGGCTCGCCCTGCAGCGCAACCGTCAGCATGGCCCGCAGGCTGCCGTGATCCTTGGCATACACCCACAGACAGGCCGGGTCAGCGGCCTGAAGGCATTCAGCCGCGCTGTAGCCGGTCAGCGTGTGGACCGCCGGATTGGCCCACACCAGGCGCCCATCCAGATCGAAGAGCAACTCGAGGCCGGGCATGTCCTCAGCCAAGGGGCGGTAGAACTCCAACTCGCGCTGCAGACCGGCGATCTTCTCGTCACGATCTTCCAGCAAGCGCAGCGTGGCCTCGCGGCCCCGATCAAAGAGTTCCCAGCCAAGACTCGGCATGTGCGGCAGGCTACCGTCAATGACCGAGTCTTCCAGGCGCCGGATCATGCGGCGGGCATTGTTCTGGGCGATCTCGCGCGAAGCGAGAAAAGCGCCAGTCACCAGCAGGATCGTAACCAAGGCCGTGATGCTCGCCGCCAGCAGCGTGGTCGCTTCGACGCCCCCATTGGCCACGCTATCCACCACGAGGTCCACCGAGCCAGCGACAAGGCCTGCACTCAGCGCATAGATGCGCAGCATGCGCAACCAGCGGCGATAGTGAAGGTCTTCCGGAAAGAGGCGCTTGCGCAGGTCGTGCAGCACGCGTCTGATCCTCAGCCCGGCAGCAGGGACTTGATGAAAATCTTGGAGCGCCGCTGGAAGTTGTACAGATCGCGCTTGCGCTCGGGCAGCTCCTCCGGCCCGGCCTCTCGGAAGCCCCGCTCGCGGAACCAGTGCTGGGTGCGTGTAGTGAGCACGAAGAGCTCCCTGTAGCCAGCACTACGCGCGCGCTCGGTGATGTGCTGCATCAGGCGCTCACCGAGACCGGCGCGACGGAATTCGCTGGTCACTGCGAGGCAGGCCATTTCGGCCATGCCATCTTCAGGGAAGGGATACAACGCAGCGCAACCGACCACCACACCATCGTGCTCGGCGAGCACGAAACGATCGATCTCCATCTCGATCAGCTCGCGGCCGCGCCGTACCAGGGTGCCATCGGCTTCGAGCGGGCCGAGCAACTGCAGCAGGGTGGCCACATCGTCGATGGTCGCGTCGCGCAGGCGATGCAAGGGCTCACGGCTGACCATGGTGCCCACACCCTGACGGGTGAAGAACTCCAGCAGCAGCCCGCCGTCCTTGTCGCGATCGATCAGGTGGGCACGTGCCACGCCGCGCCGCACAGCCTTGATGGCGCGCGGCAGGAAGAGGTGCAGGTCCTCGGTGAGACCGACGCCAGCATTGAGCTTGCGCTCGGCCTCTTCGGCGGTGATGGCCTCGATCAGGCGACCTTCTTCATCCAGCAAGCCCGGCGCATCGCACAGGTAGATCAGCTTTTCGGCCTGCAGGGCAATCGCCACCGCTTCGGCTACTTCTTCCATCACGAGGTTGAAGATTTCGCCGGAGGGTGACACGCCGAGGTTGGAAATCAGCACCACGTTCTGCTGATCCAGATCGGCCTTGATTTCCTCGGCAATCACGCGCCGCACGGTGCCGGTATATTGATAGTCGACTCCGTCAACGACACCAATCGGCCGCGCGGTAATGAAGTTGCCGCCAGTCACGCGCATGTAGGCGCCGGCCATGGGCGTATTCGGCAAGCCTTGCGACAAGGCCGCCTCGATATTGATGCGAGTGACGCCGACCGCCGCCTTGACGCACTCCAGCCCGGCTTCGTCGGTGATGCGCAAGCCCTTGTGATAACGCGACTCCTGCCCGCGCCGGGCCAGTTCGGCCTCGATCTGCGGCCGCGCGCCATGCACCAGCACCAGACGCACGCCCAGCGCGGCCAGCAGATTGCAGTCGTGACACAAGTCTTCCATCAGCTCGCCCTGCGCCACTTCACCGCCAAAGGCGAGCACGAAGGTCTTGCCACGGAAGGCATGGAAGTAAGGCGCGGCGCCGCGCACCCAGTCGACGAAACGAATGGCTTCGTCATCGCCCATGCGCACCGCGGCGGAGAGGTTGGCGCTGAGTACCCGGTTTTCCTGATTCATTCTGTCCATCTCAATAGTCGCCCCACAGGGCCATCATCGCGGCCAGCGCCGCCAGACCCGCCGTCTCGGTACGCAGCACGCGCGGTCCGAGACTTACGGGCGTGCAACCGGCGGCCTGCGCAGCCGCCAGCTCCTTGTCACTCCAGCCCCCTTCCGGGCCGATCAGAAGGCTCACAGGCTCCGTCGGGCGCGGCATGGCCGACAGCTTAGTACCGCCCTCCGGCGCCAGAATCCAGCGCTCACCGGCCATCGGCTGTGCCAGCCAAACCGGAAGTTTCTGCAGCTCACCCACCGCACATAGATGACTGCGCCCACATTGCTCAGCGGCGGAAACCGCCACCTGCCGCCAATGCTCGATGCGCTTGCCAGCGCGATCGCCAGCAAGCTTCAGCACACAGCGCTCGGCATCCACCGGCTGAACGCCCACCGCACCGAGCTCGACCGCTTTCTGTACGATCCAGTCCATCTTGTCGGCTACCGCCAGCGCCTGTACCAGCGTTACCGCCAATGGCGCCTCACGCTGCACATCCAGCTTTCTGTCGAGGCGCACCGCCGCCTCACCATCAAGTTTGATCAGCTCGCCAAGATACTCCGTGCCCGCACCATCGAACACCACGATGGACTCGCCATAAGTCAGGCGCAGCACGCGCAGAGCATGGTGCGCCACTTCGGCAGGCAGGCGCAGACTCTGGTCGGCAGCAAGTGGCAGGGGGCAATGGAAGCGTGGGGGCATGGTGCTATGATCGTTCAGCTCGCACGCGCGAGCATCGAACATTATATGGCCGGGCATCCCCGGCTGCCTCGCCGAATCCACCCGAGAGTCCGCCATGCCTCTGCTTGCCCGTGCCCGTGCGCTGGAATCCGTCGTCCGCGATGTGGCCCGCGAGGCCATCATGCCGCACTTCCTGCGTGCCGCCCGTGAGTTCAAGGACGACGGCAGCTCGGTCACCGCCGCCGATCTGGCCTCGCAGCAGGCCTTGCTTGAACGCCTGCCGGAAGTGCTCGATGCCCCGGTGATCGGCGAAGAGATGACGCCCGAGCAGCAGCTCGAGTGCTGGCAGGCCGGCCAGGAAGGCGTGTGGTGCATCGATCCGATCGACGGCACCACCAATTTTGCCAACGGCGTACCGCTCTTCGCCGTCTCCGTTGCCTATCTGGTGGGCGGCGAAACCCAGTTCGGAGTGGTCTACAACCCCACCACCGACGAATCCTTCTACGCCGCCAAGGGCGCCGGCGCCTGGCTCAACGGCAAACGCCTGCCGCTGCGCGCCCCTGCCAAACGCCTGGCCTTTTCGGTGGCCGGCATCGACTTCAAACGCATTCCGAACAAGCTGGCGGCCAATCTGGTCATGACGCCACCGTATTACTCGCAACGCAACTTCGGCTCCTCGGCGCTGGAGTGGTGCTTTGTCGCAGCCGGCCGGCTGGACGTTTACCTGCACGGCGGCCAGGCCCTGTGGGATTACGCTGCCGGGCGCCTGATCCTTGAAGAAGCCGGTGGCGTGTATGGCGTGCTGGATGGCGGCCCACTGGAAGCGGCCCCGCTGCCCAAGCGCGCAGTGGTGCTGGCGGCGGACCCCGGCCTCTACGGCGAATGGTTGGCCTGGCTGCAGGTTCATCGTCAATGAGCGCTCGTCATCCGATCATTGCCGTAACCGGCTCCTCCGGTGCCGGCACCAGCACCATCTCGCGCACCTTCGGCCACATTTTCCGCCGCGAGGGCATCCGCGCCGCCTGCGTGGAAGGCGATGCCTTTCACCGCTACTCACGCAGCGAAATGCAGGAAAAGATCCTCGCTGCCGAGCTACGTGGCGAGCGCGGCCCGAGTCATTTCGGAATCGCCGCCAATCTCTTCGACGAGCTCGAAGCCCTCTTTGCCGGTTATGCCGAAACCGGCCAGGGCCTCAACCGGCGCTATCTGCATGACACCGAAGAAGCCCTGCACCGCGGCCTGCCACCGGGCAGCTTCACCCCCTGGGAAGCCTTGCCCGAGGATAGCGAGCTACTCTTCTACGAAGGCTTGCACGGCGGCGTGGTGACCGACAAGGTAGATGTGGCGCGGCATGTGGATCTCCTGATCGGCGTGGTACCCACCATCAACCTGGAATGGATCCAGAAGCTGATGCGCGACATGCAGGAGCGTGGCCACAGCCTGCCGGCCGTGCAGGACACCATCCTGCGCCGCATGGACGATTACGTGCACACCATCGTGCCGCAATTCTCGCGCACCCATATCAACTTCCAGCGCGTGCCGATCGTCGATACATCCAACCCTTTCGCCGCCAAGGATGTGCCACTGCCCAACGAAACCCTGGTGGTGGTGAGTTTCCGCAACCCGGCCGGCGTCAACTTCCCGGAACTGCTCACCCTACTGCATGGCAGCTGGATGACCCGCCCAAACACCCTGGTCATGCCAGGCCCAATGCTGGAGCTGGGCCTACAGGTGATTTTGCTACCGCGAATCAAGGCTTTGCTGGAGAAACGCGCTGCAGCGCAACATTCCGGGTAAACCCGAACGGATTGAGTTCCATCAATTCCAGCCCACCCCGGCTCAGCTATCGTTTCTACGAAAATTCGTAATTCAAGGCTATCAATCGCCGGTGGCGAAGCAGCGGGGCTTGTCAGATAATGCAAGGTTCCCGACCCCTGATGGCGCACCGCCGAGATCCAACATGAGCACCCGCACCCCCAGCATCGAATTCACTCCCCTTACCGGCGCCATCCGTGCGCTGGCCATGGATGCCGTCCAGCAAGCCAATTCAGGCCACCCCGGCGCGCCCATGGGCATGGCCGAGATCGCCGAAGTGGTGTGGCGCCGCCATCTGCGCCACAACCCGGCCAACCCGGGCTGGAGCAACCGCGATCGTTTCGTGCTCTCCAACGGCCACGGCTCGATGCTGCTGTATGCGCTGCTGCATCTCACGGGCTACGACCTGCCGCTCGATGAGCTGAAAAAATTCCGCCAGCTCGGTTCCAAGACGCCTGGCCATCCTGAAGTGCATTACACCCCGGGCGTCGAGACCACCACCGGCCCGCTCGGTCAGGGCATCGCCAATGCCGTCGGTTTCGCGCTGGCCGAGAAGATGCTCGCCGCCAGCTTCAACCGCCCGGGCTTTGACGTCGTCGACCACCGCACCTGGACCTTCCTCGGCGATGGCTGCCTGATGGAAGGCATCAGCCACGAAGTCGCCTCGCTCGCCGGCCTGTGGAAGCTCGGCAAGCTCACCGCTTATTACGACGACAACAACATCTCCATTGACGGCGAAGTCGGCGGCTGGTTTGCCGACGACACCAAGAAGCGCTTTGAAGCCTATGGCTGGCAAGTGATCGGCCCGATCAACGGCCATGACGCTGCCGCCCTGCAGGCCGCGACCGAAGAGGCCAAGGCCGACAGCGAACGCCCGGCCCTGATCATCTGCCGCACCACCATCGGCGCCGGCGCCCCGACCAAGGCCGGCACTTGCGACGCACACGGCGCCCCGCTCGGCGCAGCTGAAATTGAAGGCGTGCGCAAGGCCATCAACTGGCCGCATCCGGCCTTCGAAGTGCCGGCTGACATCTACGCCCAGTGGGATGCCAAGGCCGCTGGCGCCAAGGCTGAAGGTGAGTGGAATGCTCTATTCGCCGCCTACGCCGCTGCACATCCGGAACTGGCCGCTGAACTCAAGCGCCGCGTTGCTGGTGAACTGCCGGCCGGCTTCAAGACTGCCGCTGACGCACTGATCGAAAAGGTTCAGGCCAAGGCCGAAACCATCGCCACCCGCAAGGCTTCGCAGAACGCCATCGAAGCGCTGGCACCGAGTCTGCCCGAGCTGCTCGGCGGCTCGGCCGATCTGGCTGGCTCGAACCTCACGCACTGGTCTGGCACCAAGGATTTCCTGCCGGGCGTGAATGACGCCAACTACATCAACTACGGCGTGCGCGAGTTCGCCGAAGTGGCGATTGCCAACGGCATTGCGCTGCATGGCGGCTTCATCCCCTACACCGCCACCTTCCTGGTGTTCTCGGACTACTGCCGCAGCGCGATCCGCATGGCCGCGCTGATGCACATCCGCCAGGTCATGGTGTTCACGCACGACTCGATCGGCGTGGGCGAAGACGGCCCGACCCACCAGCCGGTGGAGCACACAGCTTCGCTGCGCCTGATCCCGAACCTGAATGTCTGGCGCCCAGCCGACACCACTGAAGCCTCGGTGGCCTGGATTCACGGCATCGAGCGCGCCGATGGCCCGACCGTGCTGGCCCTGACGCGTCAGAACCTGCCTTTCAGCGCCCGCAGCGCCCAGCAACTGGCCGATATCCGCAAGGGTGGCTACGTGCTGGTTGATGCCGCCGACGCCAAGGCCGTGATCATCGCCACCGGCTCCGAAGTGGGCGTGGCGCTGGCCGCGCAGAAGCAGCTGGCGGAAGCCGGTGTGCCGGTGCGCGTGGTGTCGATGCCTTGCAATCGGTTGTTCGATCAACAGGACGCCGCCTACAAGGCAGCCGTGCTCGGCAAGGGTTTGCCACGCGTGGCGATCGAAGCCGGTGTGTCGGATGGCTGGTACAAATATGTCGGGCTGGAAGGCGTTGTCATCGGCATGGACCGTTTCGGTGAATCCGGCCCTGGCGGTACGCTGTTCAAGCACTTCGGCTTCACGCCCGAGAAGGTGGTCGAAGCCATCAAGAGTCTGGTTTAGACTGTTTGTTTTTCGCGCACCAGGGTGCTCCCCCGCTCCGGTGAAGCCGGCAGGATTCAACAGTCCGGCGCAGCACGCGATGGTGGTGGATTGTTCAACAATTATTTTTGTTCTCAGGAGTAAGACAAGATGGCAATCAAAGTCGGCATCAATGGTTTCGGTCGTATCGGCCGCATGGTGTTCCGCGCCGCCGTGCAGAACTTCAAGGACATCGAGATCGTTGGTATCAACGACCTGCTCGAGCCTGATTACCTTGCTTACATGCTCAAGCACGACTCCGTGCACGGCAAGTTCAAGGGTGAAGTCTCCGTTGAAGGCAACACCCTGATCGTGAACGGTCAGCGTATCCGCCTGACCGCCGAGCGCGATCCGGCCAACCTGAAGTGGAACGAAGTCGGCGCCGATGTCGTCGTCGAGTCCACCGGCCTGTTCCTCGAGAAGAGCGGTCAATGGGGTGCTGACAAGCACCTCGCCGCCGGCGCCAAGAAGGTCGTGATGTCCGCTCCGTCTAAGGACGACACCCCGATGTTCGTGTACGGCGTGAACCACGCCAGCTACGCCGGTGAGGCCATCATCTCCAACGCTTCCTGCACCACCAACTGTCTGGCTCCGGTCGCCAAGGTGCTGAACGACACCTTCGGCATCAAGCGCGGCCTGATGACCACGGTGCACGCTGCCACCGCCACCCAGAAGACCGTTGACGGCCCGTCCAACAAGGACTGGCGCGGTGGTCGCGGCATCCTCGAGAACATCATCCCGTCCTCGACCGGTGCTGCCAAGGCCGTGGGCAAGGTGATCCCCGAGCTGAACAAGAAGCTGACCGGCATGTCCTTCCGCGTGCCGACTTCCGATGTTTCGGTGGTCGACCTGACCGTGGAACTGAACAAGGAAGCCAGCTACGAAGCCATCTGCGCCGCCATGAAGGCTGCCTCTGAAGGCGCTATGAAGGGCGTGCTGGGCTACACCACCGAGAAGGTCGTGTCGACCGACTTCCGTGGCGAGTCCTGCACCTCGGTGTTCGATGCCGACGCCGGCATCGCCCTGGACTCGACCTTCGTCAAGATCGTGTCCTGGTATGACAACGAGTGGGGCTACTCCAACAAGGTGCTGGAGATGGTCCGCGTCGCAGCCAGCAAGTAAGACCCGAACGAGCCGCTGAGAACCAGCGGCTCGTTTTTTTCGGCTCCCGCCGGGAGGTTGGCCATGCAATTCCGGAAACTCAGCGATCTCGATCTCGCCGGCAAGCGCGTGTTCATCCGTGCCGACCTCAATGTGCCGCTCGACGACAGCGGCAACATCGGTGACGACACACGCATCCACAGCGCACTACCGGCGCTTCAGATAGCCCTCGCTCAGGGCGCAGCGGTGATGGTCACCTCGCACCTGGGCCGCCCCACCGAAGGCGAGCCGAATCCTCAAGACTCACTGGCGCCAATCGCTACGCAACTGAGCCGCTTGCTGGGCCGCCCTGTACCGCTGGTTCCGAACTGGATCGGCGGAGATTTTGAACTCGAACCCGGCCAGATCGTGCTACTCGAAAACTGCCGCCTCAACAAAGGCGAAAAGAAGGACAGCCCCGAACTCGCCGCCCGCCTCGCGAAGCTCTGCGACATTTACGTCAACGATTCTTTCGCCACCGCCCACCGCGCCGAATGCACCACCCACGCCCTGCCGCTGGCTGCGCCGATCGCCTGTGCCGGGCCATTGCTGGCCGCCGAGCTGGAAGCTCTGAGCAGAGCCCTGGAAACGCCCGAACGCCCCTTGCTGGCGATTGTCGGTGGCTCCAAGGTATCCACCAAGCTCGCCATCCTTGATAGCTTGGCCGACAAGGCCGATCAGCTGATCCTTGGCGGCGGGATCGCCAATACCTTCCTGCTGGCGGCCGGTTACCCGATCGGCCGCTCGCTGGTGGAGACCGATCTGGTGCCTGACGCCCGGCGCATTCTCGACAAGATGGTCGCACGTGGCGCAGCAGTGCCCCTGCCGGTGGACGTGGTGGTGGCGCGGGAATTCTCGCCGCACGCCGAAATTTCGATCAAAAGCGTCGCCGAAGTAGGCGATGAAGACATGATTCTTGATATTGGTCCGGAAACCGCTGGAAAACTCACGGCACAATTGCAGACTGCCCGTAGCATCGTGTGGAACGGACCGCTCGGCGTCTTCGAATTCGACGCCTTCGCCGAAGGCACCCGCATGCTGGGCAAGGCGATTTCAGAATCCTCGGCCATGAGTCTGGCAGGTGGTGGCGACACCATCGCCGCCATCGCCAAATTCGGCATCGCAGAACAGATCGGTTACATCTCGACCGCCGGCAGTGCTTTCCTCGAGTTTCTCGAAGGCAAGACCCTGCCAGCCATTGAAGCCCTGCAGCAACGCGCACACTGAACCGCCCGGAATTCACTACTACCGCTAAACTCCGCCTCCCGATGAGCAAACAAGATACTCCGGCTGCCAAGCCTGCAAAGAAACCCGCCGCGCCGCGTAAAGCTGCGCCCAAGGCTGCCCAGGCAAAGTCCGCCACTCAATCCCCCTCTCTCCAAAACACTTCCAACGAAGGAGTCTCCATGCAACGTCACACCAAGATCGTCGCCACCCTCGGCCCGTCCTCCAATGATGCCGAAACCCTCGAGCGCATGATCCGCGCCGGTGTCGACGTCGTGCGCCTGAACTTCTCGCACGGCAAGGCCGAAGATCACATGAACCGCGCCAACGTGGTGCGCGAAGCCGCCAAGCGCGTCGGCAAGCCGGTGGCGATCCTCGCCGACCTGCAAGGCCCGAAGATTCGCGTCGGCAAGTTCGCCAACGGCAAGACCTTCCTCGAGAAGGGTCAGAGCTTCATCCTCGACGCTGAATGCGAACTGGGCAACGACGAGCGCGTCGGCCTCGACTACAAGGAACTGCCCAACGACGTGAAGCCGGGCACCATCCTGCTGCTGAACGACGGCGCCATCGTGCTGGACGTGGAAAAGGTCATCGGTGCCGAGATCCACACCCGCGTGCGTCATGGCGGCGAGCTGTCCAACAACAAGGGCATCAACCAGAAGGGTGGCGGCCTGACCGCTCCGGCGCTGACCGCCAAGGACATGGAAGACCTCAAGACCGCTGCCGCCATCGGCATCGAGTACGTGGCCGTGTCCTTCCCGAAGAACGCGGCTGACATGTACATGGCCCGCACCCTGCTGCGCGCTGCTGGTTCCAATGCCCTGACCATCGCCAAGATCGAGCGTACCGAAGCGGTTGAACCGCAGACCCTGCGCGAAATCCTCGAAGCCTCTGACGGCCTGATGGTCGCCCGTGGTGACCTGGCTGTGGAAGTCGGCGAAGCCGCCGTGCCGGCCCTGCAGAAGAAGATGATCAAGCTGGCGCGCGAGATGAACAAGCTGGCCATCACCGCGACCCAGATGATGGAGTCGATGATCTCCAGCCCGGTGCCGACCCGCGCCGAAGTGTCCGACGTGGCCAACGCCGTGCTGGATGGCACCGATGCCGTGATGCTGTCGGCCGAAACCGCTGCCGGCAAGTATCCGGTTGAAGTGGTCGAAACCATGGCCCGCGTCTGTGAAGAAGCCGAGAAGTCCTACCCGAACACCCTGGACCAGGACTTCCTGAACCGCAACTTCACCCGCATCGACCAGTCGATCGCCATGGCCGCCCTGTTCTCGGCCCACCACCTCGGCGCCAAGGCCATCGTTGCCCTCACCGAATCGGGCTCCACTGCGCTGTGGATGAGCCGTATGCACTCGGGCACCCCGATCTACGCCCTGACCTCGCAGCAAGACACCGTCGGCAAGACCGCGCTGTACCGTGGCGTGTTCCCGATCGCCATGCCGCGCATCACCGACAGCAGCGAACACCTGCTGCACGAAGCCGAACTCACCCTGATCAAGCACAAACTGGTGCAGCCGGGTGACATCGTGGTCGTGACCGTGGGCGAACCGCTGGGCCAGTCCGGCGGTACCAACAGCCTGAAGATCGTCAAGATCGGCGGCTGAGCCTAAGCCCGCGCTATGCGGGTTTATGCAGCAGTCCGCCTGAAGGCCAAAAACGGCTCTCCTTGCAAAAGGGGGGCCGTTTTTTCATGAGGCGGGAATTGTGCACATGCGATAACAAGTTCAGCACGGTAGAATCGCGTCCTGCAGGGTGGCTGCCAGCAGTCATCACGAACACTTCGACAATCCCAGAGGACTCCCATCATGGCTCTCGTTTCCATGCGCCAGCTGCTCGACCACGCAGCCGAATTCAGCTACGGCCTGCCCGCGTTCAACGTAAATAACCTTGAACAGGTCACCGCCATCATGGAAGCCGCCAATGAGCTAGACAGCCCGGTGATCATGCAGGCCTCGGCCGGCGCCCGCAAATACGCCGGTGAAGCTTTCCTGCGCCACCTGATCGACGCCGCCGTCGAAGCCTATCCGCACATCCCGGTCGTCATGCACCAGGATCACGGCCAGAGCCCGGCCGTGTGTATGGCCGCGATCAAGAGTGGCTTTTCCTCGGTGATGATGGACGGCTCCCTGCTGGAAGACGGCAAGACCCCGTCCTCCTATGAATACAACGTCGAAGTCAGCCGCGAAGTGGTGAAGTTCTCGCACGCCATCGGCGTTTCGGTGGAGGCTGAACTGGGCTGCCTCGGCTCGCTGGAAACCGGCATGGCCGGTGAAGAAGACGGCATCGGCGCCGAAGGCAAGCTGG
Source organism: Uliginosibacterium aquaticum (assembly GCF_012972705.2). Lineage (GTDB taxonomy): Bacteria > Pseudomonadota > Gammaproteobacteria > Burkholderiales > Rhodocyclaceae > Uliginosibacterium > Uliginosibacterium aquaticum. Next base: position 70,742 of record NZ_JABCSC020000001.1, on the reverse strand, counting down.
ATCACAGCGCCATGCTGACCGATCCGGATCAGGCCGTCGACTTCGTCAAGCGCACCCAGTGTGACGCGCTGGCGATTGCCATCGGCACCAGCCACGGCGCCTACAAGTTCACCCGCAAGCCCACTGGCGACATCCTTGCCATCGACCTGATCAAGAAGATCCACGAGCGCCTGCCCAACACCCACCTGGTGATGCACGGTTCTTCCTCGGTGCCGCAAGAGTTGTTGGCCATCATCCGCCAGTTCGGCGGTGACATCGGCGAAACCTACGGCGTGCCGGTCGAGGAAATCGTGCAGGGCATCAAGTACGGCGTGCGCAAGGTGAACATCGACACCGACATCCGCCTGGCCATGACTGCCGCCGTCCGCAAGTACCTGTTCGAGAACCCCTCCAAGTTCGACCCGCGCGACTACCTCAAGCCGGCCCGTGCCGCCGCCCAGGCCATCGTCAAGGCACGCATGGAAGCTTTCGGTTGCGCCGGTCAGGCCAGCAAGATCCGCCCGATCGCGCTGGACAAGATCGCCGCGGCCTACAAGAGCGGCGCACTGGCCCAGCAGGTCAAGTAAGCAAGTACTTGCCGCACTGACAAGGCCTCCCGCGCGGAGGCCTTGTTCTTTTCAAGGACTCAGTAGCGCCCGGTACGCCGGTCGTATGCCTGCGAGAAGCGCTGACTCAGATCCGGATCGCGTTCCACCGGCCCCTTGGCGTCGAACTGCACGCGCACACTGCCGTCGGCCTGGCGCCACACCTGTATCGTCACCGCAATCCCCTCGCGCGTGCCGCGGATCACGCCGCTGGCCTGATCCTGACTGCTCAGGGTGATGCCGGCATCCTGAGCCGCAGCCAGCGCACCGTACCAGGCCCGCTCGAAGTTGCTTGGCGAAGCCGAAAGCTGGCCAGGGCCAGGGGGCGATTCGTAATAAACACAAGCCGCCAGCACGCTGGTGGTCAGTGCCGCAAGAAGAGCGGAGCGAAGAATTCTATACATGCGATCTCCCGACAACACGTGCTTGGCAGCCGCATTGTGCCATCAGGCCGCAGCCGTCTCGCGCAATAAGCCCTCACCTGCACCAAGGTCCAGCTAAGATCGGCCTCAAGCCTCGTCCCTACAGATCATCACCTTGCCACATACCGCTCCCCTTCCCGACGCTGCCGAAGAGCTCGAACTCGCCGCCTCTGACGACGCCATCGAGGCCTACCTCGCCCGATTCAATGCCCGCCTGATTCACGGCAATGACGCCATCGCCATCGAGGTGACGGGCGAAGCGGCCGGCGTGCCCTTCCGCCTGGTGCCGGATCGCGGCTCACTGGCGCGGGTGATGAAGTGGCGCAAGCTGCACGCGGTGCAGCGTCTGGCCCTTGTACAGGAGCGCCTGAATGCCGACACCCTGGCCGAGTTGCAGGTCGAGATCGAGCGCTTCGTGGCCGGCATCGAGCGTCGCGCACGCCAGGCCGGGCTGGATGCGGCCCCTTTTCTGGGCGCCCTGCAGACCGGCCGCGAGCTGGCCAGCCGGCGCTTTCAGGTGGTGGAAGACCGCCTCGCCGAAGCACTCTATCAGCAGCAGGAACACAGCCAGGCCGAAGCTGCGCTGCACTCGGTACGCCTCGCCCGCTACCCGGAGTCCTTCGAGCTGGCCGCCGGCATGCGCCGCCGCTTCATCGCCATTCTTGGCCCGACCAACTCGGGCAAAACACACCAGGCCATGGAAGCGCTGGCGGCTGCCGCAAGCGGCGTCTACCTCGCGCCGCTGCGCCTGTTGGCGCTCGAGAACTACGAACGTCTGGTGGACCGGGATGTGGCGGTGAGCCTCGTCACCGGTGAAGAGCGCCGCCTCACCGAAGGCGCTACCCATGTCGCCAGCACCATCGAAATGATGGACGCCACGCGCGCGGTGGAGATCGCCATCATTGACGAAATCCAGATGCTCGAAGATCTGGAGCGCGGCTCGGCGTGGACCGCTGCGGTCTGCGGCGTGCCGGCGAAAACCGTGTACCTGCTCGGCTCGCTCGCCGCGCGCCCGGCCATCGAAGCGCTCGCTCAGCGCCTCGCCTGCCCGCTGGAAGTCATCACCCTGCAGCGCAAGTCGCCACTGGAGATGGAAGCCCAGTGTGTCGGCAGCGTCGGCAAACTGCAGCGCGGCGACGCGCTGATCGCCTTCTCGCGCCGCGAGGTGCTGGAGTGGGCAGCCAGCATCACAAAAGCCGGGCTCAAGGTCGCCACGATCTACGGCAATCTCTCGCCTGAAGTGCGCCGCGCCCAGGCACAGCGCTTCCGAGATGGCGAGGCCGATGTGGTGGTGGCCACTGACGCCATCGGCATGGGCCTGAATCTGCCGATCCGGCGCGTGGTGTTCAGCACCGCCAAGAAGTACGACGGCATTTCCGAAGATCTCCTGCCGGCCTGGCTCACCCACCAGATCGCCGGCCGCGCCGGGCGCTACGGCATTCACGAAGCAGGCCATATTGCCGGCTTCGACGATCACACCCACCGCCTGATCGCACGCCTGATGAAGACCCACGCCAGCGCCCTGCCGCGGCGGGGTTTCTACGTCACGCCTTCGCTGCAGCAGCTCGAAGCCATCACCCGCGCCACCGGCGAAAAGTCACTGGCCAAACTGCTCGAACTGTTCTCGCGCAACATCGACCTCTCGGACGACTTCTTCCTGCCCGGCAATCTGGAGGAACAGATCAACCGCGCATTGTGGCTGGATCAGCTGCGCCTGCCACTGGCACAGCGCTTTACTTTCTCGCTGGTGCCGATCTCCAGCCGCGTGCCCATGCTCAACGACGCCTGGCAGAACTGGGCGCGCAATGTCGCCCGGCAGCGCCCCAACTACCTGAGCGAAGACCTCGAAGCCTTCGAACGCGCGCGCTTCCCGCTGCAGGCCGCCGAAGACGCCTGCAAGAAATATTCAGCCTATGCCTGGCTGGGCTATCGCCTGCCGGATTACTTTCCGGATGCCGAAGCAGCCGTCGAAATTGCCCGCGAGACTTCGGAGCGCGTCGACCGCATGCTTGCCACCCAGCACCAGAGCCATCAGCGGGCCGCGGCGCGGGATGATCGCTTTGGCTCAAAGCCGGGCCCGCGGCGCAGCAGCGGGCCATCGCGCGGCGGGCATCTGCGCCGGGGGCGCTGAAGATTCGCCTTGCCGCAGCTTTCCACTACAATTGCGCCTCCCCCAACGCAACACAGGAATCCCGTCATGGCACGCATGGTCAAGTGCATCAAGCTCGGCACCGAGGCCGAAGGCCTCGACTTCCCGCCCGTTCCCGGCGAACTGGGCAAGAAAATCTGGGAAAACGTCTCGAAAGAGGCCTGGCAGCAGTGGATCAAGCATCAAACCATGCTGATCAACGAAAACCGCCTCAACCTGATGGACCCGAAGGCCCGCAAATATCTCGCCGAACAGATGGATCGCCATTTCTTCGGCGGTGGCGCGGATGCCGCCACCGGCTTCGTTCCGCCCGCCCAGTAAGCGGCCAAAGCCCCGCGCAAGGCACCGGACAGCTTCCGGTGCCCGCCGCCCGTTTCCGCTTCCCTTCATTTCTTTCCACGGTTTCCCGCCATGAGCCAGCCCCTCTACGAATCCTCGATCAACAGCCTGCCGCTGCTCGCCCGCGGTAAGGTGCGCGACATCTACGCCGTCGATGAGGACAAGCTGCTGATCGTCACCTCGGATCGCCTGTCGGCCTTCGACGTGATCCTGCCGGATCCGATTCCGCGCAAGGGCCAGGTGCTCACCCAGACGGCCCTGTTCTGGTTCGACAAGCTGGCCCACATCCTGCCCGGCCAGCTCACCGGCATCGCTCCGGAAGACGTAGTGGCCGCCAGCGAACGCGATCAGGTGCGCGGCCGCGCGCTGGTCGTGAAGCGCCTGAAGCCCCTGCCGATCGAAGCCGTGGTGCGCGGCTACATCATCGGCGGTGGCTGGAAGGATTACCTCGCCACCGGCCAGGTCTGTGGTCACACCCTGCCGGTCGGCCTCAAACAAGCTGCCAAGCTGGCACAGCCGCTGTTCACGCCCTCGACCAAGGCCGAGATGGGCACGCACGACGAGAACATCGATTTCGCCAAATGCGTCGAACTGATGGGTGAAGACCTGTCCGCACGCGCCCGCGATGCAGCGATCCAGCTTTATTCGGAAGCACGTGATTACGCAGCCAGCCGCGGCATCATCATTGCGGACACCAAGTTCGAGTTCGGCGTGGATGCTGCTGGCACCCTGCACCTGATCGATGAGGCCCTGACGCCGGACTCCTCGCGCTTCTGGCCCGCCGACAGCTACGCGGAAGGCATCTCACCGCCGTCCTATGACAAGCAGTATGTGCGCGACTATCTCGAGACGCTGGACTGGAACAAGACCGCCCCGGGCCCGCGCCTGCCGGCTGACGTGATCGAGAAGACCAGCGCCAAGTACGTGGAAGCCTACGAGCGCCTCACCGGCAAGCAACTCGCCGACTGAGCCTGCGACTGGCTCATCCCCCGAGGGCCGCCCTGTGCGGCCCTTGTCACGTCTACGGCGCCTGAGCATACGGCCACGCATGGACACCCCCAGCGGCCTTGCTACAATCGTTCGCACAAAAACACTCCGGGGATATCCATGAAACACATCGCACTGGCAACGGTTTGCCTGATATTGGCGGCCTGCGCCTCCACACCACTGATCGTTGAAGGGCGCTTCCTGCAGATCGGGCCAGCGGACGCCGCATTTTCAGAAATCCCGTTCGAAACCCGTGGCACCTGCGAGATGGTCTTGAAAGAGATGCCTTACCGCCAACGCAAGATCAGCCGCTGCGCAGCCAGCAGTGCAAATCTGGCTTACGGGTTTGACAGCAAGCCGCCGCTGTTCGAGCCACTGGTCATTTCCGCACGCACCATGGAGGCATGCGAAAAAGCGCACGCGGGTAGCTTGAAGTCCGAAGCCAAGGGCAACGGCAAGGTCTTGTCTGAATGCCACAAACTCTGATCGGACACCCAATGCGCCACTATCTTTCACTCGCGCTGCTATGCCTCACGCTCGCCGCCTGTGGCGCCAAGATCCTGCGTGCCGACGGCCCGTACCTGCAGGTCGGACCGACCGATGCGCCACTGAATGAACTGACCCTGCCGGACAAGGAACATTGCGAATATCTGATCGGCATTTTCGGCAACCAACCCGTGCGCTGCACGGCGGAGTCCATCAAGCTGCCATTTGCCGGCAAGGTCCGCAACGATTTCTGGAAGCTCTCGATCCCGGTCACCGGGCGCACACTCACGGCCTGCAGCGAAACCCTCAGCCGGATCGGCAAGAGCAAGGGCTGGGACATCGAGGAGGCCTGCGTTCAGGTGGGTGAGCCGATTGCAGCAACAGCGGCCAGCGTCGACATGGACAAGCCAGCATCACGCAGCACCCGTAGTCCAAAGAAACAAACGCCAGCAGCTCAGAGCGGCCAAGCGGCCACTCCCTGATTCCGGCAGGCACAAATCGGGCAGAATACTTGCTCCCGCCCGCTGCTGCCGGAGCCCCTGCCCATGCGCTGCCCTGCTGCCCTACTGACCCTGCTGCTTGTACTTGCCGGCTGTGCAGCCCCCACGCCTCCCAGGCCTGCACTCAGCATCGAGCCGGGCCGTCTGCCGACAGCAGATCTGGCGCTGGACATCCCCGGCCTCGGCCCCTGCACCGACAACCCGGAACGCAGCCTGCACCTGCGCAGCGGTGAGCCCTTGAACATCATGGTGCACGGCTGCTTCGGCTCCAGCGGGGAATTCCGCTCGCTGGCCCAGGTGCTGGCCTTCCACGGCCAGCAAAGTGCCTGCTTCACCTACGACGATCGTGCCGCTCTGAACGACAGCGCCAGCGCCCTGCGGCGTGCCCTGCGTCAGCTCGATGAACAGGGAAAGACGCCCCGGATCACGGTGATCGGCCACAGCCAGGGCGCACTGATCACGCGCCGGGCGCTCAGCGATCTGCCGCTCAAGGAAACCCTGCCAGTTGGTGTACCGAAGGAACTGGTCACCGTATCCGGGCCCTTTGCCGGCATCAAAGCCGCAGCGCCCTGCGGTATCGGCTGGCTGCGCGTGGCGACGCTCGGCTTCATGCCCGTGTCGTGTCACATGGTCACCGGCGCCAAGTGGGCCGACATTACCTATTCCTCGCGTTTCATCCGCGAGCCCGGCGGACTGGCTCCGCAGGTAAGCCGCCATCTGAAGATCGACACCGACGAGCGCAATACCTGCCGACGCTTTGAAGGTAGCCGCTGCGTGGAGAGTGACGAGATTTTCGAGCTGGCCGAACAACGCCAGGTGGCGGTAGAGCAGGATCCGCGCGTCAAGCGCGTGGAGTTGCAGGCCGGTCACGTCGAAATCATCGGCGACCGCGAGGTGGCTCCACTCAAGCTGATCACCGCCCTGCAGGCCGAAGGCGTGATCCACCCGACTCCGGCGGCACAGCGCCCGGCTTTCCAGCAACTGCTGGCGCGGGTCTATGGCGATGCACGCCTGGTGTCCGCCCGCCCCTGAAACCCCACTACACGCTCCGGATTGCAAGCGAAGCGAGACGCGAAAACGAGCCGCAGACAGTGCTGAAGCACGGCAAGGCGAAGTTGACAAAGTATCGCTTCGCTTGCGGGCCGGAGCTCGTCAGGCCGTCAGCATCGCCATGGCGGCAGCGCGCCGGATGCGCGCTTCATCAAGCAGGCGGTTCACCAGTTCGTGATCGGCACCGGCGAAAGCTGCCTGGCGACGGGCGATCTGCTCTTCGAGCGACACGGTGGAGAAAGGATTCGGCGTACCAGCGGCCGAGTTGGCGAGAAACAGGATGTCCGAAAGCTTGCGCGGCGGCCAGCTGCCACTGCACTCCTCCTGCGCGTCAAGCGCGTCGGTGATGGTTTCCGGCGTACCGAGCGACTGCAGCACGGCCTGGCTCACGCGCCGATCCCAGTACAGGATGAACTCGGCCAGCTCGCTCTGCTCTTCGAGCAGCTCGGGGAATTCATGAGCCCGCGCCAGCAGGTAGAACTGGCCGATGTCATGCACCATGCCTGCCAGCAGCGCGGTATCCGGCACCGTGCTGTCGAGCTGGATGGCAATCGCATAGGACAGCGAGGCCACGTCCAGCGAATGCCGCCACAACTGGTCAGCCAGGCGCCACACCGGCGCAAACTCCTGAGCCGTGGCCAGCTGATCGCCGATCACGGCCAGTGCCAGGGTACGGGCATTATTCACCCCCACCCGCATCAGCGCGCGCTGCACATCCGTCACCTCCACCCCGGCCGGGTTGAAGAAGGCCGAGTTGGCCATGCGCAGCAGCTTCACCGAGAGCAGCGGCTCCAGGCTGATCACCCGGGACACCGACGTGAGGCTCGAATTCTGATCATCCAGCGCGCGCCGGATCTTCATCGTGGCTTGCATGCTGGTCGGGAAGACCAGTTCACCGCTCTTCAATTCCTTTTCGATGGCGGCACTGAAAGCCGCCCGCCGATCGCCTGTTTCCGCCATAGTCCAGCCCTCTCGCGCCGATTTTTGCCGCTCTGCCTTATTGACGGCAGAATGGCACCTGAACTTCAGTATTTGCCTCCAGGACTCGAAAAATGACCTCGCCCCTGCTCGATTTCTCCTCCCTGCCCCGTTTCGATGCCGTCACCCCGGAAGAGGTCGGCCCGGCCATCCGTGAGCTGCTGGAAGCAGGCCGCGCACTCATCGCGCGCCAGACCGCGCCTGAAGTGCCGGCCACCTGGGATGCCTTCGTAGCCCCGATGGTGGATGCCGGCGAGCGCCTGTCGCGCGCCTGGGGCATCGTTGGCCATCTCCACAGCGTGCTCGACGTGCCGCCCTGGCGCGATGCCTACAACGCCCTGCTGCCGGAAGTAACGCGCTACTACTCCGAGCTCGGGCAGAACCTCGCCCTCTTCGCCAAGTACAAGGCCCTGCGCGCTTCGTCAGAGTTCGCCCGCCTGAGCAGCGTGCGCCAACGCATCATCGAGAATGAGATTCGTGATTTCCGCCTCTCCGGTGCCGAGCTGCCCGAAGACCAGAAGCCGCGCTTCCAGGCGATCCAGGAAGAGCTCGCCGCGCTGGCCGCGAAGTTCTCCGAGAACGTGCTGGATGCCACCAATGCCTACACCGAGCATGTCACCGACGAAAGCCGCCTGGCCGGCCTGCCGGCCGACGTGATCGCCGCAGCGCGCAACGAGGCCGAAGCTGCAGCCAAGCCGGGCTGGCTGTTCACGCTGCGCATGCCTTCCTATCTGCCGGTGATGCAGTACGCCGAAGACCGCAGCCTGCGCGAAGCCATGTACCGCGCCTCGGCCACCCGCGCCTCGGAGTTCTCGGCCGAACTGGGCCATCCGGAATGGGACAATGCGCCGAACATCGCCCGCATCGTCGCCCTGCGGCGCGAAGCGGCCGGCATGCTCGGCTACCAGAGCTATGCCGAAGTCTCGCTGGTACCCAAGATGGCCGAGTCACCGGAACAGGTTCTGGCCTTCCTGCGCGATCTGGGCACCAAGGCCAAGCCTTTCGCAGAGCGTGACATGATGGAATTGCGCGCCTTCGCCGCCAGCGAGCTGGGCCTCAGCACGCTGGAGCCCTGGGATGTGGGTTTCGCCTCTGAAAAACTGCGCCAGGCGCGCTACAGCTATTCCGATCAGGAAGTGAAACAGTACTTCCAGGAACCCAAGGTGCTGGCTGGCTTGTTCGGGGTGGTCGAGCGCCTGTACGGCGTGCAGATCCGGGCCGATCAGGCGCCGGTGTGGGATCCGGATGTGCAGTTCTACCGCATCGAACGTGCCGGCCAGCTCGTCGGCCAGTTCTATCTGGACCTCCACGCCCGTGCCACCAAGCGCGGCGGCGCCTGGATGGACAGCGCCCTGTCGCGCCGCCGCCTGGCCAGCGGCGTGCAGACCCCGATCGCCTATCTGGTCTGCAATTTCCCCGGCCCGGTAGATGGCAAACCGGCCACTTTCAGCCACGACGATGTGCAGACCCTGTTCCACGAGGCCGGCCACGGCCTCCACCACCTGATGACCCGGATCGAGGATCTGTGGGTATCCGGCATTTCCGGCGTGGAATGGGATGCGGTCGAGCTGCCGAGCCAGTTCATGGAGAACTTCTGCTGGGAATGGGATGTGATCTGCGGCATGAGCGCCCATGTGGAAAGCGGCGAGCCGCTGCCGCGCGCGCTATTCGACAAGATGCTGGCAGCCAAGAACTTCCAGAGCGGGATGCAGACCGTCCGGCAGCTCGAGTTTTCGCTTTTCGACCTGCGCCTGCACCATGACTGGGCTTTTGATCCCGCAGCCGGCGTGCAACCGCTGCTCGACGAAGTGCGGCGTGAAGTGGCGGTGAATTTCCCGCCGGCCTGGAACCGCTTCGCCAACAGCTTCTCGCACATTTTCGCCGGCGGCTACGCGGCCGGTTACTACAGTTACAAGTGGGCAGAGGTGCTGTCGGCGGACGCCTTCGCGGCCTTCGAAGAAGCCCGCCCGGCCGGCGGCAGCGTGTTCGACAGTCAGGTGGGCGAACGCTTCCTCACCGAGATCCTCTCGGTGGGCGGCTCGCGGCCGGCGCTGGAATCCTTCCGCGCCTTCCGCGGCCGTGATCCGGAAGTCGACGCCCTGTTGCGCCACAGCGGCATGATCGCCGCCTGAGATCCTGCAAGGAGGCAGCATGAAGCATTCAAAGATTCTGTTGGTCATCGCCCTGCTGTGCCTCGCCGGCACGGCAGGTGCCGAGGTCTATCGCTGGACGGACAAGAGCGGCAAGGTACATTACTCAGACACCCCGCCCACGGAGACCGAGGCCCAGACCCGCCGCCTCTACGACAGCAGCATCGAGCAGGAGAAGCTGCCCTATGAAACACGCCGGGCTGCCAGCCGCTTCCCGCTGGTCCTGCTCACCGGCGAAGCCTGTGGTGAGCCCTGCAAGCTGGCGCGCGACTACCTCGGCAAACGCAAGGCGCCCTTCAGCGAGAAGTTGCTCAAGACCCAGGAAGAGATCGACGCCTACAAGCGCCAGCTCGGCAAGGCAGAGCTCAGTGTGCCGACCCTGCTGGTCGGCAGCCGGGTACTCGACGGTTTCGAGCCGGGCGCCTGGGGCAACGAACTGAATCTGGCCGGCTATCCGAAGTAAGCCCCCCGCCAGCGCTTTCTCAGCTTCATCCCCCGCTCCGGGTCATCCGGCCCGCCCCCCACCTCCTGGCATCGGCGCCCCGCCGCAGGCGGGGGGCTTTCGCGCGTCCGCAGGTAGAGCGCCGGCCCCCCATCATCACTCAAACCGAATATTTGTAATCCTTTGCGTTGTTCAATGGCTGGATTTAGCATATTTGACACTAATATCGATTTTATACTTTGGTATTAGTCGCAAATAACTCCAGGACTCCCGAGAGTCCGCTCAAACCAACAGGGAACAACAACGATGAACAAGAAGAGCGGCCACAAGAAGGGCAAGCTTCATCCCGGGCTTCTGCGCGAGACCATCGTCAAGAGCGTGGAACTGACCCGCTATGCCGTTCGCAAGGGCAAACCGGACCCGAACAAACCGGTGATGACTACCGGGAAGAACCTCGCCTTTGTCGACAAAGGCGTCTCCAGCTGGCGTTTCGAGCTATCGGACCCGCATGCGATCCGTCCGGTGGCTGAACGGCCGCCGATGGTAAAGGTGGAGGCACGCTGGTTCTCAACTCAGGAAGCGCTCGAAACCGGCATCAAGGTAGTGAGCGGCGGCAGCGCCAACGTGTTCGGCGCGATGGGCTGCCTGCTGGTGCCGGAAGACTTCAGCATCCCGACCGTCATCGCCACGCCGGACAACGTCGGCTACTACGGCCTGCAACTGATCGAAGCCGGCAGCGATTTCGTGCTCTCGTCGCCCAAGTACGAAATCGCCCTGATGGAGTACGACTACACCAAGGACTACAAGAAAGACTTTCTGATGAAGGTCCACGGTGGTGGTGGCATCTTCGTCGAAACGCACGACTTCCCGCACATCCATATCCCGACTTCGGAAGCGTGCGGGGGCTACATCGTGATCGGCAAGCAGATTGCAGAGGAAGTCTTTCACTTCACGGCCTTCCAGATCCCGTATGGCTATGCGCTCTACACTCCGAGCGGCACAATCCACGGCGATGGCACGCTGGTCGGCGTGTATGCACTGACCGTGGCGGACTCTGCGCTGGCCAGTGCCAACACGGTGTTGGTGTATGACAAGGACAGCCTCGAGATGGCACGCAATGTGGTGCCGGACTGGCGGCCAGGGCGATGAGCATGCCTGATCCTCGCCACCCTCCCGCCCCGCCCCCCGCCCAGCCAGCTGACCAGATCACGACACTGCCGGACCTAGGCGTGCCTGCGCAGACGCAGTTCGCCGGCTACGCCTCGATTCGCGCCCAGCCCGGTGGGCCGGATGATGAGGCCTTGTTCTACTGGTTCGCCGGCACGGCTGACTACAAGAACAGCCCGACCATCCTGTGGTCCAACGGCGGCCCGGGTTCCAGCAGCTTCTGGGGCCTGTTCATCGAAAACGGCCCCTTTGTGTTCAATGAAGACAAGGGCGGCAGTTTCAGGATTGCCAACAATCCGGACGGCTGGAACCAGGTCGCGAACTATCTGGTGTTCGAGCATCCGCTCGGCGTCACGCTGTCCTTCGCGAAGGACGAGAAACATCTGCCGCAGAACGTGAAGCAAGGCATCGATCAGCTCTACCAAGCGCTGCTCAACTTCATCCGCCTGCATCCGGAAATCGCGGCCAATCCGCTGATCTTGGCGGGCGAATCCTACGCCGGCACCTATCTGCCCCTGCTGGCCGAAGCCATCCTCGCCGGCAATCAGGTGCCGGGCAATCCGGTGCTGGATCTGCAGACCGTGGTACTCGCCGATGCCTGGGTCGATCCGATGACCCAGATGGCTACCGACACCAGCTACGCCCTGAACCACGGCCTGATCACGCCGGAGCAGAAGCAGGCGCTCGATGCGGACTATGCGCACAATTACCCGCAGATCAATCAGGCCATCCAGCAGCTCTGCGGCCTCTACATGGCGAATACGGCGCAAACCGAGGATCCGCCTTTTCAGCCGGTGCTGGACTACATCAACCGGGCGGACGTCCGCGCAGCGATCCATGCGCCCGCGGAGCCCGTCGTCACTGAATCGTGGTCCGCCGCAATCGGCAATCTGTATGCGTTTGGCGTGAATGACTCGTATCTCGGTACGGTACAGAAGCTGCTGGACGGTGGCCTGCAGTTCATCATCGTGTCCGGCCTGAATGATGCAAAGGACTGCAACTTCCTCGGCACCGGCGCGTGGCTGCGCCGCCTGCAGGGCGACAGCGCCGCGGCCTTCCAGCGCGCCCCCACGCAGCAATGGAAAGATGATCCCCAGGGGCCAGTGCTGGGCTTCATCCAGGATGGCGACAGCCTCAGCTGGATCAAGGTGCTGAACGCAGGCCATCTCGCCGCCCACGATCAGCCCCGCCTGATTGGCGTCTTGCACAAGCTGAGCCGAGCATGGTCCTTGCATGCAAAGAACCCCGAAACCGGCCAGCCCGACTGACCCCACCACTTCGCAGAAACCCCGGCCATGGACTACATCGACAACTTCAAGCCTGCCAAAAAGATCGAACCTAGGGATGACGACTGGGGGATCTACAAGACGCTGCTGGAATCGACCAATGCGATCCCCTGGAAACTCAACTGGGAGACCAAGCAGTTCGACTACATCGGTCCGCAGATCGAAGCCTTGCTGGGCTGGCCGCAGGAGAGCTGGCTGGGCGCCATGGACTGGATCAACCGCATCCATGAGGAAGAGCGTGCGGCAATCGCGGCCTTCTGCATCCGCCAGTCGGAAGAAGGCATCGACCATGAGGCGGACTATCGTGCGCTGAAGGCGGACGGAAGTTTCGTGTGGATCCGCGATGTGGTGCATGTGATCCGCAACACCGAGGGCAAGACGACGGATCTGGTCGGCTTCATGTTCGACATCTCCGAGCGCAAGCGGATGGAAGAAGAGCTGCTCTCCCTCAACGAGAAACTGCAGGAGATCTCTCGGCGCGACGGGCTGACCGGCATCGGCAACCGCTTCCTGTTCGATCAGCACCTGAAGAGCGAATGGGCGCGTGCGCAGCGCAGCCAGTCGCCGCTGTCCCTGATCCTCTTCGATATTGATTTCTTCAAGCAGTACAACGACAGCTACGGTCATTTACAGGGCGACGAGTGCCTGCAGCGCCTGACCCGCGCGATCACCGGAATCCCGGTCCGCTCGACGGATCTCTTTGCCCGTTACGGCGGCGAGGAGTTCGTGATGCTGCTGCCCGACACGCCCAATGAAGCCGCTGCACTGATCGCGGAAAGGTGCCGTCAGGCCATTCTTGAGCTGGGGATCCCGCACCGCGGCTCAGTCTGCGCGCCCTCGGTCACCATCAGTCTGGGCGTCAGCACCCTGGTGCCAACGGCCGAGATGGCTCCCGAGGCACTCCTCGAGCATGCGGACAAGCTGCTCTATCAGGCCAAGGATTCGGGGCGCAATTGTGTATGTGCCGCAGCTTGCCCGACGGGCCCTGCCGGGCACTGACGCGCCAGCGGCGCTTCAGCCCGGCGCAGCCGTAACAGGGCCCGAAAGTCGGCTCGCCAGCACCTGATCCACCCGGTTGCGGTCGATGTCGACCACTTCGAACTCCCAGTCTTCCCACACGAGGCGTTCGGCCTTGCGCGGGATGTGCCCCAGCGTGGCGAGCACGAAGCCCCCAACGGTGTGATAGGTGCCCATCGAGTCGATCGGCAGCTCGCGCAGGCCCAGCTTGTCGCGCATCTCATCGATCGGCAGCAGGCCATCGAGCAGCCAGGAGCCATCCGGGCGCTCCACCGCCAGTGCTTCGTCCGGATCATCCGAGAAGGGCATCATGTCGCCCACCAGCGAGGTCATCAGATCCCCGAGTGTCACGATGCCTTCGGTGAGGCCGAACTCGCTGACGACAAAGGCGAAGTCCGCCCGGCGCTGGCGGAAGGTACGCAGCAGATCGCCAAGGGTCAGGCTGGAAGGCACGAACAAGGGCGGCTCCAGCGGCAGCGAGCCGAAATCGATCCGGCCTTCGAGCGAAGCCTTGAGAATGTCATGGCTCTGCACGATGCCAATTACTTGCTGCACATCCCCCTTGCATACCGGCAACTGCGAATGCGGCGACTCGACCATGCGCTTGAGATTGTTCTCCTGCGAGTCGAGCAGATCGATGTACACCACGTCGCTCACCGGCGTCATGATGGTCGCCATGCGCCAATCCTCCAGGCGCACCACATTGCCCAGCAGATGGCTTTCTTCACGCTGGATCGAGCCGGTGCGCTCGCCCTCGGTCACGAAAGCGAGGATGTCTTCCATGCTGGTCACAGCCGGCGCGGCCTGCACCGGCAGCAGCGCAATCACGCGGTCGGCCAGGAAGGAGAGCAGGTAGATGGCGGGCGACAGGGTGCGGATGAAGAGCGTCATCATCGGCGCCAGCGAGGCGGCCAGGCGCTCCGGATAGGCCAGCGCAATGCGCTTGGGCACGATCTCGCCAAACACGATCGAAGTCGCCGTCACCACCACGATCATGCAGCTGAAGGCAATCATGCCGTTCCAGTCCATCAGCGCCGGGGCGTGCAGGTCAAGCCAGCGAACCAGCTCGCTGGTCAGCGCCGATTCGCCATACACGCCCATCAGCAGCGCAGCGGCGGTGATGCCGGTCTGCGTGGCGGCAAGCAGGCGGCTCGACTGCTCCTTGATCGCCAGCGCAGCCACCGCGCCTTCATCGCCGTCTTCCGCCATCTGCATCAGGCGCGCGCGCCGCGCCGAGGCAAAAGCCATCTCGGCCAGTGAAAACAGGCCGGACACCGCAATCAGCAATACCAGAATCCAGAGGGCTGTCATCGGAAAGCGTCTTCGTGGGAGTGCTGCATTCTAGCCCGCAGCCGCAGGCGAAAGCGCCACCCGCCCAAGACGCTGGCAGAATGGCCGCCCCGATCCCCACCCTAGCTCCCCCATGCAAGCCTTGCTGGACGCCATTGCCCACACCGATCTGCCCACCGATGCCGGTCGCATCTTTCACGGCCGGGGTGGCCTGCACCCGGGCTGCGAGCACCTCTCGCTCGACTTCTACCCGCCGGTCTGGCTGCTCACCAGTTTTCAGCCGCTCGAAGAGGCGCAGCTCGGCGTCGTGCACGACGCACTGGCCACCCGCCTGGCCAGCCTCGCACCGGGCCAGGCACTCAACTGGATCTACCAGTTCCGCCAGGATGCCCGCGCCGAAACCCGTCTGATGGCCGGCAGTGTGCCAGAGCCGCATATCGTCAGCGAAGACGGCGCACGCTACGGCGTGCATCTGCTGCGCGGCCTCAACCACGGCTTCTTTCCGGACATGCGGGAAGCCCGGCGCTGGCTGCGCACGCATCTCGCGGGCCACAGCGGCGGGCGCGTGCTGAACCTCTTCGCCTACACCTGCTCCTTCTCGGTAGCCGCCCTGCAGGCCGGCGCGGCACGCGTGGTGAATGTGGACATGAGCCCGGGCGCGCTGGCCATCGGCAAACGCAATCACCAGCTCAACGGCCTGGAGCGCGGCGCCAGCTTCCTGCCGCACGACATCTTCACGTCCTGGGGCCGGCTCGGGCGGGAAGGGCCGTATGAAATCGTGATCGTCGATCCGCCCAGCTACCAGAAAGGCAGCTTTGTGGCCGAGAAGGACTACACCCGCCTGCTGCGTCGCCTGCCCGGCCTGCTCGCGCCGGGCGGCTACGCCCTGGTGTGCCTGAACACGCCCAAGCTCGACACGGCCTTCCTCACCACCCGCATGCAGGAAACCGCAGCGGAGCTCGAGTTCGTGCGCCGCCTGGCCAACCCGGATGTCTTTGCTGACCAGTCGGAAGCGCGCGCACTGAAAGTACTGCTCTACCGCAAGCCGCTGGCGCCGCCGCCCGAGGCCGCCCTGGCACTGGCACAATAAGCCACCGACCCGCTCGCATCGAAGCAGGCACTCACTCCCGACACGCCATGAAAATTGCCACCTGGAACGTCAACAGCCTCAAGGTTCGCCTGCCGCATCTCATCGACTGGCTCGCCAGCGAATCGCCCGACGCGGTCTGCCTGCAGGAGCTCAAGTGCGAAGACAAGGCCTTCCCGCTCGCCGAGATCGAGGCCGCCGGCTATCACGCAGTGTTCAACGGGCAGAAGACCTACAACGGCGTGGCGATCCTCTCAAAGCTGCCGGCGCAGGATGTGCAGCGCGACATCCCCGGCTTTGCCGACGAACAGAAACGCATCATCGCCGCCACGATCAGTGACGTGCGCATCATCAGCGCCTATGTGGTGAATGGTCAGGCCGTCGGCTCCGAGAAGTTCGCCTACAAGATGGACTGGCTCGCCGCGCTCACCGCCTGGATCAAGGATGAACTCACGCGCCACCCGAAGCTGGTGCTGGCGGGCGACTACAACATCGCCCCGGAAGACCGCGACGCGCACCCGGACTGGAAGGACGAAATCCACGTCTCGGTACCCGAGCGCGAAGCCTTCCGCCGCCTGCTCGATCTGGGCCTCGCGGACGCCTTCCGCCTCTTCGAGCAACCCGAGAAAATCTATTCCTGGTGGGACTACAGGATGATGGCTTTCCGCCGTAATTTCGGCATGCGCATCGACCACCTGCTGCTCTCGCAGGCCTTGGTGCCGCAGGCCACGCGCTGCTGGGTGGACAAGGCTCCGCGCAAGCTGGAGCGGCCTTCTGATCACGCA
The DNA here is from genome assembly GCF_012972705.2 of Uliginosibacterium aquaticum. GTDB lineage: Bacteria > Pseudomonadota > Gammaproteobacteria > Burkholderiales > Rhodocyclaceae > Uliginosibacterium > Uliginosibacterium aquaticum. The sequence continues at coordinate 54,023 of NZ_JABCSC020000001.1, read as the reverse complement.
CCGGTGCTGGTCGAACTCCTGTAGAAGCGGGGCAGGTTTTCGTAGGGCCGACTTCAGTCGGCCAGCCACGCGTTGAGTGCGACTGAAGTCGCACCTACGTTTCAAAGCGTTTTTGTGAGAACTCCCATGCGCCGCCTGCTCTGCCTCATCGCCCTCTTCAGCCTGCCGGCGCTGGCGCAGACCGATGCCGAGCTGGTCGCCACGCGCAGTGCCGAGTTCAGCCAGAAGATCGCCAACGAGCATCCGCGCCTGCTGATCCGCCCGGCCGACCTGCCCACCCTGCGCGCCTTCTTCAAGGAACTGCCGGCCCAGCCAGATAGCGCCGCACTCGCGAAGCTGGCCCTGCCCGCGCTGGACAACAAGCCACTGATCCCCGAACCCCGCGCCGTGAAGAACGGCACGAGCGAGGGCACCAAGCTCTGGCAGGCCGGCTACAAGGCCGCCAACGACACCGCCGCCTGGGCGCAACGCTACGCGCTCGGCTGGCTGCTCACCGAAGACCCCGCTTACGGCCGTGAAGCGGCGCGCTGGCTGCTGCATCTGGCCAGCTGGTCGATCGACCGCGACACCTATCGCAGCAACGACGAGCTGTTCATCCAGTCCCTGCGCCCGATGCTGTTTGCGTACGACTGGGCGTACGGCGCGCTCAGCGAAGACGAGCGCAAGACCGTGAGCCGTGCGCTGATCGCACGCATGGAAGTGCTGGCGAGTCAGGTTCAGCCCAAGTTCAGCCTCACCCGCCCGACCACGCCGGACAACTCGCTGAGCCACCCGATGCGCTTCATCTCCACGCTGGGGCAGGGCGGCCTTGTATTGCTGCATGACACCAAGGCGGCCCCCGGCTGGCTGGCCTGGAGCTACGAGTATTACCTGCGCCAGTTCCCGGTGTGGGGCGGGCCGGCCGGCGGCTGGGCCGAAGGGCTCAACTACTGGAGCACCGGCATCACCCAGCACCAGCGTTTTCTGGAAGGCATGGCCATCCTCGGCTTCAGCGAACCGCTGGCCCGCCCCTTCTGGCGCAACACCGCCTACTTCGGCGTGTACAACCAGATGCCCTACGGCGGCTCCTTCTTCGGTGACCTGAACAACATCGCCAACCCTTCCGGCAGCATCGCCCTGATTCTTGAAAAGGCCGCCATCCTCAACCGCGATCCCTACCCGCTGGCCTATGCGCGCCTGCTGCGCCAGAAGCCCCCGACCAGCTTCGGCTACTACACCTACGATGGCATCGACGCCTTCCTGCAGCGCTTCCGCACCGGTCAGGCGGCCCTGCCTGAAGTCCGTCTGGCAGACCTGCCGCAGAGCCTCTACTTCGATGACATTGGCGTCGTCAGCATGCACTCGGCACTCGGCGCTGCCGACGACATCATGCTCGGCTTCCGCTCCAGCCCGCAGGGCTCGGCCAGCCACGGCTTTTCGGACCAGAACAGCTTCGTGCTCAACGCCTACGGCCAGCCACTGGCGATCAGCTCCGGCTACCGCGAGTACTACGGCAGCCCGCATCACGATGGCTGGAGCCGCCAGACGAAATCCAAGAACGCCCTGCTCTTCGGCGGCGAGGGCCAGCGCATCAAGGATGCCTCGGCCAGCGGCACGATCACGCGCTTTGCCGATGGCGCCAGCTTCAGCTTCGCTACGGGCGATGCCAGCCGCGCCTATGCCCCGCATGCCGAGCGCGCCCTGCGCCACGTGTTCTTCGTCAACCGGCGCTACTTCGTGATGCTCGATGAAGCCAGCGCAGCGGAGGCGGTGAAGTTCCAGTGGCAACTCCATGCCCGCAGCGAAATGAGCCTTGCGCCGGAGCGTGGCGAGATCACCCAGCAGCAGAAGGACGCGCGCCTCACAGTGCGCTTCCTCAGCCCGGCAGCGACTGCCCTGACGATGCGCCAGAGCGACGCCTTCGAGCCGCCGGTGGGCGCCAGCTACCAAGCGAAAATGCCGAACGAATGGCATGTCACGACCGAAACAAGGTCGCCCGCCAAGCAACAGGATTTCCTCACCCTGCTCTATCCCTGGCGGGCTAACGAAGCGGGTCTGCCCAATGTGCAGACTCTGCCCGCCGGCAAGGGCTTCGCCGCCAGCATCGGCAATGACATCGTCCTGATCGCGCGCGCGGCCGAGAAGCAGGTCGACGCGGCGGGCTGGCAGCTTGCCGGGATGGCCGCCAGCTTCAGCAGTGAGGGCGATACGCTGCGCTTCAGCCTGATCGAAGCCCGCGGCCTGGCGGGCCCGCTGGAGCTCTCCGCCAGCGCAGCGCTCAGTCTGGAAGGCATCCGCACTCCCCACGGGCTGAGTCTCTCCGCCACGCTGCGCGAGCCACTGAGCTTGCGGCTGCGCCCTGGCTTTGGCGTGAAAACCCTCAGTGGCGCGCAAAGCTGGCAGCAGCAGGCGGACGGCAGCGTGCTGCTGCAACTCGCTGCAGGGCCGCTGCAACTGAGTCTGCAGCGCTAGCCTGCTGACACCACGCTGTCAGCAGGCCCCGCGCAACATGACGGCTCCTCAACCGCAACAAGGAGTCTGTCATGCATGCCATTCACTGGTTTGAAATCCCCGTCGCCGATTTCGAGCGCGCCCGCCGTTTCTACGAAACCATCTTCGCCATCGAACTCAAGCCGGAAGCCTGCGGGCCGGACAGCCGCATGGCGATCTGGCCGCACGCAGGCGAAGCGGTGAGCGGCTGCCTGATCGAGATGGCCCAGGCCCGCCCGCACAAGGACGGGGTACGTATCTATCTGAACGGTGGCGACGACCTGGGCCAGGTACTGGCGCGCGTCGAAGCAGCCGGCGGCATGATCGTGACGCCCAAGACCCTGATCCGCCCCGAGATCGGTTACTTCGCCCTGTTCTTCGATACCGAGGGCAATGTCATCGGCCTGCATTCAATGCACTGAGCGGCCTAGTGTAAGGTGCGATTCTTCAGCTATCCGCTCCACTCTGCCTGATGCGCCGCGCCGACCGCCTCTTCCGCCTCGTTGAACTGCTGCGTGCCCGGCGCCATGCCACCGGCCAGTGGCTCGCCGAGCAGCTGCAGGTGTCCTTGCGCACCCTGTACCGCGATATCCACGACCTCACCCTCTCCGGCGTGCCGATCGAGGGTGAGGCCGGAGTCGGCTACCGCCTGCGCTACCGGCTGGATGTGCCACCACTGCTGTTTAGCCCGGAAGAACTCGAAGCCCTGCTGGTCGGCTCGCGCATGGTGCAGGCCTGGGGCGATGCGGAGCTGGCGCGTTCGGCCGGCGCAGCGCTGGCCAAAATTCACAACGTGCTGCCGGAAGCGCTCAAACGCGAAGCCCAGCTCGCCCGCCTGTTCGTGCCACCGATCGGCGCAGATCAGCTCCCCTGGCTGCAGCCGCTGCGCCTCGCAGTGCGCGGGCACAAGATCGTGGACATCGCCTATGTGCGCGAAGACCAGACCCCCTCACAACGCCGCCTGTGGCCGCTGGGCCTGTTCTTCTGGGGACGCGCCTGGACCCTGATTGCCTGGTGCGAACTGCGCGAGGGCTTCCGCCATTTCCGTGTCGACCGCATCCAGCATCTCGACACCCTGCCCGCCCGCTTCCCGGATCTGCCGGGCCGGCGCCTCGATGATTTCTTCGACGAACTTGAAGCCAGTCATGGCGTCAGCATCGCGCGTGACTGAAGCCGCGACTGCGGAGACCACGCCAACTTTACTGCCCCGCTTACAGCCGATAGGCCGCGACGATTTCGTGCATCTGGCGGGCCAGCTGATCCAGTGCGCGTGCTGCGTCGGCACTCTCGCCTGCGGCGGCGCTGCTTTCTTCGGACATCTGGGCGATCTTCTCGACCTGGATCGCGATCGAGTTGGTGGCGGCGCCCTGCTCACGGATCGAAGTAGCGATTTCTTCCACGCGTTGCACCGCGTCGCGGCTACCGCTGCGGATCACCTGAATCGCCTGGTTGGTTTCTTCCGCGCCAGAGACGCCGGTGCCGACCCGCTGCACGGCTTCCTGCATGCAGGCCACCGCCGCGGAGGCGCTGCCGCGCATGGCCTCGATGGTGGAGCCGATCTCCTGGGTGGAGCTGCGGGTGCGCTCGGCGAGCTTGCGCACCTCATCGGCCACCACGGCAAAGCCGCGCCCCTGCTCACCGGCCCGGGCGGCCTCAATGGCCGCGTTGAGGGCCAGCAGATTGGTCTGATCCGCTACTTCCTTGATCACTGCCACCACGCTGGAAATGCGTTCGCCATGTGCCTCCAGCTCGTGGATGCGGGCTGAGGAATCCGCGACGACCGCGGCGATGTCATTGATGTCACGCACGGTCTGGCCGATCACCAGTTCGCCGTTGGCCGCCAGTTGTGCCGACGCATTGGAGAGCTGGTTCGCCTCCTGAGCGCGTTCGGCCACATGGTTGACGCTCACTGTCATCTCTTCGACGGTCGCCGCCATGTCGGAAGCAGCCTCGCTCTGCTGCAGCGAAGCGCGCGCGACCTGTTCGGAGGATCCGGCCGTCTGGCTGGCGGCGGCGGCGAGGGACTGGGCATTGCCGGCAATGGTCTGCAGATTGCCCTGCATGCGATCAATCAGGCGATTGATCGCCCCTGCGATGGCCCCCAGCTCGTCGCGCTGCAGTACCGGGATGCGCCGCGTGAAATCCAGCCGGCGCTCAATATGCTCGACCGTATCCTGCACCGCATGCAGTGACACGCGCACGCTGCGGATCAGCATGAAAGCCAGGCCACCACTGATGAGGGTCGCCAGCAAGGCCACGATCCAGGAGACCGTCAGCAGTGAAGAGGCCTGACTGGAGGCCGCCTGCACCATCCGGTCCGCCTGCCGATGGTTGTACTCGCGATGGGCCTTGATCGCCTCCGAAACCTTGTTGCCCTGTGCCACGCCGATGCCGGTGAGGGCATCGCGGGCGCCATCCACATCAAAATCATCGGACTTGGCCAGCACCTCGTCGCGCACGCGATCGTAAGTGGCCACTTCCTTGCGCACCGCTTCGAGCAGGCTGCGGTCCTCCTCATCGACCACCATCTCCCGGCTGTAACGCTCGAAGGCAGCATCCATGCGCTCGCGCGCGGCCATGATCGCAGCGCGATCTTCCTTCTTCTTGGTGTCATACAGCTCGGTGACGTGCACCGTGATCAGGCGCCGCACGGCCAGGAAATCGCGCTCGATATCGGCCACCAGCTCCATGCTCGGCAGCAGGTTCTGCTGGAACTGCTCGAGGCTTTGCTGCGGGGCCCTGGCGGCAAAGAAACCTGCCAGTGAAACCAGGAACAGGGACAGGATGGATGCGCCGCTCATCACGAGCAGGCGGCTGGATACGCTGAGGTTCATGGCAGTGAGATATGCACAGGAGTCAAAGGGGCTGCCCATGCCTGCGTCACTCCCAGGGAGACAAAGGCATGGGTCATCAGGGCCTAACGGCCGCCAGCCGCCAAGCTTGAAGCCTCCCGATCCTTACTTGACCCACCTCAAAACGCTGGCGTATGGAAACCTTCGCTCAGCGAACCAGGCGCCACATCCCCGGCAGCCGCGCCAGCAAGACCACACCGACGGCTGAGAGCAGCAGCACCAGTCCGCTGAGCAGCGGAATGCCCAGTGCCGGGTGCCAGTGCAGGGCCGTGAAGCCGGCTTTCGACAGGCCCAGCAAGCACAGCGGATGAACCAGGTAGATGCCGAAGGAAAGCGGCGCGAACTGTGCGAGCCACCCGGCCCAGGCCTTCCCCGGCAACAGGCGCAGGCCCAGCATGAAGGCACAGGCGCCCATGCCCAGCACCAGCGGGTTCGGATAGGCGTACATCCACTCGATGGCCCGTGCTCCCAGCAGGGGCCGCAACAGCCCGGCGCCCACCGCCACCCCGGCGCCGCCCAGCAAAAAACCGGCCCACAGCCAGCGCACAGGCGGCTGGGTTTGCTGGGTGAACAACAGCCAGCCCAGCAGATAGCAGCCGAGATAAGCCAGACTGCTGCTCAGGAAGAACTGCTTGCTCCAGCCCAGCGGCACCTCAAGTGCCGCCAGCACGCTGAGCCCTGCACACAGCCACCACAACTGGCGCCGCGAGCAGCTCGCCACACCGAGGCGTAGCGCCGGCGTGGCCAGATACAGGCCCGGCAGCATCCACAGGTACCAGAGGTGGTAATAAGGCGTGCCGCGCACGAGCAAAGCCAGCAGGCCCGGCAGCGACCAGTGCGCAGCCTGCCAGGCCTGCAGCCCGAGATAGATCAGGCTCCAGCCAACCAGCGGCCACACCAGGCGCGCCGCGCGCTTGCGCCAGAAATGAGGGGCCGGCTCGCGGCGGCCAAGCAGCAAGGCGCCGCTAAGCATCACGAAGACCGGCACGCACCAGTGCGCAAAGCTGTCCCACAGATTCGCGCTCCACCAGCTCACGGCATCGGGCGCAGCGATCAGGGCGGTCGCCGCCACATGCACGCAGACCACGGCCGCGGCGGCCAGCACGCGCAAACTTTCGAGGGCCGCCTCTGGCCCGCTGGAAGCGTGCGTGAGGCGCCTCTCAGTCACCAAAATTGAAGGGCAGGATCAGGACCATGTGATCGTAATCCTTGCTCAACGCCGGTGAAAAAGCGGGATAGGGCGCGGCCGCCTGCACGCTCTGCAAGAGCGCTGCATTCAGGGCCGCACTGGTATCCGGCTGGATCAGCTCGCTCGCCACCAGCCTGCCATCGGCAGCCACTTCCAGCGACAGCAGGCTCTTGCCATGGGCGACCTTGCCTGCCGCATCGCGCGGCACCCGCTCGCGCAATTCGGCCAGGATCTGTTGCAGACAGGCCTCGCGATAGAAGGCCAGGCGCGCTTCGCGGCTGCGCAGGGCCACAACGATGGTGCGCGGCGCGGCGGCTTCAACCGGCTGGCTGGCCGCCGCCAGCGGCGCCTCGTCAGCCCGGGCGGCCGGCAGCAGGGCGAGCAGCAGCAGGCTGGCAGCAATCAGTCTGGACATGTGTGTATCCCGGTCAGCGCTCACTGCTCGACGCTGATCTCGTCGCGCGTGAAGTTCATGGTGCGCGCCAGCACCAGAATGTCGTAATCCTTGCGCAGCTCATCCGGAATGCGCGCATAGGGCGCAGCCAGCCGCACGATGCGCAGTGCGGCTTCATTGAGCTTGGGATTGGCGTTCGGGCGGGCAATCTCGGCAGATTCGAGCGAACCGTCCGGACGGATCTCGACCACCACCATCACGCTGCCGTACATGGAGCCGCGCGCGCTGCGCGGAAAATTCACCTCGCCGATACGCTCCAGCTTGAGGCGGAAAGCTTCGCCGTACATGGCCAGCTTGTGTTCCTTGGTGCGCGGCGAGATGAAGCCCTTGCGCGGCCGCGAGGCGTAATCCTTGACGAGCTTATCCACCACCGCCTCCTGGCGCGCGATGGCCTGAGCCGAATTCAGATCGAGGCCACGCTCGGTAGGCTTGGTTTCGCTGGGGGTTTCTTCGCTCTGCTTAGCCCGCTCGGGCGCCACCTGCTTCTTGCTGCCCTGCGCCAGGGCCAGCAATTCACGCTGGCGCGCCTCCATCTGGCGCACACGCTGCTGCGCCTCGGCCACGGCCTCGCCATCACGCACCGAATCCTGCGGCGGCAGCGGCGAAGTCGGCATGTGTTTCTGGTCAGCCTGCTCGCCCCCCCCATCGAGGTTGGCCTGAGCCAAGGCCTGCGCATCGCGCGGGGGCTTCTTGTGGCGGGAATTCACCAGCACCACCTGGAGGCCCTTTTCCTCCAGCTTCTTGAGGCCGCCCGGGGGCGCCACGAAATTCATCGCGCCGAACACGCCGTGCAGCAGCACCGACAGCGCAACCCCCAAGCCCAGGGCATGGCCGCCCAGCCAGGACAGGGAGCGGCCCCGCACCCGTTTGCGCGCCGGCTTGCCGGAAGAAGACGACTTGCCCGAGGCAGCGGGTTTCACCACCGCAGCGGGCTTTTCAGCCTTGGCTGCTTTGGGGGTGGAGGGGCGGGGAGTAGCGGCAGACATGCGCGGGAATTCTACGCGAGCGGCGTTTCTTCTTCTTCGCCGTCGGTCCCGTCTTCCGCGGTGGTCAGCGGCGCCAGGGTGGCGAGGTACTTGCCGCGCAGCTCGACGTCGATCAGATCCACCTTGTCGACGCCCACCTGCACGCGTTCATGCGCATTCACACCTGCCGGCAGGGAGTGCAGCTTGAACACCAGCGGCACTTCTTCCAGGCGCAGGATGTTTTCGCGCAGCACCTTGGCCGGAGTTTCCTTCACCCCAGCCTGACGCAGCCAGCGCAGGCACCAGTAGCGCTCCATGCCACGCTGGAATTCGTTGTAGGCGCTGTAGGTGGCGTCGAAATCGCTCATCGCGTGCGCCAGCTCGGCCGAGCCCGGTGCGAACGGGGCCGCTTCGCCACGCAGGTGGGCGATCAGCTGCCACTGGTTGCACAGGTCGACATAGCGGCGCAGCGGGCTGGAAGACCAGGCGTAGTTGTCGACGCCCAGCCCCTCGTGCGGACCGGCCGCGGTGCTCATGCGCACCCGGCCGCCCGCCTGGATGCGGTAGATCGCCGGCAGGCCGGCTTCATGCAGCAGCTTGCCCCAGCTGGAGTTGGCCAGGATCATCAGCTCGGCGACCAGCTTGTCCAGCGGCGAGCCGCGCTTCCTCTGCTCGATCGTGATGTGGCCGGGGCCATCCGGCGTGTCCTGCGACCAGTCGACGTAGTAGTTGAAATCCATCTGGTTCTGGTTGGCCGAGGGCTTGCCGCGCCCGGCCTCCAGCACCGTAGCGAACTCCCACAGGGTCTTCAGCTCGGCCATGTAAGGCGCATCCGGCAAGGCCTCGGCCTGCAGGCTGTTTTCGTTGAACACCGGCTCGATGTCGTGATGGCGCAGGTTGGACGACACATGCACGCGCTCGATGCGGCTCGCCATGCCGGCGATGCTGAAGTCGCGATTCACTTCGACGTAGAGCGACAGCGCCGGGCGGGCCTGGCCTTCGCCGAGGGTGTAGGCACTAACCACGTCATCCGGCAGCATGGTGATCTTGTTGCCGGGCATGTAGACGGTGGACAAACGCTTGCGGGCCACCGCGTCGATCGGGCAGCCGGGGCGGATGCCCAGGCCCGGCGCGGCAATGTGGATGCCGACTGTCCAGCCACCTTCAGCACGCGGCACCAGCGAGAAGGCGTCGTCGATCTCGGTGGTGGTGGCGTCATCGATCGAGAAGGCGGAGGCCGGTGCCAGCGGCAGATCCTCCGGCAGGGGCGGGGCGGCCAGCGCCGGGAAGGCCGTGCCTTCCGGGAAATACTCGAACAAGAAGCGGCCCAGATGCAGCTCGTGGCTGCTCTTCAAGGCACCGGCCTTGAGCAGCAGGCGCGGGGCAGACTGACCGCTCTCATCCACCGCCGCTTCGAGCGCCTTGGTTTCGAGGCGGTTACGGTCCGGCTTGTAGAGCAAGGCCTGCAGCATGGCCGGGAACTCGGCGGGCAGCGTGCCGGCCATGAGTTCGGTCTTCATGCGCTCGACCTGTTCCTGTTGCAGGCGCTTTTTCTCGGCGCCGGCCAGGGCGGCCGCGAGGATTTCGGGCGGAGCCTTGCGGAAGCGGCCCTTGCCCTTGCGGTGGAAGTGGATCGGCGAAGCGAAGAGCTTCACCAGCACGGCGCTCGACTCGACCGCCGAGGGCGTGTGGCCGAAATAATCGGCCGCGAATTCAGCAAAGGCGAACTCGTCGTCGCCGCACATTTCCCACAGGAATTCGGTATCCATGTCGGCCGTGAGTACATCGGCCTGGGCCAGCAAATCAGCCGCAGAGGGGCTGGCAAAACGCAGCAGCACATTCGCCGCCTTGAGCTTCACACGCTTGCCCGTGGCGGTTTCCACCTGCAGGGAGGAATCGTTATCGGTGAGGATGGTGGCGGTCTTGAAAGACCCGTCCTCTTCAAACAGCACATTCATCAAATTCAGCCTGCGGGGGTTGCGACCGGCGATTATAGCGGGCGCCGCCCCGGAAGCTGCTCAAGCCGCACGGGCGCGGCGCAAGGCGTCCAGTGAAAACACCGCCAGCCCGGCCCAGATGAACATGAAACTGATCAGCGCAACATGGCTGAAGGGCTCATGGAACAGGAACACCGCCTGGGCGAATTGCAGGCTCGGGCCCACATACTGGATGAAGCCCAGGGTGGTGTAACGCAAGCGGCGCGCGCCCACGGTGTAGAGAAACAGCGGCACAGCGGTGATCAGGCCGGTGCCGATCAGTGCCGCAATCGTGCCCGCACCGCTGAAGTGGCCCTCGCCGCCGGCCTGCAGCCACAGCAGCCAGCCCAGCGCCACCGGCGCAGCCAGCAGGGTTTCGACGAAAAGCCCGTCCAGCGCTCCGATCGGCGCGCGCTTGCGCAGCAGGCCGTAGAGCGAGAAGGTCACGGCCAGGCTCAGCGACACCCAAGGCAGCGTACCCAGATGCCACACCCGCCACAGCACGCCGGCACAGGCCAGGGCCACCGCCAGTTTCTGCCAGGTATGCAGACGCTCGCGCAGGAAGATCGCGGCCAGCAGCACATTAATCAGCGGCGCGATGAAGTAGCCGAGGCTGGCTTCCAGCACATGGTTGTTGACGATGGCCCACACGAAGAGCAGCCAGTTCACCGCCGTGAGGGTCGTGGTCAGCGCCAGCAGACCGATCAGGCGCGGCTCGCCCGCCAGCCGACGCAACACCGTGAAGCCCCCCCGCCAGGCCATCACGCCAGTCAGCATCAGCAGCGACCAGACGACGCGGTGGGCCACCGTTTCAAGTGCTGGCACGCCGGTGAGCAGCTTCCAGTACAGCGGGGCCACGCCCCAGATCGAAAACGCCGTCAGCGCCGCCAGGAAACCGGCGCGCGTACCTTGTTGTGCTGCGTTCATGCGGCCAGCCCGGCGCGCTCGATCACTGCATCGAGGTAATCATCCCAGCGCGTGAAGCTGTGGTCGCCGCCGGGCAGCACGCTCTGGTGGCAGCCGGCGTAACGCTTGAGCGCATGGCGGTAGTCCAGCACCTCGTCGCCCTCCTCTGCCAGCAGCCAGAAATTCTCCGGCCGACTGATCCGCGCCACATCCAGCGCGGCGATCTGCGCGGCGTGTTCTGCCGTGAAGCTGAAGCGCTCACCGCTGTAGATCATCTGGTGCTCTCCGATGAACAGACTCTGGTCAAAGCCAGCATGGGGAACGAAGGGATTGATCACCACAGCCTGCAGCGCATGCTTCTCGGCCAGATGGGTTGCGTAGAAGCCGCCCAGCGAACTGCCCGCCAGCAGCGGCGGCGTAGTGCAGCGCGCAAGCTGCGCCTCGGCCTGGGCAATCGCCTCGCAAGGCACCGGCGACAGCTGTTCGCACCACAGGTAATCACCCAGACCGCGCTGCGCCATGCGCAGGGCCAGTGCCTGCACCTTCTGGGATTGGGGGCCGGAACGGAAACCGTGGAGGTAGAGGATCATGGCAAGCGGCCAGAAATCGGCAAAACCGGATTCTGCCAGCCTGCGCCGCTCAGCGTGATGCGTTGCAACAAAGAAAAAGGGCGCAGCCAAAGCTGCGCCCTCGCAACTGCGGCAATAGCGGATCAGTAACCGGTGGTCACCCCGAGGCCGCTGGGCAGCTTGCCGGCCAGCTGCGCCGGACTGTAAGCACCCTGGGTCGTCCAGGCCATCCAGTCCAGATTGCTGCGGAAGGCCACATTGCGGTTGTCACCGAACTGCACATAGTCCTGCCCCACCGCGTAGGTACGCTGCATGTTGGTGGTACTCAGCGGGCCCAGCAAGGGCGTGGAGTTGCCATCCACATACACCGTCACGGTACCGGCGTAGGCGCTGGTCAGAGTCACCGCGATCTGGAAGATATGCGGCTGGGTCATGTCGATCTGTGCGACCACATCACTCCCGCCCTGTTCGACAGTCTGCAGACGCACATTGCTGCTGCTGGCGTCTCCGCGCAGCACCAGCACCACACGGCTGTCGGCAAAGGCCAGTTCGAACTCAGCCAGGCGAGTATTGACGTCATAGCTCACACCGCTCACCGGCATCACGCGGGTCAGGAAAGTCATGTAACGCGGATAGCTGGGGCTGGTGTTGAGCGCACTGCTGCTGCGGACCAGGCTGCGGTTCAGCGGCACGGCTGACGAATCTAGGCTCAGCGTGCCACCACTGGCGCTCATGTAATCCATGAAATATGCGGTGCCACTGCTTGAGCTGGCCGCAGAGCTGCTCGTCGAACTCGCGCTTGAGCTCGAACTGGAGGCCGGCAATGAATCGGAGATCGATCCACCGACCAGCACGAACTTGCTGCCACTCCCACTCCCGAGAACAAGCGCGCCGTCCGCAGTCGGATGCAGCGTTCCGTTGTAGCTGTTCCAACTCACCGATGCCGGCACGCTCAGCGAAGAGCTGGAGGCGCTCGAAGCACGCGAGGAGCTCGAAGCCGCAGTTGCCCCGCTCGCAACACTGAAGCTCACCGCCACATCCCGCGACGACAGGGTGGCCCCGGCTGCGTTACGCAGGGCGACGTTCACGATGCTGCAGTAAAAACCCGCCGCCAGCGTGGAGGCATTGGCCGTCACCGTGGCATAGCCGCCGGCCAGATTGGGGGTGATCGTCAGCCAGGCATCGGTCTGGGTGATGAACACGGTGGTCGCCGCCGGATTGCTCACCGTCATCGTGACAGTCTGCGAGGAAGCCAGAGGCGAGCCCGCCGTGCCAGTGAGGCTCACCGACGTCGTGGACAAACTGAAATCGCCCGTAGCCGCACTGGCGCTGCCGGCGCAGGCCGCTGCAGATGAGCTGCCAGCAGCCACGGCAGCTGTTGCTGGCGCGCTCGCTCCACCACCCCCACCGCCGCCGCCGCCGCCACACGCAACCAACACTAGCGCCGTCAGCAGCGCCGCACACCCCGCTCCATACTTGAACATCATTCCCCCGTACAACTTGTTAAAAAATTTAAAGGCGGGAAAGGCTAACAAGGAGACAAGGCGCGCGGCGATCACTTTCTGGCCCGCCTTTCACGGCATGCGACACAGGCGTCGTATCTAGGCAACATCGGCCGCTAAACGCCAGGAGCGGCGCCGATCAGGACAAGAAAAAGCCCGGGCGCGGCCGGGCTTCTGAAAAACAGAACTCAGGCGCCAAACTCAGTCCGCCCAGTGCACCCAGCCCATCTGCCAGGTGAGCAGCACGATCAGGCCAAACACGATGCGGTACCAGGCGAAGACCTTGAAACTGTGGGTGGACACGAAACGGATCAGCCAGCGCACACAGACAAAAGCCGAGATGAAGGAGAACAGCATGCCCACCGCCCACATCCCCAGATCGTCCACCGAGAGCAGCGCACGCTCCTTGTAGAGCGAGTAGAGGCCGGCCACGCCGAGGGTCGGGATGGCGAGGAAGAAGGTGAATTCGGTGGCCGCCTTGCGCGAGAGACCGAAGAGCATGCCGCCGATGATCGTCGCGCCGCTGCGCGAAGTGCCGGGAATCAGGGCGAAGGCCTGGGCGACGCCGACCTTCAGCGCATCCAGCCAGTTCATGTCTTCCACCGTTGCAACACGCTCGTGATGACTCTTGCGCTCAGCCCACAGGATGATCAGGCCGCCGAATATGAAGGTAGCGGCCACCACCGGCGCGTTGAACAGATGCAGCTTGAGCCACTTGCCGAATACCAGCCCCAGCACGGCCAGCGGCAGGAAGGCGATGGCCACGTTCACCAGCAGACGGCGCGAAGCTTCCTCGCGGGTGGCGCTGATCAGGGCATGGCCCAGGCGGGCCCGGTATTCCCACACCACAGCCAGGATCGCGGCGGACTGGATCACGATCTCGAACAGCTTGCCGCGCTCATCGTGAAAATCCAGCAGGGTGCCGACCAGGATCAGGTGGCCGGTGGAGGAGATCGGCAGAAATTCGGTGAGGCCTTCGACGATGCCGAGAATGGCGGCCTTGAGCAGCAGGATGAGGTCCATGAAAATGCGCCGGGCTGGGGGAAACCCGGATTATACGGGCGCACTGCGGCGAGACCGCGCCACGATGCATGCCGGCGTGATGAACTTGGCCTCGGGGCACATCAGGGCTACCGCCCGCGCGTGGCGTGCGCCTGCAGGATGCGATAGCTACCGACCAGAGCAGCGGCGATGCACGACGCGATCAGCGCGTGGCCTGCTCCAGCGCGCCGATCCAGTGCATCGCCTGCTCGCGCGAATCGCCACACATTTCCGCCGAAGGCTGCAGCCCGCCACACACGGCCGGGCGACCGGGCATGCCGAAGATCTTGCAGCGCAAGGCTGCATCGAGCTGGATGCAGGGCACCCCGGCCGGCTTGCCTTGCGGCATGCCGGGGATGGGGCTGGAGATCGAGGGCGCGATGCAGCAGGCGGCGCAACCAGAGCGACAGTTCATACGGACGGGAGGTTGGAGACGAAGCCCCGAGCATCGCAGCGATGGGCCGCGCCGTCGAGGGCTTCTCAGCCTCGCAGGGCGCACAGCCCGCGCAACAGGGCCGGTCGCCAGGCGAGCGTCAGGGCCACCGTCAGGGCACTGGCAGCAAGCAACATCAGCCACACCAGCAGGGCCATCGAAGGCCGATCAGCCAGCAGGCAGGCTGCGGCCGCGAGGGCCAGGGCACAGGCGCCCGCGCCACGCAGCAGAAGGCGTACGCCAGCCGCCCGGGCCGCTGGCTGCAGCATGACCTGCTCCCAATGCACGGCCATCGCCAGGGCCAGCCAGGCCATGCCGGCCAGACTCAGCAGACAGGCAAGCAAGAGCCAAAAAGCTTCAGGCATGAACCACCTCCGTCTCCGGCGCTGCACTCGGGCTGAGCAGCGCGCGCTGCTCACGCCGCGCCAGCCGGCGCGCCGCCAGGGCGGCGAGGCCGGCGGCTGCCAGCAGGCTCAGATCCACGCCGGCCACGGCCCAGTACGGTTCGAGGATGATCGTCTGCAGCAGGTGGTCGCCGGTGCTCAGCCAGTTCAGCAGCACCGCCGCCAGCGCCAGCGCGGCGATGGCCCAGCACTGCTCGCGCCAGGCCGGATTGATGCGCGCCTGCGCCACGGGAGCGCCGCGCAGGGCGGCATGCACGAAGGCCAGCAACCACAGGCCCCAGAAAATCTGCTGCTCCCACTCCCCCTTGCCGCTGAGCCCGGCGGGCAGCAGGCGATTGACCACCAGCATGCCGACCGCCGCGATCACCATGCCGGTGACGCAGCCTACGGCCAGGGCATCCACTACGCGGGCGCCGGGGCTGCCGGCTGCGGCGTGTTGCCGCTTGCGCTTTTCGACGAAGAAGATGAAGCCGGTGGCGATGCAGGCACAACCAAGCAGGCCGCCCAGCACGTAAAGCCAGCGCAACAGCCAGTGCTCGAAATGCTGCAGGTGCAGGCCGGTGAGGAATTCGTTGAGCGCCGGCACGGCCGCGCGCGGCGGCTCCTCGCGCAGCACTTCGCCGCTGCTGGCCTTGAAGTGGATCGCTTCGCCGACCAGCGCCACGCGATCACTCCCCGCGCGGTAGATGCTCACATAGCCGTTGGCGTCACCCAGGTGATGCAGTTGCAGGAAGCCAACCTCACCAGCCATGTCACGCGCGGCCCAACGACGCTTGGCCTCCGCCATCATGGCGTCGACCGAAGCCAGCGGCGCCGGGATGCCGGCACGCTGATGCGGCAGACCTGTTTCGCGCGCCTCGATGATCTCGTGCTGATCGTGCAGGGGCTTGAGCTGGAACTGCGACACCGGAAAGTAGTAGAAGCCAGCAAAGATCAGCAGGCCGGTGAAGGCAAAGAAGAAGTGGAAGGGCAGCGCCACCACGCCGGTGAGGTTGTGCAGATCGAGCAGGCTGCGCTGGGTCTGTTTCTGCGGGCGGAAGGTGAAGAACTCGCGGAAGAACTTGCGGTGCATGATCACGCCGCTCACCAGGGCGACGAGCATCACCAGACCGGCGAGGCCCACGGTGAAGATGCCCATGTTCTGCCACTGCCAGTTCAGGCTGTAGTGCATCGGGTAGAACCACTGGCTGCCGATCTTGAGCTGGTCCGAAGGCACGGCCGCGCCGCTGCGCGGATCGATCGTGGCATTGGCGTGGATATGGTTTTCCAGGCCCGGATCTTTCGGCTGCGGCACGCGGAAGCCGGCGCCAATGGCCAGCACCGGATCGCGGTGGGTGGTGTAGGCCCAGTACTCGTCGGGCGGCAGTTCCTGGCGCGGGGTTTGCGGGCCTTTGGCCGCATCGTGCAGCGCCGGCATGTTGAGGGCATAGTCGGCAGGGTCCGCTTCGAGTCGCGCGAAGGCCGGCAACAAGACCTTGTCGAAGGAGGGCATGGGCTGCGGCGCGAAACGCGTTTCGGGCAGCGCCCAGCGATCGATCTCGCGATCGAACACCGACAGCGCACCAAAGAAGAAGCAGGCCATCAGCACATAGCCCAGCGCGAGGCCGAACCAGGTATGCAGCCAGGCCATGGATTGGCGAAAACTCGTGAACATGGCGGCGCCCTCAGGACAGGATCGCACGCTGCAGCAGCAGGGCTGCGGCGTTGAAGAGCAGGGCACCGCCGACCAGCACCGCACACACCCGCAGCACGCTGCGCGCGGCGAAGGACCACAGGAAGACGCCGGCAAAAACCAGCAGGCCCAGCATCAGCAAGGCCGTCTCGGCATCATGAAAGGGCGCGCCGAGGGCCACCAGGGCCGCCGTGCCGCAGGCCACGAAGCCCCAGGAAAAGGCCCAGCCGCCGGGAATGGCGGCGAGGATTCGCAGGGCAATGCCAAGTTGCTGCAGGGGTCGCGAATGCGTGCGTGTCATGTCTGTGGGCTAAGCCTGTTGGGTGAAGCAGGTCCGGCGGGTTCGGTCTGGATGGCGTACGCCGGACCGGCATCAAACTGCCGGTCCGGGCTCAAAGCTCAAAGCTTGTAATCAAGCGTGAGGTAAGCACTGCGTGGCTCGCCATAGACCGCGCCATAGGCAATCCCGGTGACGTACTTCTGGTTGAACAGGTTGTTGACGTTGAGGCGGGCCGACATCTCCGGGGTGATCTGATAGCGGGCGAAGGCATCGGACACGGAATAGGCGTCCTGGCGGGCGCCGCCGTTCTTCCTCACGTCGGAGTTCCAGCGTGTGGAGAGGCCCAGACGCAACGCGGGCAAGCCAGGGATGGCGCTGTCGAAGCGCGCCTTCACCTGCGTGCGTGGCACCCATTCATAGATGTCATTGCCATCCGGCCCGGTCAGCTTGATGCGGGTAAAACCCAGGGCCAGGTTCGCATCGCGACCGATCTTGCCGGTGGCCTCGAGCTCAAAGCCGGTAGATTTCACATCCTTGGGCACGTAGGCGTACTGACCCGCGCTGGTCATACCGTCATAGGTGGCCAGGCCTTCCTGCTTGGCGCTGAACACGGCGAAGGTGGTCAGCAGGCGCTTGTCGAGCCAGTCGGCCTTCAGGCCGGCTTCGCGGTTGACGCCCTTCATCGGATCCAGATAGGCCCCGCTGTAGTCGGTCTGGTCCTGATTCTGGAAGATCTCGGAATAGGAGAGGTAACCCAGCAGGTTGCCCGTGATGTCGTAGGTCAGGCCGTAATAGGGGCTGGACTTGCGGGTGTCGGGATATTCGGTGGTGGTGGTGACCGAGCCGTAGCGCGAGCTGCCTTCACGCTCGAGCTTCACGGAGTTCAGACCCACGATCGCACGCAGCTCATCAGTCAGCGCCAGACGGGTCGCGCCATAGAGACGGGTCAGGGTCTGCTTGCCCCCGGAGGCCGGTGTGCGTGCGCCCCAGTTCGGTTCCGGATAGACGTTGCCGCCGTAGGGGAAGGCCGGCAAGGCCTGCAGCATGTAACTGGAATCAAAACTGTAGGTATCGGTGTCAGTTTCCTCGATGGAGTGACTCAGGCCGGTGATCAGCTCGTGCTTGCGGCCGAACAGGTTGAAGTTGCCGCTCAGGTTGAGGTCGAAGAGATCGCTGTCAGTCGTCGTGTAGCTGCCATAGGGCCAGCCGACCAGGCCGGTGTTGTCATTGTTGAGCGCCCCCGAAAGCGAGTAGGCGTAGAGCAGGCGCGTTTCTTCCTCGGCGTGGCGCTTGTTGTAGGTGAACTTGCCTTCCCAGTTGTCGCTCAGATAGTGGGTGTATTCAGCGAAGGCGGTTGTCGATTTGGTGTTCCAGTAGGTCCAGTCCTGCGAGGTGGACGCGCTGGTATCGAAGCTGGCCTGGCTGCCGTCCGCGTAGTTGAGCGTCAGCGAGCCCCACATCGGTGACTTCTGGCGATGATCCTGGTCCGTCACGCCCACCGTCAGCACACCGTTGCTGCCAATCTGGCTGTCGATCACGCCGTACAGCGTGGTGTCGCGATCGTTCAGGCTGCGGATCCAGGAGTCCTTGTCCTGATGGATCAGCACGACACGGCCGGCCACCGTGCCGTCTTCAGTCAGCACCTTGTTGTAATCGAGCGCAACGCGCTTCTTGTCGTAGGAGCCACCTTCCAGCACCACCTGACCCTCGTCCTTGTTGGTGGGGCGCTTGCGCACGTAGTTGACCGTGCCGGAGGCGTTGCCCACCCCGGTCAGCAGGCCATTGGCGCCGCGGATGACCTCAATCTTGTCGAACAGGAAGGTGTCTTGCTGGCCCACGACCGTGCCCCAGCTGTTGGTCATGCCCAGACCATCCATCTGGGTGAGCTGGATCTCGAAGCCGCGCGATTCAAAGGTCGCCCGGTTGGTCTCGTACTGCTCCACATTGATGCCGGTGACCATCTGCAGCGCCTGGTTGCTGCCTGTCACGCCATAGTTCTGCATGTCGACTGAGTCAAAGGTGCTGATGCTCTGCGGCGTTTCCTTGACCTCCATCGGCAGACCGGTCGCGCCCTTGGAGACGCGATTGGCGCGCAGGCTGCTCACCACGACCGCTGCCAGCTCCTTGTCAGTGCCGGCCGTGCGCGGCGGGGCCTTCTTCACCAGTACCGCGCTGCCGTCCACGCTGGCTTCGAGATCACTGCCGGCAAGCAGGCGATCGAGCGCCTGACGCGGTGTGAGCTGGCCGGACACGGCCGGTGCCGTCTTGCCGGCCACCAGTTCGGCCGGGAAGCTCAGCTGCAGGTTGGCCTGCCGCGCCAGCTCGTTTAGCGCATGGCCCAGCGGCTGGGCCGGGATGTTGATGCTCAGCGCGGCAGCCGCCGGGGTGCCAGTCTGGGCATGGGTCGGTGCAGTGGCCGCCAGGGTCAGGCTGAGGGCGACAGCCAGAGCCAGGGGTGCCGGGGTGAAGCGGTTCTTGTGGTGCAGCGCTGCGCGCATGGGGGAACTCCTGAATCGGTCGTTGATTGCCGGACCGCAGCTCGCCGCTGCGGATCCTCCTGCCGATGAAGACGCACCACCCCCAGCGAATCCTCATGTTGCAAATGAGAATTCTTCAAAGTTTTTTTGCCGCTACCTTGCCACCACCTCCGTGAGCGCGCCGTGCGACTCCAGCCGCACGGGCAGAAGCTGCGGCAAGGCCCGGGCGAACTGCTGGAACTGGCGCAAGGTGTAGCTGCCGCCCACTGGCAGCGCCGCCACGGCCGGATCACGCACCACCAGGCCGGTATGGCCATAGCGCTCGAACTCAGCGATGGCGTCGGCCAGCGGCGTCTGGTCAAAACTCACCCGCCCCTCACGCCAGGGGGCCACGGCGGTGGGCGGCAGCGCGGCGGGCGCGCTGAGCTGGCCGCGGCCATCCGCCACCACACGCTGGCCGGCATGCAACTCCACGCTCGCCAGGCGGGCATCGGCGCTGGCGGGCGCCACCCGCACCCGTCCCTCCTCTACTTCCACCACCGTCTGGCCGGCATCACGGCCACTCTGGCTGTGGCGCACCGAAAAACGGGTGCCCACCACGGTGACGCGCACCCCTCCGGCCCACACATGGAATGGACGTTGCGCGTCCGGATGCACGACAAACATGACCTGACCTTCCTGCAAGTGCACTTCGCGACGGTCGCGGAACAAGCGCACCTCGGCCCGGCTGGCCGTATCAAGCTGCAGCGTGCTGCCCTGGCTTGCCGCATCCGGCAGGCTCACGCTGAGCTGCTGCCCGCGCTCGGTGGCATAGGCCTGCACGAAGCCCGGTTGCAGCTGCCACTGCTGCCAGCCCAGCCAGGCACCTGCCACCACGACACAGGCCAGCGCCGCCGCCATGGCCTGCGGCAGCCAGCCGCCCTGCAGCCATGCCCTCCAGCCGTTGCGGGCCGGCGGACGCGGCAACGCGGGCGGCCAGGCCGGGGCCGGAGCCTGCGGCGGAGCGCCTGCAGCCCGCTCGCCCAGGCCGGCCCTGAGGGATGCCAGATGCTCGTCGGGCAAATGCCGCAGCTCATCGAATGTGTGCTCCATGTCCTCAAGGGCCGCACCATGGCGCGGATCCGCCTTCAGCCAGTCCGCCAGTTCAGCCTCGCCCGCTGCGTCCAGACCATTGCGCCGGCGCAGCGCCCAGGTCGCCGCCTCAATGTCGAGCGGATCCTGATCCTGGGCAAAGGCGTCGAAGTCGCGCGCATCCTCGGCGGGATCCGGGGCGGCGGCGGGGGCGTGATCGTGTGAGCGCGAGTTCATGGGCAGGGGGCGGAAGGCATGTTCTTGTGCAGTAGACGCATGAGGGCGGGCATTTCCTCACCCCTGCGGCATACGGGCGTACTTTTGGGCGGACTATAGCCGAGCTCAGGCGCTGCCGGAGCCAGCCCCGCGCAGCTGCCGCTCACACAGCTTGCAGGCCACCATTGCGCGCACCACATGCTTCTCCACCATGCTGACCGAAACCCCCATGTGCTGTGCAATCTGCGCATGGCTGAGGCCTTCCAGAATGGACAGCACGAAGGCTTCACGGCAACGCGGCGGCAGCGCCTCGATGGTGGCCACATAGGCACGGATGATCTGCTGCGAGGCCAGCACCTCTTCGGGTTGCAGATGGCGTGGCGCTGGCGGATGAAACTCTTCGGGCAAGGCATCGAGGGGCTCGTGCCGGCGCACCGCATCGCGCCGATGAAAGTCGACGATCAGATTGCGGGCCGTGCGATAGAGCAGGGCCCGCACGTCCAGGATGGCCTGGCCGCTGCCCTGCACCGACAGCACCCGCAGGAAACTCTCCTGCGCAAGATCGGCCGCCGTATCGCGATCGCTCACCTGGCGATTCAGGAAATTCAGCAGCTCACGGTGATAACGCTCCAGCACGACAGAATCCACGAATGAGTTGAAACAGCTTGGAGCTGCTTATGATTTCTTAACAAGAACCATTCTCATTTAATCACAGAGTCGCACACTTGTGTCGGCCTCGTCGCGACGCGACGCGCACCGCCGCCTGCGGCGCTGACGCGCTTGATACGAGTCAATTACAGCCGGGGGCGGCAATTCCCATACTCAGACCACACTCAGAGAATGGATAAAACAATGAGCTCCCCTGATTTCGTGACCTATCTCACCACCGATCACCGCCATTGCGACGAGCAGCTCGGCGCGCTGCGCCGCAGCGCCATCGGCGGCGACTGGCAGGCCGCCAGCGCCGCCTTCGAAGCCCTGCGCCATGACATCCTGGCTCACTTCGCCGCCGAGGAGGAAGTGCTCTTCCCGGCCTTCGAAGCCAGCTCCGGCATGACATGCGGGCCCACCGCCGTAATGCGCATGGAGCACGAGGAAGCGCGCGAACTGCTGCTTGATCTGGCCGAAGCCATCGCCGCACAGGAAACGGACGGCGTACGCGGCTACGGCGAAGCCCTGCTGATCCTGCTGCAGCAACACAACATGAAGGAGGAAAACATCCTCTACCCGATGGCGCAGCAAGGCCTTGGGCCGCGCGTCGGTGAGCTCAGCGCACAGATCGTGCTGCGCCGGGAGACCTGATGGAAACACTGGATGTGCGCGGCCTGCCGCCACCCGAGCCCTTCGAACGCATCATGGCCGCACTGGATGTGCTGCCGGCCGGCGAAGCGCTGGAAGTGCTCATCCACCGCGAGCCCTTCCCGCTTTACGACTGGCTGCGCGAACGCGGCTGGGCATGGACGGCCAAGCGCGAGGATTTTTCGGGTTACGAGCAGTTCCGCCT
Organism: Uliginosibacterium aquaticum; assembly: GCF_012972705.2. Classification (GTDB taxonomy): domain Bacteria; phylum Pseudomonadota; class Gammaproteobacteria; order Burkholderiales; family Rhodocyclaceae; genus Uliginosibacterium; species Uliginosibacterium aquaticum. Next base: position 32,043 of record NZ_JABCSC020000001.1, on the reverse strand, counting down.
GCACATCGCGGCGGCGGGAAAAACCTCGTAGGAGCGACTTCAGTTGCACAAGCCGCGTGGCAGGCCGGCTGAAGTCGGCCCTACGAAAACAAGTCTCTGACCCGGCCACAAGCACCCCGACCGAAACCTTCGCGGCCAGTTCCGCTTGTACACGCCCATGCAACTCGTCTCCACCGAAGCCTCGCCTGCGCCTGATCTTTCCTTCGCCCACTTTCTGGCCGGCCTGGCCGGCATGGGCGCGGCGGGAATCCTGCTGGCCTGGCAGCCTGAAGCGCTGCTCACGCGCTGGCATCCGGCCGCGCTGGCCGCCGTGCATCTGTTCGCCCTGGCCGGTCTGATGCCGGTGATGCTGGGAGCGCTCCTGCAGTTCGTGCCGGTGGCCTGCGGCCTGGCCCTGCCGCGCTGGCCACGGCTGGACTGGCTGATCCTGTCCGCGCTGCTGGCGGGGGCCTACGCGCTCGCCGGCGGCTTCCTCTTCGCCGACCCGGCCTGGCTGCTCACAGCCGGCCTGCTGCTGGCCGCCAGCCTGCTCAGTTTCCTGACCAAACTTATCCGCGCGCTGTGGCAACAACGCCTGCAGGCGGCCTTGCCCGCCGCCTTGCGGCGCAATGCCCTGGCTTTTGCCGCCACCGTGCTGCTGGGCCTCAGCCTGATCGGCGTAATGCGTTTCGGCTGGGCCCTGCCCTTCCTGCAGCTCGTGGACTGGCATGCGCAGTGGGGGCTGATCGGCTGGATCGGCGGCCTGATCATCAGCGTGAGCAGCGTAGTGGTGCCGATGTTCCATGTCAGCGCGCACTACCCCAAGCACTGGGAGCAGGCCACGCGCAGCCTGCCACTGCTGCTGCTCACCGGAGGCCTCGCCAGCCTGGCCGGCTGGAGCACGCTGGCACAGCTCTGCACGGCCTTGCTGGCCCTTCTGTGCCTGGCTTTCGGCCTGCTCACCGGGCTGCGCGTGGTGGAAGCGCGGCGCGGCGAGCGCGATGCCTTCCACTGGGGCTGGCTGGCGGTCGCTGCATTGAGCAGCGGGCTGGCCTTGCTGGGCCTGCTCGCCAGCCTGGCGTCGGACCCGCGCTGGGGCCTAGCCTTCGGCGTGCTGGCACTGACCGGACTGGGGGGTGGCACGATCAGCGTGATGCTCTACCGCATCGTGCCCTTCCTGATCTGGCTGCACTGGCAACGCGCCAACAAGGCCCGCGCGCGTCTGCCCCTGCTGCACCAGATCGTGCCTGAGCGCGCCCAGCGTGCGCAGTTGCTGGCCGATTTCGGCGCCAGCCTGGTGCTCACGACAGCCGCCTTCGTTCCCGTGCTGGTCCTGCCCGGTGCAGCCCTGCTCGCGGCCAGCAAGCTCGTCCAGCTGAGCTTGCTGGCTCGCGCGATGCACGCCTACCGCCAGCGACTCGCCCTGCTTCACACCCTGCCACCTCGCGTTCGCCCGGCCGCGGGTAATCCCTGATCCCGGCAAAGCCTTGCCGGGCAAGGGCTCTGGCCATTCTTGACACGAATCAAGGAGGCTACCCCGGCCAAGCGACTCCAATCCCCCTGATAGCACCAGTGCGGGGCATTTCCCTTTTGGGCGGAATGGCGCACCACGGCAGTGCATTTTTACCAGACTGCTTCGATAGCCCACCGGGATTGGAGAACCACATGAAGATCGTAAGTCTGCTGGTCAGGGTCAGGCCGGAACAGGCCGCCGAAGTCGCCGCCCGCCTCGTCGGCATTGCCGGCGTGAGCCTGCATGGCACGACACCGGATGGAGGCCGCCTGGTGGTGATGCTGGAAGACGGCGAAGGCTATGCCGTCACCGATTCGATTCTCGCCGTGTCCGTCGCCAGCGGCGTGCTGGGCACCACGCTGGCCTACGAATACACCGACGAAGAAGTCACCCCGGACGAACTGGCCGCCGCCATGGCCAGTTCCAAGAAAAGACACGTACAGGAGATGCAAGCATGAGCCTCAGTCGCCGCGATTTCATCAAGACCCAGGCGCTGGCCGCCGCCACCGCAACCGCCGTGGGCAGCCCGCTGGTGCATGCCGCCACGGCTGCAGCCACCCCCAGCGAAGTGCGCTGGGACAAGGCCGCCTGCCGCTTCTGCGGTACCGGCTGCTCGGTGCTGGTGGGCGTGCAGAACGGCAAGATCGTAGCGACCCAGGGCGACCCGGACGCACCGGTCAACCGGGGGCTCAACTGCATCAAGGGCTACTTCCTGTCCAAGATCATGTATGGCGCCGACCGCCTGACCCAGCCGCTGCTGCGCATGAAGAACGGCCAGTACGCCAAGGACGGCGAATTCGCGCCGATCAGCTGGGACAAGGCTTTCGACATCATGGCCGAGAAGTGGAAGGCTGCGATCAAGGAGAGCGGTCCGAATTCCATCGCCATGTTCGGCTCGGGCCAATGGACGATCTGGGAAGGCTATGCCGCCAGCAAGCTCTACAAGGCCGGTTTCCGCACCAACAACCTGGACCCGAATGCGCGCCACTGTATGGCCAGCGCCGTCACAGGCTTCATGCGCACCTTCGGCATTGATGAGCCAATGGGCTGCTACGACGATATCGAGCAGACCGATGCCTTCGTGCTGTGGGGCTCCAACATGGCCGAGATGCACCCGATCCTGTGGAGCCGCATCACGGATCGCCGGCTATCCCACGATCAATGCCAGGTGCACGTGCTGTCCACCTTCGAGCATCGCTCCTTCGATCTGGCCGACAACGGCATGGTCTTCGTGCCCAACACCGATCTGGCGATCCTGAACTACATCTGCAACTACATCATCCAGAACAAGAAGGTGAATCTGGATTTCGTGAAGAAGCATGTGAATTTCAAGAAAGGCGAAACCGACATCGGTTTCGGCCTGCGCCCCGGCCACGATCTGGAAAAGAACGCCACCAACAACGGCTACCCGGGGGCGGACGGCAAACCCAAGGGCGACGTGGGCAAAGCCGAAGCGATCAGCTTCGAAGAATTCGCCAAGTTCGTCTCTGAATACACCGTGGAGAAGGTCAGCAAACTCTCCGGCGTGCCGGCCGCCAAGCTGCAGAAGATGGCCGAGCTGTATGCCGACCCGAAGAAGAAGGTGATCTCCTTCTGGACCATGGGTTTCAACCAGCACACCCGCGGCACCTGGGTGAACAACATGATCTACAACGTCCACCTGCTGGTGGGCAAGATCAGCGAGCCCGGCAACAGCCCCTTCTCGCTCACCGGCCAACCCAGTGCCTGTGGCACCGCACGCGAAGTCGGCACCTTCGCACACCGCCTGCCGGCGGACATGGTGGTCACCAACCCCGAGCACCGCAAGCACGCCGAAGAGATCTGGCAGCTGCCCGACGGCACCATTTCCGACAAGGTCGGTCTGCACGCCGTGGCCCAGAGCCGGGCCCTGAAGGATGGCAAGGTGAAGTGCTACTGGACCAGCACCACCAACAACATGCAGGCCGGGCCGAATATCAACGGCGAGGTCTATCCGGGCTGGCGCAATCCGGCCGCCTTCGTGGTGGTCTCGGATGTGTATCCCACGGTGTCCGCACTGGCCGCCGACCTGATTCTGCCCAGCGCGATGTGGACCGAGAAGGAAGGTGCGTTCGGCAACGCCGAGCGGCGCACCCAGTTCTGGCGCCAGCAGGTCAAGGCGCCGGGCGATGCACGCTCGGATCTGTGGCAGTACATCGAGTTTTCCAAGCGCTTCAAGGTCGAGGAAGTGTGGCCGGCCGAGCTGATCGCCAAGAAGCCGGAACTGAAGGGCAAGACCCTGTATGACGTGCTTTACGCCAACAAGGTGGTCAACAAATTCCCGCTCAGCGAAGTCGAGAAGGTGAATGCCCACGCCATTACCGGCTACATGAACGACGAGTCGAAAATCTTCGGCTTCTATCTGCAGAAAGGCCTGTTTGAGGAGTACGCGAAGTTCGGCCGCGGCCATGGTCATGATCTCGCCGATTTCGACATGTATCACAAGGCGCGCGGCCTGCGCTGGCCGGTGGTGGATGGCAAGGAAACCCTGTGGCGCTTCCGCGAAGGCTTCGATCCCTATGTGAAGAAGGGCGAAGGTGTGAAGTTCTACGGCCACAAGGATGGCAAGGCCGTCATCTTCGCGCTGCCCTATGTGAATCCGCCGGAAATGCCGGACAAGGACTTCGACCTGTGGCTATGCACCGGCCGCGTGCTGGAGCACTGGCACACCGGCTCGATGACGCGCCGGGTGCCCGAGCTGCACAAGGCGGTGCCGGAAGCGGTGATTTTCATGCATCCGGACGACGCCACGAAGCGCAAGCTGCAACGCGGCATGCTGGTCAAGGTCGCCTCGCGGCGTGGCGAGATCACCGCACGCATCGAAACGCACGGTCGCAACAAGCCGCCGGTGGGCCTGATCTTCATCCCCTTCTTCGATGAAGGCCGGCTGGTGAACAAGCTCACGCTGGATGCCACCTGCCCGATCTCGAAAGAGACGGACTTCAAGAAGTGCGCGGTGAAAGTGACCCGCGCCTGAATGCGCTGATCCCGGCCGGGTCCGGGATCACGCCTGAACCTTGACTCCGCCCCTCATGAGCGAGCCCACCAAGCCAGCCAACGCCAGCCCGCGCCGCCGTTTCCTCAAGGAAATGGCCGGTGCGGCCGGGGGCGCCTGCCTGCTCGCCATGGGCGTCACACTCTATTCGAAACAGGCCGGTGCACGCCCCGCGCAAGCGATCCGCCCACCCGGCGCACTGTTGGAGGAAGCCTTCCTCGGCGCCTGCATCCGCTGCGGCCTGTGCGTGCGCGATTGCCCCTACGACACGCTCAAGCTCGCCACGCCCGGCGATGGCGTAGTCAGTGGCACGCCCTATTTCACGGCTCGCGACATTCCCTGCGAAATGTGCGAGGACATTCCCTGCGTGAAAGCCTGCCCCAGCGGCGCGCTCGATCACGCGCTCAGCGACATCCGCCAGGCCGAGATGGGCATTGCGGTACTGATCGACCAGGAAAACTGCCTCAACTTCCTCGGCCTGCGCTGCGACGTGTGCTACCGCGTCTGCCCAGTCATCGACAAAGCGATCACCCTGGAAATGCGGCGCAACCCGCGTGAAGAGCGCGAAGGCCCGGCCGCCACCCGCCACGCGATGCTGATCCCCACGGTGCACTCGGACGCCTGCACCGGCTGCGGCAAATGCGAGAAGAGCTGCATCCTTCCTGAAGCCGCCATCAAGGTGCTGCCCGCCCGCCTGGCTCAAGGCAAGGCTGCCGAGCATTACCGGCGTGGCTGGGAAGAGAAGGACAAGGCCGGTGGCTCACTGATCAGCGAGCAGCTGAAGCTGCCCGTACGCGGCTTCGACGCGCAATCGGCGCCGGGAGGCCAGCCATGAGCGCGCAGCGCCCCGGCCTCGAAGCCATCGCCGACAAGGGCTGGCTCGCCGCCCACAAATGGCTGCTGCTGCGCCGCGCGTCGCAGTTACTGATCCTCGCCGCCTTCCTCGCCGGACCGTGGTTCGGCGGGTGGCTCGTGAAGGGCAACCTCGCCTCCAGCCTGACCCTGGATGTGCTGCCGCTGACCGATCCCTTCCTGTTCCTGCAGATGCTGGCCACCCGCCACTGGCCTGAGATGAGCGCGCTCATCGGCGTGGCCATCGTGCTCGGTTTCTACCTGTTGGTGGGCGGCCGGGTGTTTTGCTCCTGGGTCTGCCCGATGAATGTGGTGACCGATAGCGCCGGCTGGCTGCGCCGCCGCCTGGGCCTCAAGAGCGGGCGCAGCCCGCACGAGGCCACCCGCTTGTGGCTGCTCGGCTTCGTACTGCTCGCCGCCGCCCTCAGCGGCTCGTTGGTATGGGAATGGGTCAATCCAGTATCGATGCTGCAGCGCGGCCTGATCTTCGGCTTCGGCGCCGGCTGGGTCTTCGTGCTGGGCGTGTTTCTCTACGACCTGCTGCTGGCCGGACGCGGCTGGTGTGGCCACGTCTGCCCGATGGGGGCGCTCTACGGCCTGTTCGGCAAGAGCGCCCTGATCCGTGTCGCCGCCCACCAGCGCAGCGCCTGCAACGACTGCATGGACTGCTTCGCCGTGTGCCCCGAACCCCAGGTGATCCGCCCGGCCCTCAAGCCGCGCGACCCGAATGACACCCCCCTGATTCTGGATGGCGACTGCACGAACTGCGGTCGCTGTATCGATGTATGCAGTCAAGAGGTCTTCCGATTCGGCAGCCGATTCAACAGGAGCAAAAAATGAAAAAACTGATACTGACGCTGATTGCCTGCCTCATGCTGGCCCCGGCCTATGCCCAGAAAACCGAACCTGTGCCTGATCCGCTTGCTGGCGTGAAGGCTTTCGGCATGCGCGGCGTACCGATCGACGGCCCGGAAGCCGCGTCGGACAACTTCCGCAATGAGCGCGATCAGCCACCGCTGCCACGCGACTTCGTGCAGCAGCCGCCGCTGATCCCGCACACCGTGAAGGGCTACAACATCACCAAGAACTTCAACAAGTGCATGGATTGTCACGCCTGGAACCGCACCAAGGACACCGGCGCCACCAAGGTCAGCGTGACTCACTTCAAGACCCGCGAAGGCACCGAACTCTCCAACATTTCCCCCCGCCGCTACTTCTGCACCCAGTGCCATGTGCCGCAGACCGATGCCAAACCGCTGGTGGCGAACAAGTTCCAGCCAGCCGCCGGCATGCGCTAAGCGGGTATCCGCCTACTACGCACGCCAATCTCGTCACTGCGATGCTCGCCGTACCACTCGTACGACTCCGCTTCTCCTCACGACCTTGACGCGCTCGCTATGGCGGCTTCTCCGCTTAGTCCCAGAACTCGATCTTCACAGGACAAAAAAATGACAAACGAGAACACCACCTGCAACGGCCTCAAGGCGCGGCTGTGTGCGCTCTTGAAGAAGAAGTGGTTCATCGGTCTCGGCGGCCTCACCGTGGCCTTCGCCGCCGGCATCATCTTCTGGGGCGGCTTCAACACTGCGATGGAGCTGACCAACCGCGAACAGTTCTGCATCGGCTGTCACGAGATGCAGGAAAACGTCTATCAGGAGTACCGCAACACCATCCACCACTCCAACCGCACCGGCGTGCGCGCCACCTGCCCGGACTGCCATGTGCCCAAGGAGTGGGTGCCCAAGGTGATCCGCAAGATTCAGGCTTCGAAGGAAGTGTGGGGCAAGCTCACCGGCAGCATCAGCACCCCCGAGAAGTTCCAGGCCGAGCGCCTGCGCCTGGCGCAGAACGAATGGCGGCGCATGAAGGCCAACAACTCACAGGAGTGCCGCAACTGCCACAACTACGATTCGATGGACTACGCCGAGCAGAACCGCCGCGGCGCGGCCATGCACCAGAAGGGTTTTGCCGACGGCATGACCTGCATCGACTGCCACAAGGGCATTGCCCACAACCTGCCGCCGATCGAACAGCACATCGGCGCCGAGCGTGATGCCGTGTCGCCGGAAGTGATGCACCCGCCTGTCGCGCCCAAACCTGAGGCGGCCGCTTCTCCGGCGAACTGAAACCGCCCTGCCAGAAAGCACAAGGCCCCGTAAACCGGGGCCTTGTGCATGGAAGCCTGCGCAGGATTCAGAGCGGCCGATCGCTCGGCAGGGCAAAGTAGAACCACTCGTTGCCGGGCAGGGACTTCGGATTCGGAAAGACGATGAAGCCGGTACCCTGCGCACGGACCTCCGTGCCATCGTGGCGGATGCCGATCACCTCGCCCGCCTCGACCGGGTCGAAGCTCTTCCACTCCTTCACGAAACGGTCGTCCGGGTGCATGCGGTCGATCACATCCACCAGACGCAGCAGTTCCGGCGCCGGGTGCGGCGCCGGAACGGGCGCGTCGATCAGACCCAGCAAGGCCAAGGTGTTGCAGATCGCCTTATAGGCCACTTCCGGTGCTGCCGGATCTTCATGCTGACCGCATTCCAGCGTGATCGCGTAGCCCCCCTTGGAGCGCATGTATTCGGTGGTGCCCACGCCATAGCTCGGATCCGTGCTGAGCATCTGGGCGCGCAGGCTGGCGTCCGGATAGGCGAGACGGCGAGCCACCCCACGCGCATAAGTGTCCAGCCAGCCTTCGACGATGCGGCGTACGCCCAGGCGCACGGCCAGCGCCTGCTCCCGGGCAGCATGGCTGAATGGCTCCAGGGAGCCGGAATTATCCTGCGGGCCGAGCATGGCAAAGGGCTCACCGCCGGTGTGGAAGGAATGCAGATCGAGCAACGCGTCATGCGCCTCGAGCAGGGGGCACAGCGCATTGGCGATGCGATCCTCGAAGTCGACCGGCTCGGCGGTGGGGCGCAGGTTGCGGTTGAGATTGCGGTCACCCATGCGCTGCTTGAGGTGGTAGGCCAGCGGATTGGTGATCGGCACAAAAGTCAGGGTGCCGCACTTGAGGCTCAGCGCACCGGAATCGAACTCGGCAATCAGGCGCTCGATGGCACGCGAGCCGCACACCTCGTTGCCATGCACGGCGCCCAGCACCAGCAGCTTCGGGCCTGGTTCAAGGCCGGCAAAGCTATGCACGCGCAAGGCGGTGGTGGAAGGCTGGATGTGGACGGGGTGACTCATGGGGAACTCCGGATGAAGATCGATTCAGCGGGCACGTATTGTCGCAGGAAGCCATGTGCAGCGGGCTATCAGCATCATCACCCCGGCCAGATCGGGCTCGCGGCATAATGCCCCTGCCCCCCACACAGGAACACTTTCCATGAACGACCTGACCCGTACCCCGCGCGGCAGCCTGCAACTGCGCACCCTGGCCATGCCGGCCGACACCAACCCTAGCGGCGACATCTTCGGCGGCTGGCTCATGTCACAGATGGACTTGGGTGGCGCCATCCTGGCCAAGGAGCTGTCACGCGGCCGGATCGTCACGGTGGCCGTCGATGCGATGAGCTTCCACCGCCCGGTCGCAGTGGGCGATGTGGTCTGCGTGTATGGCGAATGTGCACACGTGGGCCGTACCTCGCTGAAGGTGAAAGTAGAGGTATGGGTCAAGAAAGTGACCGGCGAACAGATCGGCGAGCGCTTCTGCGTCACCGAAGCCACCTTCAGCTACGTCGCGATCGGCGCCGACAAGCGCCCACGTGTGATCCCGCGCGAACACAACCCGGAGCTGGAAGCCGCCATCGCGGCCATAGCCGCCGCCTGAGGGCTGTTGCACATGGGCGGCAAGCCGCCCACCCGCCAGATGCGCGAACCTCCGGGCCGTCCGCCTTGAGGCGATCGGGGGCGACTGCTATAGCACAGCATGCGCAGCCTTCCGCGAGCCCACCATGCTTCCGCTTGATCCACAGCTGTTTCGCCTGTTTCTGGAGGCCCTGGATGCCCCGGCGCTGCTCTTGGACGCAGACGGCGAGATCCTCTTCGCCAACCCGGCCTGGCAGATCAGCCCACGCGTCAGCGGCGCAGTGGGTCAGCCCTGGCCGGGGCAGAACTACTTCACACTACTGAATGCGGCCGCCGGCAGTGGCGACCGCAGCGCCGGCGCGGCCGCCGAGGCTTTGAGCCAGCTGGCGGAAGAAGGTGGCGAAGGCTTCAGCCAGGACTACTTCAGCAAGGGCCCGGAAGCGCACGACTACTACCACCTCAAGGCCTGGCGCATCGAGTACGCCGGGGAAGTCGTCCTGGCCGTCCTCCACAGCCCGCAACTGCAGCACGACGCGCTCACCGGCCTGGCCACGCGTCAGCTTTTCGCCCTCAGCCTCGGCGCTGAGCTGGGCCGCGCCCGACGCCAGAAACAGCCCCTGAGCCTGCTCATGCTGAACACCGATCACCTGCGCACAATCAACGAACTTCACGGCACACGCATCGGCGATGAATGCCTGATCGCCATTGCCACCCTCTTGCGCGAACACGCCCGCCGGCCCGCCGATCTGGTGGCACGCTACGGCGGCGACGAGTTTGTCGTGCTACTGGGCGATACGCCCGGCACCGAGGCGCGCCGGATCGCCGAGGCCATGCGCGCCGAAGTTGAGGGCCTGCACATTGCCGCCGGCCCGCAACATTTACTCAGCGTCAGCATCGGCGTGGCCGATGGGGCGCCAGGGCTACGCCACATCAGCGAGGCCATGCTCATCGAGGCGGCCGAAGTCGCCCTCTACCGGGCTCGCCGGCGCGGCCAGAATCGCGTGGTATGGGCCCAGACCGAGCCGGACCTCCTCACCACCCTGCTGAAGAGCTGAGCGGTTTCAGGCTTGCCGGGGCCAGCCGGCAAGAAAGGCGGAGCAGCATGATGAATCTGAACAAACCTGGGGCAGCGCCGGAACAAGCCGCCAGCACCTTGCCAGACGATGCCAGCTTCCGCGATGCGCAGGAATTTTCGCTGGTCCTGGGCGGGCCCTTGTTCCAGCTCCTGCGCCGCACTCATCTGGCCGATGACGGCCTGCACCTGATGCGCCAGCGCGTCATCAGCATCGCGCTGCTAGCCTGGCTGCCGCTGCTGCTGCTGTCCGCCTTCGAAGGGCGGATGGCCGGCGGCACCGTCCCCTTCCTGCACGACGTGGAGGTGCATGTGCGCTTCCTGCTGGCGCTGCCGCTGCTGATCGGCGCCGAGATGGTGGTACATCAGCGTCTGGGGCCCATCGTGCAGGCCTTTCTGGCGCGCAATCTGATTCCCGGTGAGGCCCGTCAGCACTTCGATGAAGCCCTGCGCGCCGCGTTCCGTCTGCGCAATTCGGTGTCAGCCGAGCTGCTGCTAATCGTGCTGGTGTATGCCCTGGGGGTTCTGGTGATCTGGCGCCAGTACATCGCCCTCGATGTTGCCTCCTGGTACATCACGCCCGCTGCGGAGGGCTCACACCTGTCCCTCGCCGGCATCTGGTATGGCTATGTGAGCTTGCCGATCTTCCAGTTCATCCTGATCCGCTGGTATTTCCGCCTCTTCATCTGGGCGCGCTTCCTGTGGCAGGTGTCGCGTATTCCGCTGCAGTTACTGCCCACCCATCCGGACCGCGTCGGTGGCCTTGGCTTTCTCGCCAACACGGTGTATGCCTTTGCCATTCTGGTGGCGGCCCATGGTACCTTGCTGGCTGGGCAGATTGCCAGCCGCATCTTCTTCGCCGGCGCCAGCCTGCCGCAATACAAGGCCGAAGTCGGGCTGATCGTGGCTTTCCTGCTGTGCGTGGTATTCGGCCCCCTGCTGGTGTTCACGCCTCAGCTGCTGCAAGCCAAGCGCCAGGGCCTGCGCGAATACGGCGGTCTGGCCGAACGCTATGTGCGTGAATTCGACCGCAAATGGCTGCGCGGTGGTGCGCCGGAGGATGAGCCGCTGGTCGGCAGTGGTGACATCCAGTCACTGGCCGACCTGGGCAACAGCTACGAGGTGGTGCGCGGCATGCGCCCTGCCCCCATCACCCGTGATGCCCTCCTGCACCTGGCCGCAGCTGCGCTGGCACCGCTGCTTCCCCTACTGCTGACCATGATGTCGCTGGAGGAGCTGCTGAAGAACCTGTTCGGGATCCTGTTCTAGGTGCTGCTCGCCCGGCGCTTAGGGCTCAGGCCGCCTGCAGCATCCGGTAGAGCTCCTCCTTGAGCTGCAGGCGCTGCTTCTTCAAGTCTTCCAGGGCGAAATCGTCAAGCGCCCGGAGACCGTCCTGGGCATCCGTGATGTCCTTGTCGAGAGCCACGTGCTGTTCATACTTCTGCGCAAAAACCGGCTGGCTGCTGCGCAGCCGGTCGACACGCTCGGCCAGATCAGGAAACTCTACGTGAAAATCATGCGAAAGCAGATGCGGCATGGGAATACTCCTCAGAGTCATGCTGGGCGGAGAAGGGCTGGCAGGCCCCATGTGCCAGGACACGCTTGAAGAGTAGAAAGCCGATCGCCATGCGACAAGCTGTACCCCGCGCGGCCGCCCGCCTCATCAGGGCAGGTGCTCATTCGCCCGACGCTTTTGAGCGAGCCCTTCAGCTCAAGCCTCGACCCGATTGCGACCTGTCGCCTTGGCCCGGTAGAGCGCCGCATCGGCACGCGCCAGGATGGCCTGCCAGTCGGCATCGGCGGGCGTGCTGCTGGCCACGCCAATGCTGATCGTCACCTCCAGAGCGGCCACCCGGCTGGACGGCCGCGAGCGTGCGCTCAGGGCACGCAGGCGTTCGGCGATCTCGGCCGCCCCCTCCGGCCCGGTATCCGGCAGCAGCACACCAAATTCCTCACCCCCGAGGCGACCGAGCAGATCGCCACGCCGCAGGGCCTGCGCCCACAGCGCGGGCAGCGCTGCCAGCACCTCATCACCCACCGCATGACCATGCCGATCGTTGATCTGCTTGAAATGATCGATATCCATCATCAGCAGGCTGAGCCGGCCCTTTGCCCGGCTTACCCGCGCGAACTCCCGTCCTGCCTGAAGGAAGAAGGCGCGCCGGTTCATCACCCCGGTTAGTTCATCCTCCATCGCCAGACGCTGGATATGGTGCTGGGCCTTGAAAAGAGAGCGCTGGATGCGGTGCATGAATCCGGCAAAAGCCAGCGCCAGCACGCTCAGGACGCCGGCCACCGTAAACACCAGGCGGCGGGTGGCGAAATAGGGCTCGAGCGCTTCATCGAAGCCACGGGTTGCCACGACAAACAGCGACTTGTCCGGCAAGTGCTCGAAGCTGACGATGCGCCGCACGCCATCGCTGAAGCGGCCATCGGACTCGAAATGCCCCCGCTCCGCCGTATGAAAACGCGGAAAGTTCGGCGAGCCGCTGACATCCTTGCCAAGCATGGCCGGATCCATTGGTGCGCGCGACAGCAGACGACCATCCGCACGCACCAGCAGCAGGCCGCCCCATTCCTTGAGGCGCCATTGCTCATGCGGTTTGATCAGCCGGTCAAGCTCGACCACAGCAACCACCATCTTCAGCCCGGCACGCTCGTTTTCGAGGCGCCAGGAAATCGGGATGCCCCATGTTCCCGTCGTGCGCCTCACCACCGGGCTGCCGATGTACAGGCGGCGCTCGCCATGCCCCAGCTGGGCCTTGAAGTAATCACGGTCACTAACATTCACCGGCCCGCTTCCTGCGGCGTCAGCCCCAGGATGCACCGTGCCATCGCTGCTAAGCAGACGCAGATCGATCAGATCACCGGAGAGGCGCCGCAGCTCCTCAAGCAACGCAAGGAAAGCCGGGTCTGTCAGCGGATCGGAGTTCACATGGGCCTGCAGCCAGAGGTCCACAACCCGCAGATCGGTTTCCACACTCTTCAACAGAGCGAGGGTGTGCTGGGTGACCACACTGTTGAGCTGCTCCAGCTCCCGCGTCGCGTCAGACAGCAGACGATCGCGATACATCCCCGAAAACACCAGCACCAGGCCCCACATCACCGCCAGCAGGGCAAACATCGACAGCCACAGCCCGCGACGCAGGATCGAAGGAGCGGAATGATGGATCTGGACAGGGGTAAACATGGGCGCTTGAGGGCCGGATCGGGTGGTATCCCACGCTTAACGTCACGCCAACGCAAATCTTGCGCACCCGCCTGTGCGGGTTTTCCTGTGGCGCCGGGCCGGGAGCCGGGCCATCGCGGCAAACATCCGTTCAAGAAGACGCCTCTGGATGCCGTACAGCATTGAATGAGTGCCCTCCAACTCACCCACAGAGAGAAATCATGTCCATCGCCCGCAAACTGATCATCCTGGCCCTGTGTGCAGCCTCCGCCCTGATCCTGGTGGGCGCTGCCGGTCTGTACGCCGCCCGGGAGGGCTCCACAACGCTCGAAGACATCAACAACCGCGCCATTCCGGGCCTGAACCTGCTACACAACGTGCGCTCGGAGCAGCAGCAGATCGCCATAGGCCTGTTCCGCCACACCCTCAGCACGGAACCTGCCGTCAAGGCGCAGATCGAGCAAGACATGGAAAAACGAGCCGAGCGCGTGAAGCAGGACATGGCCGGCTACGAAGCGCTGATTCAGACTGCCGAAGGCAAGGAACGCTTCCGGGTGACCAGCGGACTGGTCAAGGAATATCTGGGACTACTTGCCGAATTCATCACCAAAGCCCGCGCCAGCGGCAGCGCACCCGAGATGTCCGGGCCGATGGGCGCCAAGCGCGCCCAGTTCTCGAAGCTGCTCGATGAACACATCGAGTTCAACATCGAATCGGCCAGCCGCGAAGCACAGGCCGCCGAAGCCGCGGCCAGCAGCGACATGCAGATTTCCCTCGCCATCATTCTTGTTGCCCTGGCCGTAATTGGCGGCCTGAGCTTCTCGGTGATTCGCAGCATCAAGCGCTCACTCGACGATATCCAGCAGGCGATGCAGAAAATCGAGGGGAATCTGGATCTTTCGGTACGCGCCCAAGTGAATGGGCAGGACGAGATCGCCACCGTATCGAATGCACTCAATCGCCTGCTCACCAAGCTCAATGCCAGCTTTTCTTCGATTGCCGGTCATGCCGACAAAATCAGCACTTCCTCCAGCCAGATGAGCGACACCGCCGGGCAAGTGGCACACGCCGCAGCCCTGCAGAGCGATTCAGCCTCCGGCATGGCCGCCGGCATCGAGGAGATGACGGTCAGCATCAACCATGTGAGCGACCGCTCCACCGAAGCACGTGATCTGGCCCAGGAATCCGGCAAACTGGCCCACGACGGCATCCGTGTGATCGACGAAACCGTCAGCGACATCAACGCCATTTCGCGTTCGGTGAGCCATGTGTCCTCGCGTATCCGCGAGCTCGAAGCACATGGTGACCAGATCTCCTCGATCGTCTCGGTCATCAAGGAAGTGGCCGACCAGACCAATCTGCTGGCGCTGAATGCCGCCATCGAAGCCGCTCGTGCCGGCGAACAGGGCCGTGGTTTCGCGGTGGTGGCCGACGAAGTGCGCAAGCTCGCCGAGCGCACCGCCAGTTCAACGACCGAGATCAGCAGCATGGTGAGCGCCATCCGCAGCCTCTCCCAGGAGGCGGCCACCAGCATGGAAGAGGCTGTCAGCATGGTCGAAGCCGGCGTGGAGCGCGCCGGCATTGCCAGTCAGGCCATTCACCGCATCAGCGAAGGCAGCAACAACTCGCAGAGCATGGTGGAAGAAATCTCCAGCGCGATCCGCGAACAGAGCGCAGCGAGCAACAGCATCGCCGTGCATGTCGAAAAGATCGCCCAGATGGCTGAAGAGAGCAGCGCCGCAGCACGCAGCAGCGCCTCCCTGGCTAATGAGCTGGACCAGTTCGCGCAGGAAATGCAGGGCGTGGTATCCGCTTACAAGCTCTGAGCCTGTTTTTTTGGCGCCCCGTAGGCGCTGCCGCATCCTTTAAAATCTCCGGCGGCTCATGCTTGGCCAATACCTGCATTCAAACTCTGGAGATGATTTTGGCTGAACGAATCGGGGTATATCTGACCTGCGAAGGCTTGGGAGATTGCCTGTTTGCCATTCCGGTCCTGAAAAGCCTGCTCAAGAACTGGGGCGAGCCAATCACGCTGGACATTTTCACTCACCATCCTGACCTGTTCAGGAACTGTCCGTATGTGAAAACGGCCAGTCCCATCGGCGACGGCACGGCTCTGCAGCTGTATGCCTCCTCCCGCAAGGTCATCAAGATGTTCGACACCGAGTGGTGTCATCACCAGAAAATCGACACCTTCGATTTCATGAGTATCCCGCTGCGGCTCGGTACGCTAGATTTTGACGAGAAACAGCTGGAGTATTTTCCCCTGGAAGCCGACCAAGCCGAAAACTTCGATGTGGTCCTGAACACCTCGCAAACCTGGATCACCCGTAGCTGGCCACACGAATACTGGCAAAGCCTGGCCGACCGCATCCTCGAACAAGGACATTCGGTGGCAGTAATCGGCAAGGACAGCTACAGCCAGGCGGACCGGCTAATGAAAACCTCACGCCCGCTGGCAGGCTGCACGGATCTCACCAACCGCCAGAGCATCGATCAGGCATTCCACACCATCAATCGCTGCCGCCTGTTCGTTTCTGGCCAGAACGGCCTCTCCGTACTCGCAGGTGCGACAGATGCCGAGATCGTGGTGCTGGGCAGCTCGATCGCCTGGAGCCACCGAGCCATCTACCGCCAGGGCAACCCGATGCACCGAATCACCTATGCCACAGGTCACTGCGACAGCTATTGCGGGGCATCGGGGCAGTGCCGGAAGAATGGCAGCCGGGAGCAGTTCGACTGCGTACCGGGCTATGTCGCTGTCGAACAAGCGGTCATGGCCCGGCTTTCTGCCTGGCAATCCCTTAGAAGCTGACCCTCAGGAACTGCAGGACAAAGCCGAGCAGCCGGGCTCGTTACGTGCCCAGTCCGGCCGGCGGTCGGCCAGATCGGCAAATTCGGGCTGCTCCGTGTAGGGCTGGCGAATCGCCGTCATGAGCCGCTCCAGCACGCTCAGGTCCCCCGCTTCGGCAGCCTTGATGGCGTTCTGGGCCAACCAGTTGCGCGGGATCAGCCAGGGGTTGGCAGCATTCATGCGCGCCACGCGCGCGGCGGCCACTTCCGGCGCAGTAGCAATCCGCGCCTGCCAGGCGCCAAGCCAGTCCGCAAAGGCTTCGCGCGCCTGGGTGGAAGGCTCGGCATAGAAGGCCGGGGCCAGAATCTGCAGCGCAGCTTCACGTTCCGTATCCGCATTCATACGGGCCAGCGCACGGTAGAAGATTGTCATGTCTGTATCGACTGTCGCGAAGCAGGCGAACAGCCCGCTGACCAGCTCGAAGTCCGGCTGCTCCGGCCCCTCCTGCGGCAGGCCCAGCTTGTCGCGCAGCATCGCCAGATAGTGGCGCTCGAAAGCCTCGCCATAGGCATCGAGGCAACGCTCCAGCGCCCCGATGTCGCCCACCAGCGGCAGCAGTGCATTGGCCAGGCAGCTCAGGTTCCAGCCGGCCACCCGGGCCTGCTCGGCATAGGCGTAGCGCCCGCCACGGTCGGTAGTGTTGGGCGTGAAGCCGGGCTCGAAGGCGTCCAGCCAGCCATAGGGGCCGTAATCGATGGTGAGGCCCAGCACCGAGAGGTTGTCGGTATTCATCACGCCGTGCACGAAGCCCACCCGCAGCCAGTGCGCCATCAGCAGCGCGGTACGCTCGCAGACCTCCCGGAACCAGGCCAGATAGACCTCCTGCGAGGGGCTTCCGAGCTGCGGAAAGTGGGTCGTGATGGTGTAGTCGACCAGCTGGCGCAGCAGGCCGAGGTCTTCGCGCGCGGCCGGCAGCTGATAGTGTCCAAAGCGCAGGAAGCTCTCCGCCACGCGGGTCACGATGGCGCCCGGCTCCTCGCGTGCCCGGCCGTCGTAGAACATGTCGCGCAGCACCGCTTCCCCCGTGCCGACCAGGCACAGCGCGCGGGTGGTCGGCACGCCCAGATGGTGCATGGCTTCGCTGCACAGATATTCGCGGATCGAGGAGCGCAACACCGCCCGACCATCGGCATGGCGCGAGTAAGGCGTCAGCCCCGCCCCTTTCAGCTGCACTTCGAGGCGCAGCCCGTCCGCACCGATCACCGTGCCGAGCAGGGTGGCGCGGCCGTCACCAAGCTGACCGGCCCAGTTGCCGAACTGGTGGCCACCGTAGCAGGTGGCATAGGGCTGGCTGCCGGTGAGCAGGCGATTGCCGGCGAAGACTTCCGCCGCCGCCTGCGCATCGACGGGCAGCGCACCGAGCCCGAGCAGGGCCGCGCACTCGGCCGACCAGTGCAGAAGGCGCGGGGCGGCCACCGGGGTTGGCACACAGAAGGAATACATCGCTCCCTGTACCGTGCGCGGCTGTGCCAGATCCAGCGGATCGGCCGGCAGGGCGCCCAGGAAACGGTGATCGAAAGTCAGGGCAGCAAGATCGGCAGGTAGGGACATGGGAGGCTTACGGCGAGAGGCTCAGTCTTCAGTCTACGGTTTTAGAGCAAGATTTCAGCCACATCCTGAGTAAGGTCAGATGCCTGTCGGCGATGCGCTAAGCTTCAGGTCCGCCCTCCGGGAACTTCAAAAGAGAAAACCATGAGCATTTCGATGTACGTCGCCAGCAGCCCGCGCCTGATTGCCCAATTGAAGGCGCTCGACGCCATCCTCGCCAAGGCCGCAGCCCATGCCGAAGCCAAGAAAATCGATCCGGCCGTACTGCTGGCCAGTCGACTGTTCCCGGACATGTTCGCCTTCACGCGCCAGGTGCAGATCGCCTGCGACTTCGCCAAGGGCACAGTTGCCCGCCTGGCCGGCGTCGAAGTGCCGAGCTACGCGGACAACGAGCAGACGCTTGCCGAACTGCAGGCACGCATCGCCAAGACCATTGCCTTCATCGAAACCATCCCGGCTGTGCAGATCGATGGCTCGGAGACGCGTGACATCAACGTGAAGGCCGGCCCGCGCGAGCTGCAGTTCAAGGGCCTGGACTATCTGATCGGCTATGCCCTGCCAAACTTCTACTTCCACGTCACCACGGCCTACAACATCCTGCGCCACAACGGCGTGGAGATCGGCAAGCGCGACTACCTCGGCGCCTGAACCACCGGCGGCTCCGTGCCGGGCGCATGGCAGGCACAGGCCTCGCCATGCGCTGCGGCCACCAGTTCGTGCAGGATGCCGCAGTCTGCCACCTGATGCGGCTGGGCGCAGCGCCCGCGCAACTCAATCAATTGCCGCTCCAGCGCCTGCATGCTGGCCAGGCGGGCGCGCACCCGCAACAATTGGGCGTCGACCAGCAGGTTGATATCGTCGCAATCGGCCTGCGGCTGCTGCAGGAAGTCGAGCAGGCGGCGGATATCCGCGAGGCTCATGTCCAGCGCACGGCAATGGCGGATGAAGGCCAGCTGCTCCAGATGCGCAGCCCCGTAAGCCCGGTAGCCATTGGCCTGGCGCGCCGGGGGCGGCAGCAGGCCGGTCTTCTCGTAGTAACGGATGGTTTCGACCTCGATCCCGGTGGCCCGGGCCAGCTCGCCGATGCGCCAGATGGTGTCCATGTTTCGCTCCTTGCAGGCTGTGATACTAAACGCTTGACCCTGAAGTGACTACAGGGTGTTGAATCAAGTCATCCCTCAACCTCCCTGCAAGGAAATCCTCATGGCCTGCTGTTCCTGTGAAACCAGTTGCTCCACCAGCACCGCCCCGAGCCCACGCTTTCGCCGTGCGCTGTGGATCGCGCTGTGGGTGAATGCGCTGATGTTCGGCGTCGAAATCATTGGCGGTCTGAGCTCCGGCTCGGTGTCCCTGTGGGCCGATGCGGTCGACTTCGCGGGTGATGCGGCGAACTACGCCCTATCTCTCGCCGTGCTCTCGCTGGGCCTCGTCTGGCGCGCCCGTGCGGCCTGGCTGAAAGGCCTGACCATGGCCGCCTTCGGCGTCTTCGTGCTGCTCCGCGCGGGTTGGTCCGCCTGGCAAGGCATTCCGCCGGAGCCACTGACCATGGGCGTGATCGGCCTCGTCGCGCTGGCCGCCAACGCAAGCGTGGCCCTGCTGCTCTACGCCTTCCGCGAAGGGGATGCCAACATGCGTTCGGTGTGGCTATGCAGCCGCAACGATGCCATCGGCAACATCGCCGTGATGCTCGCAGCGGCCGGGGTGTTCGGCACTGGCAGCGCC
Organism: Uliginosibacterium aquaticum; assembly: GCF_012972705.2. Lineage (GTDB taxonomy): Bacteria > Pseudomonadota > Gammaproteobacteria > Burkholderiales > Rhodocyclaceae > Uliginosibacterium > Uliginosibacterium aquaticum. Next base: position 12,577 of record NZ_JABCSC020000001.1, on the reverse strand, counting down.
TGGCCGGATCTGGCCGTGGCCCTGGTGATGGCAGGGCTGGCGCTGTCCGGTGGGCTTTCGGTGCTGCGCCAGGCACGCCAGGAACTGGCCAGCGTCTGATCCCGACTTGACCCGCCCGGCATGTTCCTGCAAGGTGCGCCCCACATCTGAATGCAGGAGCTGACATGCTGTTGAGCAATCTGGAAATCGTGCCGGGCCGGCGCATCAAGGAACATCTGGGCATCGTCGAAGGCAGCACGGTGCGCAGCAAACATGCCGGGCGCGACATCATGGCTGGGCTCAAGAACATCGTTGGCGGCGAACTCAAGGCCTATACCGACCTGCTGGTCGAGGCGCGCCAGCAAGCCACCGACCGCATGGTGGCACAGGCCGAGGAAATGGGCGCCAACGCGGTGCTCAACATCCGTTACACCACGACCTCCGTGACCACCGGCGCCGCCGAGATCCTGGCCTACGGCACCGCCGTCATCCTCGAGTAAGCCCACGTCATGGAACTGCTGATCAAGCTCGGGGTTTTCCTCGTGCTGGTGACCATCGGCTACTGGCGCGGCCGCCGCAACGAGCGCGCCCATCTGCGCAGCCTCGCCGCCGAGGAAGACGCGGTGGCCGATGTGCTGGTCTTCGCCACGCGCTATCCGCCCGCTTCCGCGCAGGTGCTCGATCCGCTGCTGGTCACCGGCAGTGCAGTGATCGCGTCGGACTATTTCCGCTTCTTCGTGGCCGGTCTGCGCAAGATCGTCGGCGGCAACTACCGCGCCTACGAACAGCTGCTGGAACGCGGCCGCCGCCAGGCCATGGTGCGTCTGAAGCAGGCGGCCAAGGCACGCGGAGCGAAGCACGTATTCAACGTGCGCATCACCACCAGCCGCATCTCCAACAGCCGCGGCGGCGAAGCCACCCAGGTGGAAGTGCTGGCGGTCGGTACCGCCTTCGTCCTCGCGACGGGCTCGGTCGCCGAGAGCCGCGCCCACCATCGGCCAGGGCCGGCTCTGGCGTCGCCGGAGAACTTCAGCCTGTTCAAACACCGCTTCACGCGTACCTGGCTGCTCGCGCTGGTAGCGGCGGTGATCTATGCCTTTGTCGAACTCATCGGCGACGCGCGCTTCACGCATCAGTGGCGCTATGCTCATGGTGCGCCGACGGCGCTGTTCTTCATGCTGGCCTGCGCGGGCAGCTTCGCCCTGCTGCTGTGGGCCCGGCGCGCGAAGACGCCGTGGTCCAGCGCCATCGTGCTGGCCTTGCTGACAATTCCCGCCCTGCAGGCCACGCTCTATTTCGGCGTGCTGCGCCTCAACAGCCTGCTCAGCCACGGCCCCCAGCAGGTGGCGTACAAGGTCGCCAGCGAAGGCCTGCTGCAGCCGGTGACAGCAGGCCTGCCGGAGCTGTATTTCTACGACTACGCCGATTACTGGGCAGCCCAGCCTGAAGGCAGCCCGATACGCCTCACCGTGCTGCGCGGCGCACTGGGCGTGCTGCAGTACGACCTGCGACCGCTCGGGCCGCAGTACGAGGCCTGGTACTCGGCACAGCACTGAAAAAGCAGGCTCACGGTTCGGCTCGCCCCAGGGCCAGCGCTCCGCTCAGCGGCGTGAGTCGTGCCGCATCCTGCCCGGCGACTCGCGCTTGCTCTGCCCGCTCAGCCGGCAGTGGGTGGCTCTGCAGCCAAGCCGGTGCGCGCACGCCACGCTCAGCCTGGAGGGCCGTAAAGGTTTCGAAGAGCTTCACGAGGCCCTGATTGCCGCCGTGCAAGCGCTGGCTGGCGAGCTGCGCCGTGGCATCCGCCTCGCGCTCGGCCTCACGGCTGTAAGCCAGCATCTGCAGTTGCTGCACATCGCCGATCAGCCACTGATTGAGCGCCGGGCTGCGCACGCCGATCAGGCCCAGTACGCTGGCCGTCATCACCCCGCGACTGAGTTGGCGCACCATGTGCCGATGCGCCACATGGCCGATTTCGTGAGCCAACACGGCATCGAGTTCCTCCTCGTAGCGCAGCTTTTCGAGCAGGCCACGAAACACGAACACATGTCCGCCCAGGGTGGCGAAGGCATTCACCGTATCCCCCGCCACGTAATGCAGCTGGATCGGCATCTGGGGCGGCAGCTGCAGGCTGGCTGTTATTCGCCCGGCATGTTGCTGCAGGGCCTGCTGGATCGCCGCATCCTGTGGCCCCGGGCCGCCGCCCAGAGTGGGCGCCAGGCGATCCAGTTTGAGGCTCTCGGCGAGCTGCACTTCGGCCGCAAAGGGTAAGTGCGGCGCCAGCCACACGGCCAGCCGATCCGCCGCGAAGAGGCAGGCCAAGAGGATCAGGCTCACGCTCAGGAGCAGACGCAGCAGCTCGCCGTGCTCACCACGGGCGGCGTCTTGAGGATCGGGTCGGCGGGTGGCGGCATTGCGATAGCGCATGGTGGTCCTAGCGAAACAGGGTGCTGGCATACTAGCGCGGAACGCCGGGGCATTCCGCAGCCGGCTCCAGCACTCCGTCCCCTCCTCATGCATCCGCAGCCCAAGAATCCGCTCCACGGCCTCACGCTCGAATTCATCCTGACTCGCCTGGTCGAGCACTACGGTTGGGAAGAACTCGGCCGACGCATCGAAGTGCGCTGCTTCATCCTCGATCCGAGCATCAAGTCCAGCCTGAAATTCCTGCGCCAGACCCCCTGGGCCCGCAGTCAGGTCGAAAACCTGTACCTGGATACTTTCGCTTGAATCTACCCGCCAGCATCCCTTTCTTCACCGCCCTGCGCTTCTGGCTCCGGCTGGGCTTCATCAGCTTCGGTGGCCCTGCCGGCCAGATCGCGCTGATGCACAGCGAACTGGTGGAGAAGCGGCGCTGGATCTCAGAGAAGCGTTTCCTGCATGCGCTCAATTACTGCATGCTGCTGCCGGGGCCGGAAGCCCAGCAGCTCGCCACCTATCTTGGCTGGCTGATGCACCGCAGCTGGGGGGGCATTGCGGCGGGGGTGCTGTTCGTGCTGCCTTCACTGCTGATCCTGATCGCGCTGTCATGGCTGTACATGACCTTCGGCCAGCAGCCGCTGGTAGCAGGGCTGTTTTACGGGATCAAACCGGCGGTGTGCGCCATCGTGCTGCAGGCGGCCTGGCGCATCGGCGGGCGCACCCTGCATAACCGCTGGCTGTGGGGCATTGCGGCGCTGGCTTTCATCGCGATATTTGCATTGCATGTACCGTTTCCGGCCATCGTGGCGGGCGCGGCAGCGCTGGGCTGGCTCGGCGGGCGCCTGCAGCCCGAGGCTTTCAGCACCGGCGGCGGTCATTCTGGCGCGGCAAAGTCTTACGGCCCAGCATTGATCGACGACGACACGCCCACACCGGAGCATGCGCGTTTCCGCTGGTTCCGCCTGATCCTGATCTGCGGCCTGGGCGCCGTGTTATGGCTGCTGCCGATGGGCTTGCTGGTGGCTTTCGCTGGCTGGACGCACTTCTTCAGCCAGACCGGCTGGTTCTTCACCAAGGCGGCGCTGCTGACTTTCGGCGGTGCCTACGCGGTGCTGCCCTATGTGTATCAGGGCGCGGTGTTGCACTACGGCTGGCTCAGCCCCAGCCAGATGATCGACGGGCTGGCGCTCGGCGAGACCACACCGGGTCCGCTGATCATGGTGGTGGCCTTCGTCGGCTTCGTCGGCGGCTGGAACGAGGGCACGCAGATGGCCTCCGGCGCCTTCCTGTCCGGCCCGGCCATCGTGTTCACGGCCTTGGTCGGCGCCTGTCTGGCCACCTGGTTCACCTTCCTGCCGTCCTTCCTGTTCATCTTCGCCGGCGCTCCGCTGGTGGAATCAACCCGCGATGCGCTGCACTTCACCGCTCCGCTCACTGCGATCACGGCAGCCGTGGTGGGGGTCATCGTGAATCTAGCGCTGTTCTTCGCGTACCACGTGCTGTGGCCGCAGGGCTTTGATGTGGGCTTCGAGTGGCCGGCTGCGTTGATTGCGCTGGCAGCTGCGGTGGCCTTGCTACGTTACAAGGCGAATGTCATGGGCGTGATCGGTCTTTGCGCCCTGGCCGGCCTGCTCGTGAAAGGCCTCCTCTGATGCGCCGGATGCTGGCTCTGATCCTGTGGCGCCTGCTCGCGGGTAGCGCGCTGCTGCTGGGTTTCATCGGCATCTTCGTGCCGGGCCTGCCCACCGTGCCCTTCCTGCTGCTGGCGGCCTGGGCGGCCGGGCACGGCTGGCCGGCGCTCGAAGCCTGGCTGCTGAATCACCCACGCTGGGGCGCCAGTATCCGCGCCTGGCGTGAACACGGTGCAATGTCTCGCCGCGCAAAATGGGCCGCCTCGATCATGATGACGGCCAGCGCCGGGCTGATGTATTTCTCCGGCGCCCCGCGCCTGATCACCCTCGGCGTAGCACTGGTGATGCTGACGGTGGCCATCTGGCTGTGGCGGCGGCCAGAGCACTGAAAACGATCTCCCGGCATGCGGTATGCTTGATCCAGACTGGAATATCACGGAGAAAAACACCATGCCCCATCGCCCGCCCTTCATTGCCCCGCTGCGCTTCACCGATGCCGAAGCTGCTCTGGCCCAGGTTCAGCTGATCTACAACGCCAGCATCAATCACCTGCGCGAAGCCCTCCAGCAATACGTGTCCGGAACCGTGCCGGAAGCCGAAGAGGAACGCGCCCGCGCCTGCTATCCCTTCGTGCGCATCCACACCAGTACCGTTGCCAAGGCGCGTACCGCTGACAAGCGTCTGTCATACGGCTTCGTCGCCGGCCCCGGCCACTACGAAACCACCCTGACCCGACCGGACCTCTTCGCCGGCTATTTCCTCGACCAGTTCCGTCTGCTGCTGCAAAACCATGATGTGGAGCTGGAAGTGGGCATCAGCTCGCAGCCGATTCCGGTGCATTTCTCCTTTGGCGACTATGACCACATCGAAGGCAGCATGAGTGCCGAGCGGCGCATGTTGATGCGCGATCTCTTCGATCTGCCGGATCTCTCGGTGATGGACGACGGCATCGCCAACGGCACCCATGCCACCGCGCCCGGTGAAGCCCATCCGCTCGCCTTGTTTACCGCCCCGCGCGTGGATTACTCCTTGCAGCGCCTGCGCCATTACACCGGCACCTCGCCCGAGCATTTCCAGAACTTCGTGCTGTTCACCAACTACCAGTTCTACATCGACGAATTCGTGCGCATGGGGCTGGAGGCGATGAATGACCCGGCCAGCCCCTACCTCGCTTTCGTCCAGCCCGGCAACGTCATCACGCGCCGCGTCGGCGAGCCGGCGGGCGAGCTGGATGCGCTCGGCAAACAGCCGCCGCGCCTGCCGCAGATGCCGGCCTACCACCTGGTGCGCGCCGATGGCAGCGGCATCACCATGGTCAACATCGGCGTCGGCCCGGCGAACGCCAAGACCATCACCGACCACGTCGCCGTGCTGCGCCCGCATGCCTGGCTGATGCTGGGGCATTGCGCCGGACTGCGCACCACCCAGGCGCTGGGCGACTATGTGCTGGCGCACGCCTATGTGCGCGAAGACCATGTGCTCGACGAAGACCTGCCGGTGTGGGTGCCGATTCCGGCGCTGGCCGAAATCCAGCTCGCCCTGCAAACCGCCGTAGCCGACGTGACCGGCCTCTCGGGTGCAGCGCTGAAGGGGCTGCTGCGCACCGGCACGGTAGCGACCACCGACAACCGCAACTGGGAACTGCTGCCGGACAACACCCCGCAGCGCCGCTTCTCGCAAAGCCGCGCGGTGGCGCTGGACATGGAGAGCGCCACGATCGCCGCCAACGGCTTCCGCTTCCGCGTGCCCTACGGCACCCTGCTCTGTGTGAGCGACAAGCCATTGCATGGCGAGATCAAGCTGCCGGGGATGGCCAACAACTTCTACCGCGAGCGGGTCGACCAACACCTGCGTATCGGCATCCGGGCGCTGGAGATCCTGCGCGAGCGCGGGCCGGATGCGCTGCACAGCCGCAAGCTCAGAAGCTTCGCCGAGGTGGCATTTCAATAAGCCAAGCGTGCGCCGGGATCGCGCTGCGCAGCCGGACTTGATCTGAGACCAGCTGCGCGCGCGCGCTCCTTGCTAGGCTGTCGGAAACTCCAGAGAGGATTCACCGATGGACATCCAGCAGGTCCTGCAGCAGCTCGACAGCCTTTTCCAGCGCGGCGCCTACGATCAGGTCGAAGCCTTCATGCTCGACCACATCGCCCGTGGCGAAGCCGAGGGCGACAAGGGCGCGGTGCTCTCGTTGCTCAACGAGCTGATGGGCTACTACCGCAGCACCAGCCGCTTCAAGGACTCACTGGCGGCGGCCAGCAAGGCGTTGGGCCTGCTCGAAGAGCTGGGCCTCAAGAACAGCCTGCACTACGCCACCACCCTGCTCAACGTCGCCACGGCCTGGCGCGCGGACGGCCAGTTTCAGCGCGCCATCGAGCTCTTCGAAGAAGTGGGACGCATGTTCCTCGCGCTGGGCGTGCAGGATGCCTTCCTCGTCGCCACGCTCTACAACAACCTCGCCCTGGCCTGGCAGGAAGCCGGCGATCACGCCCGCGCGATCCAGTTCCTCGAAGCCGCGCTGCCGATCAGTCGCAGCAATCCGGGCGCGGAACACGATGTGGCGGTGAGCCTCACCAACCTCGCGCAGTCGCGCGTGCGCCTGGGCCAGCTCGCCGAAGCGCGTGCTGCGCTGGAGGAGGCCGACCGGCTGTTCGCCGCACTGCCGCGCCCGAGCGGCCATCACGCTGCGGCTATCGCCGCGCTGGGCGAGGTGTGCTTCAAGGAGGGGAACGCGAGCGAAGCCGCCGCGCTGTACGAACGTGCCCTGCGCGAGATCGAGGCGCGCTTCGGCAAGAACCAGCCTTATGCCGACATGCTGGAGAGCCTCGCGCTGGTGCTTGAAGCCTCCGACCCGACTCGCAGTGCAGCCTGCAAGCGCGAGGCGCAGCAGGTGGCCGCCGCACTGCGCCCGCAGCTCAAAGGCCTGGCCCTCGCGCGCCAGTACTACGAAGCCATGCGCGGCAGCCTGCTGGCTGACTACGCGCCGATTGCACACCGCATCGCCGTGGGTCTGGTGGGCCACGGCTCGGAGTGCTTCGGCTTCGATGACGAGCAGTCCCGCGATCACGATTTCGGCCCCGGCTTCTGCATCTGGCTCACGGATGAGGATTACGCGGCCTTAGGCAAGCAGATGCAGGCCGACTACGAGCGCCTGCCGCCCGAGTTCGCCGGCTTCCCGGCGCGCCGGCCCGGGCGCCGCAGCGGCCAGCGCGTGGGCGTGTTCAGTATCTCCGGTTTCTACCGCGAATTCCTCGGCGCGGCGGAGCTGCCGCAGTCCGAAGCGGACTGGCTGCAGATTCCGGAGCCACTGCTGGCCTGTGTCACCAATGGCGAAGTCTTCTCCGACCCGGCCGGCGAGTTCAGCCGTATCCGTGCTGCGCTGGCCGCTTACTATCCCGATGGCATCGTACGGCGCAAGCTTGCGCAGGCCGTGGCGAAGATGGCGCAGAGCGGGCAGTACAACCTGCCGCGCGCGCTGACGCGCGGCGAGCCGGCCGCTGCGCTGATGGCGCAGGCCGAGTTCATCCGCCAGGCCTGCGCGGCGATTCATGTGCTGAACCGGCGCTATACCCCGGCCGACAAGTGGCTGGTGCACAGCGTCGGCAGCCTGCCCAGGCTCGCCGCGCTGCACGGCCAACTCACACAACTGGCGCAGACCCTGGCGGCCGAGGCTACGCCGCTGGTCGAAGAAATCTGCGCCGCCGTGCTGCGGGAAATCATCGCGCAGGGCTTCAGTCAGCCGGGCGAGTCCTATCTTGAAGCGCATGTCGACAGCATTCTCGCCAACCCGTAGGTGCGGCTTTAGCCGCACACCACGCGTGGCGGCGGACTGAAGTCCGCCCTACGCAAGCTTCGCCATCCATGCGTGCGGCTGAAGCCGCACCTACGGAACACACACACAGGAAACCCCATGAGCCTCATCGACGACATCGTGCAACTCGAATGGCAGGCCTTCGACAAGGTTGAAAACGAAGGCGGCCGCGCCAATTGTCAGGACAACTTCGAGACCTTCGAGATCATGCGCAAGAGCCAGTTTCTGGCTTGGGACAATGGCACGCTCGCCAGCTACCACGCCGACCTCAAGCGCGCCGCGCAGCTCGGTCGCAATCTGGTGCAGGAGAAATACGCGCGCATGATGGCCTCCACCGCACCCGCCGAATACGCCGGCTTCGCGCATCTGCTGCCGCCGCTGAGCGACTGGCAGCGGCGCACGATCGAGCGCGTCATCGCAATTCAGCTGGAATGGCGTGAAGCCTTCGCGCGCGAGTGGCCGCGCATGTCGGATCAGGCTCGCCTGATCCGCACCGAGGAGGACGGCCCGCAGGGCACCTCCTTCGAAACCTATCTGCGCGGCGAGCTTGGCACCTATTCCGAAGACACCCTGCGCGCCTACCTGCGCATGGTGGAGGAATATCAGGAGGAGGGGCGCAACCTCACCACCGTGACCATGGAGCACACCGCGAAACTCTATGGCTACGCCAGCCTCGCGGCAGCTGAGCAGAAGCTGGCTTAACACCCCGATGATATGCTGAGCGGATCACACGACACTTAAACAGGGAGAGCAGGATGCAGGCGCAATGGTTGTCCAGACTCGGTAGTTTCTTTTTTCTGATCCTGATCCTGTTTTTCGCGTTCAGCGGCGTGTTCGGCACCATCGGCACTGGAAACGTGGGCATCCGCACCACACTCGGCGTGATCTCGCCGGACGAAATCGGGCCGGGCATCTACATGAAGTGGCCCTTCATCTCCAAGGTGCAGGAATTCACCGCCAAGGAAATCGCCATCGACGTGCAGGACCTCACGCCCAAGGCGCGAGACAACCTCAGCCTGCGCGACATGGACATCACCATCTACTACCACGTCGCCCCTGGCGGCATCACCGAGCTGCAGGCCAAGTACGCCAACCAGTCCGCCCGCGATGAAGAGAGCGGCGTGTGGTTCCCGGCCCACGGCCTGGTCTCGCGTCTGGTGCGCAACGCGGCCTATGAGGAAGTCTCCAGGGTCGATTCGCTGATCCTGCATACCAAGCGCGACGAAATCGCCGCGGCCATGCACAAGAATGTGCAGGCCCAGCTCGAAGCCAATGACCCAAAGGTGTTCTCCGTGTCACGCGTGGTGATCCGCTCGGTCATGACCGATCCTTCCATCGAAGAATCCATCCGCGCCGCCGTGGCCAACCAGAAGCGCCTCGAGGCCATGACGATCCAGACCGAAATCGCCAAGCGCGAAGCCCAGATCAAGATCACCGAAGCCGAAGGCATCGCCAAGGCCCAGGCCATCATCTCCGGCTCGCTCACCCGCGAATACCTGCAGCACGAAGTGAATCAGGCCCTGGCCAAGTTCGCTGAGAAAGGCTCGGCCCATACCGTGGTGATCCCGGCCAACATGAGCAGCACGCCGCTGATCAACATCCCTTCACCAAAGTAAGCGCCCTGCAGCATGCAGCGATTCCTCTCCGCCCTGGCCTGCAGCCTCGCCCTCCTGCCGGCGCAGGCGGCCTGCCCTGAAGAGGCGGCCCTTGCGCTGCGCTTCATGCAGGGCTATCTCGCCTACAACGATGCCGTGTTTCTGGGCAGCAGCAGCCAGCCCGTCGAGGCCTGGCTCGATGCCAATCCGCTTGCCTCACCGGGCTTGCGCAAGGCCTACCGCGCCAAACAGGCCGAGGGGCTACAGCGAGACCCAGAACTCGGCTGGGGTTTCGATCTGCTCCTTGATGCCCAGGATTATCCCGAGCAGGGCTTCGAGCTGCGGCGCTGCCCCGCGCCCGGCTATGTCGAACTGCAAGGCAGGGGCTGGCCGGAATTCAGCGTCACCGTGAAAACCGTGCGGCTCGGCAAAGCACTGCGCATCGACGGCGCCGGGGTGCTCAACATTCCGCCCGCCCGGCGCGCCAGGCAGCACTAAGTCCCCACGCCCTCATCCTCCGGAACAATACTCATGGCCCAGCCCAAAACCCCCGATGCCAACCGCCTTGACCGCCTTGTGGCCGAGGCCCGCAAGAGTGCCGAGCAGCGTGAGCAGGGCTACCGCGAACGGGCCCTGAAGCTCTACCCCTGGGTCTGCGGCCGTTGCACGCGCAGCTTCACACGCGACAATCTGCGCGAGCTGACCGTGCACCACCGCGACCACAACCACGACAACAATCCCCCGGACGGCAGCAACTGGGAGCTGCTGTGCATCTACTGCCACGAGAACGAGCACTCACGTTATCTCGAAGCGGACTCGGGGCAAGGCGGCGGCGAGAACGGCCACAGCAGTGCGACGCATAATCCCTTTGCCGCACTCAAGGATCTGCTCAAAAAGTAAGGCCAGCCGCAGGTTTGCAATGCCTGGCCGGGCGTTCAGCCCCCAATCCAGATGAAAGGCTTGTCCACGCAACCCCGGTGGGGCAGTTGAATACTCAGCGCGCCCCGTCGGCTGCAGCACCCGGCTCCGGTTCAAAGGCCGAGAGTGCAAAGGTATTGGCGGCAGGATCGAGGCAGACGCGATAGCGGGCAAAAAAATCGTAGCCGAGCAAGCCATGCAGCGTCGGAATCGGCAGCTCAAGCACCCGCAAGGGCCCGAGCTTGAGTGCCTGCCCGGCCAGCGTCGCACCATCGATCGAAAGAATTTTGTCCGGCAAGGTCGCGCCGGCTACATCAGGCTTGATGAGATTCTGATTCGCCCCGGTATCCAGGCCCAACAGAAGCGCCTGACCCGCATGATCAAACTGCACATAGGGCAGCGAGCCCAGGCGGCGCAAGGGCACCGGCACGCCGGCACATTCGGCATGCACCGCCCCGCGTGGGTAGAGCCTCACCGCCTGCTTCGCGTAATCGAACACCAGGTTGTAACGCTGAAGATAGGCCCAGCCGAGATAACCATCGATACCTGGCGGGATACGCGTTTTTCTCCAGACCGTAGCCGGCACCACCTCAAGCTCACCCGGCGCAAGCGCCAGCGAATGCTCACGGACTTCGCCCGCCGCCCCGGCTTCCGGCCAGTCCGGCCGCAAGGCCAAAGCTGCCGCCCCGCCAAGATCAAGAATCAGGGACGCCTCCCGGCCATCTACCTGCACTTGAAGGATCGGCAGTTGTTGCCTCAATTCAAAGTGCAGCACTCGCTCCGGCTCCAGCGCATCCGCCTTGGCCACACACATCAACACGAGCCAGCCCCAAAAGTATGCTTTCACCCCTTCATCTCCATTCGCCAGACCTACGCATCACTATACCTGCGCACACCATCTATCTCGCGCGCTGTCCGCGCCCAAAGGAGGCTCTCTTGGCCACGAACCTCAAGAGCACTTAAGCGCACCGAGGCGATGACAAACATGTAACCCGGTTTGATATTTCTCACACTTCCAGCCTGAAGCCAATTGACGCTGGCGGAGAGGCTAAGGAAGATGTGGCGAGCATGCTGAGTCAAGCTTGTAATACCAAACGGAGAGGCCGGCCTACGATGCATAACAGATACCCGGTCAGAACGATCACCCATCACCCCCAGAAGCACTTGTTCCACTTGTAGTCATTTCGCACCTCATCAGACAACATGAAGAAAACCTGTGGAAAAAACGGCGCCATTGTTTTATTTATCACTTTGACGCCAAGTAAGGCTTCAAATTTCTTATAAAACAGAAGTCTGAGAATCCGGGTCGTTTTGATAAATAAACCAATACGCCCTCACTTTGAGGGCTACTTCACGTTAGCGCACGAGATGTCCATCGAACTATCACACAACGTATCAACCGGAACTTGGTCCTTCTCGTATAAGCGCCACATTTTTGTCGCGCTAGGGCTTCTTCTGGTCGGCAGTGGTCTAGCTACATTCACCGGCCCTTGGTGGCAGGGAATTCTCATTGCGGCTCTTGGGAAAGCAGGCGTCGTGGTGAATGAGAGTTATCAATGGCTGCTCGCAACAGCGCAGATAATTCCCGGCTTAGGGCTACTGGCGTACAAGCACTTTATTGCCGATCCGCGGCAGGCAAAGATCCAAGCAGATAAATCAACCTTTTGGGCAGCCAACATCTCTATTGAACGGGCTAGGTCCTACCTTTCAAATCTTCTTGACGATCATTCCTATACCTCAAAACTCCATTCCGAGTTTTATGAAGTTTCGACACGATTTCTAAAGCCAGAGTTTGTATTTCAACACCACTCTACCGCCACAGCCTATCGTGAGTTTTCTTTAGCCGCAGGGCGGCTCGAGGAGTTCGTCGGTACGAACTTCTTTGTTTTTCCAAACACCCGTCCTGCCGACGGAGATTACAGATACTGCCTAGCCCCCCACTTAAACATGGATAGGGAGTTGGTTTTCTACGATGCAGAAAAAGTGGCCGAATACAGAACATTGAGCACGCAACTGCACGAAAAAACGAGGCAAGTGCAGGCCCTGTTTACTAAATGGATCGAAGACTTAAAAGCACTCGGCCATGTATAGCGCTAACCACTCTCTAAGGGACTTCCCGTCAACTGGTTTGTGAATGCCGGCCGCTAGGCCGGTTTTCTTTTTGTTTCTCCGGAACGCTTCAAACCGCTGCTTTCGTGCTGACGACCGCGACCAGACTGTCATCTCTC
>NZ_JABCSC020000013.1 GCF_012972705.2 Uliginosibacterium aquaticum | reverse complement strand
CCGCCACCTTCACCGCGAATGACGCCTTCACCGGCACCGCTTCGGTCTCGGTTGCCGCAGGCTCCTACACCAATGCCGCCGGCAATGCCGGCACGGCCGGCACGGACTCCGTGCCGGTCGATACCGCACCGCCCGTGCCGACCATCACGCTCGACGCCAACATCACGCCGGACGACATCATCAACGCCACCGAGGCCGGTCAATCCATCGCCATCACCGGTGTGGTCGGGGGGGATGCCAAGGTGGGTGATACCGTCACCCTCACCGTCAATGGCAAGGACTTCAGCGGCACCGTCGTCAGCACCGCAGGGGTGCTCGGCTTCAGCATCGCTGTGCCGGGCGCGGATCTCGTGGCCGACAGCGACGCCACCATTCAGGCCTCCGTCACCACGACCGATGCCGCGGGCAACTCCGCGTCCGCCACCGACACCGAGGGCTACTCCGTCAACACTGGAGCCCCCACGGTCACCGTCGATATCGTCGATGCGGCCCTCAACGTCGCCGACAAGGTCTCCACCGTCACCTTCAGCTTCTCCGAAGCCCCGGTCGGCTTCACCGCTGCGGACATCA
>NZ_JABCSC020000012.1 GCF_012972705.2 Uliginosibacterium aquaticum | reverse complement strand
ATGAATCGCCCCGGGTTTGGTGGAGGCTCTAACTCTTGAGAAGATAGAGCCATGAAGAAGTCAGTGAAGTTCTCCCCCGAAGTCCGTGAGCGTTCCGTGCGCATGGTTGCCGAGTGCGGCGACTATCCTTCGCAGTGGGCGGCCTTTGAATCCGTCGCATCCAAGATCGGCTGTACGCCGCAGACTTTGCTCAACTGGGTTCGCCAGCACGAGCGGGATACCGGTCAGCGTGAAGGCGCTAGCACCGCCGACCAGAAACGCGTCAAAGAGTTGGAACGCGAAGTCCGTGAGCTGCGCAAAGCCAATGAGATTTTGAAGCTTGCCAGCGCGTTTTTCGCCCAGGCGGAGCTCGACCGCCGATTCAAGTCCTGAGGTCTTTCGTCGACGAGCATCGTGATGTCTTCGGGGTCGAGCCGATCTGTCGGCAACTGCAGATCGCCCCATCCGGTTACCGGCGTCACGCGGCCCTGCGCCATCATCCTGAACGGCGTAGCGAACGGGTGCGGCGCGATGAGCAACTGATGGCTGAGATTGAACGCGTCTGGCAAGCCAATCTGCACGTCTATGGGGCCGACAAGGTTTGGCGGCAGCTGAACCGGGAAGGCATCGAGGTCGCGCGCTGCACGGTAGAACGACTCATGCGTCGTCGGGGTTTGCGGGGAGTGATGCGTGGCAAGGTGGTGCGCACCACGATCAGCGACAGCAAGGCGCCATGCCCGGCAGATCGGGTCAATCGGCAGTTCAAGGCGGATTGGCCCAATCAGTTGTGGGTCTCAGATTTCACCTACGTCTCGACCTGGCA
>NZ_JABCSC020000011.1 GCF_012972705.2 Uliginosibacterium aquaticum | reverse complement strand
GTCAACACTGGAGCCCCCACGGTCACCGTCGATATCGTCGATGCGGCCCTCAACGTCGCCGACAAGGTCTCCACCGTCACCTTCAGCTTCTCCGAAGCCCCGGTCGGCTTCACCGCTGCGGACATCAGCGCTGTGGGCGGTACGATCTCGGGGCTCACCGCCACCGCCGATCCGAAGGTCTTTACCGCCACCTTCACCGCGAATGATGCCTTCACCGGCACCGCTTCGGTGTCGGTTGCTGCAGGCTCCTACACCAATGCCGCCGGCAATGCCGGCACGGCAGGCACAGACTCCGTGCCGGTCGATACCGCAGCTCCGGTGCCGACCATCACCCTCGATGCCAACATCACGCCGGACGACATCATCAACGCCACGGAAGCCGGTCAGTCGATCGCGATCACCGGTGTGGTCGGTGGCGACGCCAAGGTGGGCGACACCGTCACCCTCACCGTCAATGGCAAGGACTTCAGTGGCACCGTCGTCAGCACCGCCGGTGTGCTCGGCTTCAGCATCGCTGTGCCGGGCGCGGATCTCGTGGCCGACAGCGACGCCACCATTCAGGCCTCCGTCAGCACGACCGATGCCGCCGGCAACAGCGCATCGGCCACCGACACCGAGGGCTATTCGGTCAACACCGGCGCGCCCACGGTCAGCGTCGATATCGTCGATGCGGCCCTCAACGTCGCCGACAAGGTCTCCACCGTCACCTTCAGCTTCTCCGAAGCTCCGGTCGGCTTCACCGCCGCCGACATCAGCGCCGTGGGCGGTACCGTCACTGGCCTGACCCAGGTGGATGCCACCCACTGGACCGCCACCTTCACCGCGAATGATGCCTTCACCGGCACCGCTTCGGTGTCGG
>NZ_JABCSC020000010.1 GCF_012972705.2 Uliginosibacterium aquaticum | reverse complement strand
TCTCTAAGGGACTTCCCGTCAACTGGTTTGTGAATGCCGGCCGCTAGGCCGGTTTTCTTTTTGTTTCTCCGGAACGCTTCAAACCGCTGCTTTCGTGCTGACGACCGCGACCAGACTGTCATCTCTCTAATCGGTCTTGATCGGTGCGCTCGCGCACACCGGGACCCTGCAAAAAACCGCTCCGGGGGGGCCTCAGTCCGTCATCGTCTCGACCAGCGGTGCGAGGATCAGTCGCAATCGCCTGTGTGGTCGGCGCACTTGGTTAGTCAGGCTCTCCCCCGGCCGGTCTGACCTGGGTGTCTTGCACGGATTCAGTGGTCTGTTTCGCGCCTTTCAAACGGGTTCAATTCATGGGTGCTGCAGACTTGTCCATGGCTGCGCTCGCGTGAGCGCGCTTCATACGCTGGCGGCAGCGAGCGCAGCGGTGGGCAAGTCGTCTTGCGGGTGATCGGCTGCCTGCACTTCACCATGCGCGGCTTGCCAGGCCTGCCAGGTTTCGCTGTTGTAGGCCTCTCCTCGGGCGAGCATGGCCCAGGCTTGCCGGGCGTGCTTGTTGGCGATGGCGACCTTGGCCTTGGCATAGCCGGCTCGCTGGTAGACGCCAATCATCCATTGCTGCAGTCGGCTGAGCTGCGCGGGCTGGGCGGTGTGCTTGCGAATGGTGGCGTTCAGCACGGCGCCAGCAGCGTGAATGAGCAGGCCACGCAGGTAGCTGTCACCCCGGCGGGTGATCTTGCCCAGCCGGTTTTTGCCACCGCTGCTGTGCTGGCTCGGGGTGATGCCAAGACTGGCTGCAAACTGGCGCCCGTTCTTGAAGTGACGTGCGTCGCCGACGGTGGCGACCAGCGCGTCGGCGATCAGTGGGCCGATGCTGGGGCATTTCTGGAGTGCGGCGACGCTCGGGTCTAGTCGGGATTGGCGAGCGATGTGCGCCGAGCATTCTTCGATGCGCGCATCCAGCGCGGTGAGCTGAGTGAGGACGCCCTGGATCATTTGGCGCAGGGATTCGGGCGCCAGGGTACCGTCCTCATCGGGGGTGAGCATGTTCGCGAGGGTGCGGCGCAGCTTGGTGGCGCCTGGCTCGACGAGGTATCCGAGTTCGGCCAGCAGGCTGCGAATCCGGTTGAGCAGTCCGGTGCGCTCCTCCTTGTAGCCCTCGCGCAGGCGATGCCAGCACAGGCGTTGCTGCTGGGCTTCAGTCTTGGGGGTGACGAAGCGCATGCCGGGCGCGTGCAAGGCGGCGAGAATCGCTTCGGCATCGCGACTGTCGTTCTTGACGCGTTGGTTCTTGCGGTAGGGTTTGACGAATTCTGCGGCCATGATGCGAGGCACGAGCCCCAGTGCGAGCAGGGTGCGCGCCCAGTAGTGGGCGGTGCCGCAGGCTTCCATGGCAACCTGAGTGCCGGCCGGCAGGGTCTTGAGCCAGGCGAGAAATTCGGCGCGTTTGAAGACTGTTGTCTTGCCGCCATGGCCGTGCGCATCGCCCACACACACGGCAAACACTTGCTTTGCCAGATCAACAGCGACCGTCGTAGTATTCATATGGACTTCCCCTTTCGCCATTCAGATTGAGTTTCGCAACCCCAATCTTGGCACTTTGATGCCGGCGAGGCTTACGCCTCCGGCGACTGTGGGAAGTCCCTTTTTAGTCCGTCGAGAGGGA
>NZ_JABCSC020000009.1 GCF_012972705.2 Uliginosibacterium aquaticum | reverse complement strand
TCGGATCGGCGGTGGCGGTGAGCCCCGAGATCGTGCCGCCGACAGCCGTGATGTCAGCTGCCGTGAAGCCCACCGGGGCTTCGGAGAAGCTGAAGGTGACGGTGGAGACCTTGTCGGCGACGTTGAGTGCGGTATCGACGATATCGACGGTGACCGTGGGGGCTCCAGTGTTGACCGAATAGCCCTCGGTGTCGGTAGCGCTGGCGCTGTTGCCGGCGGCATCGGTGGTGCTGACGGAGGCCTGAATGGTGGCGTCGCTGTCGGCCACCAGGTCTGCCCCCGGCACAGCGATGCTGAAGCCGAGCACCCCGGCGGTGCTGACGACGGTGCCACTGAAGTCCTTGCCATTGACGGTGAGGGTGACGGTGTCACCGGCCTTGGCGTCGCCGCCGACGGTGCCGGTGATGGCGATGGATTGACCGGCCTCGGTGGCGTTGATGATGTCGTCCGGCGTGATGTTGGCGTCGAGCGTGATGGTCGGCACGGGCGGTGCGGTATCGGCCGGCACGGAGTCCGTGCCGGCCGTGCCGGCATTGCCGGCGGCATTGGTGTAGGAGCCTGCGGCAACCGAGACCGAAGCGGTGCCGGTGAAGGCGTCATTCGCGGTGAAGGTGGCGGTAAAGACCTTCGGATCGGCGGTGGCGGTGAGCCCCGAGATCGTGCCACCCACAGCGCTGATGTCGGCGGCGGTGAAGCCCACCGGGGCTTCGGAGAAGCTGAAGGTGACGGTGGAGACCTTGTCGGCGACGTTGAGTGCCGCATCGACGATATCGACGGTCACTGTCGGTGCGCCGGTGTTGACCGAATAGCCCTCGGTATCGGTGGCGGACGCGCTGTTGCCCGCGGCATCGGTCGTGGTGACGGAGGCCTGAATGGTGGCGTCGCTGTCGGCCACGAGATCCGCGCCCGGCACAGCGATGCTGAAGCCGAGCACACCGGCGGTGCTGACGACGCTGCCGCTGAAGTCCTTGCCGTTGACGGTCAGCGTGACGGTGTCACCGGCCTTGGCGTCCCCCCCGACCACACCAGTGATCGCAATGGATTGACCGGCCTCGGTGGCGTTGATGATGTCGTCCGGCGTGATCGACGCATCGAGCGTGATGGTCGGCACCGGAGCTGCGGTATCGACCGGCACGGAGTCCGAACCGGCCGTGCCGGCATTGCCGGCGGCATTGGTGTAGGAGCCTGCGGCAACCGAGACCGAAGCGGTGCCGGTGAAGGCGTCCGCCGCGGTGAAGGTGGCGGTCCAGTGGGTGGCATCCACCTGGGTCAGGCCGGAGACGGTACCGCCCACGGCGCTGATGTCGGCGGCCGTGAAGCCGACCGGGGCTTCGGAGAAGCTGAAGGTGACGGTGGAGACCTTGTCGGCGACGTTGAGGGCGGCATCGACGATATCGACGGTGACCGTGGGGGCTCCAGTGTTGACGGAGTAGCCCTCGGTGTCGGTGGCGCTGGCGCTGTTGCCCGCGGCATCGGTCGTGGTGACGGAGGCCTGAATGGTGGCGTCGCTGTCGGCCACGAGATCCGCGCCCGGCACAGCGATGCTGAAGCCGAGCACCCCGGCGGTGCTGACGACGGTGCCGCTGAAGTCCTTGCCATTGACGGTCAGCGTGACGGTGTCGCCCACCTTGGCGTCACCCCCGACCACACCAGTGATCGCAATGGATTGACCGGCCTCAGTGGCGTTGATGATGTCGTCCGGCGTGATGGCCGCATCCAGCGTGATGGTCGGCACCGGAGCTGCGGTATCGACCGGCACGGAGTCCGTGCCTGCGGTGCCGGCATTGCCGGCGGCATTGGTGTAGCTGCCTGCGGCAACCGAGACCGAAGCGGTGCCGGTGAAGGCGTCATTCGCGGTGAAGGTCGCGCTAAAGACCTTCGGATCGGCGGTGGCGGTGAGCCCCGAGATCGTGCCGCCGACAGCCGTGATGTCAGCTGCCGTGAAGCCCACCG